>CBDDAC010000029.1:0-1297405 GCA_965224765.1 Mariniblastus sp.
GACTTCTGCTGGAAGCACTCACTCCAGCAGCGATCGAACTGAGTCTCAACGCTGCGCGTGACATCGTTAAAAGACGCGTCGATGCGAATCAACAATGGCAACATCGGCTTGCCAGAATTGACTACGAGATCAGTTTGGCCCATCGACAATACATGTCGGTTGATCCAGAGAACCGACTGGTTGCCCGAGAACTAGAACGTCGCTGGGAAGAGAAACTTCGTGATCAGGAACAACTTCGTCTGGAGCATCGTCGATTCACTGAAGCTCAACCAGGCGAACTGACGACTAGCGAAGCCCTGCGAATCAAAGAGTTGTCCGCCGATGTCGCAGCGCTATGGAATGCAGAAACGACGCGTCCCGAAGATCGTCAAGTGATCGCACGCACGTTACTTGAACGTGTCATTGTTACGGTCAACGGTGATAGTGAAAACGTGGACGTCGAGGTCCGCTTCGCAGGCGGCTTCGTCAGCCATCTTGCTCACCGCCGCCCTGTACAAAGGTACGACCAGGTGAGTAACTATGGCGAGTTAATAGCACGCGTTGAGCATCTCAAGCAGGAAGGGAAAACATTGGCACAAATCGCCGATGCATTGAACAAGGATGGCTTTCGTCCAGTAAAGCGGGCGACGAAATTCACACGCAATACTGTCTGCCAACTCATGCGTCGCGAACGTGAACGCCGCGGCATACAGCCCAAATCACCACGAGATCAAAGCCAGTTGCGTGAGGATGAATGGTGGTTACCTGACTTGGCAATGCATCTAAAGATGCCGGTCACTACGATGCATCGTTGGCGTAAAGTCGGTTGGGTCATCGCTCGCAAAGTTGCCGAGACCGGAGGCCACTGGGCCATCTTCGCAAACGCTCAAGAGTTGAAGCGGCTAGACAGGCTTCGCAATTACCAACACAGCTGGAAAGACAAGAACAAACCAGTCAAACTCACGACCCCGACCAAGAATCACCGACAATAATGAATGAATCAAATCAAACGAATCGTAACCTGCTCCCCAGATATACCGTACACAAAGGACGCATCGTGACTGGAAAATCGAAATTTTCTTTCGCACCCTGAAGTCCGGTTGCAGAATCGAACGTCGCCAGTTTCGTAAAATTGAGCCGATTGAAAATGCCATCGCCCTGTACATGGTTGTCGCTTGGCGAGTAATGTATCTGTGTATGCTGGGACGGGAATGCCCAAATATCAGTTGTGAATTGATTTTCGAGCCTTGTGAATGGAAGTCAGTTTATTCCGTGCTGGGTAAAGAAATTCCCCAAGAACCCCCGACACTAAACCAAGTAATTCGTACCATCTCACGTTTGGGAGGCTTTATTGACCACGCCAAATCTGTCCCAGGGCCAGAGACACTCTGGAAAGGGATTCAGGTAGCCAGCTGCTACGCATCCGCATGGTTAGCATTTGGACCCGGGTCAACAACTTGATTTTTTTGAAGAAGCAGCAAAACATGCACCCTTCACCCTCCAAAAACATATGTTGTATTGTGAGCCCTTCGGGAGGGTCGGGAGCGCAGCGGCCGGGGAGGGGGAACGATGCCAGGCTACCTGCACAGCATCTCGATGCGACAATCTATCAATACGTACAAGATTCAACGGATGACGTCGCTCCGCGACTCAGGATTTGGGGTGGGATGTTACCCCAGACTGAAGTCTGGGGCTAATAGAATTAGCCGCTCCGCGGCAAATGCATTGTGAGTCGCCACGTTCAATGAGCGTCGCATTCTTATGAGGCGTCAATGGTAACCTGACGCGTGAGCGAGTCAGAACCTGACACGTCCTCGCTCACGCGTCGGGTTTCCATATGCACTGCTTCCACGTTATCGCTTCATGTGCGAAAGAAAAAGTCACAGCCTCTACGGGTTACCATGGAGGAATCTTCGGATGCCAATGACACGGTCATCCTGATCGCTGTTTTCTGAGCTTTCGCTTGCTGTCACCGCGTATAGAACGTTTAGAAAGAATGTCCCAAAGCACGCCTTCTCCAGTTCCATCTCCGCGAAATTTGAGCAAGTTGGAATGCTGGTTTCGATTAAGGCATTTGATCGTATCAGCCAGACGACGCTTGGGATCCAGACCGTTCGTTCTGGGCAAGGGATCATCAATCCTTGACGGCCAATGTTCTTCTTCAAAAACACCAAGAATAGTTTCCTGATTGGCGGCCGGCCAGCGAAAACGTTTCACGACACTCCCAGAAACTATCAACTCATGACGATCGCAATCCCAGTGAGGTTTGCTTGCCTCTAGCACCGGCTTCGAATACTCTTCGATGTCTTTCGGAGTCTCCAGACTTTGGTGACAGGACAACATTTTCAAACCCAGTTCCGAAATAATGAATCTCGAATCAGCCCCGAAAGTCGAATTTCTGTTGAAGATCTCCAGAGTGACACTCATCGCCAGTTGCGATGTCGATCCAGCCTCGACCAACCATCCACCGTAGATCATTTTTCTTTACTTGGTACTCCTTGGCGTCGTCCAATTCGAGCGCAAAGGTCCAAGGAGAAATCTCCAAATCCGAAGCATATTCCATCGCTTCTCCCAAAGTCGACAGAAAAGAACAGAAACTGTCCGACTTTTCTCTGAGCGAAGCCAACATGCAACCATGCTTTGTTTTCGCTTGTGCAATCCATTTAAAATCCTCGCGAGGCAAACACACTCCTTTCCAACGAGATTATCAATGTTCCCATGCATGTCAACTTGGTCTCCCATTGGCCTCCCTCCGCTTCCCCTGGCTGTCCCTTCCCGTTTCAGAAACCTGCCCCACAATGCGAGAGAAGAAATCGTATTCATGACGTCTAACGAATCACCTTTCCCATGAAGCTGATCTCACTGGGTTGGAGCCCGGATGTTTCCGATCTTCGGGACCACACCGTTTCTCCCGGAGAAGTTGGAGAACACCCTCCAAATGTGGATCTAAGAGAAACCGATCTAGAGCTGGAACCACCGACCACTGTCCATAAACATGCATCGTGTTCTGTATCAATATTGTCAATGCTGGATTGGCAAAGTAGAAAATGGAAAGGAGAAAGAATCAACGGTTCAGCCGATTTCCTTCACCAATTGGCCGTAAGGACAACTGGAGGAGGAGGTGCAACCGGAGTGAGTATTCGTTCGACCTTGAAGACTCTACGCAGATATGGAGCCCCACCTACCGATTTGTGCCAATCAGTCCAATTCATGGGCGACTTGCTAAACAACCCTGAACTATTCGGATTTTCCAGGGAGTTTGAAACGATCCAGTTTTTTCGGCTCGATTTATGGAGTCAGGAATTCCCCTCGCAATTGGCAGCGATGAAGAACTGGATTGTTGGCGGCAACCCATTTTTATTAGGATTCGCCGTTCCTAATAACTTTACCTACTGCAAGAACTACATCCCTTTTGATGTATCGCGAGGGGGAACCATGGGGGGAACGGTTGGAGTGGTTGTTGGATACAACGACGACTACCCGTTGTATGAACGACTTAAGATTGGACACATGCAAACAGAGAATCAGGGAGCTTTCCTGATCAGAACATTTTGGCAGGATGACTGGGGACGCAACGATTATTTTTGGCTCCCCTACACATTCATCAAGAATCGATTTGCCTGTGACGCTTGGGCTGTCAGACACCCTTGATCGCAGCCATTCATCAAGACCACCTGCGCCCCATTCACTCCACCAGGGCTTCCGTGGCGAAACCAAAAATCTCGATTACCTTGAATCGACAAACGCATTTTTGCTGTCGAAATTTCTAGTTTCTCATGAGGAGTATTTTTCAATGAAGTTCTTGCGACATCTTTCGGTCTTGATTCTGGCCATCCTGCTATGCCCGCTGGCCACTTTTGGCCAGAACTATTCTGCTCAAGGCTACCATAACGTTTACCCGCAACCCGTCTATCAACACGTATACCCCACACCTGCGTGCACACCGACTCCGATCGTGGTTCACCAACCACACCATGGTCCGATCTCTATTTGCGAATGCGGACATCGACCCAGTGATTGCACTTGTGGACATGGCCATATCCACGGACATGGCCACAATGCTTGCGGATGCGGAAACACTCATTGCAAAGGTGATTGCGATTGCAAGTATCTGGACTGCAAAATTCACCTACCCAACTGCAAAACTTGTAGACCTACCTGTAAAACACCCATTGATTGCAAGATCGTTGGAAAAATCCCCAAGGTAATCATCGAGAAAAACTGCCTCCAAAAGATTACGGATTTTCAATACATCGTCGATGTGCCTCAGGTGGAGTGTGTTACCGAATACTGCGAAGAGATAGGGAAAAAGCAAATCCAATGCCTTCCAGGTTGTTGTTTTTCTGTTTGTGTCCCAATCGCCAAATGCATCACCGAAACCGTCGAATGCAAAATTGGTCGGACGACGCATGAATCTGGAACTCTGGGAACGCACTCACCATGGCAGCAAAGTTTACGACGTCTACGTCATCAACGACAAAGATGTCAACTCAAATTTCCACGCGGGAGGCATGCCCGAAAAATGGTTGATCCTTCACTGCGCATCTGTAGAAAACGTACGAGCCAGGTTCCCAAATTCAGTGCGGGCAGACGGGCAACCCATGGTCAATTCTCCTAAAGGCACCGAGCCGCAGGCAACAGATGCAGACGTTCCCGTCGACTTGGTTCTCGACGAAGAACGCATCAACCAATACGTGGAAGAGGCACGCAAAACAATTGCAGCCGAAAACACCGAAGGTCGAGAACAAGATGAAGACCTAGCTCAAGCCGAGGTTGCAACTCAAGGTTAGAGTACGTTTCTATTCAGAGTAACAACATGCAAATTCGAAGCGATGAACCGGGAATTAACCGTTCATCGCTTTTTTAATTCTGCTTGCTCAAGACGGGCGATTGCCCAGCATGATTACTTTCGATCAGCCATTTTCAAGATCGTGTCAAACTCCTTCTTGGTGACAGGTTGAACGCTCAAACGAGAGTTATTGACCAACACCATTTCTGTAAGCGACTTGGTTTCCTTGATTTCTGGCAGGCCAACAATCTCTTTGAACTTTTTCACAAACTTGACGTCAACCATAAACCAACGTGGTGCGTCCTTCTTGGATTTTGCGTCGAAGTACTTGCTGGATGTGTCGAAAGCAAAATGATCGACGTAACTTTCCCTTACCACTTTGGCAGTGCCGATGACGCCAGGAGGCTTTGCATTGGAGTGGTAGAACAGAACGAGATCGCCAATTTTCATGTCATCACGCATGAAGTTGCGAGCCTGATAATTCCGAACGCCCTCCCATTGCGTGATTTTGTTCTTTTCGGATGCGAGGTCATCAATGGAATAAACATCGGGTTCCGATTTCATCAACCAATACTTTGGCATCGCTTGCTACTCACTGAAATTCATGTTCAAAAAGGCGGCGACAAGTTGCCACCGAAGCGTTGTTCAGATGGCGCAAAACTCTCTTGAAGGGAAAGTCACACGGAGCAAGGCGAAAGGCACAGCCTGGCTAGAGAATCTTAAATGTTAAATGCCCTAAGCCACCCAATACCCAACCTCTTTAGTGAATGGGCTAGTTCGATTTGCCATCTGCGTTCAAATTTCCTGCGCGAAAGGCATCAGCCATCGCACGTGGGACTTCCGCTTCAGCCAAAATCAATTTGGCTTTTTTCTCGACAACTCCCGCTTTCATTTCCTGCTCTCGAGCGACCGCATCGGCACGTCGTTGTTCGGCAGTCGCACGAGCAACGCGAGTATCCGCTTCTGCCTGATCCGCCTGAAGCCTAGCACCGATATTTTCTCCCACATCAATATCCGCAATATCGATGGAGACAATTTCAAATGCGGTGTGTGCATCTAGCCCACGTTCCAAAACTGCCTTGGAAATTCGATCCGGATTCTCCAAAACCTGTTGATGCCTGTCTGAAGAGCCAATCGAAGAAATGATACTCTCACCGACACGGGCGATGATGGTGTCCTCGGTAGCTCCACCGATAAGCTGTTCAAGGTTCGTCCGCACGGTCACTCGCGCACGAATTTTCAACTCGACGCCGTCTTTCGCGATCGCACTTAGCACGTTTTTGCCACTACGCTGTGGATCGGGACAATCAATGACTTTGGGGTAGACGCTTGTCTTGACCGCGTCCAGAACATCGCGTCCCGCCAAATCGATCGCTGACGCGCGATCAAAATCCAAATTGATCTTCGCTCGCTGGGCAGCAATGATCGCATTAATCACGCGCATCACATCGCCGCCGGCAAGATAGTGAGCCTCAAGTCGTTGAGTACTGATTCCATCTTTTCGTTTTACGTTCAATCCCGCCTGGGCCGCCATGATTTTCGCGGTCACAATCACTGACGGACGAACCTGCCGGAATCCCATTCCAACGAGACTTAGCAGGCCGACATCTGCACTGGACATGTAAGCTTGAAACCAGAGAGTGCCATAGGCCCAAAACGCGGCGAGCAAACCCAGCAGTACAATAACCAGGAAAATGACTCCAGCCATCGTCGCAATATACCACAGCTGGCTATTGTCGCCGTTGGCTTGTCCAAGCAACGACATCAGGGCATTCAGATTTGGAAGATTGGCAATCACAGGGTGACCTCAAGATGAACTTTTACCTAACGCACTTCTGTTTTAGTGTAACGAATTTCCCATCGCTTCACTTCCAAACAGGATTTGGGGTACTCACCCCTCGGTGCTAACTCGCTTCATTATTGGATTTCAGCGATCTTTTATCATACCGAACCACTGGACTGGATCCAACCGCCGCCCAAAACCTGCTGCCCAACGTAACAAACAACGGCCTGCCCCGGCGCCACTCCATTCTGCGGCTCGTCAAAATCGACCTTAATCTCGTTTTCAAGGATTTCGACCGTTGCCGGAGCAGATCGGCTGTTGTACCGAATCTGAGCCTCACATCGCAATTTCTCCCCAGTGGCGATTTTAGTCCCATCTGGTGCATTTTCGACCAACCAATTCGTATCGTTTGCCGTCAAACTGAAACAGCCAAGCTCTTCTTTTTTGCCAATAACCACTTGATGGGATTTGGATTCGATACGGACCACAAAATACGGCTCCCCCATTGCGACTCCGAGACCTTTACGTTGGCCGATGGTAAAGCCTTCAATTCCTGGATGTTCACCCACAACGGTTCCATCCGTCGTCACGATGCTTCCGGACGTGTCTGCGTCCCCGGTCCGAGCCCGCACAAAATCGCCGTGATGGCCAGAAGTCACAAAACAGATCTCCTGGCTGTCCTTTTTCTCCGCTACATTCAATCCCAACTCACCGGCAATTTCTCGAATCTTTGGTTTTTCAAAGGTCCCGACTGGCAACAGCATTCGCTGGAGAAATTTTCGTTTGATGCCAAACAGAACATACGATTGATCTTTGCTGTCATCGACTCCACGGAGAAGGCTCAAGTTTTCATCGGCGTGCTCCAATCGAGCATAGTGTCCCGTCGCAACAAACTCCGCTCCCACGCCATCGGCGTAGTCAAAAAGCTTTCCGAACTTGATGCGATTATTACACATCACGCAGGGATTCGGCGTTCGCCCAACGGCGTATTCATCTACAAAGTAGTCAATGATACCGCGAAACTCAGCCTCCAGATTTAACGCATAGAAGGGAATTCCCAGCCGCTCTGCCACACGGCGTCCATCCTCGGCATCCGAGGCACTGCAGCATCCTTGCTTGTGATCCGCTCGCTGATTCAGGACAGGAAGCAGTGGAGAACTATTGGGTTTGCCTTCGATACTACAGGCTTCGACACTTTTTTCTCCATGGCGC
Organism: Mariniblastus sp.; assembly: GCA_965224765.1. GTDB lineage: Bacteria > Planctomycetota > Planctomycetia > Pirellulales > Pirellulaceae > CAZDBA01. Next base: position 7,764 of record CBDDAC010000029.1, read on the forward strand.
ATAAAGACACCAATCACGTCATGACCCTGTTCAACCAACAAATGGGCCGCAACACTTGAATCTACGCCACCCGACATGGCCAAAACGACTCGTGCCATTTATGTTGAAGCCTTCAAAAAAACATGCTGAACGTTGTGTAAATCATTTCCGACCACCAAGTCTAGATATCCGACCGCACAGCGACAAGCGTTGAAATCTCGAACCCAGCGAAGATCATGCATCTGATTATCTCCACAAGCCTTCACCCCACCAGTCGCAGCCGCATTCTGGCCCGAGCCGCCCATGCCGCGTTTGAGGCCGCAAATGCACCCTGTGAGCTCGTGGACCTGGCCGAGGTACCGCTCCCCAACTGCGATGGCGACCAATGTTATGTGGATCCAAACGTACAAAAAATTACAGGGCTAATCTCCTCGGCGAACGCGATTTTACTCGCTGCCCCAATCTATAATTACGACGTGTCCGCCAACTGCAAAAACCTGATCGAACTGACCGGACACGCCTGGACCGACAAAGTCGTAGGTTTCTTGCTGGCCGCTGGAGGGCAGGGCAGCTACATGTCAGTCATGGGGCTGGCAAATAGCCTGATGCTCGATTTCCGCTCGCTGATCGTTCCCCGCTTCGTCTATGCGACCGGAGAGGCCTTTACTGGCAATGATCTTTCCGAACCCGATATCGCCGATCGAATCAACGAACTAGTCCAAACGTCGATCCACCTTGGGGCAGCCATAAAAACAATCGGAAAGCCCTGAAAGCAAATCAGCATTTTGGTTAAACTGGGACTACCAATTCGGTTTTGGATATCATCCAGCCAAAAGAGAAAGAACATTGTCAAAACAACCTACCGAAAACCAGGTCGACCTCGAAGCCATCAAATCAGCCGTCCGCACGATCCTCATTGCCGTCGGCGAGGACCCTGATCGCGCTGGTTTGAAAGAAACACCTCGACGTGTTGCGCACATGTACCAAGAAATGTTTTCTGGACTGAATGCAGATCCAGGTCGCCATCTTGAAGTGGTCTTTCCGGAAACCTACGACGAAATGGTGTTAGTTCGAGACATTCCCTTCTCCAGCATGTGCGAACATCACTTGTTGCCATTCAGTGGAGTTGCTCACGTTGCCTACATTCCCAACGGCAAAGTCACTGGACTCAGCAAGCTGGCCCGAGTCGTCGAAGAGGTGTCGCGACGTCCACAAGTTCAAGAGCGAATGACGCAGACCGTAGCTCAGTTGATTGATGAACATCTCGCCACCCAAGGCGTTGCGGTAGTATGCAGTGCAGAACATTCATGCATGTCAATTCGCGGCATTCGTAAACCAGGTGCGTTTACCGTCACCAGTGCGTTGCGCGGCGTATTCAAAACCGATCAAGCAACACGAGCCGAATTCATGTCTTTGATCAAATAAGCTTTACACGTCATTGTTCATCACGAGCAACACTGAAGTTCATTCGTCACGATATGCGTCTCTCAGAATCTGCGCAGGATGCAAACTACGGCGTCCTGTGCCGTCTTGAATCTGGTGGCGGCAACTGGTCCCTGTCGCACAAATCAGGTGTTCGCTTGGCTCGCCACGTACCGTCGGGAATAAAACCAACTCGCCTATCTGCATCGATAGTTCGTAGTGCTCACTTTCGAAACCAAATGAACCAGCCATTCCACAGCATCCTGAGGGAATGAGCCGCACTCGATAACCGGCAGGAAGTTGAAGCGCCCGCACTGTGGGCGCAAGCCCGATCAATGCCTTTTGGTGACAGTGCCCATGCAGGCGAATAACACGCGACTCGTCAGAAAACGACTGAGCTGAGATCTTCCCTTGCGAAATCCCCAAGTCAACAAACTCTTCCAAGTTCAAGCAGTTTTCGCCCAAACGCCTGGCCCGCTCCTGCGACTCGCCACGAAGTAAATCAGGATACTCATCTCGAAACGTCAAGATTGCTGACGGTTCGATTGAAACCAAAGGCATTTCGCCGGAAACACGATGACTCAATCTCGCGACATTTTGTTCGGCAATTCCTCTGGCGTCTCGCAACAACCCTTTTGAGATCGCTGCACGACCACTTTCGAGATCGGCGATCAGTTCAACTTGCCAACCCAATCGCTCCAATAGCTCAATCGCAGCCCTCCCTACTTCGGGTTCGGTGTAACTGGTGAACTCGTCACAGAAAAAATAGACACTGCCCAGCCGCCCGGCGTGAGGATGAACTCGATGGGACGCAAACCATTTCGGCAAACTCCGTCGGGCAAAACGGGGCATACGGCGCTGTGATGCAAAACCCAGCCAAGACCTGAACCAACGTCGAGTCCAAATACTGTCTGACAAAAAATTAGCCAACCATGGAAACCTGGCACCCCATCGGTTGACGCGACTGATCCCGGCAATTCGTCGCGCCTGCGGCGGCACTCCGTTGACATCGTAATAGGCTTGCAAGAACTCAGCCTTCATCCGAGCAACATCAACATTGGACGGACATTCAGATTTGCAGCCTTTGCAAGACAAGCACAAATCCATCACCGAATTTACTTCGTCGCTATTGAGCGGTTGCTTAGGGTTCACAGGACGCGCCAACACATGACGAAGAATGTTGGCTCGTGCTCTTGTCGACTCAGCTTCATTGCGGGTGACTTGGTAACTTGGACACATCGTCCCTCCAGTCAGTTCGGTTTTTCGGCAGTCTCCTGATCCACTGCACATCTCCGCAGCGCTTAGCAATCCACGTCCATCACCAAAATCAAAAATCGTCTCGTGCAAGTCCTCGCATTGCCCAACCTGAACACGTAGTTGCTGATCCATCTTGGGAGCGTCGACGATTTTCCCCGGATTGAAAATGTTATCAGGATCAAAAAGCTTCTTAATGCTTCGCAGCAGCTGATAATTCGACTCACCAATCATCTGCCCAATGAACTCACTGCGCAATCGACCATCTCCGTGCTCGCCGCTTAGTGATCCACCGTATCGTTTGACCAACGCCGCGATGTCGATAGCAATCCCTCGAAAAGCCTGCCTCCCCTCATTGGTTTTCAAATTCAACACGGGGCGCAAGTGAATTTCACCGCTCGCTGCGTGACCGTAATACACACATTGGCATTGATACTTTTCGTTCATCAACTGCTCAACTTCTGCGATGTAAGCGGGCAGGTCGACCACGGCGACGGCAGTATCCTCGATCACCGTAACGGGCTTGAAATCACTTTCGACATTAGCAACCACTCCAAGCCCCGCCTTTCGTAGGCTCCAGACTTTTGCGGCATCCCTTTCCAGTAGAAGAGGAAACGCGTACCCCCAACTTTGCAGCTCGATCTCTCTCTGCAAAGCTTCTGCCTGCTGAATCACCTGCGCAGTTGTTTCACCTCGAAATTCTACCCCAAGTATTGCTTCTGGAGCTCCCTGAACGAAAGCCAAGTTCTCTCGCTGCAGCGAGTTCCGCAATGCCCCTTCAATAATTTTCCGATCCAGCAACTCGGAAGCAAAAATTCGGTGAGTGGTTGCGATGACATTCGCCTGGAGCGCCTCATGAAGGCTATCGAAGTGAGCGCAAAGCAAGCCGCAAACGGGTGGAGGCAGCGGATCTAACTTTAACTTAACTTCCGTCACAAAGAATAGCGTGCCTTCACTTCCGGTGAGCAGTTGGCAAAAGTTGAAGGGAACATTCGTCCCTCCGAACAGACTGCAATCCAACAACCGGTCAACGGCATATCCTGTATTTCGACGGCAGACATCGGGGCGAGGAAACTGTTGTAAAATTTCTTGCTGAGTTTCCCGAACCGAAAGCAGTTCAAGCACACCTCGATACAGAAGTCCCTCAAAATTATCGAGTTCGCACTTGGCTTCGAACTCCTCTTCAATGGTTGGTTTAAAAACGACCTCACTCCCGTCGCTCAAAAACCCTCGCAGTTCAAGAGTTTGATCGCGCGTCGTTCCATAGACAACAGAATTGGCCCCACAGGAATTATTGCCAACCATTCCACCAATCATGGCGCGATTGCTGGTTGAAGTCTCTGGGCCAAAAATCAATCCGTAGCGTGCAAGCTCTCGATTCAATTCATCTCGAATCACACCGGGTTGAACTCGCACCCACCCTTCGTCTCGGTTGACCTCGAGAACACGATCGAAATTCCGACTGAGGTCGACGACGATTCCACTCCCAACAACCTGTCCAGCCAATGATGTTCCGGCCGTTCTGGGAATGAGTCCGACGCAGCGGTCAGCAGCGAACTCAATCAGCTTTTGAATATCACCATCTGATCTAGGGAACGCAACAGCGGTTGGCAATTCCTGATAAACCGAGGCATCGGTCGCATACAACTTTCGCGTAACGGAGTCGAATAGAACTTCGCCATCCAATTCCTTTGACAATTGTTTCAACAATGCCTGAAACTCCGACAAGGGCGATTTGTTTGAATTCAGTAATTTCTTGGACATTTCTGACAGCAACTTTAAGCCGAAATTTCTACAGAATCATTGATGGGGGTTTTCGCCAAACGCCAGTTCAATTAAAAGTGTACGTCAAATCGGGTCGCACCGCGCAACCTGGAAAACTTATCTTGGGAAAACCGTCTGTGAGCACCACAGAAAAAGCGACCAACAGCACTGGACGTTTTGGAACGCTTGGAGGTGTATTCACGCCTTGCGTTCTGACGATTCTCGGCGTCATCATGTTCCTGCGATATGGTTATGTCGTTGGGCAAGCAGGCGTGATAGGCGCCCTGATTATCCTACTGGTCTCCAAAATCATTACGGGGCTGACAGGACTCTCCCTTTCGGCCATCGCAACCAACACCGAGGTCAAAGGAGGTGGCGCCTACTTTTTGATTAGTCGCAGTCTGGGCGTTGAGTTTGGTGGCGCGATCGGTTTGGTATTCTTTTTGGCTCAAGCGATTTCTGTTTCACTTTACGTCCTCGGATTTGCCGAAGCGGTCAGTGCGTCCATCCCCGGGATGGGACCTGAATCAGAAATGATCGTCGCCACGATCACAAATGTCCTGGTGTTTATTTGTGTATTCGTCGGCGCCGGTTGGACCATCAAACTACAGTACTTTATCCTCGCAGTCCTGGTGCTTTCCTTGTTTTCGTTTGGCATGGGCGCGTTCCCTGCATTTGATGCGGAACTGTTGCAGACCAACCTTCATTCAAATTATTCCGGCGGCGAAAATCTGTTTACGATGTTCGCCTTGTTCTTTCCCGCCGTAACGGGAATCATGGCCGGAGCCAACATGTCAGGTGACTTAAAGAATCCGGCCAAGTCAATTCCCAATGGAACACTTTGGTCCATCTTGGTGACAGCAATCATTTATGCGGGCATGGCGATACTGCTGGCAGGAACCGCAACACAAGGCCAACTGACGGCCACGGGCGACCAGCTCGTTGTCGGAGAGTTGTCTCGCTGGCCATTTCTGATTACCGCAGGCGTTTTTGCCGCCACCTTGAGTTCGGCACTGGGGAGCATGATGGGTGCTCCAAGAATCTTGCAAGCGTTTGCAAAAGACAGCATATTCAAGTGGCTCAACCCGTTTGCCGCTGGAAGCGGCGTTGCTCAGGAACCAAGACGCGCAATCATTATCACCTTTGTCATTTCACAAGTCTGCATTGTACTTGCCGACCTGAATACGATTGCACCATTGATCACCATGTTTTTCATGGTTACCTATGGATTGTTGAATCTTGCGACTTTCTATGAAGCGATTACGCAAAACCCGAGCTACCGCCCTCGCTTCCGCTGGTCTCACTGGTCGACTTCCTTATTGGGCGCGATTGGATGTGTTGTGGTCATGTTCCTCATCAACTGGCGATGGGCTTTAGTCTCCATCGCGGCAATTTCTGCACTTCATGCGTACATTCGCAGTGCCAATATCCAGGCAACCTGGGGAGACATGCAAAGCGGTTTGACCTTTCAGCGCACTCGCTCCAATCTGCTAAAGCTGGAAGAACAACTGTATCACCCCAAAAACTGGCGGCCCAATATCTTGGCACTCAGTGGAGCAGGCTTTAACCGACTTCATCTCTCGATCTATGGATACTGGTTCACGTCAGGCCGAGGCATCCTGATGATTGGGCAAGTCATCCAGGGAGAGGTCAAGGAGCAGTTGGATCGCCACAACAATCAAGAAAGGCTTCTTCACGAATTCATTCGCGAGAAGGAGCTTCAGGCGTTCCCCTCAGTTGTTGTGGCACCTACCGTATCCTCCGGGATCGAATCCCTGGTCATGTGTGTGGGATTGGGAGAACTTCGCCCCAATACGATTTTGCTTGGCTGGCCACGCGAACCGGAACGCGTCGAGACATTCGGAGGCATGCTTCGCACCGTTGAATTCATGCAGCGAAGCATCCTGATTTCTCGATTCAGCGGGCCACCGCAAGAGAATGGCAGTCACTGGTCTACGCCCCAAGGCACCATCGACGTCTGGTGGCGAGGAAAACAGAACGGCGAGCTAATGTTATTGCTGGCTCACTTGTTGACTCAGAACGAGGGATGGCGAAACCGTCCAATTCGACTATTGAGAGTGATCGAAAATGAAGCAGGTCGCGAAGAGGTAGAACAGCACCTCGAGTTGCTTGCCAATCGAGCCAGAATCAAGGTCAGCTGCGAAGTCGTCGTGTCCGAAGATTTTCGCGGTGCAATTCAAACAACATCCCGTGACGCGGCGATTGTGTTTATGGGTTTCCAACCACCCAACGAAGGATTCGACACCGATTTCTTTGAACGCATCGAAAGTCTTAGCGGAGGGCTTGAGCGTGTCATTTTCGTCAACAGCAACGGCAACATGTCACTTGAGTCTTAGGATCTTTCCGACGGACGGTGGTTTCTAGAACAGGTTTAAAAGACCATTCTAATTTCCTTTACATTCTTCACCTAGAAGCATCGCACGACTGGTTCGCGGCTTTTCCTCTCCGATCTGACAAGAGTTTGTAGGAGAATCGAGCATTGCAGAGGGCGGATCTTCCCAGGGTTTGTCTCCCCAACTATCATTGGGGCGGTCCACAATCGTTTGTGGTACTTCGTGTTAAGAACTAAAACCCATTTACACTCAAGTTGGCAATGGACAATCCGCTTAAAACTATTGGATGGCGGGAATGGATCAGACTTCCACAACTGGGCATCAAACGAATCAAGGCCAAGCTCGACACCGGTGCCCGATCATGCAGCCTGCATGCATTTGACATCAAAACTTTTGAAAAACAGGGGCAACACTTCGTTCGCTTTAAAGTCTATCCAATTCAACGTAGTGACCGAAAGGTAGTTGAGCTGGAAGCCAAAGTTTTGGAATTCCGTGAAGTACGTAGCTCCAACGGCCAAACGACAACACGCCCAGTGGTCGAAACAGAATTGGAGATGCTTGGCACTCGCCAGGTCATCGAGTTGACGCTTGCAGATCGAAACCAAATGGGATTTCGCATGCTCATTGGTCGTACCGCACTTAGTGAAAAGTTTGCGGTAGATTCTGGACGATCCTATTATGGTGGTCGTCCAATTCGGAAAAAGAAGAAAACCTCTGCCGGCAAAGCTCACAAACCTCAACAATAATTTTTTAGACTGAATTAAAATTACACAATGAAACTAGGCATCCTATCCTGCAACAAGACTTGTTACAGCACGCGACGACTTCGTGAAGCTGCAGAGCAACGTGGACACAAAGTCACCGTGCTCAACACACTCAAGTTTGCCATCGATGTCGAAACTGGCGACCCTTCACTTTACTATCAGAACAGTGAGCTCAGTACCTACGACGCCGTGCTCCCTCGTATCGGTGCGTCGATTACTTATTTTGGAACGGCGGTTGTCCGCCAGTTCGAACAAATGGACGTGTTTTCGGCAAACTCGTCGTCGGGAATAACCAATTCGCGAGACAAGCTACGCAGTTTGCAGATCCTCAGTCGGCACAACATTGGAATGCCACCAACGACTTTTGTGCGAAATCGTAAAGACGTTTTGCCTGCCATCAACCGAGTCGGCGGAGCTCCTGTGATTATCAAGCTGTTGGAGGGCACCCAAGGCGTGGGAGTCATTCTGGCGGAAAAAGTAGAAATTGCCGAAGCGATTATTGAAACTTTGCAAAGCACCAAACAAAACGTTCTGGTGCAGAAATTCGTAGCGGAAAGCAAGGGCCGTGATATCCGTGCCTTCGTCGTCGGTGATCAAGTCGTCGCAGCCATGCGACGTGTCGCTCAAGGACAAGAATTTCGAAGCAACGTCCATCGAGGCGGTAAAACGGAGAGCGTTTTGCTCGACGAAACCTACTGCGCCACTGCAGTTCGCGCCACGCAGATTATGGGACTGAGGGTCGCCGGTGTCGACATGCTCGAAGCCAAAGACGGACCCCAGATCATGGAGATCAATTCGTCACCCGGACTCGAAGGCATCGAAACCTGCACGCAACTTGACATTGCAGGCGCTGTGATCGACTACATGGCCGCTCAGGTTGACTTCCCCGAAATCGATCTGAGACAACGATTGACGGTCAGCCGTGGCTACGGTGTAACCGAAATTCACATCCCCGAGGGCTCAGAATTCATCGGAAAAACAATTGATGAATCCGGCCTTCCTGAACAAGACATCAATGTATTGACCTTGTATCGTGGCACCACCGTCGTTCCCAACCCACGCCTCAAGCGCCGCCTGGAACCGGGAGATCGCCTGCTGTGTTTTGGCAAATTGGAACGAATGCGAAATATGATTCCAGAAAAAACCCGCCGAAAACGGCGACCCAAAGTCAAAGACCTGCCTCCTCAACCTGAAAGTGACTCGGGCAATGAACACGTCTCCATTCCCGCGCCGAAGATGAACAGTGATTCAACAAGTCGTTTGCGTGACGAGTCCTAGTTCGCCGTCGACAAAACTCACGGCGCCAGAATGTTGCGTGACAACACCCCCCGGCAGGACCCGATGAACGGGAATCGTCAGCCCATGAATTTCACACTGCTTTTTAACTGCTTCGTCGATCTGATCGCAGAACCTTCGGTGTGAGGATCAAAGTGCTTTGAAAATTCTGCCAAGGCGGGAAATGAGCCACAGTCTTTCGGAAAATAGATTTTCAATCCTGGGCGAGCGTTCAGCTGATTGAACTGAAGTAGACCTGCCAAATGATCCCGATCCGCATGGGAGATGAAAACATGTTTTATTTTCCGGGCCTTTTGAAGCAATCCGCTGGCAACTCCATCACCGCAATCAAACAAAACCCCCGCGTCCTCCCAAAAGTACCAGGTCGAAAACAGCGCCGTTGAATAGCCCGTAATGATCGGCAAGCGGATTGAATTTTGTTTTTCTGTTGACATCGATGCAACTCTTCGTTCTCAAACCATGGAGCAATATACCGCGCGACAAAATGACTAACTTCTCGTAAGAATCAGGCCCCCACGGAATGAGTGGGTGAAAAGGGGTTTGTTTCGCATCCTGACTCGGGTTCCTCAGGCTTGTCGGCACTTGTCGCAGAGTGACAATTTCTTTTAGCCCCAGACTTTCCGGATGGGTAACATCCCAAACCCCAATCCCCCTCACGGAGCACTGGGTGCCATGGCCTCGCTCGCGTGGCCATGTTCTTTTGAGATTGGCTATGCTTCGAAATCAACTCAATCGATTCTCGTTAAGGCATGCCCACGCGTTGCGAGGAGCATGGCACCCAAGAATTCATCCTGCGCGATTTGCACATGGGCCCTTCGCTCTCCTTCTCCTGAGGATCACAAAAGCTCCTCAAGATGCCGGCACCCTCATCCTGAGGCAACGATAACACGAGGGTTCGGTTTTTCACTGGCCTTTTGCGTGCATTCTTGCGAAATACTCTTAACTCCGAACCACCTCAGGATCCATGTGTCTACTGTTCAGGCCGATTTGCTTTTAGCGATACCGGTCAAGCGTAAGCGTTTAACGCATTCGCAAAACACGGGTCAATGCCCGCCTGGCAAGCGCAATTTGACTTTTGCGAATCGCGTCTTTCGTTTCTCCAATTTTTTTAACCTCTTGAAAGGAGGACCCATGGCCAAGACGAATCGTAATACGATTGTCGATCGTGAAAAATTGAATGTCAATGTTGGAACGATCGGTCATATTGACCACGGAAAAACGACTTTGACCAGCGCGATTTTGCGAGTTCAAAGCAACAAGGACTTGGCAGAGTACAAGGCTTATGAAGATATCGCTGCTGGCGGTATTGTACGTGACAAGAACAAGACGGTGACCATTTTGGCTTCGCACGTAAAGTACGAGACCAAAACGAGAACCTACGCCCACATCGACTGTCCGGGGCATGCCGACTATATCAAGAACATGATTACCGGCGCGTCTCAAATGGACGGCGCGGTGCTGTTGGTTTCGGCCTTCGATGGTCCGATGCCGCAAACCCGCGAACATGTTCTGTTGGCGCGTCAGGTGGGCGTTCCGCATTTGGTTGTATTTATCAACAAATGCGACTTGGTTGACGATTCTGAGATGATTGAGTTGGTGGAATTGGATCTTCGGGACTTGCTGGAAAAATACGGTTTTGATCCAGATCGCGTCTCTATGATTCGCGGCAGCGCAAAGACTGCCCATGACAACTCGAAAGACACTCAGTCAATTGAATGTATTGAACAGCTTTTACATGCCTTGGACACGACAATTCCTGATCCGCCTCGCGAAATCGACCGGCCATTTATGATGCCGATCGAAAGTGTTTTTGCGATCGATGGCCGCGGCACTGTTGTGACCGGCATGATTGAACAAGGACGCGTTCGTGCAGGAGACTCGGTTGACATCGTTGGCGGAAACGCCGACCTTCGAACGGTAGTCTGTACTCAGGTTGAGACGTTCGGTGAGGTTCTCGATGAGGGCATTTCCGGTGACAACGTTGGCGTGCTACTGCGTGGCGTTCGGCGCGACGAAGTAAGCCGAGGACAGGTTTTGGCCGCTCAAGGAACGCTCGTTCCTCGCAGTCAGATTCAGGTCGAAGTTTATGTGCTCAAGCAGGAAGAAGGTGGACGGCATACGCCTTTCGTCTCGGGTTACACACCACAGTTTTACTTTGGAACGACTGACGTTCCCGGAAAAGTTGAATTGCTTGGCGACGTCGACATGGCGATGCCGGGTGACGGTGTGAACTTGGGCGTTACGTTGAATCGCCCCATCGCTTGCGAAGTCGGTACATCGTTTGCAATCCGTGAGGGTAATCGGACCGTAGGTTCAGGCATTGTCACACGTGTCGCTGACTAACGTGACTTCATGCAGTCAGTAACCGTGAAAATTGATTGTCTGACGAGAGGGCAGGGCGTTCGCAAGGGTGGCCTGCCCTCTATTTCTCGGTTCATCAAGAGCGAGATCAGAAACTACTCCAAGTTTCTACTCAATTTCTTTCGGGCAACCGGATATCCTGTGAATCATCATTGCCAATATCGGTTTCCTACTTATGCTTTCTACCCAAAACAATCCAAGCTGGATGAAATGGACGCTAATCGCGGCTGGCATCTACAATATCCTCTTTGGAGTGTTCGCCATTGCGTTCCCAAATCGATTCTTTGATTGGATCGGAATGGCACCGCCCAGCTACATAGAACTTTGGCAATGTATTGGAATGATCGTTGGCGTCTATGGCGTCGGCTACATCATTGCCGCCTTCGATCCCGTTCGACATTGGCCCATGGTGCTTGTAGGATTCCTGGGAAAACTACTGGGACCTATTGGCTTTGTCCAATCGGCAATCAAAGGTAGTCTGCCGCTCGCATTTGGTTTCACCAACATCGCCAACGATCTGATTTGGCTGGTTCCATTTGCCCTGATTCTTCACCACGCCTATTTAAAAAACACGCGGCCCGAGTAGGAACAGCAAAACAATTCGAGATTCGCGAGATGCCAAACACGCGTAAAAGTCGAGTTCATCCTTTCGCATCACCTGCACATTCGCGGTTACAATCTTCTTTCATCATTCCCACAACCATGATCGTCAATTTTCGATCGGAGTACTCGTTGAGCTCTCAGAACCCGCTGCAAAAACTGTCAGCAAACTTTGTCATTCCTCCCGGTTCGCAAGTGGTACTGGTCGTGACCAAATCGGTCGGTGATGGTCAATTCAAAAAGCCAGGATCGGTAGGCATTGTCATCCAATCCCCACCGCATAACAAAGAAACGTATCTGATCCAATTTGCGGATGAATCGACCGTCACCGCTCACTTCGAAGAGTTGACTCTTCGGCGCCAGGAAATTGAGCATTTGCTTCAAGCCGACGATAGCAAATTGACGAACTACATCATCTACCGATGCCAAGTCGGCTCGAAGGCATTTGGGCTGTCCAACGAGGATTCAGACGACGACGTGCGGGGAATTTTCCTACCACCTGCCGATCTACATTGGTCCTTGTACAAATTGCCAGAGCAAGTCGAAAAGATCGAAAACGGTCAGGATGAAGTCTACTGGGAACTGGAAAAGTTCATTCGGCTGGCCCTCAAAGCGAATCCCAATATTCTCGAGACGCTTTGGACTCCCCAAGTGATTGAACTCACACCCATCTCAGAACTCGAAGACTCTTTCATGCAATCTGACTTGCCTGAAAAACCTGATCGGAGTGCAGTCAATCAGCTCCTGATTTGTTTGCGTCGCCAATCATCCAACTAGTGCTGGAACTTGAAGTTGATATTGGATGGGAATCGGCAAAAAAGCCTGCTTTTCAAGGGAATACGAACAAACTGGCCTGTTTCCCATTCAAGGTTAATTCCGACTTCCAGCACTAAGGTGATTGGCCAGCATTATTTTTCCCATAAGAGACGGCCGGCTCTGTCCGACTGCCTCTTTGGTCTGGAGCTAACCGACTATTGGTTAATGAACGCGTAGCGAGGCTGCATCAACTCATAGTGCGATTGCGTGCATGAAACTGTCGACCAGTTGTAGCCAGCCTGAATGGTGAACCCTCGAAATTGTTGAGTCTCGTCATCAGGCTCGGGGTTACTCGACGGACTTTCCTCGCTCCATTCTTCAGCGCCGTCGTCATACCAGAATTGACTTCCCAACGAGGCAGGAGCACCATCGCTGCCTGGCGTCAAACCGACGCGATCAGCAAGCTCACGGCAGTAACATTCCATCTCCCTTTCATAGATCTGCCAACAGTCCTCACCAGATACTTCCTTCGTCGCCACGTACAAACAATAACGCAACAATTTCTTCTGCCGATTGATCGCAAGCAGTTGCCGCGCCAAAACGTTCCCTTCCAAGTCGTGAACGTAGACAACCTGCTTGTTTGCATCTGCAGCGTTAGCCAGAACCGACATCTGATTGCATCCTCCCTGAGAAAGACAAGTCCCAAAATAGTTCCCCATCATGAAGACTTCGTAGGGATCACAAGCAACTGAAATGATGACTTTACGATTGTTGATCGTCGTCAATTTGCGATTTGGAAAAACCCAATGAGCGATGTTGAACCCATTTTCACGCATCCCATCAATCCATTTCACGTTGAATGGCAGCTGAGTCTTGTACTCAGCACCATGCACAACGTGGGCATCAAGAATCCGTCGCAAAATTTTTATCTGGGCGCCGCTCATTTCGTGAATCCACAAACCGATTTCGGCAATTCGCTTTTCCGACCACTTTTCATGAATGGCATGCCCCGTCGCTTCGACCCAGACTCTGGTTGCCTCATGAACCATCATTTGACGCAATGCCTCTAACCCGGTTGCCAAACAGGCTTCTTGAGTATCACGAACTTTCTTACGTTCATTTTGAGGTGTACTACTTCGCTGGACGGACAGATAGCTCAAACGTTCTTTGGCCTTATGGCTGGCATTTCCCGCTTCGACACTCGCCGACAAATACTCAATTTCTTTTCGACGCTTTTCATCCGCAAGCAATGTCTTGCGAAGCGATTTCGATAAACCTCGCTTTTTGTTTGAAAGCCTTTGATAGTACCCCAGCCGTCGCAACCAAACTCGCAGCTGCCTTGGAAAGCTGGACTCATCTGGAAAACACTCTGCGACGGCATTGACTTGGCTAAACCATTTCTTGATTTGAAGACCAAACGTCTCGTGAGAACTCGTCAATCGCATCAGGTCTCGATAATGATGCAGTGTCGATGTGATACTGGTCTTCATCTGGTTGTTCAAACTGAACCCTGAAAATTTCTCCATCCAGCGCAACACGGTATCGATGAACTCCACCTGGAAATCGTCAACAATCCAGCCATGGATTTCTTGAAAAGCCTTGTACTCAGCGTCATTCAGTAGGCGCCGGCAACGTTCCGCAGAAATTCGGAGTCTGGCAAGCGAAACTGACTTCTCAATGTCAAAAGGTGACAAATTTTGCACGCAGAACAAAATGTCTTTTTCGCTGTTCCCTTCAGAAAACCAATCACAAATGCAGCAAACGATACCGACCGGTAGAACCAGGTTGTGTTGATTGATCAATTCCAAGGTTTGCCGGTATCCAGTGCATTCGGAGTACTCCACATGTTGGCGAGCAATTGTCTTCAAGTGTTCATGGGCGAAATCTTTCCGCGCCGACTGAACGCTTGGCCGAGGCAACTGCGCTCCGCTTTGTGTGGAAATTGACCATGCCGCGATTATGATCGGAAACTTTCGATCTCGAGATTCCAAAAGCGATGTTCGCAACTTCAGTAGAGATTCTCGGTGTTGAACAATACGCTCTGGAAAGGATCCAACCTTAGACGTCGGCCAAACGCCTTTGCCTTTCGCAAAAGCAACGAACTCGGCAAGTCGTTGGTTGGTCTTGAATTCATATGCGATAATCCATTTCGGCTCGGTAGGCCACCGTCTCTCAAGCGTTTCCAGCCATTGTGTCAAGGAGTCGACCTGCTTGATGACATGGGTTTCGGACTCGGAGGTTTCCAACATGGCCGTCGCGAAACGCCGCAATGCGATCACCCCACCTGACCAGTACACCCACCGAGCCAATTGATGGTTGCATTCAGAAAGTCGGCGCGGCAAGAAAGGAATTCCCGCCTGTCGGGTCTCATTCTCCAGTTCAGCTTCTTGGCGTGGATCAAGCAGGAAGCAAGATTCTGCCAACGAAGGTTGCTTCAGTGCCCGAAAGGCAAACTCCAGCCTATGCTTTAGCTCATTAAGCTCGACTAGCTGGCGGTCACGTTCACGAGCCAATACCGACTTGCGATCGCAGTTCTTTAAACTGCGTTCCCAGTGCTCGATGCTGGCACCGATTCGTTTCAAAGTAGATTGAGTAAGTTCGCCATCACTTCCCGTTTTAAGCAGGAACTCGTCCTTCTCAACGTGAGCCCAATCATTGGCGCTAGTCATGAGCCCAACCAGATCATGAAACTCGGCCTCCCGGGACATCAACATAAGACGCCCATCAAACAGCGCAAAACGCGAATGTAGCGTTCGAGCAAGTTTTTGATGACGCTGTGTCAAAAACCTTGTTTTGAAACGAGGTTTTCGAATGGGTTCGTTAAAAGGTGTAGAATACATTCTGAACTCTGAGTTGTTGCGCAGGGATAGCGCAAGGAAGCCGATTGTTTGTCGCAGCAAATGAGGCGCTGCACGAAAATCAAGCGTTGATCAAAGGTGCCTTTGATCGCTCAAGAGTTAGTCAGGAATTTTGACCAGGGCGCGCAGCACCCTTCAGTAAGTGACTAGGTAGAGAGGAAAATAAGGTGAAAACCGCATATCTGTTTCCAATTTCTGAATCAAGTAATACACCAAAATTTGGCTGACACTGACCAGAAGCCTAAGGTGCAGAAAAGGTTCGCGATAAGAAGCAAAAATCCTTAACTTCAATCGACAAGGATCTCGTCTCCAAACACCTTTGCCAGAGCCTGGGCAACGACTTGAGCAAAACGTTCATTGCCCCGTCGATTGGGGTGCAAGCCGTCTGAACTCAAATGGCTGGATTTATTCATCCAGGTTCCCGGTGGCATCACTGGACTATTGAGCACGAAACTTCGAATAATCGAATCGCTAATCAGCTGCAAATCGTATTTCCCGGCAAGTTCTCGCTCCAATCCGTCGTAGGGATCTGTGATGAAGCCATGGGGAATTTCAACCAAGATGACTTCCGCATCCTGTTCACGAAAAGCCTCAATTAACTTGATCAAGTTCTCGCGCGTCTGCTCGCGTGATTCTTGTTGATTGAAATCATGCCCGCCCAATTCCACGACAACAGCTTGAGGATTGGTCGCCAGCATCTCGGGCAACAAATTAATCCCCTCAGCGGTGGTTATCCCGTCGAATCCGAAATCTTTGACACCCAATGAGATTCGTTTTCCAAGTTCCTGGGGATAGCCGTAGTCGGTGAGACTATCTCCCAAGCAAACAACTGGACGTTGGTCGGGCTGCCTGAAGCGACGGGTCGTTGAGGATTCGTGTCGCAAAAATGCAAACATGCCACACCCCACAAAAAGCAACACGCCAAACAACAACATTCGCTGGACTGACGGTTGGGAGCGATCCCGACGATCGACCAAATCGGCGATCAGCACGCCAAAAATCACCAACTCAAGTAAAACGAATTCGATTGTGAATCCTGGACGCTTGATCAGCAGGATCGTCCCACAGCACAAAAGCGGAATCCAAATGGGCTTTTGCCGATGATATCGCAGCATCGCAAAAAGCATCCAAAGCCCCACCATCCATGGGAGACCAGCAGGGAAAGTCATCAGCGAAACAAAAACGGAAACGACGCTAACCGTGGCCGTTAGAATGCGAAGCATGAAGGTGCCACTAGAGCTCTGAACATCCTCATTCTCTTTCACTTGCTGCCCTTATTTTTGTTTGCCGACCCATTGGACAAAGCGTCCAATCTCGTTGTGGGCTAAAAGCCTTTCAACTGCATTATAGACTCTGCCGAGTTCCTTTTCGTGAGGAATCGCTTGATGGATATAGTGATGACAGGCCCTGCATAGCGAGACCGTTACTGACATTTGCTCCCGCGTGAAGTTTTTCTTAAATCATTTATTCTTATGACAAGTCCGCGGAATCAGGTGATGCTCGGTCGTTCCGGCCTTGGTGACACGGTTACAGAGTTGACAAGATTTTCCTTGCTGGTTTGAATTCTTCACGATTTACTCAAACGATTCGCTTACTTTCACAATGAAAATCAGAAGACGCTACTCAGCAAAGGTTCGCATAAATCTTGCGCTCGCCACACCTCAACCATGAAGATATACTATCCAAAAAACAAATCACTCCGGCAACATAGCAACCGACACGCGGAATCGATTTACTCAATCGCATGAATAACGATCAAAATGAACCTGATCCTCAATCTCAAGCCGATACTCCGCCCGTAAATCCGCAGGGGACTCATGGCACCGGCGACAAGACGATCGCGCCCGAAGGGCTAGTGACTGCATCCGCAACTGGCGCGAAATCCTTTGGCGACTATGAGCTTTTGGATGAAATTGCTCGCGGAGGAATGGGGATTGTTTATCGCGCCAAGCAAATAAGCCTCAACCGAATCGTGGCGATCAAGATGATCCTGTCAGGTCAATTCGCGTCAGAGGACGACGTGGAGCGATTTCACGTCGAGGCTCTTGCGGTTGCTCAACTCGACCACGAATCTATCATTCCGATTTACGAAATCGATCAACACGAAGGCAGACATTACTTTTCGATGAAACTGGTCGAAGGCGGGCACCTGGATGATCGGCTCGAAGCCTTGAGAGAAGACATCCCCCAAGGGATTGCGATTCTGGCCAAAGTTTGCCACGCCATTCACCATGCTCACCAGCGTGGAATTCTGCACCGAGACCTCAAACCTCAAAACATCCTACTGGACCCGCAGGGAAACCCCTTTGTCACCGACTTTGGCCTAGCACGCCAAATGGAAAACCATCGGCAACTTACGCAAACGGGGGCCATTCTGGGGACCCCCAATTACATGGCTCCGGAACAGGCGTCTGGGGCGTGCGACATCACAACCGCCGCTGACATCTATTCTCTAGGCGCGCTTTTATACAAATTGATCTCGGGGAAACCTCCCTTTGATTCGGAGTCCACACTGGACACCCTGTTGCAAGTCGTCAACGAGTCGCCAGTCGACCCATCAGAGCACTGCAAGGTCGACAAGTGCCTGGAACAGATCTGCATGAAGTGTCTCTCCAAAGAGCCCGAACAGAGGTACCCAACCGCCGCAGATCTTGCCGCAGATCTTGAGAAATGGCTAGCCGGAGAACCAGTCAGCATTGCGACTCCCTCAGTGGCCAGCGTAACACGAGTTTGGCTGAAACAGAATTTTGGTCGTGTCGCATGGGCGTTTCTCATTGGTCCTGTGTTTGGAATTGTATCAGGCATGTGTCTCTGGTATTCCACGACACACCAACAGATCAGCATGGTCGTCTCAGACTACGACCAATTTCCCAGTGCGGATCATCCCACCATCTGGATTCCGTTCGATACTCCGCCTGTGGCGAGCGCGGTTTTGATGACAATTTTTGCCGCAACGATCGTATTCATCGGGTTCATCACAGTAATTTTTGTTAAACCCAAAAACCGTGGCGCAGATCTCGCTGCGGGTGCCATTGTTGGGCTGTGTGCCGCATTGGCGGGATTCCTTTTCTGTTTGGGGTCATTGGGGGTTTTGACGAACGAAAAAAATGAACACACAACGATATTGGAACTGGTACGCGAACACGATTCAGGCGAAGTCAATTTGGCTTATTCCAAGTATCCAGAATTGCAGGAATTTGACAAAGTCAAGCAAATCAAAATGCTTCTGGACAAGAGCTCTCACGACCGACTCTTTTCTGTTCCCCAAGGAATCTGGCTGGGAGTCATCGCAAGCTTGGCAGTCTATTTTCTCCCCAGCCTTTTCGAGGCCTACGCCGCTGGCCCCATCATTCGCAAGCACAAAACCTGGTCACGTTCGCTGGTACCTTATATCGAAACCGCATTTCCAGTCACGATCCTGATGACAATCTTCGCGGTGATGTTTTCAACCTGGTTGCTTTTTGGAGCTGTCGGAGTACTGCCTAGCTGGAGTTTGTGGCTGCTGTTTCTGTTGATTGTGATCGCCGTCATTGTCCGACGTCGAACCTGGCACTGGCTGGTTCGATTTGCCGTCCAAGCTGGAGTCGCAACCATGTTCGCATTTTTTGTGGTCAACGACTTTCTATACATCCCCTCTATTGCCCGTATTCAGCAGTCCGAACAGCAACTCGCCAAACGCCCCGATGATATTCAAAGGCTAATGAAATTAAGTGAAGACTACTCCGACTATGCGAGCGTACTCGCGTCGAGGAACCGCAAAGACCAAGCGTTCAAAACCATGGACAAAGCGTTCGAGGTCATCGAAGATCTGGCTGAGCGGAAGCAGGATGACGGCGTTGATCCCATCAGGCTGAGACGTTTTCGTGCCGATATGCGGCTTAACAAAGCCAAGCTACTCGGAGGAGCAGGGAGGTTTGAAGAAGCAACCCTGATCCTTCAACAAGTCGAAGAGAAATTCCCCAAACTACTTCGCATCGAAGAGATTCGAAAGGAAATCACCGAAGCTCAATCACTCAGACCAGCCCAATCAACAAACGATTCAACTCAAAACAATTGAATCAAATCTCAACAGCGAGATGATCTTCGGCAATCTCAATCTTCTCAAAGATCGATCGCACTGAATCCAAGTCTAAGGGTTGATCTGATTCGTCAAGCGGATTGATGTGGACAAGAATCAATCGACCAGCGTTCACCTTCCGGGCAACTTCTGCGACCGGCGTCAAGCAACTGTGACCTGTCAGCTTTGCATAGTCTTCCAGCCCGTCATTGAAATAACACTCGTGAATCAACAAATCGACGTCACGAATCTTTTCAAGGTAGTCTGCATCCATTTCAGCCGTCGTATCGGTCACGTAGGCCAGACTTTTTCCTTTGTAGCGAAGAACAAACCCATGACTTCCCCCCGGATGCTCCAGCGAAAATGGACGGATCGACATTCCATTCTCCAATTCCATCGTGGAGTCCTCGACTAGCGGGCAAAATTCGTAGTCTGGTTGAACCGGAAAAAGCAAAGGATGATACAAGTTCTCTTTGATTACACCAATCTTGTCTTTGGCCATGTGAACACGAACCTGCTCAACATTAGTTTTGTAGAGAACATCCAAAAGAAAGGTCAGCCCAACCGAATGATCCAAGTGGACATGTGACATAAAGATGTCTAGTGTTTTCGTCTGGATAAGATCACGGGCACGAAATATTCCCGTGCCAGCATCAAAGATCACACCCAACTCCGGAATCATCAGGCAAGCCGTATGCCGTCGATTGTTGGGGTGATAACCGGTCGTGCCTAGGAAGTGAACTTTCATATGCCGAAAAAAACTACAGGAATTGATCTATCGAATCGTAAGTGATTCGGGCTCGAATTTGTAGTAGACCAATGCAATCCAGTTGGGAAACGGCAAAACAAGAGTCTCCAATCGATGAACTTTGAGAGCCAAACTCAGACAATATGGCAAGAATTCCAGCACCTATCATCAACGCATCTCAACTTGATTGGAGCCTTGCTCCTGCTTAAACATGCGGGGGAGCATGTTTGCATCTCATTTTGATTTTAAAAAAAGAGGCTAATCGTCAGCAGGAAAGTAACGGTTATCCGAATCCTTCCAGCGGTAAAAGCTCGGCGAGCCTTCAATCGGTCTCACCGCGATTCTTGCGGCGAATCGCAGGAATCATCCAAGTAACGACATATCGTCCGTTGGATTCTCGTCGCTCAGGTGACGGCCATCCACAGAGCCGAGCCAACTCATCGAGAATCGCAAGTCCCCCAAGTGGCTTGATCTGCTCCACCTCATTTGCCTTGCGGACATCAACCAGATTGCTAACCTCAAAACAAATTTCATTTCGATTTCGCTGCTCAGTTACATCAACTCGAATTGCAGAATCAGCTTTTCCATGTCGGATTGCGTTCGTCAGTGTTTCACCTAAAAAGAATCCGAATACACCATCGCGTGGAACTGCAAAACAGCTTTCCTCGTCCCAATCAAGATTCGCCTCAATGATTCGCCGATTTGTTGACTCGACTGCTGGACCATTGTTCCAGTGGAGTCGTTCTCGCAACGATCGGTCAGCAGCAGCAACCTGAAAGACCTGTTCGTATTTTTCCAAAGTGCGTCTCACAGTGTCTCTCTCAATGATGCGTTGATCAGTAATGACTGGCTGACCACTCCAGTTTTCCAGCGTCCAGGAAATCATTTGAATTCGCTCGGCCAAATATTCGCTCAGCCAACTGGCAAAATCTCCCCCCTGATCGTCAACCGATGCGGTCAACCCGCTCACCTGCTGGGCAAGCACTCGAGCCAGAGAGTCCGCTCCGTGATTTAACAGGCCGGACAATCTCCGCTTCTCATCCTGGCGTGATTCGAACAGGCGATGTTCCATCAGCAGTGCCAAGTCAACTTGCTCATCAATCAAAAACAAAATTCCGAGCCGATGTCTCTCATCCGCCTTAAGTGCAGCAATGGGAGCAGTGACTGCCACCGACCGAACAATCGCATGCCGCGTTTGCTCCTCACCACCGGAAATCTTGACACGAATCGGAACGCCATAGGCCCTTCGATGCTCCTCACCCAGAGTTTGAGTTCGACGGTACTGCTCTTGTGCCTCAACCTCCGCTGACACCACATCTTTGCCAAAGTATGCGCCCTGGATCATTCCAATCGAGCCAGCCGCTCTATTGCAGTAGATGACTTGATCCGTGTTGGGGTCAACAACCATCAGAGGAACCTGCATGGTGTCCAACAAATTCTGCTTCTCCTGCAACTGCCCGGTCGCTGATCGCTGAGCCTGCACCGCTTTGCGACGACTTTGCTCAATTCGAAAAAGCAGAGCGAAGAAAACCAAACTGGTCAAAAGCATGGTGGCCCAGGGCAGGGCAATCTCAGTTCCCGCCACTAACAACAACAACCAAGTCGTTCGATCCACCTGAATCGCGACAACATCGTCTCCTTCACTGGTCAATGCAAGATAGATCGACTTTCGTGCAGGCGGCTTGCCATCCAACTCAGCTCGATCAGCCAATTCTCGCATCGCATTTTTCAGGTCGGCTGCACTGCGGGGAACACTTCGGTTGAACTCATTCCAAGGGTTCCAACTGGTTGAGTCTGATGGAGGGACATGGGCAACATGACTGATTAAATTTGGAGAAAGGTCACGAGCAAACTCCTCCCAGTCAATATCAAACGCTACATCCGCTCCCAACGCACAACGTTTGCCCTCGTAGACGATTGGTTTGATAACCGATGCCACCAGCCCCAGACCTCCCAGGTCTAGATACATCCCTGTGAAAGTCGCCTGCGAATCCAGCGGCTGGTCGAAATCAAAATTGAAAAAAAAGTTATTGGAAACCAGCGTTGGCGAGCGAGGGTTTTTACGAAACTCCTCGCCTTCGGAAAGATACAACTCGTTGTTGGTGGATTCAGTATCAGCCAATGGCAGCGAAATTAGCGATTCGTCTTCGCTCAAAACGTAAAAACGTGCGACACGAGCCGACCGCAAACGAGACTGCGGCCCAAAGCCTTCAAAATCTCCTTGCTGTAGCCAACGGTTTTTGATGTCAATCAAATGCGACGAGGTATTAGCGGCAAAGCTTTCGATTCCCGACTGAATTCGCTCCTCCGATCGAGCCGTCAAAACGAGTAGCTGATCCGAGTTGCGCACGAAGTTGACCTTACGAAACTCCAACTTCACATTGGAGGGCGAACCTCCGATTTGCGAGTCAGATAGCATTTCAATGGATTGCGACTTTTCTGGGACTTCACCAGCCAAGACGTTCAAGAGCGAGCGAAACTCATCAGGAAATTGTTCATCTGTACGAGGAATAACTAACTGTTTCAAACGACGATTCTCGGCAACCGAACCTCCGTGATAGTTATTGAGTAGCGACCAGGAAACCCAGGCATTCACTCCCGGAGTCTCAGTCGAACGTGGAGAAGTCCTAACCGCCATCAAACGCGATGCGGTTTCCGCACGACTCTGCGCCAATCCAACACGCCAAGCTGAATAGACCGAATAAATCGAAGCCACCAACAGTACAATCGCGGCAACGATCAAGATTCCGTTGATGAATCGGTTTCGATCCGTAACATTCTTGTCTATCATCGGTGTTTGCTTTGTACAGGAATTGAATTGAATTGGACGTGAACCGGCTACTCTCGAACGAATTTTCCTCGCGACCTATCGTTGTCGTCGAGGACCGTGTCTATCATATTTCCGAGTTGCTCGGAACGATACAGCGCAATGCGGCAAGATTGCTTTCCCACATGACCATCGTTTGTCTCGATCGAGCGGGGCCGGATACAGACGCAGCAATTCTGGAATGGCTAAAAGGCTATCCAGGGGTCCAGATCGCGTCTCGCCTGAATCAACGAGATCTATTCTCCACAGCTGGCAAACAAATCGAACCTTTGTTTGATGAAGTTTTTACCAGCCAAAACGAATACTGCAAAAAAATCGCCAGTCTGATCAAAAAGCGAGGATTACTTGTTCAAGATATCGACCTCGAATCACTTAAGTTTATCCCACGTGAACGCTGGTGGGACTCCACCATGTTGGCCAGCACGGTTCGTGGCATCGCTGGTGCTCGAGCTCCCAAATGTGCATTCATTTCCAACAAGCGAGGATACGAAGCAACTTTTGGATCAGAGCTGCTGGCTGCGGGACACGACCCTCGCGATGTGATGAATAAATACGAAATGGAACGTGTCGTCGTCCCGTTCCTTGATCGTCATCTCAACTCTTACTTTCCTTGGCATCTCAATTGGCTCGATGCGGCAGGCATCAAAAACCGTTGCCTGATCAATAGCGATGACGCGGAGAAACGAAACGTTGAGTCAGAATTAGATATCATTCGCTGGCCAGAAAAAGACCAATCCATTGAGTTGGGTGGAAAAGCATTTTCGCCATCGAAAAAATCCTCCATCGTGCTGACAGCCGATGGAAACGAAGCTCTCACTTGGTCCGGATTGATTCATGCAAGATTGCAAAACCAAGAAGGAGTCGAGGTTCAAACCGTCGGACAGCGTGTTGCACCCCAAGGCGCGCTACGCGCCGAAGTCACCAATGCAGCGGCTCGCCACATTCATTCGCTCCGCAAACGCCTGACCAACCCCCAACATATCGTGACCGTTCAAGGACACTATCGACTCGCCGACGAATTGGCGATTGGGATGGTGGAGTGCACCTAACTTCGAGCCCCGCGTTCTATCACGAGTTGATTTGAAGTGCGCCCCATTACACGAGCGACGCGTGAGCGAGGACGAACCTGACACGTCCTCGCTCACGCGTCGGGTTTCCATAAAACCTATCGCAAACGCGAAACCATTCGAAGTGAATGAAAAAGTCACAACCTCGCCGTCAGTCAAAAGCTGCTCAAGAAACTCTCCTTGCCCGACACGAAAATCGCTCAGCATGTGGTAGTTGATTCCGATCCCCCCACAAAGCCACATGTACGGAATGTCGCGTTCACAACGGCGAGCCAACTCTCGGGCAGAGCCGATCCCTTCAAGCGTCACCAGAAGCCACAACGATAAAAGCACTTCCGGGTTGTACCCGAGACCTGGATCTCTTGATACAGAGGACTCAGATCGAGTGTTTGAACGAATCGCCAAACAATACGGGCTTGATGGTCTTGGTAGAGCATCTGGTCAAGCGAATGAAATCGCATTTCCATTTGACAACGCTCGGGATGATTGACTCGCGCAATACTATTTTTAGAATTCATAAATACGTTTTAGCGCGTTTGTATCTTTTTCTCAATCCGAGATGATAAATTCACAATCTCTCCGCGACTCGGTTTTGGTTGGGGATGATACCCCAGACTGAAAGTCTGGGGCTAAGGGAAATAGCCGCGCCGCGGCAAATGCATTCTTGAGGATTCATCGTTCTTGCGGAATCAATGGAAACCCGAAGCGTCAGCGAGGACGAACCTGACACGTCCTCGCTCACGCGTCGGGTTTCCATCAAGCACTGCTTCTAAGTTATCGCTTCATGTACGAATGAAAAGTCACAGCCTCTACGTGTAAAGCATGCCACCCGAAAATCAAACGGGGACAAAGCTCGGGTGCAAGTCGCGCGTATTACGGCGTCCGAGAACGGGAAGTCATATCGGTCATCATTGCTCATTGCCCAGGCAAAAGTGTGTGCGGCAGGACCGATTGCCATGTGGTGCCAATTCTCAACTCGTCGATCTCCCAAGCTGCGTCTTCACCAACGACCATCCGCAATGCCCGTGCCTCGAAATCCTTTTGAACGGGTTGGTCCTGGATCGTCCATACCGTAGGTTCGAACTGTGGAAGCGATTCCGATGCGTGAAAGAACCTGACACTGGACTTGATTCCGTCACCAACTCGTTGGACACGAAATACTACAAAATAATCGGTTCCGTCAATAATCGCTGGAGCACTTGGAACAATTTGGTTTTCACATTTCACAAATGGCAAACCCTCATCGGTGACACCAAAGGCAGTGCTTTTCGTTCCACGCCTACGCAAATTGCCTCGCGACGCATCAGCGGGTACAAGTGAAACCTGGAGCAGCTTACTCGCATTCGGGTTTTCTGAATTTAATGGAGTATTGAGAAGAAAGCTCACAAAAATCGACGTATCATCATCCACCGAGATGGATTGCTCAAACTGACGGCGAATCTTGTCATGGTTTTCGAGTCTGAGCAGCTGCCGTCCAGGTCGTTTGGCGCCAAACACAAGACCCTCTGGAGCAACGACAATCGATGGTAAATCCTGTTCCCGTCCAACGAGCTTCCACCCACTCGACCACCCAAATCCGTTCTTTTCTGGTCGCATTCGCCCGGCAGGGTTTTCAAATCCGTCATATGCCAACAAGGATTCGCCTGCTGCCGATTGAACCTCAACTTTTAACTGTCGGGCAAATCGTCTTGCCTCAAAAGGAATTCGATTCGGCCTGCCTGGACGCGCCCGAAGAAATCGACGAGCTTGCCCGGCTGCGATACGCTCGTTCGCCTCGTCGGCCCCGCTGGCATCATCGGTCGGCTTGCATAATACCGAACCGTCAAACACATGAACTTCCGTTGAGGATTCATCCAATACGACGGCGAACTCGGTTCCCTCGTCTGAAATCGTCAATTCGGGCGTCTGCAAGGTGAACCCGTCAGACAGTTCCGTCACATCGGCAAAAACACTTCCAGCCAATAACATTGCAGAGGCAGCGGATATAACTTTGAGTTCGCAGGGAGCCTCCAAAACGATATTCGTTCCAGAATGAAACTGCAGTTCGGCAAGGCCGCTGGTCAATGCGAGTGTTCCAGTAGTAAATCCATTGGCGAACATGGCGGACCGGTTTTCCCAGACACAATCCGCTTGTTGTCGAATTGCCCCAAGTAAAAGTGTTGGAGACTCGACTCTTGTATCCGGGTTTGTCGCGTGGGAGTCAGACCAGTTGGAGAAACTGTACCAAAGCGCAAGCGGAACCATGACCAGGATGATCGTTGCGGCAAGAGCAAGCAGCCCGAATCTCGAATCCTCGGAACCTGAGGCAACAAACACCTCACCTGGAGTTGCTTCCGTTGCCCAGGTTCTCAAGCTGCATTCCATGTCCATCCGGGCGCGTAACAACTCCCTGGCAGCCGAATCTGCCATGAGGATGTCTTGCAATTCCGCGTGCTGTTCAGCTGTGATCTCGTCCGAAATGAGCACCTCAATCAAATCAGAAACTCTCTTCTCGATCATTGGCCTGCTCCTGACGGGGCCACTCGCAATTGAATGCACTCAAACAGCTTGTCCTTCAAACGAGCAATTTGCTTGTAAAGCGCACCACGCTGTCTCCCAAGTGACTCGGCGACCTCCGAAATGCTGGTCTCGCCGAAGTAACATCGCTGCATGATCTCTTGCTGTCTTTGGGAGAGCTGAGTCATACACTCACGCAGTGCAATCAGTCGGTTTTCGGAAACCTGGTCTTCGGCCTTTGCCTCTTCTGCCAACAAGGTTGTCAGTTCAACGTCAAAGTGAAGCTTATTCCTGCGTTGAGTCGTCAAGAAATTCCGTACTTCGTTAAAGGCAAATCCGCAGGCCCAATGAAAGAAACTTCCATCTGCATCAAACGTGTCCTTCTTTTTCCAAAGCGAAATACTCGTCCGTTGAAAAACATCTTCCGCGTCTGCCGGATTAATCAACTGTTTCGCGATGAAGGCATACAAAGAATGCCGATGCTTAACCAGCAATTCGACAAAAACATCTGCACTATCGTTATCCGGTTGATGATTTGGCATAGGTTCCATTTTTTGGACAATCGTCAATGGCGTTTTGAATTGAAGTGAATCCCCAGTCAAAAACTGATCCATCATTCAAAATCTTCATTTACTTATCTTACAGGCGTTGGCCGATTAGACGGCAATTCTGATATTTTTGTGAATTTGCTTTTTTCTGCGGGCAATCCAATGACACGCGTAAGACTACTAATGAAGCAAATGGCTACGAAATTTTACTTTGCAGGACAAAAAAATGAGAAAAACCGCTACTTTGGCCGCCGCAATCTTCCTGATCGCATTGACGACAAATTGCAACGCCCAACGAAACAATAAACACCAATCGTCGCAGAACACCGAGAAAATTGCGTGGTATAGCACGCTTGATTCTGCGCGGGCTGAGGCCGCACTAACAGAACGCCCTATTCTTTTGATCGCGGCACGACCCGAATGCCAGGGCGTTCCAGGCAAATGGTGAGCGGCCAAGCAAACAATGGATGGGAGTATCCTATCCGAAGCCAAACTTCTGGAAGCCTCACGCGATTTCGTATGTGCACGCTTGGTGACCTATGAAAATGTTGAAGAAGGTGATTTCCTAAAAACCGTCGGTGGATCACGAATACTTGAAGTTGCCAATACAACGTTCGTTTTATTAGCTCCGGACGGTCAAACGTCCCTTTCGGGATCTAGCCGCGCCCCGCGACAATCGTTCGCTGGTTCCGAAGAAGAAACCCTGAACGGCCTTGTTCGGGCCATGAAGAAAATCGCCAAGCGTTTTCCTGGTAATGATGAACTCCCTAGTGACTCCACTGTTCCCTACGTTGTTGATGTACGCAGAGCACTGAACGTCGCTGCATGTGACAATCAACCACTCGTTATCGTTTCCATCGAAAACGAAGAAAATCGTTCGGCAGTTGAACAGGAACTTGCCCAGCTTGCATGGAGTGCAGACTTCCGTGGTCGATTTGCATTTGCGAAAACTGGCTCGTCAGAAGAACTTGCCAAAATCATAGGCGTTCCCAAAGGCGATGGAGTATTTGTCGTTCAACCGGGGACTTATGGACTGGAAGGAAAAGTGATTTCGGTCGCGTCCAACCAAGAAGAAAACGCTTCTACGAGATATGCTGAACAGTGGATTGGGCGCCTTTGATAAAGTCCCAATGACCCGACAACAGATTCGTGCTGGAAAACGGGACAACATCGTATGGAAGGCTGAGGACATCAAGTCTCGCGTCCAGATCGATAGTACACAACGCAGAAGAGGCCGTTAAACGTATGTCTTGACACAAAAATTGAGAAACAAATTAGCGCACGACCAATCCGTTTGCGAATTGATCGTGCACTTTCATTTTACCAGGTGAATCACAACTGCCCTTTTCCTGCGCGTTATAGTACGATGCCTGCCAATCGTATCGCATCAAACTACAGTAACAAAGTGACTCATTATGGCTTGGATAAAACAGGTCCCCGTTGAAGAAGCGACTGGCAAATTAAAAGAAGAATTTGCTGCCGCTATGGAACGTGCGGAGGGAAGAGTTTGGAACATCCTGCGGGTCATGAGCGTTAACCCAGACGTCCTGAGTGCCAGCATGGCAATGTATGGTGCGCTCATGCATGGCGAATCTCCCCTGAGTCGGCAACAGCGAGAAATGCTGGCAACTGTCGTTTCCGCAAAAATTGGCTGTGTTTACTGAACTCAATCCCACGCTCATGACCTCCGTGTTGAGGTGACAACGCTGGACGATAAAGCGGCCGATCAATTAGTCGACACACTAGTTCAAAATTGGCAGGACGCCGATCTTCCGACTCTGACAAGGCGCTTTGCGCATTCGCGACGAAGCTTACACACGAACAACGCAGTATGTCACCTGACGATCTGGACCTCCTCCGTGAACATGGATTTGACGACCGGGCAATTCATGACGCGGCTCAGATCATCGCTATTTCAATTACATTTCTCGAATTGCCGATTCACTGGGCGTTGAACCCGAAGCTTTCATTCGTCTCTGGGGCTCAAAAGATCCGCACCGAATGACGGGTGAAGTTGTCCCGGTAGCGGGCGTGCCCACGGTTGTTGCCGACCGAAGAACGGCATTACCTCTCGAATAGCGTAACGTAGTTGGAATAGAACGATTCAATCAATGGTTGTCTAATTCGAACACCGAACGACAACCACTTTCAACGATTTGAATGGCTTCATCAGCACACCCCCAACTCAAACTAACTCCCGCGCCTCCATGCCCATAATTCAAAACAATGGGGATCGCACTGTCACTCACTAATCGTGCGACTCGGACGACCGATCGAAAAGGGCGAATGCCTGATCGTCTTTCCAGCGGAACTGAAGTCTGATCGACCCGAACATCGGCCAGCTGTTCAACTTGCCGAATCACTCGAGGCTCCTCTGCGGCCTGGTATTCGGGTCGATGTTTGCCCAGTTCAAAATGTTCGGTAAAAGCGGTGCCCCCAGCCAAGCTGCATCTGCATTGGCAACCACGTAGGCCGGTCGAGATCCATCGGGCATCGAAACCGAATGAACTTCGTTGGCGATTCGCGATTCAGGTTCAAAACTCGCTTGGAAAATCTGCCCGGAGAGGCCTTCCAGCTGGTCGTCAGAAAACCCTACCGTGGCTGGAGTCCATCCTCCGCAGGCAATAACCTTCGCGTCAACATCGTTGCCCCCAAAAACATCCTCCCGATCTAACAGCGAGGGCTGGGACTCAAACCTGACGCCAATCTGGTTCGCATACTCAACCAGGTAGGGCAGGTAACTGGACATCTCAACGATCGGAAGCGACAGCCAATTCTGAATCGAAACATCGTGTCACCTACCCGAACTTCTTTTGGCTCCACTGTCACGTCCGAGCAATCCTTCATGAAGGTAAGAGGATCAGATAACCACCAAAGAGAATGCTTTCGGGCTTCGACAATTTCTGCGGAATTCTGATAGTAGAAATAGGCCGCCCCAATCGTCACCCCGGTGCATCGGTCAACCTCCTGAGCAATAGACCTAAACCGATGAAGGGTATCCAAAGCCCAGGCTCGTTTGTAATTTCCTGTCGCAAACGGAGTCCAAAATGCTGCTGCCGCCCATGAAGTAGAGGTCGCCTTCGCAGTTTCTAAAAACCCATGCCAACCCTTTTGCCCCGCCTCATTCGTGAATCGTATTGTGGCCTGATGCCCAAGTTCCTGAGCACGAACCGCAGTCGACAAGGCAATGATCCCGCTGCCGAAAACCTCAATTTTCATCAAACGCTACTCCTGACGACTTTCTCACAAACTCACAGAACCGGGGCATATCCCAACGTTCAAGCGGCTCCCTCCGAGCACCTTCCTGCTCAGCCTAGCTTCCGGGAAGGTTGCTGAATAGACGCTGAATGTTCCTGGCGGACTAATGTGTGAATCGACAAGTTCATGTGGTTTCAGATTTTCTACAAAGCGTTGCCAATGCTCAACTTTTTCAACCAATCACTCGCGGGAATCAATGGAGTCATCTGGCATCCGTGGGTCATTCTCGGGTTACTCGCGACGGGGCTCCTTTTTACCGTCTGGACCCGATTCACCCAAATTCGATCGTTGACTCATGGTCTCGCGGTCGTGTTTGGACGCTACGACAACAAGGACGATCCTGGTGCGATCAGCCATTTCCAGGCATTATCTGCCGCCCTTTCGGCAACTGTGGGCGTTGGAAATATCGGAGGCACGGCACTGGCGATTTCCGTGGGGGGACCCGGCGCCCTGTTCTGGATGTGGATCGTTGGCCTGCTTGGTATGGCGCTCAAGACAATGGAGGTCACAATTTCGATGCTCTATCGAACGACTGACGGAGCGACCATCAAAGGCGGCCCTATGTGGGTCGTTTCTCGTGGCCTCAAAGAAAATGTTCCGATCCTGGCACCCCTTGCCACGGCAATCGCGGCCACATTCTGTGTAACTCTTTTGATTGCCACGTTCACTGGCGGACTATTCTTTCAAGCTTGGAATGCCTCCAACGTCACCCAACAGTTCTTTGGAATTCCCGCCATCGCGGTCGGCATCATTCTGGCGGTCATCGTAGGAATGGTCATTCTCGGCGGCATCACGCGGATCGGTTCCGTGACGTCGAAAATCGTCCCGCTGATGTGTGGTGTTTACTTGCTTGCAGGACTTTACGTTATCGCCTTGAACGCGAGTGAAGTTCCTGGCATGTTCAGTTTGATTTTTCAATCCGCATTTTCCACTAGCGGATCGCAGGGCGCATTTCTCGGCGGAACCATGGGAGCTGTGTTTTCGATTGGAATGCAACAAGCCTTTTTCTCCAACGAAGCAGGGCAGGGGTCTTCGCCAATCGTGCACTCTGCTGCACAAACGGATGAACCTGTGCGCGAAGGCATTGTTGCTGGACTTGAACCCTTCATCGATACGATTGTCGTTTGCACATTGACTGGCTTGGTTATCCTGCTTAGCGGAGTTTGGAATCGCGAAGCCGAGTTCGCCTTTGAGCAAACGCCTCTGATTCAGTCCATCGAAAATCGATGGGTCATCGAAGACACACCACCTCCTGTTCGAACAGATCGCGATTGGCTCGCGGGAAATCAGGTCACATGCCTTGTAAATATTCCCGGCGACCAAGGAACAACCACACAGCATTTGAACGGCTCGATCATCCTGAATGACCAAGGCACTTTGATGGTTCAATGGCAACCCATTGAAGCGACAGAACAACCCGAAATTCGCGGACCCGAAATTTTCGAGTCCTATGCCGGAGCCTCATTGACTGCACTTGCCTTCGATCGACTCCAACCGGGATTGGGCAAGTGGCTTGTCACGTTGGCCACCTGGCTGTTTGGAATCTCCACCATGATTTCGTGGAGCTACTATGGCCAGCAGGGGATTCAGTTTCTTTTTGGAGACCGAGCAATTACGACCTACCGAATTCTCTTCTGTATCGGCATCATTTTCTCCTGCTCAGGAATCGTGCAGAGCCAAACGGAGTTGACTCACCTGGCCAACTTGGGGACGGGGGTCATGTTGTGGGTCAATATCCCAATCACATTGCTTTTTGCGCGACGAGCCATTCAGGAATACCGAGCCTACTTTCAAAAACTGTCTCAGGAGCCATCATGAGCAACGACCCGACAAGTGACAAAAGTTTCCTCGGTCATCCACGTGCTCTGAGCACATTGTTTTTCACAGAAATCTGGGAACGATTTTCGTTCTACGGCATGAAAGCCATGCTATTTCTGTTCATCATCCAAGAAGTATCCGAGGGCCCTCAATCGGGACTTGGCATTGATGAACAAACAGGGGGAGCAATTGCCGGACTCTATAACTCGGGAGTCTACCTTTTGGCACTTCCTGGAGGATGGCTTGCAGATCGATTGATCGGTCAAAGGGCGGCCGTCATGTGGGGAGGCATCATCATTGCGATGGGACATTTCTCCATGGTGGCGACGGAAATCAATATCGGATTCTTTTATGCCGGACTCATGTTGATCATTGTGGGAACCGGCTTGCTGAAACCAAACATCAGTACGATGGTTGGCGAACTCTATCGAGATGATACGAGTGCCCGGCGAGATGCAGGCTTTTCCATATTCTACATGGCCATCAATATTGGCGCGTTTGCCGCACCATTGTTGTGCGGAGCAGTTCGACAGTCATTTGGCTGGCACTATGCATTTGGACTGGCGGGAATTGGGATGGCCATCGGAGTCGTTTGGTATGTGCTTGGGCAGAAGTCTCTGGGAAGCATTGGACTTCATCCAAAATCGACGACCGAGGAGCTGCAATCTGCCAAAAAAATTGGGCAGTCTTTTCCCTCATCGGGACGGCCATCTTGATTGGAGCCCTGACCACTTTGCATATGGCAGGCATGTTTGTCCTAAGTTGGATCGGCGTGGCTCAATTCATGGGCTATTTCATCCTGGCCATCGTCGCAATATTCCTGGGATACGTCGCCTTCTTTACTGGACTAGAGTGGGCCGAGAGCAAAAAAGTACTCGCCGTTGGGATCTTGTTTGTTGTCATGGCCCTTTTCTGGTCCGCCTTTGAACAGTCCTCTACTTCAATCAATGTTTTCGTTCGCGATTTCACGAACCGAAATTTCATCGGATACTTGTTGCCTACAGAATTCCTTCAAGCAATCAATCCATTATTCATCATTGCTTTGTCACCTGTTTTTGGCGCGATTTGGATTCGATTGGCTGCAAAGAACCTAAACCCCAATATCCCACTAAAATTTGCCTTGGGTATGCTTCAGCTTTCCCTGGGTTTTTTCGTTTTGATGTATGCCGCAGGGTTGGCGGGTGGAGCTGCCGTCGACACGGAATTCTCTGGAGAGCAGGGGCGGGTATTACAATCCTGGTTATGCTTAACCTATCTACTTTTCACAACGGGAGAACTTTGCATCAGCCCCGTCGGACTCTCGACCATTACCAAACTGGCTCCTGAGAAATTCGCCAGTCAAATGATGGGGATCTGGTTCATTGCTGCGGCTTTGGGCAACTTGATTGCCGGTCAGGTCGGCGGAATGATTGAAAGCTACCCTCATCGCGCGATTTTCCAAATAGTGGCAATTGTGGTTGGGCTTGCCGGTCTGGCGATGCTGGTTTTCACTCCCATCAATTCAAATCACGAATGATGGGTGACGTGAAGTAAAAAGACTTTCTGACAAAATTTCAGAAAGCAAATTCATACATGTTCCGACGTAATTGACTCGGAGCAACGAGAAAGGAACTGATGGCTAGACTTCAAATCAAACGAGACACCTTCAACAATTCACTTGAACGAAGCACCTTGAACGAATCCGATCGTTAAATAGGCCATCTGGTTTGTGGCTTTTTCTCTATCAACTTCAATGAGGTGAAAAATAGGCCAAGTCCCACTTACTTAGATTGACGCCCTTGTTCTGGTCGTTTCCAATTGGACCTAGTTCTAAGTTCGGTTAAAAGGAGCCACCAAGGTGTCGCGATACAGCATTCAAGAATTCGTCCAACACACGCAACAACAAGATCATGGTCAGGGAGTTTTCGAGCTCGAAACCGAACGGATCCTGGAACTTAACCTCAATGGTTCCATCTGGACAAAAATGGGCTCAATGATTTCCTATCGAGGGAATGTCAAATTCACGCGAGAAAAACTGCTTGAACAGGGAATGGGAAACTTCCTCAAAAAAGCGGTGACCGGCGAAGGCACTCGTCTCACAAAGGCCGAAGGCCAAGGCCAGGTTTATCTTGCCGACTATGGCAAAAAGATCACCATTCTCAATCTCGAAAACGAATCAATTTTCGTCAACGGAAACGACATCTTGGCGTTTGAGAACAGTATTAAATACGAAATCAAGATGATGAAAAAGGTTTCAGCGATGCTGGCTGGTGGCCTGTTCAATGTGCGTCTTGAGGGCACTGGAATGGTCGCCTTTACGACTCACTACGATCCCATCACCTTGGTTGTTTACCGCCGAGCAGCCCCGTGACCACGGATCCGAACGCAACCGTTGCTTGGTCGGGCGGACTTTCACCACAATTTAAGACGGATGTTTCCCTGAAGACATTTTTTGGTCGTGGCAGTGGCGAGTCCGTTCAGTCCCATTTTGAAGGCCAGGGATTTGTCGTCATTCAGCCCTACGAAGAAGTTGCGTTTCAAGCAGGTTGATCAACCAAATCTTCCCTCTTTGCGGGATGAGGCTTTCGAAATAACACACTTAGAAATACAAAACTGCAGGACATGTTTTACGACGCGTCCTGCAGTTTTTTTGATAATACGTTGAGCCGACGTTTCAGGAAGACTCCTGCACCAATACACTTAGCGCATTGATGTTGTCCACAACCAGCTTCGCACTCGAACAGGTAATCGCTGGATTCTGAAGCCCAAACTCATCAGAACCAGCCATCAGCGTGATGCCGTAGAGGATGTTGGCCAGTTGATAGATTCGGTTGACGAAGTTATCCATCTGGGAAAAACGTGGAAAACAGGACATCCTCTGGCGTTCCAAGTATATGCGAAAGATCTTCCAGCGAAAACACAAATTGATCGTAGGTCACCAGTGATCGATCCCACTGATTTGTAATGGTGCCCAAACGTTCGATCGCCTTCTGATGGATTCCAATCTGATGCATCAGATCCGTCTTGGTCGTCAGAAAATCAGCCCATCCATCATTGGCCTCAAGCGTCTTCATCGTGGCCACAAAACCGTTTTCCACCGCCGCCAAAACGTCTTTCAACCAATAGGGGTCGATCAGGTCAAGCAATGTCAAAGTGGACGAAAGTGCCTCATGAAAGGCATTCTCTGCCCCAACGCGGTCATTGGACGAGCCTGCAAAATTTGCGGACAGCTCGACTCGGTTCGCCAAACGACCTATCTCTCTGGTATTCATTAATTTGAAGTCGGATCAAAAAACAGTTGGCAAATGAAAAGGGAGAGCCAAAAAACTCTACTCTATGAATCGCTCGATGAATCCAATTTCTTGAAGACGATCCCACAAAACTCTAGAAAGCTACCTGGTCAGGACCCCTTAAAACTGCTCAAACCGTTACGAATTGTTTGCCTGGTCAGCAGAATCCACTACGATAGAACGATGCCATTCATCGATTGAGTCGAAAAATGAATTTTCTTTCCCTAAAAGCGGAAACACGCTTTATCGAAATCGTTACAGCGGACTTTAGATCGCATCTCTTTTTTGGGTTAGCGGTTTTTGCGTCGTTTTCATCGTAAGTTCATTGCGAGAAAAGCCTTAGGACGACTGCAATATGCCTTTTAGCAGCCCTTTCTCGGTCCTGAAAACAACATCACTTTCCCCATTCATTCCCCATGCCAAAAACGACACCGTTCCATCTGCGACTGAAACCTCTTAACCGGACCCAAATTTGGAAAAACTGGTCAGGCTATCTGGTTGCTCCTCGATATCAGTATTCTGAGACCAACGAATACTATGCAATTCGAAACTCGGTTTCCCTGCTCGATACCTCGCCATTGTTCAAGTATCGATTCTCGGGGCCAGAGGCAAATTTGCTCTTAACCCGAGCGATGGTCAGAAACATCAATTCATGCGCTAGCGGACAAGCCCAATACACCGCTTGGTGTAACGATGCGGGATTTGTGGTGCAGGATGGCGTAATCATGCGCATCACAGACAGCGAATTTTGGCTGACTTCGGCCGAACCTTCCCTGAGGCACTTTCGCAATATTGCCCGTGACATGAATCTAACCAACGTCAGCGTCGAGGACATTTCCTGCGAGTACGGGATTCTCGCGATGCAAGGACCACACGCATTCAACGTAATCCAACAGCTAACTGGCGACGCGGAGTCCCTGAAGTACTTTCACTTGGTCCGAACCCAAATTGACCATCGATCTGTAGTGATTTCCCGGACCGGATTTACGGGGGATCTTGGATTCGAGATATGGATTCAATCGAATGATGCAGTTCCCGTTTGGGATGCAATCATGTCAGCAGGAAGCGGATTCAACATCACTCCAATTGGAACCACAGCCCTCAAGATGTCGCGGGTAGAGGCCGGGTTACTCCTTTTGGGAGTCGATTTTCAGTCCGCGCGATTCGCCCGAGTCGACGCCGAACGAGAAACACCGATCGAATTGGGCTGGAAATGGATGCTTGGTGATATCAACCAGGATGACCGCGAGTTTGTCGGTCGTACAGCAATCCAAAATGAAATGGCGAATCACACGAGTCGCTGGACGACGACCGGTCTTGCCGTCGACTGGCATGATTATGAACGAGTGCACTTGAACGCAGGAATCGCTCCTCCAAAACACGAACTGTATCGAGAAGCCACCATGAGCATTTATCGCCGCGGCACCCAAGAATGGGACTATGCGGGATATGCAAGTAGCTTCCTTTTCTCATCACTTCTGAGAAAACCGCTGGCGATCGCAAAACTACCTTTGGAGTTATCGAATCCAGGAACCGAAGTCGATCTAGAATTCCCCGTGATCAAAAAACCACAGAACATTCTGGCGCGAGTCCATTCGATGCCATTTTACAATCCATCCCGAAAAACCGCCAAATTGAACACAGGGAACAAAAATGCCTGAATCCAATCAATACGACGCAATTGTAATTGGCGGCGGCCACAACGGTTTGATCAATGCCGGCTATTTGGCCAAGGAAAATCTGAGGACCTTGGTACTGGAACAACGCTCTCTCGTGGGTGGCGCAGCCATCACAGAAGAGCTCATTCCAGGGTTCAAGTTTACGACATTCTCATACGCCGTCAGCTTGATGCGACCGGACATTGTCCAGGATCTTGATTTAGTCAAGCATGGAATGATGGTGATCCCGCTCACCCATACGTTTCAACCGGGACTCAACGGTGAGTACCTTTTTCTCGGTGCAGACTCCGACGAGAACTACCATGAACTTGCAAGACACTCCGTCGAAGATGCCGAAGCCTACCGAGATCTTAGCTTTCGCATTGATCGAGTCTGCCACGCTCTGAAGCCGTTGATGGATCAAATTCCACCAAACAGTCTCAGCCAAGCCCCTGAAGAGATCGCCAAGTCGAAAGCTCTTTCCGATTACCTGTCTGGACTCGACCCCGACGTTCGCGAAATGATCGATAAATTCTCCTCGTCCAGCGCCGCTGAGATCCTCGATGAGTATCTGGAGAATGATCTCATCAAGGCGATGCTCGCCAGCAGCGGAATCATTGGCAGCAAATGCAGTCCCCGGTCCAAAGAATCGGGACTCGTTTGGCTATTCCATAAACTGGGGGAATATGACGGCGTTTTCGGAGAGTGGGGTTTTCACAAAGGTGGCAACGGAGAACTGACCCAAGCGCTCGCCCGCGCCGTAGAAGGATTTGGGGGAACGATTCGAACCGATGCCGCAGTCGAAAAAGTTATTTACTCGGCAGGTACCGCAACTGGCATAAGGCTGATCGATGGAACCGAAATCCACGCTGATATTGTGGTCAGCGCACTCGATCCACGACGCACGTTCACTCAGTTGGTCGATGCTGACGATTTACCCAGGGACCTTGTCAGCGCCATTCAGCAGTACAAGTTTCAGGGAACGGCAGCCAAAGTCAATTTCGCACTGGATGGATTGCCCCAGTTCCCTGGATTGGAAGGTCGCGAAGATATTTACGCAGGCTTTACCAATATTGGCCCATCCATTGAATATCTCGAAGAAGCATTCGCAGACTGCGAAGCGGGTCGATTCAGTCGTCGACCATTCCTGGATTGCTGTGTCCAGTCAACACTTGATCCAGACATGACCCCACCCGGCAAGCATATTATGTCCTGCTTCGTCATGTATGCACCCTATCATTTGGCAAATAGCGATTGGGAACAGGAGCGGGAGAATCTTGGCGATACGGTTCAATCAACTCTGGAAGAATTTTTTCCGGGGTTTAGCAAACTGATTCTTCATCGCGAAGTGGTGACACCCTTGGACATCGAGAATCTCGTCGGCTTGACCGAAGGAAATATTTTCGGTGGAGAACTATTCGCTTCGCAATTGTTCTTCAACCGTCCAGCTCCTGGCTGGAATCAATATCGAACTCCAATCCAAGGTTACTATCAATGTGGCTCCGGAACCCACCCCGGCGGCTGCGTGTGTGGTGGGCCTGGGAAACTGGCGGCTGAGCAGATCCTGAACGACCGTGTACCGGTTTCTCCGTAAGCCCAACGACGATCGACTACTTGGCCTCAGTGTTGGATTCGTCGTTCGAAGTCAATCCTTCGACCATAAAGGTGACGAGATCCTTTTTGTCTTGCTCGGACAATCGAAGCGGCCTGCGCACTTCGTTTGATAAATATCGATTGCGAATCCCGCCCTGATCATAGAGTTCAACGATTTCCTCTAAGGTTTCGATGCTTCCATCATGCATGTATGGACCAGTCTTGGCGATATCTCGCATCGTGGGAGTCTTAAATTTTCCTCTGGCAGACTCCATTTGAAAAACGTGATATCTACCCAAGTCGGGTTTGTCCTTGTCCATCCCAACACCAAGGTTGTAAAAAGAATGGTCGATAAATGTTGGCGGGACATGACAGTTGACGCACCGAGCAGGTCCTTTAAATACCCTCAGCCCGCGAATGGCGGCATCGGACATTGCGTCCTGATCGCCTGCAATGTAGCGATCATAGGGTGTATTGCCAGACAAAATCGTGCGCTCAAAACAAGCCAAAGCCTTGGCTAAATTATTGACGGTCACTCCGTCCGCAAACGCTTTCCCGAACAGTTCATAGTACTCTGGATTCTCTTCAAGACGCTCAAAAATGGCCTCCCTTGAAGGCATTGCCATCTCCTTCTCGTTGAGCATCGGAAGCAGAGCCTGGGATTCCAACGATCCAGCTCGACCATCCCAAAAGAATTGACGAAAGTAAGCGACATTAATCAGAGTGGGTACATTCCTCGTCCCTACGTGCCCTTCGACTCCAGTGCCCAATGCCAATCCATTGCCCCAATGTTTTTCCGGATCGTGACAACTGGCACAAGAAACCGTCCGATCCAATGATAAATTTTTGTCAAAGAACAATTTCTTTCCGAGTGCAATTTTCTCCTTGGTCATTGAATTGCGATCAGGGACCACGAATTCGGGCAATCCAAGTGGCAACTCGATGTTCGCTAACGTTTGAACATGCTCAACCGGCACAGGCACGACAATTTCGTCTGGCTGACGACATGATCCACAGACCGAGAGCAAAAACAAAATGAAACAAAAACGACGAATTGGCATCGGTAACCAGCTTGAAAGGTTGAACATCCAGAATCTATTTCACCGGAGGCACAGGAAAAGAAGGAGTCGGAGGCTTTAAAGGGATATACGAGCCCCCACGAGAAAGATGCAACTCATACAATTGCCAGCCAATATGAGTCATTGCCAATCCAAGATAGGCGACCGCGACATAGAATCCAACGCAAAAAACCATCAGCCCCAGAAACATCATTGCCACAGAAAAAACTGACATGAATAACGATGAAATGACGATCTGCAACCAGGTATTGCCAACAAACTCCATCGCAAAACCAAAGTTGAACCCCTGCCCAAGATCCTGTGTCAGTCCTGCACGCAACATCATTGGAATCAAAATCATGTTCGCAAAAATAAGCATGCCGCTCACCAGAACCACAAACAAAGGGATGGTCACGATCAGCGCCCAAGGGGCTGAATCGGCGCCTGCCATCGTCGCCGAAATGCCAATCATCGCGATCCCACCACCAATGATGAACCACATCACTGGCGCCAAAATACAACCGAAAATCAAATAGATGAGAAACACCCAGACCCCTCGCGAAAGATACTCGCTGAATCGGTCAAAATCAAAGTTGGGGTAACGCCGACCACGATCGCGATGCAAACACTCAATGACCTCGACATGGTAACCATACACTACGATTGCACCGACTATCGGAATGAGCATACAAACGGTACTCAACAAAACATTCTGCATCCATTTAGGATTTTCGAATACGAAGTTGATCGCATTGCTGTGGCTAAAGCGAAACGGTCTTGTGGAAACGCTGCTTATTGGATTGGAAACGAATGGATTTTTTGCTTGACTCATATTGAATCCAGAGTGATTCGTTGATGGCCGTTTTGTTGGCAGATCCCAAAGGGTCTCGTCATCACATCTCAACAAAGCGCTACCAATGAAACGCGTTTTGCGCACCTATTTCAGAACGACTACGTTACATTGATCATAACAGAAATTCTACTCGCCCCGGCACCATGACACTTCCATCTAAACTTACCAAGATCCTAAAAAACGCCAAACACATCGTTGCGATGACCGGAGCCGGCGTATCGGCGGAAAGTGGCGTCCCCACGTTTCGAGATGCACAAACCGGTTTGTGGGCCAATTACGAACCCACCGAACTCGCTACGCCCCAGGCTTTTGAACGTGATCCCAAACTCGTCTGGGACTGGTACCAATGGCGGAAAGAGAAAGTCGAAAATGTCAAACCCAACGCAGGGCACTTTGCGCTCGTCCAAATGGAAAGTTTGGTGCCCCAGTTTACA
This sequence comes from Mariniblastus sp., assembly GCA_965224765.1. Classification (GTDB taxonomy): domain Bacteria; phylum Planctomycetota; class Planctomycetia; order Pirellulales; family Pirellulaceae; genus CAZDBA01. The sequence continues at coordinate 48,856 of CBDDAC010000029.1, forward strand.
TTGATCACTCAGAACGTAGATGGACTTCATCAACAAGCCGGAGCCAGTAACGTCCTCGAACTGCACGGCAACATCATGCGTGCCAAATGCTACCAGAACAATCATATCGCCACTGAGTGGCCAAACGACTCGCTACGACAACCACCTCTTTGCGAGGAATGCGGTGGATTAATGCGACCTGACGTTGTTTGGTTCAATGAAGGGCTCCCTCGTGAAACCTTGCAATCGGCATCGACAGCGGCCGCCACCTGCAATGTATTTTTCTCGATCGGAACCTCATCCGTGGTTCACCCAGCAGCCGCACTTGCCGTTTCAGCCGTTCAACAGGGCGCAGTCGTTGTCGAAATCAATCCAAACGAAACTCCACTCACATGTCACGCAACCTTTTCACTCACCGGTCCTTCGGAAGAAATTCTTCCCGAGATCGTGTCGACCATGAAAGGTTATAGCGATGGAGTGTAGGGAAAAACCTTCCATGTCTGCATTGCATTGCAAGCAACTTACTTCAAATCGGACGCACAGGTCATTGAGTGAGTACTCACCAGTTTGTCAAAGAACTTTACCTGAGCGCCAGAAATCAGAACCGTATCTGTCTTGCCTTCGAAGCTATACCTCATTTGCATGCATTCGAAACAGATTAAGAGATAGTTGTTCTTGTTTTCTGCATCGCGAATCGCGTGTCGAGGATTGAAGCATTTTGCGACGGCCGAGTTGTTCATTCGGTCAGACCATGAGATCGCACCAATGACTGAAGCCTGATTTGTCAGGTACACGCGGTCGACAATCGAATGCCCCTCAATGTTGCCATAACCAAAATCATCTGGCACCCCATCAATTTTTGGAATTGGCTTGGTCGTACAAAACTCAATTCGCTCTACATTCCTGAAGTGCTGGTAAACTTGTCGAGGCGTCTCTGTTTGGTGGAAAGCCGAGAAATAGGCAAAGCCGGCAACAAGGACAAGAACCGCGATACTCAACAGCTTTTTCTTAAGAGTAAATTTGGATGGTTGAGTCATCAAAAAAATTAGCAATTCAAAAGGAATACGATTGAGCGTGATTGAGCGTGATTGATCGCAAAGACAACCTACCTCCAAAGATTCCCATCGGGCTGGCAGGTATGGCGTTGATATAAGTTTACTTGTCAGTTCGGCATTCCCGGTGATTTATTGCCAATTGCCTGCAACTGAATCCTGACAATTCTGCAAATTCTGGCAATCGAAAATTTCCAACGCCTGGAGAACGGCGCCCATTCTCTGCGTACAATTTATGCTTGGCATGGATCCCACGCGCCACAGGAACCCAATCCATCGCCAACCGGTAACATGAGATTGACGCCGAGATCAGAATACGGCCAAGCAACCAAGTGAATCAGCCAGTGATAGGTGCGTCCGTCGCAACTGCGTTGCTTGGCATTCCCAGAATTTTCGGGGCTGGCACATTCGGTCGAGAGGTGGGAAGCTTGATCGTGAAACAGGTTCCTTTGCCAACCGAACTTTCAACACGGATCTTTCCACCATGGGCGTCGATAATGTTCTTGCAAGCCGCCAGACCAAGTCCTGTGCCGCCTTTGCCCGTCGCATCTGGACCTGATTTCGTAGTGAAATAGGGATCAAAGATCTTCCGCAGTTTGTCTTGCGGAATTCCAGTACCAAAATCGCGAACCGAGATATCGACTGTTTTGGTCTGTTGGTCAAACTTGAGACGCAATATCAACCGGCCTCCTTCGGGCATCGCCTGACGAGAATTGATCAGCAGATTCATCAGGACTTGCTGAATTTGATTCCCGATCACTGGAGCTTTGGGAACTTCAGCGAGATCCAACTCGATCTCAATTCGATACTTTCGCAGCTCACGCTCAAGCAAGACCAGCGATTCTTCAATCAATTTGCCTACGGAGGTCAGCTCAAAGCTTTCACTACGATTGCGGGCCATTCCAAGAACTGAGTTAGTAATTTTTGCAGCGCGTTCGCCGCCGGCAAGGATCTTGGTAAACGCTTTGTTGCGAATCTCTGCGTCATCGTGACGCATCCCCATCTTGGCGTAGTTGATGATTGTCATCAGCACGTTGTTGAACTCGTGGGTTGTGGTGCCAACCAACTCACCGAGCGCAGTCAGTTTCTGAGCGTGGGTCAATTGTTCTTTGAGCTGCTCATTTTCCTGTTTCAATTTTTGTAATTCTGAAAGTGCTGTCGGTTTTGATTGAGTCTGACTGATATGCGGATTAGTCACTTAGAAGTCCGTTCTGCGTTGACTTATTGGAGAAAAGTTCTGCCAGGACGCGAAGTCAACAAAAAACCGGCCAATTCACGGCCTCCATGTATCTTTCGCATCTCAAAAAGTATCGTCCAATTCGTATTCGTTTCTAAAACGTCAGCCCATATAATCCGATTCGCCCAACGCGGATAAGCTGGGAAGAGACGGCGAGTTTTACAAGGAGGTAAAAGATGAGAACGTTAGAGAAACTTGAACAGGCAATTTCGCTTGCAGAAAGAATGGGATACCGCATTCGGTACGAGGCACTCGCAGGCAGCCATGGTGGCGTTTGCGAATTTGGCGGAAATCGCTGGCTCTTCATTGATTTGGGTTTAAGTGTAGACGAACGACTTGAGCTCGTCTCTGAAACTTTGTTGGCAGACCCTTCACTTCCGGAATCAGAATTGAGCTTGGAACTTCGGCGACATCTGGGAATTCCTGAGCGAAAAATGGCTGCCTGAGCCCAAATTGTCTGGCAGATGCCATCGCTCCACGATTTGGTTTTGGTAGGCACTTCTACCCCAGACTGGAAAGTCTGGGGTTATGAGAAATAGCCGCTCTTCGGCAATGGCGCAGACGAAGTGACTGAGTTACTGTCGCCAAGCCGCCGGCGTGGACATCCAAATTCCGCCTGTTTTGGAAACCCGACGCGTGAGCGAGGACGTGTCAGGTTCGTCCTCGCTCACGCGTCGGGTTTCCATGGATAATCCTCGGATGCCAAAAACCAGACACCCTCTCTCCGGGCATTGCGACCGGTGAGGGGAAGCCACTGCCGGCCTCGAATTCATAGCGTGGGATAGGAGCCGATCAACGCCGCCCTTGGATGACAGGCTTGAAGCGATTGAAGCCTATCCCACGATCTACAGCCGACTATCTCGCCACGACGCAATACACCAAGCTCATCCAATTTTTTCAGCAAACGACTGAATCTATTCTGGTTAGGCACATTTCACGCCAGACTCAAAGTCTGAGGGGGTATGAGAAATAGCCGCTCTGCGGCAAATGCACTTTAAGCTCAATCCTGGTACCAGCATCGTAAGAACTGGTGCCAACGGCTAGGCGTGTCCCCGCTAGTGCCGATGGAAGCATCACCCGACCCTTCTTCCCAGCGGCTCCAGATATTGGGCAACACCACGGTTTCCAGGTTAATTAACTTCACTTTGGTCTCTGTGAGCCATTGATTGGCAGCTTCGACGGCGTGATCGAAGCTTTCGTGATCGCCATCCTTGAAAAGCCCTGGGGCAGTAATTTGTTTTGGAACAAAGTCTTTGTAGTGGAGCATTTCTGAGAATCCGTCAAATTCAAATTACGGGTTGGTCAAGATGATCAACTTACGCGGTCCTCTGAGCATCACTGATGCTACCTAATCGAATACGCCAAACACCCAGGAGCTATTCCACGGTGTACAGCGATTTGGACTCAATGTACTTTTCCACCGCTCGAGGAGTCAAATATCGAATACTGGTTCCCGCCCCAACGCGTGTACGAATTTCCGTACTGCTAATATCGATCATTCGCGATTCGAATGCATACCGTTGAATATCCGCCATACTGTCTTCATCCACGTAGGGCGAGAGCTTTTGCAAATTCACGGGATCGGAATTCGGTCGAGCCACAACTAGCGGCGTCGCCAGACCGCAGATTTTTTCTGGGTTTCGCCACGTATCAAAATTCTGCAGTGAATCCCCACCGATCATCAGAAACAACTCATCGCCTGGCTGTTCTTCGGCAATTTGAGCCAGTGTATCCACGGTGTAGCTCACTCCACCTCGTTTAATCTCTACGTCCGAAATCAAAAATGAAGCATGTCCAGCCAATGCAAACTCCAGCATCTCCATCCGTTGACGATCGCTTGCAGTCGACCCACCGGCCTTGTGAGGTGCAGTTGCTGAGGGGATAAACCAGACTTCGTCCAAACTTGCGAACTCGCGGCACTGTTCGGCCAAAATTAGATGGCCAACATGAACGGGATCAAATGACCCACCAAAAATTCCGATACGCATGAGCTTATTAGTAAAGAATACTTGAAACTAGGCACGAAAAGCCTTCGGCGAATTTAACAGAATTAATATGGCTTTCCTATGGCCGATTTCTCCCTCAAATAGATTCAATTCAACCGGCGACCGAACGTGGCACGCATGGCGGGTATTCTTATCGTGTATATTGAGCCCCTCGATTCGCTGGCCAATAATGTTCAATGGCTTTTCGACATTGGAAACCTGTCCCAAAACCTTCATGAACCAAGATTCACAAAATCAACTTTTTGACACCGCCCCCGAGCCCTGGCAGCTGGATGACCAAGGTGACTGGGTCGCTGCGCGGATTGTTTTTTCCGAAGCACCTTATGGACCCTACGACTACAGCGTCCCCACCCACCTGCAATCACTTCTAAAAAGCAGCATGCGAGTTAAGGTCCCTCTTGGCCGGGGCAATCGCAGCATTATCGGATACTGCACGGACGTCGTTACCTCAAATCATCCTTTGGGGCCGACCGTTAACTCATCTCGCCTGAAGCCCATTGCCGAAATTATCGATTCGCGTCCCTTGATGCGACCAGCGCTTTTGGATCTGGCTCGGTGGATCAGCGAATACTATGTCTGCCCGCTTGGCAACGTTATAGAAACCGTCGTACCGACCAGCATCCGTGACAATGCCGGCACCCGCAAGATGCTATTCGCCAACATCTCGCCAGAATATGTGGCAAACCCCGATTCATTCAAAATCACCAAGCTTCAAAAGCAGGTACTGGAAGTCCTTGCAGCCAGCAGCCAAGCCCTCACTCCCAAGGAACTGGCCCAAACTGTTGGCTGCACCCAAGCCCCAATTTCGACATTGAGACGGCGCGGCGCGATTGTCACCAGCGAAAAACGAGTTCAGCAAAAGACTCACGAAATCCCAGTCGAGCAACGTGAATCCGATTGGCCACTCAATCCCGACCAACAGCGTTCGTTTGATTCGATTCAATCGGCCATCGAAACGGGCTCACACGAAACGTTTCTCATGCTGGGAATCACGGGCAGTGGAAAAACCGAAGTCTATATTCGAGCGATTCAAAAAGTTGTCGAGTATGGGCGGCAAGCAATCGTCCTGGTCCCGGAAATCAGCCTCACTCCACAAACTCGGCAACGATTTCGAGCACGTTTTGATCAGGTCGCTGTTTTGCACAGCCATCTTTCTGCCGCCGAACGAGCCTGGCACTGGCAACAAATCGCGGCGGGCAAAGTTCAGGTCGTTGTGGGCGCGCGAAGTGCCGTTTTCGCGCCAGTCCCTCATCTCGGTTTGATTATTCTCGATGAAGAACACGACAACTCATTCAAACAAGACAAAGCACCTCGTTACCACGCTCGTGATGTCGCCCACTGGAGAGCGAAACAGGAAAAGACCCCACTGATTTTGGGAAGTGCGACACCTTCGCTGGAAAGTTATCATCGGGCAATCGACAAGGAATATCGCTTGCTGAGTTTACCCAAGCGCGTACTCGATCTGCCTCTTCCTGATGTTGCCACCATCGACATGAGGGTAGATTACGCGAACCGCAAAAGCGTCAATCCGATCAGTCAGAAAATGCGCCAGGAGATTCGACAGGCCCTTAGCAATGATGGGCAGGTCATCATGCTGCTGAATCGACGTGGATACGCGACGCGAATTCAATGTCCAGGTTGTGGACATGTGATCTACTGCCCGGATTGCGCAATCCCAATGACCCACCATCGCCAGGGCAACAAATTAATTTGCCATTTCTGTGATCACCAGGCTCCTGAACCCAAGACCTGCCCGGAATGCGATTTCGCTGCCATCAAATTCTCAGGGCTGGGAACCCAACGACTTGAACAGTACATCAACGCAATGTTTCCCAATGTACCTTGCGTTCGAATGGATACCGATACCATGAAACGACCCGGCAGTCACGAAGCTGCGTTGGCGCGATTCCGAAAAGGCGAAACCAAGATCTTGCTGGGCACACAGATGATTGCCAAGGGCCTGGACTTCCCCAACGTAACGTTAGTTGGAGTCATCAATGCCGACTCAGCCTTGCACTTCCCCGATTTCCGCGCTGCCGAACGGACCTTTGGATTAGTCACTCAAGTCGCTGGCCGCAGCGGACGCGGTCCCAAAGGCGGGCGTGTGCTGGTACAGACTTTCAGCCCTGACCATCCAGCCATCATCGCAGCCACGCAGCATGACTACATTGGTTTCGCCAATGGCGAACTTCCCATGCGCCAGCAAGTTGGCTTTCCACCCTATGGAAGACTCGCTCGAATTGTTGTACGAAGCCCTTCGGAAGCTCGTGCAGAACAAATGGGGGAAACGATCGCAGAAACCATCCAGTCAGTTGCCGACGATCTCAAGGTACAACTGAACATCAACGGACCCGCTCCCGCACCCGTAGAAAAACTGCGTGGCAAATTTCGATTCCACCTGCTGATTCAAACGGACCGAGCCACTCAGCTTCAGCCAGTCATTAGAAAAGCGACTGCCTTGATCAAACCGATTGACGACGTCCAATGGATCTTCGACATCGACCCTCAGGACATGCTTTAAAGCGTTTACCAATTTGTGTTCGCGATAAAGAAGCAGAGCCAAATCCTACAGGTCGATTCACACTTGCCGTTAAAAACCGGCTTCACCCGCTTTCGAGCATATCGACTGGAAAAATTCTAAGTCGCCAGTGTCTCATGCTGATTTTTCGAGTTCGCATATCACAGATGGCCTCTTATTCGTCTGGCTAGAGAGGCGATAGCCTCCTAAAATGAGCGGGTCCTGTATTCTTGTGTTCAACGGTTTTTATGTCGTATCGCTCCATCAAACGCGTGCTTGGTGAATCCAGCCTGGAGCGAAAGATCCGCATCATGTTTGGTATCTGCCTGCTCCTTCTGATCGCAGGTAGCTTTCTTTGGGTGAGCGCAATTACCGAAGGTTTGATCAAGGAGAACACGCGGGATCGAGCCAGTGACCTGCTAAAGATCCACCTACTCAAGCAACATTTCAAAAACACCAAATTCAACGATGGCAATCCTGCCAGCGATCAACTCGTCAAATCGATACCCGAGCACTTCAGAATCGCCGACTACCGAGTCGAGGTACTGACCCTGGACGATTCCGTAAGTCGCTGGAACTTGAAAGCGACAAGTGCTCTGGATCAGGAGAAACTAGCCGTTCGAGTCGCTGAAGGTGATGAACGAGCTTTACTTCAACAACTGGAACATGATCTTCAACAACGCCAACTGCAAAATCAAAATTTGGCGAACCCGGAAAATGATTCTGACCCAAAGGCCGAATCAACGGACGTTCCCTATGCGGGTGATTTCAGAGACAACAATCAGTTCATCTACTACGAACCCATCGAGTTCAAATCTGAGTGCATCCAGTGCCACTGGGCGGTTCCAAAATACCTTTCCGGCGATTCACTTGCCGCTTACATGAAAAAAGATCCTTTGGATCGTGAGAAAGAGGTTTTTGTCCCCACCCACTTTGTCAGTATTTCGCTGCCTTACCAAGAAGCCAAAGAGGCCATCAACCGCTCTCGCGCCATTTTGATGGCGGTCGCGATTGTGACCGCATTCCTGTCAATGATCGCTTTGTATCTGATCGTCCGCTACGTCATTGTCAAACCATTGAAGCATCTTCGCGATGTGACCGAAGACGTTAGTGTCGGCAAAATGAATGTACGTAGTGAACTCCATACCGGTGACGAATTCGAAGAACTATCCCGTTCGTTCAATCGCATGCTTCGCCATTTACTGGACACACAAACTCAGCTGCAAAGCGCCAACAGCGATCTCGACAACAAGGTCGATGAACAGGCTCAAATGAACATGAAGCTCCATGAGATGAATCAAATCATCCGTGAGTTTCTTGCCAACATGAGCCACGAACTTCGCACACCACTCAACAGCATTATCGGCTTTTCGGAGATTCTAGAGTCCGCGGATTTAGATGACAAGCAAAAACGATACGCGGGCAACATTCGAAAATCAGGGCGACTTCTGCTTGAACTCATCAATGACATTCTTGACCTGGCAAAGTTGGAGGCCGGTCGAATGGAAGTCAATCCAGAAGAGTTCTCAATCGGTGAAATCGTTTCGGAACTTTGTGACCTAGTGCGTTACCTTGCGTTGGATAAAAACATCGCCCTGATTGATGACTTTGATCAAGACTTGCCCGTCGTCTATCAAGACCGAGTCAAGGTTCGGCAAATCTTGACCAACCTTTTATCTAACGCGATTAAGTTCACCCCCGAGGGTGGACGAATTCGCGTTTCCCTGACTCAAGTCAATGGCGATTCGCTCAAACTCGAAGTCCATGATACAGGCGTGGGTATTTCTGAAAAAGATCGTGAAATCATCTTCGAAAAGTTTCGCCAAGGCCCCGCCGCAATCGGAGGAGACCAACTCACACGTGAGGTCACGGGAACCGGGCTGGGGCTATCAATTGTCAAAGAACTTTGCATTCTCCTGGGCGGAAACATCCAACTGGAAAGCGAAGTCGGGAAGGGGAGTACCTTTTCGGTCACGATCCCCTGGAACCTGAAGCTCATGCCTCGACTGGACAGCGAGATTACCAGTAAGATCAACGAGCTGACGCAACCCGGCCAGAGAATTGATCTAGCCCGCGCTGCCGACACTCCACAAGCTCCATCCAACGAATCTCCCGCTTCTGAAACCTCAGATCAAGAGCACGACACACCCGAACAGCCTGCCACATAAACCATGAGTAAGAGTGAAATCGAAGTCCATCTATTCACGGACGGTGCCTGCAGCGGAAACCCTGGACCAGGGGGATGGGCATTTATCCTGCGTCACTTGCCAACGGGCAAAGAGATTGAACAAGCCGGGGGTTGCGAGGAATCAACCAACAACCGCATGGAGTTGCAGGCCGTCGTCGAAGGCCTGAAGACTCTAAAGCGACCTTGTCGAGTCGAACTCTTTACTGACAGCACCTATGTCGGCAAAGGTATCAGTGAATGGATGCCCAAATGGAAATCAAACGACTGGCAACGCCGCGAGAAGGGGCAATGGGTCCCGCTCAAGAACGAAGATCTATGGCGATTGCTGGACGTTCAAGTAGCTCGCCACAAAATTAAGTACACTCGAGTCGCGGGGCATAGTGGGCACCCCGAAAACGAACGATGTGACGAAATGGCCGTAGAGGCCTGCCATCAATTTCGCCCTTCATCCAAATGAGACTGAAATGACCGAACACGAAAAGTCCTTTGAAATTCAGCGTCACGACTGGCGATGGCTGTTCACGTTTATCTTTGCCTTGATCGTATTCTGGACAGGTCTTTGGCGCTGTATCGAAGTCAAAGCTTTTAAGCCTAACGCATTCTATTTCTGCTTGGTAACAGGTCTGATGGCAGTCGGATCCGGTTTCCTTTATTGGAAGGGCAAAGAAAAACTCGCGATGGTGATTGGACTTGCCGCTGCAGGATTCGTGCTAGGCTACTACCTCTTTACCTTTGTCACAGCACCCGAAAAAGACGCTAACTTTCGTGTCGGCCTGGTCATCATGGCTTCAATCGCAGAATTGATCGTGATTCTTCTTCCACAGCGTCGCTCGTAGAAATTGAATCGCCCAATTGTCGTGCCGCCCACAGGCGGAGTGTCAGCAAAGGCCAGAACAAGAACTGTTTCGGCAGGAGCCTCAACCTCCCGTAAAAGGCAAAAACCACCACGACGGGTGCCATGCTCCTCGCTTGCGTGGGCATGTCGTGTTCTGCCAACAGCAAAGTACCTCAGGCCCGTCTTCGATTGGAGGGCCGAGAACATCAGATACACCAGTTTTCTTAGCCTTGTTACCCGTCAATTCAAAACGGGCCGGGTACAAGCGCCAAGTTCCACGTTGGAGAGAAACAAGAACTGTTTCGGCAGGAGCCTCAACCTCCCGTAAAAGGCAAAAACCACCACGACGGGTGCCATGCTCCTCGCTTGCGTGGGCATGTCGTGTTCTGCCAACAGCCAAGTACCTCAGGCCCGTCTTCGATTGGCGGGCCGTGAACATCAGATACACCAGTTTTCTTAGCCTTGTTACCCGTCAATTCAAAACGGGCCGGGTACTAGCTTTGATTCAGCTTTTCGCGGACAACCGTTGAGACTTCGTCAACGTGTACCCGTTCCTGCACTAACGAATCACGATCACGAATTGTTACGGTTTGATCTGTCATCGTCTGACCATCGACAGTAATCGTATAAGGCGTACCGACTTCGTCCTGACGACGGTAACGGCGACCGACGGCACCTTTTTCGTCGTAAAATGAGTTCAGGCCATTTTTCTTGAGATCGAGATAGACCTTCTTAGCGACCTCTGGCATACCGTCCTTTTTTACCAACGGGAAAACAGCCGCTTTGATGGGAGCAAGGCGAGGGTGGAAACGCATCAAAGTTCGCGTTTGTGGCTTGCCATTTTCATCGGGTGCTTCATCTTCGGTATAGGCTTCGCAGATAAACGCCAAAGTAGCTCGGTCGGCACCCGCAGAGGGTTCAATCACATGCGGCGTGTATTTCTCATTCGTCAAATCATCTCGATAATTCAAGTCTTTGCCACTGCCTTTGTGTTTGGGCTTGCCGTTCTCGTCAAGCTCCAACTCCAACTTGCCGTCAGCGGCTCGTAGTTTTCCTTCCATGTGAGAACGGAGATCAAAATCTCCGCGGTGGGCGACGCCCTCCAATTCACCGTATTCACCCTCGGCCATGAACGGAAACTGATACTCGATATCTGCAGTACCAATCGAATAATGAGCCAGCTCTTCGGTGTGGTGTTCACGCATAATCAAACGTTCTGGAGAAATGCCCATATCGTGGTACCACTTAAGCCGACGGTCACGCCAATAGCTGTACCAGGCCGCAGACTCGTTCGGATGGCAAAAGAACTCGATCTCCATCTGTTCGAACTCGCGAGAGCGGAAGGTAAAATTCCTCGGAGTGATTTCATTGCGAAAGCTCTTGCCGATTTGGGCAATTCCCAAAGGCAGTCGATACCGAGTACTGTCAATTACATTCTTGAAGTTAACAAAAATACCCTGTGCAGTTTCTGGGCGCAGAAAAGCCGCGTCGTCATCACCGCCCAATGCACCAACCGTGGTTTTGAACATCAAATTGAATTCGCGTGGCTCAGTGAGCGTACCCAACGTTTTTGCGGAGGGAGCGAGAACCTTGTCGGCCTCTTCAATCTCGGTGATGCAAACCGCGCCGCCATCCCACTTGATATCGTCTTTGTTTTTGGCGCGAATTTTGAAGAACTTCATTGCCTGACGCATCATGTGATCTTCTTGCTCGTCCCCGGCAGGCGCGGTCACAAAAATCTTTTGTCCCTTTGCCTCAACCCAACGGCCATTGATCTGGTCTTGGCGGTAGCGGCTCTTGGTTTCGCGACAGTCAACCATATGGTCATGAAACAGGTCATAGTGACCGCTGCACTTCCAAACTTGGGGATTCATAATGATCGTGCAATCGAGCCCAGTCATACTGTAGGGCGAAGGCGCACCGGCCAAAGTACTCATATCATCGTGGCCGGAAACCATGTCTCGCCACCAGGCGTCTTTGACGTTTCGTTTTAGCTCCACTCCCAAAGGACCGTAGTCCCAAAACCCATTCAAGCCGCCATAGATTTCACTGGATTGAAAAAGGAATCCGCGCCGCTTGCACAGGGAGACAATTTGGTCCATGTCCATGAGATAGTCTTCGGTCTAAAAGGGTTTAATAATTGTTGTCTGCTCTCAAAAGTTGGCTAGATTCTACCGGCAGACGCACATTCAGGTCTACGCCTGTCCGATTCGCCAAGCAGTTTGATCCAACTCGGGAACGAACTCAAAAATACTGAGTTGTGCGCAGAACTCGATATCTTCGCTATAGCCCAAGTCGACAAGAGGTCCTCCGCCTCGGCAACCAGCCAGAATTCCGAAGAGGCTTTCTCCTTGGCGGATTCTCGATTGGGCCGAGTTCCAATAACCAAGCGAAATCTGAGCTTGATCATTCAAGACGAGGTCGGAGTTTCGCTCGCGAAGCCCATTCGCGAGCGTACCGGCAAACAGTACATCTTCACCCGTCACTTCGCCGTCAGTCCCAGCGCATAGAACAATCGCACGGTCGGAATGCCCCAGCTGCTGCAGAACCGCATCCAAATTGACAAAGGCACCAATCAGGACACGCGCCGCCCCCCGACAGGACTCCAGTGCCCCAGTTCCGTTGGTTGTGCAATGAACGATGGTTTTCCCGGCAACGATCAACCGGGAAAATTCGCGAGGTGAGTTTCCGCAATCAAACCCCTCAATGATCTTGCCTTCTCGCTCTCCACACAACAATGAATCTGGTGTTTGAGCCCTGGCGTATCTTGCCGATTCGATCGTTGCATGTGGCCAAATTGTCGCAGCGCCTGCGGCCAATGCGGAAAGCATCGTGGTAGAAGCCCGTAAAACGTCCGTCATTACAACCACAGCGTCAGAAAGGTCAGAATCCGGCATCAATCGGGGCAGAAAGAAGACTTCAAAACTTTTACAATTCACGGAATCACTACTGTTTCGTTGGGTCATCAACAGATACACGAGGTTAATGTATGCTGATTGATCCGGTTAATAACTGGCCAGGCAAACCCACATCCTTAACGAAACCGCTTACATTTCAAAGCCCACTATGACCGTCGATAAATCAGGCACACGCGTTCGCGACATGTTCGGCGAAATTGCGCCAAACTACGATCGAATGAACCATCTATTGTCGATGAACGTTGATCGTTATTGGCGATGGCGTGCGGTTCGAAAGCTCAAACCCAATCTCAACGACCCGATCCTGGATTGCTGCAGCGGAACCGGTGATCTGGCTTTTGCTTTTGAACGAGCCACCCAATACAAAGTTCCCGTAATCGCCGCGGACTTCTGCTTTGAAATGTTGCAGGTCGGTGAGCAGAAACGGCGCAAGCGGAAACGAAGCAAAGTTGAATTCGTCGAGGCGGACACTCAACAACTGCCATTTCCGTCGGATCATTTTCAAATTGTTTCCGCCGCTTTTGGATTGCGCAATGTCGCCGACACCGACGATGGCTTGAAGGAAATGACCCGGGTTTGCAAACCGGGGGGCCAAGTCGCAATTCTGGAATTCTCCATGCCGAGGCGACAACCCATCAAGGGCCTTTACAGTTGGTACTTTCGCAATGTACTTCCGCGTATTGGCCAAGCTTTGGCGCGAAACAATTCCAGCGCCTACAACTACCTACCGGATAGCGTCGGAGAATTCCCCTCCTACGAAGCCCTCACCGAGCGGATGATTGCTGCTGGACTTTCCAGCGCAAAGTTCTATCCGCTGACTTTCGGCATCGCGACGCTTTACATCGGAGTCAAGTGATGACGATTCCCCGAAATGACCTGCCTGTCGTGCTTGCAATCACCGGCGCCAGTGGAGTGATTTACGGTTTGCGATTGCTTGAACTGCTGATCGAAAAAGGTATTCCAACTCACCTGACCATCAGCGAGTCTGGAAGACTAGTTCTTCTCCATGAACTCGGCATCCAAGTCGATTTGCCCAAGTTCGACCTTGGCGACCTGCTCCCCGAAGTCGATTCAAACGTGCCAGTAACCTACCATCACTACCAAGACTTCATGACGCCCATCGCAAGTGGCTCGCACCGTACACGGGCCATGGTGGTTTGCCCTTGCAGCGGCAGTACGCTGAGCGGGATTGCGACTGCGGCGGGCAAAAACCTGATCCAACGAGCGGCCGATGTTCACCTCAAAGAACGAAGGCCCTTGATCCTGGTCCCAAGAGAAACCCCCCTATCATTGATTCAGATCCAAAATCTGGAGCGAGTCAGCCAAGCCGGGGGAACCATCATGCCAGCTTCACCAGGGTTCTATCATGGTGCCGAAACCGTCAATGACCTGATCAACTTTGTCGTTGCTAGAGTCGCGGATCACCTCGGAATTGAACACAACCTGATGAATCGATGGGGATCTGCATCCGATGAGTAAGATCCGTGATCTACTGGAAATGATTCGCTTCAGCCACACGATTTTTGCACTCCCGTTCGCCTTGTTGGCAGCTGTGATGGCATGGTCGGTCGAAACGCCCAACCACGAAACCATCGCCTTCAATGCGCTTCATCTTTTGGGCATCCTGATGTGCATGGTCGGTGCCCGCAGCGCAGCAATGACTTTTAATCGAATCGCAGATCGACTGATCGATGCTGAGAATCCACGAACCGCCAATCGGCACATCCCTGCGGGCAAGGTCTCCATGAGTACCGCAGTCACCTTCCTGCTGCTTTCGGTCGCAACCTTTTTTGGTGGAACCGCCTTGTTCCTTCCGAACTGGTTGCCAATGGCAGTCGGAGCCCCAGTTCTGGCGGTGTTGCTTGGATATAGCTACGCCAAACGGTTTACCTCCCTAGCACATTTCTGGCTCGGTGTTGCACTGATGCTTGCACCCATTTGTGCATGGCTTGCCATTCGAGGATTGATCGTCCTGGAAAACCCAATTGATGTTATGCCCTCGGTTCTTCTGGGACTCGCCGTGTTGTTCTGGGTGTCTGGGTTCGACATGATCTACGCCTGTCAGGATTACGAGTACGACTGCGAAGCCAAATTGAACAGTATCCCTGTGCGGCTCGGCATTGCTGGCGCATTGCGTTTGGCGGCTATCTGCCACGCAATCATGATGATTCTGTTGGTAGCGTTGCCACTGGCAGGCCTGGGACCCAACCTGCACCTGGGTTGGCTTTACTGGTCCACTATCGCTGGAATTGGCCTGCTGCTCATTTATCAACATTGGTTAGTCCGCCCCGACGATCTAACACGAGTGAACATCGCATTTTTCAATGTGAACGCCGTCGTGAGTTTTGGACTTTTTGTGCTGGGCTCCATTGATTTACTGGTTATTTAGATAGCAATGCTGCGGTTTCTCACGTAGTGGGCAGGTTAAGCGTTTACACATTTGGCCTGCGAATTTAGACTCATTCGTTCGAAACAATTCAATCACGAGGCAGTCCCTTGATTTTTACCGTCGACCCCAAACTCAAGGCCATTCAGGAAAAAGTCGAAGCTGGAGAACGTCTAAACTTGCAAGATGGAATCCTGATGTACGACCCGGAAATTCCTGTCAACGATGTTGGTCAACTTGCGAACCTAGTGCGAGAGCGAATCAACGGCAACCGCGCCTACTACAATATCAACACCCACCTCAATGCCACCAACATCTGTGTTTACCGATGTGTGTTCTGTGCGTTCCGCTCTGACTTGCGCAGTGACAAGGGCTACGCGATGTCTGATGAACAAATCCTTCAACGTGGCAAGGAAGCAATTGAAAACGGATGCACCGAACTCCATATCGTTGGTGGACTTCATCATCAACGAAAATTCGAGTGGTACAAAAACCTGATCAGAATTCTTCATGATGAATACCCAAAGCTTCACCTCAAAGGATGGACAGCCGTCGAGATCAACTGGTTTGAATTCCTGACCAAGATGTCGACCAAGGATATCCTGCAGGAACTTAAAGACGTTGGCCTGGGAAGCATGCCAGGTGGTGGTGCAGAGATCTTTCACCCTGAGGTCCGCGACAAGATCTGTGAACACAAAGCCGATGGAACCAACTGGATTGACATTCACCGCACCGCGCATCAATTAGATATTCGCACCAACTGCACCATGCTGTATGGGCATGTCGAAGAAGCCCTGCACCGAATCGACCACTTAATTCGTTTGCGAGATTTGCAAGATGAAACCAACGGTTTTCAAACGTTCATCCCGCTCGCGTTTCATCCAGAAAACACTGGCTTGAGTCATATCAAAAAACCAACGGCCCTGATGGATTTGCGAACGATGGCCATCAGTCGCTTGATGCTGGACAACATCCCTCACATGAAAGCGTATTGGATCATGCTCGGTATTGGCACGGCTCAAACGGCGCTTTCCTATGGAGCCGATGACATTGATGGCACCGTACGACACGAGTTGATCTATCATGATGCGGGTGCAACAACTCCCGAATTTCTTTCCGTCGATCACATCAAGGACTTGATTCGCGAAGCCGGAAGAGATCCGATCGAGCGAGATACCGTGTACAACGAAGTTCTTCGCAATAGTGAGAACCCAACGGATTGGTCGATCGGCGAACAAATCACAGCGGCCGTCTAGCGCGTAAATTGGATGTTACAGCATTGAATTTAGCCGCGGATTTCAGCTGAGGATCTAATTCAATCCCGAGCGAGGAAATCCATAGCCTTCGCTCGGCAGCGTGCCAACGGATTCGTTATACTGTGCATTTTTATTGAGATTTTTTGGAAGATCGATGTCAAAATCCAGTCCATTCCCTGACAAGAATCCTCATCAATCCAAGACAACATCGTCACCTCATGGTGACCAAAATCCATACTCAACGCCGCTTGGCTATCAACAACCGCAGCATGCTCAACACGAAGGGGATTCCACCGGCGGGATTATCCCCTACAAAAATCCACATGCGTTGATTGCATACTATCTCGGAATTATCGCGCTACTCCCAGTCATTGGCGTACCCTTCGGAATTGCGTCCATCATTCTTGGCATCAAGGGGCTGCAAAACCGTAAAAAAAACCCGATCATCAAAGGCTCTGTCCACGCTTGGATTGGAATCGCTGGAGGCGTGTTCTCATTGATTTGCGGTAGCTTGATGACAATCGCGATGGTGGTATCAATGGTTGGTTAGGAAGTCGCTGCAGAGTCAAATAATGGTTCAACCAACCTGAACAAGGGTGCTGATGCCTTGCGCTTGCTCAAGGCATGCTCACGCAAGCGTGAAGCATGGCACCCACGAACCCACAACCCCAACCCCAACCCACAACCCCAACCCACAACCCACAAACCCCACCACTAAAACTGGTCTAATCAGCTCCGCCGAACCACTAACCCACATCGCCCAAATCCAGAACATGCCCGTAGCGGGAAAAGACCAACTGTCGCAGCCGATCCATTGCCTCGCCATCCAACTCTGGATCTTCCTCAATGATCTGCCGAGCGTCCTTCTGCGACTGAATCAAGATCTCGGAGTCGCGAAAAAGATCGGCAATCAATAAGGGCGGAAATCCACTTTGTCGTGTACTCAGCAAGTTCCCGGGACCGCGCAGCTGCATATCAATTTCAGCCAACTCAAACCCGTCATTGGAGTTCGCGAACGCTGCCAGACGCTCATTTTCGTTGGGCGCGTCACCCGTTTCAAAAGCACATACGTATCCCGCGTGCTTTCCGCGCCCCACACGGCCACGAAGTTGATGGAGTTGGGAAAGCCCAAACCGCTCTGCTGACTGGATAGTCATCACGGTCGCGTTGGGAACATCAATTCCCACTTCAACAACTCCAGTTGCGACAAGCACCTGAGTTTGGCCACTTGCAAAGGCCTGCAGCGTTGCATCCTTTTCTTCTGACGACTGTCGACCATGCAATAGATCAATTCGAAACTCCTCCAAGGGTCCATTGGCAAGGGACTCGAAAATCCGCTCGGCACTTCCAATCGTCGTTTCCTCGCCACCATCAACGAGGGGCGCAACCACATACCCTTGCCGGCCATCTAAAAGCTTCTTGCGGAAGAACTCCCACCATTTTTCGCGATTCTGCTCGCTGCCAAGATAGGTATGAACCGACCCACCCACGCCTTCAGGCCGGCCCAACGTGCTGACATCCAAATCCCCAAAGAGGGTCATCGAAATCGTCCGAGGAATCGGCGTCGCCGTCATTACCAGATAGTGAGGATCATTGGCACCACGCAGTTTCGAACGTTGCTTCACACCAAATTTGTGTTGTTCGTCAATGATGACGAGCGAAAGATTTTTGAATTTCGATGCAGCGTTAACAACGGCCGTCGTACCGACCACGATATCGACTTTTCCAGTCTCCAATCTCTCTTGCAATGCTTTGCGTTCGTTGGAAGTCTGGCCTCCGGTCAACAGCGCAACGCTCACGCGACTGCCTGCCAACATCTTGGCCAAAGTGCGAGCATGCTGACGCGCGAGTATTTCAGTCGGAGCCATCAGAGCAGCTTGGCCACCATGCGCTACCGCAAGTAACATCGAGCAAACAGCCACAACGGTCTTGCCACTACCAACGTCGCCATGGAGCATTCGATTCATTGGATAGGCTCTGTTCATATCCGCAGCAATCTCTTCGAATGCGATGAGCTGCGAGTCGGAAAGCTCAAAAGGAAATCGCCTCAAAATTCGCGACTTAACTTTTGGCGTAAGCTCCAGTGGCGTCGAATGCTGTCCGCTTCGAACTCGATGCCGGCGCACCGCCAATGCCAACTGAAGAATCAACAGTTCTTGATAAACCAGTCGCCCCTGAGCTTCGTCCAATTGCTCCTGTTCTTTAGGGAAATGAACATTCTGTATCGCTGTGTGAATGTCACAGACTTCGGCACGCTCCCGAATGAACAAAGGCATTGCCTCCTCGACCAGGGCTGCATACTGATCGATCGTCGCTTGCACGATCTCCCGAAGCAACCTTTGATTGATTCCATCCGTCAATCGATAAACGGGCAACAATTGACCTTGGGAGACCTCTTGCTCGGGTTCCAACCAAGTCACTTTGGGGTGAGTCATCTGAAAACGCATCCCGCGTTCCACCGCTTTGCCTCGCAACAAAACACGTTGCTTCAGCTTGAATCGATCTTTCAAAAAGCTTTGACCAAACCAGATGCCACGCATAAACCCAGTTTCGTCTTTGAATAGTACATACAGAATCGACTTGCCGGTCTGCGAAATCGATGATTCAATTTCGACGACTTCCGCCAACAAACTGGCGTGCTGCTCCGATTCAAGATTTTCGATGAGGGTAATCTCCCGAAAATCCTGATACTTGCGTGGAAAAAAAAACAGGATGTCGACCGCGGTTCGAAGTCCAAGCTTCTCCAACAACTTGGCTTTGTACGCACCAACACCTTTGATGTATTGAACGGGTTGCGTCAGTTTCTTGATTGAGGTCGGTGACGTGGACATACCACCATCCTACGAACTTTTCTCGCCGACTACAAAATGGCGTCCAAGAAAAATTGCTTAACCTAGAATGAAATCAAACCAATTTCAGGACCAACAGCCAGGCAGGCGGATCCAATGGCGTACAGGCCCGCAAAAGCGGCCTAATACCGAGAGCCTTGTGGTCCGTCGAAATAAAAACATGTGTCCTGCATCTCGACAACAGATAGATACATCCGCATGAAACCTCCAGACCAATGCAGGACCACTGAATCGAAGGCTGGGCAACAGCCACAATCAATCTGCTGCAGTATTACTAAAGAGACGCCAGTGGGAATCGAACCCACTTAGACCGGGTTGCAGCCGGTTGCCTAGCCATCTGGCTCCAGCGCCATACTATTGCGATGAAGTCTTCAACGCAGGTGCAAAAGTGTTCCCGCCAGGAATCGAACCTGG
The DNA here is from genome assembly GCA_965224765.1 of Mariniblastus sp. Taxonomy (GTDB): domain Bacteria; phylum Planctomycetota; class Planctomycetia; order Pirellulales; family Pirellulaceae; genus CAZDBA01. The sequence continues at coordinate 68,494 of CBDDAC010000029.1, forward strand.
TCTACGACCTTCGCAAAGTCGCGTGCAATCCGGCACACTCCGAGAACGCATATTGGTAAGCAAGCTAAACCAAGCAACGGCGCAAGGAGTCGAACCTTGTGGAGCGGGTTTGGAGTCCGCTTGCTCTCCCAGGAGCACACCGCCAAAAGGCAGATTCCGATTCGAGGTGCAGATAGTGATCCGCACCTCGACTCAGAAACGCCGTGTGGATCACCGAGAGTCTAACGGCTAACCACTGTTCAACTCTGCGTTCCAGTACGCATCGCTGATAAATTTCTGCCAGCTATCCATTCGCATGTTATGGCGAGAATAGGCGGGGTTCCAATTCGGACGCTTTGGCGCCTTTTTCAGATTCATACCTGCCTGTTCCGGCGTACGGTCTGCTTTGAAATGGTTACAACTCACGCAAGCTAATACACAGTTGTTCCAAGTCGACTGGCCGCCTTGGGCACGTGGAATAACATGATCGATCGTCAGAACATCAGGTCGAGGTTGCACGCCACAGTATTGGCAGGTAAATCGGTCACGCTTGAAAATATTCCTTCGGCTAAACGCCACATGGGCATTGGGCAAGCGATCGAATCCTGTCAACGCAACGATTTCAGGAATTCGAATCTTCTGCATCACCGCACGAACACAAGGCTCGTCATCCCCAGGCTGAACTTCGGCCCAATCCGACCAGTCAAACAGCTGATAGGTATCTGGACAAACAACGCGCGCATTGTCGTTCCAGACCAACGTCAAAGCACGAGCAACGGAGGCAACATTGACAGGCTGCCAGCTTCGATTCAGAACCAGCGCGGGGCGATTGAGGACATTTGCAACCATTTTCCTTTAAACTTTCTGGACTGGGTCCGAACGAGACAGGGAATACATCATTCTAGGATCCACTATCTCAACAGGGTACTCGGCGGGAATCGAACCCGTCGCCTCGACTTTCACAGAGTCGTATGCCAACCGTTACACCACGAATACCAAACACATTTCAGCAATCCAATGAAACTGCTTTAGTAGATAGACAGTTGGTCTATTGGGATGTTCGGAGCGATCAAGAAAATATCGTGGAACAACGATCCCGTTGGTATCCCAGGAGGACCATGTCTACCGCTCGTACAGATTTGCACTGCCCAAACACGTTTTTTTGGCAGCTTGATTCAATCCCAACTCAATAGCAGTGAAAACTTTTGAAGAATCTGGCTTTCCAACCCAACGGAACACGCAAATAATTTTCTTGGATTGGGAGATCGCCTGACGATTCACCACTGCAAATACTCAAGAGAGGCATTTGCAGGCGTTACCAAGTTTCACGGAATTTTCTGGGACCTGCTATGCGGTATCAGTACCTTTCAACAAGTGGATCACTTGCTGAACGTGCGAATCATCAACATCATCTGGACCTTCCAAGGAGCACTGGGTGCCATGGCCTCGCTCGCGTGGCCATGTTCTTTTGAGATTGGCTAAGCTTCGAAATCAACTCAATCGATTCTCGCTCAGGCATGCCCACGCGTTGCGAGGAGCATGGCACCCAAGAATTCATCCTGCGCGATTTGCACATGAGCCCTTCGTTCTGCACCAACTTCCGCTTTGAGTCTGATCGCCGTGAAGCGGCTGTGATCTTTCATTCGCATACGAATCGATTGGCGGTGGCATCGAGCTTCATGGAAACCCGACGCGTCAGCGAGGATCGTGCAGGGAGGGCCTCGCTCACACGTCCAGTTGGCACCCCGGGACGACCAAATTTAGCCGTACAGATTTACACTGCACCAGACGCCTTTTCGTTGCAGCCTGAATCAACTCCTGCCCTACGACAGTGCGAATTTTTGAAAAATCAGACTTCCAACCCAACAGAACGGGCAAAACATTTTGCTGGATTGGAAGATCACTTGGTGCGTAGAATCTACGGGTTCTAAATGGGGTTTCCCAATCGCCATCAAATTTCTATCCGCGGGAGCGTTCCAGCAAACTCATCATCAAAAATGCCATTAGCGCTCGCAGCTCGTCAACAGGATCAAATTCAATCAATTTGTCCAGAACATACTTGCCCTCAAAGAACGCGGGCATTTTTGTCAATCTGAGAAGCGGTTGGCCATCCACCGACTTGAGTAGATACTTAGGATGAAATAGATAACCGCTGAACGCACCAATCAATGGAATCTCACCAAAGAATGAATCCGCGACCTTTGCCATAGGATTCTCTTCTTCGATCGTCGAAATATGATTGTCATTTTCATCAAGGACCTGGTAATGAGCTTTCCAGATAGATCGCATTCCCTTCCGTCGAACGGCGCCAAACGACTCGCCACTCTGGTCAAAGAAATGATAACAAGCTGACCAGTCGATGATTCGATCTGCTTTGATCTCGCAAAGCGTTGATTGTTTGGATTCATCGTTGAAAACCGTCACGGCCTCTTTCAGTTTCAATAACTTTTGCTTTACATAGCAAACCGACTCACCAGACGCGTCAGTGACTTTGATCTGAGGAGCCAGTGCGAGAATCTTGAAACTCATACTCAGTGGATATTGCATAACGAGGCCTATTATGATTGGAACTACACGTACAATTATTGTCGGTAATCAAACGGGCCGCAATTAAGCAGACAAGCTTCTTTTCCGAGAATATGCAAACAACGAACGCTGCCGTTGATTGAAATTGCTCAACGGCAGGTTGCTGAGATCAAGAACTTTCGTGCGAAAACGAACAAAATTTTCTCGCACTTTCTCGTTTGTCGTTCACCAGATGCATATTGAGAAACGTGAGTTGATTACATCGGAATCTGCAGCAATCCTGCATGAGGAAGCGAACATGAGTGCCAATACGCGAAGATTCATAAAAAGCATTAAGGATGATCCAACGAATCCAAGGGGCTTATCGTACCCGTCGATCCCACCGTCGATACATGCGTATAGATCATCGTCGTCTCCAGATCCGCATGGCCAAGAAGTTCCTGAATGGTTCGGATATCGGTACCCGACTCTAAGAGATGGGTCGCAAAACTATGCCGAAATGTGTGTGGGCTAATCCTTTTCTCGAATCCAGATTTATCTGCTGCTCGCTTTACGGATTTCTGAATTGAATTTTCGTGTATGTGATGCCTCCTACGCTGAGCATTAATTTGATCCCACTTGCTTTGCTTGAAACCTTCAACTGCATCAATCGCTGCTGCCTCGCGAGGGCGGGGATCTCTCGAAATTCGACGAGCTGGAAACAAGTACTGCCAGCGAAATTCTCGTGAAGCCTGAGGATACTTTTCTGCAAGAGCGTACGGCAACCACACATGCCCGGCTCCTTTATTCAAATCGCTTGCATGAATAGAACGAACATTTTCGATCTGCTTGAGGACATCTGAAACCACGGACTTGGCAAGCGGTACAGCACGATCCTTGTCACCCTTCCCTTCATGAATTGCCAATTGCAAACGATTCGTATCAACATCCTTGATGCGCAACCGGCACGCTTCCATCAAACGAATCCCTGATCCGTAAAGCAATCGACAAGCAAGCTTTGTCTGGCCTTCCGGGATCAACTCAATGATTCTTGCGACCTCGTTCTTCGTCATCACAACAGGAATTTTTCGCCTCGGCGGAGCCCTCATCACATCAAACTGGATCGATTCAAGTTCCAGGACTTGCCTAAAAAGAAACAGCAGAGCACTCACCGCTTGATTTTGAGTTGATCTGGAAACTCTCCGCTCAATCACCAGATGTTCAAGATACTGCTCTATTTCTTCACCTGACATCTCCTTCGGATGAATCCAGCGAGCGGATATTTTCCGGTGATATCGAAGAAAGTCTTCAATCCATTTGAGATAAGCTCGTTCCGTCCGGATCGATTTTCTTGTTATTCGAGCTTTTCGCTGAACAGCACCAATCAGAGGTGAGTTGGAGATAGGGTCTTGATGATCAGTCATATCGCGATTCTGTATTTTGCGGTGGCTTCGAGTCTGTAGTTTACAGGCCCAACAACAATAGGTGAACCGATTTTGAGGCGAACACATCCAAACTTGAGCGAAGTCACCTTTTCATGTAGACTCACAGCCTAAAGCACCAACCTGAAAATACAGACTCCGAGTCTGTATACTACCTGTTATCCTGCTTTACTTTTCAATGGCGACGAGCGTAGATGGCATCCGAATTTGAACTGTTGCTGACTGACCAGGACGGTGAGGAATACCCTTATTCGGAATCTGTTGACACTGATGGCTATTTGTACGAACTGTCAGTGACGATGAATGAAAACGACCAAGATGCGTTATTCTGCATCACGAAACACGGATGCCATTTTATATTCAAAACCGGGGAATGGATGGACACCGCGATAATCCCGAGTGACATTTTCCCGAACTCCGAGAAACTTTCGCCAAAAGAATTGCTTGAGATACTCGCGTTCGCTCATGACTCAGGAAACTGGGGCCGAACGTATACAAAGATGGAAATAGACGCATCATACAAGCGATTCAGAATTGAACGCGACAGCGCGGGATAACAAACCGTTGAACGCGAAGCCGTCTTTACCTTGGGCTTGGCTTGGTCGCGGGAACATTTTTTTCAGGGTACAAACTTTTACTCCGCTCCGATTCCAGGTTGGTGACATCAACCATCGGCTCGGTGATCGTGGCCGTTATCTGGCTTGGTCCACCATTACCTCTTTGGGCGACTCGCACCCTCTTTTTCTGCCTTGCGCAGGTACTTTTCGATCCAGCCTTCTTGCGCGAAACTGTAAAAATCATTGCTGCCGATGATCACATGATCGTACAGCGGAATGCCGCCCATATTGCACAATCTCACCAATTGCCATGTGGCCTCTTTATCCGCTTCACTTGGGGCTGGATCACCAGACGGATGGTTGTGCACGAGAACCATGCCACTTGCGCCGACCAAAATTGGCGTCCGGGCGCATTCAAATGGCTGTGCATAAACCGCAGTTGGGGACCCGATGCTGACCACTTCAAATGCGAGAATCTTTAACTTTGCATCAAGACTGACCGCAATCAGCTTCTCCTTGCCTTCATCTTGCAAATCTTGAAACAATTCGGCGACAATTTTCGGGTCGGTCAACAATTCGCCAGTTGGCGCATCTGCAGCTACACGCTTCTTTTTGAATTTGACTTCGATTTCGCGCAAATACGTCGGATTCTTGACTGACTTCTTTTTGGCCACGCTAAATTCCTTGATTCAACCGAGTAGGTCCGCCATTCTACCGTTTGTGTAGGAGGGACATCACCCTGGATTGTTTTCCCCAACATTGGCCGAAGGACTGATCGATTGGTACAATTAGCTTTAATGAATCTGTCAATGGTGGTCGATCACATCCCCGAATTGCCAGATAACAAGCGGATGAACCGGAGCCGCTTGAGGTCTTGCGTTTGGACATTAAGTCACTTGTAGTTTTAAATTTGATCTCGGACCCGGTTATCCTTGACGTTATGTTGCTTGAATCGAATACCAAATGCATGGTTACCACCGCACAAATTCTTGCCGATCGGGCGCTGCAGGCATCATGCGACGAGCAATGCGTTGATTGGGCAATCGGTCTACTCGAAACCGGACACGAAACAGCTGCAACGTGTCGCCTCGTTGCCAAACTGAGGCCGCATAATCACTTCGAATTGGCCTCACTTCGCGATCAAATACTCGTGGAACTTGGCGTTGACGCCACATCCGATAATGACGCGATCATCATGTATTCAGCGGAATTGCTCGGTCGAGCAAATGATGGAACAATGGATCTGGATACGGCTATTGCCGAGGTCAAGGATATGTACGTTTCGAACGATCTCGATCCGTCTGAAATCTATGATTTCTATTTGCTATACTTTGCCCGTGCTGATTTTAAAGAACAGGAATTTCAATACTACTGGCCTGACGCAGATCGTTCCAATATTGAACAAATCACTCGCGACCGGATTCGGCAATTCATCGACGAACACCAGGTCGCGGGATAACAATATGTTGCACCCAAGTCGCGTTGGTTGCCGCAATTTTAAGCTACGTCCACTCACGCGACTGGGTGAACATTGCCGTTATCTGGCTAAGAGCTACTTCTTGCGTTTTCGATGAACTGTTCGTTTCAGCTCATTCATTTTCTTCCGAACTTCGCTTTGGTATTTCTTGATGAGGCCGTCGTTGGCGAAACTGTAGAAGTCATCTTCCCCAATGATCACGTGATCATGTAGTGGAATTCCTAATGATTCACATGCCATTGTTAGTTGCAGTGTGAATTCCTTGTCTTCAGGACTAGGCTTTGGGTCACCTGATGGATGGTTGTGGACGACAATCATGGCGCTGGCCGCTACCATCACAGGAGTGCGTGTAATTTCGCCGGGCTGCGCGTAAACAGAGTTTGGCGACCCAATACTGACCACTTCGAACGCAATGATCTTCAGTTTGATATCCAAACTGATTGCGATGATCTTTTCCTTACCTTCATTTTGGAGGTCATGAAACAACTCGGCAACGATTTTTGGGTCGGTCAACAGTTCGCCAGTTGGCGCATCCGTAGCTACACGCTTCTTTTTGAATTTGACTTCGATCTCGCGCAAATACGTAGGATTCTTGGATGTCTTTTTCTTGGCCACACTAAATTCCTTGATTCAACCGAGTAGGTCCGCCATTCTACCGTTTGTGTAGTAGGGACATCACCCTGGATTGTTTTCCCCAATATTGGCCGAATGACCGATCGATTGGTACAATTAACTTTAATGAATCGATCAACGGTGGTCGATCACATCCCCGAATTGCCAGATAACAAGCGGATGAACCGGAGCCGCTTGAGGTCTTGCGTTTGGACATTAAGTCACTTGTAGTTTTAACTTTTATCTCGGACCCGGTTATCCTTGACGTTATCCAGCTCAACGAAATCTACATGACGACAATTGAGACTGAATATGCAAATACAGACTTCGACCTGAAGTCCGAATCACCGTTTGACACATTACATCAGGAACTTTCATCGCGGTGCCTCGTTCTACATTACACGCGCGGCGAAGACGGCCACTACCATGCGTCCTTCGAGTCTGACCACGACGGCGAATCCAAAGACTGCGCGGAACGGGACATTTTGCTAATCGCTGACGCAATAAACGCACTATCTGACTGTGCGAAAACAGAGTTCGAAACTTGCTACCTACGGGAATTCAATATAGGATTTCATTGTGGAGACACATTTGCATTCGTTCATTCAATTCCGAACCAAGCAATCAACGCAGCTTCACGTGCGGGCTGTTCTTTGGCCGTCACGTTGTATCCGGGGCGACACCCTGACGGAACACCGCAAATGTGACGATGCAACCAATGCCATGACCGCTGGATAACAAAACGATGCACCCGAGTCGAGAAGCATCTGCGTTTGGCCTTTGAATCTATCGTTGTTTTACATCTCTCGTCGACCGGGTGATCTCAACCGTTATCTGGTTTGGTCCACAATTACCTCTTTGGGCGACTCGCACCCTCTTTTTCTGCTTTGCGCAGGTACTTTTCAATCCAGCCATCTTGCGCGAAACTGTAAAAATCATTGCTGCCAATGATCACATGATCGTACAACGGAATTCCCCCCATATTGCACAACCGGACCAACTGCCATGTGGCCTCCTTATCCGCTTCACTTGGGGTTGGATCACCGGACGGATGGTTGTGCACGAGTACCATGCCACTTGCGCCAACGAGGATTGGCGTTCGGGCACATTCAAATGGCTGTGCATAAACCGCAGTTGGGGACCCGATGCTGACCACCTCAAATGCGAGAATTTTTAACTTTGCATCAAGACTGACCGCAATCAGCTTCTCCTTGCCTTCATCTTGCAAATCTTGAAACAACTCGGCGACGATTTTCGGGTCGGTCAACAGTTCGCCAGTTGGCGCATCTGCAGCGACACGCTTCTTTTTGAATTTGACTTCAATCTCGCGCAAATACGTAGGATTTCTGGATGTCTTTTTCTTGGCCACACTAAATTCCTTGATTCAACCGAGCAGGTCCGCCATTCTACCGTTTGTGTAGTAGGGACATCACCCCGGATTGTTTTCCCCAACATTGGCCGAATGACTGATCGATTGGTACAATTAACCTTAATGAATCGATCAACGGCGGACGATCACATCCCCGAATTGCCAGATAACAAGCGGATGAACCGGAGCCGCTTGAGGTCTTGCGTTTGGTCATTAAGTCACTTGTAGTTCTAACTTTTATCTCGGACCCGGTTATCCTTGACGTTATGCATTATGACTCCACACCGACACGTTTCGACATTGCTCCTTTGTGCCATCGTGATCGGGTGCGGCACGGATACTACGAAAACATCTTCGACAACTTCACCCGCTGATTCCAAACTCGCGAACTCAAACGAAATGCCGCAATCCGACTACGAAGTAGCTGATATTTACACCGATCTCCGTAATCAAGTCCTTCAGCTTAGGCCGGACGCGATGGGGCACATTGACGCGGATAAATCTACCGTCATCGCCGTCCTAATGGAGACCGGTTACCCTGAAGCAGTGGCAACACTGGTTGCGGTCAGCGATGGCACATCGAGCCTTTACTTCAGCAACGGCGGTGGCATCATTGGCGGCGGTGAATACGACCCCGTCAGCAAAGTGTGCGGCGAATTCATGACTCTTGCTCAGCAATACGTGTCCAAATCCACTGTGACCAAAGAGTTCCCGCTTCCACAAAAGGATAAAGTTCGCTGCTACCTCGTAACGCGCGATGGCGTCTATACATTCGAAGCGTTGCAAGACGATTTGGGAAACGAGCGTCATGCGTGTTCCCCGTTGTTTCACAAAGGGCACGAGCTGATCACCGCAATTCAAGAACACACACCCGAATAATGCATAACAATGCGTTGCACACGGCGCCGCGGGCCGCGCGGTTCTTGAAATCAATGTCGTTAGCCGCGGCCCGGTGAACGCCGCCGTTATCCCGCTCGGCTGAATCTTGAAATAGATGCCCTTATGAAATTCAGTATTGCGAATCTAATGTGCGCCGTATTTGTGATCGCCGCCTTACTCGGCTGGTACTTGGATCGAACACAATTGCACAACGACTACGAGGCCAGAATTGCGAAAACTGAAGCGTCTCTTCGTGTTCATGGCGAGGGACGCCTCACCTCTTTCTATATAAATCCACACGACGAAGAGCGAACATTGTATGACATAGTCGACCAACGAGACGCGCGAGCCGCGACCGTAATGAAGCTGCTGTCAGTTTATGACTGCAGGAATGACATTAACGACGACACGCTGGTCAATATTTTTGCACGTCACGCAATGGAGCGTTTAGATTGTGACTCGACAACTGAACTTCAGGCTTTTGTGCGCGAATTTGGCTTTGACCTCGCCTTAATTCTCGACACCGAACACCCCGAACATGCTAAGTTCAATAGGTTCGTTGAACGCGCGATGGTACCACCATACTGACAAACGGCGGATAACAATACGATGCACGCGAAGACATCTGAGTCATCGAGTCAAGGTGGTTTTTGAGTTTTGAACACTTCTGGTGTTGCGTTTGTTGACGTGTTTTCCATGTTTATTTGTCGATCAACTGGTAAATGGGGGATCCGGTTTTCTTGAGTCGCTGGATGTACTTCGCTTCGTCGTAGGGGACCCGGTCCTGCCAGCAGCGGAAGATGATTCGCTGCCACTTGTAGGCCAAAGCTCGCTTTGCCATCTGAGGCGTTTTTCCTTTGTCTTTCTGCATCTGATAAAAAACCGCTGCCCACTTGCTGCATTTGATCGACAGCCCCGCGAACTCATGAAACGTCTGCTTCATGAATTTCGTGCAAGCCCAGCGACAGGATACGAATCGCTGTTTACCGCTCTGGGTTGTCAGAGGGGCAATGCCTGAAGCCGCTTGCAGTGACTCTGCCGATGCGTAGCGACTACGGTCATCCCCCATCGCCGCGATCATCCGACTGTGAGTCAAATCTGAAGCTCCCGGCAACGACTTGAAGATTGCGTAGTCCTCATGCTCGGCGACAAGCTGCGTGATCTTGCTGCGGTAGACGCGAATCTGCTGGTTGTAAGTTTGAATCAACTTCACCAGCGCAGTGACTCGCATCGCACAAGTTGCGATCAATACTTCTTCATTGCTCAGCGCGGTCGCAGCGAGGAGCAATTCGACGCGTTGGTCCGCCTTGGCCCGCGTGCCGATCCCGTAAAATAGCTTTCGCAACTTGTTGGCTCCGGCTTTTTGAGCCGCCGCAAGACTGGGATACTTGAGCAAAAAAGCAACGACAAAATCCGCGTAGATCTTCGCCGCCCCGAGTTGTAGAACCTCGGGGAAATACGACTTGAGAACCGCTTTGAGTTCGTTGCAGTGAGCGGTCCGCTGGTCGACAAGACGCCTGCGGTCCTGAGCCATCGCGGCCAGCGTTCGTGTCAGCGGTTGGTCCTGGCGAAGCGGCTTGAGGCGTTGGATATAGTGCGTCAGGTACTGGCACAACAGCATCGCATCGCCAGGATCGTTTTTGCCACCGCCATGAGCGAAGGCTTTTCGATAGGCTGCCAGCGCGGCAGGGTTGACTGGGTAAATAGTGAAGTCATCGTGTTGCAAGAGCGCAGAAATCAGCGGTCCCTTGGTGGTTTCAATCGCCACCGCGAACTGCTGATGGGGGTGATCGTCTCGCAGTTGTTTGACCCACGCTTCGATCCGCCGGGCGTCTTGATCGAGCGTTCCTGCGGCTTGGGTGGTTTCTCTTTGGAGGTGCCAGGCGTGGGTCATCGGCCCAGTCGATCCCGACAATAACGAAGTTTTTAGCTACACTGGAGTACATGGTGATCCTGTTTGTGTGGGTTATCGTTGGCTTGTTCAATCACGACGCGAAGTGCTTATGGATGGTCTTTTTCAGAGAGGCATCATCTGAGAATTCGTTTTGCGTGATCGAAACGGGGCGCTGCGAAGGTCTTCGGTGAGTCGTCAATGCGACAGCCGGAAATTAATTCGTCAGCGTCCCGACAAGCCATTTTTCAAGTCGCAACCGTTTGCAACTTATCCACAGCCTAATCACACTATTTGAATTCTCGCCGAATCTGTTTTAAACTGTTGTCTACCCGCTTCGAGCTTCGTTCCGGCTCCCGCGGCAGACAACCAATCACGATGCGGAATGACCATAAGCCGGACTTGCGTGTGTTTTTGAAATGGATGATCTATCGTTCCGGCTCGGTGATCACTGCCGTTATCCACCTCAACAAATTGCACAAATGAAATTCTATCGACTGCAACGGAAACAGCTCTGGGGCGACTTCGGCACCGTACTCACAGGCGGTCTGCTTAGACCACCCGAAACTCCTAATGGGTCGCCTCAGCTGTACCGCACAGGGCCATTCGTGCCGCTCTTGTTCTATGGCTGCTACTTACTTCTCCAATCACGGCCATTTGCGTCTTGCCGAGTGTATCGTTTCCTGAAATCATTATGCCGATTCTAAGATGCAGATATTTTTAACTGGCGCCTCCGGCTATGTCGGAAAGCACATCGCTGAAGAGCTGGAGATTCGCGGCCACCGGGTGACCGGTCTTGCGCGTAAGCCTTCTGCGCGTACTGCTGCTGCCGAATCCATCGATTGGTGTTTTTCAGACCTCAGTCAGCTTGAGCTGATAGACGATGCCATGCAGGGGTGCGACTGCATCATTCACTGTGCGATGGGCTATTCGGGCGCAGGCAAGGAGAATGGTGAGCTTGACACCAGGTTTGTCCAATTCCTGATTTCGAAGGGGATATTTTTTATCTATACCGGGAATCTGTATTCGCCCCGGTCTTCGGGCGATAATGTCTTTCTCGAAGAGATTGACTCCTCCAGTACCAATTGGCGATTGCGTGCCGAAAAGGATGCCATCGAGTCGCGAACGGCCGCGGCGGTTGTTCGATTGGGATTCGTTTACGGAGGAATGGGGGGCTACCTGTGGGATATGCTCCCTCCAAACGTCGTGGCTGGACTTGACAGGGGAAAGACTGGCGCTGCAAGCTGGCCAATGGTTCACGTACGAGATGTAGCCTCTCTCTACGCGACCATTGCCGAGAAACGAGCAACAGGAGTTTTCCACGCCTACGACGGCAGTGCGATCACTGCCCGAGAAATAGCTGAAACGCTCGTAGATATATATCCTCTCACCCCGCCGACTGTTCAGGAAGCCCACGAGCATCTTCATGAGCTGCTGCATAAATCGGTCAGGACGAGCAATAGCCAATCGTTGGCGACCGGCTGGACACCGACCTTTGTGGACTTTCGCGAACATGCCGACGGGGCCTACAGGGACTATCTGTCGGTGCAATAGTCGTTCAGCAATTTATGTTGGACTCGGCAGATTCACGGACAACCACGGTTATTTTCGCCCTTCAATTCCCTGTTCGCTACGTCTTGTGCACAGAGGACTTTAAGCAGGCAACCAGGGCCCTGGAGAAAGCCGACTTAGTTTTTGAGATCGTCGAAAATACACATATCGTAGATCTGCCTTGGCACACATGGGACATGACGAAAGACCCACCACATTATCCAGCACAGGGAAACCCGGCAAACTATGTATTAGAACGCCCGCACAGCGAATCACTTGCACACTCAATTGGTAAGATTTGGAAGATCACCTTCCCTATTACCACGCACGTCGAATGTGCCAAGCACGAAGGACGTGGCTACATTCACATGATTAAGCCCGGCACTTGGAGCGGCAATCATATTTTCGAGGCGCAAAACCAAGGATTTAGATTTGCTTCCGAACAAGGAAAGGATTTTCTAGATGAGCATGCAAAAGATTGGATCGAATTCAAAATGTTGCATACGGAGTCGCGGGTCGCGCGGCTTTTGTAATCAATGCTGTTTACCGCGACCCGGTGAACATCGCCGTTATGTCGCTTCGTTGAACGGCTCTGCTTCAAGCTCTGTCGGAGCATGCGTCTCGCGATTCAGGTTGTTGCGATTTCCCATACTAGCTTCGGCGGCAATTTGCATTCCAAGCTTTGTGAATCTGGCGGTTGCGCTGTCGAACAGCGAGATTTAACTATGGGTGCATGCTGATCTTCAACTTGATTTCATCTGTTCCAGCCCCGATAATGTCACCGACGGGAACGGGGTGCGCGGTCACTGCACCGCACCTTCAAACGTCAACTCGCAGGATGCAAGCTCACAAATCGCGACATAACAAGCGGATGAACCGGAGCCGCTTGAGGTCTTGCGTTTGGCCATTAAATCAATTGTAGTTTTACCTTTTGTCTCGGCCCCGGTTATCCTTGACGTTATGTCACTAAGGGCATTTGATGAATTGGCCGCAGGAACTTGACTCTCAGCCTGAGTTGCCTGCATCACATGACGACATCGCTTCATTCGTTGAATCCGTCTTTGCGCCACTGACCGCTGTCGAGATCGGCGACCTCACGCGAGAACATAAGAAAGCGGTTGGCGACGGACATTTCGCCCCATCGTTTGATCCTGCCAGTTGGCAGTTACCCAAATACAAATTGCCCGAATCGTATTTGAATTTCTTGCGGTTCTCAAATGGCGGATTCTTCGCTGGCCAAAATCGGGATTTGGATCCTTTGTTTACAATGCCCGAAGTGCGCGATTACATGCTTGCCTACAGCATTCCACACTGGATGCCCCAATCGTGCCCAATTGGTTTTGATGGCGGCGGAACTTTCTTCCTGCTCGACATGCGAGACAGATCGCCAACGAATGACTACCCGATACTATTCGCGCATGCTGGCAACCTCGGCTATGATGATGCAATGACACTTACCGATTCCTTCGCCGAACTGGTGCGAACCCGACTCGGAGAATCGTGACATAACAAACCGATGCACACGAAGCCAGACTTGCGCGTATTTTAGAAATGGATGATCGCTGGTTCCGGCTCGGTGATCACGGCCGTCATGCGGACGTTGGAACTTCCCTTCGGCTGAAATGGACATGGAGCGATGAGCTTTTCAGGGCCGCCAGATGGACCTTTCTAGGGTTTTGAATTCGTCTGATTTTTGAACACGTCTTTCTGGTCCAGCGTCTGTTGCACCGATGATTTTTTCAATTCTGCGCTGGCTTGATTCGAGTTCTTTCTTGATGGATAATGTATCACCGACGGGAAAAGGATGGGCGTTCAATGCACGCATCGTTCAAGCCGTCAACTGTACAACGCGAATTACTTATCGGATAACAAACGGATGAACCGAAACAGGAATGGATCGCACGCTCGCTTCGCTCATCAATACCTTTTCCTGGCCGTTATATTGCTTAACGAAATGACGTCTCAGGATGGTCGCTGACTCGAAAACTGTCGACACTCCCTATTCTTCACCACGCCAACCCGGGACGCCGTCAGGCCGATCCAAAACTGTACGGTGGCTGTTGTTGAGTATCGGAATCATTCTCATACTCTTGTCGCTACCCATCGCGTGGCGCACACTTGAATTGGCAAACCAAGAATATCTTCACATCTGGGATTCTCGCCGCGCGATCTACGACATCGAAATTAATGGATCGCCCGTTTCAATTGGTGCGGCGATACGTGACGGCTCAACCGCAGTACTGATCCTATGGTCTTTGGCCGTAGCGTTGATCGTAGTTCCGCGATTCTTCTCAAGAAAAACTACGGTGTAATAAAGCTTGCTTCGTCATCCAATACAACGGACAATCGTCACCGACGGTAGCAGAGTGCGAGGACAACGCAAGCATGCTTCAAGCCGACAACCAAATTCAATGAGCCAGCGTTGAAGCCACAGACCTCGACGATGACCTGAAAACCGCAACCAGCTTTGGCGCAACGAGCAGTGAGCTACTCGAAGAATCCAAGAACCTTGGCGGGTGGCGTACTGACTTGCCGAAGCAAGACCGCGCCTCCGCAGGTGTCACGCAAATTGACGGTTAGTTGCTTTGCATGTTGGTCAATTCCAAGGTAAAACATAGTCGGCTCTCCAGTTAGGTTCAAAACATGGGCAGTCAAGTGACAGGCTCTCTAATTGGTATCGGTGTGGACCGGTACCTCCCAAAATGGAGAACCATTTTTTCAACCAATCGTCTCTGTTTCAAACCTATCAATTCACGCGTAACCGGACTTGCGTGTGGAGTTTGAACCCGATAATCACTTTCTCCGGCTCGGTGATCTTGGACGTTATGCGGCTACAAAAGGATTACCCAATGGCTGAACTTGCATTCTGGATCGGCGCGATGTTGTTCATCTACGGTGGCGTGGATGTTCTACGAAAAGGACTCAAAATTTCGAAGTCAAAGACAATTTCTGGTTCGGCTGCAACCGTTGTGGGAATTGTCTTGATCATAGTTGGGATTGCTATCGGACTAGGCGCCTCGCTTTACTTGCGTTTTGGTAGCTAATTCAATGCGTTTGCATGACTTCGACTTTGTGTGCTTAATATGCTCGTTGCGTAGGCATACACGCATTGTTCAAACTAGCAACTGAAATAACATGAACTGACCGACCACCGAATAGCAAACGGATGAACCGAAGTCGCCGACAACGCGGCAATTGAATAGTGAATCTTTCCGGCGACTCGGTTATCCCGCCCCTTATGCACTTCGCGTTATGAACAACTGGAAGACAATCGTCAATTACGAGGCGCCTGCAGGTGAACTAGCCGTGTCTAGCCTGGTGGCGGAAATTGGTATCCCGGTGCACGAAACTGGCGATCAACCCGAGGCTGTCGTAGAATGGTGGCAACAAAACCGGGAAAAGACCAAGGCCGATCGCGATGCAAGCCGTTTGCAAATTGGCCTACCGCCTTCCGATCCTGGAAAATAATAAATCGTTGAACCGGAGCGACGACATGTCGGGCGTTCGCTTCGCTCATTCATATCAACTCATCGCCCGGTTAACTTTGCCGTAATCCGCTTGTTCAATTCAACTGCAATGAAGATAACCATCGAATTCAAAGGAGGCTTTCGCGACCGAACTACGCTTGTAGGTGACACCAAGATTCCGCGTTCCGCTGCGGCCTATCCGTTCCTGACAGACAATGGGACGGTTGGCAAACGCGTTAGCGAGATGCCGACGGATAATTGGAAAGAGATTTTCCGCCTTATGGCTTCACCTGAAAAAGCAGCTGCAACAAAGAATGGCGCAAAAGAAATTGCAGCTAAAGACAAGGCCAATCCTATGTCATACTTTGAAATGGATGCTGCCTTCAAGAAACTAATGGCTGACATGGAATCAAAATACCCGAGAGCTCCGGATCTCTATTCACGCCTTTCCAAATTTAAGAAGGTGATATACGAAATCGTTTCGAGGGAGATTCTCGATGATTGCATTTACGTCCGAGCCGAATACATTGGCGAGGATTCAGAGATCATGTTTCCCGATTGGCCAAACGCGGAGTAACAATGCGATGAACCGAAAACACCTGAGTCATCGCGTCAATAGGCTGTGTAAAAATAGTCGACATTGATTGAGCAGGTTTTGCACTGCGATATTTCATTTGGCTATGGTGTTCAATTTGTCGACGTCATTTTGTTATCTGCGGTTTTTTCGTTAGGGCAGAACCTTCTTGGCCAGCGGCAGCAGTGGTCGAGCCTTCACAATTCAGCGTATCAAGATCTTTGCTGAAGATTCACCATTTGCTTGTTGCGATAGTTTGCTTTCCAAGCAAACTATCGGGCGAAAGAATCCGGAATCACCAATCAGGCGTTTGTCCCACGCGTCTCAATGGCAGTGAAGATCTCGGCCTCAGTGGACGCTCATAGACATTAATCGCTTTGGAGGAGCATTGCCAAATCGCCATTCCAAGTTGCCGGTTTTCTCGATTCACGTTAATGTAAATGATGAAATTGGCCCTATTTGGAGACAAGAGATGAACAACTTCGTAAAACTCCTTGTCATAGCCGTCCTGTTTTCGTGCAATCTCGCCAACTCACAAGACCTGGCGTTTCAATTGCCTGACGTCGAGGGAAATCTTGTCCGATTGGAAAAACAGGAAAATCGGCATCTGACAGTCATCTGTTTTCTTGGTACCGAATGCCCGCTTGCTCGGCTTTACGCGGCGCGGCTTAACGAGATGAATGAAGCATTTCCCGATGTCGATCTCGTAGGTATGTGCAGCAATCAACAAGATTCGCTCGAAGATTTAATCGCATATCGTGACAAGTACAAAATCAATTTCGCCCTCATCAAAGATAGAAACAACATTGTGGCTGATCAGTTTCAGGCGCAGAGAACCCCCGAAGTCTTTTTGCTCGATCAAGACCTCGACATCTGTTATCGCGGTCGAATTGACGATCAGTATCAACCTGGAGTCGCCAAATCAAAAACGACTCGAGACGATTTGAAGATTGCGATCACCGAGTTTCTCGCTGGATCCAATATCACTATGGATTCCACTGAACCCTACGGTTGCTTGATTGGCCGTATCAAAAAAGCCTCCGACCCAAACAGCGAAATCACATTCTCCAATCAAATCTCGCGAATCCTGCAAAACCATTGCTCCGAGTGTCACCAGGACGGCCAGATCGGCCCCATGTCTCTAACGGACTACGACGAAATTGTTGGTTGGGCCGACATGATTCAAGAAGTCGTTGACGAGAATCGGATGCCGCCTTGGCACGCCGATCCAAAACATGGGCAGTTTGTCAACGAGCGACGAATGAGTAAAGCTGAGAAACAGATGCTGCGTGACTGGGTTGAGGCCGGTACACCCTTGGGTGACAAAACCCAACTACCTCCTGAACCTCCCATCGTCGCAACATCAAAATGGCGACTGCCCAAAGAGCCAGATGCGGTATTCGAGATGCGTGCGAAACCCTTCACCGTTCCGGCTGAAGGTACCGTCGACTACCAGTACTTCGTTGTCGATCCTGGATTCAAGGAAGACAAATGGGTCACCGCTGCGGAAATACTGCCAGGTGACCGCAGCATTCTCCATCACAGCATCGTCTTTGTTCGCCCCCCCGATGGCGAAACGTTTCGTGGCATCGGTTGGTTGGCAGCCTATGTCCCGGGGCAGAGCGCGCCCACGTACAACCCGAAATTCGGCCGAAGAATTCCGGCGGGCTCCAAACTGGTTTTCCAGCAACACTACACACCTACGGGCAACCAAAAAAATGACATTACCCGTATTGGAATGGTTTTTGGTGACGAGAATAAAATTGAAAATGAAGTGTTCACGCTGGTTGCGGTTGACCAGGAGTTTGTCATTCCACCAGGAGCTTCAAATCATCTAGTTCGGGCCGAGTTCCCGTGGATTCCAAAGCGTGGCAACCTGCTGGGGTTCTCTCCTCACATGCATTATCGCGGGAAATCCTTTGAGTTGACGGCGGAAAAAATCGAGGGAACGGAAACGCTTTTGCATGTCCCTCACTACGATTTTAACTGGCAACACATTTATCAACTTCAAACGCCTATTCCACTGGATCAGATCAAGTCCATTCGATTCACCGCCGGCTTTGACAATTCATCGAAAAACCCTTTCAACCCAGATCCGAAGCAAACGGTAACGTGGGGTGATCAAACCTGGGAAGAAATGGCAGTCGCGTTCGCCATCGTTTCGCAACCGAGAACGCCTGGAGATTCCGTCAACGCCCCACTGACGCCGGAAGAGCAACAAGCAGCAAAAGCCAAACACGAAGCGATCGTCAAAAGAGCAGAAAACTTCACTCAAGAATTCTTTGAGCGATTTGACAGCAACAGCGACGATTTGATCGACGATTTTGAATTGCCACGTGCAACACGCGACTTTGGCCGTTGGCGTCTGGATTTCGATGGTGATGGCATCATCAAACGAGATGACATTTTGAAATCCGCAATCAATCGATTTACTCAAGAGTAGCGCCAGAGGATTTGGTTGCGCAGCGGAACAAGGAACGAGCAAATTGTCCAAGAAGTTTAGCCAGTCCACGAGTTGGATTATTGAACGTCGTTGGTTGGCGGCGAGCATTATCGTCATTTTCAGCGTCATCGCCTTTGGTGGCTACAAGGCACCTGACTCAGTCATCGAGTGGTTCAAGGCTCTCGTAGAACGACCTGACGAGGAAGTTGATGAATTTCGCCATGAGGCAGACGTTTGGCAAGAAGAGGATTTCCAGCCGCCGCCCGACGTAAATGCAATTCAACTCGGCGGCTATAGTGCCATCATGGTGGTTGAGTCGAATTCCTTTTTTACTCCCGACGGAGTTCATGCTCTCCGCTCGATCGTCGACCGCCTCGAATCGCTCGACTACGTTGAGGAAGTCCTATGGATGGACAAGATCCCGACACTCAACATTTTCGGTCTGAACGAACCACTTCTCCCTAAGAAGGAATCCGCGCCCGCAAGGTTTGACGCTGCTCTGAAAAGGGCGATGGATCATCCCTTGGTTAACGGGCAATTACTTTCAGCTGACGGGCAAACCCTCCTGCTGATGATCAGTATCGATTATTTGTTTATCAAAGATGACACACCCTTCCATTCAGGTTTGCGAGAGATTGCAGAAGACGAAGCCAAAAGCCACCCGAATGTGGAATTGGACTTTTTGGTCACGGGTCAGGTTCCCGCCCATCTGACGGCGATGCAATCCCAAGAGGAAAACCAACTGAAATACCAAATCATTGCCTATGGCATGATCCTTCTGCTGAGCATGGTATTGTTCCGGGGCATCACAGCGGTGGGTGTCGTCGCTCTCGCGCCGGTCTGTGGCGTGTTCTGGACGATGGGATTCATTCGCTACTTCGAGTTTCAGATGAATCCATTTAACAACGTCGTCTTGCCTGTTCTTGTGGCGTTGGTCGGATTCACCGATGGCGTACATCTGATGGTCCAGATTCGTCGAGAACGTGCTTCGGGACTCGGGCCCTTCGAAGCGGCCAAAGAAGGAGTTCGCGTGGTCGGCCTGGCCTGCTTTCTGACGTCACTCACAACCGCGGTCGGTTTTGGTTCACTGGCGCTGGCGAACAACGAGTTAGTACGCGAATTCGGATACTGCTGCGTCATCGGCGTTGTGCTTTCATTTATCGCAGTTGTCCTGACCATTCCATTGGCCTGCTCGACTTGGCTTGGAGGCCGAATCCATATAGGGCATGGAAAGGGCTACATCGACAAGAACATTAGTCATATCAGCGTCATCATCGAGTTCGTATTAAAGCACAGAACGTGGGTAAGTATCGCTGGGATCGTGATTTCCGTATCACTTTTTGTGGTTTCGCTTTCATTACGTCCCGATGAAAAGCAGTCCAACATACTGCCACCGAACAGCGAACCCGCAGTCGCATTGCGCAAACTCGACTCAGCAATGAAAGGACTGGAGCAGGCACGTATCAATGTCTTTTGGAATCGTGATGTCGAAGACATCTCTGGCGGAGCCGAGCTACTAAACGTTTTGAGTGAAATCGACACAACACTGACAAATGAAGAATTGATCGGGCACCCCATCTCTATTTTCAACTTACTGAAAGCCATGCCAGGGGACGGAAAAGTCGAAGATCGCGCGTCCATGCTGGATTTGCTGCCGCCTTCACTCAAACGAAGTTACTACGAACCCGAAATGCGCAAAGCCACCGTCGTCTTTCGAGTTCAGGATCTGGGAATCGCAAAATATGGACCCGTTTTTCAACGGATCGAGGATAGCATGGAGTCAATTGCGGAAAGGCATCCCAACTTTAGCTATCGACTCGCAGGGGAACCGATTTGGAAATGGAGAAACATTTACCAGATCGTTGTTGATCTGGTGACCAGCCTAGGCACCGCCGCGGTTGTGATCTTTCTCATCCTGTCGGTGGTCTACCGCTCCCTACGAATCGGAGTTATCTCAATTCTGCCCAACCTGTTCCCACTGTGTGTTGCTGGTACCTATCTGGTACTGACGGGCCAGATGCTTGAGTTAGTTACGGTTTGCGCATTCACCTGCTGCCTGGGAGTCGCTGTTGACGACACCATCCATTTCCTAACCCGCTACGTTGAGGAAAAACGCGAAACGGACGACGTCAGTGAAGCCATCCAAAAAGCCTTTACCGCCGTCGGAACTGCTTTGGTTGTTACCACCGTCGTATTGGTTTCCGGATTCCTCACCGTGTTGACTAGCGAGACTCGTGAGCATCGCATTTTCGCTTCGATGGGTGCGATCACCGTCGCGTCGGCACTGTTTGGCGATCTCGTGTTCCTGCCGGCGATCCTGGCTCGCTTTTCCAAGAAATCGAACTGACTGACTGATTGTGGAGTCACATTCGATTGGCGGGCAGAGAACATCAGATACTCCGGGGTTTCTTAGCCTCGTTTCCCGTCAATTCAAAACGGTCCGGGTACCAGACCCAAGTTCCACGTTGGAGAGGAACAAGGATTGTTTCGGCAGGAGCCTCAACCTCCCGTAAAAGGCAAAAACCTCGATGACGGGTGCCATGCTCCTCGCTTGCGTGGGCATGTGGTGTTCTGCCAACTGCCTACCTCGCCCGTATTCGATTGGCAGGCCGAGAACATCCGATACTCCAGTTCTCTTAGCCTCGTTTCCCGTCAATTCAAAACAGGCCGGGTACCAGACCCAAGTTCCACGTTGGAGAGGAACAAGGATTGTTTCGGCAGGAGCCTCAACCTGGGGTAAAAGGCAAAAACCTCGATGACGGGTGCCATGCTCCTCGCTTGCGTGGGCATGTAGTGTTCTGCCAACTGCCCACCTCGCCCGTCTTCGATTGGCAGGCCGAGAACATCCGATACTCCAGTTCTCTTAGCCTCGTTTCCCGTCAATTCAAAACAGGCCGGGTACCAGACCCAAGTTCCACGTTGGAGAGGAACAAGGATTGTTTCGGCAGGAGCCTCAACCTCCCGTAAAAGGCAAAACCTCGATGACGGGTGCCATGCTCCTCGCTTGCGTGGGCATGTGGTGATTAGTAACTCAGCTGATTTTCCGACAAGCGATAGCAGACGATGAATCCAAGCTCCCAGGGACGTATTCCCGGGAGAATCTACCCAAGCGATTACTGAAACGTTGGCAAACGCAATTATTTGAATTCTGCGCGTAAGGATTGAGAGACGAAACCGACAGTACAGAAAAGGAATACTGAATGTGTCAGTGAAAGGTTTCCCATGCATACAAAATCGAAAGGATTCTTGTCGATGAAAACGTTTATGATCGCGATGCTTATCGGAGGGACTGCGGCAATCGCGGGAGTCAGCGGAATCAATTCGGGCGAGAAGAATGTAGTCGGACGAGCCGTTCCGGCAGCACAGCAAGTCTCGATGGATAGGATCGACCATTCGACATGGGATGCCTTGCTACAGCGATACGTCAATGAAAAAGGCGAAGTCAACTACAAGGGATGGAAGGCCTCTCAAGCCGACAGTGACGCCCTGGATACTTACCTCAATCACCTTTCCACCGCTAGCCGCACCCAAGAGGCCGCTGCCCAGTCACAACTGGCCTTTTGGATCAACTCCTACAATGCCGTCACCGTCAAAGGCATCCTTCGAGAATACCCAACGACGAGCATCCGCAACCACACCGCAAAAGTGGTGGGCTACAACATCTGGAAAGACCTCCTGTTGATCGTGGGCGATTCAAAAATTTCCCTGGATTCCATGGAACATAAGGTTCTTCGTAAAATGGGTGAACCTCGCATCCATTTTGCCATCGTTTGTGCATCTTTCAGCTGCCCACGGTTGCTCAACCGAGCTTACACCGCCGAAAGCCTGGACGAACAACTCACACACAACACTCAAAACTTCTTCGCCAATCCTGAGAACTTTCAGTACGACGCACAACGACAAACGTTTCGCATGTCATCCATTCTGAGTTGGTTCGCACAGGATTTTGGCAACGATCGAGCGGCCCAACTTGGGACCATTGCTCCCTATCTCCCCAGCCGCGAAGCCTACGACGCAGCAATCAACAACCAGGTCAGTGTCTCGTATCTTGAATACGACTGGAGTTTGAATGAACCGAAAGAACAAGCTCCATCCAGAAATCGCCAAGGAAGCGACCGGCGATAACTGACATCACAATCCTCGAAACTGAATTGGCGGCGCGATTTCCATTTTCGCGTCGCCTTTTCACTATCAGCTGCTCCGTTGACTTTCAGCAGGCTGCTATCGTTTTGCACGCAACTGTGGGCGTCACGATACAAAAAAGGACCGTACGCATTGATTTGCGATTTTTTTCTAACACTACGTAAGGATGCTCCTTGTCTCACGACAAACACTGCATCAAGAATTAATTTTCCCCACCTAAGGAATTTCACTATGACTCAGTCCAAATTCGCAGCCGTCACCATTGCATGCACAGCCATCGTCGCTGCGATGATTTCGACATCGGTCGCCTCAGCCCAATCCGATTCAAGAAACATCGCGCCTCAGCAGAATTTCGCACCTCAGCAGAATTTCGCACCTCAGCAGAATTTCGCACCTCAGCAGAATTTCGCGCCGCAGCAGAATTTCGCGCCTTCGCAAGTTCAACAGTTCGCCCCCACACGAACCTTTGCCCCAACGCAGTCATACGTGCCCAGTTACAACTGCCCAACGAATGGATATCGCTACTCTCAAAGATCCTACTTTTCTCCCGCCCCCCGTTATCGATCTGGATGGAGCTACACACCGCTTCGAACCTATCGACCATTTTACGGAAGACGATACCGGGGCGGTTCCAGCTGTGGTGGCTACTAAGCGGCTTCTCATTTTGACAGCTGAAAAAGTGCCCAAATTTCGACCCATCGAATTGGGCTTTGTTCTCAAACGGGAGGTTGAGGCCTCTGCGGAAACGATTTTGTTGTTTCCTGTCTGGGCAAGAACCTCGACCTCCAATTTTTGTAATCCAGATCCTGCAATGACTAGTATGTCTCAATCTCGTTGAAAGGCTCACAACCCAACACCTTGACTCACACTTTGACCAGGCAGTCGTACGTTACGTCCGCACCGCCTCGACATTTATGCAAAGAATTAATCTTCCATGGAAGGGAATTGATAATGAAAAAATGGACTGGAATCTTGCTTTTACTTCTAGGCGTTTGCATGGCGACCACAAGTGGTTGCCAAAATCCGCCCTGGGCAAATCAAGCGACTAAATATTCACCGCAACCCTACACTCAACAATCCAGTGGATTCGACTCAGGGCACTCATCTCCGTCAGGGTCGGGACCACGTCGTGCTCCCATGACGCAGGGCTCTGGTTCCAGATAACCCTTTTTAGCCCATTTGATCATAGGGCGTGCGATTTCCGCATCGTCCAAGATCCCTTGAAGACCACGAAAGGCGAAACGAATGAATGAGCCCAACACACCGACCAGCGATTTGCGTTTCCAGCAAACGTTGAAACGCCAGGTTGACGTCATCATCCCCGCGCTCAATGAAGAAAGTTCATTACCGCATGTACTCGCCGACCTACCTGCGGTTCGACATGTGTTCGTGGTCGACAATGGCTCGACAGACGCGACCGCTCAAAAGGCCAAAGAGGGCGGGGCGATCGTCATCGATCAACCTCAACGAGGTTACGGAGCCGCCTGCTTGAAAGGGCTTGAAGCAATCGAACAGCGAGTGCTGGCAGGTGAAGCCCCACCTCAAGTCGTCGTATTTTTGGATGCAGACTACAGCGACCACCCTGATCGCCTGCCTGATTTGGTCCACCCCATCTCCTCTGGGGCCGTCGACTTTGTTCTGGGTTCAAGATTACTCGGCAAGCGAGAGCCTGGAGCAATGCCGCCACAAAGCATCTATGGCAATAAGCTTGCTTGCTTTCTGATGCGAGTCCTCTTCGGAGCAAAGTACTCTGACCTTGGTCCTTTTCGAGCAATCGACTACCAATCACTCTGCCGACTAAGGATGAGCGATGAAAACTTCGGCTGGACAATCGAAATGCAAATCAAGGCGATCCAATCCAGACTTCGCATCAAGGAAATCCCGGTTCCGTATCGCAAACGAATCGGTACCAGCAAAATCAGCGGTACGATTAGCGGTACATTCAAAGCGGGCAGCAAAATCCTTTTGACCATTGCTCGATACGGTTTCCAGCGGCAAGCAGACATTGCCGACAGCTCAACCACTTCACCTAGTGCAACATTCACTAGTGACTCAAAAGCTTCCGAACGAGCCGTTGCGTGACCGAAAAGAAACTAGAAACATCGGCAAATCCAACCGAATGTAACCACGCGATCACAAACCCCCTTGCTTATCTGGCTGTACTTGGCTCTGCACTGCTGCTGATTTTTGGAGCAATCACGTGGCTCTCGTCACAATTTCGGCTGTCGACACCTGGTCAAGATCGACCGATCCTGTTGGTGCTGGGACTGCTTGGGGTCGCGTTTTTGGTCTATCTCGGCTCCATTGCGATCGCGGTTCGCTCATCCAAAAAATCAAACCTGACATTTCTGATCGTCGGCTTCGCAGTCGCGTTCCGTTTGACCGTGTTGTTTTCAACGCCGATTCAAGAAGTTGATTTACATCGCTATATCTGGGACGGCGTTGTATGCGCAGAAGGCATCAGTCCGTATCGATACTCCCCGGACCAGATCCTTGCCGCCAACCCTCATTCTTCGCCAGAACTAAGTCGACTGGCGAGGATTCGCGACAACGATCCAGGCCTGAATTACATTCTGAACAAACTGCACAAACACTTTGGCTATTTGCCAACGGTTTATCCCCCAACAAGCCAGGCAATTTTCGCATTGTCGGCAAAAACGACGCCGAGGGGCGCCACCTATGTAACTCGCGTTCGAATCATGAAAGCATGGTTGATTCTGTTTGATATCGGTGTCGTATTGCTGCTAATCAAACTACTGAGCCTTTGTGGGAAACCGATTGGCCTGAGCATCGCTTACGCCTGGTGCCCTCTGGTCATTAAAGAAGTCGCAAACAGCGGTCACCTGGATGCGATCGCCGTTTTCTTCTCAACTTGGGTGGTCTATCTGCTGGCAATCTCTTTGGTCAAAGCAGCTCAACAAAAGAACAACCCCACCCAAGTGGATCGGTGGAACGGCTGGAGGCGATCATTGACGGCCATCCTGCTTGCTGCAGCGGTCGGAGCCAAACTCTACCCAATCGTTCTCGCCCCTCTGGTCCTACTGATATCACTGAGGCAATTTGGATGGCGCCAAACGGTGGTCCCGGCCTTCGTTTTTGTTGGGGCAACCTTGTTTTTGGTCTGGCCGATGCTACCGCATTCAGCGAAACCTCAGACAAAGTCAGTCGCCAGTATTCCGATGCCTGATACCGTTCCTGCTTCCGCCAACGTTCCTCCTTCGCCCGCACCCAGCGATGGCATTACGACGTTCCTGAAGTATTGGGAAATGAATGATTTCCTTTTCATGCTTGGAGTCGAGAATTTAAAACCGACTCCTCTGGTTCTTGACCCGAGCGCAGCGCGTCCACCCAAAGTCTGGTTCTCCTTCGTTCCCGAATCGACGCGCAAGGCAATTATCGCCCCGATCACCAGATTGTATCCAGCAACCGATTCGGCGACGCCCACGGAAAATTCTATCCCAGCGACGCTGGCCGCATTTCTAACTACCCGAGCACTGCTTAGCTTTCTGTTTCTTGGACTAGCGATTTGGTTTGCCTGGAAATTCAGCCGCAACCCTGATCCGACTCAGTTGGGGCAGGCTGCGTTTCTCACACTGGCATGGTTCTGGCTTTTGAGCCCCACGCAAAACCCCTGGTACTGGATGTGGGCCTTGCCATTTCTTCCCTTTGCCAAGAGCAGAGCCTGGTATGCAATGAGCGGACTCCTTCTTTGTTACTACCTCAGATTCTGGCTGGAGTACCATTATTCGGGGCAACCAGTGGCAGGCACGAGGTATCAGGGAACCGCGTTCTTCGACTTTGTCGTGACGTGGCTGGAGTTTGGCCCTTGGTTCCTATGGCTGATCATTGAAGGTTATTGTCGACGTAGGCAACCTGAATAATGTTTGCGTTGCAACGACCATTCAGCGAGCGGCATTACACTCCCTAACGATCGAGCGTCGGCGAAAGGACCGATTTCGCTGGTCTGTCCACGAGTCCACTGGAAGATCAGCCCACTTCTTTATCGCGAACTCTATTCAGCGGAGAGAACGGCCATTGCTTCGTCGCTGATATTGAAGTTAGCTGAGACATTCTGCACGTCATCGTGATCATCGAGTGCCTCAATGAGCCGGAGTACCTGCCGAGCACCTTCCACCTCAAGATCCACCGTGTTCTGGGGAACTCGTGTCACACTCTGACTCAACCTTGGAATCTCAGCTGTTTCCAGTGCGGTCAGAACATCGCTATAAGCTTCTGGTGAGCAAACAACTTCAAAGGCTCCGTCCTCGGATCGAATATCCTCAGCACCAGCTTCCAAAGCAATTTCCATGAGGCGTTCTTCGTCGACCCTGTCCTGTTCAATGAGAAACAGGCCTTTGCGATCAAAGAGATAGTTAACACATCCTGTGGCGCCAAGTTTGCCACCGTTCTTTTCAAAAATCTTGCGGAGTTCAGGTGCAGTTCGATTTCGATTATCGGTCAGGATATCGCACAAGACCGCGACCCCTTCAACGCCATAGCCTTCGTAGAGGATCTCCTCAAAGGCCACCATTTCGAGTTCGCCCGCCCCTTTTTTGATCGCTCGTTCGATGTTGTCCTTGGGCATGCTGACCGCACGAGCATCAGCAACGAGTGTTCGCAACCGAATGTTGACATCAAGATCGCTTCCGCCGTTCTTGGCGGCAACCATAATGGCTTTGCTAAGCTTACTCCATTCCTTGGCACGCTTGGAATCGGTCGCCGCTTTCTTGTGCTTGATATTTGCCCACTTGCTGTGGCCTGCCATGTTCTTGTCCTTTGATGTACTGAAGCAGGAAGTTGAAAGAATGAAAGCTTCGTGAGCTGGCATCCCAACTCCAAAACACAACTAGCGAGGTTTCTTTTTTGCCAATCGTTTGGTTGGCGATTTCTTTTTGCTTGCTTTCTTGGCAGGTTTCGCTTTCTTAGCGTCCTTCTTTTTGACTGGAGCTTTTTTTGCCACAGCTTTTTTCTTAGCAGCCTTCTTTTTCACAGGAGCTTTAGGGGCTGGGGCCTTTTTCGCTGGAGCCTTTTTCGCTGGAGCCTTTTTCGCTGGAGCCTTTTTCGCTGGAGCCTTTTTCGCTGGAGCCTTTTTCGCTGGAGCCTTTTTCGCTGGCTTTTTCTCGACCACTGGTTCAGCCTTTACTGCTTTTTTCGCAGGCTTGGCTTCGACGACTTTCTCTTCTGCCTTTTTCACTCCACGTTTTGGGAAACGATCTTTTGCATCGGGTGCAATTTGAAGAATAATCTCACGAACGTTCTTGTTGAATTTCGATCGGTAGAATGACACCGCCAACTGGTGAACGACCGAGCCAAACTCGACGCCTTTGGCCTTGGGAATGACCCTCGACAAACCTGGGATTTTGCGTTTCTGCATCTCCGATTCGCTAATCACGCCAATCACATACAGCAAGAGCAGCAACGCGTCGTCGACAGGAATAGAATGTCCTGCCAAACCCGCTTGTGCCGTATAGGACACGGTGAAGGGAGTACTGCCGCGGTACCTTTCAATCGTCTGCACCGCTTTGCCGAGATTCTCCTTTTTGAGAAAATCCAGATCAAACTGATAATGAGCTTCGAACATGCCGTGTAGGGTTTGGCGAAACCTCAAAGCCGCCGCCCTGGGATCATGAAGTTTTTTCATCACGTCGGCTAATTCGGTAACCGTCGTAACACGAACTTCATTCCAGTTCAAAAAATCCTGTTGCAGCCGAGCAAAAACTTCGTCTGCCGCTTCATAGTCCGAATCTTCGAGACAGCAGGCATACAGCAGATGTTCCAGGACTTGGCGATCCGCTGGAGGCTTGATTGCGTCGTAGTGTTTCCTGGCGACTTTGAACAGTTTATTGATTAGATCTGCGCGATTGGTCGAAGCGGACATTTTTTGCTAGTTTTGGTTTTGGGTCGAAGTAGTACAAGCCAAGCCAGGGTTCGTGACTCGGCAGTGGGAGATCGCTTTCGAAAAAATTCAAGCAACCTAATATCTTGATCACAATTTGTTAACTTTCCATAGGTTCAGGATCGTTTTCCGAAATTGGCCCCGAGTTTGTGATCGGAGGGGCAGAGCTTTCCGTAACCGGTGGTTCTGATTCTTCCTCTGGTTCCTGATTTTCCGCATCTTTGGGCAGAACCTGGTCAAGAATCTTGGTGACAAGCATCGAGTTCTTGACCCCCTCATCCAACACGAATTGAAGTCGAGGCGTGTACTTCGTATCAATTCGCTTGCCAACCCTCCGCTGCAAATAGCCAGCGGAACTATTCAATCCATTCACACAAAGATGCTGCTTGTTCTCGTCGTCCAAGACGCTGACATGAACTTTGGCCAATCGCAAGTCCCCAGAGACTTCGACAAAAGTAACGGTGACATTCTTGATCCGAGGATCTTTCAAGTCAGTCAAAATTGCCATACTAACCACTTCGCGAATGGCTTGCGCAGCTTTTAGGACTCGGCGGGAACTCATGTGGAACTCAAATTACTTAATGAAACAAAAATCCAGACTGGGGCAGCTACAAAGTTAGACTTCCAACTTTCGGGCAACCTCTTCGATGCGGTACGCTTCAAGCGTATCGCCCTCTTTGATGTCATTGAAACCAGCCAGCTTAATTCCGCACTCCATTCCACGCTGAACCTCTTTGACATCATCTTTAACGCGTTTCAATGTATCGATCTGATACTCGCCAATAATTCGACTTTCACGAATCACACGAATCTTGCAGTCGCGAAGAATTGAACCACGCATCACACGGCAACCAGCGATGGTTCCCGTCTTACTGATACTAAAGGTACGAAGCACCATCGCCATGCCTTGCTCAACCACCTGCTCTTCAGGTTTCAGCTTGCCCTCAAGCGTCGCTTTGATATCGTCGGTGACCTTATAGATAATGTCATACCGTCGAACCTGAACCAGAAGTTCATCCGCAAGCGATTTGGCAGCTTCGTCGGGAACAACATTAAACGCGATGATGACCGCTTGAGTCGCCTGAGCGAGTCGAACATCAGCAATCGTCACGCCGCCGACCAACGCCTGTCGAATATCGATGGAAATTTCAGGATGCTTGATCTTACTAAGTTCTTTCTTGATCGCTTCGATCGAACCACGAACATCAGCTCGAATAATCAAATTCAATTTGATAACATCTTCGCTGCGCCCCAAAGTACCTTCTTCGATTTGCTGGAGGAACGATTCCAAATCGACCTTGGTCGTAATAGAGCCCACTCTTCCGTAACGCATTCGGATGGCACGCGCCTCTGCAATCTCACGAGCCTTAGCAATATCATCCAGGACATAGAACTTGTCGCCCGCCTCGGGTGCGACATCCAATCCAGCCAAATTTACCGGTGTTGAAGGTCCTGCCTTTTTCACTTTTTTCTTGGGACGAAGCGTATCGTACATCGCCTTGACACGGCCATGCGCTGCGCCGCAAACCACCACATCACCGACATTAAGTGTTCCGGTCTGCACCATGATCTTCGCCATGACACCACGATCTGATTCCTGCTCTGCTTCGAGGCAAGTTCCAAACGCCGCCTGACTCGGATCCGCTTTGTACTCATGCAATTCCGCCGTGACCAAAATCGTTTCCAATAGGTCGTCGATTCCAGTACCTGCGGTCGCACTAGTACGAACCACTTCAACTTCGCCACCCCACTCACTAGGAAGTAATTCGTGGCTGGCAAGATCCTGAAGGGCCTTGTCTGCAGTGACTCCAGGCAAGTCAATTTTATTGAGTGCGACGATGATCGGAACTCCCGCTGCCTTGGCGTGGCTGATCGCCTCTTCCGTCTGTGGCATCACTCCATCGTCCGCCGCGACGACCAGTACCGCAACGTCGGTTACATTGGCACCGCGAGCTCGCATTTCCGTAAATGCTTCGTGACCAGGCGTATCAACAAACGCAATTTTCTTGCCTTCTTTGTTGACTTCATAGGCTCGAATATGCTGCGTAATACCACCCGCCTCACCAGAAACCACATCGATGCCGATGATCGCATCCAACAAGGAGGTTTTCCCGTGATCGACATGACCCAGAAAAGTCACGATTGGCGGACGCAGAACTCCATTCTCAGCATTCCTTTTGGAGAGCGCTTCAAATTCTTCGAGCATCGCATCTTCGAGCGATTCCGGTGCGCGGACATCCAAGTTCTCAAGCTCAAAATGCTCGACAAGCATCTCCACCGAATCATCGGACAAAACGGTGTTAATGGTTCCAGTAAACGCTTCATCAATTGATTTAATCGTGAGCAAAACTTTCACCGCTGGAATACCAGCTGCCTCGGAAAAGCTCCTGACGGAACAAGGCATTTGCAGCACGATTGAGTCTTTTCGAGGCGCCGCCGTGTTGGCAGCAGGCCCTCTTCGCTGACGATTTCGGTGACGATAGTTCGAATACCGGTCATCATCGCGACCCGTTCGGCGTCGCTTGGTTCGAGTCTGCCGCGTGCTCCCAATGCCTGAATCGCCTTCTTTTCGTTCTTTGTCTTTTCGTGAACGTGCACCACCTCGGCCTGGCATTTCCCCCAAAACCTGAGTCGGGGCAGGAGTCGCAACTCCACCACTACGTCCACGACGCGGTGCCTTGGTCTCTTTGGGTTTACTTTTGCTTTGCTTGTTGAATTGATCCAACGGAGCTTGCCGACCCTCTTTACTACGGGCTGCAGCGGCGTCCTTTTTGCCCAATGAGATATCAGGCTTCTGCACCTTTTCGGTCGGATTATTGGACTTACCTACGGGCTGCTTGACCTCAGGCATCGCCGCAACACGAACGATATTTGGGCGAGGCTTTTGGCGAGATGGCTTGCCCCCACCTCCCTTTTCACCTGGCTTTGGCTTGCGGTCCATGTCCCGCAACTCACGGGTTTCATTCCGCGGACGCTCCATCAGGGGGCGCAACGGAGAACTACGTTCAGGCTTCTTGGACGGCTTGGGTGCAGCGGGAACCTCTGGCGATTTGGCCACAGGCTCCTTGGCCATCGGCTCCTCCACAGGAGGGCTTTCCGGTTCTTCGACCTGGGGTGGATTGCTAAACGTCGAAAGCGGACCCGCCTCGTCAACTACAGGAGGCGCATCGGACTCACTTGAGTGTGCCGCCAACTCGCGAACTGGCGACTTGAGATCTTCGTTGTGATCTGGCCGAATGGGAGCATTATCCGGCTCTTCTTCGGCAGTTGCAACCTGACCACCGCCAGACATAAAGTCCTTGATCCTGACCGCTTCGTCATCATCGAGACTGGCTAGCGCAGAGCCTTTGCCGCTGATACCGACACTCTGGCAGATATCAAGCAATTGCGCATTGTCGATCCCCAAATCTTTTGCTAACGCGTAAATGCGTACGGGCACTGAAACGACCTTTCTATATAGGTGGGCCGGCGGTATTCTTGGCCGACGAACCTGGTTGCCAATTTTTTCTACATACACAATCTCCAAAGCCCAACCTCGAATTGAGACGGCAACCAATTCTGCCTCATTCGAATGTCAAACATAGACACTTTAACTTGCTTCCGTTTCACTTGCAGAAACTTCCGGGCCGGATTCTGATTCATTGGAATCAGGGGATTCGGCTTGCTTTTTCTTCTCTGCATCAGCGGCAATCTTCCGAGCCGCCTCCGCCTGTGCTGCAGCAGCCGCTTCAGCCTTTTGAGCCTCAACATATTCCACCTTGCGGCGTTCCTTTGCGACGACAGCAACTTTTTCAGCTTCCAATGCACGTTCGTCAGCTGTTTCGACAATTTTGTCAACCTGCTCTGCCGTCAACTGCCCCATCTCCATGAGGTCCTCGGGCTCAATAATCGACAAGTCATCGTAGGACAAATAGCCTTCGCCGACCAGTCGATTCGCAAGTTCTTCATCAATGCCCACAACCGAGCAAAAGCCTCCAACGGCCTTTTCGATCTGCTGTTCGAGCTCTTCCTGAGTCATGATTTCGATGTCCCAGCCGCAAAGCTTGCTGCCCAAACGAACGTTTTGCCCGCGTTTTCCAATCGCCAACGACAATTGATCCTCACGAACCAGCACGATCGCCCGGCCCAACATACGGCACAGAATGACTTCATCGACCTCCGCAGGCTGAAGTGCATTGGGGACCAGAACTTGTGGGTCTTCTGCATAACGAACAATATCAATCCGTTCACCGGACAGCTCGTCAATAATGGTTTTGATTCGATTTCCACGAACGCCAACGCAAGCTCCCACGCAATCGACTTTTGCGTCAATACTACTTACAGCGACCTTACTACGGTGGCCGGGTTCGCGCGAAATCGCATTAATTGTGATCACACCGTCATTAATCTCAGGAATCTCCTGTTCAAACAAACGCTGAACGAACTGGGGGCGAGTTCGACTCAAGACCACCTTCACCCGACTCCCCTGCGGCTTGACCTCGGTCACAATCGCGCGAACTCGTTCATTTGGCTGGTGATTCTCACCCGGAATCTGTTCACTTCGGGGCAAAATCGCTTCGGTGGTACCTAGCGTCACGGTCGTGACTCGCCCTTCATTCCGGTGGACGGTACCGCTAATCAACTCATTCAAAAGTTCGCTGAATTCCAAGACCAAAGAGTCCCGCTCCGCCTCACGAACCTTTTGAATAATCACCTGTTTGGCAGTTTGAGCACCAATTCGCCCGATGACTTCTTCGTAATCCAATTCCGTCTGCCCGCAACGACCGGCGATTTCGCCCGAGTCGCGTTCAATCATGAACTCAATATCGGCTTCGTCGCCAAAATGCTTTCGCGCAGCAGAGACCAACGCAGACTCAATGGCCCGGAAAACCACTTCCTTTTCGATATTTTTGTCGCGATGGAGCGAATCGACGATCCGAAGTACTTCGTTGGCATTCATGTTTACTCTTTCAATAAGTTGTCACCAGACTGAGCATCGAACAAATGCACCTCGTCTGATTCAATTTTCAACCCAACATTACCCCAATCTTCCAGTCCGCTACTGGACGATGTTCGAGCAACCCAAAGGCTGTTTCGTTGAGGCTCAGATCCAAGGCTCAAATGAGCCACAGTCGAGTCTCCTAACTGGTCCATCGTAACGACTTGCGCCGCCACCATCGCATCGTTTTCAGGTGAGCCGAACTCCACCAAACTCACGGACTCCGCCCGAAAGCCCAACAAAACTCGCTTCAAGTCTCGCGTTTTGGCAAGGCGCTTTTGCAAGCGATCGCCAAGCCTGACCCGAATACGATCTGACCAAAATTCAAATAATCCTTCGTTCTGTTCCAAATTTCCTGTTTCCAGATTGATCGGAGTCGATCCGATAAATCGAGCCACGAACAAGTTCGCGGGTTGTTTATATACCTCCATGGGAGGTGCGACCTGCTGAATCTGACCTTCATTCATAACGGCAACTCGATCTCCCAAAGTCATTGCTTCGACTTGATCATGAGTTACATAAATCATCGTGGCGTCTAGTTCATGGTGCAAACGTTTCAGTTCTACACGCATTTGCTGTCGCAATTTCGCATCAAGGTTTGATAGCGGTTCGTCAAACAAAAATGCCGCCGGTTCCCGTACAATCGCTCGCCCCAAGGCAACACGTTGACGTTCACCGCCGGACAACTCATGGGGCTTGCGATTGAGCAAATGCTCTATCTCCAATCGCTTTGCCGCCTGCCGAACCCGATCGTCGATCCCTTGGCGAAAAACGGAAAGCTCCGCCGCCCGCTGGGGTCGAAAAAGTCGCATCAAACCACGATTAACCAATCCTCCACCAAATCTCAGTTGCAATCCAAACGCCATGTTTTTGTAAACCGACATGTGCGGATACAAAGCATAGTTTTGAAATACCATTGCGATGTCCCGATCCTTGGGAGCCACATCGTTCACAACGCGACTACCAATTCGAACCTGGCCTTCGGTAAGAATCTCCAATCCAGCAATCAAACGAAGTGTTGTGCTTTTTCCACAACCACTTGGTCCAACGAGAACCAAAAATTCCTTGTCGGCAACCGTCAAACTTACATCGTCGACGGCAGTCGAATCGCTGGAGTATTTTTTGACCGCGTTTTGTATGACCACTTCTGCCATGGGAACCAATCGTGGTGCCTGCGAATCAATTCGCCCAGGAAACAACTTTCTAACCTACCGAAAAAAGGGGCTCCGCAGTTCGCCTCCCTAAAGAGTCGACCCGCCGAGCCTCTCGCAAGTCTATAAAGATACAATTTCAGACCGAAAAAATCAACGCCGACCGACGCGAGTAAATGTGCCTTCGTTTTCATCTGCAATCGCATTTAGGACCGTTTGGCCAAAAGTGCTCAAAAGAGCAATGGTGTGGACAGGAATTTTGCGATAACTCCCGCTTTCTTCGTCTTTCACGCTATTTTTAGCCAACAAAAATTCTCGAGTATTATCCTGAATTTCACCATCAGACAACAAGAAAATGGCATCCGGATCCACCCTTAGCGCCGCCATAACTGCAGGCCGGGGGTAGGTTCCCCCATTTGGGTACTGCTTGTCCAGCCAATCGATGGCACTGGACTTGTTCTCCTCCGTCGCATTTAGCAATTCAACTTTGCGGGAATCCAACATGATCGTCGCATAACTGTTGTACAAAATCACGCAAAATTGCTGCTCTTCTCCCAGACCATCAATGGATCGCTCAAGCTCGTATTTTGCACGCGTCCAACGATCACCATTCATGCTTCCCGAGCAATCAATCACAAACACAAAACGCTGGCCTTCCGCAAAGGAACCAAAGAAGTCGATCGATTCACCAGCAACTCCTTTTCGCCCGCTGGCACCCTCGGCCATACCGCCGTCATCAAATCCCGAATCGATTCCCTCGCCAGCCAGTGACTCGACTCCAAACTCATCCAACGCTGCCAAGACATCTGAGGCATCTAACGTCTCGTGGGACAACTCATCAGAAAGATCCTCAGGCACCACGTTGTCGAACTCTACGCCACCCGCATCATCAATGGTCTCGAAATTCACCGAGACATCGAAGGTGTCTGTATCCACTTTCTCGGTATCAACACTTCCTAAAGAAAGCGTCAATCCTCCCTTGTCCGGAATTCCGAATGTGAACAAAGCAAAAATGATGATCAACAGCATGTGAATCACAAAACTCGTTGCCCAGCCAGACATAAATTTTGCAACCCGATCAAACGCGGACATCGGTTCGCTTTCCACCGCTTCGTGCCAGTGATTGATTGCTTGCAACTGCTGCTCGTCAGTGCGGACTGGCTGGGGCTCAGGTTTTGCCAGCATCGCCTCTGAGGGCTCTGCCAGCTCAGTCTCTACGAGCGACGCCTCGGCGACAATGGGCTCCGTCATAGGTGGGGATGCTAGCGGCAGGGGATTGCGTAATTTTTTTGAAGAAGTCTTTTCCTGATCGGGATCGATCGCATCAGTCATGGAAACCGACGACTCCTCAGCCAACGGTTCCACCCGAAGTTTGCGTTTGGTTCGCATGGGCTCCTCGACC
Organism: Mariniblastus sp.; assembly: GCA_965224765.1. GTDB lineage: Bacteria > Planctomycetota > Planctomycetia > Pirellulales > Pirellulaceae > CAZDBA01. The sequence goes on from CBDDAC010000029.1 coordinate 104,810, forward strand.
GCAGGTCCTGCTTCTGAAACTGCCGATGCACTGGGGGGCAAGACTTCTAAACGGGAGCGTATTTTTCCAATTTGATCTCCGCTTATCGTCATTTTATTCATCCCCTAACCCCATTTTGAGTTGCGGCCACATCCCCTTCTATTATTACCTTCATGTACAGAGGTAGCAAATGAGAACGTTTTACCGCCCACTATCTGACCTACATCGGCAAAATAGCTAGCTCGACACGTGGAATTTTCGTATTGCCCGCCTTAACCAGCCTCCTATACTCCAGCCCCGTAATTCAAAGGCCCAACGGCTTCCAAAGGAGTTGGAAATGAAGGTTTTGCGATCACACGCCCTCATTAGTTCCGCAATCTACTTATCCGTCACACTGGTTTTTGGCGCGTGCAGCGTCGCCCAAACCGTAACCAGTACTACACGTCAAAACCCAGCACCCTGGCGACCTGATTTCAATGACGTAAATCGTTCCAACCAAACAACCAATCAAGCACTGCCACCTGCAGTAAACCCTGCAACGCAACTCAACACTCCGCCAACCGCAACTCCTTCGGCGACCGCTCCACGGTCAATGGCTCAGACAAGCAGCAACGTCACCGAGACGACTCGTTCCTTCAATTCGCTCCCCAATGATGCGGGCCAGGTCTGGCGCGAATACGACATCCGCCCTTACACATCAAACATCAAGACAAGCCAGGAACCAGAGAAAGCGATTCTCGACTGGGTGCTGCTGGAAACAGGAAAAGAAATGTGGTTTCGACCACCACTGGGAATCCTGAATGTCACCAAGGAAAAACTTATCGTTTACCACACCCCCGAGATACACAAAGCTATCCAACCAATCATTGACCGCTTCGTCTATCGAAAAGGCGAAATGCAATCACTGGAAGTCAATCTCGTTACCGTCAGCAATCCAAACTGGAGAAGCGACCACTACTCTGTGCTCCAACCTATCGAAGTCCCTTCGCCTGGCGTAGAAGCCTGGATGGTTTCCAAAGAAAACGCCGCCCTCTTGCTGGGCGAACTGGCCAACCGATCTGATTTCCAAAAGCATGGTGGTGGCCAAATCCAAGCACATGATGGCCAAAATTTTGTGATGGAAAAACGCGCCGCAAAACAGTTTGTGAGAAGTGTTCGCTGGGTCCCTGAACAGATCCCCAGCTACCAACCGCTCTTGACCCAAGTCAATGAAGGTTTCTCCTTGGACATTTCCTGCCTCAACTCCATTGACGGTAAATCCATGGAGGCATGCATTCAATGCGAAGTTGACCAAGTTGAAAAACTCAACACCGTGAGAATCAACGTTCCTGTCGTGACCGGTGGAGGCACTCAAAGCATGAGCTTGCAAATCCCCCAAATCGTCAGCTGGAGATTGAGAGAGCGAATTCGCTGGCCAAGTGACCAAGTTCTCCTGTTAAATGTGGGCGTTGTTGCCAACCCAACCCCCGAAAATGGCCGCCAGCTCCCTGGACTTTTCAACCGAAACGCCCAGCGGGCTGATGCATTGCTTTTCCTCGAATACCAGGGGCCTGCCGTCAACAGAACCCTGCAACACGCGGCCGCTGGCGGCGTCACCAACATCGCCCCGGTACAACCTCGTCGATAACGGGGCTGGAACGGTAACTTCCCCACGAATCGTAGGGAAGTTACGATCTCGTCTCGACGACGGGGCGGTAAAGCCTAAAATTAAACCGCGAAGACCCAGCCCCCCCAAGCGGACTTCGTCGATTCCCCTTAGACTTCAACGACCTTTTTCACCGCAAAGTTATCAGCATGCCCATGTCGGACCGCCGCGTAGTCATTACCGGGATCGGGATCATCAGCCCGCTCGGTAACTGCTGTGATCAGTTTTGGCGCAATATTTCAGACGGGAAAAGTGGCGTGTCCGTCCTCGACCGTGTTCCCTCTCCACCCCTGCAAACGGACATGGCCGCAGAAGCTGTCGATTTTGCGGGAGACATCAGCGACTTCGGAGAACTTGAGAAAACGCTGAAACGAAGCATCAAGCGCGGCTTGAAACTCATGTGTCGTGAAATTCGTATGGGAGTTGCCGCCGCGCAACGGGCACTGGGACACGCCAGTATTGAACCAGGCAACATCGATCCGTCGCGAATCGGAACCATGTTTGGAAGTGATTACATCATCACTCAGCCCTACGAATTTGCCAGAGGGATTCGCAAATGCATGAATGGCAGCAGTGAATTCGATTTTGGGCAATGGGCCGAAAATGGACTCACCCAAGTCGAACCTCTTTGGCTTCTCAAGTACCTGCCCAACATGCCTGCCAGCCATGTCGCCATCTTTAACGATTTGCAAGGCCCAAGTAATTCACTGACCGTTCGAGAAGCTTCCGCAAACCTTGCCGTCTCCGAAGCCATGACGATCATCCAGCGTGGAAACGCGGACGTCATGGTTGCGGGATCAACGGGCTCGCGCATCCATCCATTGCGAACCATTCATGTCGCTATGCAGGAACAACTGGCGCCCAACAACGGTGACCCAACCTCCGCTTGCCGCCCTTTTGACGCCAATCGAAATGGAATGATCATGGGCGAAGGCGCTGGGGTGCTGATTCTTGAAGAGGCCAAACACGCAGCCGCTCGCGGTGCAAATGTCATAGGAGAAGTCCTCGGGTACGGCTCGTCTTCCGTTGCCAACCTGAAGGGAGTGGCTGACTACAAAACGGCAATCACCAATGTTTTAAAAATGTCACTAGAAGTCGCTGGGCTATCAACCAAAGACATTGGACATGTTCACGCGCACGGATTATCGACCACCAACTGTGATGCCCAAGAAGCTACCGCGATCAACGAAGTCTTCGGAGACACGACTCCAGTCACCGCAGCCAAGAGCTACATGGGCAATCTCGGGGCAGGTTCAGGAATCGTCGAGATTGTTGCCAGCCTCAAATCCATTCAGAACAATCAACTATTTCCTACGTTGAACTACGAAACGCCAGACCCGAATTGCCCGATCTCGGTAGTAGCCGAAACGATTGACTCACCGGGAAATACATTTCTCAATATTAATGTAACTCCCCAGGGCCAAGCCAGCGCGGTCATCATTCGCGGCAACTCATAACTGAAACCGCCCTAAGAAGCGATAACTTCTTTTGGCCTGAATTTCAAACGGCAGGCTGCAACCTAACAATGAGGCCCCTCTCGAAAACGAAAGAGGCCTCAACGCGAAGTGGCATATCAAGGGTGACTAAACAAGATACTCATCGAGGAATTCAATTCCGATCAAGTACAGGGGAAATTGGGTTCCGATCGAACTACTGTGACGAACTTTGGCGATCACGGAAACATCTTGCTCCATCAGCATCACTCTTACGTAGTCATGGACAATTGGATCATCGTAAACCATCCCCATGCCACGCTGGCTAATGTCACTGGAGATCGCCCAAAACGGCTCGCCATCGGGTCCAAAATCGTCATCAAGCGGCTGAACACCAAGCGTGACGCGTTTAGGAATACGCTGACTTTTGCGGCGGCTGTTCCCCACATCGATCAGCTGACGAAAAACATGAACAAACTGACGTGGGGACGAATAAGTACGAGAAGATTCGACGAGGCGCTTCATAGGGGGTCTCTACTGAAACGAGTGAGGGGCTGGCAAAGCTTTCGGGGAAAAGCTGGGGTATCGAAAACGTAGTTCGAGTTTCTTGCGGGCGCGGGCAAAAAAACACTAATCTTTTCACGTTGCGGTAAGCAGCAGAGGATTCCCGGTCACATGAGAAATTTCAGGTAAGGAAACACGTTCCCCATCGTCTGCACCCGATAAACTAAATTTGCAAACGCTTAGGCTACTTTCATCAAATCCAATTAATGGCTCGCTTTTCATTATGAAATGTGGCGAAAAGGAAACATCGATGTCAGATCTGGTTCAACTCCAACCCTTCAATGAACACAATCAAAAACTGGCTTCGAACGTTCACCCTGCCCAGTGGAAAAACCCGTCAGCCAAATCCTGCTACCACCTGGTGGTAATCGGAGCGGGTACGGCGGGGCTAGTCACGGCGGCAGCCGCAGCGGGATTGGGTGCCAAGGTCGCATTAATTGAACGTGAATTGATGGGCGGAGACTGTCTAAATGTTGGTTGCGTTCCCTCAAAAGGTATCATCAGCTCCGCGCGAATCGCCGCGAGCATCAACAGGGCAGGGCACTTTGGAATTAACGTACCCGCTGGATCTTCGGCCGATTTTGCTGCTGCCATGGATCGAATGAGAAAGATCCGCGCGGACATCAGCCCTGTTGACTCGGCCCAGCGTTTTTCAGAACTGGGTGTTGACATGTTCTTTGGGCAAGGAAGCTTTGTCGACAACCAGTCAGTCAATGTAACCCGCTCCGATGATTCGTCCTCGACTCTACGATTCAAAAAAGCAGTGATCGCAACCGGGGCACGGGCATCAGCGCCACCCATCCCAGGCTTGGACAGCGTCAACTACCTAACCAACGAAAACCTGTTCTCACTAACCGAGTTGCCGAATCGCTTTGGCATTATCGGGGCAGGACCCATCGGTTGCGAAATGGCCCAATCGTTTGCGCGGCTCGGCAGTGAAGTACTGCTATTTGAAATGTCGGACCATATCCTCGCACGAGAAGATGCCGATGCGGCAGCAATGGTTGCCGAACAATTCGAGCGCGACGGAATTCAGACGATAACACAAAGCAAGGACATGCAAATCAGCCCGGCAGCCAACGGACAAATTCGCGTGTCAGGAAACCAAAACGGTCAGTCTTATGAATTCATCGTCGATGAACTCCTGGTCGCCGTGGGGCGTGCCGCAAATACTGACGGGCTTAACCTTGAGCAAGTTGGTGTCAAGTTCGATCGTCGTGGCGTCGAAGTCAACGACTACATGCAAACGACGAACCCAAAGATTTTTGCCGCGGGTGACATTTGCTCAGTCTTTAAGTTCACTCACGCCGCCGACTTTCAGGCTCGCGCCGTGATCCAAAACGCCCTATTCGCGCTCGGGCCATTTGGCCGAAAGAAAGCCAGTGATTTGATCATTCCCTGGGCAACTTACACTTCTCCTGAAATCGCACACGTAGGCATGTATCCTGCGGACGCCCAAAAAGCGGGTCTCGAAATCGACACATTCACGCAAGACTTTGAACACGTTGATCGCGCGATTCTGGAAAGTGCAGAGGGCTTTGTAAAAGTCCACGTCAAAAAGGGCACCGATCAAATTGTTGGCGCAACGATCGTGGCAGAAAACGCCGGAGACATGATTTCAGAAATCACATTGGCGATGACCAACAAAATTGGACTTTCCGGAATTGGAAAAACCATCCATCCCTATCCAACACAGGCCGATGCCATTCGCAAACTGGGCGATCAATACAATAAAACCAAACTTACATCATTCGCGTCCAAGGTCCTTTCGACACTCATGCGACTAAATGTAGGCAAATAACAAGCATGAGACGGCCCGATGCTCAAGATAGCTTTTGGTTGATCAAACGAATCAACTCACGGTTGGTCTCAAATCGGCTGAGATTCTGCACCAACTGTTGAATTGCCTCATCGGATCGCATTTCGTTGACACACCAATCACGGTCCTTGATAATCGAGCCGAAAGTTGTCGGGTCAGCAACCCTCACACATTCAATCCGGTATCCTTCTGCCACCTCGCCTGAAACGCACTTCTGCCCAAAACAATTTTACCCCTATGCCAATCACAACATATTGCCCTCACTGCCGAAGCCAGTTCATGTTGCAAGATGAATTGGCGAGCTGCGAAGTTCAGTGTCAAAACTGCCAAACGGTTTTCGTGGCTCCCGAACCCAACACTGCCCCTCAACCGGTTGCTCAACACGACCCGCTGTCGTCAGTTTTTGACCAAGTCCCAGTATCACAACCAAATGCGGGATTCGGATATCGTGAGCCCACCACATCACCGGGGAATTATCGCTTAAAGAAAACCAGTAGTAACAAGGGCTTGTTGATTGGGGGTTGCATCGGCGGAGTCGTTCTCCTTTTGTGTGTGATCGGAGTAGGCAGCTACTATATTTGGAATGCAGTTTCAGCACCATTCACCGAGAACCTGGCTAGCGAATCTGCAGCGGCTGACGATGAATTCTCCGAGGAAATCATTGGACGTTACGGGGACCACCGAGTTGTCAGGCTCCTTATTAATGTAACGCATCAAAGTCACCAATCTCCGCAAGGATTTTTATTGGAAAAAGTCAAAGAGCCCCTGAAGGGAAATTCGACTACCGTTATCCGCAGGCTCGAAGGAAATGAATACGAGGCGTTGATTGGGCCCGTTGATAACCTCCAACTCTACTCCGCCAAATTGAACTGGCTGACGAGCAAGTCTATCAATCCAATTTCCAGGACCATTTCCGGCAGCGCAACTTTGCCGCAGGAACGAGCGGTAGCTCTCGGACAGAATTCAGCGACCGTTGAACAACGAGAAATCGAAGCGGAACAAAGACGCGACGAACTCGAAAAGGCCGCCAAAAAACAGTTGGCTGATCAGGATCGCCGACGTCAAGAACGCCAATTGGCTAAGGAGGAACGCGAGGAAAATCGAGCCCAAGAGGATGCCATCCGCAAAGCGGACCGCGTCCATCAACCACGCCCGGGTGAATCGATTGTCGACTGGCTAAAACGGAGCATCGATGGTTCATTTCCCTATTCCGACTTTGACAACCTTGCCAAAATGGAAGTCCAAGAAGAGATTCGAACTGAGATTTCTGGAGTTCTTGTGGAACATCTAAAAGCCGATGCGTTTCGATCCCCCACAGAACTCAAAGCGCTGCTCCCTGCATTGATGGCTTGGAGAACCGATACTTCTGACCAGGCACTCATCGACTTGATCAGCAGTGACATGAGTCGAAGTCACAAACGCAAATACCTGCTGCCAGTTTTAGAACAGATTGGCACGGCAAAGGCGGCAGAAGCGCTGGGCACGGGCTTGGCTGACGTTATCTATGGAGATCGTACCGTAGAGAGCTTGATCCGAATGGGTGATATCGCTGAGAAAGCCGCACTGAATTGGAAAAAGCATGATGACGCGGCGGTGCGAAATCGCGTCTATAAGGTGCTGGCCCAAATTGGCACGCGGGACAGCATCGAACCTCTTGGCGAAAATCGACAAATGGAAAAAGACAGTCGCATGAAAAAAATCATCCGTGACGCTATTAAAGCAATCGAAGCACGACACCCCGAGTAACCATTTTGACGTCTCAAATCACCCTCTCTGACACGAAACAGGCCCGCCGGGAGGTCCGGAAGGAGGCCTTCGGGACATTGTGCTGCGCCCAATCGGTCCGCCTCTAAATCTCTGGCCGCCTTTCTAAACGGGCCCCCAAAGGGCTCCATGGAACACTTCTGTTTCGCCGCTTTCTCCCGTCCAATTTTTTTGGCATTGGGAAGTTTTCATCATAACCACTGCAGTTCGTTCGGAGCTTGGTCGCACTACGCATTTCAAAATATTTGTCTACGGAAGCCTTTCTGATTGCATAAGACCACTTTGTGCACGGCAATTGACCACTTCCGTTTCTATTTGACTTCATTGCGCACAACTCGTTGCACAATCGGTGTTTGCGACAAATCATCGAATGAATGTGGAGTGACTTGAAGTTCATCGATTTGAAAGTTCGATGACCAATAAAGTTTCAATTTCTGTCATGACGAACCGGTCAGTTAGCCAATAAAAAGTATTCAGAGTTTGTTCCTGAAAAAAGTTTGCATTGATGTTTTGCTTTGCTAGAAACAGGAGTAACTTTTCAATGGTGAGTTGCTGTTCTGCAAGTTTCGCCTGTCCATTCGGATCCAACAATCTCACAACTTTAAGTCTCGTTGTTTATCGGCGACAGACTTTGACTTTTCTGCTTTTCTAATCCCAACTTAATATCCTGTTCAGGATCAATGCGATGAGCACTCAAGCTACCCGGTTCGGGTCTTGCCCGTTTCGCCGGCCACTTCAAGCAGCGGTTTTGTTGTTGTTGCTGGCCCTTCTTCCAGCGACAGTTTCGGCTCAGTTGACCACCGAACCCTCTGTTGCTTTCAGTTACACCACCCGGAGTGGTGTACGGAGAGCACAGATACGGAGAGCACAGATACGGAGAGCACAGATACGGAGAGTATTTGTAGTGCGGGGGCGACGGTCAGTGCGGGTGATATGGGTGTTGCGAGAATTTCCGGCATTTCGGGTAGGCGATGGCTTTACGGTAACCCAGACCAGTTCTATCGTTGGCGATAACCTTGTATGGAGTTGCGATGTCACGTATGTAAATCCTAGAGCACCAGGTCAACCAAGATCTTTCTTGATGTCCATCAATCATGGCCAAAGCACCAATGTCGTTCGCACGGGAGACGTCGTACTCACGGAAGGCGTCGCACGTCATTTCTCTGGCTCTATTCGGGTTCGCCAGGGTTACTCGCCACCACTCAGACGTGGGGTTTATTCGCCACTCTGGCGCGAGGGTTCTTTGACACTCAGAATCGACGGAAGGCGCGAAAGTCGAGGAACATTCACTGGCACTTGGACTTGGAGCAGCGCGAATCCTGATCCAGTGGTTACACCACACCCGCCTGTCAGCCCTTGCAGTAATCGCGGCAGCTTTGGAGGGGGCGGAGGATGTGGAAATGACTCCAGGTTCCAGAATATCTGCGCGCCCAACCCCAAACTGGAAACCTACGGTTGGAGAACCCACTATTCGGCCGCCAGTCAATCGTCCAGTGGTTGTAGTAGTTGCGGCGGTTCCGCTCCGGGAACTTCGGGTTCGGACAATCTGCTCAATCTCAGTCATACCTTCATTCCCAGCAATCAAGCTTCGATTGGAAGCAGCTCTCCCGGCGTTTACTACAACTTCGACCAGCGGATTGAGTTCTATGACGCGGGAGGCGACCAAATCGCAACGCTCTTTGATCCGATCTCACGCCGGGTGTACTACTATGAGTACAAGCCCTCCGAATCGGCCTATGTTTCACTGATTGATGTGGATGGCAGCGCTCAGGAATCCGACGCTGCCTTTAAGTTGCTTGAACTGGAAGATTCAGCCGGCAACCCCGTTACCCATCCAAGCACCATCGCCACACAAACGGTCTACGCGGTGGTGACCAGCCGTGAAGGCTGGACCTACAAGTCGGAGCTGGTGGACATCGATCCGGGAACTGGCGTCGCTCCTGTTTCTCGGCTGGCCGAGGTCACCAGCCCAACGGGCAAAGTCCAAACGTTGGCTTACAAGTTCAATCAAGGCGATCCGGCGCTGTCAGGAGCGCCCAAGAAGATCCTGCAAATCGACACCATCAGCGATTGGCAAGGCAACACCGCCAGCTTTACCTACGATTCCAGTCAGCAAGCGGGGCGATGGGTCGTCTCGGATATCGATATCGTGGCTCAGGGACATGCTGGAACGGTCAATCGATCTCTGCGATACACCTACAACAGCAGTGGGCATCTGCATCAAGTTTTTCGAGACGTTTCGGGAGCCGAAGCCACCGTGGGGACCTATACCTATGGAACGGACTCCGTTTGGCAAGCCGCCACCATTAACATGGATGAGCACTTCGGCGCCGTTCCCCGAAAAGAAAAGCTCTTTGTTTCTCAGGATTATCGCACCTGGAAGAACGGGCTGGTCAATCAATTCTCCAATGCGCTGATTGGCGCAGCCGATGGCGCAGGCACCCGAAACCTGATCGTCTTTCGTGATATCGACAATCCAGGCCGATACCGAGTTTTGGAAAACAATCAACTGACCGAATGGGATGCAGGAGTCTCGGTCATCGCTTGCAGTTCCTACGCCACAGGAACGAGCCAGGGTTACGACAGCTTTACCAACATCCAATACGAAACCAATCATCCTCAGTATCTTGATGCCAACGGTAACCCACCCACAACAAAGCAGGTTCTATTGGGGAGACCGGGCAAGGTCAAAGACGGCACGATCCGCTCTGCGGTCTCGCCCAGCTACGATTCTGACGGCAACGTAAGCCGAATCGACTACGCCGATACCTCTTATGAGCTGTGGCAATACGACGCCGACAATCAAGAGACTTACTTCCGTGACCGCGAGGGCATCGTCAATCTGACCCAGCGCAACAACGACGGACAAGTTGTCCGAGTTGTGCGAGGCTTGGTTGACGTTTCGGGACCCGGCTCAGAAATCGCCGATACGAATACAACTCCCGTTCAAGAGATCCGTGGCTACAACGCCCATGGTCAACTGGAATGGGAGGCAACCACGGCCTATGGCAGCGGAGCCGTCACTTCTCCAGCGGCCAATGTCCGTACCGATTATATCTACAGTGCCAACAAGCAACTGGAGAAAGTGCTCAGACCCTTGGCTCCCGGTCAATCGGCTCGACCGGAAACCCAGTACCAATGGGAAGGTGAACGCCTGGTCTCGATGACCGTGGTTCGAGACAGCGGCAATGAAACCACCAGTTACACCTACGATTCTCGTAACCGCCTGGTGAAAACGACCTACCCGGATAGCACGACCGAGGAAGTTGCCTACACAACCAACGGTCTAACGACCTATCGAAAAGATCGCAGTAATATCGTTAGCTCGGTAACTCGCGATTCTGCTGGAAGAGTTTCCAGCCGTAGCAGTTCTTTGGCTTACGACAGCGATCTGACCAACGTTGATATTAACGGAACGCCAGCCACAATCTTTGAACGGCTCAGCGATCAAGTCAGCACAACGATTTACGATTACGAGCCGGGCGAATCTCACCCCGTCAGAATGATCACCGACGGGAAGACAACGGAATACACCTACGACCACAAAGGGCGGCAAGTCGAAACGCTTCGTTACACGGGGCATCGGGGAGGGACTGAACAGGCTCAAGTCACTCGAACCGAATACCAAGCCAATATGCGATTCAGCCAAGAGTCCCAGTTTGGCACGGTAAGCTCAGGAGCCTTTACTCCAGATTATTCTCGCAGGACCTACTACGGCTATGCCGCCGATGGCACGACCGTTCGTACGGTTCAGGTCGCCAGTACCAGCACCACTTATGCTGACAATGCCGCAGTAATGAATTCCAGTCGCCCATCGAGCACTTCCGCCAATCCTTCGGTGTTGATCACCGATGCCATTCGCGATCTCAGCGGAAGCATCATTAGCCTGATCAACCCGCGCGGAACGACTCAACTCACAGTTCACGATTCTTTGGGACGTTCTTTGTCTCAGAAACCAGATTCCATCAACTTCCCCAATTACCTCAGGCAAAGTGAATACGATGTCTGGGGTAATCTCATCAAATCAACCGATACGGTAGGTGTTGAAACAATTAGCGAATACGATGTTTCTGGGGAGTTTTTGATAAGTGTGTCAAGCGGAGCCAACGCTTCTTCGCTTTCTGCCGAAACCGAGTTTACTTACGACCGCAGCGGACGCCAGCTGTCAGTGATTGCGCCAGGAACCAACGGACTCCCTGATTCCAGTCGTACCACAACAACGTTTTACGATGCAGTATGCTGTGGTCAAACGATTGGAACTCGAGATGCGTTGGGGCATGGCCGAATTCAGAGTAGCGATCCGTCGGGCCGTGTGGTTCACGCAGCAGATGTCGCCGATTACGACATGCACACTACGTTATTGAATCCTACTGACGCGAAAACCAATAGAGAAATCACAACTCGCTACTTGGATGATGGCAAAGTCCAGTTCCGCACTTTGTGGACTCAAGCCCTGAACGAGAACATCAACCGCAACCTTCCGCAACTTGCAGGGCTCGGCAAACCCGCTTCCTGGGGCGTTACCACACAATATGTTTACGATTTGGCAGTTGGTGACGGTGTGGGCTTGGAAACAACCGCGGGTGCCAGTGTGGTTCAGCTTTCTACCTCTCAGAACGTCAGCGTTTCGATTGCCGCCGCGATCACCAAACTGGAAGAAAGCGTGGCCAACGGCGGAGCCGATTTATCATTATCGACTCACAACGGCAGTGCCACTTTGGTCATCAGCCCCGACGAAAAGACAATGCAAGCCAGCATCTCTGATGCCTCGGAACGGACTGTGATGACCGCCTTGCTATCTGGACCCTCGGCGACTATTCCCAACCAACTGCTCGATTGGAACTGCACTCAGTACGACCTGGTTTACAACCTGAACGGTGTTGGAAATGTCGAACAAGTGAAACAGATCGATTCCGATGGCAATGTGACCAGCAGCCTTCGTGACGGTTACGGCTGGGGAGTTGGTTCTTTGGATCAAGACAGTAATCTGGCTCAAACCGAATTCAACTCAGGCAGCCAACCACTCAAGGCCACCAATGCGTTGTTGCACGAGACGACTTATGTCTACGACTCGCTGGGACGTCAGGTCTCCATGTCGACTCCCGCAGCAACCACCTCGGCAGTTTACGATTCTACCACGGGGCAAATGACATCGCAGACCGATGGCAAGAGTCAAGCCACTCAGTTTCAGTATGATGCTTTGGGCCGTTCTAGCATCACGACCGATCGGATGAACAAGCAGTCTTCTCGCAGTTACTTCCGCACGGGACAACTTGCAACGGTCACCGACGCCGAGAATCGAACCACGACTTATGACTATGACGTTTTAGGTCGTCGTACTGAGCTGACTCTACACTCTATCGGCATCGCCACTCCTCAGAAAACCAACTACGACTACGATTCCGCAGGAAGGTTGGAGCAGGTGACCCTCCACTCGGGTGCTAAACGCGACATGAGCTATGAGTTTTCAGGAGTCTTGGACAAGGTCGAATACTTCGCACCGAACAGTAGCACCCCATCAGGTATCGACGATTTCACTTACGACGCGCTGCTTCGCCGTACCGGCTCCAGCAGCTCTGACGGAGTCATCCATGCATACACCTACACCGATCGTGGTCAGTTGGATACCGACACGACAAACTACCTGAGCCAAGACTTTGTAGTGGATTACGACTACGACAGTCGAGGTCGTTTGGACAACGTCACCTATCCATCAGGTCGCGAAGTCGACTACACATTCACCAACCGAGGTGAGTTGGACACGGTCGATTGGAACGGAACGGAAATCGAAAACCGTGCCTACGACGCACTTGGGCGGATGACCAGTGTTGACCGGGCCTATGTTGATGAAGCTCGCGCCTACGATAATGCCCACCGAGTTACCTCCATCGCCAACACGAATCTCGGCACCGCAACTTACACCTACGATGCCAACAGCAACAAGTTGGGTGAAACCTGGACGGGGCCGCTATCGAGTTGGAGCTTTACGACCCAGGACTCGGGTGCCTCCAGTTATCCAGGCGGATATGACGAAGAAGATCGCTTCCGACGTTTCATGCAATCGGGACAAGCCAAGGACTATGACCTCGTTCGCAGTGACATCGGAAATATCACCGACAGGCAACTTAATGGTACGAGTCAGGCTCGTACCTTCAACGAAGTCCATCAACTCAAGAATCTTGCCGGTACGGCACAAGCCTTCGATCCCAACGGCAATCTAACCACCTCCCATACCGGGATGGCGTTAGGCTGGCAGCACGGCAATGGCCGCCTCGCTCAAGCGGTTGTTCCAGCAACATCCACCGCAGGAATCGAAGGCACCAACGACTACGGCTATGACGCGGACAACAAACGACTTTGGAAAAAGATCACGCGATCTGGTACAGTCGCTGAGCACACCGTTTATATTTACGCCGGCCCCAACTGCATCGCAGAATATGACGCGGGAACTGCGGATTCCTCGCCTGAACAGGAGTACGTTTACGGCCGAGGCATCGACTCATTGCTTATGATCGCCCACAACAACAATTCGGAGCAACTAACCGTTCTGCGAAATCAGCAATGGAGTATTACGGGGCTCACTAAATTTTCCGACGGCACCATTGCAGAAATTTACAGCTACGACATCTTCGGAAAGCGAACCATCCTCGCTCCCGACGGAACTTCCGTTCGAACGGCAAGCAGCTACGGCAATCCTTATGGATACACATCTCGTCGCCACGATGATGAATCTGGCTTGATGTACTATCGGGCAAGAATTTACAATCCAGTGACCGGGAATTTCGTCTCACAAGATCCACTGGAAAGGGTCGATGGAGCGTCACTCTATCGAGGGTACATGGGGCTGAACGGTGTGGACCCCGAGGGGACATTTTTGCTTGACATAGGAGCATGGTTAAGAGGGCTTGGTGATTCTTTGCATAACAGTATTGAAAATAACGTAGGTAAAAATCTTCGAGGCGTGGGAGAATCCATTCATGATCGTGTTGACGATCGCTTTGGGAAACCCCTGAGAGATTGGGGGGAATCTGTGCATCGTGCTATAGAGGACAGTCCACCTCTTTGGTTAACAGCATTAGAAACTGTTTTGGATTCGTGTGTACTTCGGTGCTATTTACTAGATTTGTCCGAAGAAGACTTGGCGGAATTGAATCGTGTAATCGAAGGTGAACTTTCGGTGTTTGAGTCAGGCCCAGTCACAGAATGGTTGGGAAATCTTCCCACCAATGCATCCTCGAAATTCATGGCATTTAACAAAATGGTTATGGGATACGCTGTCAAACGCCCACAAGGCAAAGGTATCATTTACAGTCGAATTGCTCGAGCCTTGAATAAAGCCGGTATATTGACAAAGCTACGAAAACTACTTGCAAAAAAATCAATTGAATTAGTAGGCAAAGGAGGCGTGAAAGTCTGGGGCCGAATCGGTTCAAAAGCAGTACCAATCGTTGGTTGGTTTTCTGCTGGTTATGAAGCTGTCAAAGCTTGTAATTGTGTACGAGCATGTGATGACAGTTTGTTTTTTGAGAATGAAGGGATTATTGGTCAATGACGGAAAATCAAACCCCGAGGGCTAAATCAGTTATATTTTCACTTTACATAATCGGAAGCTTTGTATTTTCACTACTGCTTGTTTTTATCGTGTTGAACTATGCAACTGATTATCGAGTATTCGAAACGTTTATACTTTCAATTCCAATAGCTGTTGTTATGGACGGGATTTTATGGCCAATAATTGCTTGTCTTTTGCTCGTATTGCGGCGTAGGCGTGTAGCGAGAGGGGTGAGGCAAAGGTAAGCGTCCACCAGCACGGTTTGTGGAATCCACTTGACTATCGGCGTTTGAGCTTGGCTTGGCGAGCTTTTTTTGCCCGGCGGTTGGCTCGTTTTTTGTTCTTTCCGAGTTCGCGTTCTCGCCGTTCTTCCTGTCGGAATTTTCGGATGCTCTCAGGGGAAAATCAAAGGGGACGTTCTACTTTTTGAGAGCTCAGCTCGAATCAGCCACCACGAAATCGACATTGCCAAAGTAGAAAAGTCCCCATCGCGGCGGAACTCGTTTGAGCGTTCCACTGGTTGCACCAACGATTTCACTTACGACGCGCTGCTTCGCCGTACCGGCTCCAGCAGTTCTGACGGAGTCGACCATGCCTACAACTACACTGATCGAGGGTGGCTGGCCACCGACACAACCAACTATCTAAGCCAAGACTATGTAGTGAATTACGACTACGACAGCCGAGGTCGCTTGAACAACATTACTTATCCCTCAGATCGCGAAGTCGACTACGGCTTCACCAACCGGGGTGAGTTGGATACCGTCGCATGGGATGGCACACAAATCGAAGACCGAGGTTATAATGCACTTGGGCGAATGACCAGCATTGATCGAGCTCATGTTGATGAAACTCGCACCTACGACAATGCCAACCGAGTTACCTCCATCGCCAATACGAATCTTGGCACGGCGACTTACACCTACGATGCCAACAGCAACAAATTGGGTGAAACTTGGACGGGTCCGCTTTCGAGTTGGAGCTTTACGACCCAGGGCTCGGGTGCCTCCAGTTATCCAGGCGGATATGACGAAGAAGATCGCTTCCGACGTTTCATGCAATCGGGACAAGCCAAGGACTATGACCTCGTTCGCAGTGACATCGGAAATATCACCGACAGGCAACTTAATGGTACGAGTCAGGCTCGTACCTTCAACGAAGTCCATCAACTCAAGGACCTTGCCGGTGCCACACAAGCCTTCGATCCCAACGGCAATCTAACCACCTCCCATACCGGGATGGCGTTAGGCTGGCAGCACGGCAATGGCCGCCTCGCTCAAACGGTTGTTCCAGCAACATCCACCGCAGGAATCGAAGGCACCAATGACGTGGACAACAAACGACTTTGGAAAAAGATCACGCGATCTGGTACAGTCGCTGAGCACACCGTTTATATTTACGCTGGCCTCAACTGCATCGCGGAGTACGCAGTCGGCTCGGCTTCTACTGCTCCCTCACAGGAGTACGTTTACGGTCAAGTTATCGACTCATTGCTTATGATCGCCCACAACAACAACTCGGAGCAACTAACCGTTCTGCGAAATCAGCAATGGAGTATTGCAGGGCTCACCAAAGTCAGTGATGGAACCATCGCTGAGCTCTACGGCTACGACATCTTTGGAAAGCGTACCATCCTCGCTCCCGACGGAACTACAATTCGATCCACAAGCAACTACGACAGCCCTTACGGATACACATCTCGCCGTCACGACGAGGAATCCGGCTTGATGTATTTCAGGGCAAGATACTACGATCCAGACAATGGCGAGTTCATTTCCCAAGATCCGATGGAGCAGGTTGACGGGGCGAGTGTTTACCTGGGGCACTTTGTGCCGAATGCCGTAGATCCAGTTGGGCAACAGATTTTTGTTCACAGTTATGCAACTGGCGGAGTGGCACTAGCGGAATTCACCGCTCGCTCAAACTTTCTCTTCGCAGTGGTAGACTCGCTTCAAGCAATCATTGGAGATTGCGCGAAGTTAAAAGTTCGAACAATTGAGCTTTTGACAATTCGAAATGTCAATATTAAGAATGTTGCTGAAATCATTTATGAAGACGAAAAAGAAGAATGCGACAATTTGGAATGCTGGAAAGAGTTGAAAAGAGCTTTGGATTCAGAAAAAGAATTTCGAATACGTTACCACACAAACGAAACAGATGCGCATTGGCGGCATTTTGAAAATTCGTATTGGCCTGGGGTGTACGTCAATACTTTCCCAGAAGTTCCAGCTTGGGAAATTGATCCCGAGGGAGGGGCAATTGGAGCCAATATTCCATTGGGAATCCTGATCTGGCATGAACTAATTGGACATGGCTTAAACGGTCATCATCATGAACATTCGTTAAGAAATACGTTTGGGGCAACCAATAAATCTGATTACTACGATCCAGCTGTGAAATGTGAAAATCAGGCCAGAAAATGTATTGGAATTCGCGAACGCGTGTGGAAGTATATCTATTCAAAAAACCTTAAGCCAACACCTGGGAAGCGTGTGGACTATGACAATAGCAGTGGAGAGATGCGACCTGTTCCATCACCAGAGGAACAGAGGCAACAGCCTTCTATAGGTAACAGGAGACGTAGGTGGTAAAAAAATACCAGTTCAATATCAAGCACTTATTTTGGGCAATGCTACTAGCAGCCGTCTTGCTCGGAATTTTGCCGATCTGGAACCGACATCCTGGAGCAGGAGGTCTAATGCACGGACATTCGATTTTTCACGGAAAGCATGAACATTGAGCAAGGAGTGGGAGGGGCAAAATTGGGAACATCGAAAGCGCCGGGTTAAACCGGTTTGGAGTTGGGAGTGCAAGAGTCCTACGAAAAAGAGTTAGCCGTTCACTTCGGCCTCAATCCGTACGCTGAAGTCGGTGACGACTTGGGTGTAGCCTCGGTGCGAGGAACAGGGAGGCCATGGTATTGAGCTCCGAAATCCTCCTTTTCGTGTGCCGACTTTGTGGCGATGGTAAAGCGACATGTGGATGTGAACCAAAATGTGTTGACACTGTAGTAAGTTTCTCGACTATTCATCGAGGCGTACTGTGGGATGACGCACCTCTTCACGCCCAAGTCAAATTTCGTGTTTGTGCAGACACAACCAGGAATGGCCCCAAAATCTATGAGGCAAAAAATGGCCCCGATTGGAACGAGGTCGGGAATGAATAAAGTATTTATTTTGCTCCTTTTGGCTTCTCTATGCGTTGGCTGCCAGAACCACAGCTCATCACGCGTTATTGTAGGCTTCGGAAAAACTGGCAGCCCTGAGCTCAACTGGAAATTCGAAAGCACCGATAATGGCGTGTGCAAGTTAAGTACCCTCTTTGATGGAGAGCGTGTTGCGAAAGAAGAATTGACAAAGTTCAATTGTTCAATAACTACATGTGGCTCTGCAGGGAAATGTCTACGAGAATTCAAGACAGTCGATTGCCAGCTTTGCGATGGCAAGTTGACTTTGACGTTTTCTGCAAGAGAACTTGAAGCCAATAGCGAGGCTGTATTCTTGACGATTTCATCTGAACTTGGGAAATGTCACCGAACCTGAACAAGGAGGAGTTAGCGAACCCGAAGTCTTACGCTTTTCAATTCTGATCAAGTTTTCGGATTAGGTCGCCTTTGGCGGCCGTTTCCCAAAACCGTCTTCTTCGTCTCCCTTGAGGGATTTGAAAATCCCTCAAGGGAGGCGAAGTGGCGAAACTTACAAAGGATGAAATCGTGACACTTCAAACCCTTGGTCTTAAAGGCCAATCCAATCGGGCGATCGCCCGCCAGCTAAATGTAACCGAAGGCGCCGTTCGCTATCACCGCAGGCGGCAAACCTCGGGTGCGACCGATGGTCGCAAAAAACAATCATTGATCGAGAAACTTTTATTGGTCAATGTCGTTGATCATTGGTGGCAGGCTCAACTCGATCTGCTGCCCGCCGGACGCGCGCCCAACGTCCAGAAACTCTGGCAGTTTCTGGTCGAAGACTATGAGTATTCCGGTTCTTATAAATCGGTTGCTAAATACGTCCGAACCGTTTTTGAGAAACCTAAGCTGCGTCCGTTTCGCCGAATCGAAACGCCCCCAGCCGCCCAGACACAAAGCGACTGGATGGAACAAACGGTGACGATCGATGGTATCGCCACCAAGGTTTACGGCCCTCAGTCACAGTCGTATGACGGTCGTGATCTGGAGCGAGCGCATGAACCAGTTGGCCTGGCATCATGTTCACAACGAAGCGTTCAAACGCCTTGGCGGGGTGGCGGCGGTCAATCGGATCGACAATCTCAAAACGGGAGTCGCCCATGGCTCCGGTCCGTGGGGCAAGATCAACAAAAGCTACTCGGCTTACGCCCGCACGATGGGGTTCCTCATCGATCCTCACGAAGTCCGACAGCCGCAACAAAAAGGCAAAGTCGAACGTCGCGTCTCGGCGACCCGAAATCAGCTTGATCTGAAGCAGGATTTTGTTTCGCTCGACCACTTGCAAGCGCACACAGACCAGCGTCTGCTCGGTGATGCAAAGAACCGCCAGTGCCCAGTCACCGGCAAAACCGTGTTTGCAACATGGCAAGACGAAGCCAAATTGCTACGTCCATTGCCAGCCACGCTGCCCGAGCCGTTTGACCTGATTCGCACCTGCCCGGTTCACAAAGATTGCACGATCCGTTTCGAGGGACGAACTTACACGGTTCCCTTTGAGTATGTTCATCGCTCGGTAGAAGTTCGAGGCTGCAACGGTTTTATTCAAATCGTGGATCGCCACGATGGGCAAATGGTGCGGCAATATCCACGTCAAACCGCTGAACTGCTGATCGTTGATCCGACTTGTTACGAAGGCGACTCGACTGACCAAGTCGCCGCCCCCAGGCCTCTGGGCAAGATGGCTCGCAAGCTCAGTGAGATCGCGGCACTGCCGGTGCAGCAGCGTTCGATCGACATCTACGCAGCAATGGTGGAGGTGGCACGATGAAGATTGCACAAACACGAAAACTACATGCCGCCGGGATTTTGCCCAAACCGGCTCCGACCCGGGATACGCAAGCCTTGCGTGAACGGCTAGAGGCCCTGCGTCTGGTCTTTGCCGCCGAAGGACTCGATGACTTGCTTCATCAATCGGTTCGGGAAGATTGGAACGCCATCGCGTTTCTTGATGCAATGCTGTGCCTGGAACTGGAACGGCAAGAAGACAGACGGGTGGCTCAGGCGATTCGTATTTCGCACTTGCCGACCGGACCGACGCTCTCGAACTTCGACTTCGCGTTTCAACCGTCCATTTCACGTAGCCAGATCCAAACCCTGGCCAGCGGTCAGTGGATTCGCGACGGTCACGGATTGCTTTTACAAGGTCCGCCCGGTGTTGGTAAAAGTCATCTCGCGGTTGGACTTGGGTTGCGTGCGATCGAAACAGGTTTCTCAGTGAGCTTTTATCGCTTGGACGAACTGATGCACCAGTTGAAGAAAGACGCCGAGCTGAGTCCTGCAAAACTTTCGTATCGCAAGTATATGTCGGTGAATCTAGTGATCATTGACGAGTTCGGTTACCAGCAGCTCACTCGCGAGGAGTCGAATCTGTTCTTTCGTGTGGTGAATTATCGTTATGCCAAAGGTTCTTCAACCGCGATCACGACCAACAAAGGAATCGCGAGTTGGCCCAGTGTGCTTGCCGATGATGAGGTTTTGGCGGGCGCGATTCTGGATCGTTTACTGCATTGTGCAACGGTGCTCAATATTCAAGGGCGAAGTTACCGATTGAAAGAACTGGAAGCCCAAGTCGGCCAGCAGTCTGCGACCAACACGATGCCACCAACGTCGCAAGTTCCCAAGACCCAAACGGCAATTCCTACTGACCCACCGGTTACCTCAGCCAGCGAGATGATCTAAGTATTTTCAAAAAAAGTTTCGCCCGCGCGCGGGCGAAACTTTTTATCCCAGCCTTCGGCTCTTGAGCCTCCCTGTTTAACCCAAAAGGAATATCTTCAACCAGCTCGTGCGTAACAGTTCGGGTTCAACAACTGCGCAATTCTTCGGGTCCAATGACATCTCCCAGGATGTCGCGAGAAACCTGACCACTTCGAGTCGTTGCAAATTCGAAATGAACGAAGTCTTCAGTCGTGTGAACCCCGTAGTAAGCCCGACAGCCATCGAGCGTCCAATACGTTTCGTCCGCGTGAACCGGGCCCTCGGTGCTGGCGATCTTCTTCTCGATATCTGCAACGATCGGTTCGGTCTGCCGCAACAACATCTTTTCAAAGCCGATGATCGCTGCCGGTGTGAAATTCAGGCCAAGCAGATCTTCAATCGCTCGCGATACTTTTCGATAGGAGACGCCAATTTCGTTGCGAAGATAAACTGCCATTGCTCGAACGTGAGGGCCAATTCGACTGCCGAGGATTTCTCCCTTTCCGGCTTGCTGCACCCAGCGGCGACAACTCCGACAACGGGCCGAGGGATGAGTAAAAAGCGTGACGTGATACCGGCCGTCAACGATGTCTTCCTGCAAGTGTTCCATCGCGGCTTGGCTTGAGTAGACGGCGATGTTGCGGGAGTCGCAGCGAGGGCATCGCCTTGGTGCCCCAACATCGACTCGAACGTCGTATTCAGTGGACATTTTACGGTACCAGGGGGCATGGCCTTGCGGTGCGCCTCGTTTGCCTTTCTTCTTGGCTGTCGTTTCAGCAGATTCTCTTGGGTCTAATTTGGCTTTCTGCTTGTTCGTCGCAAATTTGTTCTGCCGCTCCAGGCGAAGTTCAAGTTGGAGCTGTTCAATCTTTGTTGCCAACTGCTGGTTCTCGGCAAACAGCTTGCTGTTTCGCTCCCGCTCAGAGTCGATCTGCCGATAAAGACCTTGATAACACGCCTGATGATCGCCGGCGAGCTGTACCAAGTGACCAATCGAAGCACCGCCGGCATGTGGACAATGCCTGACATGCGGACAACCGTATTCGTGTTTTGGGTAGAAAGGAAATGACATCGGTAAGCCTTCAACGAACACCTCTACCGATTTCCGTTGACCATCGCAAAACGAATCAATAACATCCCGGTCAATGAACTAAACTCTTACCTCAGGTCGAGTAAAATCAAAGGGGACATTCTACTTTTTGAGAGCTCAGGTCGAATCAGCCACCACGAAATCGACATTGCCAAATTAGAAAAGTCCCCATCGCGGCGGAACTCGTTTGAGCGTTCCACTGGTTGTATCGACGATTTCACTTACGACGAGGAAGACAAATGGGGACAGGCCCAATAGTGTTCGGCATGGTACTTGCGTAGATAGTTTTTTGATTCGCGAGAACGGGATTTCGCCGTAAAGTAGCGGCAGCGATTGTAAGAATTGATCGATAGCATGTAAGAAGGTGCAATCGTTCGCAATTGAATTGCTGTCACGTTGTCGCAATCAGCTTCCAACCAGAAAAGTTCGCTCGAGACGGAATCAACGCAGCGCCTCGCCCGCAAAGCGAGGAGGCAGCGTAGCAAACGTCTTGCCGATCGAAAACTCAATGGCCCGGTGAGCCCAATTGACTCTGAAAACGCGTCAGGCGAGGCGATGGCCCAGGACGAATCGGATTCGCCTTCCGGCAAATCGAAAATCAAATCGTCTGACATTACCGGTTTGAAATACTTCGACCAACTCGCACCGCTATTGGGGCGTTTGCACCAAGAGGGCTGCGAGCGTGACATCGCAGGCAACCGCAAGCTGCATTACGATCAGTATTGTATGCTGATACTTCTCTACCTGTTCAATCCCATCGTGACTTCGCTGCGGGGAATCCAACAAGCCAGTGAGCTCAAGAAAGTTCAGAAAAAGCTTGGGTGTGCCCGCGCTTCGCTCGGTTCGTTATCCGAAGCCACGTCTGTTTTTAATCCACAGTCGCTCAAGGAGATCATCAAGGAACTGGGTGAGCAACTTCAGCCAATCGCCACCGATTCTCGACTGAAGAATATCGACCAGACGATCACGCTGGTTGACGGCACGCTGCTATCGGCCTTGCCACAAATGATGGAGGCCTCGGTTCGGAAACAATCCACCGGCAGCGGCATGGTGAAATGGCGTTTGCATACGCATTTCGAGATTGCCAAAGGTTGGCCAGTGCGAATGGACCTGGCTCCCAACGGCGGTGGTGAATATGATGAACGCTCGATGATGTCGGAGGTTTTGGAGCCTGATCGTTTGTACGTGATGGATCGCGGCTATCAGAAGTTCACACTGTTCAATCAAATTGTGGCGGCCAAAAGCAGTTACGTCTGTCGCTTGCGAGACAACAGCAAGTGGCAAACACAGGAGACCAGATATCGAAACGAGGCCGCCGAAATTAGCGAAATCATCAGCGATGAAGTCGTCACCTTCTCCAGCGGATTGGTTAAGAGCCGTCCCGATCACAAGTTGCGGGTGATTTGTGTTCGCTGCAACCCGCATACGACTCGAGGGCTGTACAAAGGCAGTTCCAACGGAGTCAACAGTGATGGCGTGTTGCGGATCGCCACGAATCTGATGGACGTTCCGGCGGAAGTAATTGCCTTGATCTTCTCCCATCGCTGGGCGATCGAAGTCTGCCAAGCCAGATACACCGAAAGATCACTCTTGTATCTGCACGCCGCATAAGAAGAATGGTCTTCCCTGTATCGACGCCGACGCGTTGCTGTTGCTAGCAGATTGGTTTGAGCAACGGTCGTCTGTTGAGCATTTGGAAGTTTCAGACAACGGAGGTCAACAATGTCACGACCAGAGATTCCCCCCCGCGCTCAGCTCAGATCGGTCCGCCCAAGCCGTTGCCTCCAACACTCCCATTGGCCGAATTCTGGCAACACCTGGAGCCCGGTCACCAGCATCGGGTCATCGATCGTCTGACGATCATGCTTCATCGCCAACTTCCGGAAACGCCGGAGGTGACATGCGATGAGTAGAAACACATCCACCGAACTGGATCAAGCTGCCAAGTCAATCAACAATCGCGCAGTACAACTCAGTGCCGCGATCCCAACCAAGATCAAGTCATCGCATTTAGACAGACTGGCAGTTGTTTACGTGCGCCAGTCAACACAACAACAGGTACTTGAACATCGAGAGTCGACGGCTAGGCAATATGCATTGGCCGATCGCGCCGTTGCCTTTGGGTGGGCGCGAGACAGGGTCGAAGTGATCGACGAAGACCTTGGACAGAGTGGTGTGTCAAGCCAAACGCGTAGTGGATTCCAACGACTGCTCACCGAGATCAGTAAAGACTCTGTGGGGATTGTGCTTGGTCTGGAGATGAGTCGGCTATCACGGTCTGGCAAAGACTGGCATGCACTGTTGGAGTTGTGTGCGATCTATCAGACGCTACTCGCCGATACCGATGGCGTCTACGATCCGAGTGATCATAACGACCGATTGCTTCTCGGTCTCAAAGGAACGATGAGTGAAGCCGAACTCCATGTATTGAAAAATCGAATGTACTTGGGACTATGCAACAAAGCCGCTCGCGGAGAAGTGCTCAATCATCCTCCGATTGGGTACGTACGAACAGCGGCTGGTGATTTCGCGCTGGATCCCGACGAACAAGTTCAAGCTGTTGTCCGAAGCATCTTTGATCGATTCTCGAAATGGGGCAGTATCAGTGGACTGCTTAGATCCATGGTGGAAGACAAGATTCAAATGCCGGTGCGTCCCCACTTCGGTGCTGACCGCGGTCAATTGCAATGGCGTCGTCTCAATCGGGTGACGCTATTGAATCTCCTGCATCATCCAATCTATGCCGGAGCGTATCGTTGGGGCCATCGAGAAATCGACCCAAAAAAGAAAATCCCCGGCAGACCCACCACGGGTCGCACGTTGCGAAAACACGATGAATGTCGTGTCCTGATTAAGGACCGATTCGACGCGTACATTACATGGATCCAATTCGAGACAAACCAGCGAAAACTCGAAGAAAACAGCCGGAAGAGCCGATTTCTTGCATCACCCGGTCGAGGTACGAGCTTGTTGGCCGGACTCCTGCAGTGCGGACGTTGTGGTCGCAGCATGATGATCGGCTACAGTTGCAACCGACTTCGTTACGCCTGTCAGCGTGGAAAACTCGACTATGGCGAACAAAGCTGCCAAAGCCTTTCGGGAACGGAACTTGATCTGCTTGTCGGCCGACTTCTGCTGGAAGCACTCACTCCAGCAGCGATCGAACTGAGTCTCAACGCTGCGCGTGACATCGTTAAAAGACGCGTCGATGCGAATCAACAATGGCAACATCGGCTTGCCAGAATTGACTACGAGATCAGTTTGGCCCATCGACAATACATGTCGGTTGATCCAGAGAACCGACTGGTTGCCCGAGAACTAGAACGTCGCTGGGAAGAGAAACTTCGTGATCAGGAACAACTTCGTCTGGAGCATCGTCGATTCACTGAAGCTCAACCAGGCGAACTGACGACTAGCGAAGCCCTGCGAATCAAAGAGTTGTCCGCCGATGTCGCAGCGCTATGGAATGCAGAAACGACGCGTCCCGAAGATCGTCAAGTGATCGCACGCACGTTACTTGAACGTGTCATTGTTACGGTCAACGGTGATAGTGAAAACGTGGACGTCGAGGTCCGCTTCGCAGGCGGCTTCGTCAGCCATCTTGCTCACCGCCGCCCTGTACAAAGGTACGACCAGGTGAGTAACTATGGCGAGTTAATAGCACGCGTTGAGCATCTCAAGCAGGAAGGGAAAACATTGGCACAAATCGCCGATGCATTGAACAAGGATGGCTTTCGTCCAGTAAAGCGGGCGACGAAATTCACACGCAATACTGTCTGCCAACTCATGCGTCGCGAACGTGAACGCCGCGGCATACAGCCCAAATCACCACGAGATCAAAGCCAGTTGCGTGAGGATGAATGGTGGTTACCTGACTTGGCAATGCATCTAAAGATGCCGGTCACTACGATGCATCGTTGGCGTAAAGTCGGTTGGGTCATCGCTCGCAAAGTTGCCGAGACCGGAGGCCACTGGGCCATCTTCGCAAACGCTCAAGAGTTGAAGCGGCTAGACAGGCTTCGCAATTACCAACACAGCTGGAAAGACAAGAACAAACCAGTCAAACTCACGACCCCGACCAAGAATCACCGACAATAATGAATGAATCAAATCAAACGAATCGTAACCTGCTCCCCAGATATACCGTACACAAAGGACGCATCGTGACTGGAAAATCGAGATCTTCTTTCGCTTCTTTAAGCACATGCTCGGCTGCCGCCACTTGCTGAGCCACGATCCCGAAGGAATCGAGATTCAAACGTACTGCGCGATCATCGCCTGCATGTTGATCAGCCTCTGGACGGGCAAGAAGCCAACGCTTCGAACTTATGAGATGATCTGCTTCTATTTCTGCGGAATGGCGGATGAAGATGAACTGATGACGCACATCAAAAAATTAAAATCGCAGTCTCCGTAGGCTGGTTCTTGTCCAGAGTTCCTACGGCTCTCTACGCTGCGCGGTCCGAAAAACGCCACCGCCCATACTGAAAACAATTCGTTTCAAAACAGAAAATAACCAAAAACACACCGCGAAAACCAAGGAGTTGGTAGCCGTAAACTATCGTGCCAAACACTATTGGAACAGCCATTGTTTGAAGAACCTTTGACGATGATGAAGGCTCCTTTTAATTTGAGTGGCTGTATCTCTTCGATGTCGACTTTCAGATTGTGGGAGAGTGAAGCCAAGAAACAAAAAGCTTCTTCTCAAAAAAAGTTTTCATCAAGTTCTCGCATCGGAGCTTTGAGAGATGCACAACTCTAAGGAAACGCAAAAAGGATCGACAATGAGAAACAAGTTTCTTGCTATCGGCGGATTAACAAGTGGCCTATCTGGCGCCTTAATCTCAGGTTACCTATTTGCATTTCCGACAGATGACACGGGGTTCGCAATGGCAAGAATCTCGTGGGGCATTCTATCGATGACCCTTTTGGGACTTGGCGGCATACTGTTGTCCGTCGCTATCTTTATTACGTTATCTAAAAGAAAACAATTCAGCCTGCGAAACACATTCTTTGCTATAAGTGCGATTTCAATCGTGATAATAGCTTTTACTCTTTCGATAACAGTCGAAACAGAGGGATTTGTTTCAGTAGTCATCAATCCTCAAGATGTCACCCAATTTGAAAAAACCAAATTTTCTTTCATGATTGGCAAGGTTTGCGAGGTGAGGCTTGAAGGATTGAAGAGAGAAAAAATGGGAGAGATTCAAAACGAGGTAGATTTGCAAATTAAGCTGCGTGGCAAGAAAAGTCTCGCGAAAAGTATTTTTAGTCCTACAGTACTTGCAATGTCTCAGAAGGATTTCAAGAATCGACTAGCCGCAGAGTTCAGCAAAGAACTCGGTGTGAGTCCGTTGAGGGTAGATCTCACTCTCCCATCTAGCAATTCCTTTCTTGAATAGGAGCCAAGGTTTCCCCTGGCCGCACGAAGTGAGAACGGGGACAGCCAGAGTTGGAACGAAAATGGGGCCATCGGCTGTCTTTATGAATTAACTTTAGCGAGCTCTGTCTCTCGAGGATTGCGCCAGCATTCGTTGTTCTTTATCATCGTGTTTAGTGTAACGAGTAGCTTGCACATGACAGCGATGTTTGACAGGATTCACAAGATGAACAGGATTCGTTGCTGTTCTTATCTTGAAAATCATGTTAATCCTGTCTACTCGCCGCCCCGCTTTCAGTGAAGCCTTGATTTGTGAGGGCCAGCGAACGGGGATAGCCATTCGCTGAAGGGCCCTCATCGTTACTGGATTCTCTCGGCACTCTGTGTTCTTCCGTGACCTCTGTGGTAATCTGAATTGAACTACCGAGGAACAACTAGAAGAAGGAACGATTGGTGGCAATGGAATCTCGACCAGATCCAATCGACGATAAGAACTCCCGACAAAGTCCACAAGAACCGCCAAGACAAATGCAGATACTGAAGTGAACAAAAAACGACCACCGTGAATGCCGGGAGCCTCATTTGACTCACCCAAGTGATCGGTCGCCGGCGATTGATATAGTTTACGTCGTCCATGTTCCAAGGCACGGAGGCGAACGCAGTGGCCAAACCATCAGCTCAGAAAGTTGATGAATGAAACGAGAAGCCAAATGGCACCGATCGCCGTTGCAATTTGCCCTAAAATCCGCCCGGCCTTCGTCATGGTTCGCCCCGACGAATCACGTAAATTCTTATCCATCTCATCAAGGTCTGAAGAGGCAAAAATCCAAATCACCAGACCAACCACTGAACCGATGTAACAAACCGATGTCAGGATCGACAGTACTCCGAAGACCATCAATGAACTGCCGCGATGATGCTTCATGGGAATCGCATATTGCGGATGCTCCATTGGCCCATGCAGCGGCACATCACCCGGCGTACTCGCGACAGTACCGGATGGTGAAATGACATTGGAAACTGAATACTGTCCAGTCGATGGGGGAGGCACAGGAACCGGCGCCAACGGAGAGGCTCTTAACGATGCTTGACTGCTGGGAGGCATGGTCGGCGAATCCACCGCTACGCTAAGAGGTGGAATCGTCGTTGAAGTCATTGGCGCCAGAGGCGACAGAGGTGCGACATTGCCCAAGGAAGAATACGAGACTTCTCCACTGACTTGCTTCAAGTCCTGAAGCAGCTCAGAAATCGATTGATAGCGGTCCTCGGGTCGTTTTGCAACCATCCGTTGAAAGATCGGATTGAGTTGCGCCACCGAAGGATCAGCCATTGGCTCAAGATTGGGTATAGGAGATTCGCGGTGAGCCAAAATCGTTTTCACAACCGTGTCTCTGGAGAAAGGTCCCGCACCCGAAACCAAACGGTACAACGTACAACCCAGTGAGTAGATGTCGCTTCGATGATCCGCTTCGCGCGTGTCCTCTGCCTGTTCGGGGGACATGTAATCCACCGTTCCCATGACTTGACCTGTCGTGGTCAGCTGCAAGGAAGCCTCACCACTATTACCTATGCGAGCAAGCCCCATGTCAAGAACCTTGACCGTGCCCTCATCATCGAGCAGTAGGTTGGATGGTTTCACGTCACGATGCACAATGCCTTTGGAATGAGCATACTCCAATCCATGTGCAGCCTGAATGATGTAGTCAACTGCCATCGCAGCGGGGACTGGCCCAAGCTGCTGCAGAACTCTCGCTAGATCGTGTCCTTCGACATACTCCATCACCAGGTAGTGAAACCCGCGATGATCTCCCGCGTCATAGGCGTGGACGATATTGGGATGCTTCAGTTTGGCGGCGACTTTGACCTCTTGGTAAAATCTGGCAACCGCATCCTGGGACCCGAGCGAAATCACGGGCAAGATCTTGATGGCGACCTCTCGATCCATCCGACGATGCCGGGCCAGTAGAACCGTTCCCATTCCACCTTGGCCCAGTTCTCGAATGACCAAATAGTCTCCAAAAGCGATATCGCTGGCTTGGCCCGCGAGGAATTTTCTGGCTTGATATTCGGTAACTACCTTGTCTTCAACCAGCCGCTCCATCAACTTTTCACTGCCACCGGCAACTTCAGAATCGTACTTCGTGACTTCTTCCGGCGACAACAGCCCGACGTCGGTAAGTTCTTTCAGGATTTTTTCAGCCGATTCTGGCATGATTTGTCTTTTGATTTCAGATCCTGAATTAACTACCAGGTTGATGAGGTTCTGGTTTCAGGCATTGGGCCGTGCTATCGATTCCAGCCAATTTTGTCAGCGGAACAGTGAATCACCAGTATAGTCAATTTCCGCGAAATTGATGCGCCAACAACTTCGGCCCAAAGATGCCTATTGGGGAGTTCGGGGCAAATCGCGTTTTCTTTGGCATCCTTTGCAAAAAAAAGTGCTTCTTTGTGCCTGCACGATTCGAATAATTTTCCCTTGGGCACATCGTGGGCATTTCTCATCGGCCCGAT
This sequence comes from Mariniblastus sp., assembly GCA_965224765.1. Lineage (GTDB taxonomy): Bacteria > Planctomycetota > Planctomycetia > Pirellulales > Pirellulaceae > CAZDBA01. Next base: position 134,431 of record CBDDAC010000029.1, read on the forward strand.
CATAGACCTGGTGCTGATTCTGATATCTGCCAGGATCGTTCAGTGCATTTCGATAAGTGCCATCGGATAGCGTCGATCCCTCAGACTCAATCGCCGCCAAAAGGATATCCCGCATCGCTTGATGCATTCTCGACCATTGAGACAAAGTAACCCGATTGCATTTCAAACGCGGATCAACGCCAGCCCGATGAAGTAACTCACTGGCATAGAGATTTCCGACTCCTGCGACTGCCGCTTGATCCAACAAAGCAACTTTGATTTCGCGACGACTTTCACAAAGCCGACGCCGAAACTCCTCTGCGGAAATCGCAATCGCGTCTGGCCCAATCGAGCCATCGTTCACCTTCGCCTCGTACTCGTCTCCTGACAGCAAGTACACGCACCCCAACCCTCGACGATCCCAGAATAGCAATTCCTTGGTCTTGCGCCCCTTCAGCTTTAATCGAAATCGCAAATGTTCGACAGTCGGTGGTGCCTCGATTAACACCAAACCTGTCATGCGAGGTTCAAACAACAGCCTTTGATCATCACGGGTTCGAATCACCACCCGCTTCCCCAGACGTTCCACCGCTTCAATTTTTTGGCCCATCAATCGCTTATTCAATCGATCGATACGCGGCTTGACGGAGATCAGACGTTTTGGGCATGCGGTCCGTTCGGCACCAACAATTGTTGCGCCAACGATTGACAATACACCCCGACGCATTGTTTCAACTTCTGGAAGCTCTGGCATATTATTAAGACCCAAACTAGACGTAAAACCAGATTCAATAAAAGTTGCACAATTGAGCAACTGACTAAATTTCCACTAGGAAACGTCCCCTCCAAAAGTTCAAAAAACGCATAATCCAACGTGTTTTTGCCGTTTTTTGAAAAGTGCATGCGAAAATTCCCTTGACCTATTTTCTAGTCGCGACCTAGAGTTGAACAGGGGGATTGCTCATCAATCCAAATTTTGAAAGCTTGCCAATGGAACCTCAATCAAATTCGTCTCCCATTTATCGCTACTTTGCTGGCCTGGCTGAAAGTACATTCCAAACCGAGTTGGGCGTCGTTGACACACCAATGGTCGACTACGTTACTGACCTTCTTGTTCGATTCATTCGAAGCGATGTCGTTCATCAAATTCGCGGTGTCACCGGCCGACGGCTAATGACCGTCGGCGAAATGGCAGGTGAAGCTTCCCAAAGACTCGGCGATGCAAAGCGCAAACTTCATTTACACATTGGCGACTTCACACTTTTCTGGGCGGGCGTATATCCAGAAGCACTTCGTAATGAACCCAATGACCAGTTTGGCGACTATTGCTCTCAGGGCAAAAGATCATATCGAATTGCCAGTTGCATCGAACCCGCAACCGAAGGCGAACCTGAAGCAGAGGTTCTGGAACGACTAAGTGAACGTTTTGAACTCTGCTGCTATGGCCTGCGCGAAGTCCGTCGACAGTGGGAACAAGGGGATGACGAGATGTATGGCCCCGGCTCAATCCTACTGAACTAGTCGAACGAATCCTGATCGCAGATCCAATTCACCTATACACTAGACTAGCTACTTGGAAACTCGAGTTCTTCGGAAGGCTTCGATTCGACTGCGAGACTCAATCGCCACATAGACATACTCTCCTCCCGCCGAAAAACCTATCCCGGCCGTTCTACCGATCTCGCTGTTGCCGCCGATACTCAGATACTCTTGGAATTGAAGTTTGCCCGTCTCCATGTCGCGGCGAAAACACGCCAAATTCTTGGACTTGGTTCCCGATGCGTAGACGAACCTCCCGTCGGGCGAAACCTTGACGAAGTGCCCAGCCTCAAAGCCCTCGATCTCAATCCCATTCTCCATTTCGCAGACTTTCTTTAGCGACCCATCCACATTTATCAAAAAACCCGAAACCGCATTGTCACCGCCAAATCGTCCGCTTGTAACGTACAGGTGTTTTCCATCTGCACTCACGTCAATTCCATGAACCCCCTCTAACAGTGCCGCATGCAAGGAATTGTCTTTGGTGTAGCTCAACAACCTCAAGCGGCCGTCTTCTTCTGGTTTGAATACCGAAATGGTTGACGCATCCGAACTGGAAACAAACACCAATGTTCCTGCAGGATTTCGCGTAACGATCTGGCACTTGTCCAAACAATTGCCAGCTCCATTTTGCTGCTGATGTAAGATCATTTTGTCGTCGTCGACACGCAGTACGAGTACACGATCTGAACGGCAGGCCACGTAGATGTATTTTGCATCGGGCGAAAACTTGGCGGAAAAAGTTTGCTGCGCCTGATCCATTTGCGGATACATGACTTCATGGGCAAGGTCGACCGCTCCAGTCTGTTGATCACGTCGATACAAGGAAACTTTGCCCACTGAACAACATGTCGCGATCCACTGTTGATCGTCACTGATGTCCAGCGATACGATCTGAGACTTGAGCAGCGAATGTGCCTTGGTCAGCTTGCCTGTTTGCAAATCGCAATCAAAGCAAAGCAAGTATCCAGGCGCAAATCCGACCGTATAGACTTTTTTGCCATCTTCCGTCGCCTCGATGTGAATAATACTGCTCAGTTGTTCATCTGAGACCGTCTGGATGTGGTCGTGCCGGTACTCCTGTGCCAAAGAGGCGCAAGCGACACCATAGATTACCATGGCGAACCCACTCGACAAAAACATCCGAACCCAATTCTTCATCAAAACTTCAACCTTCTAATCTTGTCGTTTGAAGACATAGATTTTTCCGTCGCCTTCTCCTGCGACATACACAAATTGACTGTCGTCAGAAACATAAACTCCGGCTGTCATCCCAAGCTGTGGACTACCTTCAACATCCAAATACTGAACAAACTCCAACCTTCCGCTTTCAACGTCACGTCGAAAACACGCCAGATTCCCCGACGTCGCCCCCGACGCATAAACGAACTTACCATCAGGAGAGACGCCGATATGATTCCCGCCCGTAAACCCGTCTAGCTCAACGCCATTTTCAAACTCCTGTGTCATCTTCAGCGTATTGCCTTCGGCGATCCGAAAGACAGAAACCGCGTCGTCGCCGGAGAAACGACCGCTAACCGCATAAAGGTCATTTCCATCTGGACTAACCGCAGTCCCGTGCACTCCCGCCAATAAAGAGCCATAGATGGAGTCGTCCATAATATGATCCAGCATGCGAACATGTCCCTCTTGTTCGTCGCGATCGAATATGGATATCGTTCCCGCGACATAGCTGGCGATGTACAAATACTTTCCTGTGGGATCGGTTGAGATAATACGACCGCCATCTAAACAGTCTTCAACGCCCTCATGCTCTTGTAGAAAGTTGAGTTCGTCATCTTGAATCGAGAACACCAACAATCGCTTACTCGACGAACCCGTCACATAAGCAAATTTGGAATCCGGTGATAGCTTGACCGAAATGGGAGTATGTAAAAACTCCGCATCATCTTTTGAAATCTCACTGACCCTCTCCAATGCTCCTGTTTCCACATCTCGCGAGAAAAGAATCAAACGATTGTTCGAGAAGGAACAGGCGGCCAGGTACTTTTCATCCTGACTGATATCCAAGGTGACCAATCCCTCCTCTTGGTAGGTGTGTGTTTTGGTCAACTTTCCTGTATCCACGTCCCGCGCAAAACAGATCAGCGTGCCGGGATCAAACCCACAGGAATAGACAAACTTTCCATCCTTGGTCCCATCAAGAGAAACCACATTGCTCAACTCCGCATGCTCCATCGTCTGCACATGCTCGTGATGTAAATCCTGCGCCTCGGAAATGTGGATCTCACCGACCACGAAAATTCCTATGCTCACCAACACTAACCGAAGTTGAAAAATTGACATCGCGACCTCACGAACAATACAACTAAGAGACAAGTCCTTTGGTAACCATCATAAACACGTCTTCCAATGTTGGTTCCTTCTCTGCGTAGCTTCTCACTTCCACTTCGTGATTAACAAGTTTGGCGAGCAACTCTGCCGAGTTGTGTTCGGGAGTTGAAAACTCAATCACCACTCGATCCCCATCAACCTGTACATCTCGCACGTCCGGGTTACTACGAATGATGCTAAGCCCTATATCCAGGTTCTTGCCAAAGCGAGCTTCAATGATTTGGTTGCCGCGAATACGACGGTGCACCTCATCGATGGGACCGTGCATCAACAATTTCCCTCGCTCAACGATCCCGACAGATGTGCAACAATCGGCAAGCTCGGTGAGGATGTGACTGGAAATCAGAATGGTTTTTCCCATCCTTCGCAGCTCTTTGAGGAGAGCCTTTACCTCAATGCGGGCGCGCGGATCCAATCCACTAGCTGGCTCATCCAAAATCAAAACAGGAGGGTCATGAACCAGAGTCTTCGCAAGACAAAGTCGTTGCTTCATCCCGCGCGACAAGCCGTTAACGTAGTCATCGCGCTTGTAAGTCAAATCCAAAAGTTCAAGCACGTCTGGAATCACCTGCTTCCGTTGGGTCCTGCTCAACCGATAGGCAACGGCAAAGAAATCTAGAAACTCCCAAACCTTCATGCCGTCGTAGACACCGAACGAATCGGGCATATACCCAACACTTCGCCGCACGTTCATGGGATCCTGGGAAACACTATATCCATTGACAGAGCCGTCTCCCCGCGAGGCTCGCAAGAGAGTCGCGAGAAAGCGAATCGTCGTGCTTTTCCCCGCACCATTTGGCCCGATAAAGCCAAACATTTCGCCTTCCTTAATTTCCAAATCCAAGCATTCGACTGCGGTAAATTCACCGTAGTCTTTTCCGAATCCGCGTATCTCGATCATGCGTCGCCTTACCTTTGTACATTTCCCCGCGCCGCGTCGCTACGCTCAGCCCGATTTCTTATTCGCTGTCGTTCAGAAACTCGTCAGGGAGCTCAAAATCTTCCCCCTGCTCATTCTCCCATTGCGTGTCTTTGAGAAGATCGACCCAATGATCCTTGTCCGGTTCGGGCTTTCGAAAATCAGGACGCCGAAGATGAACGAGAACGATCGTCTTGTTCTGTAGCTGAGTCGCCTTGGGGCTCAGTTCGTTCCTGCTCAATTGGTCATCGGTAAAACCAATCAACCGGTACTCGCCCATCCCCAATTCCAACGACTTATCGATGGTAAAGAGCATTCCTCCGAGATTCAAACGCTCCGCCGGTTCCGCATTGACCTTCTCAAAAGCAACTTCGAAATCGCTCTTATTGATTGACAATCCGTCGCGGTCTTGCACATCAATCGAAGGGTCCATGGTTACCAGCACATCAAGGACTCGCTCTGCCGCAATTCCTTCGACGTTCAGCAACTCTTTGACGCCAATCGAATTTCGATTGGCAAAATTCTCAACCCAAATACTCCGAGAGTCACCTAATGAAACGTTGAATTCCGAAAGTTTGAACCAACTGGAATAAAGGTCCTCTCTCTTGCCAACCTCTACAAACTCCAACTCGGCAGCTCCACCTGCAGCCAACTCTCCGATCATCGCGCGATAGACCCTTCCATCGCTGTCTCGGTGAACCACTCCTGCTGCAGATAAATTGATCTGAGTTCCATTGGTCAGTCTTCCGGCATCCGCCGCCAAAGATATCGCCCCTCCTGCATCTTGCATCATTTCAGTATGCAACATGCCGGTGAAATTCGATTGGATCAAAAAGTCTTCGAGACGATTGTCTATCGCACGATTCAAACGAACCCCTCGAACCCCTTTGGTCTTGTCGACTTCGTCTAAATCTCTCAAATCCTTTGCCGAAAAAGGAAGCGACAACGTCGTTGGATTGTCCATCTTCATTGCGTATCGTGTCGAAAGTGAAGTATAGAGGGCGGAGTATTCAGTCAGGTGGCCGCGTGGATAGTCTCCGTACATCTCCAAAATTCCAAGCTGCGTTTGGCTGCGAACAAATCCAATATCCAGCGATGCCATTTTGACGACAACAAGCGCACCAGCAATCGCAATAATGGGGGCTGCGACCCAAGCCCACTCCACTTTCCCAATCGATCGAAATATCAACCAGTTGATTGGCACCAACACCAATAGATAAACGCCAAGCATTCGCAGCACAAAGCCCGGTGAAGGCGGATCAATCCCTGCTGCGGATTGAAGCGACTTTCTTGCGGCATTAGAAATTCCACTAAAGTCATTCCAGCCAGCAACCCCAGACTGATTGTCGTGCTGAAATCCGCCATAATGCCAATTGTCCTCCTTGGCATTTCGCATTGGGATATTCAAGTTGACGATTTTCATGTCGGCGGGGTCAGAGCTCTCCCTGCCATTATAACCCCGTCCTGAATCAACTCGCCCGGGTGTATTCTGAAATGGCAACGCATAGTCATCCGTCGCCAAAGGACTGAGATCCCGACTCACGTAGCGCAATGCAGATCCAATCAGGGGATCGTAGGGGCTAGTGCCGTCGTTCAGCCACGTAAAAGATAAATCGCCCCAGCTATCGTTCTTGAACGACCGGGCCGGCTTTCGCAGCAAACAGGCATTGAAAAAACTCGAGTAACTCTGCCACTTCACCACCGGTGATTTTGAATCGATCGAAAAACGAGTCATAACGATCCGGCCTCGCCCAACCTGTCGCTCCAAAACCATCTTGGAGGTTCCGTCCAGGTACTTGGCATTGGGATGCTCTTTCCATTTGACCCCAAGCAGCGCATCACTTCCCACCCGCAACATTCGTTTTAGTTTTTTGTTCTTTTTCAGTTCCAATGACCAATTGTCGTTGAGCTCCCGAAAATCTTCATCGATCAGGTTGATCGACTCCTCATACTCCGCTGGAAGATAGGGCGAGAGAAAACTACTGCGCATCTTTTCCAACGCATCTGGAGCACTCAAAATGATCTGCCCACCGAAATGCAACCAATCCAACAACGCCTGCTGTTGTTCTGGATCCAAATCGTCAGGTGAAAAATCACCCCAAACCAAATACGCAGTGGTAGTCCAGGTCAAACCATTTCGGGAAAGGGGAATGGGGTCGTCCGGTTTTGGAATCACCACCCGATAAAAGCGAGTCGAATACATCGGCGAGTTCACAGAACTCAGATTCGGCATGCGAATACAATCCAACGATTTGAGATAGTGAAAGACATCTGGCTGTTTACTCAAAACCACCATATGAAACTCGCCCGGATGCATTAAGCCGTGGGGCCAGCGCACGTCCACCTGATCCAATCCAGTACCTCCTGCAAACGTGTATCTTACGTTTGTCGATTGATACATCACCTCTCGCTTCGGAAGAAACAACATCGATTCAAGATTCTTCCATTCACCTTTCGCCAATGACGCTGGTCGCTGGGTGTAGGAATAAAAATCGGACCCCATCAAGCGAACGGGATTGCCGCTCGCATCGGTTCCACTGACGGTAAATCGGCCGTTTGTATTGAAATTGTTTGCGACCAAAGGAAAGTGAACGTTGACCCAGTGACCTGGCTTGGTCTTATTCTGCAATCGGTTTTGCAATTGCCGCGTACGTTGCTGCTCCAACTCTTCGTTGGTCGCGGTTTCGTTCGCGTCAGCATCTTTGTCTTCCTCTTCGGTTTTTCGTTCCTTGAAAATTCCTGGGTAGATGACAGGAGGATCTGAATTGAAATTCGGCTTTGGCTTTTCTCTAGCTTTCTGCTTGGCTTTGGCTTTCTCCGCGATGGTTTTGGCGTCATCGTTCGAACAGCCGCCGCAGCCAGTCATCAAAAGCACGCTGAAAAACAGCAAAGGCAAAAGTAGACAGCGAATCCAATAATTGTCTGACATCACCTCTCCGAAGTCCCGCTAATGCGGCTTACCATATTCCGTAACAGCATCCAAGATAGTCCATGGCTCGTTTTAATGCACGCGAGACGAGCGCATTGCTCACTCTTGGCTCAATTGCCGAGCCGCTTCGAGAGTATTTCGCAGCAACATGGTTACCGTAAGTGGCCCCACACCGCCAGGAACCGGTGTGATATGCGAAGCAACCTCGGAGACGCTGGCAAAATTGACGTCACCCACCAGTCCGTCGTCCGTACGATTGATCCCGACATCGACCACAACCGCCCCGGGCTTGACCATATCTGCTGAGATAAAATTTGCCTTCCCCACAGCCGCGATCAAAATATCGGCTTGGCGTGTAACTGCTGGAAGGTCCGGCGTCCGACTGTGACAAAGAGTAACTGTCGCATTTGCCATCTGACTCCCCAAACCGGAAGACCGTTGAACCAACATCATCGCCATCGGTTTCCCTACGATATCGCTTCGTCCCACAACACAAACCGATTTCCCAGCCGCTTCGATTCCACAACGGAACAGCATCTGGATAATCCCATGTGGAGTACAAGGCAAAAACCTTGGACGGCCCTGAGAGATCAATCCGACATTAGTTGGATGAAACGCGTCAACGTCCTTGCGCCAATCGACCGCATCTAGAACCTCCAAAGAATCGACTTGATCGGGCAGCGGCAACTGAACCAGAATCCCATGGACGTCCGAGTCCGCATTCAATGAGTTAACTTTGGCAAGCACTTGCTCGGTTGTTGAATCGGCCGGCATGCGATGAAGCTGACTATTTACCCCCGCTCGCTTGCAAGCCCGTTCCTTATTTCGCACATAAACCTGGCTGGCGGGGTCTTCGCCCACGAGCACTGCGGCCAACGTTGGAGTTACGCCCGACTGAGCGACAAAATCAGTCACTTCGATTTTGATTTCTGATTGAATCTCTTTGGAGATTGCTTTGCCGTCAAGAATCTGAGCCGACACGATATTGAGTTCCTTCTAATTAAATTTTATTGATCATCGAATGCCAAGTCTGGCCGATTCATCTGCACCACAGGCGAACCACTCGGCAAAGGCTGCATTGGGTTCGACGGAGCAAAGTCGACACCCTCCAACTCATTGCCAATTTTATCGTTTGGCACCCCAGGCGCCAGCTTCAAAACAGTTTCTGGCAACGCGCCCAGTTCCTTATCCAAGTTACTTTCCACCAATTGCTTGAGCTGATAAATCTCTTCATTGATCGTGTCCTGCCGATCGTTCCCCAAGAAAAAACCTGTGACTCTCCTGAGCCCAACCCTGCTTTCCTTGACTCGATACGTCAGGTCTGTATCGACACCATTCTCTTCCAATCGAAAAATAGCAGTCGAGAGAAGAAAGTCATTGGAACGCTGCAAAGAAATCATCTTGTTCCGATCGAACTTGATCACTTCCTGCCGCATTGCAACCTGATGCCCCTGACTTTCGATCAACAGATCCGCCAATGCCCCCACTTTGTGACGCTCATTGTCACCAAGCTCATCCAGCTCGATGGGTTCAACTTCAACGATCTCACTGGACCATTCCTTGAGCAACTGGGGATCGGCCAAATACCTAAAGACTCGTTCCGCGGAGGCATTAATTGTCACCTTGGTCGAATACTCTTGCTTCTTGCCTCCGACAAACCACATCACGCCCGCTGCCAACGATAGCAGGATCACAAAGTACAAAGAAAGTCGGGCCGTATTACTCACGCGTCGCCAAACACATTTAAAGGGGTATTTATGGATCCGTTATCGTACCCGAAGGCACGCAATTGACAACAACACTCGACAAACTATCGACGCTCAACGCGTACCATCCAATGCAGGAAACAACGGGACAACTGGAAAACCCAACGACTTCCGATTCTGCGGGTAAAACGGCAGCAACAATTTGTGAAAATTGATTCCAATAAAAAAGCGATCGCGGCGAACCTACCAACGCAATGTACGTCTATTAAGTACACAACCGAACGCGATTGATGAAAATCGATTCGGTCACCAACAAATCACTTATTTGCAGGAACAGACAGTTCAATGATGTTTTCACGGCCAAGTCAGAAATGCATAGCGAAATACGATGCCGCCATCGGCAGTTATCGTATTGCGACCACGTCCAGCAATTTCGCTGAACAAGGGTTGTCGCTACCGATGCGTCATTGACACTTGGCCTGCAAGCATTTCCCCAACGCTACGCAAAAGCCCGGTGTCATAAGACTCCGGGCTTTTTTCATGCCTGGCAAACACTCCACAAAAAACAAATGGTCCGGTAGCTCAAACGGAAGAGCGCCTGGTTGAAGCCCAGGAGGTGAGAATTCGAGCGTCTCCCGAACCACTGCGATGAAGATGCGCAATGACACAAATCACAACCCCAACGAAACCATTCGGAACGACTGCAACGAAGCCTTCGTTCCACAAAAAAACATACCTCGTTCGTCTAACGGAAGGATCGCAGTTTTTCAATCTGCAGACGAGGGTTCGACTCCCTCACGAGGTACTTCGGTCGCAACCGGCAGTGCAAAACGGTGAAGATGTTTTGCCGTCAAGGTATCGGTTGCTACCCGACTATCGAGTTGAGGTGCAGATGGAAGCACGCGTGGTTTGGGTCCACGAGGATGCGGGTTCGACTCCCGTGAACTCGACTAACAATCCAACTTGCTACGAAAGGTAGTGGAGGGCTGGTTGCCCATATTCGACTGATAATCGAGTCGCGCCGAGTTCGATTCCCGGGACTACCACTAAGAAACTTAACGTCATTCCAACCTCCAAACGGAGTCATCACGACCAATGTCCAATCGCTTAAAACGCGCGGCCCGAACAATCTCGGGTCGTGGTGTAATTGGCAGCACAGCGGTCTTTTAAACCGCCCGGTAAGGGTTCAAGTCCCTTCGACCCGACTGCCTTGGAATCTTCGGAGACCAATTTGATCAAGAGCCTCTAACCCCCGGCGCGTAGCTCAGTGGTAAGAGCAGATGTCTTATAAGCATCAGGTGGAAGGTTCAATTCCTTCCGCGCCGATTTTTAGAACAACAACAGCAACGCCATCAATTCATTCGTTCAACAGAGAAGGCAACAACCAAAATATCGCACCGGGTCCAAGGTGTTACTGGCAGCATGTCTGGCTCTTAACCAGATCGGTGAGGGTTCGAATCCCTCTGGTCCCACTATCGAAAGGAATCAAGCAACACTTTCGATTCCCAAGCACTGGTCGTCTAGCGGCCAAGACTCCGCTTTCGTAAGGCGGAAACGCGAGTTCGAGTCTCGCCCAGTGCTCTGAACAACGACAAATGGAAACTCCGAGGAGCCTACTTCCTCGTTCACGCCCAAGTCAGCGTTCCTGATCTTTGACAATTTGGAAATGCAAAATAAACCTTTTAAATCAGGTGACTTTGCGGCCGCTTTTTTCATTGCGGCTTCGCAAGGAGCGCGTGTCAACTAGCTCGCAGAGCCCGCCTGATTTTGCGCCCATGATGTAGCGGTAGCCTATCGCCTTGCCATGGCGAAAGTGTGGGTTCAACTCCCACTGGGCGCTCTTTTTTGCAGTTGACAATTCAAGGGCCCGGCTCTTGAGTATCACTGCTCCTTGCACTGGTCGTCCAACGGCTTAAGACTCCACTTTGGTAGGGTGGCAATGCGAGTTCGATTCTCGCCCAGTGCTCTAAATAAGGTTTCAAAAGGAAACACAAAAAGAGATGAACCTTTTCGTCTCGAAGTGAATCCTAATGACGTGCAACTTGCACTAAAAACACACCGTGCCCAACAGCATTAGCTTACAAACTGTTCTTTGGTAGAACGTCAGGCTCTTAACCTGAAGGTCGGGTTCGAATCCCGGTTTTTCATGAACGCTTATGTGACTCGCACGGTTCTCAGGATGTGGGGAAGTCTGGTATCCCGTCAGTTTTGGGCACTGAAGATCGCTGGTTCAAATCCAGTCATCCTGACTTACAACCATTCCAACACTTGGAGAGGTAAAAATCTCCCCAACCACTTATCGCGGCCTGCGTCGTGCCAAACAGTAAAAGCTTACAAACAGTTCTCTTAACAAGAGTTCGACTCTCGCAGGGCACTCTTTACAGGAGCGAGATTTGATTTGATTTCGAATCAATCGTCGCTCAAGAAATTAGAACGTCTTTGTCGTGAAAATCCTTTTCGCAATCAATGGCCCATCGGTCCAGCCTGGAGTGGACGCCACCCTGTCACGGTGGAGATCACCGGTTCAAATCCGGTATGGGTCGCTACAGGTGAAAACCTAAAAAGCCAACGTCGCTTTTTACTCCACCTGTCTTTCGTACGGTACGCCAACGGTGAGCGACTTGCCTTAGGAACAAGTGTCTGCGAGTTCGAATCTCGCCCGTACGACTCGGGGATTGGCTAACGGTAGGCCGCTTGCCTTTGAAGCAAGTCGTGAAGGTTCAAATCCTTCTCCCCGAACTCAAATCCCAAGTCATCATCTGATTGGGCCTTTCAATGGGAAAGTAGCTTTAGTGGCAAGAGCAGGCGGCTGTTAACCGCAAGGTCGAGGGTTCGAATCCCTCCTTTCCCGCTTTTACTTACAAGGGTTGGTAGCTCAGTGGCAGAGCGGGTGCCTGTTAAGCACTTACGCATGGGTTCGAGTCCCATCCGGCCCTCTAGGACTACAGTTGCAAATTAAACATCTGCGACTGTAGTACTAGGATTCAATGATTCGTTTCCATATTCAATGACCATGTGGTGGAACTGGTAGACACGCGGCGTTCAGAACGCCGTGCCAATTGGCATGAGAGTTCGAATCTCTCCTTGGTCACTGGGCAAAGCGCCCACTTTTTTGCGAGATCGTCTAGTGGCAAGACACGACGCTCTGAACGTTGAAACGCTGGTTCGATTCCAGCTCTCGCAACTGCAGTCCAACTGGCCTGCAATTTTGCCCTGTGAGTGTGGTGGACGCATTACTGTCTTCGAAACAGTCGGGCGAGGTTCGATTCCTCGACGGGGCACTTCAGCTGTGAGGCTTTCAACAATGAACCCAAAGTTTTTCGCTGTTGGTCGTCACAACTTCACTTCGGTTTCACGGTCCCTTCGTCCAACGGCTCAGGACACCTGTCTTACAAGCAGGAGATAATGGTTCGATTCCATTAGGGACTACTTTTTCTACCTGGGTGCGCCAACGGAAGAGCGGCTTGATTTAAAACCAGGCGGTTGCAGGTTCGATTCCTGTTCCAGGTACTTTTTGCAAGACTGCATCGATTCGAAGAAAAGGGCGGCTGGTCCAATGGAAAGACACCTGTGTTGCAAGCAGGAAAACGGGGTTCGATTCCCCGGCTGTCCACTTTACTTTGATGGGGATTCATACAATTCCTCGCGACGGTTTTTTTGAAGTCAATTTTGGCAACAGGCCCGGAAGACATCATGACCACAAAACAGCTGAAACAGGTGAAAACGCGAACCAACTTGCAACACTTTAGGTCTTACTTTTTAGCAGATTAAACATCAAATCAATTCGGCACGATACGCAAACTGGCGAAGCGGCGAACTTCAAAACTTCGTGATTCTGTGGGTTCGACTCCCACTCGTGCTACTCGCATCGCGACCATCATTCAATGAATTCGTCGCGACGCAAAATGGGTTGACTGAGCATTGGCGGGCTCACCTGGTTGTAACCCAGACTCCTTCGGGACTTGGCGGTTCGATTCCGTCTCAACCCACTCGGCAGATTGATTTTTGTTGCGATGAGACAACACTCATTGCAACAAATCACCTGCCAACATGGCTCGTTCGTCTATCGGTTCAGGATTCCAGCTTCTCAAGCTGGAGGGATGGGTTCGATTCCCATACGAGCTACTTGGTGATACTGACGTTTTGTGACGACAGCAATCACTTCTCAACTTCTGACGAAACAGAAGTCGAGAAATTGGGGCGTGCCCCACTAACTATCGCCGATGGGCCAGTGCCCATCTGAGCCTCATAAGCTCGGACGGCCAGGTGCAACCCCTGGATCGGCCACTTGAGCAGTGCTGAGAATGAGCGACGAATTGTGACCTTTGCGAAGGACGCACCCCTCCTTCTCCGACTGTTCCTGATGCAGACGAGCTGGGACTCAGGCGGCTTTCATAAGGCAGCTTCGTTCGGTTCAATTCCGAAGTCTGCAACTTTTTTCCAGAACAACGATGAACAACACTCAGTGGTAAACGCCGAGACGCAACCTGGATCGAGTACGCAAACTGGAAAAGCGGTCACGTTGAGGGCGTGGCGATTTTGTGGGTTCGACTCCCATCTCGATCACTGGTCCACTGCCGGAAATGAGACCTCATTTTGGAGCCTCGTTCACGAAATTGGTGGGTGGAGTTTCACAACTTGCCAGATTCACTCTGATTTCCCAGCTTTAGGTGTGGATTTCGCATGATTCCAACTGGCCTGCGCAGCAGATTGAGGTTGAAACATGGTGACCGAGACATGGGCGGGCCATTCTGAAGAACTAGAGCGAGGATGCAAACCTAACCGTATTCACCCACTCATTCCGTGGGCGAACCTTGAAATTGGACGTGGAATTACGGATGCCGTCGCTCCCGCGACTCTGGCTTTTGGGTGGGATGTTACCCCAGACTAAAAGTCTGGGGCTAAAAGAAATTGTCACTCTGTGACAAGTGCCGACAAGCATGAGGAACCCGAGTGAGAATGCGAAACAACCACTTTTCACCCACTCATTCCGTCGGAGAGCCATTTTGGAAGGTAGCCGGATACGGTTTGCCGGGCCGGTCTGCTAAACCGCGCGTCCATGAGATATAAGGGTTCGAATCCCTTACCTTCCGCTCAAAACCAAGTTCAACATGAACTGCTGAATGACAACTCGACCATCAATTTATGGAAGGCTAAGCCGAAAGATTCTGGGTAACGGCGGCGGTCTTGAAAACCGTTAGACATCATCGTCGTGGGGGTTCGAATCCCTCGCCTTCTGCTCACATCTGTTTCATGCAGAAGATTGCTGAACTTAGCGACAAACACTGGTTGCATTTTGATTGCATTTCCATCTATCTCTTCTTGGCCTGAATAAGCTCCAAAACCTTTTTTTGTGCATCCGTCAAGAATTCAGGCGACTTGGGCAATTTCTTGACAGCGGCTTTCGACGCAGAAAGAAGGCCTCGCTTGTACATACTCTCATCAAGTGAATCACGTATCCACTGACGTGCAGGCTCAAGTTGATCCTCTGACAGTTTCAATTGAACTTCTAACGACGCAAGTATCAATGACGCCACCCGATCCAACTTTTCCTCATTGCAATGCTTCGTATAGCTCGCCAGATCTTCGTCGGTTATATCCGGAAGAACGCTTTTCAGAAGCCGCTTCGAATCAACATTCAGTTTACGTAGGTAGCCAAGATTCGTCGTTGTCTTCCCACCCAAACCCCTCTCAATCTGCACCAAGATTCGAGCCAGGCTCAAGCTCATGGAAAGCTTGGGGGAGATAACGTCCTGATCGCCTTCACTGCCTTCCAGAACGCATTTTCTGCCATTAATCTCGAAACCCGAAATCCCCTGACCGACCTCTCCCATTCGCAAGCAAGTTGTCAGGATGTGATTATCAGTAACACTTTCAAGAAAATCATTGGTCAATTCTTCGCTTCGCACTTTCAGACGAGCACAGGAATCGTCATCCAGCTCAAAGAACTTTTTGTAGCGGGCACGGCTCAATGAAAACTTGATCTCACAAATCATACGAATCTCCTTTCGTACCTCTTTGAGCACCAACTTTTCAATTGGACTTCGATCCTTTGTCTTGGGAACAACGTCTGGCTTCATTTCTTCCTGGGCAACGGCAACTTGCACAAGACAACACAGGCAAACCCCCAACAGCAATTGACAGAACTGCTTCGACATCATATTCATCCTAACCCCAACTGGGGTGTCTCGCGGACACCTTCAAAAGATTCCACATGGCAAGTTGAGCTGCCGACAGAAAGTCAGGCTGCAGTTCGTACATCTGGCGATTCTCGACAAAAATCTGATAAATCGAATCTAGAGACCCTTTCGGCGAGACCTCTATCTTATCCTGAATCAGCTCCTCCAACTGGCTAGACTGCTCCGGGGAAAGTTCCAACTCACTCCCAAGCAAAGCCATCACTCCGCGAACCATGCCGCGACGAGCTCTCTCTTTCTCAAACTCCCGATATCGCTCAATCGATTCTGGTTCAACTTTCTTTAGAGCAAGATTCCAAAACTTCATTTCACTCACTTTGCCGACATCGCTCATCCAACCAAATCCACTTGCACCGCCTTGATAGGCAACCTGCATCTCGCCGGCAAACAAGTCGATGCTTACTCGAACTTTTGCTTTTGCGGTTTCCTCCGGCAACTCTTCATTGGGATCGAACATGAAAATTTTGCCATTCACAGAAAACGATTCCACGTTGGCCAATTTTCCTTGTCCCCAAAGCCGTCTAAGATACTTGCTAATTTGAGCATCGGACTTTTGGGCGATCTTCCCTGCAACTCCTTTGATCAATATTTTCGATTTGGCGACATCCGAGTTGTCCAGGTTCAAGAACCGCCCAATGTCGTCCAACATCAAGTTCGCAGGGGTTCTGAAACTCGACTTTAAACCATCCATCGATTTTTCGATAAGACGAGTGAGTTGAGGATCGTCAGCTTCCGCTTCATCCTGGGCCTCCAGTGCGCAAGGACAAAATGCCAAAAGCCACACAGTCAAAACAAATTGCAGAAGCAACTTTGCCTCGCGCTGACAACGCAAGCCCGCTCGGCAATAGAGCCCTTGTGTGCAATCAAGATCGTGTTTCATTGTTCCATCTCAACCAGGAGTATTGACGCCGCCCCAAAATGCTCAGGAGCGAAATTCATTTTATTCTTACCACAACTAACATACACGACCTGTGATCCAACGACGACCAAACCATGCTGGCAGTTCGCGTGGCAGATTTTCCGAAATCCAACTTGACCTCAATTCTCGCGCTGAAGTCCATCTCGGCAGTGGAAAGGGTGGAAGCTTTTGAGATCGTGCTCTTGGGATACGAGCTTGTCACTTGAGTTTCTCTGGATTTCGCCCGCATTCTATCGCCGCAGTACGCCGCCTTTCAAACGGCGCTACTCGCTTCATTTTTAGTTCTCCAACTCGCCTCTCATCCATTGAACTCCAAAGGGCGTTGGAACAATTACCGATTCGATCTACGATACTTGAATCCATTCATCTGAATTTGAAGAGTATCGTTGTGAAAGCCATCTGCCTCAAAGAGCCCGGAAATTTCCAAGTCATCGACATTGCCGCCCCTCAATCTCCTGGCCCACATGAAGCCATTGTCAAAACGCATCGAATGGGAATCTGTGGCACCGACTACAGTGGCTACCTCGGAAAAATGCCCTTCTTTCAATACCCCCGAATTCCTGGACATGAACTTGGCGTCGAAGTCGTCGAGGTCGGCGCCGAGGTCACGCACCTCCAACCCGGAGATCGCTGCAGCGTTGAACCCTACATAAACTGCGGGACTTGCTATGCGTGTCGCAAAGACCAGGGCAACTGCTGCAACGCGCTGAACGTCATTGGAGTCATGATTGACGGGGGACTTTGCGAACAGTTTCTCATCCGAGCCGACAAACTACATCCATCAGATCAACTTTCCTACGAACAGTTGGCTTTGGTCGAAACACTTGCCATCGGATGCCACGCCACCTCTCGAGGAGAGCCCCGACAAGGCGAGCATGTGTTGGTCATCGGAGCTGGCCCCATTGGGCTTTCGACTCTGGAATTCACTCGGCTAACCGGGGCAAACATTACGGTCATGGATCGAGTCCAATCTCGCCTGGATTTCTGTCGGAACACCTATGGGATTGAGAACCTGATTCAGTTCGAGGGGGATGGAAGCGAAATCGATCAGATGCAAGAGATCACTGGCAGCGATCTCTACTCGGTAGTGACCGATGCGACTGGCAGTCACCATGCAATGTCAGCAGCCCTTTCTTACGTCGCTCAAACAGGAACGCTCGTCTATGTCGGCATTACGACTCAGGAAATCAGCTTCCAGCACCCGACGATGCACCGTCCAGAAATGACGTTGAAAGCCTCCCGCAACGCGATGCCCTCTGATTTTCGCCGCATTATCGGGTTGATCGAGGACGGAACGATCAATACCGAGCCCTGGATCACTCACCGAACTTCTTTTGATCGCGTCATCGATGAATTTGAAACGTTCACCCAGCCAGAATCGGGAGTCATCAAGGCCATTATCGAGGTCCAGTAGCTCATCACGCCTTTCATCGATACAGTCGTCACAATCAGAATCATCAAGTTTCACGTTTGCTGGACATCATCCTGCAAAGTCGTTTTAACGAACCTATGTTTGGAAAAGCATTATTCCCAACTCGGTTTTCGTGATGACTGGGCAAAAAACAGAAATTAAACCACTGCTCAATGCGACCAGCCTTTCGCTGAAGCTTCTGGATAGCTGCGCGATTGTTTTGGGCATCTGGAGTTTGATTTGGTGGGTTCCAGAACTCAACAGTAAATCGACCCTGCTCATCGCATTGCTGGCTGCGGGAATTTTCGGAATGATCGCCGAGTTTGTCGGCCTTTATCGCAACTGGCAAGGGGTTGCCATTGAGCGAGAACTAGCCTGCTCGACGATCGCCTGGGCGCTTACGTTAATCGCACTCGCTGGTCTGGGAAAGTTCTCGATCTACTCCAGTGAACTCTCCGCTCGCGGTTTGATTATCTGGTTTGCGATTACGCCGATCCTTTCATTCAATGGACGCATGATGCTGCGTTTCTGGCAGCGTCGCAAAGCCCGTTCCGGCAGTGCCCGGGGCTACGTTGTGATCGGTGCAACCGAGCTTGGTGCCCAATTGGTTAGAAACATCCGCCAGCGTCCCGATCTCTGCCTTCGTTTCGAAGGTTTTTTCGATGATCGTCCTGAGAATCGAGGAATCGAGCTGCCCTCGGATATGAATCAACGGCTTGGAAACTTGAATGAACTGGTCAACAAGGCGATCGGTGGTGAAATCCAAACCATTTTCATCGCGTTGCCAATGCGCGCCGAAGAACGAATGAAGGAAGTCATTCAACGCTTGGCCGATACGACGGCTTCGGTTTACATTGTTCCAGACTTGTTTGTATTTCAGATGCTTCATTCGCGATGGACCGACATTCAAGGGATGCCTGTCGTCAGCGTTTATGAAAACCCTTTCTATGGAGCCGACGGAGCACTCAAACGAAGCTTTGACATTATCGCAAGTGCAGCACTGATCTCGGCTGCCGTGATTCCCATGATGATCATTGGGCTACTCGTAAAATTAACTTCCAAAGGCCCCATCCTGTTCCGACAGCGACGCTATGGACTCGATGGGAAAGAAATCACCGTCTGGAAATTTCGTTCCATGACCGTATGTGAAGACGGAGCCAAAGTCACTCAGGCCACTCAAGGTGACAAGCGAGTGACGCAAGTTGGAAGCTTTCTTAGAAGATCATCACTGGATGAACTTCCGCAACTATTCAATGTGCTGACCGGCCAAATGTCCCTGGTTGGCCCAAGACCACACGCCAACGCTCATAACGAATACTACCGAAAAGAAATTGATGGCTACATGCTTCGCCACAAGGTGAAACCAGGTATCACGGGACTGGCGCAAGTCAATGGCTGCCGCGGAGAAACGGAGCAGATCGAGAAAATGGAAAAACGCATTTTCTTTGACCACAAGTACATTCGCGAATGGAACATCTGGCTGGACATCAAAATCCTTCTTCAGACGATTAAAGTCGTCTTCTCCAGGCAAAACGCTTACTAACGCTAGTACCCGGACCGTTTTGAATGACGGGTATCAAGGCTAAGAAAACCGGTGTATCTGATGTTCTCGGCCCGCCAATCGAAGACGGGCCTAGTGGTCCGTCAAAGCTAAAAATTGGAGCTGGCGACATTAGCCGTTTTGGCGCTAGCACGGTTATTGTTGTTCAACCGCGGCTAGCGCCGAAACGGCTAATCCTAAAATTAAGCTCTGACAAACAACTGCGACTGTAGCACCAGACCGCAAACCGACGCCAACTCAAGAAGCACCTGGACCTTTTGGAACATCAATTAATCGCTTGATCCGATCCTGAATCGAACCTGGCTTTGGAGCACTCTCTTTTTTCGATGATTCATTCGAGGACTTAGTCGCCGACTTCATCAGTTGCTGCTTCACGTCGTTTAAACTCTGAGCCCGAGGCAAATCGCTGCCGACTGGCTTTACCGCCGGTGCACCGAGCTCTTCCCGCAACTCGTTGAGGCAAATGGTCTTTGCAATCGGTGCATCCGATGCGGGTAACAAGATCGTCGCCCCAGGGACCAAGGTATCGGATACTGAGGAAGATTGGTCAGGCTTGACTCGGGGAGGCGCAACTTTCGTCGTCCGCTTTTTCTTCAACGCGGTTGATTCTGCTGACGGTGCTTTTGGCACGGCAGGTTTGGATGGTGCCGGTGGCTTGGGGATGGCCGGTGTCGCTGGAGCCGCCGATATAATCTTGCGTTCTTGAATCTGCGAAGCTGGTTTTGCTTTTTCGGGCAACTTCGCGACAGGTGTGGCAGATGCTGGCTTGGCAACTGGAACGGCAGGAGAAGGCTTTTCCTGTTTAATGCTGCTGGATGGCGACGCAAACTTGAGATCCGGAACTACTTGAGTCGCTTTGGGTGCAACTGCAGGTTCGGGGCGTTGCGCTGGAGTTTCGTCCAACTGCTTCACGACGTGAACTGGCCTTGTCGCTGGTGGTCGTGGTCCACTCTCTGGCGATTTGGGCCGATTGGATGTTGGGGAATTGGGTGAGGGAGCGTCGACGGGTCGGACCATGTTCTCACCTGGTCCGGTTGGAGGCTCAATAATTGACAACACATTGGGTGCCGAAAAGAACATGACCAAACCAAGACCAATGAGAATTCCTCCTAAGGTGCCGGAGCCAAGAATCGTTGTTCTTCCAGGGCCCAGAGCTTTGCCACTGATAAACGGAGCTTCGAGGCGAGTCATCAGGTTAACTGTTTGGGCAGCCTGTCCGAGTGATTTGATCTCAGAGTACTCCGCACGAGTTTTCGCATGTTCCTCATTCCTCTTCTTCGCTTGTGATGCCAGGGTCGCGTAATCCGCGCGATTATTGGTCAATCGAACCAGTCGCTCCTGTTGCTCTTTTTCCTCGTCATTGAGCCGTTGGATTTGCTGGCTTTGCACTGCATGCTGTGACTCAAGACCGCGAACTGCGACTTGAAGTTCTTCAAAAAGCTGTCGCTTCGCTTCGGCGAGTGCCATTTGCATTTCAAAATACTTGGGATGTGCATCCCTAAAGCGACCAGAGAATTCTGAAAACTTCAATTGCAAGTCGACAATCCCGTCCTTCAATCGCTTTAGTGCAGGTTGCGATTGAAGCAGATCGTTCGGTGCCGCGACTAGTTGCTGAGGAGAATCGATTGTCGCTCGCAAAATTTCCAGGTGCTTCGTCGTAATATCCAGCTGTGCCTGAGCAGTCCGTCTCGCCGTGCGAATATTCTCCAACGCGACTTGAAAGTCGTTACTGGCATTCGAATCGTTGACCATATTTAGCAAGGTTGGCAGATCCGGGCCGATCTTATGCTCCAGCTCTTTGAGCTCGTTGGCGAACAGCATGTAATCTTCTTCAGCCAAATCCAAAGACTGCTTGAGTTCCGATTCCATGCTTTCCAGCCTCTTGGATCGCATGGTCCGGAGATTTGATTCAGTTTTGTCGAGCAATGCAGTAACCAACTTCCCCGCCCGTTCGCGAGAGCTGGCTTTGACTTGCAGAACAATGACCTCGGTTTTCCCGAACTCAGCACCATTGGGCGCGACAATGGAAATCGCGTCTTGTGCCGATTCCACCGCAGACACACCGCGGTCTCCGTCCAGCCAATTCGCATCCTTTCCGCTTGGAGGCCCAATCGCTTCCAGAGCCTGCCTGACCACGGAAGGTTCGCGAGCCATATGCAAGATCGTTTCCTGAGCGGTTTTCATGGAGTCTAGAGACTCGAAACGACCAGGTTTAAATGATTCGCCAATCAAATCATCACGCACGACAAGCGACTGACTGGCTTGCCAGGACTTTGGTTTCATCGCATACCAACCTGCGACCAAAGTACAAAGTATGGTTGGAATCAGAATCAACTTGCGATGCTTTAACAACGTTGCAACGATTTCTGATCCACGAGTGCTGGATAGTAGCTGGGAGATAAAAGTCGACATAGCACGTTTGGGTGGAATGTTTACAGGTAGACGTACCTTCAGTTCATCGGCGAATTCAGGATTCGAATCGTACTGGTCAACGAACATGCAGAAAATTAATAGAACGGATCCCCAAAAAGGTGACACAACAGCTATCACCCGCTCGACACCCCGGCGGCAAAGTCCAGCTAATCCGCAAAGTCTTACAACTACACTTTCTAAGCAGCGACGAAACGATCCCTAATCGAAATCCGTTGGTGAACCCTTAGCAAAAAATGACTCGTGGTCGTCAGAGCTGGATTGACCAGTTTTGGTGGGTGCCATGCTCCACGCTTGCGTGAGCATGCCTGCGCAAGCACAACATGGCACCTACAGTTCAAAGGTTGGTTGAACCACAAGCGCTAGTTGCTTGGCCAGATACAGAAATGCATGACGTGGAATGGGGGCAACGGAAAATCTACCAACCCTCCTGCTGGAACAGCAAAGACGAGTTGCAATAGATTTGAGTTCGCCAGGTCGTGGACATCGATGGATTGCAATCCACCGTTTACGCTGCCAAGTTCATTCGAATGGTTGAGGAACCCGAGCCCGGCAAACGTATCGACTTTCAAATCGATCTCGATTGCCAATCGTTGATTCGGAACCAAGCCAGTAGGGCGGTTGAACTTGCGGGACAACATCAAATCGCCTTGGAAATTTTCCTGGAAGGCGGGCTCCCAAAACGATTCGACTGCCAAATCGCGTTTGAAGTTGATTCGTCTTTCTTGCGTGGACACTGCTGAGTCATCAGGAACTGCCTTGATCTGCCAAGGCCCCCAAAGGCGAATCAAATGTGGCGCTTGAAAATTCATATCTGCAATAAAAAAACCGGGACAGTTGCCCCGGTCGAATTCGTTAGTCGTTTTTTCGAGCCTTACTGAGGCACAAAACTGGTTGTAATCTCAGTTTGGCGAACTTGTTTCGTATTGCGTTCAACGATCCGCACGGTTGCTTTGAAACCAAGAGCACGATCGGGGTAGGGCGGCAACGTTTCGCGTTCGCCATTGTCATCAACACCATTTACTAAATCGCTATCCACTCCATCAGTACCTTCGTCGAAAAACCCGTCACCGTCTTGATCATCACCGTCTGATTCATAGTGAGTTGAATAGGTATCGAACACATATCGCTCGACGATATCTGTGTATTGCAATCCCGACTTAGCGGTTGGGAATGTGGAAAAAGCAGGTTGACCTGCAGTTCCGAATGCGACGCGATCAAAGGCTAGATCCACGAATGCCCCGGTTTCAACCACCACCTTCGTAATTGCGGGATTGTAGTAAGGTACATCATCTGGTTCAAAAACCAACTCTCCAGAGACTGGGCTTAAAACAGGAGTGTCCGGCGAAAATATTTGCAAGTCAAAACCTACAATGTCTGAAATGACTACATCATCACCAATGCGTGCCATAACTCCGGGCTCTTCAGCAGTTAGAGTCGGGACAACATTTGCATCCACCGTTTGAATGTTTGCCTCAGTCACAGAAAACTGCGCTAGCAGATCAAACTGCATTTCATGGGGATAGGTCGACGCTCCAGGCTCTTTCCACCGATGGGCAAAACGATTCTCGCGTTTGGCCAAATCGGCCAGTGAGTTCGGAACCATTGTGTCCAGAGTGCTGTCGCCATCGAGATCAGCAGGACGAGCGGAAATATCATTTTGCAAAAAGAACTTCTGAACTTCGAAGCCATTTCCTGGAGTGATTCCCAAAGCGGTTGGGTCGGGACCCAAGGTCGCCATCAGGTCAGGGCGAATCAAAAGCACGCGCCGGTGGAGAGTGACAGTTTCATCATAGTCGGCCAAGCCATTGACGTTGGCATCAACAAACGTTGTCCACCAAATTACTTCAGCAACATTGGATTCAACAATCTGCGTGGTCATTCCATCAAACCATCTTCCACGGAACGGACGATTTCGACTTCGGACCGTCATGGCGACAATATCATCGATGTCGCCCATGACGGCATCTGGACGCACAATGTCAACGACACCATTGCCATCGAAGTCCAATCTTGTTTTGTCACTTCCGAAACCTTCGATGTACTCAAAATATCCGTTGGGTCCTGCCGTCTTGGCCCAGGGGCGAACATCAACTGTCACTCCATCAAAATCACTTCTCAGCAGATCTTGCACAATCAACAACTGGTTAGAAAGTTCCATCATCGCGCGACCGCGCGTGATTTCCTTGCTCGCATATCGGAAGGCAAACATCATCGCGCCTAGAACGATCAACGTCATCACCAGGGCGACGAGAATTTCAATCAATGTCAAACCACGAAAGTTTGACCAACGATACTTTTGTGACATTTGAGCTCCTCAAGGTAAGGGCCGCCAATCAAACTCTAAGACAAGTAGTATGGCGTGTTTGTCCTGGCACGAAATAATGACGGCACCAAAAGACAAAGAAAAGGTGGATATGGAGGTGAATGGATTAGTAGTGTGTCAAACAAAAATGAATTAACGCACAAGGTTAGATTTTACCGCGATTCTCGCCTAAGTACACGACTGAATTCAAACCTTAATAAACCATCGTCATTTTTTGAGCGGATTGACTCGGAAAAAACGGTGTTTTTCGTGGTTTTGCGGCCTCAGCCCTCAAAAACTCGTGCAACATCCAGCCCATTTGAGCGTTCTATTTTATGAGGCCACAGCGACAGTTGATTTTCCGAGAACGCTTTCAGACACTTGATATCATGATTTCCGTTAGCATTTACCCAGTTTGAATCCAGATTTTCGATTGTTTCGCGGCTCCCATGTAAAAACACTTTCCGACCACTTTGGACACGTATAAACTGAACCCACTGTTGGACGGCAACATTAATTTTACTTGGGACTGCCCCGCAAGATTGCTCAGGGATTGGTAGCGAATCTGTGACGGACTACGGTGCGACTGTCACTCCCAACGTCGGCTTAAACGTTTTAAGCAATTATCGGAATAGGATCCATTATGGCTCGTAATCGACGGATGTCATTGCCATTGGCGTTTTTCTGCGGTTTGCTGATTATATCAGCCCCACATGTTTGCTCGGCTCAAGATGATGACCCTGCGGCCATCCAGCTCGAAGAGGTCGCAGCCAATGCACAGAACGCGGGCGACTTTCAAACTGCGATCGGCAAATGGGAAAAACTGATCACGAATCATTCAGAATATTCGCAAATTGGAAAAGCTGAATTCAACTGCGGCAAGTGTTTCCTGGAAACCAAAGATTACGAACAGGCCATTGTTCACTTTAAACAGGCGACCCAAAAACTCGGCTCCGATGCCAAAGTGATGCTGCCCGAATCGTATCTCTATCTTGGATACAGCCAATACGAATCGGGGCGCCGACTTCTGGAAAACGACTCAGAAAAGGCCAATGAGTTGTTGGCAACCGCTTCTCAGACGTTCGCCACCCTGCGGAAAAACTTCAAAGACTTTGAACACAACGACCAGGTTTGCTATTTCCAGGGCCTGGCGTTTGAGGCACTGGACCGACTTGAAAAAGCTGCAGAGTCCTACGAAGCCATGTTTGCCTTCAAAGAGGACACCACATTCAAAATGGACGGCCTGTTTTTTCTGGGCAACGTCTATGAGCGCCTGGGGCAACACACAAAGGCAATGAAACGCTATCGTGAGTTCCTTCAGATCGGAAAAGACAACCGCAGCTACAACGAAGTTCAATTTCGAACCGCATCGACCCTGGCTCAGATGGCTCCAAAAGTCGATCCAGATCTGTTCAAAGAGAACCTGACCGAGGCAAAAGAACTTTTTACCGAAGTCGCGGCCATCGAAGATTTCCCGTTTCGTGACGACGCTCAATATCAACTTGCCGTCTGCTCTCATCGCTTAGGCGACCTTGCCGAAGCTGCTCGTCAGTACCGAATCCTTGCCGATCGAAACGGCTCCGAAAAGGCGGCGATCTGGGCGGGGCGAAACTATTTGAAACTCGACAATTTCGCCGAAGCCGAAAAGTATTTGAACCAAGTCGCAAATGGCGGCGGAAAACGTGCCACCGAAGCCGCGCATTTCATTGCCTTGGCCAAACTGAAAACTGAGCAACCCGCCGCCGCCTTTGAACTTGCCGATCAGTGGATCAAGAAGAGTGACAAAACCGAACCCTATATCGCTGAACTGATGCTCGACCGCGCGGATGCAGCTTTTTCACTGGAGGATCGTCGTGCCGATTCGCCGAAACTCTACCTGGAACTTTACGACGCCTTCCCTGACCATCTGCTAAGTTCTGCCGCACTGTACAACGCAGCGTTTTCCTATGTCGAACTCAACCAACTCGACGAAGCAGAAAAGCTCTGTAAGCAATTTGAGTCCAAGTTCACAGAAGACACTTATCTACCAGATCTTTTAGAAGTTCATGCGGACGTTCATCTGCTCAAGGACGAAATGGCTCAGAGCCAAAAGATCTTTGAAAATCTGGTTAGTACTTATCGCGATCACCCCAAGGTCAACACCTGGAAAATGAGAGTTGGCGTGGTGATGAACCGGCAAGACTTACATGACGAGACCATCCAATGGTTAATGCCGTTGATTGATGACTTTGAAACGGATACTGAAAAAGCAGAAGCCTGGCATTGGGTGGGCTCCAGCCATCTCGCCAAAAAGAATTTCGAGGACGCTGAAATTGCCTTATCCAATGCGATCAAAGCGGACGAAAGCTGGCGTTTTGCTCCACAAACCTTGCTTTCCCTATCTCTGGCCCAGCAAGGACTCAACAAGTCGGAAGATGCCCAGCAAACACTGACCACAATGAAAAATCGATTCCCTAACGCCAAGCAGGGAATCGAAGCGGACTTTCGAGCCGCCGAAACCGCCTACAAAGCCGGGCAGTACGAAGAGGCAATCAAGATGTACCAATCGGTCGTCACCAATTCGCCTCAGTCGGAGTTCGCACCCTACAGTCAAATTGGAATCGCCTGGTCCTATCTGGAGAAAATAGATTTTGCCAAGGCAGACGAGGAATTCACCAAGTTCCTGTCGAACCATGCAGATTCGGAAATGGCAGCACAGGCGTTGCTGGGTCGTGGAATGAGCCGACGCCAGAACAACAATGCCCAAGGTGCGATTGACGACCTGGAAACCTTTATCAAAAACAATTCGGGTGACACGCAAATAGTCGAGGCGCATTACGAACTTGGACTTGCTCAAGCCAAACTGGATCAGACGAGCGATGCCATCGAGACGTTCAAAGGCCTAATCGACGATTCACCTCAGCATCAACTTGCGGATCATTTTCACTATGAACTCGCCTGGCTCTACACCAACAACGAACAGGCCGAAAAAGGACATGAGCATTTCGTCACCCTCGCTCGGGAATTCCCCGACAGTGAATTAACCCCGATGGCCAATTTCAAAATAGGCGAAAAAGCTTATACCGCAAAAGCATTTGATGGTGCAATTGACGCCTATCGACTTTGTTTAAATTCTGGCGGCGAAGCGGAACTGCGAGAAAAAGCCGCTTACCGTTTGGGCTGGTGTTTTTACAAGCAAAAGAAATACGGACAGGCTCAGAAAAACTTTGCCTTGCAAGTCAAGCAGTTTGAGAACGGTCGCTACAGCGCAGATGCGCTGTTCATGATCGGTGAATCACACTACAACCTTGACCAAATGAATGAGGCTTTTGAAGCCTACCGTCAGGTCAACCAATCGATTGCCGATGGTGGAAAAATCGTCGAAAAAAATGTCTGGCTTACTTCGCTTCACGGGGCAGCCTCCGGCAACCAAATCAAGCGACACCAGGAGGCCCTTGAGTTCGCCAACCAATTGATCGAATCTCAGGCGACCGATGGACTCAAACTGGAAGGCTGGTTCGAAAAAGGACGAGCCCAGATGAGACTCGGTCAAAACGCCGATGCCCGAGCTTCATTCGCCAAAGCGACAACGGATCGAGTCGGCGAAATAGGCGCCAAAGCCTACTGCATGATTGGTGACCTACATTTCATCGACAAACAGTTTGACGAAGCAATCGACACCTACACCAACGTATTCTACGGATACGGCGGTAATCAGAAGAACGAAAAAGTTGATCCCTGGCAGGGATACGCAATCTACCATGCCGCTCGCTGCAGTTTTGTGCGAATTCAACAGGCTCAGAACGACGGCCAAACGGAACTCGTCGCCAAACTTGCTGGTGATGCCGAAAAACTGTATGAGAAACTCTTGGCTGAATACCCGACGAATCAATTTGCGGCCGATGCCCGGTCTGACTTGGCCGTGATTCAACAACTGAAATAGATACTAAAAATCCCCAAATCCACGAACTTAATTCGTAAGATTTGTTCGTCACTATAGAGAAGTATGTGTAGTATGAACTACAACACCGCGTAAACACCGCTGAGAACATAACCACTGGGAGAGGCAATGGTCGGTAAAAAACTGACAGCAAAAACGGTCAAGGCAGTTGCTCTGATCGCGTTTGCATGTGTCACATTGACTTGTGCTACGACGATCGCTCAGGAGGCTGGCGAAATCACCCTCGAGAAGCAACCGGGAATCAATTTCCTGTCTTTGCTTTTCCAAGGCGGATGGTTCATGGTTCCGCTGGCAGTCCTTTCAATCGCGGTCGTCGCAATTTCGGTAGAACGATTTATTGTCCTGCGAAAAGAACGACTCTTTCCCACAGAGCTGGTGACCCATCTCGGTATGCTCGCCCAGTCGCCTGGCGGACTGGATCCGCGAGAAGCCTACATGTTGTGCCAGGCACATCCATCAGTGCATCGCGAATCTTTCGCAACACACTGGTCAAAGTGGGACGCCCTCATCAAGAAGTTGAAAATGCGCTCAAAGAATCTTCGCAGCGAGAAGCAACCCGAATGGCTCAACTGGGCTCATGGTTGAGTCTTGCTGCGGCCGTCGCTCCACTGATCGGGCTGCTGGGAACTGTCTGGGGCATCACTCAGGCATTCCACGACACCACCAACTTGCCTGTCGGCGTTGACCGAGCAGAAGCCCTAGGCGAAGGCATCTATACTGCGTTGGTCACAACGATGTGTGGACTGCTGATCGCCATTCCATCGGCGATTCTGGCCCACTACTTTGAGAACAAGATCACCAACACGGCGAATGACATCGAGGAGATGATCAGCAGCTTGCTACCTCAATTGGAGCGATACGAAGGCCAGGTCCGTTTCACCGAAGGCGGGCCAGTTGCAACCAGCAACAGCAACGCTCGAAAAAAGAGGGATGGCAAACTCACCGTTCCTGAGCCTGAGTCGTCCGCAACTGGACATTGATCGTCTGCATACCCACCTATCACCTAAAAGCGATTCCCTACGATGGCAGTTCATCTTAAACGCACCAAGGCAATCGGCGCGCTGAGTATTACACCGCTGATCGATGTCGTATTTCTACTGCTGATTTTCTTTCTCGTTTCATCGCGATTCGAAAACGAAGAGCCTCAAATCGAACTCAACTTGCCCCAAGTCAGCGAGGCGCTTCCTGCATCGGCCCAGCCCAATGAGCTGATCGTCAACATCGATCGCGAAGGTCAGTTCTTTGTCGATGGACAGTTCAAACAACAGGAGCAAGTTGAACAGATTCTCACTCGGGCTCATACCAACAATCCCCATACTCAAACAGTGATCATTCGTGCCGACAAAAAAGCGGATTGGGAAAACGTTGTCTACGTGATCAACCTCTGCCAGAAAATTGGCATTCGCGATTGTTCTGCTACAACTGACGATACTAACTAACGTTACGGTCATTGAGACTTAGCCACGAGGTTATCGTGTCCACTCGACGAGCCATTCGAAAAATCTCACCGCACCGAACTGAGTACTTTGATTCTCAGTATTGGCCAGTCCTTGTTGCGCTGGTGGTCCTCAGTGGAATCACCGCCGGAGCCATTTTGACGTTACTGAACGGTGGTTGGATGTGGAGCTCGCTGATTGCGCTGGCGATCGCAGTCCCCGTGACGATGCTATCGTTGGAACGAGTTAGCAACCAGCAACTGAGAAGAGCGCTGCAGCTGGCAATCATCATCAGCATGTCGGTTCACATGTTGATTCTCGTCGTTGCATCGATGACCGACATTTTTGGCAAGGACCGGATGAGCGTCACCGAACCCACCATGAAACGGCCAGAACGGGTGATCTTGATAAGCAAACGAACCCAACCCAATATTCTGGAAAAGGTGAACAAACACGACGTCACGGATCCAGAAATCGAAGTAGAAAAACAGCCCACAACCAATCAAACTCAACCTCAGGAAATCCCGGTCAAACCAGACCCCAAGAAAGTCGACAAACAGATCACTCGATCTGCAACACGCAGCCAATCCGTTCCACGATTCGACGAAAGTCTTTCCAAGCTGAGCAGCAGCACCGATTCACGTCGGCAAAACAACTCGAACAATATGCCGAAGACTTCCCAGCAGGTATCGAAAACCTCCGCCCAACCCTCGGAGACGGCAAAAGCTTCGGAAGCCGCTCCCAATGATGCGGTGGCCGCCGCCAACAAAACGTCGCAAAGTCAGGCATCTGCATCGGC
This sequence comes from Mariniblastus sp., assembly GCA_965224765.1. Classification (GTDB taxonomy): domain Bacteria; phylum Planctomycetota; class Planctomycetia; order Pirellulales; family Pirellulaceae; genus CAZDBA01. The sequence continues at coordinate 164,856 of CBDDAC010000029.1, forward strand.
TCCTGAAATTTCAACAGACCCTTCGACATCAGCACCCAAGGTCAATCGATCAGCCCAACGGCGAAAAACAGAATCTTCCGCCTCGGAATCCAGCACGCCGTCACAGTCTACTGCGCGCATCCGTCGGTCATCGACCAGCATGCCAAGCACATCGGCAAAATCACCGGTTAAAAACACAAACACTGCAACCTCAAGTTCGCCCTCGGAGACTGCCCCTCGAGATGTCACCGATCCCGTCACCCAGCGCGAAAGAACTTCCGTTGCGGAACGACGCCCACTGCAGGACCTGCCCACTCGCAAAAACACGGCCTCAGAACAAGTTACGAAATCTTCGACTCGCAGAACCCAACCCACGCCAACTCCTCCATCGATCGCACAGCCAACCAGCAATCCCGTGAACCCTCGCCGTTCACGGCGAAGTGCGGAAATTGCCAGCTCACCCAAAGCGGTTGAAGCTCCTTCGGCCGCAACGACTTCTGGCAAGACTGGCGACAGTCGAATCCAACCCACGGCTTCGTCAGTCACGATGGAACGCAGTACGGCAGTCGGAGTAGGAGCATCCAAGAACGTCAGTGTCAATTCGGGTTCCATCCCAAGTACTGCGGTCCGTGCCTCGGACAGTGCAGTGAGAAAACAAACCACTTCGAACGACTCACAACCTTCACTGACTTCGGTGCAGAAATCGAACATTCGACGTTCAGTCGCCAACACATTGCAGGTCGAATCGGCCCTCAAAGCCAACACCTCCAAGCCGTCGAAGGTTTCCGGAAGCAGCACCCCGTCATCCCGGACTGCCACAGCCTCAGCGGCAACCGTCGACTCGTCAGCTTCAACCGCTCATCGGGCAGAAATCTCTGCACAAAAAGGCCAATCGCAGATTGATATGGGTGCCACTAAAATCGTCACAGAATCGACCTCGCAAAAACGATCCGGTGGTGGTCAACCCAATGTCGAAAACCTGGAGATGGAACAAGTCTCTCGAGCACGGAAATCCACCGGCAGCCGCACCCCGTCAATCGACGCAAGCCGCGGGCTCGAAGTCGCATCGCCAACCCAACCTAATTCGCAGCCCATCAGTTCTGATTCAAGTAGTCCTGAGGAACAGGCCGTCGTCGCCAATCGAACAACGGGCAACGACTCCATCTCGGGTGAGCCCACGGAAACGACTCGGCAAGGTCCTGATGCAGATCATATAGCCGCAGAACTTGATGGTTTGCTTGCGGATGATCGGCAACGACGCAGTCGAGACACTTCTGATGCAGCAGACTCGGAAGAAGACGAAGATGAAGAAGAGCAACGAGGCAACAAAAGAACTCGCCTCACTCAGGCGCCAAAAACGGGCAGTACCACCAACTTTGCCGCTAACGACACTGAGCAACCAAGCTCCTCAACCGGATCAATTTCTCAATCCTTGGCGACTGCGGCGGAAATTGCCATGAACGGTCGTGGTTCGATCAGCCTCGCACCTACAGCTGGCCGAGCGCTACTAAAAGCCGCTACCTCACTTCCTTTGATCACAAACGGAAGTGCCGAACGTCGCTCGAATGCCAACTCGGCCAATTCAACAAGTGAAGCTGAATTGGCAAGCAGTTCAAAACAGCGCTCAAGCAATCGGGGCAGTGGATCTGGTCTGTCCACCAAGGCGACTGAAGTTGCTGGTGGCGCCCCATCTCCTGGACAAAATCGCGAAGGCAATCAGAAAAATGCTGCGGAATCGATGGTCGAAGTCGAGCGGGGAGACCGGTCAGGTTCGATCGAGCTCCAAGTCGACGCCAGCCCGGGGCCTGCGGGATTGGCAGCTGAACTCGCAACTCGAGTCGGTATTAAAGCTCGGCCCGCAACGCGCGACAGCGACAACATCGAAGCCGACATTCAAACTCGATTCAAACGGGACAATCCTGGAGGAAGTCCTTCGCTAAGTCGCGATGCCGTCGTTGCCAAAGAAGCATTTCGCGGTCGAATGCAAAACCCGGGCGGTGGTGGCCCGAAAACAGAAGCGGCCATTGAACTGGGACTTGAATTTCTCAACCGAAATCAACAACCCGATGGAAGCTGGACGCTGGGCGGGTTAGACCAAACCAACACACTCCATCAAAACCAGCTGGACAGTGACACCGCCGCAACAGGTCTGGCGATGCTTGCCTATCAGGGTGCCGGTTACAACCATCGCGAATTCAAGTATGCCAACCAACTAAATCATGCGATGGACTGGATGATCGCCAACCAGGATTCCGATGGCTGTTTGTATGTCACGGCTAACAAAAATTCAGATGATGCTTGCCGCATGTACAGCCATGCAATTGCCACACTTGCATTGACCGAAGCCTACGGCATGACACAAGACGCGAAGCTAGTTGAACCGATCAACGAAGCCATCCGCTACATAGCCGAAACCCAGGACCCCAAAAGAGGTGGCTGGCGATACTTCGCGAAAATGAGCAAACGAAAGTCAGATACGTCTGTGACTGGCTGGATGCTGATGGCACTGCAAAGTGCAAGACTTTCTGAATTTGAGGTCCCCAAGAAAGTCTTCAAACGAATCGAAGACTGGCTGGACATCGCGCGAGACGTCGACAGCCCAAGCCTGTTTCGGTACAACCCCGACGGAAAAGATACTGACAAGCTTTCACGCCAGGAGGGACGCAAGGTTTCCCCGACCATGACGTCTGTCGGTTTACTGATGAGATTGTACATGGGCTGGAATCGTAGCGATTCAAATTTTCAGAACGGTGCAGACTATCTCCTGAACCACTTGCCGTCGGATAACACCGTTCGACAACGAGACACCTACTACTGGTATTACGCAACTCAAGTGATGCGACACGCGGGCGGCCCTCATTGGGAAAAATGGAACGAGAAACTTCATCCGCTGCTAGTCAATTCGCAAATGCAAAACGGCCCGATGGCAGGAAGCTGGCATCCTTATCTTCCGGTTCCCGATCGCTGGGGACACGCCGGCGGGCGACTTTATGTCACGACAATGAATTTGCTGTCGCTAGAAGTTAACTATCGACTCCTGCCACTCTACGATGAAACGTCAAAGTAACTTCAATTGACGATTGGGCCAAGCGTCCGAGGAGAGGAACCAACCGGTTAACAATTCTCGCGCGATTGCAAAGCCTGCCTTGCTGATTCGCCACTGCGGTCTCGCTCAGCGTCTGCCGCATTCTGTCCGAATCAATTGGAACAACGGTTCCATCGAAATCGCCGTTGAACGAATCAGCAGTCGTCGAGCAATTGCTTTCATCTCATCGTCGACTTGATTATCATCAGGCATCGAAACCACCCGCCCCTTCGCTCCCACCCCCTCGCACTGGAGTCTTGATGCGTTCACTCCTAGCCTTTTTCGCTGCGTTTTCCTTACTCACACTCATTGCCGAAACCAATTTCGCCCAAATCCGCTTGCCCGGGATTTTTGGTGATCACATGGGTGCTGCAACGAAACAAAGACATCAAAATCTGGGGATGGGCCGAGCCTGGGCAATCCATCCAGGTTACGCTCAACCAGTCCCAAGCAATCGCAGAAACCACTCAGATGGGGAAGTGGCAAATCTCGTTGGCTTCTCAGAAAGCGGGCGGACCCTACGATCTCAAAATTGTGACCACCACAGGGGCAAAAAATGAAGTGATCCTCAACGACGTTCTCATCGGTGAAGTCTGGGTGTGCTCAGGGCAATCCAACATGGAATGGAATGTTGCACACTCTCGAGATTCCAAGGAAGAGATTGCCGCCGCCAACTTTCCCAACATCCGACACATCAAGATAAAGCACCGACCATCGCCTGTCCCTCTTGATGATGTCGACGCCGAATGGACCGTTTGTTCACCTGAAACTGTCAGCAACTATACCGGTGTCGGCTATTTCTTTGCACGCCGACTCAATCAAGAATTGGATGTTCCGATCGGCTTGATCAACTCTTCCTGGGGCGGCACACGAGTGGAGCCCTGGACTCCTCCCAACGGATTTGCGCAGGTCCCTGAGCTGACCAACATTCATGAACAACTTGAAATGAGAACACCCGGTTCAGATCGCTACCAGCAAAAGCTGTCCGAACATATCAACGCGACTCAAAAATGGATCGAGACTGCCAAGTCCGCTTTGGCTGAGCAAAAGGAACTCGCAGCATCCCCTATTTACCCCCCCGAGTTGATCCAGGTAACAGGACACGACAATCCGACGATGCTCTACAATGGAATGATTCATCATTTTATAGGTTTGCCCATTCGTGGCACCCTTTGGTATCAAGGCGAGCCGATGGGATGCTTTACTTTCAAAAGAAAAAAGCCTTAATCAACGGCTGGCGTGAACTCTGGGATCAAGGAGACTTCCCGTTCTACTTTGTTCAGATTGCCCCCTTCATGTACGGTAACGATCGAACTGACCAGTTGCCGGAATTCTGGGAGGCCCAAACCAAGACGCTGGAAATCCCCAACACCGGAATGGTCGTCACCAACGATGTGACCACCCTGAACGACATTCATCCCAAGAATAAACAAGACGTCGGTTTGCGACTTGCCAACATGGCACTAAAGAATGAGTACGAAAGAAATGATCTGCTCGTTTCTGGCCCTACCTTCGAATCCCTCGAAGTTCAAGACAACCGCTTGCTGTTGACATTCGCAAACGTCGGCGATGGGTTAAAAACAATCAATGGCATGTCACCCGATTGGTTTGAGGTCATTGGCGTGGGAACCGAATTCGAGCAAGCTGAGGCCGATATCGATGGAAACAAGATCATTTTGACTTGCGCCAAAGTACCTTTTCCGGTCGCCGTTCGCTTCGCTTGGCACAAGACCGCCACGCCCAACTTGATTAACTCGGCCAACCTACCTGCCGGGGCTTTTCGGGCAGGTGATGTTCCAACCCCACTCAGCTCTGTTCCAAATATCGATGACTACAATCTGGTTTATGATTTGGATCTGAAACGGCTGGGCATAAAAATCAACTACGACGTGGACTCCAGAAATCAAGTCAGCGAGTTTGATCGGATTGGCTATTTTTTGGAACTTCAGAAAACAGACAAGCCTTTGCAGTTCATTTTTGTTTCCATGAACGCATTTACCGACAACATCGATCAAATTGGAATTCCAACTCTCGATTCGGGAGCCGTTTTCCAGCAAAGCGTTTCTGACGTTTTCATACACACCAACGCGGAGCTTCTGCGAAAGCCCAAAGAGACGTCGGGACATATTGAATTCTGGTCACACAATTACGCACCCGAAGAAAGTGCAAAGATCGGTGGGAAAAACGACATTTTTGATTTTGATGATACACGTGCGGACCCCGTAGATGGTTACGGCTCAATGCAGGTGCATCTTCCCGAGTCAAGGCTAACACTGTTTTCTATCAATCGCTGGAACGCACCGGATCAAGCGGATCTGGGCATTGGCAACTCAAAAGGCCAACACCGGGATTGGACGTTCTCCAGTAATAGCGGGCAATATGTTGTGAAACGGCTCCGTGTTTTCGTCCGCGCGAAGAAGTAATCGATTAATTCTTTTAGTCACTATCCCGCTGCCAATCCAATGGATCGACGGTCCTTAAAAAGGCGGGAACGCAGTTGCTTCCTCTGTGAACCTCCGTGAACTCTGTGGTGATTTCCCGCGCTGGAGGGTCTCGCCAAACACCACCGAACAAGAAGAGAATTACCACAGTGAGCACCGAGGACCACGGAGCCCAATGGGTGTTGGCGATGTTGCCCCAAGGGCCGAGTTTGCCCACAAGGAAAGTGCTTTAGCGGCCTGCCAATCACGCCGTCAATCCGTACGATGACGCACGCTACGGTCAGCTAGTCTCTTATTTTCTTACAATCCAGTTGACTTGAACGTTCATTCAATTCAAAATCCGTACAATTATTATTGTAAGGAAATCATCAATTGGGCGACAAAGAGATCGACTGCGCTGCAGTTCTAAAAGTTTTGGCAGACGAAACCAGGCTGGCAGTCGTACGCAGCCTGATGTCAGGACCAAAACATGTAGGTGAAATCAACGAAGAACTGAACGTTGAACCGACGCTTTTGTCGCATCACCTGAAAGTATTGCGAGAAGCAGAATTGGTCGTCAGTCAGCGAGATGGCAAAGCAGTCTTGTATCAGCTAGCGTCCTCGGTGGAGTCACGCAGAAAAGGTGCAGGACTGGACCTGGGATGTTGTCAATTGGTTTTTGAGAAGTGAGTCAAGAATATGTCAACCAGCACAAGCTCATCGACAACAGCCACCGCAATCCTTTCGGTTTTTTCGATCATCGCGATTTCAGCTTTTGGGGGTTACTGGGCGTTCGTTAGCGCATTCGATTCGACATCCAATTCGCACCGGATTGTCGTTACGGGAAGCAGCACCATCGCTCCTTTGATAAATGAAATCGCCCTTCGATTCGAGGCCGAGAATCCGGACTATCGAATTGATGTCCAGACAGGAGGGTCTTCAAGAGGAATTGCAGACGTACAAAATGGACTCGCCGATATCGGGATGGCTTCTCGAGAACTCAAAACCAACGAACTTGCGTTGGTCACACATCGAGTCGCGATTGATGGAATTGGCTTCATCGTGCACCGCAACAATCCAGTTTCTCAGCTAACCAGCCAGCAAGTGAAACAGATCTACCTGGGGCAAATTGAAAACTGGTCAGAAATCGGTGGAGCAGATAAAGAGATTGCCGTCATCAACAAAGCATCGGGACGGGGAACGCTGGAAGTATTTTTGAAGCACTTTCAGATCAAGGAGGCTGATATCCAGGCCGACGTGATCGTTGGAGAAAACCAGCAAGCCATTTTGACGATAGGAAGCAACGAATCTGCAATCGGTTACGTTTCGATTGGGGCTGCAGACGCAGAAATTGAACTCGGCGCAAATCTCAAGCTGCTTGCTTTGGATGGAGTTCAAGCCTCAATTCAGTCAGTTGCCAACGGGAATTATCCCGTTGCGCGAAACCTGAATCTGGTCACAACTCCAAAACAATCCATGGCGACCAAGAAATTCATCGACTTTGCAACTTCATCTCAGGTAAACGACCTTGTCGAATCGCAATTCTTCGTTCCGACGTCAAATTGATTCGTTCGTTGGATACGGGCTGGGGCTTCTTACCTTGGTTACGGGTACACTGGCGGTTTTCATTGTTGGTTTTCTGGCGTGGCAGTCGTGGCCGGCGCTATCCGAAATAGGTGTATCTCGAATGTTTGGCGATTCTCGCTGGCTTCCTCGAGATGATGTCGATCCTCAGTTTCAAATCATGCCCTTGCTGGCAGGTTCGTTTCTGGTTGCCGTTGGAGCCATGTGCTGGGCAGCCCCGGTTGGCTTTCTGACCGCAATCTATGCCAAGTTGTTCGCACCGCCGTGGCTCACCCTAGTTCTCAATCGTCTGATCGAATTGCTGGCAGGCGTCCCTTCAGTCGTTTTTGGATTTTGGGGCTTGGTCTGCGTGGTTCCCGTCATCAGTTCCTGGCAGTCGGTTGGTAACAGCCTCTTGGCGGGAATCATTGTCTTGGGTTTGATGATCATTCCAACGATGGTGCTTGCCTGCCGTTCAGCATTCGAATCAGTCGCAGATTCTCAGATTATGGCGGCGCAAGCGCTGGGGCTAAATCGATTTTCCACGTTCCGTGCGGCGATCTTACCCGCCGCGCTTCGGGGCATCTTGGCTGGTGGCGTCCTGGCAATTACCAGAGCGATTGGAGAAACCATGGCGGTGTTGATGGTTTGCGGAAACATCGCTGAAATTCCTCAATCCGTATTGCAACCAATTCGCACGATCACCTCAAACATCGCGATGGAGATGGGAGATGCGGCAGGTTTGCATCAGAGCATGCTTTTCGCGACGGGCTTGATTCTATTGCTTACCGTTTCGGCCATTGTACTGCTGTTTCAGTTGCGGCTTCAACGATGAATACCAAAGAGAACTCGCTACATCACAATCACACGCAACACCGCGGCAGCCAAAGAGTTGACTTGGCGTTTCACGCTCTGTCCGCAGCATCGGCATTACTGGTAGTTGGATTGGCAGGATGGCTTATAGGAGATCTGCTAACTGCCGTGGGTGACTTCCGTCCTGGCTTTTTGACGGAACTGCCCAAGGATGGCGGAAGAGCGGGGGGGATTGGCAGCGTACTCATAAGCACCTGCTTGATTCTGTTTATCTGTTTGTTGGTGGCGATCCCCTTGTCAGTGGGTTCAGCCATCTACCTTTCGGAATTTGCTGACCCTCACAGCCGTCGTGTCAGATGGGTTGAATCCAGCGTGACCTTGCTTTCCAGTATTCCGTCGGTGGTCTTCGGCTTGTTTGGACTGGTACTCTTCTGTCGTTTACTTGGGTTGGGAATCTCGATATTGTCAGGTGGATTAACGCTGGCCTGCATGGTCATCCCCTTGATGTTTGCGGTCGTTTTTTCAGGCCTGCGTTCGCTACCGGAGCATCTAAGATGTTCGGCCACTGCGGCGGGACTGAGCAAGACCACCATGATTATTCAATTACTACTTCCCTCGATTCGCACCCCGATCCTGATCGGAACGGTTCTGGCAACGGCTCGAGCACTTTCGGAAACGGCGGCATTGCTTTTCACCAGCGGCTACGCCACGCGAATGCCCAAGTCGATCTTTGATTCGGGACGCTCCATTTCAGTTCACATTTTTGACCTGGCCGCCAATCAGCATGGGGGACAAACCAATGCAAAGCTATCAGCACTAGTCCTGCTGGTCATCCTGATTTTGTTTAATGCGTTGGCAATTGGGTTCATGGGAAATCGTCGAACAACCTGGACGGAAAGATAAACATGTCCATGATTGAGATCACTGACCTATCGATTTGCTACGGCAATCAACCAGTCGTCGAAAACTTGAGTTGCTCAATTCCTGCGGGAAAGATAACGGCGCTGATGGGCCCATCTGGATGTGGAAAAAGTTCGCTGTTGGGATCAATCAACCGTATGACAGATTTGGTTCGCGGATGCAAAGTAAATGGCGAAATTCGAATCGATGGCCAAAGCATCTTCGATTCTCGTATTGATCTCATGCAACTTCGGCGGCGAGTGGGCATGGTCTTCCAACAACCGACTCCATTTCCCATCTCGATTGCCAAGAACATGAGCATCCCGCTCCGAGAGCTGGGGCTTAGCAGGGACGAAGTCCAAGAGCGGATGGAATCGTCGCTCAAAGCAGCCGGGCTATGGGATGAAGTCAGCGATCGCCTGAAGCAATCGGCCGTTGAGCTATCGGGCGGCCAACAACAGCGACTTTGCATCGCCCGAGCCTTGGCACTGGAACCTCAGATCCTCTTGTTGGATGAACCCTGCAGCGCCTTGGATCAAGCCTCAATTGAAACAATCGAAGCGACGTTACTTGAGCTATCGGGGCAGATCACCATCCTGATCGCGACGCACAATCTCGCTCAGGCCCAAAGGCTTTCGCAGCATATCATTGATTTGGGGCCGCTACACTTTGCCAACTAGCGGCCCTCCGTACCGCAAAAACCAATAAACACGCGAACATTGGTGATCGCAGGAGGGTCCAATGGATATTGGTTTGGCAACGCGATCAGGCTCAATGCCGAGCCAATGATTCTTGACTGCGAGGCAGGCACCCACTGGCTTGGCACGATCCACACCCGGTTCTGATCACCCAAAACAAAGCGTTTTTCAGCCGTTTTTCAAACACCCCAGTTCTGCTAAACTTTTACATCACACGCCCTCATAGCTCAACTGGATAGAGCACCGCTCTTCTAAAGCGGATGTTGCAGGTTCGAGTCCTGCTGGGGGTATTTTTGCTCGTCCAACGCAACTTTCAAGACGGCAGATCAAGCAGTTTTTGAAATAGGTCTAACACGTTCAACTGGGCTGCATCGCGTTTCAGGCATTCACGATCAGCTTTTTCGCCGAACATCCCTATTAAGCAAGTAGCATCTTCCCATTGCCGCTCCGACACTTCGTTTCTCAAACGATGCTATTCCAATTTGCAGAGGTAGGCTCGTATCTAGTCCTTGTCAACACTTCACTCTCAAACAGCGTACATGGCATAATGTGAATATTTGGGATAAGTTAGCGCTGGCGCGTTCGACACAAAAAACAACAAGGAGTAATCGTGGGCAAGACAAAAAGTTCGAGCGTCGCCAGGCAAATCGCCGATGCAATTAAGGTGTGTCGGAAACCGAGCCTACCTTGGTGCGATGGTGTCCTTCCCGAAGGAGATGTCGGACTTGAGATAGAAGACTACGGACCTGTCAAACTGCCAATGCGACCAGCAGATGTTCGTAAGCTGCAAGGGGTCGTTTCCCAGGCTCCCTACGGTAAAGGCGTCGACACGCTAATAGATAAGAGCGTTCGCGACACGCTGGAAGTCGACGGGGGCAGGGTTCGGTTCAACGTCGAGTTCTCAGAAGCTCTGCAACTTGCTCACGAGGAAATTGCCGGGCGGTTGCATCTTGATCCAGAACACCTGAAAGCCGAGTTGTACAAACTGTTGATTTATCCGAAAGGCGGATTTTTTCTTCCGCATCGAGACAGTGAAAAACGTCGTGGTATGGTGGCAACGATGGTCGTCGTTTTGCCTTCTCGATTTGGTGGCGGCAACCTAATCATCAACCATGGTGGGCGTCGCGAATCGTTTTCGTTTGACGACGCTCGTTCTCAGAAACAGCCTCAATACTTGGCATTCTATGCGGATTGCGAGCACGAAGTGAAACGGGTCACATTGGGAGTGCGAGTTTGCCTGGCTTTTAACTTGATCCTAAGCCCGAAGAAAAAGTCGCGGGAGTCGATTTCCGATTCGACGGTGGACCCAGCACTCCAAAACCAGATTGCAGGTTGGATACAAAATCGTCCTTTTGATCCGCTCGTTTTTACCTTGGAACATCAGTATACGAAAGCTGGGCTCATGCCGAGTCGACTAAAGGGAGCAGACAAGGAGCTTCACCGGCATGTTGCAGCGATTGCCCAATCTCTAAATTGTCGGCTTTTCTTTGGACAAGTCGAACGTCATTTGTGCCAATTTGCTGACGACGGCAGTTTTGGGTACGGCCGACGTGGCTATCATCGCTGGTCGGGCGACTACGACGAATTGGATATTGGCGAAGCCCACGAAGACGAAATCACCATTGATGGGTGGCGCAAAGCCGACGGCAAACGGGTGAACCTGGCCTCGCTGGCCTGTGAAAATTCGCAATTGGTTAGCTTGATTCCGGTCGAAGACTGGATTCCAACACGTCAGGAATACGAAGGATACACGGGCAATGCCGGCAATACACTTGATCGTTGGTATCGCAAATCAGTGATTGCCATTTGGCCAAAAACCCAGCACTTTGAAATTCTGGCTCAAATGGGAGTGCCATTCGCCGTTGCAAAGCTGCTGGAAATGCGAGCGCAGCTAAAGAAGTGTGGCGACGAAGAGCTGGAGCAGGCCTTCGATGATTGCCGGCTACTGGCCGAAGCGATCATCAGCCATTGGCCAAGCCGCATTCATGATCGCGGCAATCGTGGTTGTAACCAGTTCCCTGAATCGAAACAGTTTCTCAGCGAATTGGCTCTATTCGAAGCTCCAGAGCTAATTGACAAATTGCTCCAAACAGTCGCACGGCGTGATTGGCTGACGGACCTTGATCAGTTTGTGATAAGTTGTCTTCGCCGGATGGACGCAGAGAGTATTCTGCCTCTTCTTCAGAACCTGATTCAGTTCGAGCCGCCCCCGAATCAATACGGCATCCGATTTTTGCAGGGACTCGCGTTACGGGATGCCAAGTGGCTGTATAAATTAGCCAATGTCAAGAAAAGAGGTGGACTTTCCGTCATTGAGCTTCAAGGTCTCTTGAAGAGTGCCGTTGAAAAACTTTCGGCACATGCCCAAAGGCGAGAGCATGGCGCCCGCAGTCGCATTGAGAAGCCTGATGAAGCCTGGCTTGTTTTGTGCAAGGCACTGATCGCCGTACAAGACGAGCAACTTCAAGCCATGTTGCAGCTTGCACGTGACTACCCAACAGTATTTGATTTTCGCACGTTCCAAGTTCCGTCAGCAGTTGAACTACGAAAAATCGCGATGAACGTTCACGGTGAATTGCCCGAAGCTTTGAAAATTTGGATTGCCGAGCTGCGTTCGACACTCACGACGGCAACCGCAAGACCACCACAACCATCCGCCGACTATCAACGCGATTCAAATACCGATTGCAACTGCAAGTTTTGCCGTGAGTTATGTGACTTCCTGGATAATCCTAGGCTGGCGCAAACGCGAATCGCTGCTCCGCAGCGCTATCGAGAACACTTGGAGCGTGTCATTGCTCAGCAAGGGTTGGACGTTTCGACAACACTAATTCGAACGGGTAGTCCTTATTCGCTGGGCTTTACAAAGACCACGGCGTCGCATCAAGCCAATGTCACAAGTTATCTCGCCGACCTGAAGTTACTTGATCGCCTGCAAAAACCAAGAAAACAATACTAAATCAACAAGCCCTATCGCGAGGGAGTGCGGAATAGCAAGATCGACGGTTTCTACATACTTGGATGAATCAAGCTAATTCTCTGAGCTTAAACGCATCGAACGATGAAACGGACGCGGCTTCGGACAACGGAACACTAAAGCGGTTCTGACAATAAACGGACTCGTTGCCTCGTCCACTACGGTCAACTTTTAGCAGTCCCTAACAACTGGCTGTTGCAAAGGAGTTTTCTCTTAACAAATTGATCAGATCCTCGGTGGTCAGTTTTGCGGCTGTGTCGGTTCCAGCAAGCAGGCTGTCAGCAAGGTCGCGTTTGGTGTGATGAAGTTCGACGATTTTTTCTTCGATCGTTCCTCGGGTAACAAGTCGGTAGACGTTGACGGGCCGGGTCTGTCCAATTCGATGCGCACGGTCGGTGGCCTGGTCTTCGACGGCAGGGTTCCACCAGGGATCCATGTGAATCACATAGTCGGCGGCAGTCAAATTCAAACCAGTTCCGCCGGCTTTCAAACTAATCAGGAACACGTCGCCTTCGCCAGCCTGAAACGACTCAACAATTTGTTTGCGTTTTTTGACCGGAGTCGAACCGTCGAGATACTGATAGCTCAGTCCCATCTGTTCCAACTCGTCACTAAGGATCGACAGGTGTTTGACGAACTGGCTAAAAACCAGAACTTTATGTTTGCCATCGACAATTTCACGAACTTTTTGTCGGAACAAATCAAGCTTGGAGCCTTCGATGCCCTCGCCTCCAACCAAGGAAGGATGACAGCAGGCCAGTCGCAAACGCGTCAACTCGGCGAGTACCCGCAAGTGTTTCTCTCCGCGTTTTGAAGTTTCGTTGGAAGCATTTTCGATATTCCCGAGCGCATTCAAGCGGATCGCTTCGTATAGCGCGACCTCTTCTGGCGACATTTCGACTTCCAGAACCGTTTCTGTTCGAGACGGCAGTTCGGCCAGCACCTCCGTCTTGGTGCGCCTGAGTAAAAAAGGCTGGATCAGTTTCCTGAGCCGATTACGAGATTGCCGACATTGATCTCGCTCAATCGGAATTGCGAACCGTTTGCGAAAGTCTTCGTGCGAACCCAGCAACCCGGGCGCAATGAAGCGAATCAGATTCCACAACTCGCCCAGATGATTTTCCAGTGGCGTTCCTGTCAGGATGACTTTGAAATCAGACTGCAACTGCATCGCGGCATGCGAACGCTTTGTGTCCATATTCTTGATCGCCTGAGCTTCGTCCAACAAAACCGTACTCCACTGAACGTTTGCGAAATCTTCTGAATTGGACTGCAAGAGTCCGTAGCTGGCGATTGCCAAGTCACCGGGCGCAAGATCGTCAAAGAAAGTCTTTCTGTCAAAGTTACGAAACAGTTTCGGCGTGAGTGAAGGAGCGAATTTATGAGTTTCGTTCTCCCAGTTGAACCCGACCGATGCCGGAGCAATGACCAGCGCGGGGCCTTGTGACGCACGCTCAATCAAGAGCGCCAGCGCCTGAATCGTTTTACCCAATCCCATGTCATCGGCCAGGCAGGCACCCGTATTCCAGTGGGACAATCGTTTGAGCCAGGCAAAACCGTCCAACTGATAGTCGCGCAGCTCTGTTTGCAAATTCGATGGCGGCTGGGTGTCGATCTTCGCTGCCTCTTCGATGCGTCCAAGGTGCTGTTTCCAATGTTTGTCTACCTTTAGCTTCGTATCCTCCAGCGATTCATTGACGTGCATGGCCCGTATCGGCGGGATTCGCAACTTGTTTTTTGTGGCGTTGCCAAAAGCCGCGATGTCGGCAAGCCGCTGGCGCAGTTCGTGTGACAAAGCCAAAAAACGACCATCGTCCAGCTTCAGAAAACGGGTTGGACTGGCGCTGACCAATTCGATCAGCTTCATCATATCCAGAGTCAATTCATCGTCTACGGTTAGCTTGCCAGTGGCAGCGAACCAGTCGCGATCCCGCTTGACGGAAACCTGAAAGTTGCTTGAGGAAACGCTTCCGGCAACATCGTGTGTTTTGCCGCGCGGCCACAGGACAGTGACCTTTTCCAGTTGAGCCAGTTCGTGAAGTTCAACAACCAACTCCATCGCGTCTTCGGAGTCAGGGAACAGCCATTCTGTTTGGTCGTTGTCGATGGCGCGACTGTCCAGCAACGGGCAACTGGCCAACAGTTTCCGCAGGTGTTTCTTTTCGGTTTTCAGATCGCGGGTTGTCGTGACTGGCTGTCCGTCAATACTTGCAAACACGGATGCCGCCCCGCTGCCTGGACGGCAGACAGGGCCCTTGGGACCCAGTGGATGGACAAATAGCTCGGCTCGCAGTCCATCACCACAGGTTGTCAATTGAACAACAACAGACGAGTCCGCAGCAACCGCTTCGCCTGCTGATATCGAAGCACCTTCGATATCTGATTGGACACCGATAATCGAAGCGACGGATTGGGAGAGTTTGGCGATTCGCTCCACTTGGCTTTCGGGAATGGGTGGAAGCTGGGCAACAAGCGAAGCCATTTCCTTTTGCTTAGCGGAAAATTGCGTGACGCTTAGGCGGTGCGAACCAATTTTTTCGACGCGTTGTGAATCGCCGACGGATTCAGGCGATATCGTCAGCTTAATTTTTTTGGATTTCCGGATGATACTCAGCATCGGTCTGGATTCACTGATTTCGACCGGCTGATCTCGATTTCCGGAAAAGAAAATAAGAGGGTGACCGATGACGGCCTTTGTCAGACGTTGCATGTTCCAGTCATGAACGATCTCACCATATCCGTAGTAGTTGGTTTCTTTTCTCTGTTTCAGGCAGCGGCAAATCTCTTGATCCTGCTCGGTCAAGAAACCAAAAGTAGAAGTTTGCCACTGTTCATAGAGTCGTCCCAATCCAACCTTGCGGCCTTTGCTCCAGCCCTTCTTTCCGAGTTTTTGGACGAACGGCGCCAAGAAAATCCAGGGGCCTCCATGGGCGTATTCGGCTTCCCAGATCATCCGTTCGTCTTTCGATGCATCGGCCAAAGCAGCAGTTGGATTTTCGCTTTCATTTCCGCACAGGTTTTCCAGCGCCATTAACCCAGCGTCCCATGCGGCTGGTGGTTCCATCAGGTCGACCAATGAAACGGCACCAAGTCGTTTGTGTGTTTGATCGCTACGTTTTCGCAGAGCGGAAGATTGCGATTTTACTGGAGTTGCTTTAGCAAGAATGGCATCCATTTCTGCGGCCAGCCAATCGACTCCAGCTTTACGGTAGAACATGGATACCTTTGAAAAGTCCTGTTGCTTGAACGGAAAATCGCTTTCTACGAAAACCCAGCACCACATCAGGCCCGCACACCAAAAGTAAATGGGAGGCACGTCGTCGATAGTATGAGTTCGCTGGCGGTTGGAAATGGGGGAAAGTTGATTTTGCAACGCCTCTTCCAATGGAAACGAAAGAGTCCTGTAAAAGTTCTCCCAATTCGAAATCACCTTACAGAGTTGCTTGAGTACTTTTTGCGATTGGGGAGAATTTTCTTGAAGCAGCAACAGGCCGTAGAAAATGCCAGAGACATGTCGGATTTCGACTGAGCGTTTCTTGGTTCGTTTGCGAAACTCTTTGACTGCTTCTTCAAAATGGCTTCGTGCGGTAACAAAATCGCCTTGCAAAAATGCGATACAGCCGCCGATTTCAGAGCGAACTTCATTTTGCCTCTTCAGTGCCGCTGCAAGTTTTGTCAGTGCTGCAATGTCACCGCGGACGGCAAACAGGTCGATGGCAGCTACGATCAATTCGTCTGACAGCGGACCACACGACTCAAACGCCGCAGCGAAAGCCTTCAACAAATTGCCGTCCAGCGTTTCGGCAAGCCCCGCACAGCGACACGCGGCACTTTGAAGATGTTCATGCTGAAATTCTGGCACCAATCTTTGAAACACCTCGTTGCAGTGAGGGCTCAAAACAGTCGGCTCGAATTCGTAGCGAGCCGAGTGCTTCTTCCACCCGGAAACGTCTCCGCTGTAAAACATCATTCGCATTTCGCCAATCACAGTCATCTCGTCTTTATGGGACAAATGATAGGCATACTTACTTTTTTTCTTTTCGAGTTCGTCAATGACCGACTTCGCCAAGCCCGATCTAAACGCCTGTCGAAATGCGAAATCGGAAAGGCTCGGAGCTAATTCGATCGCGCCGGTCTGAGAACTGTTCAAGTAGCGGAAGACTCCGTCATCAATTGCGTTGTTGAGTTCGTCCCTCAGATCATTGTACTTTGGAATCAAGCCTTGGTCGTCGGTTACGCCGCAGTCCGCCGCAAATGCGATCAATCCGGTTCGGACTCTGCCTGCAATCATTACAGCGGAAACTTGCGCGATTTTTTGAAGCGTAGCGCTCAGGCTTTCGTATTTTCGAATTAATTGCGATTGCTTGTCGTTCATCTGTGAATTGGGTTCCCTGAATTTTGCTTATAGAGTTAATGCTGGAAACGAATTGCTTAAATTCTACCAGACAACAGCCTAGTGCCGTAGGAACGAGTTCTTGCAGCTTGAAGCTGTACTTTTGCTCATTTTATTATTTTGCGAGGCACTAAAGATGGGCATTCCTGTCCATCGCGTGGTTGATTGGTTATGTTGTCGGACAGGAATATCTAATTTACGATTTCCTTGGAGTCAAGCGAGTCTCGTCAAGCTCTATGGACGAAGCGCGTGGCTTAAAAAATAGAAAAGTTTACCAACAACAGCCCACGTTGCGAAATGTAAAGGTTTTGTATACTGGGGTCATATCTTCATAGAAGTTGGAAAGAATCCATGACTACCAAGCCAGAAAAAAAATTGACGCTACGTGACAAGCTTTCTCGTTTGACTTACCTTCAGGCTGTCAAACTGCTGGGCGACAACGGCAAAAAGCTCATCATGGAAGGCGGCAAATTCGAAGTCGATATCGAACAGCAAGTCTACTTTCGCGGCGACCTCTTTCAGCTGAAAATTCCTATTGATGCCTCGGGGAATTCGGCAAATGCTTCGATCACGATGATGGCTGAGGCACGTAATCGCTTGAAATGGAATTGCACACGCTGCAACGGACCCTGCGAACATGTTGGCGCGGTGCTTTCATTGATCCTCGAAGAAAAAATGTCGCTTGGCCTATCCAAGCCGCCCAAAGAGCGCGTGCCGGTTGAGAGTTTGACGGAAGAAGAACTTGTCGCTCAGGCGATCGCCGATCGAAAGAAACGCGCAAAAGAAGAAAAGTTCAAGCTCACCGCCTCAAACCCCCAAAAGGCCTGGGGCGACTACACGCTTACCAGCAAAGCATCTGGCAAAACTTACGGGCTGTCAATTCGCGGATTTGATCTCGGCGATTCATACTGCTCTTGCCCCGACTTTCGCAAGAACACCCTCGGGACGTGCAAACACCTGATCTACGCCATCCAACGAATCAAAGCCAAATTCCCCGCAGGCAAACGGCGTAAATTCAAATCAAAAGAATTTACTCTGTCGCTCGATTTCAAAGCCGCCAGATCCGAGCCAACAGCTTCACCGCTCGCCCTGCGTCTGACACCGCCGCACAAACTCGACGATGTCACAGAAAAAACCGCCGGCAAGTTGCTTGGCCAAAACACGACAGACGTCTCCGGCTTGGTTCGTCGTGTCAGCAAGCTGGAAAAGGCAGGCCACCAAGTCAACATTTTTCCTGACGCGTTGGAGTACATTGACCAGCGGCTGCATCAGGTTCGAATGGAGTCGCTAGTTGCTGCGATTCGCAAGAAACCGGCGGAGCATCCGTTGCGAACGACATTGCTGAAGACGGAACTGCTGCCCTATCAGATGGACGGAATCGCGTTTGCAGCAGGCGCCGGACGTGCGATTTTGGCCGACGACATGGGACTCGGCAAAACGATTCAGGGCATCGGAGTCGCCGAGTTGCTCGCTCACGAATCAGGCATTCGCAAGGTGCTGATTATTTGTCCGACTTCTTTGAAGAGTCAATGGGCAGCAGAGATCAAACGGTTTTGTGATCGCGATTGCCAACTGGTATTGGGCTCGATGGTCGAGCGAGCCGAGCAGTACAACAACGATGCGTTTTTCACGATTTGCAATTACGAACAAGTGCTTCGCGACATCATTGCAATCGAGCGCACGAAATGGGACTTGATCATTCTTGATGAAGGCCAGCGGATCAAGAACTGGGAGGCCAAAACGACTCAGACCGTGAAGAGCCTCCAATCCAAATACGCGTTGGTTCTGTCAGGCACACCGCTGGAGAATCGGCTGAGCGAATTGTTTAGCGTTGTTCAATTTGTGGATGACCGGCGACTGGGACCGGGCTTTCGTTTTTTCAACAAGCACCGGATCGTCGATGAAAAAGGCAAAGTGCTTGGTTACAAAAACATGGCCGAGCTGCGAAAAACGCTCGCTCCGATTATGCTCCGCCGAACACGAGCCCAAGTCCTCAAACAGTTGCCGCCGCGCACCACTGACATCGTTCGGATCGCTCCCACCGAGGAACAAAAGGCGATTAACGATGCGAACATGAGGATTGTCGCTCAGATCGTTCGCAAGGCGTATTTCACCGAGATGGATTTTCTTCGTTTGCAGCGGTCATTGTTGGCGGCTCGCATGTCAGCCGACAGTACGTTCCTGAACACGAAAGATGACCCGTCGTATTCCAGCAAGCTCGAGCGGCTGGAAGAACTGTTGGTTCAGCTGTTCGAGGACGACAGTCGCAAGGTGGTTTTGTTCAGCGAATGGACAACGATGTTGAACTTGATCGAAAAGATTCTCAACCGCAATAGGCTACGATTCGTCAGGCTTGACGGGCAGGTCCCCCAAAAGAAGCGCAAAGCTCTGGTCGACGAGTTTCAAAACGATCCGGGTTGCAAACTTTTCATTACGACCAACGCCGGTTCGACGGGCTTGAATCTTCAGGCGGCCAACACGGTCATCAATGTTGACCTGCCATGGAATCCTGCCGTATTGGAGCAGCGAGTCGCCCGTGCTCACCGGATGGGTCAAAAGAATCCCGTACACGTTTATCTGTTAGTCACGCAAGACACGCTGGAAGAACAGATGCTGGTCTCGCTGGACGACAAGCGAAATCTCGCACTGGCAGCGCTTGATAGTGAGTCGGAAGTCGACGAATTGACGATGGTCTGCGGCATGGAGGAGATGAAGCGGCGTCTGGAAGTCTTGGTCGGAGCCAAACCGGAAGCGACTGTTGATGAATCCATGAAGGAAGGCATTTTGACCGGCAGCAAGTCGTTAACTGCGGAAATCGAACATCGCCAGCGTGTCGCTTCTGCGGGAGGCGAAATGCTAGGCGCTGTGTTCAATTTTCTTGGCGAACTGGTCAACCGGTCGCCTGAGTCGACTGTCAAACCGGACGAGCAAGTTGTCGAACAAGTTCGTGAGGGACTTGCCAGCTGTGTGGAAACCGACGTGACCGGTCGCCAACAATTGAAAATCACGCTGCCCAACGAAGACGCTTTAAAAAACCTGGCCACCACATTGGCGACGCTGCTGGCCGGAGGAGTCAAACCGTGAGCATCGGCTAGTGTCCTGGATTGTGGAACGCAACTTTTCATCAGTCAATAGCTTGTAGGACATCAGCAATCTTAATTGCAGTTTTGTATCGGAAAACGAGCTCCTCATTTTGTTCGCTAGGCCAGTCAATCGAATCGGCGACTGCCAGGATAATGCGGTGTTCCGAAAACGTTGAAAGTGTTTTAATTTTGGCCGCGAGGTACTCGGGAGTCCAAAATCCTACGATTTCCATCATCACTCGCCGTCCGGAATCATGCACAAACACAAAATCCGGAACAAAAACTTTTTGATGCTGAAACAGAACCTCGCCCTCGCGAATCAGTCGCCAGCCGTTCCGAGGTTCACCGCCCCATTTGTTTGCAAAGTTTTCCTCCAGCTTGGAATCAAACAGCTCGGCCGTTTCTACGTTTGAAGTCAGACCATCAGCTGGCGTGAGACAAAACTGATTCTGCCAGTTCGATCGCCGGTGTTGAATGATCGCTTTCATTTTCCAGTTCGAACAGGCCAACAACGCTGGCAAAAACTTCGCAAACGCAATTCCATAACGGCGGGTTTCTCGCAAAACGGAAGTCGGACCGTCGAGAGCGATCACGAAGCTACCATCGGGACATCGCTGAATCGTATGCATGAGCCGCGCGAGTTTGGCATAACGCAGGATCAGCTTGAAATCTTCCTTGGCCCAAACCACCATCGAAACCGCGTCGTACAAAACAGCCTGGCTTTGGGCAACGTTGTACCTAGCGAGCAATTCACGAGCTGAGGCGTAACCTTCAAATCCCTTCAATCGGTGAAACTGAATCACATCCGCGTACAATGCGCGTTCTATCTGCCCCCAGCTCATGCCGAGTTCGCCTGCGATTTGTTGTTTCACGACTTGTTCGCTGGATTCAAACAACCGATCGGCTGTCTTGACCAGCGGGTGCTTTTGGGCCGCTAGGCGAAAGACTGTTTTCCGCAGCTCCGCGGCCTTCCCACGTTTGTCTTTGTTGTAGGTCGCGCGTTCGTCGAGCAATTTGCAGAATGCGTCAATTCGCCGTGTCGGGCAATCAAGTTCATTCTCGAAAAGACGATGAATTGAATTCCGCAGTTGCTGTCGCATTCGTCCAACACCGCTGCGATAGATGCGAAGCATGGAGTCGGCCAGCTCAGAGTATTGGGCGTGTTGCATACGAGTTAATCGATCGGGATTGACCTGTCCTCGATCATATTCTGCGATGGCGAGTTCCCGTGTAAGCATCGCTCTTCCTCCTTTGCCTCGACCGTTTTGCTTCGCCTGTGTCCAGACAAACGACTTCATACAGTATTGCTCGTGCGTTGCCGAATTTGCGTAGAATTCTTCCCAAACGCTGTTTGGCTTGACGAGTCGATGCTGAACCGCCGATGACGATTGCAATTTTCACAGCCGGAACATCCACCCCTTCATCAAGTACTTGATTGGCGACAATGGCGGGGTAAGTCCCGTCAGATAGTCCGGTAAGAATATCAAGTCGCTCTTCCTTACCACAATGGTTCAGCAGACAGGGAATTAAAAAACGAACCGAGACATCCCGAGCCATGGCGTTGGAGCCGGCGAAGACAATGATGGGAGCTCCCGCATGCAACCGAAACAGGTCTTCGAGAACTCGCAATTTTTCCGCCGCGCGATCTTCGATCGCCTGCTTGCGCCGGTAAGCGACCAGCGTTTGCCTTGCCAGCGGATCGCGAGATGACTCGCTACAAAGATCTTCCCAGCGAAAATCGGGTTCGGTCTTGCGGCGTTCGTACATGAACGTGCGGACTTGCTCCGAACAGTCGTTGTATTGGAGTTGTTCCTGTTCCGAGAGGTGGACGGGAATCTTGATAACGTCAAAGTCCGCCAGCGTTTTTCCTTTGACGGATTCGATCTTCAAGTCGTAAACGGTTGGCCCAATCAATGATTCAAGGTCGGCATGTTTACCATCAGAGCGATGGGGAGTCGCGGTTAGCCCAAGCCTCCAAGGCGCGATTGACATGGTGGCGGCATCGCGACGAAAATTGCCGGGCAGGTGATGGCACTCATCAAAGACAACAAGTTTGAATTGGTCTCCCAATTTGGCGGCATGAATCGCTGCGCTATCGTAAGTTGTAACGGAAATCGAGCGCACATTGAACGTATTGTCTCCGATCACGCCAGCGTCACAACCAAGTGCCAACAAGATTCGCCGATGCCACTGATACATGAGATCTCGAACGGGCGCAACAATAAGCGTGCTGCATTTGGTCTGAAAAAGCAAATGAAGTGCGACTTCTGTTTTCCCCGTTCCTGTGGGCATCACGACGACACCTCGTTTGTCAGAAACCCAGCTTTCGATTGCCGCCTGTTGTTCAGCGCGAGGCGGATGAATATTGTTTTCAGTCCACTCCACATCGGTCCATCGTCTCGCTTGATCCTGATAGCGTACGTTCCTTACTCTGAGTTCCCACAGTGTCATGATCACACGTCGATAGTGCATCGCTTCGCACCGCCAAGCCGCCACGCGGGAGTCCCAAGTCCAAAGGTCACTACCGAAAATGGACTCTACTTGCTCTCTGTCATGCCCCGATAACAACAGAGTGCCCTGATCGAATGCAACGTTAAACTGCATTGGATTCATGCTGTTTTCCGTTTAGATTTTCTCTTGGAGGGGGCTTTCTTCTTTTTCGGTCGTTTTACGGTTTCTGCCACTTTTACAGTCTTCTTTTTAGATGTCACTCGTTTTTGGGAGGCCTTCTTTTTGCGGGTCGCTTTTTGGGTTGCAGTCGCCTTTTTCTTCACCCCAGTTTTCTTCACCCCAGTTTTCTTCACCCCAGTTTTCTTCACCCCAGTTTTCTTTCTTGTCGAAGCCGTTTTTATTGTCGGCTTTCTTTTCGCCTTCTTTTTCGTTGTTGCGCGCACCGGTTTCTTTTTTGTCCCAATGGCTTTTGTCGCAGCCTTTTTCGCAACAGTCGTTTTCGTCGTCGCTTTTTTCACGCGCGGACGTTTCGCCCGAGAAGCCGGTTTGGGGGTTTTAGGCTTCGCGGTGACTTTGACGTCTGAAGTCGACTCTAGTTCAATTCCAAAAATTGCACCGAGATCTTCACCCGCAAGGTCACCAGAACCGGCCCCAAGTTCGTTGGCAAGGTTTTCCTTGGAAACCGCCTGACCAATCAACTCTTCCTGATCAACGCCTCGCAACAGAAACAAAAGCTCTGGCTCAGAATCCAGTCGGCTGCCAATCGCGTACATGACCGCCGCGATATGCTTGCAACAAATCGACCAATCCGGACAATCGCAATCCATCTCGATTTGTCGAGCTGAAGGGAAACAACCTGACTTCTTATCCGTCAACCTGCGCATCACTCCGTCTGATAAACGACCGCCGAGCAAATCAAGCAAAGAGTCGATCGACGAAGAGCAATCTTTCTTGATGTCTCCCCAAGTCTTTTTGCCAAGCTTTTGAATCGAGATCGAAGTTTGGTAAGGATCGGAGCCGGCAACGATGGCTTCTATTTCGCCGGGTTTGATGACTAAATCAACAACTGATCCGTTGCGCACATAAGTTCTACCTCTCGGCAAACGGTTCGCATAATCGCTGAGTGATTCCAGGTGGTCACACCAGGCTTTGCCCCAAAACGACTTGGCAATCTTGCGACCTTCGATTTGGATCGGCTGACACTTTCGCTTTTGCTTTTTTGCAAGCTTGGCAGCAAACTTGCGTGCGTGAACCTTTTTTTCACCGACAGAAACGTAAGGCCCCCAATCATATCCGTAATTCATGTTACTTCTTCCAATACTATTTCAAACGACCTTCATTCTATAAGATGTAGCCATTTCGCCTATCACGGTTCTTTGAACATGCCGCCAACCGCGACGCAACGACAAAACGTCAACTCTTCCGAGCCGGAAAGGCCACAACTGAACCTTTCTCCGCATGGTCGAATTTACCTCTATAGAGCGACGGAACGCAACGAATCTTCCAAAAAAGACACAAATCCACATTCAATTTTGGCTCGCGAATTTCAAATCACTTCCGGCCATGGCTTGTTTTTTTTGGCGAAAACCGAACTGCCAGCTAGTTGGCCGGCTGAGTTTACCTATTGGAAAGAATTTGCCCGGCGGCTGGATAAGTCACTTTGCTATCTCGACGAAGCCAGCCGTGAACAATTTTGCAAAAAAACACCTTCCGAAAAATTGCGACAGCTCGCACCTCCGCCTGATGCGTTGGAGCTGTCGGTGATCATTTCACAAGCACCGCCGATGCGTGGGCTGGAATACTTGACAGCCGAAGTCCTGACTCACCTTTGGTTAGACCTTTTGGACGTGGTGCACCATCAAGTCCTGGAAAGTCCTGGGAGTCTGGACGAGTTACTTCAGACAATAAATCCTGACTGGCAGCCGCTGGGAAGAGTCACATTTCATCTAGCAGAGAACAAGAAAGATGAATCGCGACCGTTTGCTTTTCTGGCCACGTATACGAACCGGATTTCCAAGAAAGCAACCGTCAAACACTTGCCTCTAGCCGACGCTCTACAACAATTCGCGGGCGAAAAAAGACAGTCGAAGCTGGCCGAGTTACTCAAGCCTGTCAGTCTGGCGGCACAGTCCAGTGAACTAGTCCGAACGTGGCTCGATTCACGCGCCCTGTTTCGCCCGCAGGCATTGTCCATTTCACAAGCGCATCAATTTCTTAGCGACGTGCCAGCAATGGAACGAGCTGGTTTGGTGGTGCGAGTCCCCAACTGGTGGCGAGCCCGAAGTTCGTCCCGAGCAGAGGTTCGCATCCATCTTGGTAACGATGAACCGCGCGGAGTTGGCACGAATTCCCTGCTGGACTTCTCGGTTGAATTAGCACTCGACGGCGAAAGCCTGACCGAAGAAGAACAACGACAATTGCTTGCCGCAGACGAAGGGTTGATGCTGCTGCGGGGCAAATGGATTGAGGTCGATCGGCAACGACTAACCGAAGCACTCGAACATTGGCAACTGCTTGAACAACAACACGCCGACGGCATCGACTTTTTGCGCGGGATGCGAATGCTGGCCGGAGCAACGCTTGCAGCAGACGAAGGTGAGGCGGCCAACGAGTGGGCTCAGGTTGTCGCGGGCGATTGGCTGGAGGAAACACTCAAGACGCTACGCGACCCAATCAACGAGATCGGTTGTCAGCCAGGCAAAGAGTTGAATGCGAATCTTCGACCTTATCAGGAGATTGGAGTTCGTTGGTTGTGGTTCATGACTCAATTAAAGCTCGGTGCCTGTTTGGCCGATGATATGGGGCTTGGGAAGACGATTCAGATAATCGACTTGCTGTTGCAACTGAAGCAAGGCACAACTTCGAAGCAAAACAAGCCAGTTTCGGCAAGCGAACTTTCTTCGCAGCCAAGCCTTCTGATCGTTCCGGCCTCATTGATTAGTAACTGGAAGCAGGAGATGGCTCGCTTCGCCCCGCAATTGAAAGTATTGATTGCACATCGTAGCGAGTCGAATGCCAGCGATCTCGAGAAACTGGCGAATGCACCAATCCAGAATCTAAAAGGCATCGACGCCGTCGTGACTTCCTATTCGCTGGCCAGAAAAGCTCAATGGATGGCCGAGTTCGATTGGAATCTGGTGATTCTGGATGAAGCCCAGGCGATCAAAAACGCCAGTTCGGCACAAACTCGCGCAATCAAAAAGCTGCGATCTGGCTGCCGCATTGCGCTGACGGGTACACCCGTCGAGAATCAACTAGGTGATCTCTGGTCGTTGTTTGATTTTTGTTGCCCTGGACTGTTGGGAACTTCCAAGGAGTTCAAGCAATTTCTAAAAAAGTTTCAATCGAAGTCGGAAGAAAACTCGAACGCGCCCTATGTCGCGCTTCGCCGCCTGGTACAGCCGTACATTTTGCGGCGAATGAAAACCGATCCGACGATAGCGCCTGATCTACCTGCCAAAACTGAAATGCGAGTCGACTGCGGTTTGTCTCGACGACAAGCGGCACTTTACAAACAAGCGGTCAAGGAACTGGAAGAGCAGCTTGAGCAAAACAAGATTTCGTCCGAGAAGAACAGCGGCATTCAACGACGCGGCATTGTCCTTTCGACGATGATGCGACTGAAGCAAATCTGCAACCACCCATCTCAGGCGGTGGAAAAGAATGATTTCGACGTCAAGGAAAGTGGCAAATTCCAACAACTGACCCGGATTTGCGAACCGATCAGCCAGCGCCAAGAAAAGGCACTCGTGTTTACTCAGTTTCAGTCGATGTGCGAACCGCTGGCAGACTTTCTATCATCCGTATTTGGAAATTCTGGATTGGTTTTGCACGGGAAAACCCCAGTCAAGCGTCGCCAGAAGCTCGTGAAGCAATTTCAGGAGGACGAGTCGATCCCGTTTTTCGTGATCTCGCTAAAAGCAGGCGGTACCGGTCTGAATTTGACTGCCGCATCACATGTGATCCACTTTGATCGCTGGTGGAATCCGGCCGTGGAGAATCAAGCCACCGATCGCGCGTTCCGAATTGGACAAAAACGCAATGTCCTGGTTCACAAATTTGTTTGCCGTGGCACGCTCGAAGAACGGATCGACGAGATGCTCCGCTCCAAGCAAAAGATGACCGATGAAATCCTGGGGCAACGACAGGAAGGCGAGTTGTTGCTGACGGAATTGTCCAATAAGGAATTGCTGGAGTTCGTTACGCTGGACGTGCATAGCTGCGAAATATGACAAGAGCGAAAGCTGTCTCACGCATCTTGGCACAGAGGGCTTGGTCAAAAAATGAACCAATACGACGACTTGTGGATTTCATGGAAACCCGACAACGCACAGATTACGGTGGCCGATTAACGGGTGTCGCTATGCAGGACATTCAAATTGCCACCGCTGCGTTAACATCGATTTGAGAACCTCACTATGAAATGTTCGATCAAGCAGTTTGCAGCGGGCCCAGTTTTGGCCGCTACTTCGAATTTTTGGGTAGCTCAGAATCATGAGAGAGCAGGCGACAGTTCAAGAGTGGACTTTCCCGAATCGCCAAGGCCGACTTCAACGCATACTTACTTGCAAGGTTGTCTGCATTGGGAACGTACTTGATCGAATCTGGCTCCAAATTGCTCCAGTTTTTGTTGCTCAACGTCAACTCAATACGCTCTCGCATATTCTCACTCTCGCCCGCATAGACACCGGTCCCCTCGGCACAAAACAAAAAGACCCCTGGTTGCTCGAGTACTTCCAAAGATTCGCTGATGCCAACCTCGGGCAACTGCCGTCGCTTGCTCATCCAGTGGCCAAACTTCTCGGCAGCAGAGTCTCGTGCACTGTGAGAACGTTTCCGAATCGATAGTGCCGCCTGACGATATTCAAACTCAGAGACCTCAAGATGCTTCGGGCCAAATTCCATCGCCAGTCGATCGAACTCAGACGCGAACTCCGGAGAACACAAAATGTCGTCCAGCGTTTTTTCATAGTCAATCGCCAGTAATCGCCAGGCAACTTCACTTGCAAAGCCGAACTGATCCATCTGCTCAGAAGAAAACTGCTTGGGTCGCTTTGAAGACCGAGGCAATTTGCCCGCCTTTCTTAGTGCCAACAGATAACGATTCCAAATGTAGGCGCTTCCACCAATTCCCTTCTTGGTGCAACCGGCAATGAACTCCGCATTCAACTCTTTATTGCACAGGATATAGTCGGCAGGATAACCTGCTTTCTCGTATTCCTCAACAACAACCTTCTCCGTCTCTTCAGTAAAAGGCTTCTTGCGCCGTTTACCGTTTGCTGTACTGGGTGCGCTTTTAACGGGATCTTCAGGACCGTCAATCGGATCACCAATGGCCGTTTGATCCAGTCGTTGATTAATGAATCCAACGTAGTCTTCGGACAATTCAAATCCCATCCATTGACGACCCAGTTTTTTAGCCGCGCATACCGTCGTGCCACTGCCGCAAAATGGGTCCAGAACCAAATCTTGAGCTTTACTAGACGTTCGGATAATTCTCGCAAGCAACTGTTCAGGCATTTGACATCCATGGAAACCTTCGCGCTCTTTGAAGGTGCCCGCAACACGCGCAAAGTACCAGGTGTCGTGGTCAGGCGCGAAACTCAAAAACTGAGGCGCATCCTGCGGGCGCGTGATCCAGGTGTTGTCAGGCAAACGGCCATTCGGGTTGGCTCGATTGTCCGCGTACACCAACTGCCTGGCTGAGGGGACTCGAATTCGAGGATGGGTACGGTTGAAGGTGAATTTTGTTTTGTCTTTGACAAAGTGAAAAAGGTGAGTGTGAGATCGACTGAATCCGTTAACGCAGTTCACACCAAAGGTATAGTACCAAATCACCCAACTGCGACAGTGGAAGCCTGCCTTCTGGGATTCGATCTTGAGTTCGGCAGCATATTCGTCACCGATCGCCAGCCAAAATGTACCATCTGGCTTCAGCACCCGATGAACGCCTTGAATCCACTTCTTGCACCAATCGAGGTAGTCCTCGGTCGATTGCGCATCATCGTAAACATCGTACTCATAGCCGATATTAAATGGCGGATCGGCAAAAACCAGATCGACAGCCCCCTTGTCCAGCTTCGCCAGTCGCTTGAGACAATCGCCTTGATAGATCTTATTTTTTTTGAGAGACATCTTTTCCTTTGCACGAAAATCGGCCTCTATCCTAAGTCTTCACCTTGCAGATGTCGACCAAGAGAAAGGAACCTAGCCGAATTGGAGATCGATTGGAGATCGGCAGCACAGAACCTCGGTCGCCAAGTAGCGTCGAGGTTAGACCGACACAAACCCTAGTCGGGGATTGGGGGAGAGTCAGATTGAGTCGTATCTCGCCCTCCAGAGAAAAGGGCGGTACGCAACCCTTCGAGGCTGTGACTTTTTCGACTGGGCTAGTTTTCAGAAGATTTCGGCGCTAAAAACCGGATGCCAAAAATCGAACACCCTTCCACCGAGCATGTATAGACCATGGAGGAGAAGCCACTGCCGTTTTCCGAAGCAGCAAAACCGCTTGCTTCGACTGGTAGCTGACTCAGTAGCCAACGGCATCTGAACATCCACATTCCGCCTATTTTGGAAACCCGACGCGTCAGCGAGGACGAACCCGACACGTCCTCGCTCACGCGTCGGGTTTCCATAAACCACTGCTTCTAAGTTTATCACTTCATGCACAAATGAAAAAGTCACAGCCTCGTAGGGTTATCATGGATGAATCCTCGAATGACAAAAACCAGATACCCTCTCGCCGGGCGGGAGGGTCGGGAGCGCAGCAATCGGGAAGGGGAAACCAGTGCCGTTTCCGAAGCAGCAAAACCGCTTGCTTCGACTGGTGGCTGACTCAGTAGCCAACGGCATCTGAACATCCACATTCCGCCTATTTTGGAAACCCGACGCGTCAGCGAGGACGAACCCGACGCGTCAGCGAGGACGAACCCGACGCGTCCTCGCTGACGCGTCGGGTTTCCATAAAGCACTACTTCTAAGTTATCGCTTCATGCACGAATGAAAAAAGTCACAGCCTCGTAGGGCTACCATAAACCACTGCTTCTAAGTTTTTGCTTCATATACAAATGAAAAAGTCACAGCCTCTACGCGATCAGCTCTTGAATCGGTTGGGCACCTTCGGTCCCGACCAAACGCTGGTCAAGTCCTCCGAAAAAGTAGGCCAGCCGATTTGGTCCAACCCCATTTGCTGCAAAATCGTAGCGTGAACCCGCTTGACGTGAGTTCGATTTTCGACGGCAGTCGCACCGAGTTCGTCAGTTTTCCCATAGCTGATGCCGCCTTTGATTCCACCGCCAGCCAACCAGGTCGTAAATCCATAGGCATTGTGATCTCGCCCAGTTCCTTTGGCATACTCGGCCGTTGGCTGCCTGCCAAACTCGCCACCCCAAACGATCAGTGTTTCCTCCAGCATGCCCGATTCTTCAGATCCCGCAACAAACCTGCGATTGGTTTATCAGTCTCACCAGCATGAAGCTCATGATTGGCTTTCAGATCACCATGTGCATCCCAATTGGCATCATTATGATTACCGCCCGAATAGACCTGAACAAATCGGACTCCACGCTCCACCAAACGCCGAGCCATCAACAACTGTCGACCAAAATACTCACTTCGTTTGTCGTCCCAAACCGTAAAGTGACTTGGTACTCTCCGATTCATCTGCCAGATCGACGGCTTCTGGGGCAGCGGACTGCATCTTGTAGGCTAACTCGTAGCTCGCAATTCGCGCCATCAAATTCGAATTGCCAGGATTACCAACTTCATGCCGCTCATTATTGCGTCGTAGTTGATCCAACAGTTGCCGCTGCACTGAATCTGTCATCTCGTCTGCGCGTTTGAGATTTAGAATCGGTGTACCGCTACTCCTTACGATGGTCCCTTGGTAAGAAGCGGGCATGTAACCGCTGCTCCAATTCTTGGCACCGCTGATTGGGCCACCTTTTTTGTCAAGCATTACAACAAAGCCTGGCAAGTTCTCATTCTCGGTTCCCAATCCATAGTTGACCCATGATCCAAGACAGGGAGCTCCGCTCAAGATCCTCCCCGAATTCATTTGCAACATCGCTGAACCATGGATTGGACTGTCAGCGGTCATTGAATGGATAAACGCAATGTCATCAACATGCTGAGCAACATTCGGAAACAGATCGGAAACGTACTTGCCACACTCACCGTACTGCTTGAACTTCCATCGCGGCTCCACAATACGTCCCGTATTCTTGTGCCCGCCGCGACCATGTGTTTTCACATCGACGGTCTTGTTATCCATTCCATACATCGAGGGTTTATAGTCGAAGGTGTCGATATGGCTCGGACCACCGTACATAAACAGAAAGATGACTGATTTGGCTTTTGGCTTGAAGTGCGGCGGCTTGGCTTGAAGAGGGTTTTCCCAAGGCGTTTCGTCGTCGGCTCGCAACGTTTCCCCAGCAAAAAAACTCGATTCCAACAGGCCAGCCAGTGCCAGCCCCGTAAAGGCTCCACCCGTTTGCCAAATAAATTCGCGCCGGGTCCGATTGCAAAAGTTCTTTTGTTTCATGGTTGGCTACAAATTCAACGATAAAGATTTCTATGATTCAATTGATGGGCTGTCATACCGAGTTAGTCGAACGCCGTCATAAAACAGGACAACCACACAACTTAAATCGGATGACTCACTAACGAATAAAAATAAACTCATTCAGGTTAAACGCGAGCAAACAGTAATACTTGAGCGATTGCTGGTCGGACATTTCTTTCTCACGCCATTGCTCGATCAACGCCACGCCTTCGTCAACATCCGCCGGATCAGGCTCACGCTGTATAACACGTGACAAGACTGCCATAACCTGCCCACGCAAATCGGAATGCATACCGGCAACCAGCTTGGCAAACTCTTCGGCTTCGCCGTGTGTGAACTCACTGTTCAGCAATCCCAATGCCTGTGTCGGCTGGGTTGTGTTAAATCGCACGGGGCAAGTGGAGTCGGTATCCGCGACATCAAAGCTATCCAGAATCGGCACACGAAGCGAGCGTTTCACATGAATATAGATGCTTCGCCGAAGTTGGTCTTCTGGAGAACTATCCCCCCAACCCGCACCCG
Source organism: Mariniblastus sp. (assembly GCA_965224765.1). GTDB lineage: Bacteria > Planctomycetota > Planctomycetia > Pirellulales > Pirellulaceae > CAZDBA01. The sequence continues at coordinate 196,303 of CBDDAC010000029.1, forward strand.
GTATCGACTGACCAGCAAGCACTTCCGCTGACAGTTTGGTATAGACGGAGGGACCATACATTTTCTTCAAATTCAATCGACGATTGACTGCCAAGATCGAATCTCGCACTTCCTCAGCCGTCAAACGCCGCATCTCAAATCGCCAAAACAACTGGTTAAGCGGATCCTTGTCGAAGGCATCCTCACGAAATACATTGCTCATCTGATACGTCTTGCTAAGCATGATCTCTCGATGCAGTTCCTTCATTCGCCACCCACCATCGACAAAGCGTTTTGCCAAATAGTCCAATAGTAGTGGATGAGTTGGCCGGTCACCTTGAAAGCCAAAGTCGTTTGAGCTGCGGACAATTCCGCGACCAAAATGATGCTGCCAAATACGATTGACCATGACTCGAGCAGTCAAAGGATGTGCCTCACTGGCAATCCATCTCGCAAACGCCAATCGCCGCCCGCTGGACCGACCATGTGCAGGCTTTTCGATCGTCGGCGCAGGTGGCGATAAAAACGGAAACAAAACCTGGCCTTACCTTGTCGCCGATCGCTCCAGCATTGCCACGAATCAGCAGGTGGGTATCCGGAACATCGGGTCCGTGTTCACTGACGCAAAGAACCTGTTCCACCGCAGGAGGGTTTCTCTTCAAACCGCATCAGGTCATGATGACCATGCCAAAACTGCTCAAATTGTTTCTTCGTTATGATTCCTTTCTCGATTCGTTGGCGCACCAAACGTTCATGATTGCGTTCGTATTGAAACTCATCATGTTCCACGGATTCAAAGTCACCTTTTACCAGTTCGACAATTTCATTCTTCCGCCGTTCTGCGTCGGCCAATTGTTTTCCATAGGACTCAACTTCCTGCTTTGTTGGAGGGACAGACTTCTCAACCGTAGTAATTGAGGCACGTTCAACAGAATCGGGAGAGCGGACACCATATCGCCGAACGTTTCGAAAAAACGACAGCATCTGGTAGTAATCTTTTTGGGGGATCGGATCGATCTTGTGATCGTGACAACGGGCACAATTTACGGTCAGCCCCATCATGCCCTGGGTTGTGGTCGCCAGAATATCGTCGAGATCATCGTATAGCGCCTGGTTGGGATCCGCTGGCTCGTCGTCCCATTGCCCCAACCGATAGTAGCCCGTTGCAATCATCTCGTCGCGCGATGGATTCTCAAATTCATCGCCTGCCAGCTGCTCGGTCAGGAACTGATCGTAGGGCTTGTCGTCGTTAAACGAGCGAATCACATAGTCGCGATATCGCCAGACAAAGGGTTTGGTTCCATCGCGTTCGAAACTATTGGATTCGGCATATCGAACCACGTCCAACCAGTGACGTCCCCATTTTTCGCCGTAGTGCTGCGAACTCAATAGTTCATCAATCAAATTTGCGTAGGCCTCGGGTGCGTGGTTCTCCACAAAGGCTTGGACTTGTTCAATCGTCGGAGGCAATCCGGTCAGGTCGTAATAGGCTCGTCGAATCAAATCTGCTCGAGTCGCTTGAGTTGCAGGTTGGAGTTCCGCGTTTTCCAAACGAGCCAGAACAAATCGGTCAATGTCGTTGACGCACCACGTGTCGTCTTGAACCTGAGGTGGACGGACCTCTTTGACCGGTTGGAATGACCAAAAAGCCTTGGTATCTTCGTTGACGGTAGGCACCCCATGCCCTTTGCCTTCCAGAACATTCTCTGCGCTATCGCGGGGCCAAGGCATGCCATGCTGAACCCACTTGGCGATGATCTTTATCTCTTCGTCTTTGAGTTTTCCTTTGGGCGGCATTTCGTATTCGCCATAGTTGATCGCGTCCAACAACAGACTGTCTGCGGGATCGCCCAATTCGACAGCCGAACCTGAGTCTCCGCCCTCCAGAATCGATCGTCTTGAAATCAATGCCAGGCCACCGCCCAGCCGACTGGAGTCATCTCCATGACACTCCATACAATTTGCTTCAAAAATCGGGCGCACCTTCGATTCGAAAAATTGAATCTCCGTTTCAGAAAATTCGGCGTCCTGCACTTCCAGTTGACCCGCTTTGTCATCACGAGTTTCATCCTGTGCTACCAAGCCAATCGAAATAAACAACCCCGAGAACACAAACGTCAATGTGATCGTTCGAATACAAAATATACTGCTCAACTTTGTCTTCCAGTGGAAACTTGTATCAAAGATTAGTTACTCTCCATCATCCGCGATTTGCTCGCCAATTGCCAGCAAATTCGATTTCGTGGAGGGCGAGTTACCGGTTTCCTGTTCCCCGATGAACGAAATTCCCAGCAAAACCTGGCAGACCATCCGACGTTCAGACAATGGATATCTGAGGGCATTGGCAAGCCGCTCTAAAGACCGCGATGCCGTTCATTGCCGATTGCGAACGCTCCGTTCCTTTTGATCGACCGGTCACTCAATCAATCAGCTCGACATTGGACATTGGCGTCCAACCCGATTGACGCCCTTTGATCGAAAGTTCAAGCCAACCATCGCGCTGGTTCAAAACTTGCGAAGCCAAACCTTCTGCGAACTCTATCGTTTCCAGAACACCGAACTCCTCGCCATCACCGCTTCTCAGTTCAACTTGGTCAACGACTAAGATTGCAATCGACTGATATGGCTGACTCGCCGCAAACAGACAGAACCCCGTTGTGACCATAATGAGCAGCGGAAGAATCCCAAGTCGCAGGGCAGGGAGGTTGCATCGAACCGTTCGCAAGATAATCAACAGCCAGAAGGCGATCGAGGCCGTCGCAAAGATAACCGTGAAAGTCGATCCGCCGACCGTCCCGACCAACCACTTCGAACCATTCTGAGCTTGAACCCAAATCGATGTTTCGGTCGCAATGGACGATTTCGAGTCGGAGTCTTGCAGCGCAATCTGCTGATGCGCGAACTCCAAATTCTTGGCCGCTTGTGCATTGCTCGGAGCGATCCGCAGGGCCCGGTAGTAATTGGCAATCGCGAGCCCCTTCCGGCCACTTCGCAGGCAGGAATTGCCAAGATTCAAAAAGAGTTGGTCGTTTCGAATCCCCTGTTCGACAAGCAACTGGTATTTGTCGGCTGCCGTCGCAAACAGTTCCTTGGCCTCGGCCTGATCAATTGACAAGATTTCCTCAGCCTGCTGGTATGCGTCATTGGCTTCGGAAAAAATCGACTGCATTTGTGTTTTTGATAAACGTTCCGCCTCTTGAGGTGTGGAGCCATGAGCAAAAGAGCCAAACAATCCCACCAGTAGCAAACTGCCAATCACCGCTTGTTTCGAGCACGAACTACTTTTTTTGGCACGACGAGATCGAAGCTTTAAGGGCCGCTCGGCAGCGACTGCCAAATCGATCTTTTCAATGAGAGTTTCGGCCGAACGGGCAAGACTCTGCAACGAATCGACGGAAGAACTTTCTCCAATCACCTCCGAACCGCAACGAGCCAGCTGACTCAGCAGACTCTCTACCTCATTGGCTTCGAGACTCAGTCCAGCCAAACGCAAATCACCGACGGCCTGCTTCTGAGCTTCGCCCCCGACACCACGGCGTTGTACTCTTGACTTGACCTTTTTCTTCATCGTCTTCGAAATGTATCCGATAACTGCATTGGAGATATCCACTTGGGCCACGGGCTTCTTCAATTTTTCCAAAGCGAGAGATTTCGGGGATCGCAAATTTGGCGTAAACGAAAACACGAAACCCACGAGCTTGCCAGCCAGGAGAACCAACCAGATCAAAGCGGGGACGATCGAAAAAAACCACCAGCTGGTTTGAGTTGACGATTCAGTTTGAAGGGTATCCGTTGAGACATGATTTCGAAAATCGGGGACAATCGGCGTGGCACTTTCGCTCAAGCCATCCTGGCGACCTGTATTGCTGACAATCGAATCGAGCGACAACATTTCCGAGGGATTGACGCTAAGTGGAATCGGACGAGAGTACACCGTTTTGTAGGTCTCGCTAACTGGGTCGAAAAAACTAAACGGAATCGGTGGGATTTCCTTGACGTCGGCATTGCGTGGACGAATCGTCGTTTCAAAAACTTTGGTATCGCCCTGCACGAACCCGCCAAGAGCCTGATCCGTGATTTTGAATTCATCAGTTAGAGCGGAAATTTCATGCAATGGCGGCGCCTGCACAAGTTCCATCGGGCCATTTCCAGCAATACCAATTCGCAGCGTCACAGGATCTCCCGCATCAACGGTTCTGGATTCTGCCTGAGTGACAATACGATAACGCCCAACAGCGCCACGATAGTCGGCGGGCTTTCCGGCCATAGGAACCGGAAGAACTTCTGTCGAATCGACCTTGGCATCGGCAACTACCGGCCGAGATTTGGAAATCGCCCTGCGACGACCAAACGGAGATCCCCCAAAATCATCCGCCATCATTCGTTGGATTAGCGCACTTCCGCTCAAACCGTCTTGATCAAAAAAATCTTCAAATACATCTCTCGACGGGCCAATCTCCAATGGATAATCCACAACAACCTGGATGTCGCTGGCATCTAATTTGCCAGGCCTTGTTGGATAGATCGTCGCGTCAATCACATACAGAAAATACTCTCCCTCGTTTCCGTTTTCATCATCACGCAATACCTTTTTTCCGCCTGGGCGTTGCCGATTCTCCGCCAGCTCCTGAAAACGATCAGAAAACTTGCCCCATGAGGTTTGCTCTGACAACATCTGCCACATTTGACCTTCATTTAGCTTGATTCGATTCTCGCGGTCTCGAAAAGGCTTGATCCAGATTTTCAGTTTCAGGTCCAGAGGCTGGCCAACGTAAACTTTCTGCTTGTCTCCAATGATTTCGGCGAAAAGCAAATCACCAGCTACACTTTTCGTCGCCGCAAAAGGAATCACCTCAGTCCTTTTCTGCTTCCCGTCGACCAGTACCGTCAATTCGGGAATTTCAAAGTTGCCTTCTCGACGTGGCGTGATCAGGTATTGCATCGTAATCGTCCGAGACTCGATTCGTCTCCCATTGTAAATCGTGATCTGAGAACTCTGAGAGGGAGGCCCGGCAGTTCGAACGCCGCAGCCAGCAATCTCAAAAACATCAGGCAATTCAAAGTTGGTCGCGTCAACAATTTGAATCTGAAGCACCAGTGGCGAACCGACGTAGGCTTCGCGATCTGAAATTCGCACCTTCACGTCTTGTGGTAAAGCTTGAGCAGCCGAGAAGAAAAGAACGGCCGTCAACAACAGCATTCGCCAGTTTTTCGATTTAGGATTGTTCATTGATTACCTTCCTACCAATCCCGCTCAACGGGTACTCGTCTCGATCGCTCGCGGCGTTGTCGCTGATCCCGCCTAAGCATGTCACGATCACGGACCGCCTGTAGCATTTTTAGCGCCTCTTCCCGTGTCAACAAACCTTCCTCCTGATTCGAGCCAACGCGGTTGGCCTGTCGCCCCGGCTGGGCTTCGCCCTCCGGTTTCTGGTTCTCAGAACTCAGCTCTCCCTGGGGTGGCTGGTTCGACGCCTCTCCATCACCCTCCTGCTCTGTGGGCTGCTGATCTTCTCCAGGTTCGTTATTCGGTTTGCCTTGCTGAGCCGATTGATCGGATGCCTCCCGTTGCTCGTCCGCTGGATTTCCCTGTTTGGTCTCTTGCGATTCGTCCTGCGGTTGTCCAGATGGGTCTTCCGATTGCTCGCCAGATTGCTGCTCAGAATTCTGAGCGTCGTTCGATTCTTCTTGGTTTTCTTGATCCTGGTCTTGCTCTTGCTGATCCGGCTTTTGCTCGTCTTGTTCTTGTTCCCTTTTCAATTGTTCAATCAACCTTCGAGCAAGTTCAATATTTCGACGCGCATCGTTATTATTGCGGTCTAGCCGCAACGCGCTGCGATAGAGCTGAACTGCCTTCTCAAGCCCTTCAACGGCTTGCTTGGGTTGCTCCTCCTTCAAGGGCAGTGCCTGGGCATAGTGGCAATTACCAAGGTTGTACCGACTGTCAGCGGCGATCGAGTTGTTGGTTGATTTTGCTGCTTGTTCGAACAATACACTGGCGGCGGAAAAGTCTGAATTGCGATAGTGAGCGACCGCCAAATTGTAGTCAAGCCGACTTTGCTGTTCGGCATCCGTGACACGGATATGGCTATACGCATCAATCGCCTCTTTGGGCTTTTGTTGTCGAACCAGCTGATTCGCCTCGTTGATTTGATGGACAACCGATGGCTCCTGCGCAGGCAATGCAGTCGGCAACAGCAGACACAACCAAACCGCGGCAGTGCCGGACTTGGCAAGTTTCGACGAGTGGTTTCTCATGGGCATTTCTCTCTGCTCCGCTGACTGGGCAAGCCTGGATTTCGCACGTTCTGACGGTTTTTTGTCTTGAGAGAATCTTGTCGTTTTCAGGACGACTTCCAGGAACAAAAACAGAATCGCCAACCCAGCGAATCCCTGGAATCTGGGAGTGAGGGCATTGATCGATGCCGTCTCAAACTCCTTCTGGCCGATTTTCGCGATATAAGCATGATAAACCTCTGCCATATTCACTTGCTTGGTTCCTGCAGGGATGTAGGCTGCACCCGACTCGGTGGCAATGTCCCGCAAGATACGTCCATTTAGCTTGGACCAAACCTGCTGACCTTGGTGTTCGACGAAGGCGTTTCGGCGAGAGCCCGCGTCGGGAATTCGAGCGCCTTGATCCATGTCTCCAAGCCCAACCGTAAAGATTCGCGTCCCATTCTCTGCGTTTAACTTTCTGGCCAATTTGACAGGCTGGCTTTCCTGATCTTCTCCATCAGTAAAAAGCACGATCGTTCTATGATCGTTCGTTTTCCCCAAAAAGGCTTCGTTGGCCGTTTCAATCGCAACACTCAACTGCGAACCACCACGCAACAACGAATGCGGACCCACGGAATCCAGCGTCTGCTTAAAGTCCTCGTAGTGTTTGGTCAATGGAACCGCTTGAATCGCATCTCCTGCGAACACGACCAACCCCACTCGATCACCCGCCATCTCATCGACCATGTCCTTGATCTGTTGTTTGGCTCGTTCCAATCGATTCGGCACGGCGTCTTCGGCAAGCATGCTGCGCGACACATCGAGAGCAAAAACCACTTCGATTCCTTTTTGAGGAATTTCGTAAGTCGTTTCCCCCCAACGAATGTCCATCAATGCAACTGCCAACAAAACGAGACTGGCAACCTGACAGAGCATGGCAAGAAGACTGCAAAGTTGGGCACGCCTCGTAGACATCTCCTTCAGCTGAGTGCCTGAAACAAATTTACTAAGTGACCGTTGGCTGATCCAACGACTCCAAACAAACAGACCAACGGCGACAATGCTGAACAAGGCAAGCCAACCGATATTCGGGTTTCCCACTTCGTAATTCATACGACCTCCCTCAACCAGGTATTCTGCAAAACGACTCTTGTCAGCAACAACCCGAATGCGACCAATAGAATCGGTGGCATTCGGAACCAACCGACTCGATAAGATTGCACGGCCAACTCTCGATAGTCGACATAGTTTTTCGCGTCAACTTTGGTTTTCTCCAGGGCATCAATCACCTGATAAATTTGCGTCAACGAATCGGTGTCGGTCGCACGGAAATACTTCCCCCCAGTCACCTCAGCAACATCTCGAAGAGTGGTTTCGTCAATACTGACAGGCATCCAACGAATCATCTTGCGACCGGTGAACGGGTCTTCGACAGGGTAGGGAGCCTGGCCGTGAGTCCCGACGCCAATCGTATAAACTTTGATCCCCATAGTCTCGGCCAACTCCGCTGCAGCGATCGGCTTCATCTCGCCCGCAGTGTTCTCACCGTCAGTCAGCAGGATGATGATTTTGCTTTTGACTCTCTCCTGCTCGCGATCATCGAGCGCATTCAACTTTTCAACGGCCAGTGCAATCGCATCGCCAATTGCCGTTCCATCTTCGCCGCGAACGTTGGCGATTTGAGTCTTGTTCAAAGTGGCCATCAAGTATTCGTGATCCAGGGTCGGTGGAGCCAGACTGTCCGCAAACCCAGCGAACGTGATCAAGCCAACCAGGTCACTGAACCGCCCGTTCAACTCTTCTTCGCCAATGACAAACTTGTCAGCCACATTTTTGATCGCCGTCAACCGATCCACATGTTCACCATCGATTTTGAAATCCATCCCCTGCATACTGCTACTTCGATCAACGACCATCTCAATGGCAATTCCTTCGCTATCAATCACCGTCTGCTCTCGGCCTTCACGTGGACGAGTCATCCCCAGAACCAAAAATAGCACGGCCAGCAACGTGAGGACCTTGGGCAGCCAAAGTAATCGCTGGCGGAGCGTCGGCTGCATTCGTTTGGCAAGCGATACGCCGGTAAATCGAACCGAGTTGACTTGCCGCTTTGAGAACAATCGCCATCCCAACAACGGGAGCAACAACAACAGCAGTAGCCACCAGGGAGAATAGGGAGAAGGAAAGTATTGCACTAGCAAACCTCCTGGTTCAATGCGTTCAGTTCGACAACGATGGCCATTGCCTCTCTACGCATCGCGTCTTGCTGTTTGGGGTCAAGCTCCAACCCTGCAAACTTAGCTTGCTCTGCGAGATCAAAAACATCAGACAAACGCTTACACCACTGCTCAGAAACCGAACGCTGCGACAACTCCGAACGAATCTGTTCATTGGAATTACTTGTGGCAGAAAATTCAAATTCTTTTTCTACGAACACACGAAGTGTTCTTTCCACTTCCTGAACGGAAACGTCCGCGTCGACACCCAGCTTTTTCAGCGCCCAAGCAGAAGGAGTCATCCACTGCTTGCGGCGAGTGAACGCCAGAAACAGGCCCGCGATACCAGCCACTCCCAGCGTTCCTCCTGCCGTCCAACCTAACCATACATAAGAAACCGCTGGCGGCGGTTCGACATCAACAACGTCGCGAATGTCGCTGAATTGGGTAGTATCGACTTCGTTTTCCAACACGCTCAGTACGGAGATCAACTTCGGCTCCGCTTGCAGGGTCCGGCGCGCTGAATCAGACCCTACGCAAGTGACTTCGATACCAGGAATCTCCAACAGCCCCGTTTCCAACGTCTCCAAAGTCAACCGGCGAACCCATTTTCGTTGCTCTGGATTGGCAATGTCTGGGACATCGAATTGGTCGACATGATCAACCACATCAAACTCACCAAACTTTTCATTTACGGCTGGAAAGAAAAGTAAATCTCCAGCGTGCGCGACGCCGACAATTTCAACGGAAAACGGTTCTGCAATCTGAACTGACTCACGATCTACACTCATCGATAGAGATGCTGGCTGCTGTGCATCAATGGTTGCCCAACCACAAAGCAAAAGCAACAAACCAATCGGCAATGCCAGGCCCATTCTTGCAATCAATCGAATCATCGTCCCCTCCGATGGAAGAAACGACGAAGCGGCTCGACGATATCGTCACCCGTAGTTAAGTGAATGGGCTCCATTTGCAAACGTCGAAACAATGCCCTTCGATTTTCCAGATTCTCCAGACACAATTTTCGATACAGTTCTCGATTGCTGTGGCTAGAAGTATCGACCACGATCACTTCACCGGTCTCGGCATCTTGCAATCGGATTAATCCGACATTGGGCATTTCCGTTTCGCGAGGGTCGGCAATAACGATAGGGATAAGGTCATGCTTTCGTCGAGCAATCTTCAGGGATGCTTCAAATCCCTCGTCTTGAAAATCGCTGATCAGAAACACAACAGAGCGACGTTTACTCGTCCGATTCAAATGTTCAATTGCAGAGCGAAGATCCGTGCCGGTCCCCATGGGACTGCAATACAACAGTTCGCGGATAATTCGTAAAACATGGCGTGAGCCTTTGCGAGGCGGGATACTTTTCTCGACATCATCGGTAAACAGTGTGATACCAACCTTGTCATTGTTGCGAATCGCGGACATCGCCAAGGTGGCACCCAGCTCCGCAACCATCTCACGCTTGGTTTGCGTCTGGCTCCCAAAATCCTGTGACGGACTCAAGTCAACTAGCAACATCACCGACATCTCTCGCTCTTCGCGAAACAGTTTGATGAAGGGCTGGTTCGCTCGAGCGGTAACATTCCAGTCAATTGAGCGAATATCATCACCCACTTGATAGGGCCGAACTTCTTCGAACTCAATCCCGCGTCCCTTGAATGCAGAATGCCAGGACCCGGCCAACAACTCATCCACCTTGTGGGAGCTGCGAATTTGAATTCGTCTAATTTTCTGAAAAACTTCTTTCGGGATCATCTAAATCGCAACGAATAGAATTGTTGTCAATGCACAGGCGCAGTATCTGGATTGATGTCGAAACCTACCTAAGGCATGGGAAGATGATTCAAAATCTCGTTCACTATCGACTGAGAAGTTTTGTCTTCCGCTTCAGCCTCGTAAGTGATCAGCAATCGATGGCGCAAAACATCCAATGCCATGTCACGCACATCGGAAGGAGTCACGTAACCTCGTCCCGCGAGAAACGCATTGGCCTTCGCGGCAAGCGTCAAATTGATCGTTGCTCGAGGAGAACAACCAAATTGAATCATTTGATCCAACTGCAATCCATAAGATTCCGGGGAGCGAGTCGCCATCACGAGATCAACAACATAACCTTCGACCTTCTCATCGACATAGATCGAATCAAGTAACTTTTGAGCGATCTTGATATCGGCGGGGCCTGTGACAGATTTGATTTCAAACGAAGTCGTGGTCTTACTCATCCGCCTCAAGATCTGCAGTTCCTCATCACGAGTGGGATATTCAACAATGACTTTCAACATGAACCGATCCGTCTGAGCCTCGGGAAGCGGATAGGTTCCTTCTTGTTCGACAGGATTCTGTGTCGCCATCACCAGGAAGGGATCATCCAGCTTGAATGTCTCCGCCCCAATCGTGACTTGCTTCTCCTGCATTGCCTCCAGGAGGGCACTTTGCACCTTGGCGGGCGCGCGATTAATTTCGTCGGCAAGAATCAAATTCGAAAAGATCGGACCTTTTTGGACAACAAAACTTTGATCCTGCGGTCGATACACTTGCGTACCAATCAAATCAGCGGGGAGTAGGTCAGGCGTAAATTGAATACGCTGAAACCCCGTGCTGATCGCTTTGGCAAGACTGGCGACCGCAGTGGTCTTGGCAAGCCCAGGAACGCCTTCGATCAACAAATGGCCACCGGTAAGCAATCCCACCAACATCCGATGGATTAATTGTTCCTGTCCGACGAGAACCCGATTGACCTCGTGAACGATTTGCTGAAACGGTTCACTCGCGGATTGGATTTGCTGGGTAAGCTCTTCAATTTGTTGCTGAGTTGATGTCATTTTGCCATTCTGTTTTACAAGTATTCCAAGGCGATAGTCGTTTCGAGTCTCATTTTCCCTAAGGAAAATTTACCCGATTATCCAAAGTCTGGTCAAACCAGTCAAAATTCGTCATTACCGGGAGGTTGAGGCTCCCGCCGAAACTGACTTCATCCGTCATCCCGCATCCCGCATCCCAATCACACCTTCTGTGCCTCACGATGCAACCCTTGACCGGCAACAGCCGCCATTCAACTCGTTTCGCCTCTCACATTCTAACGGAATTTGAGGCATATCTCGCGTGAACCTTTGCTGCCCGGAGTCCATCCTCCCTGTACGACGTTCCGGGGCCTTGCCGACGCAAGACTCTGGAGTAAAAAACGGAGCGGCGGAGTTAGTTCAGTTTTGGAAGCATAAAATGGAATGAACATTTTCATTGGCGCTCAGGCTGCAGGAAAATCCAGCTTCTACAAGTTCCGTTTCTTCGATACCGTGGGACCATTGGGCAACTGGAACTGCCTGGTATGGACGAAGGATTCGACCGACTCCACTACGTTCGAATCGATCAAGAAGGACTTTGTGAATAAACTGATGCAGAGTTAACTATTTGCAATTGTGTGCCGTTCACGGTCGAAAATGTAGAGACCATTCCTAACGGTCGTTAAGTGACCAACGGGATACGGCTCCACTCGCCGAATTTCAATCAGATCCCTGAATTCGAAGTAGCTCATCCTGAAGCACTTTGAGCCTGTTCTTTTCTCGGTCGATCTTCAATTTCGCATTTCTCAGATTGGCCAATTCTCGTCGAGCCCGTATGGGAAAACTATTCGAACTCAAACCCTCACCACGATTCAGGCCATCACTCAACACAGGCGGAAGTGCGTCCAATGCGTATTGGTAGGCGAGCTCGCGTTTCTGGATATTGAATTGCTGCTTCGCGATCTCTTCCTTAATCGGCGCAGTCATATCGTTTAATCGGCTTTGCAATTGATCGGCTCGCGATCGCTCAAATACGTACAAAAATGCAAGAAGGAGAAGAATACATACAACGAAAAGACTGCGTAGTGAAACGGTTCGCGTATTCATTGTCCAACCTCCGAGTGGCTTGAAAGCACATCAAGACAGCTCCGTGCTACCTTTTTCGTCAGTGTAGCGAGTTTTCGTCAATCCAGCACCGGTAAAGTATGGAGACTAATCGGTTCGCGAGTTACACGGGTACACGCTTGTGCGGTTCACAAATATTCGCTTTTTGAAGTCCATTGCACAAAATGATCCGTAAAGCAATAACATGATCTTGTGAAACTCACGCCCGCAATCAATGCGCGTGCCATAGACTATCCTGCATTCATCGTTGACCACAAAACTGCTCGCAAACGAGCACTCAAAACATTCCAGGAAATTAGTTAACCATGAACGTTCATCGCCTCGCTTGGTTTGCCCTCATCTCCGTCATCGTCCTTGTGGCCGTGGGCGCGACTGTCCGCGTGACCGGTTCTGGACTGGGCTGTCCTGATTGGCCAACCTGCTGGGGGTGCTTGATTCCTCCCACGCGTGCGGATCAAATCGATGTAGAAAAACTTGACTTGGAAAAGTTCAAACGACACGCGGTTCGTAAGGGAATCGACCCAGCAACGATCACCCGTGAAACGATTCTGGAAAGTTTTAATCCGGTCCATACCTGGATTGAGTTCTTCAATCGCCTGACCTCGCTCCCCTTGGGATTTTCAACACTGCTACTGGCGTTTTATTCCTTCTTCGCCCACAAACACCGCAGGTGGATCATCGGATTGGCGTGGTTCAGTTTGTTTGACGTGCTATTCAATGCGGTCATGGGAGCTGTCGTCGTTCGAAGCGGTTTGCAGCCAGGGATTATCACATTGCACATGGCACTCGCGTTCCTCTTGATTGCGGTTTTGGTGACAATCATCTGGCTTTCTCGACCTGATCACAAGAGCGTGGCGACTGAGCCACGGTACGACAAACGATTGTTGGTGATGTCACTCATCTTCTTCGCCTGTCTCTTTGGCGAAGGATTGCTGGGAAGCCAGTTGCGTGAACAAACTGATGAGCTGGCTAGAGCCGCTGCGGGCATGCCTCGCGATCAATGGATTGACCAGCTGGGCGCCACATTAATCTTCAAAGTGCATCGAGCTTTGTCCTGGAGCTTGTTGATCACTTCGGGATTGGTTTTGGTCTGGTCTCGCGGCACAAGAAACGCCCTAGAACCCAAATTGATTTCTGGATTGGTGATTTCCCTCATGGTGATGGGGATCATTCTTGGTCACGTTGCGATCCTTCAAGTCGTCCAGGTATTGCATGTGGTCACGACCGCAATTCTGCTTGCCGTCACCTGGCACTGGATCGTGCGGCTTTGGGCAAACACGAAAGCTCCGAGTAAAACAACCACATAGGCATGCCTGCTCTCCGTGCGGCTCAGAACTACGCACATCTTTACTAGCATTTTCATGCCATCGTGAACCCTTGGATGCTTTGTTGAGTATTACCTCTGGATTGTCTTTGACGGAGGTTTGGAATGAATGTAGCGATTTCGAATGAATTGGCCGGCGCTTTCTTTAACGACGAACGTCTAAGTAGGCGGCTTAACATTATCGGGGAGATGGTATGTGACCAGCCGAGTAGAAGTCTGCCCGCGGCAGCTTCGGGTGGGCGGGCAGATCTCGAAGGTTCTTATCGTTTTTTTAATAACAAGAAGGTAACGCCGGAAGCAATTCTGGCACCTCATTATCAAAACACGTTGGAGCGAATTCGAGCCAGCGAATCGGAATTTACGATTATCGCCCAAGATACGTCCAAAGTCGATCTGACTCGTCGTGACAAACAAGTCGTCGGTGCGGGTAAACTGAGTGGGGAACACAAATCCGGTCTTTTCATCCATCCGCTTGTCGCGTTTACTGAAACCAATGTTCCGTTGGGGGTTGTCGGACAATGCAACTACATTCGCAAAAAAATCGACAAGAGTTCTAAAGCAGAAAAGGACAAGAAGCGCAGGCAGGCACCGATCGAAGAAAAAGAAAGTTTCCGCTGGCTTCAGGGAATCAACCAGGCAAGAGAATTGGCTGAGCAATGTCTGAACAAGAAATGCATTGTCGTTCAGGATAGCGAAGCGGACATCAACCAGGTTTTCGCCCAACCTCGCACGCTTTCAAACGGAAAAGAGCTGCACATTATCGTTCGAAATGGACAGGCACGGTCGACATCCGAAGGCGGCTTGTACGAAAGCGTCAAGACCGCTCCGGTGTGTTTTCAAATGGACATATCCGTTAGTGCCCGAAAAGCAAAAATCAAATGCACTTCACACAAACGTGAGCAAGATCGTCCGGCCCGACAGGCCGTCGTCGAGGTCAGGGCGAAATCTGTTACGCTGACACCCAAGGGTCATCACCCGCTTCAGTATAATATTGTTCTGGTGGATGAGATCGATCCACCGGCAGAAGAGGAGCCCATACGTTGGCTGCTAATGACCAGTTTGCCCATTGATACAAACCAGCAAATCAACCAGATCATTGCGGCATATTGCACCCGATGGCAAATCGAAGTCTGCCAAGCCAGATACACCGAAAGATCACTCTTGTATCTGCACGCCGCATAAGAAGAATGGTCTTCCCTGTATCGACGCCGACGCGTTGCTGTTGCTAGCAGATTGGTTTGAGCAACGGTCGTCTGTTGAGCATTTGGAAGTTTCAGACAACGGAGGTCAACAATGTCACGACCAGAGATTCCCCCCCGCGCTCAGCTCAGATCGGTCCGCCCAAGCCGTTGCCTCCAACACTCCCATTGGCCGAATTCTGGCAACACCTGGAGCCCGGTCACCAGCATCGGGTCATCGATCGTCTGACGATCATGCTTCATCGCCAACTTCCGGAAACGCCGGAGGTGACATGCGATGAGTAGCAACACATCCACCGAACTGGATCAAGCTGCCAAGTCAATCAACAATCGCGCATTACAACTCAGTGCCGCGATCCCAACCAAGATCACGTCATCGCATTTAGACAGACTGGCAGCTGTTTACGTGCGCCAGTCAACGCAACAGCAGGTACTTGAACATCGTGAGTCGACGGCTAGGCAATATGCATTGGTCGATCGCGCCGTTGCCTTTGGGTGGGCGCGAGACAGGGTCGAAGTGATCGACGAAGATCTTGGACAGAGTGGTGCGTCAAGCCAAACGCGTAGTGGATTCCAACGACTGCTCACCGAGATCAGCAACGACTCTGTGGGGATTGTGCTTGGTCTGGAGATGAGTCGGCTATCACGGTCTGGCAAAGACTGGCATGCACTGTTGGAGTTGTGTGCGATCTATCAGACGCTACTCGCCGATACTGATGGTGTCTACGATCCGAGTGATCATAACGACCGATTGCTTCTCGGCCTCAAAGGAACAATGAGTGAAGCCGAGCTCCATGTACTGAAAAATCGAATGTACTTGGGACTATGTAACAAAGCCGCTCGCGGAGAAGTGCTCAATCATCCTCCGATTGGGTACGTACGAACAGCGGCTGGTGATTTCGCGCTGGATCCCGACGAACAAGTTCAAGCTGTTGTCCGAAGCATCTTTGATCGATTCTCGAAATGGGGCAGTATCAGTGGACTGCTTAGATCCATGGTGGAAGACAAGATTCAAATGCCGGTGCGTCCCCACTTCGGTGCTGACCGCGGTCAATTGCAATGGCGTCGTCTCAATCGGGTGACGCTATTGAATCTCCTGCATCATCCAATCTATGCCGGAGCGTATCGTTGGGGCCATCGAGAAATCGACCCAAAAAAGAAAATCCCCGGCAGACCCACCACGGGTCGCACGTTGCGAAAACACGATGAATGTCGTGTCCTGATTAAGGACCGATTCGACGCGTACATTACATGGATCCAATTCGAGACAAACCAGCGAAAACTCGAAGAAAACAGCCGGAAGAGCCGATTTCTTGCATCACCCGGTCGAGGTACGAGCTTGTTGGCCGGACTCCTGCAGTGCGGACGTTGCGGTCGCAGCATGATGATCGGTTACAGTTGCAACCGACTTCGTTACGCCTGTCAGCGTGGAAAACTCGACTATGGCGAACAAAGCTGCCAAAGCCTTTCGGGAACGGAACTTGATCTGCTTGTCGGCCGACTTCTGCTGGAAGCACTCACTCCAGCAGCGATCGAACTGAGTCTCAACGCTGCGCGTGACATCGTTAAAAGACGCGTCGATGCGAATCAACAATGGCAACATCGGCTTGCCAGAATTGACTACGAGATCAGTTTGGCCCATCGACAATACATGTCGGTTGATCCAGAGAACCGACTGGTTGCCCGAGAACTAGAACGTCGCTGGGAAGAGAAACTTCGTGATCAGGAACAACTTCGTCTGGAGCATCGTCGATTCACTGAAGCTCAACCAGGCGAACTGACGACTAGCGAAGCCCTGCGAATCAAAGAGTTGTCCGCCGATGTCGCAGCGCTATGGAATGCAGAAACGACGCGTCCCGAAGATCGTCAAGTGATCGCACGCACGTTACTTGAACGTGTCATTGTTACGGTCAACGGTGATAGTGAAAACGTGGACGTCGAGGTCCGCTTCGCAGGCGGCTTCGTCAGCCATCTTGCTCACCGCCGCCCTGTACAAAGGTACGACCAGGTGAGTAACTATGGCGAGTTAATAGCACGCGTTGAGCATCTCAAGCAGGAAGGGAAAACATTGGCACAAATCGCCGATGCATTGAACAAGGATGGCTTTCGTCCAGTAAAGCGGGCGACGAAATTCACACGCAATACTGTCTGCCAACTCATGCGTCGCGAACGTGAACGCCGCGGCATACAGCCCAAATCACCACGAGATCAAAGCCAGTTGCGTGAGGATGAATGGTGGTTACCTGACTTGGCAATGCATCTAAAGATGCCGGTCACTACGATGCATCGTTGGCGTAAAGTCGGTTGGGTCATCGCTCGCAAAGTTGCCGAGACCGGAGGCCACTGGGCCATCTTCGCAAACGCTCAAGAGTTGAAGCGGCTAGACAGGCTTCGCAATTACCAACACAGCTGGAAAGACAAGAACAAACCAGTCAAACTCACGACCCCGACCAAGAATCACCGACAATAATGAATGAATCAAATCAAACGAATCGTAACCTGCTCCCCAGATATACCGTACACAAAGGACGCATCGTGACTGGAAAATCGAAATTTTCTTTCGCACCCTGAAGTCCGGTTGCAGAATCGAACGTCGCCAGTTTCGTAAAATTGAGCCGATTGAAAATGCCATCGCCCTGTACATGGTTGTCGCTTGGCGAGTAATGTATCTGTGTATGCTGGGACGGGAATGCCCGAATATCAGTTGTGAATTGATTTTCGAGCCTTGTGAATGGAAGTCAGTTTATTCCGTGCTGGGTAAAGAAATTCCCCAAGAACCCCCGACACTAAACCAAGTAATTCGTACCATCTCACGTTTGGGAGGCTTTATTGACCACGCCAAATCTGTCCCAGGGCCAGAGACACTCTGGAAAGGGATTCAGGTAGCCAGCTGCTACGCATCCGCATGGTTAGCATTTGGACCCGGGTCAACAACTTGATTTTTTTGAAGAAGCAGCAAAACATGCACCCTTCACCCTCCAAAAACATATGTTGTATTGTGAGCCACCGGGAGGGTCGACATGTCCGACTGGAAATTTCGCAACCAAGAGCTATTTCTGGCTTAACAGGAACATGATTCCATGCTCATTCGGAACCAACCATAACCGAGCTCCATAGATCTCGCGATTGTGTTCGTCAATGTACTCCAACTTGGTTTGCAACGTCTCGATCGGCTTGGCAAACTTGGGACACCCATCCTTGAGAGGAACGCCAATATGATCTTCAACGATTCCATCATCGCTATTTGCGTGAAGCAATACATGAAACGTATCACAGCCGATGATGACATCCGACGCGGTAAACCGACGACGCAGTTCATTTCGCAAGATCCCGTCAATGTTGCATTCGACCATCACCAGACCAAAAAGCTCTTCGGTTTGCTCATCAAAGACTGGCACGCCCGCGACTAACTGAGCCGCTTCGTGAGTCGGGTAACTTGCATCGCACATCGGATTGCAGGTCAATGAGCTTCGGACTTCTTCTGGATTCTGGTCTGCGACCTTCAACATGAAATCTGTGACTGCTGAACTCCGCAAGCGACTTTTCGGAATCTTGCGAACATTGGAAAGATCTGTTGAATGTCGACTACAGCGGACAATCTCAGTGAACTGCCCATCCTGAAGTTTGCAAAAAACAACGCTGCGATAATCACTCTTGGAATTAAGGAGTCCTGAATAAATGGAAGCCAATCGTTCGCGCCAAACGGCAAGCTCTTCTTCGTGGTCAGCTGCCTCATGGCCATCACGATCGAGAGAAATGATCTCTTGAATCGGAGGCAAACTGGCCATGAACCGAGTATTGGTTTCCAAGTCACGAACCGCCGCCTGAACGTTGCCTCGTAACTCACGACCTTCCATACGCAAGTTTTCATAGCGAGCTTTTTTGCTGCCCTGATCAACGACCCAACGCTCTACTTCGGCAGCAAGCTCCGACGCGGACTCATGACGGCCATACTTCTTTCGAGACATCGCCTTCATGCAGATGGCTTCGAGATCAGCCGGGACAGAGCGAATGCTAGTGGGACTGGGCGTTTCATTAACTGAAATCGCTTTCAATACGTCCTTCACGTTAAGCTTGGAACCGGCGCCAACATCGCAGTTCTCATGCGGAGCATTGCCCGTCAAAATCGAGAACAGAATTCCGCCCAATCCATAAATGTCTGTTTTGTAGTCGATACTATCCAAGTCACCGCTGGCTTGTTCAGGAGCCATGAACAGGGGCGTCCCAATAACTTCGCCCGCCATCGTTTTCATCAACGTAGATTCCGACAAATGCTCCATTCCCGAAAGCTGGGAACCCAGTTCACCGTCCTCAGCCAATTTGGCAAGTCCCCAGTC
This sequence comes from Mariniblastus sp., assembly GCA_965224765.1. Lineage (GTDB taxonomy): Bacteria > Planctomycetota > Planctomycetia > Pirellulales > Pirellulaceae > CAZDBA01. The sequence continues at coordinate 215,489 of CBDDAC010000029.1, forward strand.
AAGCACGATCACCTGACCAAAACTATCCAATGCGATATTTTCCGGTTTCAAATCTCGATGAATTACGCCGCGGGAATGGGCGTAGGCAATAGCTTGACAAACATCCAAAAACGCTGAAAGCAATCGATGTAGTCCCAACGGATCGCAGAATGCAGATTCACATCGTTCGTAATGTTCTTCAATTGCGTCCGCCAGAGTTCGCTTTCCAACAAATCGCATGGCGTAAAACGGTTCGCCGGTCTTGGGATCCGAACCGTACTGATAAAGCGGAACAACGTTGGGATGCTCCAGGTGTCCCGTAATCTCTGCTTCGCGGCTAAAACGCAACCAGGCTTTTTCTGACTGCAATGCCTCGAGGTTCATCTCCTTGATCGCAACATTGCGTTTCAATTTTTCGTCTCTGGCAAGCCAAACCGTACCGAGTCCGCCTTCACCAATCTTGCGAATCAATGAAAATTTGGAATTCAACACGCGCTCCGCACGCTCCGGCTCCTCGGTGTCTAACGATCTAAATTCCATGGTCTGACCGGCAGCACTGGACGCAGTGTCCTTCTCCGACTCTGGGATTCCTGCCTGGCCAAGTTGAGACTCACGTCGCACTTTTTCTACCGTGGTAGATACCGAAACGCTCAATCGTTTTTTGGCATCAGCCGAGAGACCAGGCGAAACGGATTCCTCACCCTGCTCCGCAAGATCGCCCAGAAACACTGCTGATTTCTGAATGACTTCCGAAATCTCCGCAAACGTTCTGGCATTTTCGTCCGTCTTCAAGTGCTCGTTCACTTGAGAGGCCTCCAAATCAGAAAGCGACCCATGAAGCGACCTGGAAATAAGTTCTGCAATTTTTTTATCATTCGACATGGCTAGAAACCTCCCCTTCGGCAAACCACTTGCTGCCAACACACTTGGCCAATCCCAAACGTGCGCGGTGCATTCTGACCCACAAATTTTGAGGAGTGATCGATAGCTCCTCGCAAATCTCGTCCGACTCCATCCCCTGCATTACGCTCAACATAAAAACATCTGACTGCCCTTGTGGTAATGTCGTCATACAATTCATGACAACGGTAACCAGTTCTTTCGATTCCATCTGTCGATCTGGAGTAACGGACCAGGGAATTGCGCCCGCACGCCAATTGCCTTTGGCGTCGAAAAGCTGATTGGTTGGATCAAGCTCGTCTTCATAGGGCGTAACTTTGTTCTCGCGATTACGCTTTCGAACGTAATCGATGATCTTTCGTTTCAGGATGCCCAGCAACCAAGCCTGTTCTGAGCCCTTTCCCGAAAACTGAGAGTGATATCGAATGCCGTTTACAAACGCATCCTGCACCACTTCTTCAGCGGCATTTGCTTCCCGAAGTCGCGAGTACGCATAGCGATACAAATAGTCACCGTACTCTTCTACCCAAAGATTCGGATCGACTCGTTCGTGGCCATTTACTTGTTGAGTTGGTTCCATGATGAGTTGCGCCGTCGTTGTCCCTTTGAGATTGAACCAGGTTTCCACCTGCCTGTGGTTTTGCCTACTTTTACGAGATCTCCACCACTGACGTTCAGTTTGTCGGTTACCTTACCAAAAAAAGCGAACGTTTCGAATGCCGTGCAGGCATTTCCCTCCACCCAGTTCCTATGTTTCTGCCAAACGGTTGATTTCTTCTATCAGCCGCTGCCCCAAAGCTGAATCCGTCATACTGATAAAGGCTGCCATTTCGCGCAAAGTGTCCAGCAACCCGCCCTCTCGCATCTCGCCGCCGCATTTTAGATTGTTGATTGCCGCCCGCAGTGGGATCGATGTACACATCGATACTTCCCGCCTGCTCAATGCCGAGCCAAATGGACTCGATGTCGGTTCGTTGTCTTGCCATGTCTACCATTTGATTTTCTGTGCTAAAAATTCGCGAGGTTTGGTTCCTATCGGCGTTGCGGAATTAGGTTTTGAGTTAGCACACGCGATAACATTCATAATTTCAATGCGACCCTCTGCGCTACAATTTGACTCGCATCCAAAAATCCTTTAGCCAATGGCTCATCAACTCGCTGGAAGCAATCGTTTCGTGCATCCAATGCGATTGGGAATCGAAACTGCTGGATTCGCATCTTGGAACCTGAAGTCCCCCAAACGTTTCGCTGTCCGGTGGGTGGAAGTACCGCCACCCTCGGCGAATCAGGCAACTGCGGATCCTGTGACTAACTCGGTGGTTGCTTGTGGCGAACACGCAATCAAAACGTGACGAAAGTGCGCCCGAAACTTGAGTGTCATCGACGGAATCAGCAAGTTTGAAAATCTGCTTGAATGCTTTCCTGGGACCATAGACCAAAGGGGCAAATTTGATGATCTCCAGAATGCATTTTCGATCGAAGGGATCCTTGGACTCCCAAAGACTCAAGATAATTTCATGGCACCGATAGCCGGCTGTCGACAGAAAGTATGCGAGTTAAATTCACTGATGATTTTTTCAAAGGTGTAGGCGTCTTCGGGAGGTGGGGGCTTTTGAGGGTCGGGCAAAGAATTGATAACTTCGAAAAACAAGCTGAACATGCGAGGGGCGCGATTCTGGCGTGCTTGCTCAACATGGTGAAGAAGAACCTGGTTGGTCACAAATCACCTGCGTTTTTAGTAATCGAAAAATGATCGCAGATGAGAAATTCTCAACTGCGGTCAGCGTTGGATTTCTTCTAATTCAAGACTTGGAGCATGGAAGGCTCACTGACTTGATGCCTTTTTTCGTGGAGATTGCTCAAATCACAAAAAGCGAGAACCAGCGCAATCGCCGAGGTTCTATTGAAAACCGCACTCAACCTAACGGCCCAACCCTCCCTTGAGATTGCATGCAGCTCATTGCGAAACAATTGGGACCGCCTATTTGCCCTGTAACTTTCGGCGGCTTCCGTTATAACTCTCGATCCGGTTTTACTCGCGGCCAACACGAGAGAATCAAACGCTCACCCCCAGAAATTTGCATGACTCTTTTCCCCTCAGACCCTCACGAAGAAAACAATCAGGAATTTGTACAAGTCGAAGAAACGCATATCGGAAAGGGCGTTTTCGCTGTCCGCAGTTACCCTGCAACCGCAGTCATAGGAAAGATCACAGGCGACTTGATTTTCGACGAACAATACGGGAGCAACTATTCGTTTGAATACGATGACGGAGTTCAACTAGAACCCAATGCCCCATTTCGATTCCTGAATCACAGCTGTGAACCCAATTGTGAATTCGACTTGCTTGATGAACCCAAGCAAGATGGAGAATCTTTGCACGATGGTCACCTCCATGTGGTTGCACTACGCGACATCGCTCCCGGAGAGGAACTGACCATAGAGTACAACTGGCCTGCCACATCGGCAATTATCTGCCAATGTGGAACCCCTTCTTGTCGAGGTTGGGTTGTCGCAGACGAAGAACTTGACTACCTCGTTGATCCTGAAAGTTGCATTGGCTGATTGACGCTGGCACAAAATTCACTTCCGCTTGAAGATGCCTTCCAGACCTTTTTGCAGTTCGTTACCCAAGGCGTCCTGAATTTTGTTGTTCAACTTTTCTCGAGCTTCATCCAACTCGTTGCCAAACTTGTTTTGAAGTTCACCTACCTGGTCCTGAACTGCTCCATTGATTGCACCGCCAGCTGCTTGCTGAATCAACTGACGTGAAAGTTGTTGAATGGATTGTGTGTCCAGTCGCGGCTGAGATACTGTTCCTGAAATGGGGATCTGCAGCGATTGCCCCCGCAATCCCTCAAGCCAGCGATTATCACCAAGCCAGGCATCTTGAATCGGAATCTTGGCTATCAAATTCAGACTCTGGTCAAACCCAACGGAACCGTCCGTCTCGATAATGACGTCGTCAATTCTGAGCCGAATGCCCTGATGATTTACGCGGCCGTTATCGATGGAGAATGGAATTTCTTGATTTCCCAAGTCCATCCAAACAGATTTTGGCGCGCCCAATGTGGACCCTGGCTTCAACAGCTGTTTCACTTGCGAAACAACAGAAAACAATTGCTTTGCTAACGGTCCAGCGCCAATAGTCCCTTCATGCAACTGCAAAGTTCCCTGAGCCTGCACCTGCGTCGGTTGATAAAGTGGCATACGAAGCCCTTCATGCTGAACAGTCAACTTCCCCTGCGCTTCGGTTGCATCCGCCACTAGAGGTGTAACGTACTTCAAAAAATCCCGACAGATGTCAGACGAAAGATTGGCATTGCTAAGCAAAACTCCTTTCTCCAGCAGCAAAACAGGCTCTTCACCGCGAAGATCCACCACGGGGGCCGCTTGAAGCACCCCGCCCACGAAAGGCAGTTCCGAGGTCTTGAGAAAGGCCACACTTTGGTTCAAATCCACATTGACTGCACCAGCCTCCAAGGGCAGATGAAGTACATTGCCTGCGTTCCAGTTCAACTGAGTGCGTACCTGAAGCTCCGGTGGAAACCAAGCTGATTCGTACTGAGATCCAACCGCTGAAAACAATGGCCCAGAAATTTCGATAGGCTGCTGACCGCGCCCCGCCAACTGAATGGTTTCGTAGGTATAGGCATCCAATAATCCGTTCACTTTTTGCCAGTCAGGATTCCATTCACCTTGAAAATTGGTCTGCCAAGTTCCCGCCAAATCGCGGATCGCTCCTTGGCCCACTAACTGGATTGCGCTGGCAACCATTTCCAACCCTTGAAAACTGATTGAATCAAAATCTTGTGCAACGCCCACCTTGGATGAAAGTTTCACCTGCTTCTCGCGCATCAATTCGGACCATTGACTCTCATGCCCAACGGAACGCACCGGACCACGATTTTCGGTTAACTGTGTTGCGGGCTGTGCCGCCACTAGATCATTGACGACCGCCTCCAGTTGACCGTAAAGCGAATCACGATCACTCGTCAGCTTGACATTGCCTTCCGCGGTCCCAAACCAGTTGACGCTGTCGGCGTCGGGACTTATCCCAAACCAATCAGCAACTCGATTGACGTCGGCGCGAAACACAACATCGCCCGTCAACTCAATAACATCGGTAAACGTCAACTGAATCTGGTCGGCTCGTGCCGCAATCGAAGAACTGGCCACGTTGAATACGGGTGCCAAGATTAGCCCACTGTTCAAGTCATAACTAAGTTTGCCTTCACCGGTTACCTGTGATTCGGTAAACGAAGCTCCATAGCCTTCGAACTGCATCGATGAGACGGTATAGGTCAAATTGGTCAGCTGAATCTGTTCGCGACTGACGATTGCCGGACTGGAAATCGCAACCTGCCCGGAAGCATCGAAGTCTCCTACCCAAATGAAGTTTCGAACGTGGGCCAACCAACCATCCACGCGACCACTCAACTCACAGCTCAGAGAGAGCCTTTCAGCGGTCGCGATATTTGGCACCGATTCAGCAAGTCGCACGGTAAGAATTTCTTGATCAACAATCACCCGAGCGCCACCTTGCTCCAATTGGATGACTCCACCTGTACGTTGTGCACCGACAGCGTTGCAGATGATTGACAATTGGGGCGCCGCCCAACGCTGAACACCGGGCATCTGGATGACTGGTCGATCTATTTCAAATTTTCCACCAATCTGAATGGGGCGATCAGACGATTGAGTTTGAGGTGCGGCGGAGTCGTCATTTCGAAAGCTCCATCCAAACTCGCCCGACATTTCTCCCGCCAAATCCACACCCGAAAGATCAACGAACTGACTGAGGTTTTCTCTCAACTGAGCCAAGTCACCACTGGCAATGAAGTTACCTACATCCGTGTTCGCACTTCCTTCCACCGTCAAAAAATCCGATTCGCATTTTACGTTTTCCAATACCAGCTGCTCACCCATTTGCCCAACGCGAGCTGTAATCCTCAGCGGTTTGTGCCAACTCAAGAGTTCAGCACCGCGCTGCGCCGTTAGGTTGGCAGCGGTCAAATCCAACAGCAATCGTCGAACCCCCGCATCGGTTCGAGTTACTGCGTCAAAAGTAACCGAACCTGACTGGACATGAAGATCTTGGTGCAAAGCAAAAGTCGCAGGTAGCATATTCGCCAGTTTGGCGATGTCGATCTCTCCATGTGCGCTGAAATCGGCCGCCGGGACCTGCCCGTTCATTAGCGTTGTCAATTGTGCAAAGTCAATCTCTCCATCGGTAACAAGCTTGCCTAAATCACTAACCGTCTCAAACCCCTCCGCATGAACTCCTTGAGGTGAAAATCTCAATTGCCCGTTCGCTTTAAAACGCTCTAGTGAAACTTGGTCAGTTTTTAGATACTCTGGCGCAACCATCGCGAATTGAGTGACTTCCAGTTCCTTCAAGTCGGCTGAAACTTCACCGCCACCTGAGCTAAACACCAGGTTCGCCTGTCCATTGATTTCGCCCACCGCATTGCACGGCCCAATGAGTCGCTGTGCCAAAGGCGTCAAAAAAGATACCGGCAATGCTTTTGAATCAACCTCAACATGCCCGTTGTCAATCAGGATCCGATCGGAGCCTGCGTCCAACTCGATTTTCAGACTGAGGTTTCCTGCGGTCTGATCGGCAGCCTGAACGATGGCAGACAAGTTGGCTACTGCCGCGGCTTTTTGGCCAGCAATCTCCGCGCTCAAGCTAAGCTCATCCACCAGCCATGCTTGAGTCGCTCCAGCTGTGGACAGATGAACCTTGCCGCCCACAACACTCAGTTGAACATGGGGCAGGGGAGCGTTCGGTTCGTCGGTTGGTTTAAGGTACTCAACCAACGCGTCTTCCAGATTACTTCCGTCTGGCCGCAGTTGCAGGTATAGGATGGGAGATTGAACTTCGATGTTCCCCAGATCCTGGCCCGCGCCTATCCAACCGATCAAACTTTTAGAAGTATTGACTTGTTCGATCTCTAAGAGCGTCTGACCTTGCTCGTCGATCGCTTTGACACCGGAAAGTTTTGCCGCCGAGAACCAACCAATCGATACGTTTTCGGCGCTGACCTTTCCTTGAAAGTCTGCCAAAGCCCAATCAATTGCCGACTGCTTGATTGAAGTACTGGTCACGATCGCTGGAAGAAAATAAACCACAACGAGAAGTGCAGCCAGAATCCAAGGCCAACGTCGACGTCGTACCGGCTTGGCTGCGGTGGGTTCGGAACCATCGGCGAGTTCGCGATTGCGGCGACGAGCTTTATTGCTTCGTTCGGTCATTGGGAGATTTCGGCGGAAGAGTTGATAGTGAGGCGAGAGTTTAGAAGCAGACGGAATATGCGCAAATAGGAAGTCTGCTAGCGGGAACTGAGGGGCGAGAAGCAGCCATGCAAGTTTGCCCCCACAAATGGGAGGTTGAGGCTGGGGTGATGAATCTGAGAAATCAGTTAAGTTACTCTGTTGTTTTGCCGGTATGTGCTTTGTAGGCTTCAATTTTTTTGGCATGCGTGGAATTGGCAAGGTTTGATTCTGTAACCCAGAGCTTCCATTTCTTGTTGCTGACTTCTTTTAACAGTCTCTTGATTTCGGAAGGCGTTTGCTTTGACATCAATGTCGGTAATGCTGCCAGCAGCGACGTGAATCCGCCCCGCGTGTGTTGCCGCTGAAGCCTTTTGTATCCGCCCAACGTTGACTCCAGCACCTCGGTGCTCACCACCAGACGAAACTTGGAGTACGGCGAATCGAGCAAGCGATGTTCGCATTGCTCATAGACTTGAACCAACATCAAATAAACTTTCTGAACGATGTCTCCCTGCAAATTAAGTTTGGCCAATTGCCGTTTCAATTGATTCGTCGCCCCAGCATACACACCTTGCTGGTTACTAAATCGTAGCACACTTGAGACGATCGCCTGGCACTGCCGCCATTGCCGAGCGGATTCAGCAAATGCCTGGACCCAACCAAGTTTTTCCTTCAACCGATCCGTTGTCACGCCCTGGCTTTCAGCGGTTTCAGGATTTTCGAGGTGATGCTGGATCATCCGTTGCCATTTGAGTAACGGCGAAAGAGTCATAAAGCGGCACTTGGATTTTTTCTTGGGCGGCAGAAAATGAGCCAACTCGGTTTGTTGAATCTGCGCAGCGGTGGTCTCGAGTTGCGATTCGAATTCCTGAAAGACATCATCTTTGCCAAGGGTGTGTTTGAGAATGTTGGCTGCTTTATGCTTGATGTCGTCCATCACTAGCACGGTTTTCCCCTGTTTTTCAAAGCCTTTAATGCCCTCGTGCAGTTCACGGGCTCCGTCAACGACGATGCTCATCGGAACTCCAATCTTGCTTGAGAGCTCATCCAGCGCCAACGCGACCGATTGCTTGTCACGCAAATCACCAGGCACGATTGCCAACACCGACATGTCGTCACGCCGCAACGAACGACCCTTGGGCAAGTCCGATTGCCGAATCCCAAGGATGAGTAAAACGTTTTGCTTGGCCAGTTGAACACTGTGGTCGACCATCCATATCCAGTCGTCGGCCCGAGTGCCCGATGCCTGCAGCAAGCCAACGCCGCAGCGGCATAACCAGGTGCGAACCGTCGTCCAGTGCGGAATCTTGAATTCGACTCCCAACCATTGCTGGACGACTGAAAGGACCGCTTCGATAGGACGAAACCCAATCACTTTGACCAGTTCCAAGCACATCGAAATCATTCTGGGGCCGAAGCTGTGATTGGCAATGATCGGAGCAGCGGGCAGGCATTGGTGATCACGCCGTTGTTGGAGCTCCCGCTTGAGTTGAGCGAGTTCATTGGCTTGACGGGTAACCTGAAGTTCAACAGCACGCTTCTCATTGACCAGTCGTTGTCGATGATGGTCTGAATCTGCCAGCTGTTGCTTAAGACGTTGGTTTGCGTCACGTTGCTTTTCGCGTGAGCGAAAAAGACTACGTACAATTTCTCGGGCACGTGACTTGAAATGAGGGACCGTAAAAGTAGATAATGTCATCGTTGCGTTTCTTCGTTATGGGATTTTTTACCGAAGAGACTATTTCGCGGAAACGCAACACTTTTAAAATACCAATCTTCCCCAAATTTCCCAATCGTGCCTGGATTCATCACCCCAGGTTGAGGCTCCTGCCGAAACAGTTCTTGTTCCTCTCAAACGTGGAACTTGGGGCTAGTACCGGCCCGTGTTGAATTGACGGGTCACAAGGCTAAGAAAACCGGAATATCTGATGTCGTCGCCCGCCAATCGAAGACGGGCCTGAGGAACTTTGCTGTTGGCAGAACACCACATGCCCACGCAAGCGAGGAGCATGGCACCCGTCGTGGTGGTTTTTGCCTTTTACGGGAGGTTGAGGCTCCCGCCGAAACAAATCGTTCGTTTTTTTGTCTTGGCAGAAGCCTCAACCGCGTCACCAAGTTCGCTCCGCCGTTTGAAAGAAATGTGATCGCCAGGAGAACAAGAAAATCAAAGGGTCTCATGGACTTGCGATAGAAACTCTGCCGTTTAGAGGCAGGAGACGACATCGAAATGGCCTTCTATCCCCTATCAATAAGAAAATCGTGGGCGAGACCGTCACCCCAGGGTGCGTCGATTGCGTCTCCAAGACTCAAACAAGACGCCTCTCACGAGCCACCAAAATCCATTGCTGCTTGATGTCAGTCAGTTGCCCGGAAAGTCGAGGGAAGCGAGGCGACCATAGCCATACTCGTTTCGGCTCCTGCCTCCTTCCTTTGTCGTGTTTCCGCACCGAGGCCACACCCAAGGTCGCCACCGACTTCAGCTTGAAGAGCCGGCCAAATCGACTGATCAATTCGCACCAGCCTTTGGTTGCGATGCCCAAGCGAGTAAGTATGGGAGCTAGGTGATTGGGAATTGCTCCCCGTTTCTTTTTTCGACAAAACTATGGACAGCCGATGTCCCCAAAATTGGGCTTCTACAGAACCGGAGAGGGAAGTGCTCCGAAAGTTGTTTGACAGGATTTACAAGATGGACAGGATTTGTTGCTGTTCTTATCTTGAAAATCATGTTAGTCCTGTCTACTCGCCGCCCCGCTTTCAGTGAAGACTTGATTTGTGGGGCCGGAGAACGGGGATAGCCATTGAATGAAGGGCCTTCATCATTACTGGATGCTCTTGGCACTCTGTGATTCTCCGTGCACTCTGTGGTAATCTAAATTGAACCACGGAGCGAAAGGGAAACAGCCAATCAAATTTAAAAGGAGCCTCTATCAACGACGAAGGCTCTTCGAACAATGGATGTCCCTCTTTGCTCTTGAATTGAATTACAATGCATTCAAAGTGTTTCTCAGTTACGGTTCCAATGTTTCGGTGTCTCGCTTCCCTCGTCCAGGTCCGACCGGGCGTCGTTCCCCGTGCTCGACGGTACTATCAAGACACTATGACTTCCTGCCATCGGTTTCGCTCTGCTTGGTTGTCCTTCGCTCGGCGATACCACACACGTATCCGATTCGTTCCGGCAAGTTGGATACGATTCTTGCCGGCCTGGAGTTTTGAGTCGACCGCTACTCCGTCGCGGTATTTGATGTGGAGATGACAGGACCTCCCAAGTTCCTGGGCGACCCCAATGTTCCGTTTGCACATGCTCGAACGACTCCGGTGAGACGGCTTGGCTCCAGACCGTGACGTTCGTAAACGTCGTTTTCAGAACTGCCGCATGGCCCCCGCTCAGGGAACGACAAGGGCTCTCACAAGGACACTTTCGAAGCTCAATCACATGGCTTTCGGACTGGCTGTCTACGCTTCGCAGGGATCGTTGCCGATCACCACGCAAGACTCGCTTCTAGCCGTTGGTCAAACGCTACCAGACGGGATTCGCACCCGCAGGGTCACTGTCAAAGGTTTCAGATTTCATGTCAATTCATTTCATCTTCCTCCTTCGCCAAGCTTCTTGGCGCAATCCCCGTTTTCTTTTCTTTCAATGAGTGGCTCCATTTTTTTCCAAATTGGCAAGTAGTAGGTTTCAACACGCGATTTGGCGTTCTCACGTCCCGGCTCATTAGCCCATTCAATGTGGGCAACACGCTTCGAATTCCAAAAATACTTGTGCTGCTTGACGTCGAATTCGTTAATGAGCGATGGAACGTTGTGAAGCAATTCGATTTCAGCTTGCGCCCAATCCAAGTCGTTTTCGGATAACGCTTGTCTGACAACTAACATGCCAAGTTGCAGCATCTCAAGATATAAAGAATTAAGTTGATCCATTCTATTGCCCACTTCTAGGAAAAATCTGCGCTTTAAGTCTCGTAATCCCGGCTCGACGAGCTGCTTCGACACGAGTCATCCCATCCATAATCATAAATCGACCATCGGGCAACTGTTCAACTTGTATTGGCCTGTATAAGTCTGGATCGAACTTTCCAAGGCGTTCGAGTTTTCGTGGATCTGCAATAGATCGCGTAGGAGGTGGGACAAGTTTGCAAATGTCCACTTCTCGAATTGGCGCGGCCATTGCTTTGATTCCAGAATTTGGATTCAAGCCACGACTGCGAGCCGCGTTCTCCATAATTCTCGCTGCTTCGTCAGCGAAGTCTTCCGGTGTTCTCTTTGAGAGGGAAACAGCTTGTCGAAGTTTAAATACACCTCTTGTAGCGAGACCAGCAGCCGGAGCTGTCTCTACAGTAGCAGTCCCTGCCCAAGCTTGAAGTAAGTCTCCAAATATCGAAAAATCTTTATTGTCATCAAGCATCCACTGAACTTCCTGAAGATTGTCATAACATGATAGTCCATAATCAACGGGATTTCCATTTGCATTCTTAACCCAACTTTCTAATACATACCATTCTTTCCCGTTCGAGTCAGAAACCTGCAACATCTTTACATCCATTCCGCGGTAATTGAAATCTGCTGGTCTTATAGTTAAACGGCCTTCTAATCCAAGTATTCCCGAAATGTCTCCTATACTTTCAGCTTGAGCATCCCATGCCAATCCATCAATAAACTTGATCATTCGTTCGGAAACGCCTTTTTCCCGCAAGAACGTTTCGGTTGCTCGGTTAAAGCGAATTCTTTTTAATTCCAAACCACTTGGATCCACTCCATCTAAAGAAAAGTATCCTCTGTATGAACTCATTCCATTCACCATTTCCAGTGGATCTTGGCTGATGAACTCGCCATTGTCTGGATCGTAGTATCTTGCCCTGAAATACATCAAGCCAGATTCCTCGTCGTGGCGACGAGATGTGTATCCATAAGGATTGCCGTAGCTGCTCGCCGTTCGAATGGTGGTTCCGTTGGCTGCAAGTATCGTTCGTTTTCCGAAGATATCGTAGCCGTAGAGCTCAGCGATGGTTCCATCACTGACTTTGGTGAGCCCTGCAATACTCCATTGCTGATTTCGCAGAACGGTTAGTTGCTCCGAGTTGTTGTTGTGGGCGATCATAAGCAATGAGTCGATAACTTGACCGTAAACGTACTCCTGTGAGGGAGCAGTAGAAGCCGAGCCGACTGCGTACTCCGCGATGCAGTTGAGGCCAGCGTAAATATAAACGGTGTGCTCAGCGACTGTACCAGATCGCGTGATCTTTTTCCAAAGTCGTTTGTTGTCCGCGTCATAGCCGTAGTCGTTGGTGCCTTCGATTCCTGCGGTGGATGTTGCTGGAACAACCGCTTGGTCAAGGCGACCATTGCCGTGCTGCCAGCTTAACGTCATCCCGGTATGGGAGGTGGCTAGATTGCCATTAGAATCTAAAGTTTGAGCGGCACCTGCAAGATCCTTGAGTTGATGGACTTCGTTGAAGGTGCGAGCCTGACTCGTTCCATTGAGTTGCCTGTCGGTGATGTTTCCGATGTCACTGCGAACGAGATCGTAGTCCTTGGCTTGCCCCGATTGGTTGAAACGTCGGAAACGATCCTCTTCGTCATATCCGCCTGGATAACTGGAGGCACCCGAGTCCTGGGTCGTAAAGCTCCAACTCGAAAGCGGACCCGTCCAAGTTTCACCCAACTTGTTGCTGTTGGCATCGTAGGTGTAAGTCGCCGTGCCGAGATTCGTGTTGGCGATGGAGGTAACTCGGTTGGCATTGTCGTAGGCGCGAGTTTCATCAACTCGGACTCGGTCAATGCTGGTCATTCGTCCGAGTGCATCGTAGGCACGGTCTTCGATTTGTGTGCCGTCCCATGCAACAGTATCCAATTCACCTCGGTTGGTGAAGCTGTAATCGACTTCGCGACCTGATGGATAGGTAATGTTGTTCAAACGACCTCGACTGTCGTAGTCGTAATCCACTACAAAGTCTTGGCTCAGGTAGTTTGTCGTGTCGGTATCCAACTGACCACGATCGGTGTAGGTGTATGCATGGATGACTCCGTCAGAGCTGCTGGAGCCGGTACGGCGAAGCGATGCGTCGTAAGTGAAATCGTCCGTTCCCGTGAGTGTCGAGCTTGGGTCATAGTATTCCACTTTGTCCAAGACTCCCGAGAACTCATAGTTCATATCGCGTTTGGCGCCAGAGTGGAGGGTTACTTGCTCTGTCCGTCCGGCAGAATCGTAGCCGTAGGTCGTTTTTTGCGGAGTGGCGATGCCGATAGAATGAAGAGTCAGCTCAGTACGACGACCTAAAACGTCATAGTCATAGGTCGTGGTTCGATTCTCGGCGTCGGTGACCGAGGCAAGTTGTCCCGTGCGGAAGTAACTGCGAGAGGACTGCTTGTTCATTCGATCGGTGGTAATGCTAGAACGGCCCAAAGCATCATACTGAAACTGAATTGCCTGGCTCTTACCATCGGTCTGCGATGTCATTTGCCCAGTGGTTGAATCGTAAACTGCCATGATAGTTGCTGCTGGAGTCGTCATGGAAGTCTGACGTCCCAGCGAATCGTAAACGTAAGTCGTCTCATGCGACAATGCATTGGTGACTTGAAGTGGTTGGCCGCCTGAGTTGAATTCAGTTTGAGCCAGGTTACTGTCTTGATCCAAAGAACCAACCCCCCAGCCGTAACCGTCACGAAGGCTGCTTGTCACATTGCCATCGGAATCGATTTGCTTGACTTGTTCGACATTTCCCACACCGTTCAGGTTGTAGACTAGGTCATACTGAGTACAGCTCCAATCGAGTAGTTGGTTGGGGGTGGTTGCTGAGGGGCCAGATAGCAAGGCTGACATCACAGTCCGCCCCGAGGCATCTGAGATGCTGGCTTGCATGGTCTTTTCATCAGGGCTGATGACCAAAGTCGCTCTGCCGTTGTGAGTTGATAATGATAGATTCGCTCCACCATTGGCAACGCTTTCTCCCAGCTTGGTGATCGCAGCGGCAATCGAAACGCTGACGTTCTGAGAAGTCGAAAGTTGAACCACGTTAACGCCCGTGGATGTTTCAAGACCGGCGCCATCACCAACTACCGTGTCATAAACGTACTGCGTGGTAACACCCCATGCAGCCGGTTTTCCGAGTCCCGCCAACTGCGGAAGGTTTCGATTGATGTTTTCATTTAACGCCTGAGTCCACAAAGTGCGGAACTGGACTTTGCCATCATCCAAGTAGCGAGTTGTGATTTCTCTATTGGTTTTCGCGTCAGTAGGATTCAATAACGTAGTGTGCATGTCGTAATCGGCGACATCTGCTGCGTGAACCACACGGCCCGACGGATCGCTACTCTGAATTCGGCCATGCCCCAACGCATCTCGAGTTCCAATCGTTTGACCACAGCATACTGCATCGTAAAACGTTGTTGTGGTACGACTGGAATCAGGGAGTCCGTTGGTTCCTGGCGCAATCACTGACAGCTGGCGTCCGCTGCGGTCGTAAGTAAACTCGGTTTCGGCAGAAAGCGAAGAAGCGTTGGCTCCGCTTGACACACTTATCAAAAACTCCCCAGAAACATCGTATTCGCTAATTGTTTCAACACCTACCGTATCGGTTGATTTGATGAGATTACCCCAGACATCGTATTCACTTTGCCTGAGGTAATTGGGGAAGTTGATGGAATCTGGTTTCTGAGACAAAGAACGTCCCAAAGAATCGTGAACTGTGAGTTGAGTCGTTCCGCGCGGGTTGATCAGGCTAATGATGCTTCCGCTGAGATCGCGAATGGCATCGGTGATCAACACCGAAGGATTGGCGGAAGTGCTCGATGGGCGACTGGAATTCATTACTGCGGCATTGTCAGCATAAGTGGTGCTGGTACTGGCGACCTGAACCGTACGAACGGTCGTGCCATCGGCGGCATAGCCGTAGTAGGTCTTGCGAGAATAATCTGAAGTAAAGGCTCCAGAGTTAACCGTGCCAAACTGAGACTCTTGGTTGAATCGCATGTTCGATTTGTATTCGGTTCGAGTGACTTGGGCCTGTTCGGTTCCCCCACGATGCCCCGTGAAACGAAGCGTTTCGACTTGTCGCCCTTTGTGGTCGTAGGCGTATTCCGTGGTCTTCCCGTCGGTGATCATTCTGACGGGGCGAGATTCGCCCGGCTCGTAATCGTAAATCGTTGTGCTGACTTGATCGCTGAGCCGCTCAAAGATAGTGGCTGGTGCGCCATTGATATCGACATTGGTCAAATCAGTGTCGTAGGCCAAAGAACTGCTACGGCTGGAAACTCTTCCAGCAGAATTGCGAGTTACCGAGCTAACGATATTACTGCGATCTTTTCGATAGGTCGTTAGACCGTTGGACGTGTAGGCAACTTCCTCGGTCGTGCTATCCGGGTAGGTCGTTTTCACCAGGCGGTTACGAGAATCGTAGGTGTAACTGGTGGTTTCATTGCCGCTGTCTCGAACCACGGTCATCGAGACCAGGCGTTCACCTTCCCATTGGTACTGGGTTTCCGGTCGAGCCGATTGACCGGGAGCCAAGGGTCTGAGGACTTTCTCCAGTTGCTTGTTGGCACTGTAGATATAATCGGTACGGACATTGGCCGCTGGAGAAGTGATAGCTCCAGCGACATAAGCCGTGGTTGCCTCCCATTCCAGTTGACCATGGGCGTTGTAGCCACGGATCTCCTGAACGGGAGTTGTATTCGTATCGGCGATTTCTGAGCCGGGTCCCGAAACGTCAACCAAGCCCCGCACGATCCGGACAATTTGTCCGTCGTTGTTGCGCTGGGTCAGAGTAACGATGCCTTCCCGGTCACGGAAGTAAGTCTCTTGATTGTTGGCGTCGTATTGCCACAACCCATAAGAGGTGTCGGCGTAGCCGATTCGGCTTACGTTGCCGTCAGAATCGTAGCTGGGCGAGACCGCAGAGCGGATCGTGCCGTCTTTGACCTTGGCCGGTCGCCCCAAGAGAACTTGCTCTGTTGTGGGTGGGTTGCCGTTGGCATCAAGATACTCGGGATGATTGGTCTCGTACTGGACGTTGGTGAAACTGTTGTATCCCTGGCCCGTTCCTGTGGTGTAAGAACTGCAAGCGATGACCGAGACACCTGCATCCCATTCGGTCAGTTGATTGTTTTCCAAAACTCGGTATCGGCCTGGATTGTCGATATCACGAAAGACGATCAGGTTTCGGGTGCCTGCGCCATCGGCCGCGCCAATCAGAGCATTGGAGAATTGATTGACCAGCCCGTTCTTCCAGGTGCGATAGTCCTGTGAAACAAAGAGCTTTTCTTCTCGGGGAACGGCGCCGAAGTGCTCGTCCATGTTGATGGTGGCGGCTTGCCAAACGGAGTCCGTTCCATAGGTGTAGGTCCCCACGGTGGCTTCGGTTCCCGAAACGTCTCGGAAAACTTGATGCAGATGCCCGTTGCTGTTGTAGGTGTATCGCAGAGATCGATTGACCGTTCCGGCATGTCCCTGAGCTACGATATCGATATCCGAGACGACCCAGCGCCCCGCTTGCTGATTGGAATCGTAGGTAAAGCTGGCGGTGTTGCCTTGCCAATCGCCAATGGTGTCGATCTGCAGGATCTTCTTGGGCGATCCCGTCAGCGCCGGATCGCCTTGATTGAACTTGTAAGTCAACGTTTGGACTTTGCCCGTGGGGCTGGTGACCTCGGTCAGCCGAGAAACGGGAGCGACGCCAGTTCCCGGATCGATGTCCACCAGTTCCGACTTGTAGGTCCAGCCTTCACGGCTGGTTACCACCGCGTAGACCGTTTGTGTGGCGATGGTGCTTGGATGGGTAACGGGGTTGCCGGCTGAATCTTCCAGTACAAGCAACTTAAAGGCAGCGTCGGATTCCTGAGCGCTGCCATCCACATCAATCAGTGAAACATAGGCCGATTCAGACGGTTTGTACTCATAGTAGTACACCCGGCGTGAGATCGGATCAAAGAGTGTTGCGATTTGGTCGCCTCCCGCGTCATAGAACTCAATCCGCTGGTCGAAGTTGTAGTAAACGCCGGGAGAGCTGCTTCCAATCGAAGCTTGATTGCTGGGAATGAAGGTATGACTGAGATTGAGCAGATTGTCCGAACCCGAAGTTCCCGGAGCGGAACCGCCGCAGCTACTACAACCACTGTACGATTGACTGGCGGCCGAATAGTGGGTTCTCCATCCGTAGGTTTCCAGTTTGGGGTTGGGCGCGCAGATATTCTGGAACCTGGAGTCATTTCCACATCCTCCGCCCCCTCCAAAGCTGCCGCGATTACTGCAAGGGCTGACAGGTGGGTGTGGCGTAACCACTGGATCAGGATTCGCGCTGCTCCAAGTCCAAGTGCCAGTAAATGTTCCGTGCCTTCTTTCGTCGATTTTGAGTGTCAAAGAACCCTCGCGCTGGAGTGGCGAATAACGCCCGCCCCTGAGTGGTGGCGAACAGCCCTGGCGAACCCGAATAGAGCCAGAGAAACGGCGTGTTACGCCTTCCGTGAGAATGACATTCGTGCTTTGGCCATGATTGATGGATTTCCAGAAAGATATCGATTGTCCTGGTGTTCTAGGATCCACATACGTGACATCGCAACTCCATACAAGGTTATCGCCAACGATAGAACTGGCCTGGGTTACCGTAAAGTCACCGCCCCTCCGTGCCACCCAGGAACCCCTCTCCTCCCATCTCCCTCTTCCTCTCCGTACCACCCATACCATTCGTACCTTCCATACTCTCCATGCACCACTCCGGGTAGTGTAACTGAAAGCAACAGAGGGTTCGGTGGTCAACTGAGCCGAAACTGTCGCTGGAAGAAGGGCCAGTAACAACAACAAAACCGCTGCTTGAAGTGGCCGGCGAAACGGGCAAGACCCGAACCGGGTAGCTTGAGTGTTCATCGCATTGATCCGGAACAGGATATTAAGTTGTGATTAGAAAAGCAGAAAAGTCAAAGCCTGTCGTTGTCAAACAACGAGACTTAAAGTTGTGAGATTGTTGGATCCGAATGGACAGGCGAAACTTGCAGAACAGCAACTCACCATTGAAAAGTTACTCCTGTTTCTAGCAAAGCAAAACATCAATGCAAACTTTTTTCAGGAACAAACTCTGAATACTTTTTATTGGCTAACTGACCGGTTCGTCATGACAGAAATTGAAACTTTTTTGGTCATCGAACTTTCAAATTGATGAACTTCAAGTCACTCCACATTCATTTCGATGATTTGTCGCAAACCTCGATTGCGCAACGAGTTGTGCGCAATGAAGTCAAATAGAAACGGAAGTGGTCAATCGCGATGCTCCAAAGTGGTCTTATGCAATCAAAAAGGCTTTCGTAGACAAATATTTTGAAATGCGTAGTGCGATTGAACTCCGCAACAGCCGCAGTGGCAATCGATGCGACTCTCTATGGCAAAGGAATTGGAGCAGAAGGAATTGGAGCAGAAGGAATTGGAGCAGAAGGAATTGGAGCAGAAGGAATTGGAGCAGAAGGAAGCGGAGCAGAAGGAAGCGGAGCAGAAGGAAGCGGAGCAGAAGGAAGCGGAGCAGAAGGAAGCGGAGCAGAAGTCACCAGCTTCCGAATCGTAGTATCCACATTCCGCCTGTTTTGGAAACCCGATGCGTCAGCGAGGACGAACCCGACACGTCCTCGCTGACGCGTCGGGTTTCCATAGACCACTGCTCAAAGTTTTTGCTTCATGTACGAATGAAAAAGTCACAGCCTCGAGTGGGTTGAAGCAGACAAGCGTCCTGCATTTGATGCAACGATTTTTGATCGTGGCTACCGTCGACGACGAAGCAGTGCAACGCAAGCAAACAATCCGCAGACGACGGCATCCGTTGCGTGTCGTGCACACGAATTCATTGCCTCGCGAAAATTCTAACTCGGCCCTCCAGAGCTACCCTCCCCAGATGCGAAGCGGCGGGGAGGGGCGTTCGAGTTCTATGGGTTCTCGATTACAAGGAATCAGGATAGAACCGATTGGTTGGGAAACGGATGCCATCGCTCTGCGATTAGGTTTTGGTTGGGGACGTTTTACCCCAGACTAAAAGTCTGGGGCTACGAGAAATAGCCGCTCTGCGGCAAATGTGCATTGCCTTCGTGGATGGTCGCAAAGATTTCCGATTGTACCGAATGGCGCGATAAAGAATTCCCGACAGCCTGCTCAAACATCAGCTCCATAAAAGCCTCCAACTTCTGCTAGTGGAGTGGTCGATGAGATAGTGGAAATCAAATTCTTGGAGCAGAAACCGATGAAACGCTTTGTGACCACCATTTTGCTGGCGATCGTCATCTTCGCCGCGGGCTGGGCTTTATGGAACAAAGACCATCTGGACAGTACCGATGCGGTGGTCGCTTTGGCCGAAAGTCAATTCAACGCCTTATTTGACAAAAGTGAACCGAGCCCCGACTTCAGCCAAACACCCCAAAGCCCTGGCAACGCACAGCTTGCTAGTTGGGGGCAGCAGTCCCAACAAACCTCCATTCGGATTGCCACATTCAACATCCAGGCTTTTGGCCCCAAGAAGGCCAGCAATGCTCTGGTCATGCAACGGCTTGTCAGCATCTGCCAAAACTTTGACGTCATTGCGATTCAGGAAATTCGCAGCTCCAACCAATCGTTGCTGCCCAATTTCGTTAGCCAACTCAACGCTCAAGGTGACCGTTTTCACTATGCGATCAGCCCTCGCCTGGGACGTACAACTTACAAAGAGCAAGCGGCGTATATTTTCGACAAAACACGAGTGCAGCTTGACAACTCGTTTGCTTACACCATCAATGATCCAGACGACGTCCTGCATCGCGAACCCTATGTCGGGTGGTTCCGAACCATTGGGCCACATCCGCAACAAGCATTTACTTTTACTTTGGCCAATCTTCACATGGACTCAAAACGTCCCGACTTGGAGCTGGCTTATTTGACGGAGTTGCACCGAATCATTCGCAAGGATGGTCGCGGTGAAGACGACGTGATTCTACTTGGCGATTTCAATGCAGGGGACCGCGGGCTTCAACCAGCAGGTGACAAGGCGGGCTTGACGTGGGTGGTTTCCAATACGGCAACCAACACCCGGAACACCAATCAATACGACAACATCGTATTCGACTCCAGAGCGACTGATGAGTTTCTTTACCGTGCTGGAGTCTTTGATTTCATGAAGCATCTCAACCTCACACTCAACGATGCACTCGCCATTTCTGACCACATGCCGGTCTGGGCCGAGTTCTCCGTCTACGAGGGTGGACAACCCAGAACCGCGATGGATTCCAGCCAAAGCACTGGACGATAGACTTTACTTGCCCCAGTACCAGACGGTCACCACACTATCGCCGTTGTCACAACAATGACTGATATTGACTAACAATTGTTCGTCAATTTTCTCTGCAAAAGACGACGCCTCGCGAAACAAAGATTCCCAGGACTGAAAACTGGATCGAAACACCTCATAATGAATCTTCATAAGTTTCCCTTGGATTGCTTTTTTTGTCCATTCGAACGAAAGCCCGTTTTCTTGGGAAAAATCATCTTGTCGCCCCGGAAGGAACGAGTTTATTCGATTGACATTGTAGGCGACACTTCGAGAATAGCAGCATGAACATCACATGCATTCACTGTGGAGACGACTTCTCTATCTCAGCTGACCAACTGGGAATGCGCGGGAAATGCCCTCACTGCAAAACCACAGTGATCATGCCCAAGTCGGAAAAGAATCGTGCCGACGTTCATGAGTTGACTCCTCCATCGCGATGGATGGAAAACTCTTTGTGTGGAATTGGCGCGGTGATCCTACATCTCATCGTCCTGATTGGTTTGGCCCTAGTCCCATGGGGGCACCTGTCAGATGGAGCTCAAGGAGCAGCAGATCAAGTTTTGATTGGTCAACTTCCACGAAACCAATTGGTTGACAATCCGGATGATGATTTCAAACAGGTAGAAGTCAACCACTCGACCAGCGACTCACACACAGACATGCTCGATAGTGAACTGTTCTCTCCAACGGCCACATCAGACGTAACAGAATCAGTTCTTGATCTGAGCGCGATGTCTCCCAGCGGAGGAACTCAACAACCATTTGAAATTGAATCCTTTCATGACTCCGCAGTCGTAGGTGGCGGGCAGGAAGACTTTGGAGAAATGCTGACTCGTCTGAAACGTGACGGCCTGGATATCGTTATTACTTTCGACAGTACGGGCAGCATGCAAGGCGAAATTGATCAAGTCAAAAATCAGATCGAAAGAATTGGCAGTGTTCTGTATCAGCTCGTTCCGAAAACACGAATCAGCATCTGCACTTATCGCGACGAATCGGATCTCTACGTCGTCAAAGGGTTGCCACTGACGGAAAACCTTGATGAAGTGGTTGAGTATCTCTCCAACATCCAAGCGGGAGGGGGTGGTGATGAACCCGAGGCGGTCAACCATGGATTGCGTTGGTCGATTGAAAAAAATCGATTTCGTAGACGCGCTCGAAAAGTGATTTTGGTTTTTGGCGATGCACCTCCCCATGCTACGCGAATGGACGAATGCCTTTTATTGGCTTCCAATTTTCGCAAAAAGCAGGGTGGCAATGTCAGTACCGTGACTTGCCGTAAATCCAAGCGACTTGCCGAACTTGCCGAAATCGCCCAACTAGGTGGCGGTGAAGCATTTTTGACTCGTGACGAACGGGAAATCATGTCGAAACTAATCGTGTTAGTATTTGGCAGCCAACACCAAGGCAAAGTGCTTGAGGCATTTGACATACTCAATCGGTAGGCACTCAGCTGGTCCCCCGGCAATCCGATTGGCATGAATACAACGGATGTTACGACAGAGCTCGTTTGCACACCCCCCCAGGGGATATGGACTAATCCTCTACGCTGATTAGGCTAGTGCCTGTCACAGCTGATATTAGAGTCTCCTCATTTCCTCCAGCAGACACACAATATCCGACCTCAAAGTTGATTTGGCTCTAAATACCAAGGCTTTTGGCTACGATCTAAGAACCTGAAACACTACACCGATTTAACTCACGAGATAAACTCCAACCAGAATGTCTACATCTTCCTACCAAATGACCCACCTCAAGCAGCTTGAGGCCGAAAGCATTCACATCATTCGTGAAGTGGTCGCTGAATTTGAGAACCCGGTCATGCTTTATTCGATCGGAAAAGACTCTTCGGTGATGGTTCATCTTGCGATGAAGGCATTCTATCCTGCCAAGCCACCGTTCCAACTAATGCATGTCAACACGACTTGGAAATTCCAAGAGATGTATAAGTTTCGTGACGAGTACCTCATCAAAGAACTCAAACTCGATTTGATTACCCACGTCAACGAAGAAGGACTTAAGCTCAACCTCAACCCGATTGAACAGAGCGGACAACACACCGAAGTCATGAAAACAGATGCTCTCAAACAAGCACTGGACAAATACAAATTTGATGCGGCATTTGGTGGTGCACGTCGAGACGAAGAAAAGTCTCGATCGAAAGAACGTGTTTATTCTTTTCGGAACAAGAATCACGGCTGGGACCCCAAGAACCAAAGGCCTGAATTGTGGAATCTCTACAACGCCAAAGTCAACAAAGGGGAGAGCATTCGAGTCTTTCCAATTTCGAACTGGACTGAACTCGATGTCTGGCAGTACATCCACTTGGAGAAGATCCCCATTGTCCCGCTCTACTTTGCTGGAAAACGGCCAATCATTGAACGGGATGGAGTCATGATTATGGTGGATGACGATCGGCTGGAGCTATTGCCGGGTGAAGAGCCGGTCGAAAAAATGGTGCGTTTCAGAACCTTGGGATGCTATCCATTGACCGGTGCCGTTGAATCCAAAGCGGACACGCTACCCAAGATCATTCAGGAAATGTTGCTAACGACCACCTCAGAAAGAAAAGATCGTGTAATCGATAAAGATCCAGACGGCATGCAAGAAAAAAAGGAAAAGGGTTACTTCTAAATTGCCATCCACACCACTTCGATGGCCAGCGCGTTTCACTTCCCGACTCCAGTTTCCAGAATCAAAATTCATGTCTCACCAATCTGAACTAATCGCTACCGACATTGACGCTTACCTGAAGCAGCATGAGAACAAAGAGCTTTTGCGATTTCTTACTTGCGGAAGTGTTGATGACGGAAAAAGCACGCTCATTGGCCGTTTGTTCTTCGATTCGAAAATGATTTACGAAGATCAACTTGCCGAACTGAAGTCGAAGTCGGCGACTCATGGAACGACAGGGGGCGAGTTCGACCCAGCGCTATACATGGATTCGCTCAAAGAAGAGATTGAGCAGGGCATCACGATTGATGTTGCCTACCGGTACTTTTCCACTGCCAAGCGAAAATTCATTATTGCGGATACACCTGGGCACGAACAATACACTCGCAATATGGCCACTGGCGGTTCGACCGCGGATTTGGCGATTATCCTCGTCGATGCTCGTGACGGTCATGGAGTTATGGAGCAGACCAAGCGACACAGCTTCATCGCGTCACTCCTGGGAATCAAACACGTCATCGTTGCTGTCAATAAAATGGACTGTGTCGAGTTCAGCGAAGCACGCTTTTTTGAGATAATCAACGACTATCGGGAGTTTCACCGACGGCTGGACATTCCCGACCTGCATTTCGTGCCAATTTCTGCATTGCACGGTGACAATGTCGTTGATCGCAGCGCCAAGATGCCGTGGTACCAAGGCTCTACTTTGATGAACCTGCTGGAAACAGTCGAAATTGGCTCGGATCGAAACCTCAAAGATTTTCGGTTTCCCGTTCAAATTGTCTTGCGGCCTGACCTGAATTTTCGCGGCTTCGCGGGAACCATTGCTTCGGGAATCGTGCGTGTGGGAGATGAGGTTCTTACCTTGCCTTCACGAAAAACAAGCAAGGTAAAAGAGATCGTGACTCAGGATGGGAATCTTGATGAAGCCTATGCCCCCATGTCCGTTGCGATTACTCTGGAAGACGAAATTGACTCCAGCCGTGGCGATATGATCGTACGCCCAGGAAACGTCCCCCATCTTGATGACAAATTTGATGCGATGGTGGTCTGGATGTCAGAACAACCCATGCTCCCCGGTCAACAATACATCATTAAGCATACGACGAAGATGGTTCCAGGAACCATCTCAACACTTCGATATCAAGTCGACGTCAACACCATGAAGAGCAACCAGACTCCGACTCTGGAACTCAATCAAATTGGTCGAGTCAACATTAGCCTCAACAAGCCCATTGCCTATGACGGTTACAAAAAAAACAAGAACACCGGGGCCTTCATCATCATCGATCGAATTACCAACGTGACCGTTGGTGCTGGCATGATACTCGATCAACTGACCAGTGAAGATCGCGCAGACGCTTGGGATAGCGTTCCGGCAAGCACAACATTGTCCAGTCAAACCAGTAAAGTTACCCGTGAAGAACGCCAAGCACGATTTGGTCAGAACCCCACGACCATTCTTTTGACCGGGCGACCTGGCGCCGGCAAATCAACAACAGCCTTCGGGCTGGAACGACTGCTGTTTGACCGCGGCCGCAGCGCCGTGGTGATTGATGGCCAAAATATGCGATTGGGACTCAATCGCGATCTCGGATTCAGCCAGGGTGACCGTTCTGAAAACCTCCGTCGAGCCGCAGAAGTTGCTAAAGTCCTTAACGGAGCGGGTCTGATCTGCATCATGTCATTCGTTTCGCCCAAAGAAGATGTCCGCCAACGAGCTGCGGAGGTCGTGGGCAGCGGCAATTTTTATGTTGTCCACCTCGATGCACCCCAAGAAGTCTGCGATGCCCGCAACGACTCTCAGAAAAAATCGGATATTGAAGAAGCTCGCGCTGGATTCGAAGCGCCCGTCGATCCAGATCTGGTTCTCAATACCGCCGATGACCCTGCCGAGGTTTGTATCAACCAAATCATTGCTTTCTTGGATGACAAAAACCTTTTAAAGTAGTGCTGAATGAGTTTTCGCTGCAGGAAACCTCAATCTCCGACAATCTTCTCCCTTTCTTGCGCGAGGGAGCCCAGCCCTTGAGAACACCAGTTAATGGTTCGATTCTCGAATCGGTAAAGCGACGTCCGCTGATTTCGCAAAAGACCTGCGTTACTTGGAGGAAATCTTATCTGAATGCTGTTCACCCGTGAGCGTTCGTAGAACTGCACGTTGACGCGGTGGCTAAATTGAAAGTTTTTGCTTTCAGTTTGGAGGAACCGTAATGGGACGAGCGTCAAATGAGAAGGAAGAATTCTGGAGTTTCGTGCTTTCAGAGCAATCGCAAAGTGGACAGAGTGTTCGAGAGTTCTGCCGCCAGGAAGGTGTTTCGGAGGCTTCGTTTTATCAGTGGCGAAAGAAGCTTGGTCGGCACTCGGAAGCAGTCAAGCAGGACTTTTTGCCAGTCAAAATTGTAGCGACCTCGCCTTGCCAGCAGGTCGCTGACAACGCCCCAGTTTGCTTTCCTGCGTCAGGGAATCAGTCTGATTCAGCTCGATCAATCATATCCGAGCCAGCATGCGGCTTGCAGCAAACATCCGTTTTAGAGATCGCTGCTCCCGGCGGTTTTTCGATCAACGTGACGCAAGCTGCGACGCCGGACTTGATATTTCATACTCTTGTCGCCTTTGAACGGCTTGCGCGGGAACCCAAGCCATGCTGAATCTCGCCAGCGGAACTCGAATTTATCTTGCTGCTGGCGCGACGGATATGCGTCGTGGGTTCAACGGTCTGCAAGGCCAAGTCACAAGCGTGCTGGAGCAGGATCCACTTTCGGGTCACCTGTTTCTGTTTGTCAATCGTCGCCGCGACAAACTAAAGATCCTTTACTGGGACCAAGACGGTTTGGCGATTTGGTACAAGCGACTGGAGAGCGGGAGCTTTCAGATTCCCGGCTTCAAGCCCGACCAGACGCACGTCGAAATCAAAAGCGATGACTTGATGATGCTGCTTCGTGGCATTGACCTTTCGAGTAAACGTCGCAAACGGTACTCGCTGGAGAGTTAATCAAAACTCAATCGCGATCTCCATTTCAAATTCAAAACATGCTTCGCCACCTGCCAAACTGGCGGAGCTTTTTTTTTGCAAATGTTTTGGAAAGTTTGAATCTGCGTGAAACCTTTTTGAGTTTCGCAGGTTTATATTTTCATGGACGCAACGGAACTGCAAAAAGAAAACGAACGGCTTAAGGGGCTGCTCGCGCAACAGCGAAAGAGCATTGAGCAACAACGTCAACAACACCGGGCCGAACTGAAGCAGTTCACTCAGACGATCGAAAGCAAACAGCAAGCCATTGCCCGGCTGGAACATCAAATCAAACTGCTGCTGCAAAAGGTTCGTGGCTCGCGTCAGGAACGTATCGACCCGGCTCAGCTGACTTTGTTTTCACTCGAAGACCTCGAGGCCTTGGCAGCGGAACTTGAAAAACACGCCGGCGATGAAGTCCTGCTTGAAACCGAGCCTTCCGGCAAAGGCAAACGTCGACGCGGTCGCAAAGGTAAACTCCCTGAGAATCTTCCTCGCGAGATCATTCGTTACGAACTTGACGATCAAGAGCGGGCTTGCCCCTGCTGCGGCAACGAGCGTCATGAAATCGGCGTTGAATCGAGCGAGCAGTTGGAGCTAATTCCGGCCAAGCTCAAAGTCATCCAGCATGATCGTGTGAAATACGCTTGCCGCAACTGCCAGAACGAGGGCGTCTCTGGGGAAGTGGCGATCACCGACAAGCCGCCGCAGCCGATCGAAAAAGGCCTTCCCGCGGCGGGGTTATGTGCTTACACCGTGCTCTCGAAGTTCGGCGATCACACGCCGCTTTATCGCACTGAAGATATCACATCGCGTTACGGCTACACGATTCGTCGGAGCAGTCAATGCGGTTGGCAAGCTCAGCTCGCCGATCTGGCGTTGGCGTTTGTGTTGCGGATGAAGTTTCTGATTCTGCAGTCGAAAGTCATTCACACCGACGACACTTCGATCAAGCTGCTCGAAGGCGGCCCGGCTCAGACGGCGAAGTTCTGGCCGTACCTTGGCGACTGCGACCATCCTTACATCGTGTTTGACTTTACGCGAAACCGAGAACGCGATGGGCCGGTGAAGTTTCTTGAAGGATTCAATGGCTTTCTGCAAGCCGATGCTTACAGCGGTTACGATTCGATTTACGCCGGCCACCAAGTCAATGAAGTTGCCTGCTGGGTTCACGCGCGCAGGTACTGGCATCAGGCCCGGGATAACGATGCGCTCCGGGCCAACCAGGCGTTGTCGTTTATCGCGAGGCTATCGCAAATCGAGAAACAGCTTCGCAAGTCTTACCCGGAAGAAAATCTGCAGGGGCATCGTGACTTTGCAGCGGTGGCTGCTGCGCGGCAGGAGCATTCGGTTCCGATTCTCGAAAGCTTCAAAGCGTGGCTCGATGCGGAAAAAGATAACAAACGAATCTTGCCCAAGAGCCCGATTCGATCGGCGTTCACGTACACGCTCAATCAGTGGGATGCGTTGTGCCGTTACACAACGGAAGGCTTTCTGTCTTACAGCAATAATCTGGCCGAGCGGACGGTAAAGATTCCGGCGATCGGCCGAAAGAATTATCTGTTTGTTGCAAGTCACAATGGCGGTTGCCGGGCAGCGATTCATTATTCGCTCGTCAGCAGCACCAAGTCCAACGGTGTCGAACCGTACGCCTGGCTGAAAGAGCTTTTTACTCGCTTGCCTTATCATCGCGACGGCGACGCTTTCGCCCAAGCCGTCGCGGGTGAGCCAATCGTTTCAAACGAACTCGATTACCTCTTGCCCGACGTCTGGATCAAAACAAACCCACAACACAAGTGGACAATCGACGACATCCGAAGAAAAGAAAGAGAAGCAAAAGACGTGTAGTTCACCGAACGCTCACGCCCGGCATGAATCCGCTCAAGTGCAAACGTCTGCGGTTAACCGTATTTCAATCTTTGAGCTGGCTGCCAACGCGGCACAGTCCTGTTCTATCTGATTTCGCGTTAAACCGTGGGGGCTGCGATAGATAAGTGGACTTGAGAGGACCCTGAGGAACCGCTTTGAGTTTGGGGTTTGGTAGTGGGAATCACATGGTTATATTGGCTCGATTCGAAATTTGCCCAGTCCAAATTCCATCACAATTCAACCGTCTACATGAAGTATACGTTCACTTTGGCCCTCGCACTGATTTCCAGTTGGCTGCTTTGGTCAGGAATCTTTGAACCTTTTCTCATCGGACTCGGTGTCATTTCTTGCATCGTTTGCATGTGGATTGTCACGCGCATGCACATTGTCGACGAAGAGGGTGCACCTGCCCAACTTGGGCTTCGCCCCTTTACGACCTATGCACCATGGTTGGCCATGGAAATTGTAAAATCGAACATAGAAGTGACCAAAATCATTCTTGCTCCCGATCTCCCGATGCACCGTACGATGATTGAGGTCGGCGCTCACCAAAATTCGGAGATTGGACGAGTCATCTTGGCCAATTCCATTACCTTGACTCCTGGAACGGTTGCCGTATCGATGGAGGGTGATCGAATTCTCGTCCATGCACTTTCGTTTGAAGGCGCTGAAGAAGATCTTTCCGGCGAAATGGGAAGACGAGTGCAGCGGCTGGAGGGCAAATCGTAATGTTCTACGTTGCTGCGACCTCAGTCTTGGTCACCATCGTTCTGGCGATGATTCGAGCGATGCTAGGCCCCACGGTTTTCGACCGAGTCCTGGCGTTGAATATGATTGGTACGAAAACCGTTCTCCTGATCTGTGTGATCGGGTTCCTGACGGGGCGAACAGACTTTCTTGACCTTGCTTTGCTTTATAGCCTGATGAATTTCATCGGTATGGTTGCATTCCTGCGTTTCTCTGAGTTCGGTTCGTTCGGACAGAAGGAGACATAATGGGACTTGCCTTAGATATTGTCAGTTGGATCTTTTTGATCCTTGGCTCATTTTTTTCCATTGTAGGTGGAATTGGGATCGTTCGATTGCCCGAGTTTTTTTCGCGTTTACATGGGGGTGGCATCACCGACACTTTGGGAGCTGGCTTGATCGTTATCGGTCTTATCTTTCAAGCTACGGGCCCATTAGTCGCAGTCAAACTCATGATGATTTTGTTTTTCCTGGTCATGACCAGTCCAGCCTCTTGCCATGCGTTGGCCAAGTCAGCGCTATCGCAAGGCTTGAAACCTGTTCTCGACGACACGAAGAAGAATTGAGGCTGCCTTCATGATGGACCTGATTGTCATTCCGATTCTCGCATTGCTGGCGTTGACTGCGGTTACCGTTGCACGAATTCGCAACCTGTGGGCTGCCGTCATGTTCACCGGCATTTACAGTTTCTTAAGTGCTGGATGGATGTTGATTCTGGATGCACCAGACGTTGCATTTACTGAGGCGGCGGTCGGTGCGGGGATTTCAACGGTATTGCTGCTCAGCACTCTCGCACTAACGGGCCGTAAAGAAAGGCCCAGTCGTAAATCACCGATCATCGGCCTGTTTGTCGTTACGGTCACAGGTGCTGCGTTAATTTATGGCACCCTGGACATGCCTCACTACGGTGACGCAAACGCGCCAGCACAAAAGTATCCGCAACCCTCGTTTGTCGAAAAGTCACAACCCGATATGGGGCACGGCGGAATGCCCAACGTGGTGACTGTGGTCCTGGCCAGCTATCGAGGCTATGACACACTCGGCGAAACTGCCGTTATTTTTACAGCGGGAATTGCTGTACTTTTGATTCTGCGAAAACCAGAAGATGATGACGAAGAAAAGGAGACGGTCGCATGATTTCGTTTCCGATTATTCGAGTCGTCTCCAAATTACTGATCCCCTATATTCTGCTGTTCGCATTTTATGTCCAGTTTCATGGAGACTTTGGTCCTGGCGGTGGATTTCAGGCGGGTGTCATTTTTGCTTCAGCATTGATTTTATTTGGTCTGGTATTTGGCATCGCCGAAGTCAAACGAGTGGCTCCGCCGATCGCCATCGAAAAATTGATCGCGTTGGGCCTGCTCATCTATGCAGGAACCGGCGTAGCCACGATGTTGTTGGGGGGAAATTTTCTGGACTACGATGTCTTGAAACACGGATTTTTGACCGAACAACACATTTTGCCCGAGGGGCAGCATTTGGGAATCTTTGTTGTCGAATTGGGCGTGGGAATAACGGTATCGGCAGTGATGACGATGATCTTTTACGCCTTCACCAGTCGAGAGCCCGCCAAATGAATACTGAATTGATTCTCGGGCTCTACAACTACTGGATCGTGATCTTTTTGATGATGACCGGTTTTTACATCGTCATCGCCAGTGAAAACCTGATCAAGACGATCATTGGGCTGAACATTTTTCAGACTTCCGTGTTTTTGCTCTATATCACCATGGGAAAAGTCAAAAACGGAACCGCCCCGATTCTTACCCGTGAAGAAGCAGAACACCTGAGTCATGGGCATCATCCTGAACACGCTGAGGAGCACGCTCACGCCGTAGGTGAAGTCGCCCACGGCACTTCAGAAGTTCATCATGACGTGGCGGAACACGCCGAGCAAATCGCCGAAAAACTTTACTCCAATCCAATCCCCAGCGTATTGATGCTGACTGCGATTGTCGTTGGCATCGCAACCACTGCGCTTGCGTTGGCGTTGATTGTTCGCATTCGAGAAGACTACGGGACAATCGAAGAAGACGAAATTCTGGAGATTGACCGACGATCGTGATCGAAAAACAACTTCCCATCCTGCTTGTCGCAATCCCTTTGGTTGCGGCTCCCCTTTGCGTTCTGATTAAGAACCGCAAGCTCGCCTACTCGCTTTCATTGCTCGCGTGCTGGATCACTTTTGCCATTTCACTTGCACTGCTTTTGCAAGTTCAAGCGACAGGGGTCATTCACTACAATCTGGGTGGATGGGAACCGCCTTACGGCATCGAATATGTCGTTGATCACTTAAGCGCATTTGTCATGCTATTTGTGTCCTTCTTTGGCGCAATTGTCATGACCTATGCCCCGACCAGTATCCAAAAAGAAATCCCGCGTTCAAAACACTATTTGTTTCATGCCACTTACCTTCTGTGCATGACAGGGCTCCTGGGCATCTGCATCACGGGGGACTTGTTCAACGTCTTCGTCTTCCTGGAAGTTTCGTCCCTTTCTTCCTATGCGTTAATTAGTCTGGGCAAATCACGGCGAGCCCCATTGGCAGCGTTTCATTATCTGATCATGGGCACCATTGGTGCGACCTTTATCTTGATCGGAATCGGGCTGCTTTATCAAATGACCGGCACGCTCAACATGGCCGATATTGCAGATCAACTTGAGCGTGCCGAAGGGCCTCGGACGTTGCAAGTCGCCTTTGCGTTCATGACCATCGGACTTTGTATCAAGATGGCGGTCTTTCCTTTGCACACATGGCTTCCCAATGCATACACCTATGCCCCTTCGGTGGTCACCGTTTTTGTTGCAGCGACGGCGACTAAGGTCTCGGTTTATGCGTTGATTCGATTGGTCTATGTGATTTACACGCCCGAATTTGCCTTTGAAGCCATGTCGATGGGTACTGCCATTGCATGTCTTTCATTGGTTGGGATCATCGTGGCTTCGACTGCTGCGATCTATCAACAAAACATCAAACGCCTATTGGCTTTCTCCAGCATCGCGCAAATCGGTTACATGTTGCTGGGAATTGGCATGGGCAGCGAAAACGGATTGGCAGCCGGAATCGTACATATGTTCAACCATGCGTTAATCAAAGGTGGCCTGTTTATGGTGATGGGTTGCTTTATGTTGCGACTGGGATCCGTTCAATTGAAGGACATGCGAGGCGCCGGGCGTACCATGCCCTGGACCTCCTTTGGATGGGTACTGGGAGGGCTGGGCTTGATCGGCGTTCCCATGACCTGTGGATTTATTAGCAAATGGATGTTGTTGACCGCAGCACTCGAATCGGATCAGTGGCCCGTTGCTGTATTGATGCTGGCCAGTTCGCTGCTGGCTGTCGTATACGTTTGGCGAGTTGTTGAAACACTCTACTTCTCCGAAACGATTTCTGAGAAAGCAGCAAAAGCTAAAGAAGCACCGCTATCGATGCTGATCCCCATGTACGTGGTCATTTTCGCCACGATTGTGTTTGGCGTATGGACCGACTACTCCGCCTACTTCGCCAAACTCGCTGCCGCGACATTGATGGGGGGCTCGCTATGACCTCCGAACTATTGATTCAAATTTCGCTTGGGTTGCCACTGGTTGCTGTCGCACTGATTTATCTTTTTGACAAGGCTCCCAACATTCGCGAAGCCTGTACCATTTTGGTATCGATCGCCCTGTTCGTGGTAACGATCATGTTGGCGATACGCGTGGATGCCGGCGAAGCTCCTACTTGGGCGCTTGGCGAAATGATGCCTGGGTTTATGATTGAATTCAAGATCGAACGGCTGGGGATGCTGTTTGCGTTGGTGGCCTCCGGACTTTGGATTCTGACCACGCTTTACGCAATCGGATACATGCGTGGCCATCACGAAAAGAACCAAACACGCTTTTTCGCCTGTTTTGCGATCGCCATTTTTGCGGCCATTGCCGCTGCCTACTCGGCGAATTTGTTCACCCTGTTCGTGGCCTATGAAGTCATGACCATTTCGACCTATCCGCTCGTCACTCATCATGGCGACGAAAAAGCCAAGCGCGGTGGGCGAGTTTACCTGGGCATTCTGCTTTCTACGTCGGTTGCTTTTTTCATGCTGGCGATCGCGTGGACCTGGAATCTGGCCGGAACGCTGGACTTTACCCAAGGCGGTATCCTGCGAGAGGCCTTTGAAGAAAAAAGAGTCGACGCCACTCAGTTATCCATTTTGCTGGGCCTTTTCGCGTTCGGCATTGGCAAGGCCGCTTTGATGCCTTTTCACCGTTGGCTTCCCGCCGCGATGGTTGCGCCGACTCCGGTCAGCGCGCTACTGCACGCGGTTGCCGTCGTAAAAGTCGGTGTATTTTCCGTATTGAAAGTCTCCATCTACATTTTCGGCATTGAACTGATCGACGACACCAACATTGCTCAGTGGCTTTGCTATCTGGCCGGTGCTTCGATTCTCATCGCCTCGCTGGTCGCGATGACCAAAGACAACTTAAAAGCTCGACTGGCGTATTCAACGATCAGTCAGTTGGCCTATATCACTCTGGGTGCGGCGTTGGCCGTTCCGGCCAGTGCGATTGGCGGAGGCATGCACATCGCCACGCATGCCGTTGGAAAAATCACGTTGTTCTTTTGTGCTGGAGCCATCTATGTGGCGTCTCACAAAACGAATATCAGTGATATGCGAGGCCTTGGTCGCGCAATGCCGATCACCTTTTCAGCCTTCTTACTCGCTTCCATCAGCATTATTGGCCTGCCTCCAGGCGGAGGGGCCTGGAGCAAGTGGTTCCTGGCAATGGGTGCCGCGGAAGCCGGCTATTTCTTCCTGGTTGCGACGTTGATGATCAGTTCGTTACTCAATATCGCCTACTTGATTCCTATTCCCATTCGCGCCTTTATGGCTCCCGAAGACGGCAAGAAAATTGCCTTCAAAGAAGCACCGATGATGTGTGTCGTACCACTTTGCATTACAGCCATTGGCAGTGTCGCACTCTTTTTCTTTGTCAACTGGCTTTACGATTTCCTTGAACCAATCACCAGGGCGGCGGGGTAAATCGAAATGACTAAAAAACAGACAAACGAAGCTCATTCTACGGATCAACACGATCGAAGTTGGTTTGAACGCAACGTCAACTTGATCAGCATTGGCTTGATGATTGCCTGTGCCCTAACGGTGATTGCTCAATGGGTTTTTCCAATGTTTGATGAGCATCACCCACCGCATTTCCCGAAGTACGAAAACTTCATTGGCTTTCAAGCTATTTTTGGGTTTGCGGCATTTGTCATTGTCGTCTTTCTCGGCAAAGGCTTGCGACTAATCATCAAACGCAAGGAGGACTACTACGATGCCTGAGTTGATGCATCATCTTCCTCCGGGCCTGATCATGGTATTGGGCGCGTTGCTTTTGGCCTTTGTCGGCAAACGATTTGCGGCGGCAGGAGCCGTACTGCTTTCCACCATCAGCCTGATCGTTTTTTGCCTGACGCCTCACAGTGAGTTCGGGCAGATCCGATTATTTGAACAGACGCTCACGATGGTCCGAATCGATCATCTAAGCTTCATCTTTGGACTAGTGTTCCATCTGGCGGCCATCATGGCATCCATTTATGCGCTTCATGTTCAAGACACGAAACAACATATTGCCGCCATGATGTATGCGGGCGGCGCGATTGGGGCCTGCTGCGCGGGTGACATGATTACCTTGTTTGTTTTCTGGGAGCTCACCGCACTTTCCAGTGTGGTATTGATTTGGGCGACTGGGACTGAGCGATCTTACCGCGCTGGCATGAGGTATTTGATCATCCAAGTCGGCTCGGGCGTGTTATTGCTTTCCGGGGCAATCATTCGATTTCAAGAAACGGGTTCGATTGCGTTTGAGCATTTCCTCGGTCTGAAACCTGGTGATACCGCCAGCTTTTTCGATTTTGATCTGGGCGCTCAATTGATCCTGGCAGCGTTTGCCATCAAGTGTGCATTCCCCTTGCTGCATAACTGGCTACAGGACTCTTACCCCAAAGCGACCGTTACCGGCACGGTATTCCTAAGTGCGTTTACAACTAAACTGGCGATCTACTCGCTGGCTCGCGGATTTGCCGGGATGGAAGAGCTGATCTGGATCGGCTGTGCGATGACCCTGTTCCCGATTGTATTCGCCGTCATTGAAAACGACTTGCGTAAGGTCCTTGCCTACAGCTTGAACAACCAGCTTGGGTTTATGGTCGTAGGGATTGGAATCGGAACAGAACTCGCACTCAATGGAACGGCTGCTCATGCGTTTTGCCACATTATTTACAAAGCCCTGTTATTCATGTCGATGGGCGCGGTCCTAAAACAGGTTGGCACCTGCAAAGCCAGCGAACTTGGCGGGCTACACAAATCCATGCCATTGACCACGTTGTTTTGCACCATCGGGGCCGGGGCAATTGCCGGGTTTCCGCTTTTGTCTGGTTTCGTCAGTAAGTCGATGATCATTTCTGCAGCGGCTGAACAGCATATGTTCCCTGTTTGGATCGTGCTGTTGATTGCCTCCGCCGGTGTGATGGAACATTCTGGAATCAAGATCCCATTCTTTGCGTTCTTTGCCCACGACTCTGGAAAGCGTCCGAAGGAAGCGCCATGGAACATGCTCCTGGCGATGGGAATGGCCGCGTTCCTTTGTGTTGGATTGGGTGTCGCCTATCCGATGCTCTACAAGATTTTGCCTTTTGAGTTTCACGAAGGGCATGAGTATGTTCCCTACACAACAGCTCACGTCGTCATGCAATTGCAGCTGCTGTTATTTGCGGCTTTGGCATTTGTATTCCTGATGAAGCTGAATGTTTACCCGGAAGAGATGCCATCGGAAAATCTCGATACGGACTGGACTTATCGGCGATTGCTTCCCGCGTGTATTGCTGGAATCGGTGCGGTGATTTCCGCAATTGACTCTACCGTGAGAAAATACTTCGTTGAAAATCTCAACCGTCAACTAAAACAGCTTGGCAACTCCTATGGAGAAGTTGGGATTTTTGGTCGCCCTTGGCCGACAAGTACGATGGCGGTTTGGGCAGCTATTTTGTTAGGCATTTGTCTGTTGCTGTATTATTTTTGATGGAAAGCAGCTTCATTTCAATTCGCTATTTACGCCGGAAATGCCCTAACTCGTTGGTTTTGGGAAGTTCTCGTCGCCAATCACCACCAATCACCTTTACGTCGACAAGAATTCACATCAGAAATGTGATTTCGAATGTATCATATTCGCTCGTTTCAACGGGCTGACCAACAGTCTTTGTTTATTGCCTTCATCGCGCAAATTATCGAGAATAAGAAGATCGCGATTTTACGTTTTGAAGCTTCACTCTCAGCCGGCCCGTAATGGAATTTCCTTTTTCCTTTGAACAGATTCAGGTAACGAACTGGGCATACCTTTCGTCGCTGCTGATGCTGGCCTTGTTTTTCAAGTTCAATCGTTTCTGGAGCGTCAGAAACTTCGATTTGATCTTGATTGTACTTTTGGCACCAGGCGTTTTGTTGGCATTGCACGGTGGAGAATTAGACCAGGCCACACGAACAGCAGACCCAGCAACTGAAGTGACGCCAGCAGACAATGAGGCGAGTGAAATTCCCACGGACGATGATTCCGAGTCAAAACTGGAAACCAAGTCCCCACCGACTGCACAGGATGCATTAAACGGTCGCTTTACGGGTGGTCAACGGATGATGCTGTTCGGGCATATCTGGCTGTTTGTCGTTGGCAGCATCTTTCTATTGCGACTCCTATTGGACCCACTGCTGGTGCGGAAACCGTTGCTGGACCCCAATCTATCGGTCGGCGGTTTGGTTTTTCTGCTGTGTAGTTTACTGGCATTTTCTTTTGCCAACGTCCTTCAAGCGAAGGCGGTCGACATGAACGTTGCGGGCGCAAAAAGTGCGCTGCGGCTGTTCCAACGTCAGGCCGGCGAAGATCCAGACACTGCGGAGGTTCGGCAACACGGTCCTGGCTATGCCCTGTTTTACCTGCTACCCGTCATGCCTACATTTTCGAGCGGCTCCGACATGCTCGAAAGTGATCCAGACCAACAAGCCAACCTCGGCAACTATATCGCCGCGGCAAAAACATTGGCGATTGTCGGGCAACTCGCGATTATGTTCGCTCTAATTTTCATCGGCAATTTTCACTTTCACAATTTCCTGGTCGGTGTTGGAATGGCAACCATCTATCTGATGCTGCCCTATACCGCCGTTTATGCTGGCCACGTTCCGCATGTTCTGCCCGCTGCGCTGTTGATTTGGGCAGTTGCCTGCTACCGCCGTCCCGGGCTTGCGGGAATATTTATCGGGTCCGCCATCGGAGTCTCGTACTATCCGCTTTTTTTGCTCCCGCTCTGGATAAGTTTTTATTGGGAAAAGGGCTTCAAGCAGTTTTTGATTGGCATCTTCATTTCCGTTGGCTGCAGCATTGGTAGCCTTGTGTTTGTCTCACTGAATACAGCCGACTTCTTCAATCGTCTGATTGGGATCTTCGGATTCTGGTGGCCAAGGCTGGAGGGTCTTGGGGGCGTTTGGGGATTGGGTTGGGATCCCTGGTTCCGTTTACCCATTGTCGTGGCCTTTATTGCGTTGTGCGTATCGTTTGCCCTCTGGCCAATTCGCAAGAATGTAGGAACGCTAATCGCCTACTCGGCCGCCGTGATGGTTGCCGTCCAATTTTGGCATGGATTTGGTGGGGGAATCTACGTTGCCTGGTACCTGCCGATGACGTTGGCGGCAATTTTCCGCCCGAACCTGAGTGATCGAAATGCCACAACGGATCTCAGCGATGGCCTCTTGGGTCAACGCTTCAAACGCTCGACCGCAGTAAAAACGTAGTTGCGAACCTTTCAAATGTCGTCGTACCGCGACTCTGTTCTTGGTTGAGGATGTTAACGCTGACTGAAAGTCTGGGGTAAAGGCAACAGCCGCTTAGCGGCGATGCGTTGAGAGAAATCACATTTCTTGAGGTGGCAATGGTAACCCGATGCGTGAGTTTTGAAGTTGCGCTATATTGCTTGAAAATCATACGGCACTTCGGAATTCTTTGGGTAAAGCGAGCATGAGCAATCGTTTCATTTTTTGAACGCCTCCAGAAGTTTCCAGTCGTTTGGCGAGGTAATTCATCTCCTCGCCAGTACATTGCTGGTGAAAGGCTTCAGACAATCCGTGGATTCGCTGCGCCACCCACCAACGCCGTCGTTCCTCGCTCAAGCGTCGATCAGCAAGTTTCCGGGCTCGAAGCTGTTCCAGGAACAGCACCGTCGTAATCGCGCAGTTGATCCAAGCTACCACGGCTTCGAATTTTTCAAACTGATACTGGCCAACGCCCAGCGTTGATTTCAGCTCTTTGAAAAATAACTCGATCTGCCAGCGCAGCGAATATAACTCAATCACCTCGGTCACACTCATGCCGGTCGCATTGGTCATCAATATTTTGACATCATTGGGAGTCGCTTTCTCCAAATTTGGTTTCATTGTCGAAAAAACAAGCCCCACACAACCTACGTTGTGAACGTTCCGTTTTTCCTGATGGGCGTAATACGTCCTGGTTTTCGTTTTCGGCCCAACACGCCAACGAGACAGTCGCCGATAGTCAGCGTACTTGCCAGTTGAGGCTCGAAGCCTGATCGTTTTCAGCGACAGTCCCGTCCAATCCTTCAGACGTGATCGTAATTTTGGTCGTTCTCCAGTGGGCCCAGCACTACCACTTCGGCTTCTTCGTCCAACGGCAGTTGGCGAATCATCTCAGCCATCGCCTGGGCACTGGTTTGAGGCGTTATGCCTTTCTTCTTCGAATACTCTTTGGTGTAGTGAGGAGTTTGAAATGGAATCCGATATCCCGAAGGCGTGATTAACAGTCCAAACGTA
The DNA here is from genome assembly GCA_965224765.1 of Mariniblastus sp. Classification (GTDB taxonomy): domain Bacteria; phylum Planctomycetota; class Planctomycetia; order Pirellulales; family Pirellulaceae; genus CAZDBA01. The sequence continues at coordinate 254,067 of CBDDAC010000029.1, forward strand.
AAGCCATGAACTTTCTTGCGACGGGTTTTCTTCTTGTTGTAGCGAGAGCCTTTTTTGATTTTGCGCCGTTCCCGATTACCGGTGCTGTAAGTGTTCTCGGATTTAACACCCGCCTGACTGAAAAGCGTCAGGTCCACGATAAAAATGAACTTCCCTTTCCCACTTTCTAATTGCAGCAGGGCCGCCCGTAGCGGTTGGTTAAAATCGACCTTCTGCCAACGAGGACGCGCCAGAAAGCGAGTCACCTGGCCACGATGCATGGGCCGGGAAGCAATCATCCCCGCCGCCGACGAGCAAGACATGCGGCCACGATGCAATAAAAATGCCAGTACCATTCGCATCACCATCAACCGGGCGTATTCAGAAACCAAGCTTTTTTCGAGATACCTCTTGAGCGATCCCGCGGTTTGTTCGACGATGATCATTGCAGTCTCCTTTGGTCAAAGGTGAGAATTCAATGAACTGGACATCGGGGGAGACTGCTTTTCATGCAATATCAATTTCTGATAGCACCCAAAAAGAGCGCAACTTCAAAGTGCGTGAGCGAGGACGTGTCGGGTTCGTCCTCGCTCACGCGTCGGGTTTCCATAAAGCATGACGTCTTCGAACACCACTTTTACGCGAGGAAATCACAGCCGCTCCGCGATAACGGCAACCTGGTTTTAACAACAACCCAACTTAAAGCGGCAATGCACAAAACATGGCCACGCAAGCGAGGCCATGGCACCCAGCACCCACCTAACTCAAGCAATACTCAGACAACACTCGGTGTACTAACCTCAATTTCATCCAGCTCGAAAAATGCATCTTTGAGCAGACTTCAATAAACTTAATCTATCGAGATGTGCAATCTGTGATAGTGCTTCGTCAAAGCTGAATTGACCAGTTTTAGTGGGTGCCATGCTTCACGCTTGCGTGAGCATGCTTGGCATGACTCCCTTCAGTTCAGGTTGATTGAGGACTAGTGTCCAGCCCATACTTTCAATAGCTCGAATCCAACTTCGCCGGCAGCCACCATTTCATCCAGGCAAGCCCATTCCAGAGGCGAGTGGATATTGTGTTGGCCTGACGAGAGATTCGGTGTCGGCAAACCAAGTTCAGTAAGCCTCGACCCATCCGTTCCGCCCCGAATGATCGATTGCTTTGGCGCACGACCCAAACGCTTGTGAGCTTCGACGGCAAATTCAACGGCACGGGGTTCGTCGACTAACCCGTCAGCCATATTGCGATACTGCTTTTTGATATCGACAATAACTTTGCACCCAACACACTCCGACTCAACCGCGGGCGCGATTGATTTCAAGAGCTCTGCGTAGTCACTCAGTTTTTGAGAGTCAAAGTCGCGAAGGAGGACTTTCAAAGTCGCGAAGGAGGACTTTCAAAGTCGCCTTGGCCACCCCACCTTCGAGTACATAGGGATGCAGGAATCCGTCGCGGCCATCGGTCCTCTCCGGGGCAAGCTCAGCTGGCATCTTGGCAATAAAACAACCTGCGGCGCGAATCGCATTGATCATTTTGTCTTTTGCGATGGCGGGATGAATGTTGACGCCTTGAAAAGTGACCAGAGCCATATCGGCTGAAAACGTTTCACAGTCAACATCATTCTCTCCGCCGCCATCAAAGGTATAGCAGACCGTCGCGTTGACCTCTTCGATATTCACGTGATCGACACCTTTGCCAATCTCTTCATCGCAGGTGAAGAGCAAGCGCACAGGACCATGGGGAACCTCCGGGTTTTCCAGCAAGATGTTTGCCAGCTCCATCATGATCGCAATTCCACACTTGTCGTCCCCACAACAATGTAGTCCCATCCGTCGTGATGATCGTTTTGCCAGCAGCTGCAGGAAGCTCTGCGCATGTTTTGTGGGTAATGATTTTGGTCGGATCACCAGAAAGGGTCACATCGTTGCCGTCGAAATTTTCGATGACATTTGGTTTCACTCCGGCGCCCGTAGTCTCGGGAGAAGTATCAAAATGGGCATTGAAAGCCACCACCGGCATGTCTTCGCAACCTCGGCTCGCCGGAACCGTCGCAAGTACGATACCCTTTTCGTCCTGACGAACTTCCGCGATTCCCATTTCCTGAAGTTGCTCAACAATGATTTTCCCCAAGGCGATTTGGCCTGGGCTACTCGGGTAGTACTCCGTGTCTTCGACCGCAGTCGTATCAATTTGAACGTACTGAAGAAAACGTTGAAGTAGACGGTTTTTATTCATGGTGGTCTTGGTTTGGCTGAAGTGGGATTCGAAGTGTTTAAAAAAAACTTATCAAAGGATCATGAAGTCGAATCACTTGCTTCAGCTTCATCATTGCTCTCTGGCTCTTTACTGTCGTCAGTACTCCAGGGGTTCTTCCATTCGCCGCACCCATTGAGATACTCCGCGTAAACTTCTTGCGTAGCAGATTCTGCGCGCAGCTGGTCGGAAACCTCTTGAACCAGTTCTTGTTCCCGCTCAACAGAAATCTCACCTGACATCACTTTGTATCTCAGGAAGACGAAGTAGGTATCCAGAACATCACAGCGGCAATAGTCATTGATACGTTTCAATTCACCCTGATCGTAAAGGTCCTGAACCATGTGCCCGGCAATTCCCATTTTCCCTGGCTTGCCAAGGATCATCGCCGCCAGATTCAATCCACCGTTAAATCGAGTCGCGGAAAAATTCGTCAGGACTTCCTGCAAGTCCAAATGAGATTTCTGGTTGAAGCGATTGCGTGGTTTCTCATAACTAATCTTCGCTTCAGCTAACCACTCAGAAATATTGAGCCCAAACCGGAATGCCGACAATTCCAGCAACGGGATATCAAAGGTGCGTCCATTGAAGCTGACCAAGGTCGGCTGACCATAGTGCTCCCAACCTTTCCAGAATTTTCGGGCAATTTCATGGGGGCGATAGTCGGGTTCGTCCAAAGACTTGATTTCGAACAGGCGCAAATCCTTTGAGACCTTGCCTATGGTTACTGAGATCGGGACATGAAACGTGTATGGGATAAACTCTGAGCCCCATTTTTCGACCAATTCATTGCGATACTTCTCAATCGCCTCAGCAGGGGACAAATTCTCACCAGGATATCGCACCCCACTGACCAGTTCACCGTCTGTGACACTTTCGACATCGAAAACAAGATAACTAACGTCAGATGAAGCCATATTTCGTTTCTAAGTGAGAAAAATCGACCCGCGAATTCTACTGCGTGAGACAAACAGTGGCGAGTCATCCATTGCAGACTTTCGTTGTGGATTTACGATAGGGGGATGTCGAAATCTACTCGAACAATCCTGGTGACTGGAGGCGCTGGCTTTATTGGCTCGCATTTGGTCCGTTGGCTTTTGAAAAATACTCCTCATTTGGTCGTCAACTTAGATTGCTTGACCTATGCCAGCCACGCGTCCGTGCTGGATGAGTTTCAGCAATACGAACGTTATCGGTTCGAAAAAGTTGATGTTTGCTGCATGGCTCAAGTTCGACAGGTATTTCAGACACACCGTCCAAATTGCGTACTCCATTTGGCGGCCGAGTCGCATGTCGACAACAGTATTGAGGCGCCCACCGCATTTATTGATTCCAACATCCGTGGAACATTCCACCTGCTTGAGGGCAGTCGCGAGTTATTGGCTGGCACCGAAGAGAAGTGGAAATCCGATTTTCGCTTTATCCATGTTTCGACGGACGAAGTATTTGGTTCACTTAGTATGGAGGACCAGCCCTGTGACGAGCAAACCGCATATGCGCCTCGATCTCCCTACTCGGCCACCAAAGCTGCCGCTGACCACCTTGTGCACGCGTGGGGGGTGACTTACGGCCTGCCGGTGATCACCACACGTTGTTCCAACAACTACGGGCCTTGGCAATATCCAGAGAAATTGATTCCGGTCATCATCAATGCGGTTCGTCAAAACCAAAGAATCCCTGTTTACGGCGAAGGCAAAAACGTTCGCGACTGGATTCATGTATCAGACCACGTTCAGGCTTTAGTAAGAGTAATGGAGTCGGGTGAAACGGGTGGCAGCTACAACATTAGTGGGGATTGCGAGCTAAGCAACAACGAACTCATTTCAAAAGTTTGTCAGATAACGGATGAACTTTGCGGGGCATCCGTGGGCACCTCTGAAAAGCTCGTCGAGTATGTGAAGGACCGCCCTGGCCACGATTTTCGCTACGCAATGCGGGCAAGTAAAATTTATGACGACCTCGGTTGGAAGCCACAGATCGAATTGGAGCAAGGTCTGAGAGAAACCGTCAAATGGTATTGGAAACAGGTCTAGTCGTTTGCCAAAGCTAAAAACTGGAGCTGGTGACATTAGCCGTTTTGGCGCTAGCCACGGTTTTTGTATGTTCAACCCCGGCTAGCTCCGAAACGGCTAATCCCAAAACTATGCTCTGACAGGCCACCAGACTAGACTGAGATTATTTGCACGATCCTGATCGGGATTGCGAACTTAGGCACGAGCGCCAAGGTATATTGCGATATCACGAATATGAGAAGTTCCGTGGATCGCCTGCCTCTGGCTAGCAATCGTAAAATTCGACCTGGTCGCTTCTCAAAGTTTTTTCGTTTTGCCTCCTTAACTGCTCCATTTGGATCTTTACGTCATCGGCGAAAATGCCGAATAATCTTGTATGCCCATCCTGAAACGAGAGAACGACATTTATCCTGCTGACCTGCTCAGCAACATGCCATTGCTGAGCAACGGGCAACGACGCTGGATGTGCATCTACACGATGTCTCGTCGTGAGAAAGACTTGATGCGTAAGCTCACCAGCTGGAAGATTCCGTTTTATGGGCCGATCATTCCAAAGCGATTCCGCTCCAATGCGGGTCGACTTCGCACAAGCTATATCCCGCTCTTCCCCAACTACATATTCATGTACGCCAGCGAAGAAGAGCGATACCAGGCGCTTACGACCAATACAATCTCCAAGTGCTCCATCGTGGAACAGCACGAGCAACTGGTTTCTGACCTTCGCCAGATCTTTGAAATCATTCATGCCGAAGTCCCATTGACCCCCGAATCTCAGCTGGAAGCCGGAAATCCATGTCGAATCCGAACGGGGCCTTTTCAAGGATACGAAGGGATCGTGGTCCGGAGAGATGGGAAAACTCGCTTTTTGGTGTCGGTCAAATTCCTTGAACAAGCAGTTTCCATGGAAATTGACGAAGGCCTCCTGGAACCAATCTAGCCCAAAAATCGCCCCCATCCGTATAACTGGTCTTTTGACAATCACAAATGACGTTGCCGGCCTCAAATCACATCGCAATCTGGCAAACGGAAGCAAAGACTTTCCTAAGGAGCGAATTGAAGTATTTGCGGGCGGAAAGTATTCAGTTGCGACAATTTTCGCCGCTCAAAACAGATTGATGGTGGTGGCAGTTTGAAAACTCGCAGCTAGAACAAAGGTCATGCAGCAGAACTTGCAAGCTTCATTGACGCGATATTTTCTGGAGGCGACTGGCCAATTCCTAACAATGAACTGATCGAAGTCTCCAGAGTTACCATCGAACTTGCCCAACAAGTCGACCAGCAACTTGCTCAGGAATCCGCCTGACCACGTAATGATGAATATCAACATTTCTCAATCAACCATTGAACGCTCATGACACGCGAACTCACGGAAAATTTTGATTCGAATCGTATTAGAGAATGCGTCACGGAAGCACTGAGATGGGAATCTCATTGTATCGCTGAAATGGTCACGCGCGTTGATGAGCATTTTGTTGAAGCCATCAGAATGATCGACCAGACGAATGGCAGACTGGTCACCACGGGCATGGGCAAGATGGGGTTCATTGCCCGAAAAGCGGCAGCCACCTTCTCCAGTACCGGGACACCGTCATTCTTTGTTCACCCGGGCGAAGCAGGGCATGGTGATTTGGGAGCCGTTTGCGCGGGTGATTGTTTGCTTGCCTTGTCCTACAGCGGCGAAACCACTGAAGTCGTCGAGATGTTTCCCTACATGCGCAATGAAGGAATCAAAGTGATCGGTGTTACAGGAAATCGATCCAGTGCGTTAGGGCGCAAAGCAGATCTGATCATTGATATCTCGGTCTCCAAAGAGGCGGACCTGATCTCAACGGCTCCAACCGCCAGTACGACTTTAGCCATGGCAGTCTGTGATTCGATTGCGGTTGCCTTGATGGAGTTACATGGATTTACAACGGATGACTTCGCCCGCTACCATCCCGCTGGCAGTCTCGGACGAAAGCTTCGCATGACTGTCGCTGATCTGATGCATGAAAAAGATCTTCCTGTGGTTTTAGAAATGACGAATTTGCGGCAGACGATAGTGGAGATCAGCAAAAAAGCTTTTGGGTGCGCCATCGTCGTCAATACAAACGGACAAATGACCGGCATCATTACCGATGGTGACTTGCGACGCACATTTGAAAAATCAGCCAACCCACTTTCCGATTCCGTTGATCAATACATGAATCGATCCGCAACGGTAATTTCGGCTGAGACTCTTGCCGTGGAGGCGTTGCAAAAAATGGAGAACGCTGGGATTACCGTGCTTCCCGTTGTCAAAGATCAGAACGTACCAATCGGCATCTTGCACCTGCACGATTTGGTTCGCGCTGGCATGGCGTAAAGATAAGAATTCATGAACCACAAAAAAGTTCGTCTGTAATGTCGCGTGGAAAATCTCTCTCCCTGCTATTCATGATCGATCAGCTATCCTCTGTGCATTCCACCGAAACAGAATGCTGCTTTTGTCGCGGCGATGGAACAGGTATTGGCCGTTTATCGACGAACAAACGACATTCGATTCCCGGTTTTTTGCATGGACGAACAACAACACACCAGAGTTTTCGATCAAGACCTCCAGCGGAATCTAGTTTTCCAAGTAACGATTTCAATATGCGATTCCACAGCCCAGTTCGTTGCCATCGCCGAAAACGACTGTAAACCGTGGGCCATTTCCCGTAACGCTCCGGCAAGTCTCGCCAACCACCTCCAACATGCAGAATCCACAAAATCCCGCTAAGAACTTGCCGATGACTCTTCCACGGACGCCCACGGTTTTTGTTTGTTCAGCCGCGGCTAGCGCCGAAACTAAGCTCTGACAGGCCACTAGCCTCGATACGCAGATCGCAGGATTTCAATCGGATGCAATGCAGTGCGACCTGTGCCATCGGCGATTTGATGGCGGCAGCTTGTGCCTGGCGCCGCGATAATCGTATCTTGGGGTTCAGCACGAACGGCCGGAAATAAAACAAGTTCGCCAATTTGCATGGATATGTCGTAGTGTTCTGTTTCGTAGCCAAAAGAACCCGCCATACCGCAACAGCCTGACGGAATCAAGCGCACACGATAGCCTTTCGGAAACTGCAACATCCGTACCGTTGGCTTCAAAGACGAAAGTGCTTTTTGGTGGCAATGGCCATGCAGTCGAATGAGCTGTTCATTTTCGCAGAACTGCTTGCGATCAACTAATTCTCGGTCAATTAACGATTCGAAAAATTCGTCAAACATCAACACATGGGGGGACAATTGCTTTGCTGCTTGGCGAAATTGAGGGCGAACCAGACTTGGGTACTCGTCGCGAAAACTAAATATCGCTGAAGGTTCGATACCGATCAAAGGCGTTTCGGACGTCACTTGTCTTGCCAAGGAGTTGACATTGCTTTCCGCAAAAAATCGGGATTTTCGCAGCAGTCCCTTGGACATCGCTGCTCGACCACTTTCTACATGTTCGGGAATTTCAACAGCAAACCCGAGACGCTCTAGCAGCTCGACTGCCGCGATTCCAATTGGCGTGTCATTGTAGTTGGTGAACTCATCACAGAACAAAAACACTTTACCTTGGCTTCCCGCGTTCGGATGTGGTCGACGCCTGCGAAACCAATTGCCGAGTGTCATTGAATGAAGTTTGGGCAGCGATCGCTTCGTTGAAAAACCGACAACGCGATTAATCCAACTAGCGGTCAAGCGGCTACGAATCATCCAATTGAACAGCCAAGGCACCTTGGATGCGAGTTTCATTTGCGACGCGAAGTCGGCGATCATCTTCGATCGCCACGGCACACCATGTACGTCGTAGTAGCCTTGCAGAAACTCCGCTTTCATCTTGCCGACGTCAACATTGGAAGGACATTCACGTTTGCAGCCTTTGCACGACAAACACAGATCCATTACTTGTTTTAGGTCTTTGTTGTCCAAAGGATGGGCTTGATTGGTTGGATGGGTCAAAACATGCCGCAGCATATTGGCTCGACCACGCGTCGAATCGGATTCGTTTTTGGTTGCCATATAGCTGGGACACATGGTACCTCCGGCCAAATGGGTTTTTCGGCAATCGCCTGACCCACTGCATAGTTCGGCAGCTCGTTGCAATCCCTGCTCATGGCTAAAGTCAAAAATCGTTTCCAGTGATTTGGTTTTCTGGCCGGGCTGATATCGAAGTCCGATATTCATGGCCGGTGTGTCGATAATTTTATTGGGATTAAAAACGCGTTCGGGGTCCCAAATACATTTGATCTGGCGCATCAATTCGTAATTCTGTTCGCCAACCATTTGGCGGAGAAATTCACCACGCAGTCGCCCATCACCGTGTTCACCACTCAAGCTGCCGCGGAAAGATTTGACCAAGTCAGCGGTTCGTTCAGCAATGCGTCGAAAATCTTCATTGCCCTGCTTTGTTTTCAAGTTCAAAATAGGCCTGAGGTGAATTTCACCGGATCCAGCATGGGCGTAGTGCACGCACTCGAATCCAAACTCGGATTTCAATATTTGATTGAACTGCCGAATGAAGGTTGGTAGATCCGCAACAGCAACAGCCGTATCTTCAATCACAGCCACCGGTTTTTCATCACCAGGAATGTTGGCAACGATTCCCAGTCCGGCTTTACGAAGCTTCCAGACACAAGACGTCTCTTGGCCAAAAAGCACCGGGAAATGGTAGCCTAGCTGTCGATTCCTAAGCTCCGTTTCTAGATGATCAAGTACCAATTTTACTTCTGTCTCCGATTGGCCTCGAATTTCAGTCACCAGAATCGCTCCTGGTGTTCCTTGAATGAAAAATGCGTTCTGCCGCTGTTCGATGTTTCTCATCGCTCCATCAATAATAAAATGGTCTATCAATTCGACAGCGTAAGGGCCAAAATTGACGGCGACTATCGTCGCCTGTAATGCTTGGTCGACCGATTCAAAATGGGCACATTGCAATCCCGAAATCGGAGGCGGAAGTGGAAGGCAGTTGAGTTTTATTTCGGTGGTGAAAAATAGCGTGCCTTCAGAACCCGCAAGCAGTTTGCAAAAATTAAACGGCTGATGAGAATTCGGGCTGAAGGTTTCGCAGTCCAACAGCAGGTCAATGGCATAACCAGTATTGCGACGGCTAATTTCTGATTTGGGAAACTCGTCAAGGATCTGCCGCTGCGTCTCGGCACTTTCCAGTAACTTGATGGTATCGCGGTAGATACTGGCTTCAAACAAATCGCCATCATCAATTTTTTGTTGAATCTGGTTGGGAGTCAGGCCCTCAAACGTCGCGAACGACCCATCACTCAGGAAGCCACTGATGGAAATGGTATGTTCTCGCGTACTTCCATAAATGACACTGTTGGAGCCACATGAATTGTTGCCGACCATCCCACCAATCATGGCTCGATTAGCGGTAGATGTTTCCGGACCGAAAAGCAAACCGTGCTTGGCCAGCGTTTGATTGAGTTCGTCGCGAATCACTCCGGGCTGGACTCGAACCCATTTTTCATCGGCATTGATCTCAAGAATGTTGGTGAAATGCTTGGAAACGTCAACAACGATTCCACAGCCCACAACCTGTCCCGCTAAAGATGTTCCTGCAGTTCGAGGGATCAATCCACAACCAATCTGTCTGGCCAATTGAATCAAGCAGGATATATCCGCAGTCGTTTTAGGAAAGGCGACGGCTAACGGCATTTCCTGATAGGCTGACGCATCAGTTGCGAAAAGAGTCCGTGTAAGCTGATCAAACTCGAGCTCGCCTTCGATTTCTTCGGCGCAATCAGCCAGCAATTTCAGCGTCTGATCGTCAATGGTTACTGAATTTGACACAATTGGTTGGTACAACATCTATCTCGCCGACCAGATTCGGATTTGCCAGTGCTTGCACCACAAATCATCAAACGATCGAGAGCTGAGTTACAAACTAAGAAAACAGCCACGCTCATAAAGCGTAAGCCAAATCGCGAAAAATGGAATGAATGGAAACCATCATTCCATCAATGTTTGCAACAATCGTTAACTATCGCGTACCGTAAATGCACCGAAAGAATGGTTGCAGGACATTCTGTTTATCTCTGAGTTTTGACAAAGCGCGAACCCTTCCCAGTGCCCAATCCAAGTCAATAAAGCTCAGATTCTGACAAGCATTTGCTGCTCTATCCGGCTAACGAAATGGAGAGCGATAAATTACTACAGGACGCTATAACACAACAAACGTCGAGCAGATCACCGGCAACTGATCACCAAGTTACAATCACCCTTTACCTTGGCCTTGGGCCCAATTGCGTACAAATCCTTTCATGCCCATTCCGAACATCTATCCTGCTGACCTGCTCAGCAACAAGCCATTGCTGACAGGCGGGCAACGACTCTGGATGTGCATCTACACAATGTCTCGTCGTGAGAAAGACTTGATGCGTAAGCTCAGCTGGAAGCAGGAAATCCATGTCGAATCCGAACGGGGCCTTTTCAAGGATACGAAGGGATCGTGGTCCGGAGAGATGGGAAAACTCGCTTTTTAGTGTCAGTCAAATTCCTTGAACAAGCAGTTTCCATGGAAATTGACGAAGGCCTACTGGAACCAATCTAGCCAAAAAATCGCCCCCATCCGTATAACTGGTCTGTTGACAATCACAAATGATCTTGCCGGCCTCAAATCATGCCCCAATCCACTCTGATTACCCCTTATTTCGCAAAGTTAGGCATTTAACATACGGGGGTCTGATGTTAGTCTGAATGGTTGTAGAACCGGACCTTAACACCCGGAACACACGCCCTTAATGGTTGATTTTTCGTTCTTCGATGTCACCCAGGGGGACGGAGTGCGCGCGGATCATCGCTTGGAAATCCACACCAATCCAGCCCGTCTAATCTTGAACTCGTCGTCTACAACAAATCCTCTTCAGAACCAGCGGATTTTTATCGCTGGGCACCGTGGTATGGTCGGTGCAGCTGTGCAAAGAAACCTGGAAGCGAAAGGGGCAGGCAAGTTGATTGTGCGATCAAGGAAGGAGTTGAATTTATGCAACCAAGCTGCAGTCAACGACTTTTTTGCAACCGAAAAGCCCGAAGTCGTTGTTTTTGCGGCCGCCAAAGTAGGTGGGATTTACGCGAACAAAACCTATCCCGCAGAATTCATTTACGAGAACTTGATGATGGCCACCAACGCCATCCACGCCGCATACGAGAACGATACCAAGCGATTCTTGTTCCTGGGTAGCACTTGCATTTACCCCAGATCGGCTCCGCAGCCCATGCCGGAAAACTGCTTATTGAGCGGCCCACTTGAATCGACAAACGAAGCCTATGCGATTGCCAAGATTGGTGGCCTGAAACTCTGCGAGTTCTACCGCAGCCAGTACGGAGTAACATTTCACTCGGCCATGCCAACCAATCTCTATGGGCCTGGTGACAACTATCATCCCGAAAACTCCCATGTACTACCGGCACTCATTCGACGTTTTCACCAAGCCAAAATGACAAACGCCGATTCAGTCACGATTTGGGGAACGGGAAAACCACGACGCGAATTTTTGCACGTTAACGACCTGGCAAATGCTCTAGTTCACCTCCTCAAGCTGGATGATCCACCGAATCTAGTCAATGTTGGGACCGGCAAGGACATCAGCATTCAAGAGCTCGCTGAATTGGTGGCAAGAACCATCGGCTTTGCAGGCCAAATCCTGCACGACAAGTCTAGACCCGACGGAACTCCTTTGAAGCTTACCGATTGCTCGCAAATTCATGCAACTGGGTGGAATGCCGAGCTTGGCTTGGATGAGGGAGTACGCCAAACTTATGATTGCTTCCTCCATGAACTGGAAGCTCAGAAACTACGGTCACACTAAGAAGATCAACATGGCAAAGAAAGCACTAATCACAGGCATCACGGGACAAGACGGGTCGTACTTAGCAGAACTGCTTCTGGACAAGGGGTACGAAGTCCATGGAATCGTTCGTCGCAGCAGTACATTCAACACAGACCGCATTGAACACATCTATCGCGACCCTCACGATCCCACTGCCAAGTTGTTTTTGCACTACGGCGACCTAACTGATGGTCAAAACATTACCAACCTTGTTCTCGATATCGCGCCTCATGAAATTTACAATCTGGGCGCTCAGAGCCACGTACGAGTTTCGTTTGACTCTCCACAATACACGTTGCAAGTCACAGGTGTCGGGGCCCTCAATGTGCTGGAAGCAGCTCGTCAGCTGAACAAGCACAAAACGGTCCGAGTCTACCAGGCGTCTTCGTCCGAGATGTTTGGTGATGTACTCGAAGTTCCGCAATCGGAAGCGACTCCATTCCGCCCGCAAAGCCCATACGCATGTGCAAAAGTCTACGCATTCCATCAAACGGTGAACTATCGAGAAGCGTACGACATGTTTGCGGTCAATGGAATTCTCTTCAATCATGAATCACCTCGGCGCGGTGAAACATTTGTCACCCGAAAGATTACTCGTGCACTGACCAGGATAAAACTTGGACTGCAGGACAAGCTTTATCTCGGCAACCTGGACGCAAAACGCGACTGGGGTTACGCCGAAGATTATGTCGAAGGAATGTGGATGATGCTTCAGCACAAAGAGCCAGATGATTTCGTCTTGGCAACTGGCGAGACGCACAGCATCCGTGACTTTTTGAATTTCTCAGGCGAACGTCTGGATTTTGACTGGGAGCCTCACGTCGAAATCGACCCAAGGTACTTCCGCCCAACCGAAGTAAACTTGCTTCTGGGTGACGCGTCCAAAGCAAAAGACATCCTTGGCTGGCAATCGAAGACTTCCTGCAAAGCTCTTGCGGACCTGATGGTTGATCATGATTTGAAACTTGCGAAAAATGAAACCACTCCGCATTCCGTACAAAATGATTAAGCAACGATTGCTTTGAAAACCAAGTAAAACTTCCAACTGTATTATACTTCCAACTCATGCCTAAAAAATACTTCGCTCTTCTTGGCGCTGCCGGATACATCGCACCCAAGCACTACAAAGCCATCAAAGATACAGGCAACCAATTACTGGTTGCTTTCGACAAGCATGATTCGGTAGGTGTGCTCGACAGCTATTTTCCTGAAGCCAGTTTTTTCACGGAGTACGAACGCCTTGATCGGTTCCTCGAAAAACAACGTAACGAGCCTGATGGAAAGCCGGTCAACTATGTTTCCATTTGCTCTCCTAACTATCTACACGATGCCCATTGCCGTCTGGCACTGAGGATTGGCGCCGATGCGATATGCGAGAAACCACTTGTCATCAATCCATGGAATCTGGATCAACTCTCTGAACTTGAGCAGTTGCACGGCAAGAAGGTCTACAACATTCTCCAGCTACGACATCATGATGCCATCTTGAAACTCAAATCTGACTTTGAGAAAAAGTCCAGTGGAGAGAAAACTGAGATCGTGCTAACCTACGTGACCCGTCGCGGAAAATGGTACCATCATTCATGGAAAGGGGATCCGTCGCGGTCTGGTGGCCTGACCATGAACATCGGCATTCACTTCTTCGATTTTCTATCTTGGGTTTTTGGTGAGGTTGAATCAAATGAAGTCCACCTAGCTCAACCCAGTCGTTATTCAGGTGTCTTGGAACTGGAAAAGGCTCGCGTCAAATGGTTTCTTTCAGTTGATGAATCCGACCTGCCTGACCAAGTCGTCAAAGAAGGTGGTTACGCCTATCGCAGTATTACCTGTGACGGTCAAGCAATTGATCTTTCGAAGGGCTTTACCGATCTGCACACCAAAGTTTACGAACATATTTTGGCAGGCAACGGCTACGGCATCCAGGACGCCAGACCTTCGATCGAAACGGTCTATCAGATTCGACAATCCGAACCCGTCTCGCCCGGCGAACACGCCCACCCCAATCTCAAATAACCACCAACCTGCATTCCCGCTTCCGCATGAACTACTTCGCTCACGAAACTGCAATCGTTGACGACGGCGCCTCAATTGGCGACGGGACCAAGATCTGGCATTTCGCACATATCTTTGGCGGTGCGGTCATCGGAGCCCAATGTTCCTTTGGCCAAAACACCATGGTCGCCAACGAAGTCACCATCGGTCGCAACGTCAAAGTCCAAAACAACGTGGCAATCTATGCTGGCACGGTCATCGAAGACGATGTGTTCTTAGGCCCATCGTGCGTACTAACCAATGTTTCTAACCCCCGAAGCCAAATCGTCCGACGCGGTGTTTACGAAACCACGTTACTCAAACGTGGCGCGACAATCGGCGCCAACGCGACTATCGTCTGCGGGACGACATTGGGACGCTACAGTTTTGTTGCGGCCGGTGCGGTGGTAACCAAGAGTGTTCCCGATTACGCCATGATGGCTGGGGTTCCGGCCGGGCAAATTGGCTGGATGAGTCGCCACGGGCATCGATTAAAATTCGACGAATCAGGAAACGCAATTTGCCCTGAATCAAAATTGCGATATCAAATTGCTGAGAAAGAAAACGCTCCAACCGTCACTTGCCTGGATGTTGGCGAAGACGAACCGCTTCCCGATTCACTATCTCAGGGCGCCAAATCCTACCAACAGTTCAAAAGCAACTAGAGTTTTCGCACTCCGCATCCAGACCATGTTTCCTTTCATTGATCTAGCAGCCCAGCAACAGCGCATCAAACCTCAGATTGATGCCGCCATCAGCAAAGTCTTGGCACACGGCAAATACATCATGGGCCCTGAAGTCGCGGAACTGGAAACCGCGCTCTGCGAGTTTGCTGGAGCTCGGCACTGCATAACAGTTTCCAATGGAACCGACGCACTCGTGGCAGCCTACATGGCGTTGGGAGTCGGACCGGGAGACGCGGTCATTACCACACCGTTTACGTTCTTTGCCACGGTCGAAGCCATTCAGATGGTCGGCGCCACACCTGTGTTTGCGGACATCGACCCGCAAACGTTCAATCTGTGTCCTATCGAACTTGAGCGAGTAATCAAACAGGTTCAAACCGACAACAAGCTCAACTTGAAAGGCATCTGTCCCGTCGATCTGTTTGGGTTGTGTGCCAACTACCTGGCCATTAACCACTTGGCCAACGAACACGGCCTGTTTATGTTGCAGGATGCGGCACAGGCCTTTGGAGCAATTCAAAACGAACGCCGCGCCCCCACGCACGGTACGATCGGAACCGCAAGTTTCTTTCCAGCCAAGCCACTGGGATGTTATGGCGATGGCGGAGCCGTGTTCACCGATGATGACCAACTGGCCGAGCTGCTTCGATCCATTCGCGTTCATGGCAAAGGCGTTGACAAGTACGACAATGTTCGCATCGGTCAGAACTGTCGGCTGGACACGATTCAAGCTGCCATTCTTCTGGAAAAGCTGAAGATTTATCAATCAGAGTTGGACGCGCGTCATCGAGTGGCCGAAATGTATTGGAATCATTTTGAAACGTTAAACGCAGAAGGAACTCAAACCTTTGTGGTTCCAAAAATTCCAGCCGGAAACACATCAGCCTGGGCTCAGTTCACGATCCGGGTTCAGAACCGAGAGTCGGTAATGGCCAGTCTCAAGTCCGCGGGCATTCCTTCGGTCGTCTATTATCGTACAGCTGCCCACCTCTTGGGAGCCTGCAAGCAGCTTGGCTATTCCGCCGGTGACTTTCCTCATTCCGAACTGGCCGCCCAGCAAGTCATGTCGCTACCTTTCCATCCGTATTTGTCCGAAGACTCGGTTACCCAGGTCGTCGTCGCTGTCGGCCAATCTCAGGTTACTGTTTCATAGCAAACTTGCTCAAAGGTCGAAAAGCTAAGATACTCGCGTTGTCGTTTGGCAAAGCGTTGTCCGGGATCGCGACGTTGGCTTCGTTCTCCGCACTTTCATACATGCTGCCGGAAAAAGAAGACTACGCGGCATTTCGCCAAACCATCATGGCGTTCATGATCGCGACGCCGTTTATGACCATGGGGTTGGGGCAGGGCCTGTATTACTTTCTGCCGACAGAAAAAGAACGAACCCGTGGTCGGGTGTTGGACGCGATCCTGATCGTGCTGACGATGGGCACAGTCTTTGGAACGTTTCTGTATTTTGGCGGCAACGAATTATTGGCTCAGCGGTTTTCCAACCCACAAGTCGCTGCATTGCTTTTGCTTTTGATTCCATTGTGTTTTGCTCACGCAATCATGCAGCTCATCGCTCCGATCCTTACGATCCTGGAACGAATCTACTCATTGACCATTTTTAACATCGTCAGTCGGGTCATGATTGGCATCTTGACGATTTGTCCTGTGTTGATTTGGGTCAACCCTTCGGCACCGTTGATTGGTATGACGATCGGTACGGGCATTGCGTGTCTGGCAGGGCTGGGCTTGGTCTTTTGGTACTTACCCAAAGACAAATTGGCGCCGCAGGCCGATACGATCAACGAGATTTTGAAATTTTCGATTCCTTTGGGGGTCGGCGGGATGATTGGTGCGTTGAATCTTCAGTTGGACAAGCTGATTGTTTCCACGATGTGTACACCGGAAGAGTTTGCGGTGTTCTCCAACGGGGCGATCGAGATTCCATTGATTGGTGTTCTGACGGGCTCCATCGTGGCGGTGTTGATGGTGGAGATGCGAAAGGCGGTTGCCGAGAATCGTCACGAAGAAGCCTTGGAGCTATTCCGTAAAACAGCGATTCAAACTTCGTATGTTCTGTTCCCGGCAGCAATCTTTTTGTTTGTGTTTGCAGACTCATTTATCTCCGTCCTTTTTTCTGCAGAATACTCGGACGCGGCATACCCGTTTCGAATTTATTTATTCTTGATCCCCATTCGTACCGTTTCATTTGGCGCCCTTATGATTGCGCTAGGACTGAACAAAGTAATTCTTTTCAGAGGAGTTATCACTCTAATTGTCAACTGCATACTATCTCTTATCCTCGTCAGAATAATGGGGGGCATAGGCGCCGTGGTATCAACAGTCGCAACAATTTTTATCTGGACTGTCCCCTGCAACCTTTTTTTTCTTAGTAAATCATTGAGTCACCCTTGGTGGGATCTCATGCCTATCAATCGTCTATTTTTGATCGCTGCGAGATTGACTTTGTATGCCATTACTCTTGTTGTCTTGTCTTGGGTCACCATTGATCTCCCGCAATTCTTCCGACTTTCTATTGGCTGTGCAGTCGCCGCGACATGGTTGATGATATGGTGGAACGGAAAACTTTACACGCTATTTGATGTTAAGCGATTGATTGCGGTCAGGTCGTAGATTGCCTTACAGGTTTCAAAGTCTCAAGTTGCTCAGAATTTTCAAGAATTCAATCGCACATTATCCTTACGTGCTGCACGAGAAAATCTTATGATCCACCGTTTAAAGCATGCGGTACTCGCGACTAAGCTTGGGGGTTTTAAATTATTCGGCAGGCCACTTTATGCGAAAGTTGGAATCCGCCTTTTGATCTTGAACTGGGTCGTACAACGAGTCTTTGGCATCAACCAGAGAGTTCCATTCTCTGTTCATTACACCTCGTTCGTTTCAGGCTTCAAAAATATGGAACTCGGAGAAGGCGTTTATCTTTCATTCGTAGCATCCGGTTGCGCCAACATTGGCGTTGCTCCAGGCACTAAACTTAAGATTGGTTCTGGAACGATATTCGCCCGGAATATTTGTATCCGAACTGCCAATCATGATCTTTTTGATCGTTCAAAATACGATAAGGCCGACGTTACTATTGGGCAAAACTGCTGGCTTGGTCACGGTGCGGTTGTGCTTCCGGGAGTCACTCTTGGTGACAACGTCACTGTGGGCGCCAACAGTGTTGTGACCAAGTCTTTCCCGCCGAATGTTGTGATTGCTGGCGTTCCAGCCAAAGTTATCAAGTCAACTGACGAACCGACAATCGCAGAATCAATGGGCTCTGCATTGGATTGAATTTCAACAATTCAACACGGATTTAACAAACAATGAATAATAGAATACTGACCTCAGTTGTCATCGGCACGCTGACTTTTTGGATGCCATAGTTTGCACGAAAGACGATGACGTTGAAAATCAAAAAACGAAACCTATTGCTATTGGCTTACAACTTTCCGCCGTTCGGAGGCGTGAGTTCCGTCCGAGTCGCGAGCCTATGCAAATACCTACCAGAATACGGTTGGAACCCAATCGTCTATACATGTGACTGGAATGAGGAAAATTGCAGACAACACGATCCAGAATTTGCGAAAGATCTTGAAGGATTCGTCGCTCAACGATGCGAGATGCGTGGTGGCACACAGGTTCCAATTCCAAAAAATCGCAAATTGATGATTGTTCAAGAGCTGCGAAACTGGCACCGGTTCCATCGTACTGGGAAAAAAATGGTGCGTGAATTGGTCCAAAAGAACAGTATTGATGTTATCTTCGCGACGTTTCCCCCTGGCCCGGCACACTGGCTCGCCAGTTGGGCATCTAGGAATTTTAAAATACCCTGGGTCGCTGATTTTCGAGACATTCTCGAACAACAAAATAGAATCAAAAAGGTTTTTTCGCTGGTTAGTTCTATTGAAAAGAGCCGACTAAAATCGTGTTGCGGCGTGGTAACCGTATCACAACCGCTCAAGGACTCGCTTCAGCAACGTCATGACAAACCCATATTGGTTCTCCCCAATGGGTTCGATTCTGACGAGATGGTACGTCTTACCCAAAAATCAGACTCACTGGAAAGGTCTGACAAGTTTAAAATCCTTTACACTGGCCTAGTCTATCCTCTTGGATCAGCAGCCCGAATCAGTCCAAAAATTCTCTTTGAAGCAATCGACAATTTGCTTGATGCGAATTTGATTTCGAAAAGCGATCTTGAAATCGAATTCATCGGTTCTAAATTAGAGGCACTAAAACCTCACATGAATGGGTTTCAATCGGAACAATGCGTAACTTGCATTCCATGGCTCACTCGCTCAGCGATATATCAGAAACAGGCAACCGCAACTGTGCTTCTTTCCCTTGCCAGCAAAGACCTGCCTGGAATCGTAACCGGCAAAATTTTTGAATATCTTCACGCACGAAGACCGATTATTTCCGTGCCGCGGGACAAAGATGCGGTTTCTGATCTTTTGGAAAAAACTGGAGGAGGCTACTCTGCAACGACAACCAAAGAACTTTCAGATTTGATTTCCGATTTATATGACCGTTGGAGATCGAACTCTCTAGACTTGAAAATCAATGAGCAAACGCTTGAGCACTACAACTGGAAAACTGCGACTGGAAAACTGACTCGATTTATCGAGCAACTAGTCTGACTCATGAATACCTCCCCACACACAATGCTAAGCACTCGCAAACGAACTGATTCGTTTGACAAATTTCTTGGGTATTGTTGGATGCTATTCTTGGTGTCCTCGATCTTCTACGTATTTCCTAGTGGGATGCCCCAGCCAAGTGATTGGATGTTGGCCGGAATCTCGTTCATGCTTTGGGTTACTGGCCGGATGGCGCCATTGCCAAGCATGCCCAACATCATGAAGACGTTGTTGTATTTTGTGATTTACACACTTGTGGTGAACACAACGTGGGCGTTCATCATGCAAAGCTATCGCTTCCCGCTATTTTCGTTATTTTACTTGTTCAACTTCATTGCCTGCCTTGTTTTTTGGTCACTTTATCAACGGATGGGAAACCAGTTGCTGGTATTGACCGCCTTTGCCCTAGTCGTAAGCTCTGGAATCGAATGTGCCATATTGGTGACGAGTGTTTGGGGATTCCGAAACACCGGAACGTTTAACAATCCAAATCAGCTTGCCTATTTTGCGATCCTGGTTGCCAGTATTGGAACGGTACTCAGCCGTTCTCGGGCACTGACTCCAAAGTTGCAAACGTTTGGAATCCCATTCCTCTATTTGACCTCTGGCTATGCGTCTTACGCATCGATGTCGCGTTCTGGGCTAATCGTTTATGTCTTGGCAGCTGCAATTGGCTTGGTGGGGAATATTCGATTCACCCTCTTATTGTGCGCGGGGTTGATTATCGCACTTTTTGCGAGTGATTTTTCAACTGTATTGATCAATGTCAATGAAAAAGTTGCTGTACGTTTCAAGAGTGGAAACGCGGGCATGACCCATACGGAAGAATTCTTGATCCGCAATGGAAGTCAAAGGATTGCAGGCTATCCAGAATATGTGATCTTGGGTGCCGGCGAAGGAGACAACACAAGGTTCAAAGAACATTGTCGATTGGCACGAAACGGATATGAACTTCATTCCACCCCTGGAATCATTGTATTCAGTTATGGCATCATTGGAGTGTTCTTGAGTTTCAAACTCCTTCTCCAGTTGTACCGCAAGGACAAGTTTTCAATCATTTTCGTTTTTTCGGCGTTGGCGTTCAGCTTTACCCATAACGGACTTAGGCAAGCCGAATTTTGGTTGCTGTTTGTAATCATCTACATCGCAATCGAAAATGTGAAATGGAAACGGAAGCCCGTTTTTTTTTCACCTCATCCTCACTCGTCACAACCACCTTGGCCCCAACACTAGATCGCTGTAGCTAAATCAAATGTGTGGTATCGCAGGAATATTTGAGCCCCGCAAGCGAGGCCGTTCTGATCTCAACGACTTCATATCGCAGATCGGACTCGCAATTGAACACCGTGGTCCCGATGCTTCGGGGACTTGGCATTCGGCTGAACATGGTTTTGCCATGGTGCATAGAAGGCTTTCGATTATTGACCTGAGTGAAGAAGGTCGACAACCAATGGCCTCACGTGACGGTCGCTTTGTCGTCTCGTTCAACGGCGAAATTTATAACTACCGTGAAATCCGCAAGGAACTGGAAGCGGCTGGGATTGGAAACTGGCGAGGGTCGAGTGATACCGAGATTCTGCTGGAAGCCGTGTCACTATGGGGCATTCAGACGGCGATCGAAAAATCAAATGGCATGTTTGCGATAGCCATTTGGGACACGCAATCCAATCAATTGACACTTGTCCGCGATCGCGCGGGGAAGAAGCCTGTCTACTTCGGCTGGCTACCTGGTGGCGGCGTGATGTTCGCCTCGGAACTGAAATGCTTTTGGAAACACCCTCGATTCGAGAAAAGGATCAATCGAAAGGCGGTGCAACAGTACCTTCGTTATGCCTATGTACCTGGTCAACTTTGCATCTACGAAAACGTCTACAAATTGCAAGCTGGATGCACAATCACGATTGACGCAACTTTCGCTGGCCAGTCTCGTGATCAAGCTGAGGTAGAGATGCGCCAACAACGTTATTGGTCGATCATCGACGTTGCACACCAGGGGCAAGGGGACCTTTTCCAGGGCAGCGCCCAGGAAGCAATTGATCATTTAGAGCAACTATTGACTGACGCGGTGGGTCGCCGCATGTTCTCGGATGTTCCATTGGGTGCATTTCTTTCTGGCGGAATAGATTCCAGCATTGTGGTTGCTCTGATGCGGCTGCATTCATCCAACAAAGTCAAGACGTTTACCATTGGATATGAAAGCAAGCAGTTCAATGAAGCCGCACATGCCAAGGCCGTCGCGAAGCATTTGGGGACCGACCATACCGAGTTGATTCTGACGCCGAAGGATGCTTTGGATGTTATCCCGCTACTTTCTAGCATGTATGATGAACCGTTTGCCGATTCATCGCAAATCCCGACGTATTTGGTTTCCAAATTGGCTCGCAAAGAAGTGACAGTAGCGTTATCCGGTGACGGAGGTGATGAAGTCTTTGGGGGTTATAACCGTCATATCGTTGGAGAGAAATTCTGGAACCGGATTCGCTTTATACCGGGCTTCATGCGAAAACTTGCAAGTGGTGGATTGAGATCAGTTTCTCCCAAGACGTGGTACAAGGTTTACGACATGGGACCGTGGCGAAAACGTTTCGCCGGTTTTGGCGACAAAGTCCATAAATTTGCCAATCAATTGAATGCGGGTAGTCAAGAACAGTTCTATCGAGCGGTCTGCTCTCAATGGCAGGACCCCAGCCAAATTGCACTCGGTACAGATAGCGACATAAATATTGCTAGGAGCAAAGATCCATTGCTCGATGATTCGTTTACCCAATGGACCAAGATGGAAGACTTTCGTACTTATTTGGTCGATGACATTCTTGTCAAGGTAGATCGTGCAACCATGGCAGTTAGCCTTGAGACTCGTGCTCCGCTTCTTGATTTTCAATTGGTGGAATGGGCGTGGAAATTGCCCGTTAACATGAGCGTGCGCAACGGCCAGGGAAAATGGATACTTAGGCAAGTCTTGGATCGGCATGTTCCTCGAAAACTAATCGAGCGCCCGAAAACCGGATTCGGCGTACCTATCGTGGATTGGTTGCGAACGGACTTGCGGGACTGGGCTGAAAGCCTTCTGGACGAATCGAGAATCAATGATGAAGGCTACCTAAATGCCAAACCCATTCGGAAAGTCTGGAACGATCACTTGACTGAAAAACGCAACGCCCAACATCATTTATGGAATGTATTGATGTTCCAAACTTGGCTAGAGAACCAACGGTAGTATACTTGTCCAATATTCATAAACTTGTTCGCGTCACAACGGTTCCCCAGTCGCTAGGCAAATTACTGGATGGTCAGTTGAAATTTATGACTGACAGCTTCGACGTAATCGCTATCTCCAGCCCCGGAGAGTTGCTGGATGCTGTTCGGGATTGTGAAGAAGTAACGACACATGCGTTGAGTTTGACAAGATCCATTACACCTATTCGCGACTTGATTGCGATCGGCAAGCTGTATTTATTTTTGCGGAAGTTAAGGCCCACAATCGTACATACGCATACGCCAAAAGCTGGCATGGTCGGAATGATTGCGGCAAAACTGGCTAGCGTGCCAATTCGGTTGCACACTGTCGCTGGCTTGCCTGTCGAAACAAAAAAAGGCTTGGTGCGAGAGATTCTCTTGCATGTTGAGCGGTTTACCTACCGGTGCGCTCATCGTGTCTATCCAAACTCGCAAGGCATGCGAGAGTTTATCGAACAGGCAGAGCTTTGCCAGCAAAGTAAGATCAGAGTCATTGGCAATGGGAGCTCGAACGGGATCAACCTTGATCACTTTCAACGGACGCCAGAAGTGGTCTCTCGTGCGCATGAAATTCGTCGCGAACACGACGTTTCAGAAAACGACATACTTTTTTGTTTTATTGGCAGGCTGGTTCGCGACAAAGGCATTGAGGAGTTGATGTGGTCGTTTGAGAAAATTGCGCAAGACCACCCGAATGCTAAGTTGATATTGTTGGGCAAGTTTGAAGAACATCTTGATCCGCTTTCGGAGCAGGCAAAGAGCACGCTCGAAAATCATCCAAGAGTACAATTTGTCGGTTACCAATCCGATGTGCGTCCCTTTCTGGTCGCCTCTGACATCTTTGTATTCCCAAGTTATCGTGAAGGGTTACCAAACGTTTTGCTGCAAGCAGGAGCGATGGGTGTTGCATCTGTCGCGACACGAATCAATGGCTGCACAGACATTGTTGAAGACGGGAAGAATGGAATTCTCGTGGACTCACAAGACAAAGAAAAATTACTCCAGGGAATGAAGCAAATGCTTGAGGACCCTGAATTGAGATCCTCTATCGCCCATCAGTCTCGGGACATCATTGTGCAAAAATATGATCAGAGGTTGCTTTGGCAAAGCCTGCATGAAGAATATCAACAGCTTATTGAAGCCCTTTAAACTCGTGCGTTTTGTGTTGACACGATACCGCAAACTGGACCCACTTATATGATCTCAACCCAATCACTCGTCGATGCAATACGAATGGCTCATGGGGAATCAAGCGCATTCTTGCCCTTGCATGCCCCCATGTTCAGCCAGTCTGCGATCGACTACGCGAACGAATGCATTGAAACGGGCTGGGTTTCTTCGGCTGGTGCATACGTGAATCGTTTTGAGGAAGATCTTTGCAAGTTCACGGGAGCAAAGAGGGCCGTTGCTGTTGTTAATGGCACCGCCGCGCTGCAAGTTGCGTTGATACTGGCTGGAGTCGGCCCTGGCGACGAAGTCTTGATGCCCTCGCTAACGTTTGTCGCCACCGGCAATGCAGCACATTATTGCCACGCCGTGCCTCACTTTATCGATGTCGAAGAAACGACACTTGGGATTTGCGCGAAAAAACTCACAGCTCATCTAGAATCCGTTGCCGAGAAACGCAGTGACGGACTGTATAACAAATCGACCAATCGAAAAATCGCCGCGCTCGTTGGGATGCACGCGTTTGGACATCCATTTGACTTGAATTCCATCGTGAATGTCTGTGAGGAATTCGGTTTTCCGCTGGTCGAAGACGCTGCGGAATCCATCGGTTCGTACTATCAAGGAAAACATACCGGCCTGTTTGGAAAAATTGGCATCCTGAGTTTCAACGGAAACAAAACGATTACGACTGGAGGTGGAGGCGCGATCATTACCAACGACGACGAGCTTGCGGATCGTGCCAAACACATTACAACAACTGCCAAAAAACCACATGCATATAAGTACATTCACGATGTTATCGGTTTCAACTACCGTATGCCGAATATCAACGCCGCATTGGGATGTTCGCAACTAGAAGACCTCCCGGAAATTCTGGAATTCAAGCGAAAGTTGGCGGAGTCCTACGAACATGCTTTTGCCAAAATTAACGGTGTCCGTTTTTTAACGGAACCAGAAGCAAGTCGCAGCAATTACTGGCTGAATGCGCTCGTATTGGACAATGAATTTGCAAACAAACACGATGAGGTTCTAGAGGAACTAAATGCCGCCAGCATACTTTGCCGCCCAATCTGGCATCCGCTTCATCAGCTCGACATTTATGCTGACTGCCCAAGAGGGAATCTAAGTTGTACAGAGAGCCTTGCTCATCGAGTAATTAACATCCCCAGTTCACCGAAACTTGCCGCAGGATTGCAGAGTTGAGTCGGCAGAGCCTTGCAGTTCGAATTGGGCGAGTCTATCAACAGATCTCGCCCGCCTTTAGCTTTGCCGATTATCTCGCTGCAATGCCGCTTTCGTTGACTGGGAGGGGACGAATTGAGCGACCGGTTATTTGCTTGCTCGCTCCGCCACGAAGTGGTTCAACACTGACCTATCAAGTACTTGCCAGTACCATTGATGGCATGTATTTGACCAATGTTTGGAATCTCTTTTCATCGACGGCTCTCATTGGAGGTTTGATTTCAAAACGTATTTGCCGAAACAAGACTTCGAGTTTTGAATCCACGCAAGGTTTTGTTCCTGGACTTTGCGGTGAAGCTGAAGGGCTGGCTTTTTGGTCGCAATGGACCGGACAGACGTTGGATGAAGCCACTAGTCAATGGAAGAGCGGAGCCTCACTAAGGCTAAAACATCGCATCAACTTGCTTGCATCTGACAACCGCCCATTCATTACCGGGTATTTGGGACACGTATTTTGCATCGACAAATTGAGAGCTCTTTTCCCACGTGCAATATTTGTCCACCTTTCCAGAGACCTAATTGGCAACGGCATGTCTCTTTACCGCGCCTCTCAGGAACGTTGGTTTTCGACACAACCCAAGAAATGTAATCCTCAGGCAGAACGATTGGACCAAATTGCCGATCAACTAATTACAATCCATGAATCAATTCTTCAACAAAGTGTTTCAACGGATACCATCCACGTAAATTACGCTGAAATTTGTAGAGCACCCCGAGCATTTATCGGCCGGCTCAAGGATTTTTGCAGAACCAAAAATGTCGATTTTGAATTTGACTTAGATAATATTCCTGATCAGTTCAAAGAACGTACTGCCACTAATTCTCAGTCAGCCGTCGTAACTAATTTGATTTCATCATTAAGAAACAGGGTGGCTACCGTGCCTCCTGAGCATCGTGACTTTATTGAGTCGCTAATTGATTAACAATCGGGATAGACCGGGCAAAGATCATACAGAATGTTTATAGACCAATCCGACGCACAAGCAGTCTTCGACTCACTACCTCGAGAATTTCAATATCCGACATTGAACCCGAGCTATGTGGCGATCGACTGCGAAGATATTGAATCACGCGTTCCCCTGTTTTGGTCCACCCGAGTGGGCGATGATACAGCGCTGATAAGTTCTGAATTTGGACCAGCTTATGCCGAATTTAACGACGTTGAATCTCAGCGGGGATACGGTGGTCCAACTGGAACAATTCCGTTCGACTCAGAACTCTGGAAAGACATTTGGGCACAATACGAACAAGATGTTCGCAAGAAGGACGGACTGGCTAATTTCGTTCGATTCACGCCTTTGCTCGGTAATCAGCGTGCGTTCAATGGCGATACCTTCCTGGACAGACATACGGTCGCAATTGATCTTGGGCAGGATACCGAGCTACTTAAGAATTTTGAAAGCCGAGCCAGGACCGCAGTCCGCAAAGCAATCAAGAATTCAGTCACTGCAAAATGGGCAGATGGCCTCGAAGACTGGCAGGCGTTCATCAATCTTTATAACCAGCGGATGGATGAATTGAATGCCAGCTCACAATATCGGTTCAGTAATAAATATTTTGACCAAATGGCTGCATGGAGCAACGCTCGACTTTTGCTTTGTTTTCAAGAAAATGAATTGTTGGCTGGCTCAATTTTTTTGACCTCTCCCGACTATTGGGACTACCATCTTTCAGCGTCCAATCGAACAGGGATGAAATTGTGTGCAACTCAGTGGATTATCTGGAATGCATGTGTTGCCGCAGAATCCGAAGAGGTCAAGGCACTCCACCTTGGTGGAGGTACCGACAACAAAGAGGACAACCCGCTTTTCTTTTTCAAACGTGGTTTCTCCAAAAAATCAACTCCGTTCTATTTTGGAAAACAGATTCTGCAAATCGAAGAGTACGAAAAACTCCAGCGGAAATTTGAACGCGACAATTACTCGACGTCAAGAGTTCTCTTTTACCGACAGCCTGTTACTAGAAACGAAAACAAAATGAATGCAAAGCCGATCCTTAACCTCTTGGAAGAAGTCCTGGAAGAGGACTTTGACACATTGGATGGATTAGAGAGATTGGAGGACATTGGTTGGGATTCACTTGCTTTTATGGGCTTTATCACTCTTCTAAACGAAAGGCACTCCGTAAAAGTTGCTCCTCAGGAGATCGCGGGATGCGAGACCGTTAACCAGCTGGTCGAACTCTTGGTGGCGAAGAAGTAAGATAAAAATTACTCATAGTGCGCATTCCAATTTTGCTTCTTTGCAATCTCAGCCATACCTTCCTTCCTTTTTTGATCCCAAACAAATGCCCGATTTATTTCAATTTAACGACAAAACCATTCTTGTGACGGGCGCTTCGTCAGGGATTGGAAAAGCCTGCGCCGTGATGATCAGTCAGTTGGGTGGACGTGTGATTGCTACCGGTCGGGATGAAACTCGGTTGGCCCAAACGCTTAGCGAACTACAAGGCAAAGAACATGCCGCGGTTCCGTTTGACTTGACCAACGTCGACGCAATCCCTGATTGGATGCGAAGCTTAGCCGATCAATACGGGGTACTTAACGGATTGGTACATATGGCAGGAGTCCACGTTTCCCGCCCCCTAAAAATCACTGGCAACCAAATCATCAACGATGTCTTTCAAATCAATGTCAACTCGGCCTTTGGTTTGGCCAAAGCCATCCGCCACAAGGCAGTGCGCGGCAATCCTTGCAGCATTGTGCTGGCCGCGTCCGTTGCTGGCATAGTAGGGGAAGCAGGCATCTCCGCCTACTCGGCATCCAAAGGTGCAATCATTAGCTTGACCAAATCGTTGGCAATGGAATTGGCCCGCGAAAACATTCGCGTCAATTGCGTTTCCCCGTCCATCGTCGAAACTCCCATGACCGACTCGTTGAACCAAGAATACACTCCTGAACAGCTGGCAAAAATCAAAGCACGGCATCCACTTGGCATCGGCCAACCTCAGGATGTTGCCGGTCCCGTCGCATTCCTTCTTGCCGACGCGGCACGCTGGATCACCGGAACCAACTTGGTCGTAGATGGTGGATACACAACACAATGACTGATCTCGTTATCGTTGGCGCTGGCGGATTCGCTCGAGAAGTCTATCACTGGACACTCGATGTGATTCGATCACAGGCAGGCAAGTATCGCATCAAAGGCTTCCTGTCCGTAGAACCCGATTTGTTGGATGGGTTCTCATTGCCCGTAGGCATTTTGGGCGATGAATCTAACTATGAAATTCAACCCAATGATCAATTTGTCATCGGGATTGGAACAGTCGCCACCAAGGCCCGTGTGGTCAAAACGCTTCAAGGAAAGCATGCCACGTTTTTCTCAATGATCCACCCTACTGCCATTGTCTGTCCATCCGCCAATTTAGGACTGGGGATTGTGATCTGCCCCTTTGCGGTCATCAGTGCAAATGTCAACATTGGCGATTTCGCGATGATGAATATCTATTCGTCGGCGGGACACGATGCGCAAGTCGGAGGAAATTGCGTACTTTCGCCTTACGCGACCTTGAACGGTTCTGCCTCAGTGGAAGACGAAGTCTTTTTAGGCACTCACGCCACCGTCCTGGCGTCGAAGACCGTTGGCAAAGGATCACAGGTCAGCGCCGGCGGCCTAGTCGTACGAAATATTCCACCCAACCATACGTTGCTCAGCAAACCGGGTTCAATCGTCGAGCGGAAAAAGAAACTGTAATTGTACAAGCTGTCTAGCAATCGCGAAAAAATACATGTGCACCTTACTCTTCCCATGGCCCAAGAAAGAGCGGTTGCCATGTCGAGATCATTGAAATTGCGATCTTATTTTCCTGTGATCCCTTAGTTCGGCTTTCGCCGAATTGTATCGTCTCCATCGTTCCACTTACATCGTTACCTTCTTTTTTCAAAATCCATGCAACAATCCAACATTCTTGAGCTAATCGGACGAACCAATTCCCTGTTTACCAATGATCTCGCCAAACATGAAAGTGAAATTGCCGAGCGGACCAGGGACTCACGTTTCCTGATCATCGGCGGTGCGGGCTCCATTGGTGGCGCCGTCGTCGAAGAAATCTTCCGCCGCGGCCCGCAAGCCCTGCATGTCGTCGATATCAGCGAGAACAATCTGGCGGAAACAGTTCGCAACCTTCGCAGCTCACTGGGCTACATCGAAGGTGACTTTAGAACATTTGCCCTGGACGCCATGTCGCCTGAGTTTGAAGCATTCGGAAAACAGAACGATCAATACGACTATGTGTTGAACTTTTCCGCACTCAAGCACGTCCGCAGCGAAAAAGATCCATTCACTTTGATGCGAATGATTCGCACCAATATCTTCCTGACCAAAAATTCGCTGGAGTTCGCAGCGAGATGCGGAGCCAAGAAGTACTTCTGCGTTTCGACGGACAAGGCCTCAAACCCAGTCAACATGATGGGCTGCTCCAAGCGGATCATGGAGTTGTTTCTGCTTAAGTACGGGCGTGTGCCGGTCAGCAGCGCGCGATTTGCCAATGTAGCTTTTTCAGACGGCAGTTTGCTACACAGCTATCGCCAGAGATTGACCAAAGGGCAGCCGCTGGCCGCGCCCAACGACGTCAAGCGGTACTTTGTAACCGCCCAGGAAGGAGCGTTGCTGTGTTTGTTTTCCATTTTCTATGGCGAAGACCGCGAGATCTTCTTCCCCAAACTAACGGCCGACTTACATTTGGAAACCTTTGACAAGATTGCGGTGCGGTTCCTTGAGTCCTGTGGCTATGAAGCCCACGTTTGCAAAGACGAAGATGAAGCCCGCGCATCGGTTGAGGAGTTGGCAAGGCAGAAGAAGTGGCCGTGCTGCTTTTTCACCAGCGATACGACCGGCGAAAAAGACTTTGAAGAATTCTTCACGGACAATGAGACGGTGAATTGGGAACGGTTCAACGACATCGGGATCGTCAAAAACGATTACGACATTGACGGCAGTGCTATCGAAGCATTTGAATCTTACGTCGCAGATTGCCTGAGCGGTCAGGCGTGGGACAAAGCGGAAATGGTGCAACAATTTCTGAAACTGGTTCCGAACTTTGAACATGAAGAGAAGAACAAGAATCTTGATAACAAAATGTAGCGATGCCAAGGACTAACCACATGGCTCAACTGACAACTATTGGACTAAATCAACAACAATGATTAAGCGACTTTTTGATATCCTCGTTTCTGGCAGTGTGCTTCTTTTGCTACTGATACCAGGGCTTTTCATCATACTACTGCTGCGGCTGACGGGTGAAGGAGAAGTCTTCTACTTTCAGAAACGAGTTGGCTTTCGCGGTAACATATTCAAAGTTTTCAAGTTCGCCACAATGCTTGTCGGCAGCGAGAACACAGGCAACAAAGACATCACGATTCGTAATGATCCACGGGTGACTGTTGTGGGGCGGGTGTTGCGAAAAACCAAAATCAACGAACTGCCTCAATTGATCAATGTCTTCAAAGGCGACATGAGCATGGTGGGCTGGAGGCCATTGGTAAAAGCTGGCTTTGATGACTACGACGACCACATTCAGGAAAACATTGTCAAAGCAAAACCTGGTTTGACAGGGGTCGGTTCAATTGTTTTCCGTGACGAAGAGTACATCATCGAGAATTCAATCAAAGAACCTCGCGAGTGCTACGCTCAAGACATTTCGCCCTACAAAGGTGCATTGGAGCTTTGGTATCAAGAGCGGCAAAACTTCTGGATGGACCTGAAGGTCATCGTCTGCACTGCTTTGGTGATCTTGCTGCCCAACTCGAACATCTACCAACGAATGTTCCCGGATCTCCCCCAACCTTCCGAATCTGGTGAAATTTGCCGTATTCGAAATCTATAGAGCGATAGAAAAACTTTTGGCAATCCATCATTTGGACGAAAGCTCTGTCACTCCACCCAACGAAACTCTGCCTCAAAAAATTTAAATGATATACAATACCGACTTCCATCAAACTAACATTTCAGACACAGCCTTTTTAATTACCGGCGGCGCTGGTTTCATTGGTTCTAACATCGTTGAATATCTAGTTCGGTACCGTGCCGGAAAAATTCGCATCCTTGATAACTTGAGCGAAGGCAAAAAGGAAAACATCGAGCCATTCCTGTCGCTGGACAATGTCGAGTTCATCGAAGGCGATATCACTGACGAAGTGACTTGTCATAACGCCTGTCAAGGAATTGACTTTGTCACACATCAAGCCGCGCTGGGCTCCGTCCCTCGCTCAATCAGGACACCAACAATAACCAATGCTGCTAATGTGACGGGCTACCTAAACATGATCACGGCGGCCAAGGACGCAGGGGTAAAGCGTTTTGTCTATGCCAGCAGCTCTTCCGTTTATGGCGACCACCCTGAACTGCCCAAAGTCGAAGATCAGATTGGAAACCAGCTTTCCCCCTATGCCGTCACAAAGTACACCAACGAACTCTACGCTGGGGTCTTTGGATTGAACTATGGATTTGAAACGATTGGCCTCAGATATTTCAATATCTTTGGCCCCCGGCAAAAACCGGATGGTCCCTACGCTGCGGTAATCCCGCTGTTTATGGATGCGTTGCTGAAAAATGAATCACCAAAAATCAATGGAGACGGCGAGCAATCCAGAGACTTTACCTTTGTAGTCAATGCCGTCGAGGCCAATATTCGAGCAATGTTTGCCATGGTCCCTGAGGCGACAGGCAAAGTTTTCAACATCGCGTTTGGCGAGCGAATCACAATCAATCAACTCTTCAACGACCTCAAGTCACTGACCGACACTAATGTCGACGCCTGCTATTTAGACTCTCGTCCTGGCGACGTCAGGCACTCCTTGGCTGACATTTCGCAGGCAGCGACCTACCTGGGATACAATCCACAATTTGGTATCAAATCCGGGCTCAAAGTAACCCTGGATTGGTTCAGATCCACGTTTGGCTAGTATGTTTTTTGCAACTGATTAAACTAGCAAATTCACTTCAACATGATCGATATTTCGCCGCAACAAACTTAGGTGAAACCGCCACATTAGGGAAAACCATGCCTGAACTTTCACAGTCCGTCTCTGAAACACTCACCAACGCAATCAAAACCCAAACCGCAACTGTCGGAGTTGTAGGATTGGGCTACGTGGGGCTTCCACTTCTAGATGCATTCATTCGCGCTGGATTCAAGGCCATTGGATATGACGTCGACCAGAAAAAAGCAGACATGCTCAATTCGGGCCAAAGCTACATCGCCCATATCGAAAACGAGACCATTCAAACCTGGCTGGATCGCGAATGTTTTGAAGCGACTTGTGAAATGTCGCGACTAAGCGAAGCCGATGTCATTCTCATCTGTGTTCCGACGCCTTTGTCAGATAGCCGAGACCCTGATCTCACATACGTCGAGCTAACAGCTCAGGCAATCGCCAAAACACTCCGACCAGGCCAAATGGTCATTCTGGAAAGTACAACTTATCCTGGAACCACCAAAGATGTTTTGCTACCGATCCTGAGCAAAACGGGATTGGAGGCCGGGAAGGATTTTTTCATGGCCTACAGTCCTGAGCGCGAGGATCCTGGAAATCCAAACTTCACTGCAGGCACCATTCCCAAAGTTGTTGGTGGCCTTGAACCAACCAGTACGAAATTAGCACAGGTGTTTTATGAAAAAGCTATCACGCAAGTTGTTCCTGTTTCATCTTGCGAAGTAGCGGAAGCTTGTAAGATTCTTGAGAATACCTACCGCAGTGTAAATATTGCGATGGTCAACGAACTCAAAATTCTCTTTCAAGAATTAGGAATCGACGTTTGGGAAGTCATTGACGCTGCCAAAACCAAACCGTTTGGATTTCAGGCTTTCTATCCGGGACCAGGATTGGGCGGGCATTGCATTCCGATCGACCCGTTTTACTTGAGTTGGCTCGCTCGTAAGCATGAAATTCCAACCAAGTTCATTGAGCTGGCGGGTGAAATTAATACAAGCATGCCGCAGTATGTGATCAATCGGTTGGCCGAGGCGCTCAATGAGCAAGGCAAGCCGATCCAAAATAGCAAAATTGGCATTCTGGGAATTGCCTACAAAAAAGACATCGATGACCCACGCGAAAGTCCATCATTCAAGTTGATGGAGTTGCTACAAAAACGTGGCGCCGACTTGAGCTATTGTGATCCACATGTGCCCAGACTTCCTTCCATGCGCCACTATGATGTGCCAGATCTTGATTCTCAGGAAATGACTCCTGAGTACCTTGAGAGTCTTGATTGCGTGTTGATCTCAACCGATCACTCGGTTTTCGATTGGGAACTGATCGTCAAACACTCGAATCTGGTTATAGACACTCGAAACGCGACAAAACATGTGACTGAAGGCCGCGAAAAAATCTGGAAGGCCTAGGTCCTCCCTGCGACCCACCCGCCGCAAAAACCGCTCAATCCCTCCATCCTGTGTGGCTTGAGTATTCTTTTTCTAGTTGCTCACCCGCTGACGGTTGAGCAACCTCAATCCGTTTATCATGTCATAGAGAGTTCAGGAAGGGTGAATCACTTCATCAATTATGTTGCCCCCCTTTTTGACGGAAATTTGTAAGTCGGCTATCCTCTCTAAATAGCTTTTGCTGTTTGGATTATTACTTCAGTCCCTTTACGTCAGTCTCTTCGATGTCTTCTTCTGCCCTTCCTTCGAAAGATCTTCTGAAATCATCCGATTCCGAGAACAACGGATTGTTCTCGGTTTTGGCACCTTATTTAGTCGCCATTGTGGCTCAAATTCCGTTGCTGTTTTTGTATCTCAAAAGCCTTTGGAACTACAAACCACACTATCAGTTCATACCTTTCGCAATCGGTGTGGTGATCTATTTGGCATGGGCTCGTTGGCCACGCGAATCTCAGAGGCCTTTTCATCGAAGTTTGCTGAGCGACGGCCTTTTGGTGGCGGGGCTTCTTTTTGGCCTGACCAATTGCCTGTTCATCGAACCTTGGCTAGCGGCAGTCAGTTGCTTTTTGTTGACTGCCAGCCTGTTTGCAAGAACATTTGATTCTCACACGGGCAAGAGCTTGGTAGCTCTTAGCCTTCCGTTGCTGGTTTGTATCGTGCCACCCAAACGCGGTGACATGTGGATCATCACTAGACTTCAGCAGATCAGCGCTCAATTTACCAGCCAGCTATTAGATGTGGTTGGCTATGGTCACCATATGCCCGGAACGGTCGTCAAAGCGCCTGGCACGGAAGGATTTGGAATTGCTGAGGCATGTAGCGGCGTCCAATCGTTTTTCACATTATTGTTTGTGGCCATCGTCTTTTCGGTTTGGAATCGACGGCCATGGTTCCGTACATCTGTGTTAGCGATTTCAGCGGTTTTCTGGGCCATCCTGATGAACACGATTCGAATTTTCGCTATTCCTATCGCTGATCGTATGTTGAAACTTGACTTGTCAACAGGTGTTTCACATATGTTTCTCGGTTACACAACTCTCGCGA
Source organism: Mariniblastus sp. (assembly GCA_965224765.1). Classification (GTDB taxonomy): domain Bacteria; phylum Planctomycetota; class Planctomycetia; order Pirellulales; family Pirellulaceae; genus CAZDBA01. Next base: position 288,566 of record CBDDAC010000029.1, read on the forward strand.
TTGGGGTTTTGCTTTTACTGAGCACTGACCAGTTTCTGCTGTTTCTGTTTGGCCCTGTCGACCCAGATGCGGCGGAGGGAAATGGACTCAGCCGTTTTATCTCAAGAACCTGGAACCGCAATATTGCAGGAGTGGAAGAAGACGGAGGAACCCCTAAGCAGCAAACAAGCCGCAAGAAAATTTCTGCGGCTTCAGGAATGTTGATACTGATCATGGGTGGCTTAATGATTCTGGGAGGAATTTGGCAATTCATTGACGTTGGTCGCTCTCTTTTTAGCGGAGTTCAAAGAGTTCAATTCTTTCAGTCAATTATTTCTCACCCCTGTGAACGCGAAGATTTGCCACAGCAGATCGATGGCTGGGAACTTTCCGTCAAAACCCCCTATCGCTCGGAAGAGCGAGAGCATGGTAATGACTTGGGACTACACTCGGACGTTTGGAATTACATTGCGCCTCGCCAGTTTCCCATGATTGTTTCGATGGACCAAACTTTCCCGGGCTGGCATGAACTGACGATTTGCTATCAAAATCAAGGTTGGAAACTTGATTCAAGAAAAAAGAAAGTGGTAGCCTCAATCGACAACCCGGATTTGCAATGGGCGTACGTCGAAGCAGAGTTTTCCAAAAATACTGGTGAAAAATCCTTTCTGGTCTTCAGCCTATTCGATGCGTTCGGAGAACCCTGCGATCCGCCCGAAAAGTGGGAATTGATTGACTTTCTCCTCAGCCGAATTCGAAATCGTTTGTCCCAACGGGTTCGTGCTCAGCTTTTTCGCGGCGAAACATTTCAAACACAGGCGTTTGTCACTTCCTTCGTGGCACTTTCCGACAAACAAAAAGAGCAAATCTCGGATCGCTACTTACAACTTCGAGAGCGACTCCGTGCCAAGTTCATCGAGCGGCGTATGTTGACAACTGACAAAGGCACCTAGGCCAACCAACTGCACCCTCAATTATCTACTCTGACCAACTTGACCATTTGCGATGAGTTTTTGATGAAACCGATTGAATAACTTGACGCTCAAAACTGCAATCGTGCCAGTTGCTGGACTTGGCACTCGCCTGCTCCCGACCACCAAGGCTGTCCCCAAAGAGCTATTGCCACTTGGGAGATTTCCGACGCTTCATTATGTAGCTGCCGAATTGGCAAGCGTTGGCGTTGAAAAAATCATTCTGGTCTCATCCGAATCGAAATCGGAAATTGCACGATACTTTCAGCGTGATGATTCCTTGATTCGCTCTCTTCAGGCCAAAAATAAGACGGAAATTCTGGGAACGCTTTGGTCCGAATCCAACTTCTCGAATGTGGAATTCGAAGTCGTGATCCAGCACGAACAATTAGGGCTGGGGCATGCCGTTCTCTGTGCGGAACAGGCAGCCGCCCAGCAACCGGTGATTGTCGCACTCGGAGACTGCGTAATGGGGCAGGGTGGCAAATCGAAAATCTTGGCCAACATGGTGGCAACTCATCAGGAAAAGAATGCAGATGTCGTGATTGCATTTGAACAAGTTCCTGACGAGAAAGTGAATCGTTACGGCATTGCAGCTCCATCAAATCCCGATGATATTAGTGACACGTTCCCTTTGGCGGACTTGGTTGAAAAACCTGCCTTGGAACAGGCTCCCAGCAACTTGGCTATCGCAGCTCGCTACATCCTGTCTCCCAAAATTTTTGACTGCCTGAAGAAGATCGAACCTGGCAAGGACGGTGAACTCCAGCTAACCGACGCCATTCGTGCTTTAATTGCCAATGGCGGAACGGCCTACGGGGTTCGCTTCCCGGTAGGAGACCAGCGTTTCGACGTTGGAAATATCGAAAGCTACACCGACGCTTTCATTCAGTTCGCGCTTGCAGACCCTAGCCTCCAACAGGTTGCATTGACGGCATTTGATAATTTTCAACGGAACCGTCAGTGGCCATGAAAACCATCAATGGAATTGCCTATGCTCGGGCCGGGCTACTCGGAAATCCATCGGATGGATACAACGGCAAAACAATCTCTCTGATTGTAAAAAATTACTCCGCCTGCGTGACGCTCACGGAGTCAAAGAAATTGACATTTGTTCCGTCGCCAAGTGAAACCAATGAGTTCGACTCCATCAATCACTTTGCTAACTCAGTGAACGAGCAGGGTTACTACGGAGGCACCCGACTTCTAAAAGCAGCAACCAAACGATTCTTTGATTATTGCTGCCTGACAGGACAGCCTGTCAGTGACGCCTCCAATTTTTCCATATCATTCAGCAGCAGCATTCCTCGCCAGGTCGGCTTGGCCGGAAGTAGTGCAATCGTCACCGCAGCAATCAGAGCCATCGCTTGCTGGCACCAAATTGAACTGCCGCTACACCTTTTGGCCTCATTGACGTTGAGCGCTGAATCCGAGCTTGGAATTCCCGCTGGCCTTCAAGATCGTGTCATCCAGGCTTACGAAGGGCTGGTCTACATGGACTTTGCTGAATCAAAAATGCAAACTCAACACGATCTAAAGTTTGGTCACTACGAGACGCTGGATGCCTCATTGGTCAACAATCTATATATCGCTTTCGCAGCCAATGGGGGCGAACCCACCGAAGTGCTGCACAACGACTTGCGAAAGCGGTACAACGACGGCGACGCTCAAATCCATCAAGCCATGAAGGACTTTGCTGAACTTGCCGCACTAGGACGAGACTCACTACTCCAAAAAGACGCAGCAAAACTTGGCGAGCTGATTAACGTCAACTACAATCTGCGGGAAAGCGTTTGTCAACTTCACGTTGAGCATCGTCGCATGGTCAGCACCGCGAGGGCATGCGGCGCCAGCGCAAAATACTGCGGTAGTGGCGGTGCGATCATCGGTACTTACGCAGACGAGACCATGTTCGAAGAACTTGAAAAACAGATGAGTTCGATCGGTTGCAGCTGTTTCAAACCGATCATCGAGTGACGCGAACTTCCGGCCCTCGCGGTAGAGTCACAGCAACAATTGATTTCTCGCATGCCACAAGCCAGCTCATCCAGCTGGCTTGCCAAATGCCCCGCCGCCCGGCGTCAATAATGTCAGTCGGTCACCGACCTCAACGTTAACCTCACATTGGCTGGGAAGCTCACGTTGTTCACCCACATGGCTTTCAAAAAGCAGATTCTTGCCGGCCATCCCCGGCCCACCGCCTTCGATTCCAAAAGGTTGGGTATTTCGGCGGCTGGTCAACAATGAAACGGTTAGCGGCTCGCGGAACTCAATCTCACGCAGCATGCCATTTCCCCCCGAATTCAATCCTTCGCCTCCGCTCCCTTCGCGTACCGAGAATTCTCGCAAGACAACGGGATAGCGAGTCTCCAGAATCTCTGGATCGGTCAAACGCGTGTTGGTCATATGCGTATGCACAGCACTGGCTCCCGAGGCAGTGGATGTTGCGCCTGAACCGCCACCTACCGTTTCGTAATAGCCGAATTGTTGGTTGCCCATCAGCCAATTGTTCATCGATCCGCAACTGGCAGCCGCCAAACCTAGCGCGCCCAGTAACACATCAACAACCCGCTGCGACGTTTCCACGTTCCCACCAACAATCGCGGGACTGTCTGCTGGATCATCCGCGGCAGCTGGATTCAAAAAGCACTCAGGCAGCTGAACGGTGACTGGTTTCATCACGCCTTCGTTGAGCGGAATATCCTCATCAATCAACAGACGCATTACATACATCACTGCAGCAGAAACGATTGCCGAATTGGCATTCAAATTTCCCGGCATCACCGGGTCGGTCCCCACAAAGTCGATCTCGATCTCATCGGCACGCTTTGTGATGGCAACCCGAATGACCGAGCCATTGTCCATTGAATCTTCAAAGACATATTTGCCGTCAACGAGATCGCCAAGGGCAGCACGAGCTTTGGCTTCTGCAGCATCTTGAATGTGTTTCATATACGCATGAACTTTTGCTAATCCATGTTGCAAAACCAACTGCAACAGATCGCTTTCGCCCGCACGATTGGCCGCGACTTGAGCTGCCACGTCGACCAGGTTTTCATCCGGCATTCGCGAGGGCAGGGGACTTTCCGTGAGCAGCCTTCGAAGCTCGTCGAAACGCTCGGTCCCGGCGTCGATTAACTTGAAATTGGCGATCAACACGCCCTCCTCGGCCAGGCGGGAGGCGTCGGCGGGCATACTTCCGGGCGATTTCCCCCCAATCTCCGCGTGATGACTTCGACTGGCCACCCAGAACGCCGGGCAGTTTACGTCGGAGACAAAAACGGGGGTCACGACCGTCACGTCTGGCAAATGAGAGCCCCCTCGATAGGGATCGTTTGTCACAAAAACGTCGCCCCGATTCACCAATGGATTATCTTCAATCGTCGCTCGAACCGTTTCGCTCATCGCTCCCAGATGAACTGGAATATGTGGCGCGTTAACCACCAAACTTCCTTCTGCTGAAAAGACAGCGCAACTAAAGTCCAATCGCTCTTTCACATTCACGCTGGTGGAAGTCTTCTGCAATGCAATTCCCATTTGCCTTGCAATCGTAGAAAAGTGATTGTTGAAGATTTCAAGCTCGACGGGGTCGGCAATCGCATACGATTCACTTTTTGGAAATGCATTGGCCGAACTTTCCTTGGATTCCGCCTTTTCGATCAATAACTGCCCGCCGGACAAGACAACGACCTTCCAGCCCGGATCAATAATCGTTGAAGTGAGCTCGCTGGCCACAACAGCCGGACCCGCAAGCTGATCACCTGCAACCAATTCTTGTCGATCGAAAATCGGCGTCGGCAGCGATTGAAAATGTTGGCTGCCCATTGGATGAAGCGGTACCGTCATTAGCTGACGCATTGAGGATTCGCGAAACGGTTTAGGGTCGACCGAGATAACGGGCGGCAACCGATTCCCCTCCACACGCCCGACGACTCGAGCCGCCACGATCTCTAACGGTCGATTTTGTGTGTAACCGTATCGTTGCTGGTGAACGGTTGAAAACGAGTGCTCAAAACTCTCAACTGACTGCACAATTGACTCGCTGGAATCTGTCCCCTGATAGCGAAGATCAAGTGAGCATTGGAATTCGACGCAGGCATCTGCTCCCACTTCATCAGAAAGTTCCAGTCGAATTTTTCTTTTCATTTCCTCAAACAAGCGATCCGATTCCACCAAAGACTCGGACTTCAGCAGCTGAAGCACCGAACGAACCTGAGTCGCAGTCTGATCGGCAAGTCGAATTCCAACCGCACTCAGGATACTTCCCTGGGGGTGATCCAGAATTCGATCCATCCCGAGTGCATCCGCCACAGCACAACAATGCTGAGACCCCGCACCGCCAAAGGAAACCAGAACATAACCGCGAGGGTCATAGCCTTTGGCAACGGATACCACTCGAATGGCTGCTGCCATATTGTTGTTGGCAATTTGTAAAAAGCCGGTCGCCAAATCTTCGCGATTGATTTCGAAACCTGCGTCGTTCATCTGCCGGCAAACTTCGTCAAGTCGCTGTTCGACAGAGTGGAGCGAAAGCTCAAACGGAAACTGTTCACGAACGATGCGGCCCAGGTAAAGATTCACATCGGTTACCGTCAATGGACCTCCGTTTCCGTAGCACGCTGGCCCCGGGTCAGAGGTCGCACTTTCTGGGCCCACAACCAACTTGGCTCCATCGAACTGGCATATTGATCCTCCACCCGCAGCAACCGTTTCGATTGCCATCATCGGACTGACAATTCGAATCCCCGCTTTAATTGTTTCGTATTCCAGTTCAAACTCACCATCAAAACGACCCACGTCTGTACTGGTCCCCCCCATGTCGAATGCAATTGCCTGATTGAAGCCAGCCGCTTGAGCCACTCGAGCAGCGCCCACCACACCACCGGCCGGCCCTGAAAGCACACTGTCCTTACCGGAAAACCTTGAGCGAGGAACAAGACCGCCGTAGGACGTCATTAACCGTAGGTGACTGTTCGGCGAGAGCTGACCTTGAAGTTCATCTAGATAGTTGGCGATCACAGGATTCAAGTACGCATCCAAAACTGTCGTTTCACTCCGATTAACCATCTTGATTAACGGTGACACTTCGTGCGACATTCGAATGTCGGCAAAGCCAATCTGATGGGCGATTTCGCCGACGATGCGCTCATGCTCCGGAAAGCGATAGCCGTGCAGCAGGCAAATCGCGACGGATTCAATTCCGGAATCAGCAAGTTGTCTTAGCTGTTGCCTCACCTCAGATTCATCTGGCGTCTGCTCTACGGTTCCATCCGCCAAAGTACGTTCGCGAATTGCAACCGACGTCTCGAACAGCGGCTCAGGTTTCTCGATCGCCAACTGAAACAAATGCGGCCTTGTCTGGTCACCGATTTTCAATAGATCGCGAAATCCTGTTGAGGTTACAAACGCCGTTCGGGCACCATTTCGAGTTAGCAGTGCGTTGGTTCCACGTGTCGTGCCCAAATGAACACGGCAATCGCTTAGGGGCATTGCGGGGCCAAGTTTCATGATTTGGCGAATTGCCATGATCGGCGCATGCAATCCAAGGTCCAGTTCAAACGACCGTACCTCCACCCCTGAACGCTCCAATTCAATGCTGCTGTCGAGGGTGAATTGGCCCAGCTGCTCGTCAAAGTGGGCTACAGCACGACGGGCGATAGAACGACCCAATTCGTCGAGGAAATTGATCTTTGCCCCATTCCAAAACTCGTGCCCGCCGTTGACAAATCGCTCTGAGGTTAACTCCGTTGGGCTAGTCCATTGGGTGATCGACCCTTTCGTCATCCCGGAACTCAAGATTTTGATTTGGCGCTCGATTTCATCGGGACCAACAGCGATGCAATCCGTAAAGGTACCGCCAACATCTATCCAAAATTGCCAACTCATGGAGATCGACTTATTCTGCGCTCTTCAGCGCGATCAAATGATTGTCGGTGCGGAAAAGCATCCGATTCCCGACGATTGCAGGAGTAGCTCGACTGGCTTCACCAAGCTCGTTCGAACTAACACGATTGTACTTGTTCGTCGCTTCAAGTACGTGGACGATTCCGTCCTGATCCATACAATACAGATGAGTTGAGTTGGCAACGGGCGATCCCGAATATCCACTTCCCATTCGCGCTCGCCAATGCTGGGATCCCGTATTTAGATCGAAGCAGGAAACCACTCCTTTGTCACCAAACAGAAACAACAAATCACCAACCGCGATAGGTGAAGGTACATAGTTGGCATTTCGATTGATTCTGAAAACTTCCTCAGCGCCGTCTTTTCCAGGGCGTGCGGCAACCAGGTAATTCCCTCCGCCGCCACTTCCATTGCTTCCAAAAATCAGATCGCCAGCAGTAAAAGTCGAAGCAACGGTTCGCATCTTAAATGCTGCGGTGGCCCAGTTTCGTTCTCCCGTTTCCGGGTCGATGCTGTAAAAACCGTCTCCCGTATTGGTTCCAATCAACTGCGCCGGTTGTCCCTCGACTTCGTAAACACAAAGCATTGAGTAACAGGTTCTTGTTGCTGTCAGCGGTGCGCGCCAGACATCTTCACCCGAAGTTCGATTTACCGCGATGACCTCACTCTTGCCTGGCTCCTGCCCGCCTCGCAACCGTTCCACTTGTTGTGAATTACAAAAGATAACTAGATCGCCGTAGACCATTGGCGATGCACCAAAACCGTGTTGAGAAACCCAACGTCCAAAATCACGCTGCCAAATTTCGTTTCCTTCATGATCGAACGCCAACAGCATTGTATGTTCAGGATCAGCGAAGGTGATATAGACGTGGTCCGCATCAACCGCAGGGGAACTGGACGCAAATCGATTCTGATTGTGGATCTGGTACTCTTTGGACTCGATCTGCTTCTTCCAAATCTGCTCACCGGACTCCAGGTTCAGGCATTGTAGAAACAGCACTGCTTTCGAATTGGCACTGAGTACAAAAACCTTGTCACCCCAAACCGCAGGCGAACTGGTACCGGAACCAGCAAGCTTAACCTTCCACTGGTAGTCGTCTTCGGTCCAATGGGTAGGTAACTGGGCATCGGGAACAAGCCCGCTTCCGTTAGGGCCACGAAACCGCTCCCAATTCTGGGCAGAGCAGGGAAGTACGAGAACCAGAACAAAAAACAACGAAGTCAGGATTCTATATGGCGTATTCATAGTTTTGACTTTAAGAGAGCAGCAAGCCGCATGCAAGAGACAGGTTGAAATTCGTCTCGCCACCACCTCAAGAGCAACATTTCAATTCGCCATCGTGGAATTTTCGTCGATTAGTTGTTGAAACATCGCCAGGAAACACAATATCGAGGCTCAATGTCTTCGAAGGTAAGCCAATTCTCACGCTGGATCGTCTATCGAAGAAATCCACTGGCTGATTCTCCAATCGAGCCAATATCGGTCTGGATCAACCCGTGGTCGCCCTACAAAGCCAAGGTGCCCGCCGTGTTTGGGCGTGACGAACTCGATTTCGGGAGACATGGGCCATTGGTCAAACATTTCGATCGGCACAATTGGGTCATCCTTGGCCGCAACAATCAGAGTGGGCACTGACACCTGGCGAAGCAGTGGTGCTGGGCTCGCCTTTCGATAATACTCTCGCGCCCCCGAAAAGCCGCTGACTGGGGCCGTAAACTGATCATCAAAATGAATTAACCGGCGAGGAATCGGATTCAGTCCGTTGTCGATAATGCCTTTGACGTGACGTCTTCGGTACTTCAACTGATTGCGCAGTCTTCTCATGAAGTATAAATCGTAGATGCGATTTCCAAACTTGCTCAGGTTCACTACGCAGTAATGCAGATCAATTGGAGGTGAAACAGCAATCGCAGAATCGACACAGCGCGGATGTTCATGACTCCACTCTCCCAATGCTTTGAGTAATATCGCTGCACCCAGTGAAAATCCAACCAGCGTCATTTTAGAAAGAGGACTCAGTGCATGCATGAACTTGACGACATCATCAATATCACGACTATGGGCCGCACTCACATGCCCCCTTGAAATTAAGGTACTGTCGCCAAATCCACGCATATCAATTCGAATGGTACGAACACCACTTCGGTTGACTTTATGGGCGATCCGACGCATGTAGGGCGAACCGTGAAATCCACACAGCCCATGAACCAAAATGCAAATTCGATCACCAGCGATCCAGTTCTCAGGCGTATCATCATGGATGGCGATGTTGTCCCCGTCGGCGAGTGGCACAACGTGCTTGACCGACGGGCGTTTGTTAGTCACTCCGGGAAACAAAAATGCGCCAATCGTCTGTGCATGACTATTGGAGAGTATCCGATTGGGACGAAAGGCTGGATACTTGATGACGATCATGGAGCAACTTCTTGAGCAGGTGTTTTGACTTCCCAGTAAACTCTAATTCGCGAGTCGCCCAGGAGTAGCGAATTCCCCCTTTTCTCGGGGAAAACCGTTGGCGTGCACGATAGGTTAGTGCAAGTTGATCGAATCGAAAAGCGACAAAGAGAATGAATCCTATGACTTGCGTTCTTTACGCATCGTAATCTCATTGCCCTGATCGTTGTGGGTCACCGCATCCATGAAAGTTCGGATCAGAAATAATCCTCGCCCACTTACTTTGGTCAAGTTCTCTGCGGAACGTGGATCATCAATGTGACCGGGGTTAAATCCTGGCCCCTCATCGGCAATCTGCACGTCGATTGCCTTGTTGCTGAAACTGGCTTTTACTTGAACTCGACGTTCGCTAAAGGGCGCTTGTGCCTGGCGCTCGCGGACTTTTTCGTAGTATAAATCTTCATCATGGTTTCCTGCATCGCGCAATTCGGATTCGACCTCCAGGTTTCCGTGATGCATGGCATTCACAAGCGCCTCATCCAATGCCATTCCGATTTGCAAGCGATCTGGTTCGGACCAGCGGGGCATCTTGTTCTGCAGGTGTTCAATCAAAGGACCAATCAGACCAAGATCGTTCTCCAGGACAAAAGCCAACTGACAATTGCCTTCCTTTTGGACGTTAGAAGAGTCCGTTGTTTGGACTCGAGCAGAGAGTTCTAAGACTTTTCTGACTGTGCGAGCCAAATCCTTCTGCAAACAACTTTTGGGAGTGTAGTTTGCCGCGCCACTTCGCAAGGCCTCCATTGCGACCTTTTCGCTCCCATGTCCAGTGATCAGAACGATAGGAATTGATGGATTCGTCTGTTTGACATGCTGCACCAACTCAAGCCCGTTGACATAGGGCATCTGAAGATCCGTAACAACGATATCGGGCAATTCATCTCGAATCGCCTCGATAGCTTGGTGCCCATCGTCAGCGTATTGCACTTGCCATTCATCTTGTGATTCAAGCAACTTGCCAACGAGCAGGCGATCTATGGGAGAGTCGTCAACGACAAGAATCTTCTTCAATTGGCACCCTGTTGTTGGACCAGCAAGAGGTTTTGAGACGGTAGTGGTCCGAGGACCGACTCAGGTGAGCAGCTATCCTTATGCAATTTTCCCCAACCAATCTGTGGCGTCAATCCACGTTGGCTTCAATCACGTCTCTATTTTTCGCTTTTAAGCGATGGATGTCAATCAATCGTAGCGTCCTGGCCGACTCGACAGTTGGCCTGCTTACTACCGGCGGGCACCTATTTCCGAGATTTTGCTTCGGTTATCCGTTATCGCTTGAGTATCATTTCGGGATAATGCACGTCGAAACTGGCACGGTTTCCCTGTTCGTCCTGTTTCGCAAACACCCGAACCTGGCGAAGTGGTATTTGGCGCAGGTCAAATCTTGCACTGGTGCGGCCGACAAAACGATTCAAAAGGTAGGTTCGCTTTTCCCCTGGCATCATCGGATTGTTTCCGTGGACACATTCGCCTGACGGGCACCCAGCATCACAAATACACAGATCTTTGACGTTGTAGTGATGATTGACCCGAATCGTAATTAGCGACCAACTGCTATCGCTATTGTTTTGGATCGAAATTCGAGCCCCGGACACGTCGGCACGATCCTCGATGGGCTGCAGGTAGTAGTCGATATCTGGTACGTTCAGCCGCCCTACGGCCACCTTCAACTCGCCCTCTTTGACCGTCGGCATGATGATCCAAAGCGTGAAAATGGTGATCCCGGGAACGGTACACATCAGCGCCAGCAGAATGGTAAGCGTTCGGCTGCTCATCCGAGGCGCTCGCTGCATCACGCTGGAATCCCGTGAAACGGTGTCCTTGGCAAAACTTGATTGTGTTGTTTCCATGTTAAGTCCCATCTTTGGACAAAGTCCGCTTCGCGAATCGACTCGCGTTATTATAACCGGTTGAGATTTAGTATAACGTTAATGTGAAATTGATTTGAAGTCTGCGTGGCATGACATATTGTCGCTTGCTGCCACTGGAACCTCCTGAGATCCTTATGCCCAATCCATCCAAGCGCTTTATCGTCAACGCCTCGCTGTTGATCAAGCTTCGCTGGGTCGCGGTTTTCGGTCAGGTCCTCACGATTCTCGCGGTCATTTGGATCATGAAAATCGAAATCGCCTCCACCCAAGCATTGGCGGCGGTCATCGGAGTCACCGCACTATCCAATTTGCTACTGAGCTTTTGGTATATCCACAACGAAACCTATGATCATCCGCCAGAAACCGCGTTGGGGTTGATCATGGTCATGGACATGCTTTCGCTTACATGTTTGCTGTTTGCCACTGGCGGACCAAGCAATCCATTCTCATTCTTCTTTTTTGTCAATCTAAGCCTTTGTGCTCTGATCCTTAACCGCAATTGGGCCTGGGCATTAAACGTCTTGTCCATTTTTTGCTACGGAGCCCTTTTGTTGCAGCATCATCCGATTGCCGAACTGGATTTTGGGTTCGCGTTGGAACCGATTTTGGATCGAGGAAGAATCTCGATCCCTCAAGCAGGCCTGATGATCGCGTTTTCAACCTGTGCCAGCGTAATCGTCTACTTCATGACACGGCTTACCAGCGAGCTGAGACAACAGGAGGAGGATTTGCGACGAGCCCAAGTTGTTCAAGCCAGAAGCGAAAAACTCGAAGCATTGGGAACACTGGCAGCAGGCACCGCACACGAATTGGCGACCCCATTGTCGACTATTGCGATCGTCGCGCGCGATGTAGAAAAAGCCTTTGATGAACATCCCCCTGAGTTTCCAGGTGCAGAAGACGTCATCGAAGACGTTCATCTCATTCGCAGCCAGTTGGATCGCTGCCGAAACATCATTGATCGCATGGCGGGTCAAGCCGGGCAGGCGATCGGTGAAACCCTCAGCCAAATTACGGTTACTACCTTGCTGGAGGAAATCTTGCGAGAGCTTCCTGATCGGAATCGAGTAAAGTGCGAAATGGATGATGGCATCCAGAAGGCTTGTCTACAAGTTCCGCTGGTTGGGCTCAGCCAGGCTTTACGTGGACTGTTTCAGAATGCCCTCGATGCCGATTCAACCGGCACAATCGGCGTGAAAATTGACCAAGTCGAGCAGCAATCCCGTTGGATCATCCGTGACCAGGGCATTGGCATGACCGAAGAAGTGCTTCAGCGGCTTAGTGAGCCATTTTTTACTACAAAACAACCTGGGAAAGGCATGGGATTGGGCGTGTTCCTCGCCAAGAACGTGGTCGAGCGACTGGACGGCTCCATCCAATTTGCCTCCCAATCTGGCAAAGGAACTGAGGTCACTTTCCTTTTGCCACTGGACAATTACGATGAACCAGAAAATGATGGAGGCTAAGGAAATGATCACTCGCTGTGAGATCTCGGGCGACAATCAAGTATTGGCGACCCAATTCCAATCCAATGAGGCACAAGATGCTCGATAACAAAACGGTTCTGATCGTTGACGATGACGATGTACTCAGGTCTCGACTTCAAAAGGCATTTACCAAACGTGGCCTGATTGTCTTTTGTGCCGACGACTACGACTCAGCGCTTCAGGTCGCAGCCGATCAAAAGCCTGACATGGCAGTACTCGATCTCAAAATGCCTGGCAAAAACGGAATGGAACTTCTCAAAGATCTGCTGGAAGTTTCCCCTGACACCCGGGCTGTTATTCTGACCGGGTATGGAAGCATTACCAATGCCGTTGATGCGGTAAAGATTGGCGCGATCAACTATGTCACCAAACCCGCTGATGCAGATCAGGTCCTTGCCGCCCTCGAAGGTCGCGCGTCGCACAAAAAATCAGTAGACGAAGATCTCCATCCACCGTCACTGGCCGAAGCCCAATGGGAACACATTCAACGCGTGCTGGCCGACTCGGGTGGCAACATCTCTGAAGCAGCAAGACGACTGGATATCCCGCGACGTACGTTGCAACGAAAGCTGAAGAAGATGGCTCCCTAGTGCGAGCGGCACCCCTTCAGCGTCTCCTCGCTGAAGGCAAGCCAATATCCTGTTGCCTGAGCGTGTTCGCATGACCGTGGAATCAACGGGCTTCACCGGAGATCAAAGTTTCTTCAGGTCTTCAATGTCGGAACCACAGGACCAACAGACACCGAACCCCCGGTCAACTTCTACACCACACTGACAAGTCCATGCGGGAATTCCGTCTTCCTCTTTTGGAAGCTGAGCAAGAATCTTTTGGGCAACCTCAACATTGATTTTGTGAATGCTCACATCCACGCCAACCAGCCCCGCAGCGGTAAGTCCTGCCCCAAAGGTATTCACCCCATCGCCTCCGGTAACCCAGGCCGGGATTCCATGATCATTCAACATGTTGCGAAACATGAGGGCTTCATGCTCGTATTCGAAAGTCGCAATTCTTACTAAGTCCCTGTCGTTGGCTTGCATATCGTTGTCTTGAATAAAAAATTTCTGCACGATGAACCCCCTTCATCAAGGAAAGTTATTTTAACGCAAACTCGAGAGCACGTTTCCATTTAGTGTAGCGGCTATTTCAGCGTTTCAGCATTTCACCGCAAAAATCAAAATGGACAACGCGATAGGTCGTGCAACCTTTGCACTCCTGACCCTATTCGTCAAAAGTCGATAATTCTTGCCAAAATACTCCATCGCGTTGGCCGAAAATCGCGACAACAAAAATGGAAAACATGCGAGACTTCATTCCATTCGCATTTCACCTGCGAGCATGGTATTAACAAAAAAATCTGTAAAAAACTAATCCGTTCTTGTCGATGTGACCAGAGTAGTCACGCGTCCCCAACATAATGGTTTCCAAGTGCTTGAGGCACTTTTTTATCGCTGTTTCTGTTGAAGAAAGACTCTTATGTTGATGACTGAAAGCCAAATCAATTCGTTGAAATCTCAAGACGCAAAAGAACTCGCCATTCGCTTGCAAGAACAATTGACTGCAAAGGAAATGCAACCTATCTCACCCGGCGAAGTTCAACTTCGAGAACTGGAATATGAGCTCAAGCTGAAAGAAGCTGAGTCAGAAGATCGGCGCCAATGTGAGGAGCACACCGAACGGATGCGTGAGCTGGAGATTGAAATGGAAGGACATAAATCGCGGCAGACAGAATCTGAAGCCAAAGCGGCTCTTGTCCGTCAAGAACAAGCCAAGCTGGTCGACAAGGTCGAAGGAGCCAAAGAATCGCTCAGCATTCAACTGGAAAAGGCGACTCGAGAAGTCAACCTCAAGGTGGAAACATTGGAAACAGACTTCAAATCAAAAACCGAAGAACTGAATTCGAAGCGAAAGTCACTCGAAGAACAACGAGATCAACTCCAGACAGAAATTGCTGAACTGGCCGATATGAAGAAAACGGCCGCGGAAATCAAACTGCTCAGGGAACAACTGGAATCTCAGCAATTAAAAAACCAACGGCAACTCCTTCTGCTTGAAGAGCAGCATAAAACCGCTGAATTTGAGAAACTGCAAGAAATCAATTCCGTCAAACGGGAACAGGAGATTCAGATCTCCGAGCTACAAACGCAACACAAAAAGGACATCATGCAGGCCAATCAACAAGCGGCAAAAGACATTTTGGTCAAAGCCGGAATGATGCCCGTCAAGCGAAATGACTGGGAGAAAATGAAGAAAGAACTGGACGAACAAAAACAGCAATCGGAAAAGGAAGTCCAAGAAATTCGCACCCAGGCTCGTGAAGAGTTTCGAAAAGAGTTCAATATCACAGTCGCTGAAGCACTCGATGTCACCGATTTGTTTTATCGACAACGTTCACTCAACGATGAAGCGGTAACGCTTCGAAGTACCGTCGACAAGTTGGAATCTGAGATCAAACGCATGCGAGGCCACATTGAACTGGAACCCAGCAGAATTTCCTCTGCCGTCGAAGCTGCGAAAGTTCAAGTCTCAAACAATATTGAGCATTCCGGAAAACGCTAGGCAGGACCGGGGACATTTCGTCTCTAGGACTGCCCCGTAAATGGGAGGTTGAGGCTCCTGCCGAAACGAATCGTTGTTTTTTTTGGCTCGGCAGAAGTCTCGACCTCCCCAACAAGCCATGGAATTTCTGAAACCTCGCACTGCGCTCGATTTTGACACGGGCAGTTAAGGGAGGGTTGCTCGAAAAAAGTGGCCTTATCAGTTGAGGCTTACTCGCTTACCTTGTGCTCGGTGGTGCCTCCTCCATCAACGACTACAATACAATACCAACACATCTCGACCTTTGATTCCGAATCTTCAATTCACATGTCCAACTCCAACAAACGTTCACTCTCACACCGAAGAACTCGAAAAGACCACTCGATGGAAACGGCTGAGGATTATGTTGAAGCTGTAGCCGATATCATTGCCAAGAAAAGCCTTTGTCGTGTCGGTGATCTGGTCAAGCATTTCGATGTCAGCCATGTAACCGTCTCGCGAATCGTGAGTCGATTACAAGCCGAAGGACTCATGCAAACCGAACCCTATCGGCCCATCGAATTGACCGAAAAAGGCAATAAGCTGGCGAAAAAATCCAAGCAACGACACGAAATTGTGTTTGCTTTCCTCTTGGCCATCGGAGTTGATGAAGTTACCGCAGAAATCGATTCCGAAGGCATTGAGCATCACGTCAGCCCCAAGACGCTGGCCGCCATGAAAAAGATGTTGTCAAAGTAGATCTTGGCGCGAAGTGCAACGCCCCTCGCTCACCCGACGTCGCCGGGGAATAAAGGGGTCGGGAGTCTTTTCTTTGTTGGGTGACCGAAGTATATTGATTGCGAGACTAGATTGATTTAACTTTCTCGCATTTGAACAGAAAAGACTCCCGACCCCATTCGCTTTGCGACCGCACATTGGCGATCATGCGTAAGATCGGCAATCGTAGTCGCGCCAGAGGTTGGCAGCCATCATGTCCATCAAGGACACCGCCCGTCGTCACGGTCACAATCCATTACAGGTGTTTTATCGCTTGTTTACTCAACCGCCTCACGAACGTGAAGCTTCACGATACACTTGCCGCAGACTTTCCAGTCTGGGGTGTCCCGACGAACACCACTTCATCGGGCATCACCAGTCACCCTCCGCCGGGCTCAGAACCAAAGCCTGTGTAGACACCATGCCCCGAAGGGAGGGCAACGCTCGGAGATGCTTAAATCACTGGTTTCGGATCTTCTTCGGTAATCGTAATTGAAGTGATCACATCACCGGGAGTCGAACTTCCGGGTGAACGGAAAGTCAAATTATCCAAGGCGGTGAAACTGGAAGTGTCCCCCAGCTCAATCTCACCAAAAATCGTGTGGACACCGTTCAGATTGGTTGGGTTGCCATAGGTGATAAAAATCTGGCTGCCATTGGTTCCGGGCCCCGCATTGGCCATCGCCAAAAGTCCCGTGCGTGAATCGAAATTCAATCCGTCGACAAACTCGTCAGCAAACGTGTAACCAGGTCCACCTCCAGTGTTGTCAGTAAACGGGCCTCCTGCCTGCGCGATAAACGGATTGTTTAACGCGTCGTTGACAACGCGATTGAATGTCAAACCATCGTACCATCCATCGCGGGCAAGATTGACAAAGTTATTGACCGTGACAGGCGTACGACTGGCATACAGCAACAGGTCAATTTCCGCACCCGACTCAACCGCGATTTTTGCGCGATAGACTTTGGCGACATCAATATTCATCTCAGGGGCCTGAGTGTAGATTCCATTGCGAGTAGCGGGGTCGACTTCAGAAAGAGCTCCAACACCTCCAAACGCCTCAAAGGCGCCGACCTGAGAAATTCGAACGTTGTCAATCTGCGGCCCTGTCCCCGTTGGCCCAGTTCCCGAAACCTCACGGAAAACCATGCGTGTCGTTTCAGCGTCCGCCGCATCTACCAAAATGCCGAATGTCTGCCAGTCCGAATCCGCTTCAAACGTACCTACCCATTCGTTGTTCCAGCGAACTCGGAGTTGCTCCGAACCGCGAACATCAAATGTCAGGTAGTACTTTTCCCCTTGGGTTGTCGCAATATCCTGATAGATACGATCAAGTCGACCACCGCCTGAATCAAGCTGTAAATACTGCGCGCCATCGTTGGCCCCGTCATTGCGCACTGCAAACAATCGATCACTCTCGTTCTCACCAAAGGCCATCCAGCCAGCCATGAATTCGCGGGTGACTGTCGTTTGCGCTGGATTGTCCAGAGTTCTGCTGTCAAAACTCCCATTGCCTACCGCCACATTGCTGGCGATCTTCACAAGACGAACATTGTCAATCAGCGGACCCCTCGCATCGCTGGCCGCCAAACTGATTTCACGGAACGTCAATCGAGACACATCACCCAGGCCTTCGACGACAAGGTTTACCGACTGCCAGTGAAAGGTTCCCGAATAGATCCCCTCGCTCGTCCCGCCCCAAAGGACCTCCAGCTTATTCGTATCTGCGTGCGCCGAAGTCTCGACGTTGCGCTCACGAATCTCAAAACTCAGAATGTAACTGTCACCAGCCTTGGTGTTGATGTCTTGATAGACTTCATCGAACTGGCTGGCAGTCGAGTCCAGCTCCAGAATGTTCTGGCGTGGGTTTGCGGCACCAAAATTGAGAATATTCAGCCGTTGACCCGATGCGGCGTCGGCAGCTACCCATCCGTCGACATCACTGTCCAGAAAAAAGTGACTAGCGTTTCCATTGTTTGCGCGCTCAAACCCACCATTTGTGACTAAATCCACGCCGACAGGCAACGTATTCGCAATCGACGCCAGCAGATTGCGTGGCTCCAGTTTCATGAAGTCCTGCTGCAGTCCGCTTTTATTGCGTTTCTTGTTCTTTCGTTTCATCGGTGCAGTTCTGTTCTCGAAGTTTGAAAAGTAGTGCGAAGGGATTCGTATTGTTGTCAGCGACCGTCAAATGATCAAATCTGTTTCCGGCGGTTGGTTGGGAGACTAGGCAATTTGGCCTCGCCAGCTACCGACTTGGGTTCGGCAAACATCGTTGGCGACGTGGTGTGACAAAACGGTCAAACCAGCGTCGCTTAATGGCGATTTAACAACCCTAGAGAAGGGTATGGGCTCATTGTAGCGGGGTTGGCAAAACAAGGTGGTTTTGGACTTTGAAATGATTTCCTAATCTTGTCCAAGATCCTTTTCATTGTAGTTCACTTTAGTTACTTTTGCTTGAATTAGTTGCCTGCCCTCGCAACCGGCACAACATAAACACCCCCTAAAAGTACTGCGACGTTTTAACCTGTCGACACTGGACGATGACATGGATTAGATTTTCGTTTAATTCGTTGGTGGAAGGTGCGTTCATTTCACCTTCGATTTTCACAAATTGGGACATTATCAAACGTTTGTTCCATAACTTTATTAGCCGTCAAACTTGAGCGATCGCTCAACGAATGGTGAACTTGATGCAAGACTTTTATTTCCCAAACTGGGTTAACAAATTCACGCTTTGCCTGATCGGTGGAGGACTAGTGGTCGGTGGATACTTGGCGACCTGTTTGTTCGCCGCGATTCATCCGAACATTGTGAACGTAGGGCACAAGCCTAAACAGCCTGTTCAGTTTTCGCACAAGCTTCACGCTGGTCAACTCAAGATGGATTGTCGCTACTGCCACAATACCGTTGAGAAGACCGGTCATGCCGCGGTTCCTCCGACAGCGACTTGCGGAAACTGCCATGGCGGCAATCGAACCAAAGAGGGTGCGACACTGGGACTTATTCATGGCGAAAATCCTAAGCTTGAGCCGATTCGAAGCAGCCTTGAGTCATCTAACTTTGGCAAGACTGATGGCGATCCTGTCGAATGGGAACGCGTTCATGATCTTCCCGATTTCGTTTATTTCAATCACAGCGCCCACGTCACTGCGGGTGTCAGCTGTGTTTCCTGTCACGGACGCGTTGACAAAATGGAAGTTGTCACCCAAGTGCAACCACTTTCGATGAAGTGGTGCTTGGACTGCCACCGCAATCCAGAGCCACACCTACGAGACCCTGCTTTGGTGACAGACCTCGCCTTCAAGCCAACTGATGAAAATGGTGATCCGATCAGTGCCAAAAAGTACGGCAAGATCTGGATGGAAAAGAACCACATCAGCCCAGATGTTAGTTGCAGCACCTGCCACCGCTAACGTTGGCAGACTTCAACCGTCGACCAAAACATTGCGAATCATTCAAACGCGAAAATCGATGAACAATTTCAAAAGTCAAAATCCAAACGACATGCTCAAAAACGACATTCAATACAGCGAATTTGAGCAGATGGTAGAGTCGCCCGAGGCTCAAGCTGCCATCGAAGAGCAGTTTGCCGCGGCGACAACCGATCTCAACGACGGCCTATCGCGCCGACGTTGGCTGCAGATCATGGGAGCGTCACTGGCATTGGGAAGTGCCACCGGCTGCCGTTTCCAGGAAGAGAAGATTGCGCCCTTCGTTTTTCGTCCGCACAATCGTATCCCCGGCGAAACGGTCCAATACGCCACGATGATTGATACGAACGGCGTGGCCAACAGCTTGTTAGCGACCAGCTACGATGGTCGTCCGATCAAATTGGATGGAAACACCGATCACCCAAGTTGCCTTGGTGGCTCTGATGCATTCACTCAGGGAACCGTGTTGCAACTTTACGATCCAGATCGCCTGCGTAGCCCCCGAGTTCTCAAGGGCGACATCTACGAGGACTCAAGCTGGAACGATTTTGCCTCAGCTGCCCGCGGTTTACTCAACAAAACAAGCCTCACCGGAGTTGCGATTCTTGCTGAACCCAGCAGCTCTCCAACTCGCGCTCGATTGCGTGCCGATGTTGAAGGCAAGGGCGGAAAGTGGTTCGACTTCACATCGGTAAGTGACGACAACACTCGCACAGGAGCCAAGCTGGCATTTGGTTCGGTCCACCGTGCTCATTACCATTACGACAAAGCGAAAGTCATCGTCACTCTTGATTGCGACTTCCTGGGCATTCACCCTGCGACCCAGATTAACAGTCGACGATTCGCTGAAGGGCGTGATGTTGATCATGAACACATGAGTCGAATGTACTGCATCGAAACTCAGTACACACAGACGGGTGGTTCATCAGATCACCGCATGTCATTGCCAACAAGCAAAATCGCCAGCTTTGCAGCCGCGCTAAAAGATGCAATCGGTTCAGCATCAGCAGAAGGGCATCTTGAGGAGTCTTTGCCGTACCGTGAAAAGCTCTTGGCTGCGATGGCTCAAGACTTGGTCAAACACAAAGGCAAAGGCATCGTCGTTGCTGGTGAAAGTCAGCCTCCTGAAGTCCACGCATTGGTTCATCAGTTGAATCAAGATTTGGGCAACAACGGCGAGACCATCACATTCACCAAGCAAGGCTCAGAAGAAAATTCGCTCGATTCGATCAAGTCGCTTTGCGATGACATTTCAGCCGGCTCGGTAAAGACTTTGGTCATTCTGGGCGGCAACCCGGTTTACAGTGCTCCTTCTGATGTTGGATTTGACGAGAAACTATCATCAATCGACAACAGCATTCACCTTTCGCTTTATCAGAATGAAACATCGCTACGATGCAGTTGGGTTTACAACTCGGCTCATCCTTTGGAAAGCTGGTCCGATGGCCGAGCATTCGATGGCTCATGGTGCATTGCACAGCCGCTGATTCGACCGCTGTTCGACGGAAAGTCGGAACTTGAGGTGCTCGCATCATTGATGTCGGGCGATGACGTTGACGGCTTGGATTTAGTGAAGGCCACCGCAGCAGATCAACTTTCGGGTGATTTCGATGACGAATGGTCCGAAGCCGTTCACCTTGGTTTCGTAGCGGACTCGGCAGCCGATGCCGTTACGCCTTCGCTTGCAGGGTCCAACGACGATCCGGCCAATGATGGTGAGTGGAAAAAGCCGTGGCAAGAAGGCGGCAAGCTGGAAATGACCTTCGTTCCATCTCGTTCGGTTTTCGACGGTCGCTTCAGCAACAATGCCTGGCTGCAGGAACTCCCTGACTTCATCACCAAGGTAACTTGGGACAACGCTGCACTGGTCAATGAAAAGACCGCAGCCTCGCTGAAGCTCAAGCACGATCAACTTTGCAAATTGAAAGTTGACGGCAAAGACATCAGCATGCCCGTTTGCGTCACTCCCGGAACCGCAGCCGGCTCAGTCGTCGTTCAACTCGGTTACGGTCGTACCGCAGCAGGTCGCGTTGGTGGTGACAAACTCAAAGGCATTGAAACCGTAGGCCACAACGTTGCTTCGGTTCGCTCCGCACTTCGATGGTGGTCGGCTCCAGGAACCGAAGCCATCAACAGCCAGACTCGCCATCGCTTGGCGATGATTCAAGAGCCCTGGTTAATCGACAAAACTGGTCGCGATGAAATTCAGGATCGGATGTTTGTTGATGATGATGGCAACCGCAGCCGCCTGATTCGCGAAGGCACCTGGGAAAGCTATCAGGGTTTCCGAGCAGATCAAACAGAGGGAAATGACCACGCCGATCATGCAGCTGTCGCCCCCGAGAAAGACCCTACTGCGTTGCCAGTCCTCACCAACGTAGGCTTTACAACCTTGGAAAAAGCCGAGGATGACAAAGACAGCGAAAGAAAACACGGACAAGGCAGCAATCAGCCGCAGTGGCCAGAAGGTTTTCGACCTCACCACAAAAACAAAGACCTCACCCCAGGTGTCCGCCAGCGATACACGCTGGAAAACAAGGATTACACCAATGTCTGGGGCATGGGCATTGACCTGAGCAAATGTACCGGATGCAACTCCTGCGTCATTGCCTGCCAGGCAGAAAACAACGTTCCCGTCGTTGGAAAATGGCAAGTTGATCGTGGACGCGAAATGCACTGGATGCGTATCGATCGCTACTTTGGTGACAACCTCTACAACAAAGAGGCAGCCGAAAACGATGACAAGCAAATCACCCACCAACCGGTAGCTTGCCATCACTGCGAGAATGCTCCCTGCGAAACAGTTTGCCCCGTTGCAGCGACCACGCACTCCAGCGAAGGCCTTAACGATATGGTTTACAACCGCTGTATCGGAACTCGCTACTGCGGCAACAACTGTCCATACAAGGTCCGTCGATTCAACTTCTTGAATTACGCCGATGCAGTAACGTTCATCAAGTACCCGGGCCCGATGAGCAAGAGCGACTTGGCTCCACACGTTCAAACAACGGAAGAAGACAAGCAACTACAGAACTTGATGGTGAACCCTGAAGTCACGGTCCGAAGCCGTGGTGTCATGGAGAAATGCACCTACTGTGTGCAGCGAATCCAAAACCACAAGATCAAAGCCAAAGCAGAGCGGCGCGAGATTAAGCCCAACGAAATCAAAACTGCTTGCCAGGAATCTTGTCCGACTCAGGCGATTACTTTTGGCGATCTAAATAACGCAGAAAGCGATGTCGCGAAGGCTCATGCCAGCCCTCGTGCATACTCGATGCTGGAAGAATTGAACAACTGGCCACGTACTCAATACCTGGCCCGCGTTCGCAATCCGCACCCCGATTTGGTTGACCTACTTGCAAAAGATCACGGGCACGACCACTAGAAAAAAGATTCCTCCGAAGCTCATGAGTCGGCTGAAGTTCGCACGCGAACCGAAACGCGATCTTTGGATTACCGATAAACCAAAACAAAAACGTTTAATAACGAGACAATAACCGAATGGCCACCAGCATTGATCCTGCAATGGACAACACCTACGAAGATGCGGAACAAAGAGCTCCGCTGGTTCTGGGTGGATTGGATTACACCGGCGTAACTGAAACGGTTGCCTCCGTCTGGGAGTCGAGCAAGCCGCCCAGGATTTGGTATATCTTGATGGCGATCAGCATCACGCTGCTTTCGATTCTTGGTTTGTGCCTTGGGCATTTGTTGCTCAAAGGGACGGGTGTTTGGGGTAACAACAACCCGACCTATTGGGGTTGGCCGATCGTGAACTTCGTTTTCTGGGTGGGTATTGGCCACGCGGGAACGTTGATTTCGGCGATTCTGTTTTTGTTTCGTCAGGATTGGCGAACGAGTATCAACCGTGCCGCCGAAGCGATGACGATTTTCGCGGTCATCTGTGCGGGTCTATTCCCGGGCGTCCACATTGGTCGTGTTTGGGTTTTCTACTGGTTGTTCCCGGTCCCTACTGAGCACTTGGCGATGTGGCCCAACTTCCGCAGTCCACTGCTGTGGGACGTGTTTGCGGTTTCGACTTATGCGACCGTGTCGCTATTGTTCTGGTACATGGGAATGGTTCCCGATATCGCGACCTTCCGTGATCGTTGCAAAAACAAATATCAAAAGATGATTTACAGCCTGCTTTCACTGGGCTGGACAGGCTCGGCTCGCAACTGGCATCGCTACGAAGCGGCCTATGTGATCCTGGCCGCACTGGCGACTCCGCTGGTACTTTCGGTACATACGATCGTTAGTTTTGACTTTGCGGTCTCTCAGCTTCCTGGTTGGCATACGACGATCTTCCCGCCTTACTTTGTTGCGGGTGCGATTTTCTCCGGATTCGCGATGGTTGTTACCTTGCTGGTGCCCGTGCGAAAGATTCTCAAACTGGAGAACTTGATTACGCTTCGCCACCTTGAGAACATGAACAAGATCATCATAGCCACGAGCTTGATGGTCGGTACGGCCTATGGAATTGAATTCTTCATCGCCTGGTATAGCGGCGTTGAAGTGGAAAGCTTTGCGTTCTTCAATCGAGCGTTTGGTAATTACTGGTGGGCGTACTGGATCATGGTGACGTGTAACGTCGTGATTCCGCAGTTCTTCTGGATTAAGTGGTGCCGAACGACTCCATGGTTCATGGTGATCATCTGCATCTTTGTAAATATCGGAATGTGGTTCGAGCGTTTTGTGATTACCGTCACTTCGTTGAACCGTGACTTCTTGCCATCGAGTTGGGACTACTTCCGTCCAACGATGGTAGACATCCTGATGCTGATCGGTAGTTTTGGTTTGTTTATGACGTTGTTCTTGCTGTTCTGCCGTTTCCTACCGGTCATTGCGATCAGCGAAGTCAAAAACTGTATTCCTCATGACGATCATCACTAAAAAGTCAAAACATTACTCGCAAGAGTTTGAAATAAAGAGTTAGCTATGGCAACACCTGAAACTCAAAAGTTCCTTGGACTGCTGGCCCAGTTCGATGACCCTGATACCTTGGTTCAAGCTTGTGACAGCGCGCGGCGAGCGGGTTACAAGTCAATGGATGCCTACAGTCCAATGCCCATTCACGGGATCGATCCAGCCCTTGGTATCAAGCGAACCGTTCTGCCGTTTATTGTCTTGTTCATCGGCTTGAACGCGCTGTTCATTGGTCTTGGCATGCAGTACTACACGAACTCTGCAGACTGGTCACCGATCTTCCCAGGGTATGCGTTTTACATTAGCGGTAAACCACTCTTCAGTTTGCCTGCCAATATTCCAGTCGCTTTTGAAATCATCGTATTGTCCAGTGCGTTCGCCACATTCTTTGGCATGTGGATTTTGAACAAACTTCCACGATTCGCGAATCCGCTTCATCGAATTTCTCGATTCAGTCGAGCAACGAACGATCGTTTCTTCTTGGTGATTGACGAGAAGGACAGCAATTTTGATCGTACAGCCACCGAGGCTCAGCTCAATGAGTGGGGTGCAACCGCGATTGAAGAAGTCAACGAAGACCAGACGGACCAAAAGGTTCCCAAGGTTTTCAAACTGATTGCAGTCCTTGGATCACTCTTGCTGATTGCTCCTCCAGTCATGATTTTTCGATCTGCAGGAATGACCAACCGAGCTCCTCGCCTGCACGTGGTTCCTGACATGGATTGGCAAGACAAACGAAAAACACAAACACTCGGCCCGACTTTGGCCGATGGCAGCTCGCTATTCGCCAACCATCGAACGATGCAAAGCATTATCCCTGGCACGCTGGCTCGAGGCGATCTTGAACTCGACACCGAATACTACGGCGGTTACGTCAAAGGCAGTTTGCCCGATGAACACGCTTCACGCATCATTGACGGTGCAAGCATGCGAACAGGCCTTGGCACTCAGGACGAAGAAGACACTCCAGCTGCTGATACTCCCGCTGAACCTGAGTGGGTAAAAGAATTCCCCAAAGGCGAAATGATCGACGACAAATTGGTTAACGGCGTCGAAGTATCCTTGGAGACATTGGAACGAGGCAAGGCACGCTTTGAAATCTATTGCTCTGCCTGTCATGGATACGGCGGTAACGGCGACGGACTCGTGAACCAACGAGCGGTATCGCTTGCCGCAACTGGACAGGCTAACTGGACGGCCGCCAAGAGTTTGCACGATCCTGAAGTCAAGAAGAACGATGTCGGTCGCATCTACGACACAATTACCAACGGTCGTGGAACCATGGGACCTTATAAATCACAGATTCCCGCCGAAGATCGTTGGGCAATTGTCATGTACGTCAAAGCTCTACAGGAGACTGGCATCAAGCCAGTCGATTTGGTTGTAGACGATGCTGCAGCCCAAGCTTCCGAATAAACAAAACACTTAATTCATTATCAGATTCGATTTCCCATGCACGAACGTCGACCTGCAAAAATAACTTCGCCTGTCATTACCCTTAAGGACGATTACGCGCGCGTTATGTCAACCGCCGCTGTGATTGGCGTTGTTGGCGTTGGTGCCAGCTTCGCAATGAGTTTCGTCAATTCGGGTACAGAAGCTTATAAAACGTTTTCCCATGCGTACCTTACCAATTTCTGCTTTTTGATATCCATTTCGTTAGGCTGCATGTTTTTTGTGACAGTCCAGCATCTGGCAAAAGCGGGTTGGAGCGTGACGGTTCGCCGAGTGGCGGAGATTATTGCCATGTGTGCCTTTCCACTGGCAATTCTGTTTTTGCCCATTTTGATTCCGATCATGTTGGGGAACGCGGATCTCTATGAATGGAATGAGAATCCGGGTTTTACCGATCACGGCCATGGCCCAATCGAAAGTATGGAAACTCTTAAAGGCCAGTTCCTGAACCCGGCGTTCTTCGGAATTCGCGTCGTCGTTTACTTCCTGGTCTGGGGATTGATTGGCTGGAATTTCTTCAGCAAGTCACTCAAGCAGGATGTGTCTGGCGATCCAAAACTGACTTTAAAAATGCAACGTTCTAGCACCTGGATGATGATCCTGTTTGCTACGTCGATCGTATTCGCATCTTTCGACTTCGAGATGTCACTGGCCCCACTTTGGTTTAGCACCATGTTCCCGGTTTACTTCTTTGCCGGCGGCGTGATGAGTGGTTTGGCTACGATCATCCTGGCTTGCCTTCTGATTCAGAACAGTGGCCGGTGCACCGACGAGATTACGGTCGATCACTATCATGACTTGGCCAAGTTGATGTTCAGCTTTGTGTTCTTTTGGGGCTACATCGGATTTAGCCAGTTCATGCTGATCTGGTATGCCAACATTCCTGAAGAAACTGTTTGGTTTGAATGGCGATTCAGTTCTGGCTGGGCCTGGGTTTCAGTGATCCTGCTATTCGGTCACTTGTTGATTCCCTTCCTGGGCCTGATGGCTCGGACCGTACGACGAAACAAGAAATTCCTTTTCTTTGCATCGATTTACATGCTCTGCATGCACTGGCTGGACCATTACTGGTTGGTGATGCCGCAGCTCAAGGACGATCATGCTTTTGCAGCGATTCCACTGGTTCAGATCCCCTGTGCGATTGGACTGATTGGATTGTTTGTTGCCCTGTTCTGCTTTATTGCTCGAGACAAGCCTTTGGTTCCACTTCAGGATCCACGGCTTGGTGAGGCGTTGAATTTTAAGAACCCGTAAAACCAACTGTCCGTGCGGCAGATTGGCGCACGAACGGATCACATGAACGATTTAAAATCCCGATAGCTTAATCGTTAAATAATAAAATGACTGCTGAAACTAACGAAAACACGACTGATATGAATCAAGACTCGACTCCGGATTCCGAGAACGGACGTGGTCATGAAAAGCCGAGTTATGACGACATCAATACTCCGGCTATTATTATCGTGGGTTTCATCTCGGCGTTGTTCACGTTTCTGATCATCGCCTTTGTTCAGGGCCTCTACTATCAGTGGAACAACTCGTACGTTCGTGAGCGTTCCACCGAGTACGTCAACAAACCGGTCAAGAAGCTCATTGACGATCAAAAACGGACGTTGGATGGCGACGAAGCAGCCGGCACGATTTCGATCGAAAAGGCGATGGAAAAAGTTCTCGACAAATACAGTTCAAACAACTAACAACCCAAGATAGTCACATGACATTCACTGCAACAATTCGAAACGCGATCGGCCTGAGCATCATGATGCTGCTGGTATCGTGGCAGTGTGCCCACGCTCAACTGGGTGAACAAGACGGCAACAACAATCAAGTGCCTGAGGTGGCAAAGGACATCGGAGTTGACCCACAGCTTGGTGAATTCATTGACCCTGAATTCGCCTTTACCGACGAAGAGAACAACTATGTCCGCATGGGCGATTTCTTTGACGGTAAACGACCGATCATATTGTCGTTCAACTATTCCAACTGTCCGAAGCTTTGCGAAGTTCAGTTGGATCTAATGACCGATGCGCTTCGCGAAATTAATTTCGAAGTCGGTAAAGACTTTCAGATTATTTCGGTCAGTATCGACCCCAAGGAACAACTTGTTCGAGCACGTGAGATGCGTGATCGATTTAGCGGTCTTTACAATCGACCAGGCAGCGAAACCAGTTGGCACTTCTTGATCAGTGATAAAATCATGGTCAAAGAACTGGCCAAGTCTTGTGGTGTTCGCTACACGTATGTGAAACGACAAAAGCTATATTCACATCCAGCGGTGTTTTTGCTGATCTCGCCCAATGGCAAGATCGTCCGATACATCCACGGCTTGAATTACGATCCAGGCACCATTTCCAAAGCACTGATTGAAGCCTCCGAAGGCAAAATTGGCTCGCCAATCAACCGGTTCGCTTTTGTAACTGGCTGCTTCCTTTTTGATGAAACCACTGGAAAGTACACCTTTGCCGCCATGGGACTGATGCGAGTCGCAGGGCTTTTCACCCTATTCTGCCTCGCGGTTACGATCATTCCTTACTGGCTGGTCAAACGAAATCGCAAAGACAAAGAAGTTGATCTCAAATCGACTTCTGAAAACGACAACGAATACAAAGAAGTTTTTAAAGACGAACTGTAATCATGTTACCGCAACTTACAAACCTACTGGCTCAAGATATCCCTATTCCGGAATCGTCCATCGATCACCAAGGTGATTATTGGTTCCCGGAACAGGCCTCAACATTTGCGCCGCAGATCGACAATCTCTACTATGCTATTCTCTGGCTCTCGACGATCTTCTTCGTGTTGATCGTCGGGTTCATGTGCTACTTCTGCTGGAAGTATCGCCGCATTGGTGGAGTCAATGGCGAGATCAAGCCAGAGAAAAGCGATTCGCACAACACCGCGTTGGAAATTTTCTGGTCGGTCATCCCCAGTGTGATCCTGATTTGGATTTTCTGGGAAGGTGCCTCTGGGTTCTTTGAAATGCGAGTTGCGACTGATGACTGTGAAGTCATCAACGTGAAAGCGCAGAAATGGAACTGGTCGTTTACCTATCCCAATGGTGACCAAACAACAGAGCTGCATCTGGTTCGAGACGTACGAGTGAAACTCGTGATGGAATCACCCGATGTTCTGCACAGTTTCTTCGTCCCTGCGTTCCGTCAGAAAATGGACATCGTACCTGGGCGTTATACCTATGCGTATATCGAACCGAACAAGGCGGGTGAATACCGTCTGGCATGTGCTGAGTATTGCGGTGACGGACACTCGCGTATGCGAACGACTTGCGTGGTCCACAAAACGGAAGAAGATCGAAAACTAAAAACGGAATGGAAACGCCCCACCAAAGCTCCATGGGTCAATGGCGAGCGCCTCTACAAAATGCATTGTTCGGGGTGTCACCGAAAGGATGGTACTTCAGCAACGGGTCCCGCGCTGAACCTGATTTGGGACAAAGACGAAGAACTTGACGATGGAACAACGGTTAGGGTCGACGAGAACTATCTCATGGATTCGATTCTTTACCCTGACAAACAAATCGTCAAAGGCTACACCAACCAAATGCAGGTTTTTGCCGGCAAGCTGAGCAAAGACAAAGACATCCCAGATCTCATTGCCTACATGAAGTATCTCAAAGATCCTTCGGCTTTCGCCAACGATCCGAGCGTAATGACGCCGGAAAACGAACGAGGCGAAGAAACACCTGGCGACAACGAGGCTTCGGAAACCGAAACACCAGAAGGTGAATCCGCAGATCCCGTGATCGATGCAGAGGACGAAGGCGAAGTGTCCGATCCTGCAGTGATCGATGACGACGCCTAATTTCAAACAAAAAAACAAAAGCATACAACTTTGTAGATAGATAAGGTTATCGAAATGGCCACAGCAGACGTAAGACAAGAGTTATTCGGTCACGCAGACCAGAATAACTTTTTGAACTGCACAAAAGGCATTAAGTCCTGGATCTTCACGCTTGATCACAAGCGAATTGGCATCATGTACTTGATCGGCGTTACCATCGCGCTGTTCCTTGCTGGATTTTTCGCGCTTTGGCTTCGCGTTCACCTCTGGACGCACGGCACGCCAATTAACGGCGAAGTGGTGGAAGGCTTTGGTAAGGTTTCTGACGTTGCCTACAACAAGCTGTTCACCCTGCACGGCGCGATCATGGTTTTCTCGTTCATTATTCCGAGTATTCCAGCCGCCTTGGGTAACTTTGTTATGCCGATGATGCTGGGTGCCAAGGACGTTGCTTTTCCAAGATTGAACCTTGCCAGTTTCTACCTTTGGATCTTTGGTACCGGATTTCTCCTGGTTGCATTGGTCAACGGTTCGCTCGACACGGGTTGGACCTTTTACACGCCCTATAGTATTCAATCGAGTACGGGAGTGATTTACGCGACCTTTGGTGCGTTCATTCTCGGATTCAGTTCGATTTTCACCGGAATCAACTTTCTGGTCACGATCAATACGATGCGTCCCAAGGGAATGACTTGGTTCCGCATGCCTTTGTTCCTGTGGTCACTTTATGCTACCGCGATCATTCAGATTTTGGCGACTCCAGTTTTGGGTATTACCCTATTGCTCTTGATCTGCGAACGTCTGATGAACATTGGTATCTTCGATCCAGTTTACGGCGGTGATCCCGTTCTGTTCCAACACTTTTTCTGGTTCTATTCGCACCCTGCGGTTTACATCATGATCCTTCCGGGGATGGGTGTGATCAGTGAATTGATCGCGGTTTACAGTCAAAAGAAGATCTTCGGTTACTCATTCATTGCGTTTTCCAGCGTTGCAATCGCTTTGGTTGGTTTCCTTGTTTGGGGTCACCACATGTTTACCAGTGGTCAGTCTCCTGTTGTGAACGTCGTCTTTAGTGCGATCACGTTTACGGTAGCGATTCCCTCTGCGGTCAAAGTATTTAACTGGCTGGGCACGATGTATAAGGGCTCGATCATTTTCACGACGCCCATGTGCTACGCTCTGGCATTTATCTTCCTGTTTGGTATTGGTGGTTTGACCGGACTGTTCCTTGCCGCTCTATCAACTGACATTCACTTTCACGATACTTACTTCGTCGTTGCTCACTTTCACTATGTAATGGTGGGTGGAACGTTGACGGCATTACTGGGTGGCGTGTTTCACTGGTGGCCAAAGATGTTTGGTCGAATGCCAAATGATTTCTTAGGGCGAATCGGTTGCCTATTTGTTTTTGTGGGCTTCAACGTGACCTTTTTCCCACAGTTCGTGATGGGTGCCCGCGGCATGCCACGCCGGTACGCATCCTACGATCCTGAGTTCCAAATTTTCCACCAATGGTCAAC
Source organism: Mariniblastus sp. (assembly GCA_965224765.1). Taxonomy (GTDB): domain Bacteria; phylum Planctomycetota; class Planctomycetia; order Pirellulales; family Pirellulaceae; genus CAZDBA01. The sequence continues at coordinate 319,658 of CBDDAC010000029.1, forward strand.
CGTTGGTGCTTTTATCCTTGGTGGTGGCGTTTTGCTCTCAGCCATCGTTTTGGTCTACGCGGCATTCAGGGGACCACGCTGTGGCGGAAACCCATACCGCGCGGCGTCAATGGAGTGGCAATCAAGCTCACCTCCCGACTTCCACAATTTTATTCACAAACCCATCGTTAACGACCCATACGATTTCGAATGCATGGTCTTTGACGAAGGTGTAGATAGCTATGTCCACGAAGAGTTCATGGATCCCAAGCAGGTTCCTGAGCGTTTGGACAAAGAAAAAGTTCACTAAATCATGTGGTTAGCCCAGGCCCTTTAGTCTGTCTAGCAAATCCAAGTCAACACTTAACGACACAGTCGGAAACAACCATGGCAGTTGCCGATACACATAATGACGATCATCACGACCACGATCACCACGATCATGGCGAGTTTATCGCGCACCACTTTGACAATCCTGAACAACAGTTCGATTCGGGAAAGCTCGGTATCTGGGTCTTTCTTGTCACTGAAGTTTTGTTCTTCAGCGGTTTATTTGTGGCGTACATTTTGTACCGTAACCATCACCCCGAGATTTTTGAGCAGGCACACGTCTTTCTCGATAAATGGCTAGGTGGCGTGAACACCGTTGTTCTTTTGTTCAGTAGCCTGACGATGGCCTTGGCCGTTCGCGGTGCTCAACTGGGCAAGAACAAACAGGTGGCGTTGATGGTCTTGCTCACCATGGTTTGCGCCGCGGTCTTCCTCGGTGTCAAAGCCGTCGAGTACAGCCACAAATGGGACATGGGGATCATGGTTCGCTCAGCATTCGATGCTGAGGCCTTGGCAGTAGCTCTCAACACGCACGCCCATCCAGAGCGAACGATGATCACAGGATTCTCAGACTGGCTGGTAATCTTGAGCATCGTTCCAGCTATTTCGCTGGGCGTATTCATCGTCGGCGCGGGAATTGCCAAAGGGATGAACAATGACTTGATGTGCAAGTTTCTCCTTTGCATGGCGATCACCGTAGGTGGCTATTTCATTGGCTTGTTTGGTGGTTACTTTTACCAAGAAGCTGTTGCTGCTGCTGGAGATAGTCATGGAGGTCATGCTCAGGTGATGCCCTCAGACGACCCAATCGTCCTCCATGCGTTAACGCAAGACGAAGGACACGCCGAAGGCGACCATGCGAAAACCGATTCCCATGAACACACGGACGAAGAGGGTCACAGCCATGAGGAGGGCGGGAACGCACATGACGAAGAACATCATGGTTCATCGCATGGCGGTGCTCATGTTGACCCCGATGACTACAACCGCGACATCGGGATCTTCTTTAGTATTTACTACTGCATGACTGGCTTGCACGCGATTCACATTCTCGGTGGAATCGCCGCACTTGCCTGGATTCTGTATCGCTCACTGGCAGGGCACTGGCGACCCGATTACTTCGGTCCCGTCGATTATGTTGGACTTTACTGGCACTTGGTCGACCTGATCTGGATCTTCTTGTTCCCGATGCTTTACTTGATCGACTAACCGCAAAACAAACACCATTCATTTGGCTATAGACTGATGGCAGATAATCACAACCACGACCATGCTTCCTTCGCTCACCCAGCACCTGTAAAGATGTTGGTGGCGGTGTTTTTCGCATTGATCTTCCTGACGGTCTTGACGGTCGTCACGGCGGGGCAGTTACCACGTCCATTTGGATTGTATGTCGCATTTTTCATCGCCACGGTGAAAGCGTTGCTGGTCATGCTGTTCTTTATGCACATGTTTTGGGAAAAGTCATTTAACACCATCGTGTTTATGTCTTCATTTTTGTTCGCCTTGTTGTTTATTTCGATGACGCTGATGGACACCAAGGCCTACCAAGAAGATATCGACCAGTTTCCACGAGCTCCGGAAGTTATCGTGCCGGACGCAAATCCCTAGTTCAAGTTGGACCTATCCATAGCGTCACTTCGCGTTGTTTCCAAGACAAAACGACGAAAATACTGCTATACCTAAACTAAACTCGCTCATGCTAAAAGAATCACTCAATCTGGTTTCTGCGCGACGCGACCATTACAAAGCGACCGTCTTCTTCTATTGGTTCATGGCATCCCTGGCGGTGTTTTTCCTGGCCGGCCTGGTTACCTACATCATCATTCGCACACAGGCGTTTCTGCCAATTCAGCGCGAGTACAAGCCGCTGTCGATGCCTCAATCGTTCTGGTTGAGCAGCTCATTTTTGATTCTCACTAGCTTTATGTTGGAACGCACCTGCTGGCTGGTCCGGCGCCAAAAGAAAAACTATTCGAATTGGTTGTTCGCTGCTGGCGCATGTGCGATTCTCTTTGTGGTGGTCCAATCGTTTGCGCTCAAATACCTGATAGACCAACACTTCATGGCGACTGATGGATCGACCAAGGTTTTTGGAATGTCGTTTGTATTGGCCTTGCTTCATGCATTACATGTCGTAGGCGGCATCGTCTATATCGGATACGTCCTGGTCCAATCAAAACGCGGTCGTTACGACCACGAACGATTCTGGGCGATCAAGTACTGTGCCAGCTATTGGCATTTTCTGGATCTCGTCTGGATCGCGATGTTGGTGACCTTTGCTGTAACGCGGTAATTGTCGCAAACGGCTTGGCACCGCAATTGGGAGGTTGAGGCTCCCGCCGAAACAAGTCGTTGTTTCTCTGTATGGGAATGACCCCCAACCTCCCAAACCATTAATCGGATCCTGGTTAGGCGTTGTCCAGTTGTATCGCCTTCTAATTCACGCGACTCGTTACAATGACGTCGCCGAGTAGGTCGCGAATTTTGAGTCGTTCTCATTCTGTTTCCTCAAGGGAAACGATGCCATTCAGACGCGATCTTCGATTAGGACCGCTGCCATGAGTTTATTTGAAAAATCTGAACGAGCCAATCTGGATCGTGCGAAACCGCTTGCCGCCCGCATGAGGCCTCGCAATCTCGACGAGTTCATTGGGCAGCAGCACGTTTTGGGCGAGGGTAAGTTGCTGCGACGACTTCTCAAGGCGGACCGGCTTGGCTCAATCATCTTGTTTGGACCTCCCGGCGTGGGCAAGACGACGCTGGCGCGAATCCTTGCCACTCAAACCAGTCGCCGCTTCCGACAACTCAGTGCCATCATGCATGGCGTCAAGGATCTTCGCATCGTCCTTGCCGAAGCGCGCGACAGTCTTGCCGTTGGTGATGGAGGAACTCTGTTGTTTATTGATGAAATCCATCGTTTCAACAAGGCTCAACAGGATGCGATGTTGGCTGACGTTGAGGACGGCGTGGTAACACTGGTCGGCGCGACGACTTCCAATCCCTACTTTGCTGTCAACAATGCATTGGTCAGTCGCAGCCAAGTCTTTCAGTTCGAACCGCTTGGAATCGAAGACATTACCGAACTGACCATGCGAGCAATCAAGGATCGAGAACGCGGGTACGGCGAACTGGAAATCGAAGTCGATTCTGCAGCGATCGAATACCTGGCGAAAATTTGCGATGGAGACGGTAGACGAGCGCTTTCCGTCCTGGAAACAGCAATTCTCTCCAGCGAACCGCCTATTTTGGTCACCGCCAAATTGATGCGAGAGGCGTCCAGCCATCGAGCGATTCAGTACGATGCCACCGGTGACGAACATTACGATTGCGCGAGTGCTCTGATCAAAAGCATTCGCGGCAGCGATCCTGATGCAGCGGTGTACTGGTTGGCTCGGATGTTGGCTGGCGGTGAAGAAATACGATTCCTTTGCCGTCGTCTGATCATTCTGGCCAGTGAGGACATTGGCAACGCCGACCCTCATGCCCTTCCACTTACCGTTGCCTGTAGTGCAGCCTGCGAGCAGATTGGCCTGCCCGAGTGTCAGCTGACTCTTTCTCAAACGGTGACTTATTTGGCATGCGCCCCAAAATCCAACGCGGCAACCATCGCGATTGGAAAAGCAAAATCGGATATCGAAAATGGTAGAGTTCTTCCAGTGCCCCGGCATTTGCGCGACTCACATTATGGTGGAGCCAAAGAACTGGGACACGGAAAGGGCTATCAATCCAGCCATAATCATCCCGATGGATATGTAGAACAGGATTATCTTGGCGTTGAAGCTACCTACTATGAGCCAACCGATCGCGGCCATGAAAAAACGATGGCCGAGTACCTTGAACAAATTCGAAATCGAAAATAAGCACATTCAGCGGGAGAGCATTCGCTGATTAATGTGGTTTAGCTTGCCACTCTTTGATGCATGACATAGACTTGGCCCGTCGGTTTAAAAGGCTTCTTTCATTGCGACGTTCACGGTCGAGTATTTCGCCCGATTGCACCTTGTATTTCTTCGACGTTGCCAGCTAGTTGATCAACATCATCAGTCCACGCGATCCCCAGTTCATCCGTGCCTTTTAACAACCGTGCAGAAAATGTCTCAGCACCGTCGTCCGCATATCTTGCAAACCAGCGCCTCAAGTTGTCAGATGCTTCCTCCGTAACGTTCAGTAATCCCCTTGGGGCTACTAATCTTCAATGGTTGGTACAATCGGCGATAGAAAATTGTCATTCCGTTCAGTTATTCCCCCTCTCGCAATTACAAGAACACGAAACGCTTCTGAATTCTCTGGAATTTCGTCTTCATCGTCATTCCAATAAACCAATCCAAAACTTCCCGGAAGGTATTCAGTGATCCACGCAAGTAGACTTTCAAGTCGTTGATGGGCATCTCCTTTGTGGTTGTGAGAAGCAGAACACTGGAAAACCCAGTCGTAGTTGACTTGGTTGACTGGATCCTGCGGTTGTACCGTAACTCGTTCCGTAACAAGCTCACGAAGTTGCTCGATTTTTTCGGCAAGACCTCCAGTGTCACTTTCTTCTGTTGACTCGGAAAGAACGATCCATAAATGGTAATTGTACATAGCTCTTAATTTAAAGGTGTCGTATCAATAACTGGCTCAATTCCATATCGTTTTGCGTACTCAGCGAGTTTTCGTAGCACATCCCGATGCGGAGCCCCCTCAAAGTGGAAATATGGCTTTCGTCCCGATTTAATTGCTGTCTCAAAAGTAGTTTTTGCCTGATTTCTGAATGCCTTGTTGATTTTGAAATTTGCAGGTTTTGTCTGCGCAACAAAGAGGTCGCTGACAGTATCAAACTCGTTCTGAGGCCCTTTGGCAAATCGTACACTCGACCTACCGCCCAATCGTTTTGCCAATGCATCTGCGGCGGGGTCAATGACTTTGACCGGCAACAACTCACCTAGTGCATTCTTTGGGGCTTTTCGCCATTTCCCTGAAATTTTCCTCCAAACCCATTTCGCACCACTATTGATTTTGTCACCAATCCATTTTCCAACCTTACCCGGAACGATTGGCAGCATACCTGCTCCTGCTGTGAAAATCTTGGTAACCACTGGCGTATCGGGGTTACCTATGTCTTTAATTGTGACAGCAATATCACCTGCATCTGTAAATGAAATGATAATCTCGGCACCTTCGCCGATACGATTAACAATCGTTTCAATCTCGACCATCAATGCCTGAACAGCATCCCAACGAATTGAATTCAGTATTCTCTCGGCTTGTTGAGGGTCGTTTGCTAGAAGCAAACCGATATAGTGATTTCGCACCTTTCGATCCCAATTGAGCGACTGGAGAAGGCGTTTACGGAGCGTCAAAACACCCCAAGCCATTCCACGATCTTTTATCAGAACCGACAAATCAATTTCGATCCGTGACTGTGCGAACATATAGTCGTAGTCTTCTGTTGTTGACCAAAAATCGTCGATAACAATAATGCCTTTCCCACCCTCCAAGTAGGCTTCAAGCAACATATCGTCCGGCCCAAGAATTTCGCGATACGCTTCCAAGAGTGCCTCACGTGCTTCTTTTGAGGCTTCATCCTCGCCTTCGGGAGCACCATCACTTCCGTCAGGATCTTGAACCGTAAAATACGCCGCATCAGCGGCTTGCAAAGTAAAATCCAGCATTGGAGAAATTGAATTCAACGGCACATTTTCCTGTGCCACCAGACATATTGGAGCCGCCAACAAAAACAGCAGTGCGATCCCAAACACATTCTTAAAAAACATCGCTTAACCTTAAAACATCGTTCCGTTTGAAGAGAGCCACCCCCATTTTTTACAAGTAAATGAAAGTGGTGAGTAACAAGCCTGTCAGATCTGACGGAGTAGCAATTTCACTCACTTTAGCCAGCCAAAGCTAACGCAGAAAGATGAAAACGCAAACACCCAATCTTTGCATGCTGCCAGAAAGGTAAGTGGTCTATCAAACCGGCTGAAAAAATCGAAAGGGAAATAGCCAATCAAATTCAAAGGTGCCTCAATCGCCGACGAAGGCTCTTCAAATAATAGGTGGCTGGGTGGCGAAGGGCTGTCGCCAGCCCCTCGCTCCCACAGACCCGTTTCAGAGTCATAGGCAATGCGTCTAGTGCGAGAGTTGCCAATCGGTAGGTTTCCACAATCGCTTCGTTTAGACCCTCCAATTGCGAAGCAGTCATCTGCTTGGGAGAGAAGACAACTCCCAACGGAACTCCAGCAGCAGCAATTCGATCTAAAAATGCCTCAACATCTCCGTCCCAAGTCGTGAGGTGCTTGTTGATGGCAGTGGTCATTCGCTCTTTGCCGCTGGACCAGCCAAGCCTCTCCGTTTTCACACCACAGGCGACGCAGTTGACTCTGCGCATCGCATAGAGAAAGAACACCTGAAGGCCCAGAATCGGTACGAACTGGAACCTGCGCTCTTTACGCGTGTCGTAAATCGCACCCGGTTTGCCGCAAGACCCGCAACGGGGACGGCTGTTCTTGCGTGGCTTGAGCTGCACATGGATTTCGTCCTTGCCGTTTGAGCGATTGCCAACAATCTGACACTTGACGTAGACAAAGCCCTTGAGCGGAGAGCGATGATTGAGGATAGTCTTTAATAGCATTCGGTTGAGCTTGCGTGAAAGTTGTAGCAAACTCAATTTACCAATGTTTGACCGAATGCCTTTTTAATTCAAACAAAAAGAATTTGTGAGCCCATTCCGCGTCACCGTCGTTTCGGCCTGCGCCAGCAGATGAGGCCGAAACACGGGGCAAGGAAATGGGCGGCCCATTCTGAAGAGCCCGAGCGAGGACGCAAACTCACTCTTTTTCACCCACTCATTCCGTGGGAGAGCCAAAATTGGCAGAGACCGCAATCCTTGGAAAACCTCAAACCAATGGTAGAAAAGTAAGTTGGACATTCCTGTCCAACTTACTTTTTGAGGGACAAGAATGTCCATCCGACTCGTCTATTCAGTTCTGGCAAACCAACCAATCGCAAATGTTTCACGCAAAGGCACGAATCAGAACTGAATCACTAATTCGCAAAACATCTGCGGCTTTTACGCTAGCAAAACGATTTTTTGCTCAAGTTTGGAAGCTACTTTTCAATTGGTCTAGGTTCCGATTTCTAATTCGCCTAATCTTCCGCGTGAAATGTCGTGATAACGGCGGTGATCGTTTACCAAAAAAACGGAAATGCCATCGCCCATATGATCACGGCAACAATCAAGACAAAAAGCCATTGTACCCAGGTCGGTTTTGACGCAAACGGACGCGCGTCAGACAGAATGAACTCACCGCAGTACGGACACTGTTCTGCCTCGTCATAGATTTCGGCACGACAGTGTGGGCAAGGCAACATGTTGTCTTGATCAGATTCGTATTCAGTATCGTCATTCCAACCCATCAAAATATCCTAACAACTAACTTGGTTGACCCGTCACGGAGGACTGGCATGCATTCGTTGAAAAACACCTTTGTCGCTGTTGTTTTGTTAGGCGTATCCTATTTTGTCTACAATGGAATTACCAACCCCGCGTCCGATCCAGCCAATGAAGAGGCTGGAATGGGGCTGGAGCTTGAGATTCCTGACGGTGACTTGGTTGACGCAAATCCGATTAGCTCTGGAAGCAATACCCTCGCCACGGAAAACGCCCCATCGCAATTCAATGAATTCAAAGCTCCGCCGTTGCACCGACCAGAACAAAACCTTCCGGCACAACCGTCCCACTTGGACACGCCGCGCACCAACGATTATGCCGGTTCAACATCCAAGAATACAACTCCGCTCGCTGACAACAATAATCAATTCCAGCCCACCAACCAGTTGCCGCAACACCAAGTCAATCCCGAGTATCCGACTCAGACCCCCTTGAACGCCGTGACGCAGCGCGGTGATATGCATCAAGCAGCCCCCACTCCAAGCACGATGGAGAACCGTGGCGACTTTCGGCTCGCAGGTCACACATCGGGTGAATCGCCAAACGGCGAAATGTATGCCTCGACCGCGACCACAATCGATATGGCTTGGCCCAAAATTGATCAACTCGTCCGCGAGCAAAACTTTCTCGACGCACTTCGAACACTATCACCGTACTATACAGCCAAAAATCTGCCCAATGACCAGCGCGCAAAAATGCTGGAATGGCTGGATGCACTGGCCGGCAAGGTCATCTATTCTTCTGAACACAATCTGTTCCCCAGCGCCTATGTCATTCAAGCCAATGACACCATGCAATCGATTGCTCAACAATGGGGTGTTCCCGCTCAACTCGTCTACAATGTCAACCAAGCCAAAATTACAAATCCGTTGACATTAACTCCTGGCAATGAGTTGAAGATCATTCGGGGCCCATTCAACGCAACATTGGATACAACCAACCAAACATTGACCCTGTTTCTCGACAACATGTACGCAGGTCGCTTCCAAGCCACGGCAATGAAACAACTTGGTCAAGGAACCTATCGGGTGACCTCCAAAATCGCCAACGGCGGACCGCTAGGATCGTTTCAGGTCGAATTGACTCATACAACGACCGGTTCCAAGTGCAGTCTTCACGCAGCCGAAAATGCCCAAGGAAGCGTTGGCCTCAGCTCGAACGACGCTGAGGACCTGTTTGGGATCTTATCCAACGGCTCTACCGTCACGATTCAATAGTGCTTGGGCCCTGCGGCATCTCGTATTCATTCGCCGGGAACAAACCGACTCCCGTCACTCCCTTGAGGCTCACGCCTCAGGCGGGTCTCTCAACACCCGATGGGCGATTCTGACGGAATGGTGATAGCGAATCCCCCGCGTTATCTGCTTTTTCTCAATTTCTCTGAAAGATCCAAACAAACGGGGCGTGTAGACTCATAGCAAGTAAAACTGCTTGCCATTTTTGCCCAATTGCAAGAAATATGAGTCAAAACCCTCCAACTCGTGCCAGCTTGATCCTGCGTTTAAAAGACACAGAAGACGCAGCGGCATGGCAGGACTTCACCGAGATTTATCAGCCATTGATTTACTCATTGGCACGTCGACGTGGTTTACAGGAGGCGGACGCCTATGATCTCACCCAAGAAGTCCTTACTCGGGTCGCCCGGTCCATTGCCTCTTGGGATCCTGATCCTGAACGCGGAAGTTTTCGGGGTTGGTTAGCGACCATCACTCGCAACATGGTCGTTCAGTTCTTCCGCAAAAAAAATCGGCTTCCTCAAACGGGTGATCGTACTGAAATCCGTGAGCTGTTGAACAACAGCCCCGGCAACTCGAACGAAACCAGTGACTTTGACCTTGAGCACGATCGGCAAATCTTCGCTTGGGCAGCCAAAAAGATACGCCCACAAGTAGAGCCTACCACTTGGCAGGCATTCTGGTTGACTGCCGTCAAAAACCAGCCGATCCAGGAAACGGCCGATCAATTGGGGATAACTCGAGGCGCAATCTATGTTGCACGAAGCCGAGTCATAGATCGATTAAAGAAAGCCGTCCAGCAATCTGAATTTGACTCAATGATTGGAAAGGTATCGCGATGAACCCAACCAACAACTGTCCGACCGATCAACTGCTTCCGCTAATCCAAGACGAGCTTCCTGCCAGGACGACTCAACGGGTGCAGTCACATTTGGACACCTGCGAAGATTGCCAACGCAAAATTGAATCGCTTGCCGCTGATGGAGATTGGTGGAGCCGGGCAATTCGAAACCTTGCCGAAACCACTCGCGTTCCAACACCAACCTGGCCAGGCCAAGACTCCGTCGTCATTCAAGTCACGTCAGACAAATCGGCAGTGGACTCCTCTCCCTCAGCAAGTTTTCTCTCAGCTCCAAGTCACCCGGAAATGTTGGGGCGCATCGACGACTTTGAAGTGGAGCAAAAAATAGGGCAGGGCGGCATGGGAGTCGTCTTTCGTGGCTTTGATTCGTCATTGAACCGGCCCGTTGCGATCAAGGTTCTCGCGCCCCATCTGGCGTCAAGCGGCGTGGCCCGAAAACGATTTGCTCGCGAGGCCCAAGCGGCGGCAGCAGTGGTCCACCCGAATGTCGTTCCCATCTACAGTGTCAAGGATTCGCCCAAGCGGCCTTACATTGTGATGGCGCTTGTCGATGGCCGATCGCTTCAAGATCACGTTTCTGACAACGGCCCACTGGCAATCAAAGATATTGTTCGCATCGCACGTCAAATTGCCGCTGGACTGGCAGAAGCTCACAAGCAGGGTTTGATTCATCGCGATATCAAACCAGCGAACATTCTTCTGGAAAAAGACGTCAGTCGCGTTTTGATCACTGATTTTGGTCTCGCTCGAGCGGCCGACGATGTGGCGATGACACAAACGGGCTGGCTTGCCGGCACCCCTCATTACATGTCACCCGAACAGGCTCGTGGCAATGACATCGATCGTCGTAGTGACTTGTTCAGCCTTGGTAGCGTGATGTACTTTATGGCGACCGGACGGGAACCGTTTCGAGCAGAAAAACCTTTAGCGATTCTGCAAAAAATTGATCGAGACTCTCCTCTTCCGGCCCGTAACATCAATAGCGAGCTGCCAAAAACACTCGATCGAATCATCAATCGGCTTCTTGAAAAAAGGCCTGATGATCGCTTTGAATCAGCAGAAAAACTCGAGCAGTTGCTGGCGAAATATCTGGCCCATTTGCAGCACCCCCAATCCATCTCCAAACCCGTGGTTCGACAAATCAAATGGCCGCGCCTTCTTGCCCAAACATTTGGGATTGCAGTTCTATCAACGGCATTGATTTTTGCTGGCGTCCTGACTTGGTCGGCCTACTGGAAATCATCCAAAAATCCGACGACGCCCAACTCTCCTCCTCCGGCAATCGCTGCTGACGAAGACGCCGATTTGCTTGAAGGTCTTCAAGCTTTCGAAGAGTGGGAATCTGACACCAACCAACTCAACCAGGAAATTTTCGAACTGCAGTCCAAGTTTCAGGAACAATGGAATCCGGAGCAGGCTCTCGGAAACAGGGGAACCTGGTCGGATAGCGAATTGCAAAGTCTCGAATGGGAAATTAAACAACTCGAAGACGAATTTTCCCAATCAACAAATCAATCAATCATTGAAAGGATCGAAAAATGAACAACCTAATTGTTATCGCCTGTCTCGCCTTGATGAGCTTCGGTGTGGAACCAGTCCAAGGACTCCAACGAAATGCTCCTGAAGCTGGCATTCCGGCTCCGAGAGCTAGAAATGCTCCTGAAGCTGGCATTCCGGCCCCGAGAGCTAACCGAACCGTCCGCAACTTTGGCCGTCAATTACCTGATCAACCAGGGCTTGCAATTCCCTCTTTGGACCCGATAGCGGGACCGCGAAGAGGGAATGATCTCCAGCAGGCAATCCACGAATTGAAAACTGCTGATTCCGATGAAGACAAATCTGCAGCCAAGAAGACGATCAAAACCGAATTGGAAAAACAGTACGATGCGTTCCTAGAAAACGATCAGAAAAAAGTAGATCAACTGTTTGACCGCCTCAAAAAGCTGGAAGAACAACTTGAGCGACGACGTGAGGCCAAAAACCGGTTAGTTGACCTAAAACTTGAGATGCTGATCAGCCAAGCGGAAGGACTTGGGTGGCCAACAGACAACGGTTGGAACCGTGGACCAGGATCTCGGAGTTTTGGCCCCGCATTTCCTGGCGCCCCAAGCCCCAATTTCAACCCAAACTCCAATCTTGAACCGGTGCCGAATCGACCCAACACGCCTTTTAGAAACTTACCCGGACCGGCTCCTATTCAAAACGATTTCAACAACCTGGAGCCTGCCGTTGCTCCCCTTGGGCCCCGACGTTCATCGATGTAGTGCAATTTGCATTTTTCATAACTCAATACGCTAGGCCGACGTCCAACACGTCGGCTTTTTTGCTGCGCTCCATCGGCAATACAGAGTGCCCGCGGCATCACGATCGAACACAAAGTTAACTGACCCACAAAAATCCATTCCTGGCCGATGAATGGGGCGACGAGCTCGTGTAGACTGTTGGTGATAAACCAACGAATCAAACAAGGAATATGACGTGGCCGCTTTGCATCCAATTCGCGCATTGTCGATTGTTCTCCTCGGCCTCCTTTTGGCCTGCGAGTCATTCGGACAACAGGATTCTCGCCGCGATCACATCGTTGCGAATTACTCAAAAACCGAGGTCAAAATTGCGGCGCGCGACGGCAACTTGCTCCATACCGTTGTCTACGCACCAAAAGATCAATCCAAGCAGTACCCGATCATCATGACTCGGTCACCGTACAGCTGCCGACCCTACGGCGCACAAATCCCTGGTCGCATTGGCCCATCAGAAATCATGGAACGTGAAGGCTACATCTTTGTCAAACAGGATGTACGTGGGCGGTGGAACAGCGAAGGTGAATACGACAATATGCGGCCCAATATCGAAGGCGATGAAAAAGCGATTGACGAGAGCTCCGATACCTATGACACCATTGACTGGTTAATCAAAAACGTGCCAAACAATAACGGCAACGTTGGTATGTGGGGAATTTCTTATCCAGGTTTTTACACCGCAGCTGCATTGCCTGAACATCATCCCGCGTTGGTTGCCGCCTCTCCACAAGCTCCCATTGGTGACTTTTTCTTTGATGACTTTCATCACAATGGTGCCTACCTACTGAGCTACTTTTCGGCAACTGCGGTATTTGGGTACCAACACGAAGGCCCAACTACTCAATCGTGGTACAAGATGATGCAGCCCGGTTCTCAGGACGCGTGGCAGTTTTATACGATGCTGGGCCCTCTCAGCAATGCAAGTCAATACTATGGTGAGGACAATTTTTTCTGGCAACAGTTGGTGGAGCATCCCAACTACGACGAGTTTTGGCAAAAACGCAGCATCGTTCCTCACCTGAAAAATATCAAAACCAACGTTATGACCGTCGGTGGTTGGTTTGATGCAGAAGATCTCTACGGCCCACTTAACATCTATCGATCCATTGAGAAAAACAGTCCAGACACTTTCAACAGCCTGGTAATGGGGCCCTGGAGCCATGGCGATTGGTCGCGGCCGATGGAAACCGCAGTCGTTGGAAAACTCGGTTTTGGCGAAAACGTATCAACCTATTATCAGAAAAATGTTGAAGCACCATTCTTTCGCCACTTCCTCAAAGGTGAAGGGGAAAAGCCAACATTCGAAGCGCTTGTTTATGATACGGGACATCGTAAATGGGATTCGTTTGATGCTTGGCCGCCTGCCAAAGCGGAGACGCAAAAGCTCTATCTTCGCGCCGAAAAAAAGCTGTCTTTCGACCCGCCCGCAGAAGGCGAAAAGGCTTCAAGTGAATTTGTCAGCGACCCGAACGATCCAGTTCCCTACCGCGATCGGCAAGACATCTCAATGCGATTCACGCCTCGACCCTATATGTCCGATGACCAACGGTTTGCCACATTTCGCGATGATGTCCTCGTTTTCGAAACCGAAGTACTTACGGAAGATTTGACGGTCGCGGGTGACATTATCGCCAAGCTGAAAGTTTCCACCGACCAGTCGGCGGCGGACTGGATCGTCAAAGTTATCGATGTCTTTCCAGCCGATCAACCCTGGATCAACGGCACCCAACAAGACGTCAACCTTGGCGGCTACCAACAAATGGTGCGAAGTGAAGTCATGCGAGGGCGGTTCCGCAATAGCTTTGAAAAACCTGAACCCTTTGTTCCAAATGAAGTGACCGAAGTTCGTATTCCTGTTCAGGACATCTATCATACATTTAAACCGGGACACAAACTGATGATTCAAATTCAAAGCAGCTGGTTCCCTTTGATTGACCGCAATCCTCAGAAATACGTGGACAATATTTTCCAGGCCAAAGCCGATGATTTTGTTCGTGCTAAACACAACGTGTTTCACGATCCCAACCATGCCACTCATATCGAAATCAAGGTTTTGAAGTAACGTCGCTGGTGCAGGGCACTCCGTAATATTTTTATCGCGCACGATGACACGCATAGGATTTTGGAAACCCGACGCGTCAGCGAGGACGTGCCGGGTTCGTCCTCGCTCACGCGTCGGGTTTCCAAAAAGTCTGGCTTCTATCCATTCAGGTACGAATAAAAAATCACGACGTGGTAGATAACTGGATTGATCTGGTTCGTCAAATCGGTACACGGTACCGCTCTGCGGCAAGTGTTTGTGATGAGGTGTGGATGGTAACTCAAGGAGGCGGTGAGTTTTTCATCGCGTACGAATGAACACGCATAGGATTTTGGAAACCCGACGCGTCAGCGAGGACGTGCCGGGTTCGTCCTCGCTCACGCGTCGGGTTTCCATGGCCACCGTAAGAACGTGATTTCTCTCTACGCACTTGCCGCAGAGCGACCCTTGCTCATCACATTGGGTTTCAACCTAAGGGTTCCCCCCCCAGCCCCAGAAATCATTGAGTCGGGGAAGCGACGGCATCTGCCGAGTCAATCGGCAATGACTTCTGCCCAGACCTGCTGATGAGTTTTACCATCGGGACGACCATCAGCACCAAATTCGTCAAAGTTCATCAAGAGCGAACCGGAAGCAACCTGTCGATCTAAGTTCTGTCGACCATCCCATTTTTCAATCTGAAAGTTCAATAAACGTTTGCGAAGTCGTTGGTAGACTACCGGTGCATCGCCAGTCGCCATGTCGGGTCGAATTAAATTAAAATGGTATCTTCGCCAGAACTGTGATTTCATATAGCGATAGACTGACTGAGGCTTTTCCCCGGTAAAAGCATCTTTGCCCTGCTCAAAAAGCTCGATGACTTCACCGCTTTTCAATGTCGAAATGTACTGGGGCCAAGGGCTTGAAGTTGGCGGATTCGCAAACATCTTGAACTCTTGTTGAATCATCAACGAGGTCGCGAGCGAATTAAGCCGATCCGGCAACGCCCGACCCAATCGCGTTTTGTCCAGGTTCAACAAGAGGACAAAAACCAGAGCAATGCCGCACACGATCTGGGGAATTCGATGTTGATGACAACTCCGCTTGCGAGACTTCTTCATTGGATTGTGATGCCCCAGCCACCGATTCCATACGTTGCCAGGAACAAACACCAGCCAAGTCGCGATGGCAATCATCGAGAAAATGCCGATCGACATAGTCACCCAAATCACGAGATGCATAAGGCACATCAGGGCCATCATCATACCTCGCCAATATTGATTAACCCTTGGCAGGAACAACAAAATCGGTCCAACGATTTCTATGAACAAAATCCCAATAGACATCCAATTCAAAACCTGCGTTTGATTTGCCAACCAGTTCCCGCTGCCATTGACATACATCTCTAGATTCAAACTTTGCACCAGAGCCGTTCCAGACCAAGTTCCGTCCAGCTTGGCGATACCCGAGAAAAAATAGATATATGCCAACTGCAACATAATTGCTGCAGTCGCAAACGAAGCGACTGGGACCGAGTGCAGTCGAGTTCTCCTAGAGATTTGGCTATCCACCGACCACATCTTGCCCCAAGGCAGAAACAGCCCCCAGAACAAAACCATTCGCAAAAGAATATCGCCCGCCGTCAGGACCAATGGATTACGAACTTGAAACGACCAAACCATCACCAAACAAAACGCCGTCGCTAATGTCGTCTGGAAACCTAACAACAGAGCCAAGGATGCCAAACCGGCTAGGCCAATGCACAGCCAAAACCAATTGACCGAATCAGAAAGCCAAAGCACCGACCAATATCCGTCGCCGCTCTCATGTATCACTTCCTGATTCAAGCCCAACGGCAATACACCGGACTCCGAATAGAAAGCAGGCAACGAACTTGCGATCAAAAACAAGTTGTAAATAACGATCAATGCGATACATATCCGCAGCACGGCAAGTGATCGCGTGTCAATTGCGAACACTTCGCGCAGGTAGCTGTAGTCAGCACCAGTTTTTCTAGTTTTGGTAATCATCGTCGAAATTAGGTAGCTTGCTGCCAGAAGCTCAAACGAGGCGGGAAGATTAGGAAGCGGATATGGCAGAATTAGGAGAGGAATTGTTCCGGTTTAAGCACTGCAACCCAAGTTGCATTTGGGTGGACCAACAACCCGTTTCATTCCCTCGAATGATCCAATGGGGTTGGACCACGACGGACTGATGAACTAGTTCAAATCCTGATTCGGATTGACTAACTGTTCGAATGGGAAAGGCCCACAAAGTCGTTGGCTCGGCAAGTTCAAGGCGAACATTTAAGCCAAGCCAATCGTCAGTAAGTTTTAACGTATCGGTACATGGTAAATCCAGTGATTCCCCAAGCTGCCCTAAACTTTCCCCCAATTTGTTAGAGAAATAACGGTCATCTTGACCGTCTGGCATACCGGCAAAGTTAAATTCAATCCCAAAGTGCAATACCTGCCCCTGGGGAATACCTTCAATCTGATAAGCAATTTCCAGCTGGTCACTACCGCTACTTAAGGTAATTCCCTTGGTCACTTTGATAGGAATCCCCCAAACATTTCCTTCACGGGCTAGCATTACTTGGATACGGCCAGAATTCCGGCGAATGGTTGCTTGATAGCTTCCGTCGGCAAAATCACCTCGATCAAGAACCTTCGCCTGCGCGACTTCGTGAATTGATTGATGCTCATCCCAAAAATGGTCGACCATCATTTTTCGCATCTTCAGATCGTAACCCAAGTGCTGATCAAGATCGTCCTGTTTGAATACAACGCGGTCATGGATACTGGCGGCCTCGCCCGCTTGGTCATCACCGCCGCGAAGCACCTTTTCGTGGTACGACTCGGGACGGCGCTGGATCGTGGCCAATAAGTTGTGCTCGATATTGAGCAGATCCAGTTCGTAAATTTGACCGCCATCATGAGGTGCGATCCAGGAAACCAGTTGCTCATTGCCCAAGCGAATTTCCTGGCGGCCATCGAAATTAAAATCGTCTGCGATCGACTCTACCCATTCAAATTCTTTTCGACTGACTTGCTCAATCGTTTTCTCAGCTCGAATTAGGCTCTGATAAACTGCGTTGCGAAGATGTGGCAAGTAAACGCCCCCAAAAGCACCGTGCCAGTAGCTGCAATTACACTGCCCCCGGTACAACCAATCACGCGCTTGCTCGATGGTCTTGGAGTCACAACCATCTTGTTCTGCCTGTTGAACAAGACGACTGACGTACATCATTCGCGCGTACATTTCGTTGGTCTCAGGATACTTGACTTTGAAGTTACGCCAAAACCCGCCATTCATAAACGGCTTGATGCGTTTCCATCGTTCGTCGTGTTCCATGTCGTGCACAAGACGCTCGTACTCGACTTGTTTCTGAGTAGGCAGTGCCCATTCCGTCATCTCGCGATAACTTGCGTTGGGCAAATAGACTTTTCCAACCGGTGGAACCGACTCCACGGTTTCTGAAAGTGTTGTTGTGGACAACCAATCGACATTCTGTGTCAACTGGTCAAAGAACCCGCGCAGCCAGCCGTTTTGGTAAACATGTTCTTTGGTTTCAGGCCAAGTACCAAATTTCTCGCCATCATCACCAAAGACTGCCACACTATCGGGATGAGCTTCTGCAATCGATCGAAGGTAATCGATGGTCTCATGAGGATCAGAAAACGGAATCAGATATCGCAATCGCTCACTACCTGGAAAAACTCGCAGCATTCGACCTTCGTCTTCGGTGACATAGTAGCCGTTCAGCTCCTCCTGACTTAATCCTGCACAACAAAAATGATAGTCATCCAGAATGGTGTATTGAACGTTGGCGTCAGCCAGATCAGAAACCAAACTCGGCTCCCAAACCCTTTCGGGAATCCACATTCCTTGGACATCGGTGTTAAAACGATTGTTGAGCCATTGCGTGAAGTTCTTGATCTGACCGAGTCGATCATGGGTTGGGATCATGGTCAAAATTGGCTCATAAAACGCGCCGCCAACAATTTCTATGCGCCCATGTTCAACAAGTTTTGCCACGCGATCCAAGTATTCTGGGTGGTGGCGATCCAACCAGTCCATCAATGGACCGCTCGTGTGCAGAGAAATTTTAAGATGCTCGTAGGGCTCAAACACCTCCAGGAACGGGAGATAGCTATCCTGGTACGCTGCCTCAAAAACCCCGTCAAAGTTGCCGATCGGTTGGTGATTGTGAAAGACCAAACAAAGTCGAATTTGTGGATTGTTCATGATCGGCTTTGAGCCTGCGAGTTTTATAGACAGATTCTACACAGCGTATAACGGTTAAGCCGCTTTTGAGCGACTTGATGCAACTACATGTTTTATCTTTTCGACGGATCATAGGGAGTCCAAAAGTACTTCCCTCAGAAAAGAACTCGTCGCCGCAAGCCGAGCAAGCAGCACAAGCGTGAAAGTTTAACAACCTTCTTCGAATCAAAAACGGATTGGGAGAGTGTCGTTCAACCTTCGTTGAGCGCAATCCGCAACTTTTTTGCCGCGGACTCGGGAGAGACCGGGTTCACCCAAATGTCCGTTCCCCATTCGTAACCCGCCAACCGAGTCAAGCGAGGAAAGATCTCAATGTACCAGTGGTCAGGCCCATCAAACCCAAATGAGGCCTGATGCAGGATCACATTGTAGGCCGGACGATCCAAAACCGCTTCGATTCGGTTTACCGCGTCCTGACAAAGTTCTGCTAACTCATCAATCCAATGTGTCCCCTCAATGAATTTCCCTGGTTCGTCATTGGCCGCAATCCAAACCGTCATCGGTAAACGACTAGCATAGGGGCAGAACATCGTAAAGTTCTTTGAGCTGCGAACCAATCGAGCATTTTGTTCACATTCCCATTCCGCAATTCGTCCAATCAACGATTGGTGGTTTGCATCGTAGTACTTTTTGCTGATTTGTTGGCGACGTTCGATCTGCGAGCTGACAAGAGGCGCACCAATTAGCTGAAAGTGAATATGTTCCAGGGAAGCTCCCGCTTCCATTCGACAATTGACAAACAACATCGCATGTTTGATTTTGTCGTTGGAGCCAAGCGATTCGATTCGATCCCTAGCTACGTAAAATGCTCGTTTGACTTCATCCTGACTCAGATCCCCAATCGATACCACGTGGCGTGGAGTTGGAATAATCAGTTCCTGAATTCCTCCATCATTCGATTTTTTGTAGGGACCACTCGATTTTTTGGAGTCTTCGGTCTCTTCAAACACGGGATACTTATTCGGAACAACTCGAACGCTCCAATCCACATCTTCATCATCGAATTCTGCGGGAGGAAGTTGTTTGTCATAGGTCGCGATTGCCGCAGGAGTTTCGTCTTCGTTGCCAACGCAAAACGGGCACAAGATCTGCTGTCTTGTCTGTTCTGTCGGTACAAACTCGACAGGGCGATTACGCCGATTTTCTGCGATGGAGACCCATTGATGGGTGACGGGGTCAAATCTTAAGTCTGACATAAAAGATTGATCAGGGACGAGGGTTGTGGAATAACCAAATCATAACCGATTCTCAGAAAAAATTCTGCAACCTATGCCGAAGTACCAAGTCCAGCTAATTTCGTCAAATCGCTAGGAATTGAAGCGCGAGAAAAAGCAATCAAGCTTTCTGGTGATTCTCTGCTTTTTCCAACTTCGCTTGCTCATAAAGTTGTTCATACAGACGGGCGCTCGAATTCCAGGTCCAATCCGTTCTCATCCCCGTCTCTACAAGTTGCCGCCAGTTATCGGGCTCTTCGAGAAAAACCTTGACGGCTCGAGCAAGACAAGTCTGTAGCGAGTCAATCGTAAACTCACCAAAGCTAAATCCCGTTGCGGTTTTTGCTTTCATTGTTTCAGAAGTGCAATCAATAACCGTGTCTGCCAACCCCCCCGTGCTGCGAACTACCGGAACCGTTCCGTAGGCCATGCTGTACATCTGATTCAAACCGCAAGGCTCATACTGACTTGGCATGACGAACAAATCGGAGCCGGCTTCGATTTGATGAGCCACTTCATTGGAGAACTCCAGCCTTGCTGCCAGCCTTTCGGGAAAACACCTCACCAGCGACTCAAGGGCATCGTGATAGGCAGGATCCCCAGTACCTAAAATCGCCCACTGAACATCTTTGTTCTCTAGCCAGCTTTTCATCACCGGGAGTATCAGCGACCAACCCTTCTGAGAAGCAAGTCGCCCAACGATTCCTATCAATGGAATCTCCGCGTCAACTTTCAGGCCCAGCGACTCTTGAAGCTGCTGTTTGCATTGAGCTTTACCTGGCTGCCAGTTATCCGCCTGAAAGCTAGCAACCAAATGAGGATCATTCGCCGGATTCCAAACCTGGTCATCGATGCCGTTGAGAATTCCTGCCAAATCATCCGCACGATGTTTCAATACTGACTCCAGGCCACACCCCTGTTCAGGACCTTGAATCTCCCGAGCATAGGTAGGGCTCACCGTTGTGATTTTGTCGGCAAAAATAATTCCCGTCTTCAGTAAATTGAGCTTTCCGTAAAACTCCATTTCTTTCCAGTTAAAACGCTTCCAGTCCAAGCCCGTCAACAACATGTCCCAGTGCCAGAAGATGCCCTGATACGCAAGATTGTGAATCGTATACACAGTCGCGATATTTTCAAACGCGGGCACGCCACTGAGCTCGACTTTCAAAAGCGCAGGCAGTAAACCTGTTTGCCAATCATTGGCGTGAACCAGATCCGGCTTTAGATCTTTGATTCGAATCGTTTCCAGTACGGCTCGGCAAAAAAATGCAAAACGAGCACAGTTGTCTGCGTAATCTTCACCATTCTCGCCATAGAGGCCACGGCGTTCAAAGTACTCGGGCTGTTTGACCAAGAAGACTCGAACCGTCGAGTCAGGAAGCTGACTTTGCAACAACGTCCCTCGCGGAAGCTTCGATCCTACAGGAATTTCAAATTCAACCCCCGCATCGCAAATGTCCAATCCACTCTTTAACGCTTGCGAGTAGGCTGGCAAAAAGACCGTGACCTCGTGGCCTAGTTTCTCAAGTTGAATAGGAAGCGAACCACAAACATCAGCGAGTCCACCAGTTTTGGCGAAGGGTACGACTTCACTGCTGGCCAAAAGGATCTTCATAGAGTTGCCTGGGATCGCGGAATGAAAAATCGCCTACCTAAAAATACTATTTCCTCTACTACAATAACACCAAGTCCAAAACCAAAATTTTCGAAGGTTCGAGAAACATCGCAAAAAAAACACCGTTTTTTCAACTCATGGCGTCAATCGCACTAACCACCTCTCGCCGAGCATCCATCGAACCCTCCAAACGCAACATCCCTCCCGCAAATCGTCGAGCCCGATCCACCAGCCTTCGATCCAAATGAGGCCCCTCTGAAATCACAACCAAGCGCGCCAAATTGGCCAGGGATTCAAACTCATCCACGGACTCAATTTTGCAAATCGCAAATACGTGCTCAAACTCGGAGATTGTATCCCGATAATACAAGGGTTCTACTCGCTGCACGGTGTGACCCAGCGGCGTTGAAATTGGCTCCAGCGAGCTCAAAGATTCGCACCATGGCCCGATCCACAATACAAGTTGGTGACGTGAATTCAATTGATCAAGCAACTGGCGAAGAGTGCACCCCGAGACCGGGTGAACCAAATCCGCGCCGATTTCAGCGGCAGGTTCAAGCACAAACCGGCGGTAGGTCATTCGCGGGTGTGGACAGATCAAACCGGGCTCAGAAGTTATCCGCTGGTCAAAAAGCAACAAATCCAGATCAACCGTCCGTGGCCCCCATCTCCGATCACGGACGCGACCGAGTTGTTTTTCAATACCCAGCAGTTCCCGAATCGTTTGATTGGGAGTCAATCGTGTTTGAGCAAGCAATGCAGCATTCAAATAAGAACTTTCCTTGCCCTCTGCCTCCCCTCCAATCGGTTCGGTACGTATGGAAGTACTCGCAGCCAACATTTCCAAGCCATGTTTGGGGAGTTCAAGCTGAACTCGCTCATAAGCTGCGTCAGAGTCCCCTACATTGGATCCAAACGCAATCAAGACCTTGGAGGTAGGCATAGGAACTCAATGACTTGCAAGCGAACTGAGAAGGCGTATGACCGGAATGACGTTCCGCTGCTAAATCCAAAAAGGGACAACGCTTCAAATCAACGAAAATAAAGTCGGAGCATCACAAAAAAAAACGGCGATGGCTTCATGCCAAACGCCGTTTTGTTCGGTCGAGTCCCTACCACAACGATTGAGGCCCGATCTAATAAACTGGTGTCATCTTCGTTCTTCATGAACGATGCACGTGACCCTACACATCACAAACAGCCGTTTCTGCGGTTTGAGACAAATAGTGATTTCCCTATACACGTCACTCGCGAACACAAAAATAGTGGGTGTGGATTCCGATCCACAGCTTATTTGCCGCCGACTGTCGCATCCCTCGGTCGCCGCCACCCAGTCACTTCCATGACAAGGTTGATCGCGTAAAACAATGGTGCAAAAACTTGGTGCGATTCAAACCCGTGTGAGTTTTCAGTCAAACCAATCCCGGTTGCGTATCACTACGACTTGTTCTGTTCGGTTCTTATCCAACGGTCTTCATCACAAAATCGCTTGAGTCATTCAAGATGATTTTGGAAAAAAATAGTTGAATGAAAGTGGGATCTAAACTCGATGCTCTCGAGTTATTTGAATAAAAGCTCGGGTGTCATTTTGCGGCTCATTTTTCGATTGTCAAGCAATCTTCATAATCTTTCTGTCGATTTAATTCCTGTTCGGTTTTCCAAAAAGGGGGATTGTATTCTTGTTCGAATTGATGCCTTTCCGATTCAACGACAATACCCCGTACTTTTTCAAGTCAATTCGTTGGAGCTGAAAAAGTAAACATGTCAAGTAAACAAATTTTGCGATGCAATCACAGGAATTTTTTTTATTCCTTGCATAGGCGACCCTGTCAATTGGCTGATGCCTTCGATAAGCCTGTGTTATAAACATACTTTTTTGGAGCCACTCCGTTGGAGATCATTCCTTACCCACATCCAACACTTCGTCACAAATCCAAACCCCTTCAACGCGTGAATAAGCAACTCAAAGAGTTGGTTCAGCAAATGTTTCCATTGATGTACGAAGCGAAGGGCGTCGGGCTTGCCGCTAATCAGGTGGATCTTCCCTTCCAACTGTTCATCATCAACGAAAAAGCAGACCCCATCGAAGGCGAAGAACTGGTATTCATCAATCCAGTCATCCAAAAGCCCAAGGGCCGTGAAGAAAAAGAAGAAGGCTGTCTTAGCATCCCAGGTATTTACGAAAGCGTTGACCGCCCCACACAAATCCATGTTTCCGCTTTTGCCCTGGACGGTAGCCCAATCGATATGACCGTCGATGGAATGCTAGCACGCATCATTCAACACGAATACGATCACGTTCAAGGCACTCTGTTCATCGATCGAATCGCTGAATCAACCTACAAACAGATCGACGGACTACTCGAAGAATTCGAAATCGACTTCCAAGCAGGTCAAGCGTCAGGAAAATACGGCTCTGACGAAGAAATCGCCGCCAGACTTAAGCAGCTCGAAGAAGAATTCTGTTAGTTCAACGCAATTACACGCTCAATTGGATCGATTTGCAGGAGCAACCAGGAAAACGAAGCTGCCATCGTTTGTCAACACAAGCCAGTTCCCCGATTTAGCTTGCCTGACACCAGAGCATCGCAACGTCGTCAGAAGAATACAAAATTCACTCTGCGCCCCAGCAGAATTACAGGGCCCCCCCAAAACCACCTGACTCAAAGACCAAAATCATGCGAATCATAATGTTCGGAACGGGACCTTTTGCCGTTCCCACTTTTAAATCACTGCTCAAATCCGACCACGAAGTTCCGTTGTTGGTGACTCGTCCTATTCCCGATTCAGGGAAACGGCGAAAGTCCGTTGCCAATCCAACTCGTGAAACAGGCGAAGCAGCAAATATTGCCATCTTTGATCCTCCCAGCATCAATACACCCGATTCACTTAAAAGGCTTCAATCCTTTTGCCCTGATTTGTTGGTCGTCTGCGATTACGGTCAGATACTATCTCGTGAATGCCTGGGAGTAGCCAAACTGGGTGGCATCAATCTGCATGGCTCCATTCTTCCCAAGTATCGCGGTGCCGCACCCATCAACTGGGCGGTCTATCATGGCGAAGAGAAACTTGGGATCACGGTAATCCACATGACTCGCAGGCTGGATGCAGGCCCCGCACTTCAGTTCGCCGACCTGGCTGCCACCGAAGCAGAAACCGCAGAAGACCTCGAGCCGCGACTTTCAGAAATTGGCGTTCCTGCTGTACACGCTGCCATTGAAATGTTGGAGAGCTGGGACGGCCAATCCCTCCTCGGCACGCGGCAAGATCCCAAGCTGGCCACCAAAGCCCCCAGATTAAGCAAATCTGACGGCTTGATCGATTGGAATCGAACCCAAACTCAAATCATCAACCAAGTCAGAGCGTTTCAACCTTGGCCTGGTAGCTTTACCTCATGGCAACGTACCAACGGCCAACCCATCCGAATCATCGTCCACAAAGCCATTCGATTGGCTGAGGAAATCGAATTCGTTCAGAACGTTTCGCCCGGCCAGGTGTGTGTAAGTGACAAAACAACATTGGCGGTAATGACCAGCGACGGGCCTCTGGCCTTGATAGAAATTCAGCCGGCTGGCAAACGCAAAATGGAAATCGCCGAGTTTCTCCGCGGATACACTCCCGAAATCGGTGATCGCTTGGAGTAGCCACGGGGCCTTCCGCTCACATTCTGGGAGGTCCGAACTCCCTCCAGCAAGAACACAACGATTTGCAGCGGCGATGGTCTCAACCTCCTATTTACGGATGAAGCCTGCTTGCGGCGGGGAATTTCCCCTCGCAGAAACAAATTCCCGCGTGTTAAACTGATGGATTACCCGATTTCGAAAAGACTCATCCTATGTCTGAATCCAACTCACCCAAACACAAACTCTACATCGAAACCGTCGGCTGCCAGATGAATATGCTGGACAGCGAGATGGTCGTGGCCAGCCTGCGCCGAGAAGGCTATGAGTTAACAGACTGTACCAAAGAAGCCGACACGATTTTGTTTAACACCTGCAGTGTCCGCCAACACGCTGAGGACAAAATTTATAGTGCCCTCGGTCGGTTGCGACTGGAAAAACGACGCCATCCCCACAAAGTCATCGGGGTGATGGGCTGCATGGCCCAAAAAGATCAAAAGCTGATTTTTGAGAGAGCTCCCTACGTTGATTTGATCGTTGGCCCAGGGCAACTTCAACAAGTCCCCGAGTTGATTCAAAAAGCCCGCAGTGGATCCAAGTGGCAAACCGCACTGAGCATGGGGCGCACTGACGGCAAGGTGCTTGAGATCAAACGAAGCCATGAAACATTTGATCCGCTTCGTGACCCAACCATGCGCCCCACGCCTTTTCAGGCCTACCTGCGCATTCAAATCGGCTGCGACAAATTCTGTACCTATTGCATTGTTCCCATGACTCGGGGACCCGAGCAGGGGAGACCACCTACACAAATATTTGACGAAGCAAAAATTCTTGCCGATCAGGGATGCAAAGAAATCACACTGCTCGGACAAACCGTCAACAGCTACAAGTTTCGCGACCCCGAAGGCGGCGTCACTGATATGGCAGCGCTTCTGGAATTGCTGCATTCGATTGAAGGCCTGGAACGAATCAAGTTCGTTACAAATTATCCCAAAGACATGACTGAACCGTTGCTTGAAACCATTCGCGACCTACCCAAGGTTTCGCCTTATCTGCATGTTCCCGCCCAACACGGCAGCGATGACGTCCTCAAGCGAATGAAGCGAGGATATACGACCGCCGACTACTACGCGATGATGGAGCGTATCGACAAGATCCTTGGCGACAAAGCAGCTGTCTCAAGCGACTTCATTGTAGGTTTCTGTGGCGAAACGGATGAAGAGTTTCAGA
This sequence comes from Mariniblastus sp., assembly GCA_965224765.1. GTDB lineage: Bacteria > Planctomycetota > Planctomycetia > Pirellulales > Pirellulaceae > CAZDBA01. Next base: position 345,782 of record CBDDAC010000029.1, read on the forward strand.
TGACCTGTGACCTCGTTGAAAAATGTCGGTTCAAAAACAGTTTCATCTTCAAGTATAGCGAACGACCAGGCACCAAAAGCGCTGACCAACTGCCCGACGATGTGCCCTATCAGGTCAAGAAAGACCGCAACAATGCCTTGCTTGCGATCCAAAATCGAATTAGCGAAGAGGACAACCAACGCTTCATTCAACAAACGGTTAGTGTCCTCGTCGAAGGTCCCAGCAAAAAGGCGAATCTGGACGTCCCCGAGGGAGCGCCAATTCAATTAACCGGGCGGACCCATTGTGACCGCATCGTTGTTTTCGAAGGAAATCGCCGCTTGGCCGGACAGACGATTCCGATTGGCGTCTATGATTGCACGGCTTTCACTTTGATGGGAACCGTGATGACAGGTGAAGTCACTGGCGATGTTGTCCAGCTAAGCGTTTGATCAAAACGACGTGTTTGATTCGCATTTGCTGCGGGTCGTCAAACAGACAAAGTTGCTTTCCTCGCCTGACCCTGGGCATTGGTGTCTACACAAGTTTTAGTTTCTGCCCGGCGCGAGAGTGACTCGTATCGCACCGGTGAAGTGGTCTTCGTCGGCACACTTTCTACCACCCGTCAGAGTTGCAAAGTGCATTTGCCGCAGAGCGGCAAGTGTTTTTGCGAGGCATCACATCAATGAACTTCACGTTCGTGAGGCGGAGATGCCAACATTGCGATACCGGCACGCGTGCGTTGGGAAACAGACTCTCTCTCTACGAGGAGCATCGGGGCGCACTAGAGCGCGTTTTGTTTAGGTAGGGCGGTATTCTCGTCGTTTTGTCTTGGAAACAACGGCGACGTGACAAAAGACTACGAGTTCAAAAATTGAACCGTAGTCGGAATGCAACTTCGTTGGCTCTTAGATCTTCGAACAACACCGAACCGACACCTGGTACAGGGCCCGTTGCCGCGTCGCCAAAGTCGATGAACTGATAGTCCACGTCAAAGAACATTCGCCGAGTCATTTTGAATGCAATTCCGGCACCGACCGACCAGGCAAACTCAGTGGTCTCTTCATTCAAATGGGATTGAAATGGTCCAACACCGCCTGGTCCTACGAGTCTCGTTGATGCCTGGCTGCGGTGATATGCCAGTCCAGCACCCACGGAAAGATACGGTTTAATACAGGGGTGAATGCCCGGCAGATTGTGACGACCATTCAACATTCCCGTCCAAACATCGGATCCACCATCTACCTGAAAAGACTGACCGCCTGGAACAGGCAATTGATTTTCCAATTCCACATAGCGATTACGTGCACTGATATCCATGCGGAAATCATTGGTGATGTATTGCCCTAAACCCGCACCAAATCCAAAAGAGTCTTTGTGGCCAAAGGGCGCCCCGGACGCTTGCCCTGGCATCCCATTGGAAAAACGGGATTCGCTTTCGCTGAAAAACCCATTGAAGTCAAAAAACGCGTACATCGGTTGATCTTGAAAAAGGCTTCGAACATTTCCTACATTCGAACCCAAACCATTTCCAATTGATGCACCATTAACGCCAATCCCAGGTGGCTTGCGGTTGAATTGGCCGATTCGACTACCCAGCATACGGGGTTGGCAAGTTCCACCGCAATCATCTCCACATTGTCCGCAGCTATCGTTAAACGAAGGAATCGATGCGGGGCCGATAATGGAGTCCTGACTGACTGAATCGCTCAAATTGAAATGCCTATGTGTTGTGGTCGTCGTATCGGTGTGCGAATGGGAATGCTGCATGCCTTGAGCATGATCTGGGCAGCATGGCGATTGTTGATAAGGTGCTGGCATCGTCATCGGAGAACTGTTGAAGTTCATGACAGGCGCTCCGTCCGCAGGCCAGCCATTCGGCTCAGCTTGCTCTTGGGGCAATGCAGCTTTTGGATTTTCCTTGTCCATGGGCGTACGAGGCGCTGGTGGAGGCATTACCTGTTGCTCGGGTTCTCCCACGATCTCGCCTGGCAGCGGCGCTGAAGTTTCTGGAAACGGAGTCGGTAAAACCGTCGGTGGAGTTACGTTTCCGGCCGGCAAAGGCGGTGCATCCTGCCGAACTCCATCCGCAGTCTGCTGGTCCTGAAAACCAAAGCTGCTGTTGTAATAGGCGCCTCTCTGCTGCCCAATTTGAGCAAATGCGGGTGTCACCAAGCTGGCCATTGCCAGCACGAAAAGCAAAATACTGCCTGTGGATTTCATCTTGTTCACCTTGAAAGGCTCCTCCCTGAACGGCGCAAGGATAGAGCGGTGGATTCACATCCCACACCTTGCATGCAAAGGATCGTCCAGCCAGCCTGTTAAAATGTAGTCATTCTCGCGATAGGGCAAGTTTTTCCGAAAATTCTGGCCTGGTAATTAAGGGCGGTATTTCGGCGCCCTGTTCGCCCCCTTTTTTGACTACATCTGGCAACACGCTGCTGGAGCCCGTTGGTTTGGGTGCCGGCAATTCAACGCTACAATGCGCTTTCAGAAAGACCTACTAACGCACATACAGCTTTTGAGTTCAACATGCGCAACCTCGTTTATTTCATTCCAACGTTGTCTCTGATTGCAGCAACCTTTGTTGCCAGTTTCGCGGCTGCCCAATCCACACCAATCAGCGAATTGGATATCTCCGAATTGAAAAATGTCAACGGAGCAGAAATTTCACCAGATGGAACGCTCATTGCCTACACCCAAGTCGTCCAGCGCAAACTGATGGTTGATGAAAACGGTGGCTCGTACACCAACCTGCACGTTGTTGATACCTCAGGCAAATCCAAAGCCTACGTCACCGGCAAAGTCAACGTATCCAAGATTCAATGGACGCCTGATGGCCAAGGAATATCGTTCTTGTCCAGACGCGGTGATGACAAAAAGACTTCCCTTTATTTGATTCCTCTGGCCGGAGGTGAAGCTCGAAAACTAGTAAGTCATAAAACTTCGATTTCCGATTACACCTGGCGACCCGATGGAAAACAGGTCGCGTTTTTGTCGACTGCTGACCAGGATCCAAAACAAAAAGCACTCAAGGCAAAGGGCTTTAATGCAGAAGTTTACGAAGAGCAGTTGCAAAATACTCAGATCTGGCTGGCCGACTCAAACTTTGATACGAACGACTCACCCAAGTCGTTGGAAACCACTGGAAGCGCCTCAGAAATAAGCTACAGCCCGGACGGAACGAAATTACTCGCCGCATTCTCTGATACTCCTCTGATCGACCACTTTTACATGTACCGTCGGTTTCGAGTTTTGAATGCGGCAACCGGACAAGTTCTGGCCAAGATCACCAACCTTGGGAAAATCGGCACTTCCGCTTGGTCACCTGACGGAACCCAGATTGCCATCTGCAGTGGTGAAGACATCAATGATCCAAGCGAAGGACGCCTGATGCTGGTCTCAGCGAATGGAGGCGAACCGCGCGAGATCATGAAAGATTATTTGCCAAACGTCATGGACTTCCATTGGTTGAATGATTCGCAAATCATCTTTCTCGCCGAAGACGGTTGTAGTCGTGCCATCGGCAAAGTCACGACCGCAGGCGAGCGAACCATGATTGTCGAAGATCCCACCGCTCCGATTCTTGAACACATGTCGGTTTGCGATGATGCACGTCATATTGCATTTTATGGCTCAACGCCACGGCATCCAGGCGAAGTCTTTCTTTCCGACAATGCAAGAATTCAACGGATGACTCATTCCAACCCATGGCTTGAAAACAAAGAACTTGGCAAGCAGGAAATCGTGTCCTACCAGTCCCGAGATGGAAAGAAAATCGAAGGCGTTTTGATTTACCCGGTAGGCTATCAACCTGGCAGTACCGTTCCACTCATCGTCTACGTTCACGGTGGTCCGGAAGCCAGCGTGGCCAACGGATGGATCACCGGCTATTCGCAGCCAGGTCAAGTTGCGGCGGCTAACGGCTTTGCCGTTTTCTGTCCAAACTACCGAGGAAGCACTGGTCGTGGAGTTGCCTTTGCCAAAGATCACCAATCTGATTACGGCGGAAAAGAATTCAATGACATTATCGATGGCATGGATCATTTGATCGCTCTGGGGATCGTCGACAAGGACAAAGTAGGTATCACTGGGGGCTCTTACGGCGGATTCGCAACCGCGTGGTGCAGCACCTTTCACAGCGAGAGATTTGCAGCGGGAGTTATGTTCGTTGGAATCAGCAACCAGATTTCAAAATCCGGAACGACTGACATTCCCGACGAAATGTATCACGTTCACGCTCGCAAACGAATTTGGGAAGACTGGCAGTTCTTCTTGGAGCGAAGCCCGATTTACTACGTCGAAAAATGCCGCACGCCACTGTTGATCATGCACGGCAAAGAAGACTCTCGGGTTCATCCATCCCAGTCGATGGAACTTTATCGCAACCTGAAGATCCTGGGCCAAACACCCGTTCGACTGGTTTTTTATCCTGGAGAAGGCCACGGCAATCGAAAAGCCGCAGCTCGCTACGATTACCATTTGCGAATGATGCGCTGGATGACCCATTACCTGCAAGGGTCAGGCGGCGAAGCACCGAGCCAAGTTGTTGATTATGGCTTGGAACCGATGAATTCGAATGGTCAGGCAAATGTTGATGCCGCCAATTCAGCTGACCAGTCGGGGATCGTCAAACGTGCCCAGATCGAAGAGACCATCGAGTCTTTGGAAGCCGAGTTGGCTCGTTCCGCCAAGCGCCTGGGAACCGATCATCCTCGTGTAAAATCGCTGGAGGAGCAGATAAAGTATTGGCGAGAGTACATCAAGCAATAGACTCGCAAGCCGTCCATTGAGCGGTTCCTTTTCGATGACGAATTCATCGGCAAGGTACCGCTTTTTTCATGCCATCGATACGTGATTGAACAAATTTCTTGGGAGGTTGAGGCTCCCGCCGAAACAAAACCGTCACTGGTTCAACCTCAATCCTGCAGGTAAGGCTCCTGCGACGTCGGGGTTTCCGTGGCAACTCGTAGCCTGTAATTCCATTAGCTCCAGACTTCAGTCCGAGGTGACATCCCCAACCAAAGCCGAGCCCGCGGGGAGGTTGTGAAATTCTCAGTCGTGCATGGATAGATGTTCGCAGGCACCAGAGGTTTTCTGGAAACCCGACGCGTCAGCGAGGACGTGTCAGGTTCGTCCTCGCTCACGCGCTTTGAAGTTGCGCTCTTTTTGGGTGCTATCAGAAATTGATATTGCATGAAAAGCAGTCTCCCCCGATGTCCAGTTCATTGAATTCTCACCTTTGACCAAAGGAGACTGCAATGATCATCGTCGAACAAACCGCGGGATCGCTCAAGAGGTATCTCGAAAAAAGCTTGGTTTCTGAATACGCCCGGTTGATGGTGATGCGAATGGTACTGGCATTTTTATTGCATCGTGGCCGCATGTCTTGCTCGTCGGCGGCGGGGATGATTGCTTCCCGGCCCATGCATCGTGGCCAGGTGACTCGTTTTTTGGCGCGTCCTCGTTGGCAGAAGGTCGATTTTAACCAACCGCTACGGGCGGCCCTGCTGCAATTAGAAAGTGGGAAAGGGAAGTTCATTTTTATCGTGGACCTGACGCTTTTCAGTCAGGCGGGTGTTAAATCCGAGAACACTTACAGCACCGGTAATCGGGAACGGCGCAAAATCAAAAAAGGCTCTCGCTACAACAAGAAGAAAACCCGTCGCAAGAAAGTTCATGGCTTTACGTTTGGACTGTTAATCACGCCTTCGGGATATCGGATTCCATTTCAAACTCCTCACTACACCAAAGAGTATTCGAAGAAGAAAGGCATAACGCCTCAAACCAGTGCCCAGGCGATGGCTGAGATGATTCGCCAACTGCCGTTGGACGAAGAAGCCGAAGTGGTAGTGCTGGGGGACACGGCCTATGACGCTCGCTGCGTTCAGGAAGCTTGCGATGAGCGAGGCTACATCTGGATCACTCCGGCCAACGCCGAGCGTGTGTATGCTGGGCCCACTGGAGAACGACCAAAATTACGATCACGTCTGAAGGATTGGACGGGACTGTCGCTGAAAACGATCAGGCTTCGAGCCTCAACTGGCAAGTACGCTGACTATCGGCGACTGTCTCGTTGGCGTGTTGGGCCGAAAACGAAAACCAGGACGTATTACGCCCATCAGGAAAAACGGAACGTTCACAACGTAGGTTGTGTGGGGCTTGTTTTTTCGACAATGAAACCAAATTTGGAGAAAGCGACTCCCAATGATGTCAAAATATTGATGACCAATGCGACCGGCATGAGTGTGACCGAGGTGATTGAGTTATATTCGCTGCGCTGGCAGATCGAGTTATTTTTCAAAGAACTGAAATCAACGCTGGGCGTTGGCCAGTATCAGTTTGAAAAATTCGAAGCCGTGGTAGCTTGGATCAACTGCGCGATTACGACGGTGCTGTTCCTGGAACAGCTTCGAGCCCGGAAACTTGCTGATCGACGCTTGAGCGAGGAACGACGGCGTTGGTGGGTGGCGCAGCGAATCCACGGATTGTCTGAAGCCTTTCACCAGCAATGTACTGGCGAGGAGATGAATTACCTCGCCAAACGACTGGAAACTTCTGGAGGCGTTCAAAAAATGAAACGATTGCTCATGCTCGCTTTACCCAAAGAATTCCGAAGTGCCGTATGATTTTCAAGCAATATAGCGCAACTTCAAAACTCACGCGTCGGGTTTCCATCGATTGCTCAAGAATGGAGCCACCTCAAGGTTTGCGATGCTTCAAGAGGCGTGATGCTTCACATTCCACTTGCCGCAGAGCGGCTAATTCCATTAGCCCCAGACTTCAGTCCGGGGTGACATCCCCAACCAAAGCCGAGTCGCATCGCGACCACACAAAACCGCAACATACGGCGGTTCGCATTAGGACAAAACGAAAAGCCTACGATAATTTCGTAGGCCAAATTCACCATTCCGACCAATGTCGCTAACGGTTGCGGCGACGTTCTTGAGCGCGAAGCGCTTGAGCATCAGTGACTGGGATTTCGGTCTCCCACCCGATTCCTTCATTCCTTCCGGCACGTACGTGACGTTGATGGCTCTTAACGGGTCGTTCAAAATCCGCGGCCGCTTTAACGAGTGCATCTTTCAATACTTCGGCAGAAACATCGGCTGGCAATTGCGTGATCACCTCGGCTTTCTGGCCATAGGCATCGGGTGCAACGATTGCGAACCCCGTTTTCCCATCGGCCAACTTCTCAACCACGGACAGTTCATCCGCATCGTCAGTACTGCAGAAGATAAACATTCCTAACAAATCTTGTTCCCAAGCAACGGGGCCAAGCTTGGTTCTCAATTCGTCAAGCTGTTTTGCGTTCTCTCCCATCACCAATACCGCAGGCAAGTTGTCACAGGCTGCAACATTGAGCCCCAACCGAACATTCTTCAATTGGGGAAGCGCCGTGATTCTCACATCTTGAGCATAGTCTTGAGCGATCTTATCCATCTGCAGAGCCATATCACGAGCACCGCGAAACTGCATCGGCCCTCGCCCTCCGCGAATCAGCTTCTGAGAACCATCCGGTGAAAGAATGCAAAAAACGGTATTCTCCAAGGCTCCATTGCGACCTTTGAAAATCCACTTCAAAAACTCTGCTTCTTCAGCGTCTTCGTAGGTCGCACAGCGAATGCAGACAAACTCGCGACTGGCAGCAATCACAGCTTCATCGGTCAGGAAACTCCTGTCCATGTTCTGCTTGCCCGGTCACCACATTCCCGGGACTCCCGCACATTGGCAAGCAGCGGAGACCAACAGTACTGGCTTTCCGGTTCGCTCTGCTTCGGCAAGGCCTTCACTCAATACACCAAACCACGCAACTTGAGGTGTCAATTCGGTTGACGACTGTCCCCGGTGAGGAGGCTGGCCACAGGTCAGTGAACCCAGGCCCAAGCAGACCGCCAATGCAATCACAAAGTAAATTTTCATTTTCATATCAACCGCCCTCTGGTTGGAGATCAGGATCAAATGGTCGACCGTTGCTGTTCATCACTTTCTCGCAATTGGCAAGTGAGTCAGATGGTCGGCGCTGCTCGCACAAGACTTTCACGTCACTCGCGATGATTGAGGACACATGAATTTTGACTCCGTATTCGCCCATCGTATTACTGAAAAAGGGCTGTCCCAAAAAGGACAACCCCGCTACTTAATTGAAAACACAGATTCGCAAATCTTGCTCTATACGTCAGAAACCTCTTCTCCACCTCGACGATTGCGTGGCCCTCGATCACGAGGGCCTTTTTCCATTCGATCACTTTCTTGCCCACGCTCGGGACGCATGTCACGCCCTCGACCTTCACCTCGACGACCCTCTCGATTTCTATTCATGCCTTGATCTTGATCAGCACGTTGATTTCGTTCACCGCGCGGGCGTCTTCCTTCGGGATCGCGATCACGATCTCCACGACCTCGAAACTGTTGTCCCTGAGGACCGCGTTCTCCACGTCGGCGAGACCCTCGTCCTTCAGGGCCACGATTCCCACGACCCTGGAATTCTTGGCCACCCTGGCCCCGTCTTCCTTGACGGCCTGCTCGATCATTGCCGCGCTGACCACGTTCACGGCTATTGGCTCGATCGCCATTGGAAGAACGATTTCTGTCACCTTTCCCTTCGCAACCTTCACCTCGGTCACCATCAGAGTTGGAGCGCTGACCACGCTGCCGGTCTCCACGATCGCGATTTCGTTGCTGGTCCCCACGCTGTGCTTGATCCCCTTCGGGTCTTCGCATGCGGCGGCCCTCGGCTTGATTACCACGTTCACCACGTTCGCGCATTTCACCGCGTCTTCCTCGCGGACCTCTTTCATCTCGATCTCGCCGCATATCGCCATCATCGCCGCGTTGGCGATCGAAACCACCTCCGCGCTCTTGCGGCGGTTGAGCCACTGACTCGCCGACCATCAAGAATGCACAGCCCATAAAAGCCAAAACTGTCAACAATCTCATTTTGAATCCTCTAATCACATTGCCTGTAAACTTCACCCTCGGCATCCGTGTTCCTACCTGCGGAAATTGATCAAACTAGACTTCATTTTTCACTTTTCTGAAAAAACGGTGGCAAACATTATCAAACTGGGCCGAAATCGTTCGTTGCGATCGCCATGTCATCAGGTTTTTTCAATAATGGTCAGAAAATCTATCGATTCCGTCCGCGACATCACCATTTCGCGTGTTCAATTGAGTAGCAGGAAATAAATGAACAAAGAATTGCCGGAACAGGCACAAATCGTCGAACAGTTGAAATCGGGTCGCGAAGAAGCGTTGGCCGATCTTTTTTCTCTGGTGCGCGAACGGCTGAAACGAATCGTTGATTTTCGACTGGATTACCGTTTGGGAGGACGCGTTTCGCAATCGGATGTATTGCAAGATACCTACGTTCGAGCCGCACAGCGGATCGACAGTTATCTGGCCAAACCTGAGATGCCCTTTTTTGTCTGGCTTCGCCTGGAAGTCAGCCAGCGACTTTTGGAAATACATCGATATCACTTTGGCGCCAGTAAGCGCGATGTGCGTCGAGAAGTTCGAGTGACCAAACCCGACAACGGTGGTGGCACGTCGATGGCATTGGCAGCACACATCGTGGCCCAGATGACATCTGCCAGCGCGTTATTTCAGAAAGCACAACAGATTGAGGCGTTGGAAAAGACTCTCAGTGAAATGAATGAACTGGATCGCGAAGTCATTGCACTGCGCCACTTTGAAGAGCTATCCAACGTCGAGGCCGCCGAAGTTCTGAGGATCAGTACCGCAGCGGCAAGCAAACGGTATTTGCGAGCACTCAAACGACTAAAAGAAATCATGCAACAACACGCCGCTTTCTAAATTGCCATGTCAAAGTCAAAAAAAATCAATAAAGACGACTTGCTTGAGAAAATCGTCGCGGACTACACGCGACGCATTCGTACAGGCAAAGCGCCGAATATTTCTGTCTACCAAAACAAGTACCCTCAGTTGGCCGCGGAAATCGATGATTTACTTGCCTCGGTTGCCATGATCGAAGGCCTTAAGATTGAGGCCCAGCAAAGCGACAAAGTGAATGAAACCGGTCTCAGCGGCCTCAAGCAGTTGGGTGACTATCTGTTGATTCGCGAAGTGGGCCGAGGAGGGATGGGAGTCGTCTTCGAAGCCGTCCACCAATCATTGGGCCGACGCGTCGCCGTGAAAGTCATGCGACGACGCGACATCGACGACGAAAAGTACATCGCCCGATTTCGAAGAGAAGCACAGTCGGCCGCCAAACTTCACCACACCAATATCGTCAGTGTGTTTGGAGTCGGAGAGGCAGAAGGATTTCATTATTATGTTATGGAATTCATCGACGGGGCAGGGCTGAACCAGGTCGTTCAGTCGCTGACACGAAGACTGTCTGGTCCAACGATCGGGCCTCCAGAAACCTTTATCAGCCCGCAGGACAATGCTGCCACACGAATCGACAGCAATGCGGCAAAACCAACTTTACCTGACCAGCCTCCTCTTTCGGAACTGTCGGATTCCCAGACCTTTTCACCAAGCCGCATTCCCAATGGAACAAAACGATTCAAGTGGTTGGCCCAGTTGGGAACCCAAGTCGCCGATGCGCTGGCCCACGCGCACGGTCAGGGAATCCTGCACCGGGATATCAAACCGGCCAACTTGCTACTGGACAAAAAAGATCAGGTTTGGATCACCGATTTTGGGCTAGTCAAAGAAAACGATCTCGACGGACTTACGAAAACGGGTGACCTCCTAGGCACTCCGCAGTACATGGCCCCTGAATCCTTCAAGGGGGCCTACGATCAGCGAAGTGAAACTTATTGTCTTGGTCTGACATTGTACGAATTGGCAACGCTCCGCCCCGCATTCGATCCTGGCACCACAGCAGAACTGATTCACCGAATCACCACGACAACCCCAACTCCACCTCGAAAAGTTGATTCCAAGATCCCTCGCGATCTCAATACAATCATCGAGAAATCCATTGCACGCGATCCGAACCTGCGCTATTCGACGTCGGCGGAACTACGCGATGACCTGCGAGCATTTTTAGAAGATCGACCCATCGCAGCGCGCAATCCGCTATTGGTTGAGCAGGTCTGGCGCTGGAGTCGGCGAAATCCCCTCCCGGCAACTTTGGCTTTGTTGTCAACACTCTTGCTTTGTGCGTTTAGCGCAGCCGTCACATTCGGCTGGATGTCCACCAATGCTGCCTATAAAAAACTTGAGATCGAAGCGAGACAAACAGAAGCCAACCGCAAACTGGCGGTTGAGAATGAAGAGCGAGCCGAATCGAATGTCGCCTTTATCATTCAAGCCTTTGATGAAATGTTTAAACAGATCATATCACCGGGCGATAAATCCCAATTTGACATCGATGGTCTCCAAGAATTGGGAGGAATCGAAACCGCAGTGAGCGCCGACGACGCTGAATTCCTGAGACAGATGATGGTCATCTATGAACAATTTGCCGAGCAAAACTCTGAGAACAAAAATTTGTTGCTGGAACCGGCACGGGCCTTTCGTCGAATCGCCAGTATCAATTACCTGGTCGGAGAATCCAATGCCGCAATTGACGCCTATCGACGCGCGCTAGAGTTTTATGACCCGGAACTTGTTAGTTCCCCCGACTCGAAAATTGCCCTTCTGAATGTAGTAAATACACGTGCGGAACTCGCTGCTGCCATTCGCCGCATTGGAAACTTATCGACCGCGCGCGAAGAAGTCAGGAAAAACATCAAAGCCATCGAAGCATTCCCAAGACCTGAACTGCCAGAAGTGCAACTGGCCCTTGCACAAAGTTTGATTTCGGCCGGTTCAGGCTACGTGGACCTTGCCGCATTGGAAAACGTCTCCGATCTATCAGATTTGATGGAAACCTCGATCGGACCTCGGCGTGGAAACCACAATCCGCCACCCCCGCTAAACCAACCCAGTCCTCAACTGGATCAAGAATTTTTGCAAGATGCCAACCGAGCAATCGAAATCGGAAAACAACTCATCATCCAGGATTCGGAGGAACCAACCTATCAAATGCTGTTGGGCCAAAGTTACAGTAGCTTGGCCGCACTACAGATGCGAATGAAAGATCCTGAAGCAGAAAACACACTTCTTATCGCGACAGAACAGTTTAAGACGCTCAGCGAAAAGTACCCGGACAATCTCAAGTATGAGTATCTTTTAGCCGTAACATTGCTGTTGTATCCGACGGATCACGACGACGAAGGAGCCAAACAGCGACTTGGAAAAATCACCAGTACGGCAAGTGAATTGATCGCCAAAAGCCCCAACCCCGAATACAAGCAACTTGGGATTCTGGCGTACACCAAACTTGCCGGGATTCATTTGGCATCTGGCCGACTACAAAATGCCGTTGAGGATCAAAAAAAAGCAGCCAACTATTTTGTTGAATTGATAAATCAGGTCGACGGCAAACTGGCATTTTTTCGCTTGAAAAGACAACTGGCGGACAACTATAAAACCATCATCGATACCTACCATGATCGCGATCAACGGCGAGAAGCAGGGCAAGTACGTGATTATGCAACCTCGCTTTTGCAAAATGAACTTTCTGTTGAGCGCGAACGACGCGATGGTCGTCCCCCTCATCGTCGTCGTGATGGCCCGCCACCCAATAGAAATGGACGCCCCGGAAATTAACACGAGCAAGCGATTTCCGGGAGGTTGAGGCTCCTGCCGAAACAACTTTCTGTATCTGAGATGGGCCAACCAAAAGCCAAAACGAACATCGCGGCGACGCAAAAACTTAGTCGTTTTGAATCAGTCCCAAGGTCATGATCGCAAACGACGTTGCAATGATCGGATCGTCTTCCCGCATCAACGCGGCCTGATTTTGCCAACGTCCATCGTTCCCCTGAAGTTCCTCAAGCTCCCTGGCGAGACATTCTTTCGCTTCACGCACGACCTGGTCGGGCAAAATTGAAAAGTTTTTGGCCAAACCCGAAAAATAGTAAAACTTCAGGCTGGCTGGCCAACTTGATTCTTCTTCAAAGCCGGGGACTCGACTAAAGCTTTCTGCTTTGACCAACCAATTCACGGCATCATCAAACGGTGTACTTCCTTGGGTCTCTCCCAGGTAGTTCAAGATTCGCAGTCCATCACAGGTCGCAGTTCCGTAAGACCTAGGTTGGCGATTTTCTTCGTCTGACCAGCCGGCTTTGTTATTTGGGGAATCCGATTTAGGGGCAAAGGAAAATCCGCCATCGGTTGCCTGCGAACCCATTCGCTGCATCCAAAGTTCCGCTTTTTCTAAGGCAGCGTGAACTTCGACATCGTCTTTAAAGCCTGCCAATGCCTCCAAGACGTGGCAAGTCACTGAAACGTTCGTGCCGCTGGTTTTTCCCAATTGAGTGTCGGGCCCCAGTACATCCCAACCACCAAACTCTACATGGTCTTCTACAAATCCTCGAGACTGCGCTACCTGCGATTCGATCAGATACTTCACCATTCCAGTTTTTGCCTGATCGCTCAACGGCAAATCCATTCGCTCGCTCGCCACCAACAACATCGCGGTGCAGTAAACCGGATAGTCTTCGGAACCCTCCGGATTGGTCACAAAGTTGGACCGTTCTATTCCCGCTTGCAAGAATTCAAATCCCGCGTCGATTTGCCTTTTGAATGGTTCACGTGTTTCCTCCGATAGGTGACTGGCTGAGTAAAGCACGAGCGTGGTCAGCGCTGCGCCTTGCTTTAAAGAACCGTAGTGACGACTATGCCAGGCGCCATCTTTTGACTGTAACTGCATTAGATACTGTAGGCCCGCCTCCAGCACGCTCTTGTCTTGTTGATCCGCATCAATCTGCTGATTTCCAAACAGATTGACGCATACGGCAGTCAATAAAATGAATGTTATGATCCGAATCATTGTTGAGAAATCGGCAGATACCGATTGGGGGCAGAGAGAACGAGAATAGCAGCTGCGGTGCAAAATGTCCGGCTTGTTATGCAATGATGCCCGGTCCAACTTCCATCCGCATTCTGCACCGAGATGATCTTGTCACGAACCAATGGGAACCAGGTCTTCCAATCTTCCCCGCCTTTTTGCAACATCGTTTCGGTGATCAGATGGAACGCCAGGTACTCTTCGCCGCCTGCCTGATTGAAAGCGGTATTCCCACCTTTGACCAGTTGAACCACGTCCGCAAAGCAACGTTTTGCAATCGCTTCGTCCTCCATTTCCATGGCGTAGAGCACGCGAAGTCCAGTCGCGTTCTTGTACAAGGTATGCATCCAGCCGCGCCCCTCTTGATTGAGGTTGGTCTGCATTTGTTTAACGAGATGCTTGGCGGTCTTCTGCGGTGAACCGCCCACCGCTAACCCAGAAGAGTTCGCCGCTTGCAAGCTGACCCAACCCATTACCGTCCCCAACGTTGGCGCCCAGGCATCCTGCCCCCAGTGACCGTCAGGAGTTTGAGCATTAACAACAGTTTCGGTCAGCTGTTTGGTCGCATCCAAAGTGGCTTCGTTCAAATTGACTTCGCCAATGACCTGGCTGAGATAGAGCAACGCAAAAAATGTGTGCGCTTGAACGCCGATTTTATTTTGAAGTTGAGTATTGGTCGTCGAGGTAATGTTACCTGCAGGCATAATTCGAACTTTTTCGATCAAATACTGCGTGATGTTCTGCAGCTGCCGTTGATGCTTCCCTTTGTTGGGAGTACTACCATCGGCCAGGAGAGCCAATCCAACCATTGCTGTACAGCCAATGTCGTCATTTTGCGTCCGGTCGGTTCCATGCCCTCCATTGCGGCACACGGTACCTTGCAACCACTTCTTTCCTGCTTCGACGGCATCCTTTGATTCTTTGGTATGTTCAAGCTGCGCAAGCACCTCATCGTCAAAAAATCTGGTCGCCAGTCCAGCAGCGGCAGATCTAGCCAAAAAATGCCTGCGAGAAATGAACATTCCACACTCCAATTGATAGGACACGACCGACCACGATTATCATTGATTTGATCGGAAAGTCAATTTTGCGGTGGCGCAATCACGTTGCCATAAACGCGACCGAGCAATGACGCAGGTCAAACAGAAGCGCCAATCCATGAAAAAAGCCACTGTCCGTTTTCACTGACAGTGGCTAATTTGAATCCGGCGTCAATCGAATGGTTGTCGACATTTGCGGCGTTCTGCAAGAACTTCGGCCTGGACATAGGGTGGCACCTGCCGGAATCCAGCGGGTTCCATTCCAAAACTACCTGTGCCACGCGTCATCGACCGCAGTTCTGTCGCAAAATCAAACAACTCAGCCTGATAAACTCGAACATAAGTCAACTGAAGGTTCACCTCACAAAAAGGCATCTCAAAACAACATTGTTGAAGTTGTGTGAGTAATTCGTCAAACTAAAGCGCAAGAAATTACCGTTATGGCACGTAAGGAAAACTGGCGATGAAATCCTCGATCCTGAAAATTCGTTGTCTCATGCTAATGATGATCGTCACCGCCATTTCAATTGGCTGCGACGAGAAAGGAACCAGCGATCGTTCTGAATCCGACTCAGCATTAGATCTTGTTGACACTCCACTTCCAGACGAAGCGGGTCCACACAACTTGTTTCTGCAACTTGAAGGCGAGCGAGTTTCTTATGCGATATCCATCCCAAAAAATTATACAGGAGAAAAACCTGCTGCCTTTGTGCTGGCCTTACACGACGGTGGCGGTCGCGATGTCGGTGCCAAGTACTATGGCGCCAGGATGCTAAATAGTTTAGTGCTTCCCGCCTTTGGCGAACTGGACGCCATTATCGTCGCGCCTCACTCTGGAGCCACTGGCTGGAATTCACCTCGAAATCAAAAAGTCGTTGATCGCCTAATCGAAAAGATTTCTGAGAGCTACTCTATCGATCCCGAGCGCACGCTGGTAACTGGGTATAGCATGGGCGGACATGGCACTTGGTTTTACGCTGAACACCGTGAAGACTTTTTTAAGGTTGCGGTTCCCATTGCGGGTCGCCCTTTGAGCGATCGAACGAATTGGACCAATGCCATTTACATCATCCATTCCAATGATGACAAACAGGTTTCTGTTGAACCCAGCAAAGAGTATTTTGAGAAACTCAAAGACGCTGGAGTTCGTATTGAAGCCAACTTCGTCGACGGGCTGGGGCACTTCCAGATCCCACAATACATCGATCCACTTTATGCATCCGTGCCATGGATATTGGAAACCTGGAAAAAGTAGCAGGGACCCTGCCCAAGGTTTGGTTTTTGGGAGGTCGAGGCTGGGGTGATGAATCTGAGAAATCAGTTAAGTTACTCTGTTGTTTTGCCGGTATGTGCTTTGTAGGCTTCAATTTTTTTGGCATGCGTGGAATTGGCAAGGTTTGATTCTGTAACCCAGAGCTTCCATTTCTTGTTGCTGACTTCTTTTAACAGTCTCTTGATTTCGGAAGGCGTTTGCTTTGACATCAATGTCGGTAATGCTGCCAGCAGCGACGTGAATCCGCCCCGCGTGTGTTGCCGCTGAAGCCTTTTGTATCCGCCCAACGTTGACTCCAGCACCTCGGTGCTCACCACCAGACGAAACTTGGAGTACGGCGAATCGAGCAAGCGATGTTCGCATTGCTCATAGACTTGAACCAACATCAAATAAACTTTCTGAACGATGTCTCCCTGCAAATTAAGTTTGGCCAATTGCCGTTTCAATTGATTCGTCGCCCCAGCATACACACCTTGCTGGTTACTAAATCGTAGCACACTTGAGACGATCGCCTGGCACTGCCGCCATTGCCGAGCGGATTCAGCAAATGCCTGGACCCAACCAAGTTTTTCCTTCAACCGATCCGTTGTCACGCCCTGGCTTTCAGCGGTTTCAGGATTTTCGAGGTGATGCTGGATCATCCGTTGCCATTTGAGTAACGGCGAAAGAGTCATAAAGCGGCACTTGGATTTTTTCTTGGGCGGCAGAAAATGAGCCAACTCGGTTTGTTGAATCTGCGCAGCGGTGGTCTCGAGTTGCGATTCGAATTCCTGAAAGACATCATCTTTGCCAAGGGTGTGTTTGAGAATGTTGGCTGCTTTATGCTTGATGTCGTCCATCACTAGCACGGTTTTCCCCTGTTTTTCAAAGCCTTTAATGCCCTCGTGCAGTTCACGGGCTCCGTCAACGACGATGCTCATCGGAACTCCAATCTTGCTTGAGAGCTCATCCAGCGCCAACGCGACCGATTGCTTGTCACGCAAATCACCAGGCACGATTGCCAACACCGACATGTCGTCACGCCGCAACGAACGACCCTTGGGCAAGTCCGATTGCCGAATCCCAAGGATGAGTAAAACGTTTTGCTTGGCCAGTTGAACACTGTGGTCGACCATCCATATCCAGTCGTCGGCCCGAGTGCCCGATGCCTGCAGCAAGCCAACGCCGCAGCGGCATAACCAGGTGCGAACCGTCGTCCAGTGCGGAATCTTGAATTCGACTCCCAACCATTGCTGGACGACTGAAAGGACCGCTTCGATAGGACGAAACCCAATCACTTTGACCAGTTCCAAGCACATCGAAATCATTCTGGGGCCGAAGCTGTGATTGGCAATGATCGGAGCAGCGGGCAGGCATTGGTGATCACGCCGTTGTTGGAGCTCCCGCTTGAGTTGAGCGAGTTCATTGGCTTGACGGGTAACCTGAAGTTCAACAGCACGCTTCTCATTGACCAGTCGTTGTCGATGATGGTCTGAATCTGCCAGCTGTTGCTTAAGACGTTGGTTTGCGTCACGTTGCTTTTCGCGTGAGCGAAAAAGACTACGTACAATTTCTCGGGCACGTGACTTGAAATGAGGGACCGTAAAAGTAGATAATGTCATCGTTGCGTTTCTTCGTTATGGGATTTTTTACCGAAGAGACTATTTCGCGGAAACGCAACACTTTTAAAATACCAATCTTCCCCAAATTTCCCAATCGTGCCTGGATTCATCACCCCAGGTCGAGGCTCCCGCCGAGACTTTCTTGCCGCCGACCATGCGCAACGCACGCTGTGTTTGCGCTGAGGCGTTGCGTGTAAACGCCAGTGAACTTTTCGTCACGTCACTCGCAGAAAAACGTGGTGATAGGTACGTGCAACTTGCGACTAGTCCAAGTTGGACTTACCTATAGCGCCACCTCGCCGTTGCTTCCAAGAAAAAACGACGAAAATACCGCCATACCTAAACTAAACGCGCTCTAAAACTTTCGGGTCGCTTTGACTATCGTTCGATACGGTGCAGGGTACCCCTCGATGGTCAACGAATCGTCGTTGGGGTCCAGGAAATCTGCAAGGCTTTCAAAAGTCATAAACGGGGTGCGACGTTGTTCTTCGATAGTAACTTTGGTGTGACTGATCAATTCGATTTCGCGGAATCCGGCACGGCGAACCCAATTGATCAAGCAATCTTTGGTTGGCATGAAGTAAACGTTGCGAGCTTTTGCATAGCGATCTTTGGGAAACAGAGCGGTGGAACCCTCTCCCGGTATCGTTTGGCATTCAATGATCGCAATTCCATCAATTCGCAATGACGGAATCAGGCTGCGGAGAACATCGAGGGGGCTTCGGTGGTGATAGAGGATTCCCATCAGAAACGCGACATCGAAAGTCTTTTCAAAAACGTGGAGATGATCAAATCCCATTCGCTCATATTGCAGGTTCTTCATCTGCAAGAATCGCTGCATCAGTTCAAACGCGTAGAAAAACGGAATCGACGGATCCATTCCCAAAACAGCTCGCGGGTTTTGTGCCGCAGCACGAAACATGTAGTAGCCGTTGCCACATCCGACATCGAGAACATGCTGACCTGACAAATCGCCAGTGGCTTCGGCGACCCGATTCCATTTCTTGTCCGATCGCCATTCCGCGTCAATTTCATAGTCGAAAAGCTTGAAAGGGCCTTTGCGCCATGGATGAAGCGCGTCCACTGCGGCCTGCAACTTGGAAAACTGGTCGTCCGTTAGATCTGTACGCCTTCCGATGGTAACATGGTCGCTTGCCAAATCGACATCGAGCGGAGCTTGGAGATCGGACGCGGTTGGAAGCAGCTCAAGGGCCTCGGCCATCGTCTTGAACTTTTGAATTTCAAGCTGTTTGTCGGCCTCTTCCCGAATTCTTTGCACTTCATCCACATCAACATTTGGCAATAATTGTTGAAGCATGTCAGGGCGTTGCCAAACTATCATTTTTCAAAGTACCGTTTCAAATGGTTCAGACTGATCGACTTTTTCACGAAATGGATCCGGGATGTGGCGAGTTTTCGTTTGACGAAAACGTGGCTCATGTCTTCGATGATATGATTTCGCGCAGTATCCCGCTATACACGGATGTCCAGAGAAGCATCCCTGTACTGGCTGAACTGCTGGATCACGACCCCATCAAAGTCATTGACCTGGGTTGTTCAACGGGAACGTCACTCATTCACCTGGCCAAAACGCTGCCCGAAAGAAACCTAGAGTTAATCGGAGTTGACAATTCCGAGGCCATGTTGGCCAAGTGCCATGAGAAACTGAGGGCGCTGGAGTTTTCTGAAAAAATCACTACTCACCATGCCGATATCAGCGACTTCAAATTCTCGGAAGCCTCGATTGTGTTGATGAACTATACGCTTCAGTTTGTTGAGGTTGATTCGCGCCCAAAAATTCTGCGTCGACTTTGCGATTCTATTCAACCCGGTGGTTTCCTGCTGGTCAGTGAAAAAGTGATCCACAACGATGTGGCAACCGATCACGCGCTGGTCGAGCTCTATTTTGAATTCAAACGGCGGCAGGGTTACAGTGAACTTGAAATTTTCCGAAAGCGAGACGCTCTGGAGAATGTTCTCGTGCCACTGACCGTTGATCAAAACCTGGAAATGTTTCGTCAAGCTGGTTTTGGCCGCGTTGAGGTACTGCTGAAATGGTTTAATTTCGCGACCTTCGTCTGCTACCCCAAGTGAAACGATGGCAGGGGCTTGGCGTTGGAAAGAAGCAAGCCGCGGGTTGCAATCAACCTACTTTCACCAAAGACCCATAAACGATTTCAACTAACGAAATAGTTCGGTGAGAATCTCAGTTGCTGATTCCCAGTTATCTGCCGCAGCATCGAAGTCGACTGACATTACTTTCAGATCATCCGGCTGAGCCCGCGACTTTTCTTTGGCATGCTGGCTCAAAGGGAACTGAGCGCTTCGGCCGACAGCAAGTTGGTCTTCAACACCCGCCTCCAGAAGAAAATCCACAAGCCTCTTGGCGTGCTCGAAATTGGGGCCCCCCTTGATGATGCAAAGCGTGTTGGGAATTAACAACGTGCCCGATTGCTGGTCTGCTTGATCAGGAAAAATCATGATGACAGGCTGCCCCGAGTCCATTTCGATGATTGCATCATCGGTGTCAGTGATCCCCCAGGCGTACCGCCCTTGAGCGACATTCAATGCCACTTGCTTGTTGCCGCTTTCGATGTTCACATTCTCTTTCACTGCCGCAAAAAATGAACTTGCCTCTTGGTTGCCCCACTGGCTGAACAGAACGGCGGCGTGAGTTGCTGTGGTTCCAAACAGCGGTTTTGCGATCCCGCACTTGCCTTTCCATTTTGGGTCGACCAAATCGTGAATCGAGGTTGGTCGCTCGTTCGGGTCAGGAAGCAAGTCGGTGTTGACAATCAGTACTCGCGCTCGAGCCGCAAACCCATGCCAGTGTCCTTCGCTGGAATGAAACTGGGCCGGATAATTTTCGGCTAGAGGACTTATGTAGGCCTCCAATATCCCAAGTTTTTTCAGCCGAAGCGTATGCAGAATTTCGTTGTTCCAAAATACGTCACCTCGAGGCTTGTTTGCCGTTTGAATGATTTCATTCGCATGTCCGACGGTTTTGTTGGATTCCCAGTCAAACTTGGGCAGAACCTTGATTCCGGACTGTTTCTCGAAATCATCCAAAATCGCCTTGGAGAATTCTTTGTCGAGCGCCGCGTACACCACCACTTCATTTTGAGAGCGGCCAATACATCCGCCAAACGTTCCAACCAGAAGGGCGGTAAAAATAAAGCAAAAAGAAAGTGGGAAATTGGACATCTGGCTTGGTATTTGAGTTCGATTGACAAACAATAGAGGGTCGGCAAAACCATAAGACGAATTGTATGACGAAATTCTACTCTATTCTAATCATTGCATTGACTGTGCTTGGCTGCACTTCAAGTACTTTTGGGCAGCGTGACCTTGAGGCAATGAAACGTCTTAACTCAAAGATGCCGCCACCGATGGAAATCGACGAGGATCTTGTCGATTCCTGCGCCATCAAACGCATTGAATCCAAATACGTTGTCATCTACACCGATATTCGAGACCGTGCCGAAATCGACGAATTGGGAAAGGTCTTTGATCTCGGCGTTGAAGAACTTTGTGAGTATTTTGAAGTGGACCCAGCTCAATTGGAGGGCTGGCAACTTAGCGCTTTCATCATCGAGGATAAAACCCGATTCGAAAACGCCAACCTCTTTCCCGATGACCTGCCCGATTTTCCTGCCGGTTACAATTACGGCCACCACATGTGGGTCTATTTGCAACCGGGCAATTATTACACGCGACACCTGCTGCTCCACGAAGGAACTCACGCGTTCATGCAATGGAATCTTGGGGGAAGTGGTCAGCCCTGGTATAGCGAAGGAATGGCCGAGATGCTCGGCGTTCATCGATGGTCAGATGGCCAGCTGAAAATGAATTATCGTTTGCGCAGCAAAGAAGAAGCCGAGTATTGGGGTCGTGTCAAAATCATCAACGAAGATGTGGCAGCCGGTGACGCCAAAATCCTGGAGCAAGTTTTTCGAATTCAAAACACTGCGTTTCGAAGCGTCCGATCTTATGCCTGGGCCTGGGCGGCGTGCAAGTTCTTCAGCCAGCATCCCTTGTCAAAGGCCCAGTTCGATAACCTTCGCAACAACGCCAGCGAGCTGACCAATGACTTTAATATCAAGTTTTTTCGCGCGATAAAAAATGACTTGCCACAACTGCGAAAAGACTGGCAGCTATTCATCCACGAAATGGATTATGGAATTCAAGTTGGACAACTCAGTATTTTCGATGCGGTTGCTGGTGACGACGACTCGACATTCAGTATCGACGCCACTCGCGGTTGGCAGAAAACCGAGTTCGCCGTAGCAAAAGGGAAAACCTATACGATCTCCGCTCGCGGTCGCTACCAAATTGCCAACCAGGGAGAACCATGGCCTTGTGAAGCGGGCGGAATCACCATCGAATACTATCGCGGTCACCCGCTGGGAATGTTGATGGCCGGATGCCTCACCGATCAGCAAGACGTCGACGGCCTAATCAAGCAGCAGCCAATTGGACTTCAAGGAACGTTCACTGCGAAACGTGATGGAATCATCTGTTTTCGGGTCAATGAATCACCAGCCCGCCTAGACGATAATTCTGGTTCGTTGGTGGTAATGATCCGTGAAGATTAGGCGGAAATCGCCAGCGGTTTTGCCGCAGGAAAAACGGATTGCTCGCAAGGCAAGCGTTTATTCGAGTCGTGGGGCCAATAACCTGATTTTTCGTGACCCTGACCCGTTGACCACTTCTTGATCGCTTTCGACAATCGAAGCTATGTTTCCTTCAAACCGCCGGTGCAATTGCACCGACTCGTAGCGTTCCTCGCTATGTTTTGCGATGCAAAAATCCGCTATACCTAACGAAACGCCCATCTTAACAAAACGCGATCTTGAGTCATCTATGAACCACCTTCAACACTACGACCCAGAAATATTCAACGCAATCGCCAAAGAAGCCGAACGTCAACACGATGGCCTGGAAATGATTGCCAGCGAAAACTACACCAGCCCTTCAGTAATGGAAGCCGCCGGTAGCATACTTACCAACAAATATGCCGAAGGTTATCCCGGTCGTCGATACTACGGTGGCTGTGAGTTTGCGGATGTCATCGAGAACGTCGCTCGCGACCGGGCCAAGGAGTTGTTCGGCGCCGAATTTGCAAACGTGCAACCCCATAGCGGATCCCAATCCAATCAAGCGGTCTACATGACGCTACTGAATCCTGGCGATACCGTACTGGGTCTTGATCTTGCACATGGTGGACATCTGACTCATGGGATGAAGCTCAACCTGTCAGGCCAGCTATACAATTTCATCCACTACGGTGTGAACGAGAAAACTCATTTATTGGACTTTGACCAAATTGCTTCGCTCGCCAAGGAGCATAAACCCAAATTGATCGTCGCTGGAGCCAGCGCATATCCGCGCGAAATCAAACACGGCAAGTTCAAAGAGATTGCAGATTCAATCGGCGCTCAATTGTTTGTTGATATGGCTCACTATGCCGGACTCGTTGCCGGTGGTGTTCATGATAACCCAGTCGAGGTTGCTGACTTCGTAACGACAACCACTCACAAAACGCTTCGAGGTCCTAGGGGCGGCTTGATCCTGTGTAAAAAATCCTCGGCCAAAAACATCAATCGCAGCGTTTTTCCCGGAATGCAGGGAGGCCCGCTGATGCACGTCATCGCGGGAAAGGCCGTTTGTTTTAGTGAAGCCATGAAACCTGAATTCAAGACCTATGCCCAAAACGTGATCGACAATGCCAAGGCGCTTGCCGAAGCCCTGATTTCAGGCGGACTGAAGTTAAGCACCGGCGGCACAGAGAATCATCTTGTACTGGTGGATGTCACGCCATTTGGAATCGGTGGAAAAATTGCCGACTCGGTACTTCATCAATGTGGAATCACCGTCAACATGAACATGATCCCCTTTGATCAGCGAAAACCGTTGGACCCAAGTGGTGTTCGCATCGGAACTCCTGCTTTGACCACGCGTGGACTGGGCGTCAATCAAATGACTGAGATCGGCGGTTGGATTTGTCAGGCGCTCAAGAGTCCCGATGATGAAACGTTACTTTCTACCATTCGGTCTCGCGTATCAGATATGTGCCAACATTTCCCGGTCCCTGCAGCTGCCGTTACTGTGTAGAGCGAGTTGAACAACCAAGTCAATAAAAAAGGCCAGCATCAAAGCTGGCCTTTTCTGTTATTGAACGAAGACAACATTCGTTTGCCGTAGCAATCCTAGTTGTCGTCATCTTTCTTGTCAGAATCTTTTTCTGTCGTGTTCTCGGTGTCAGCGTCGTCCGAGTCAGCGTCGTCCGAGTCAGCATCATTCGAGTCAGCATCATTCGAGTCCGAATCGGCACCGGCATTATCACCTGTTGGGCGTCCACCACCGCCACCGCGAGGTGGCCTAGGTCCACCGCCACCGCCGCGATCCGACGGCGCTCCCTGAATCCTGTTTCCATCTTCAAAACCCGTATTCAACTGATCCTCTGAGATAGCAATACTGGATTGTGAAAACACAACGACATCATCGAGATAGGCAAATTCGACGAGTCGAGAAGCAAGCCCAGGAACGATTCGTCGAAAATTGTAGGTTTCGATATCGAACGTCTTAGGTTTAAACTTGGCCATAAACTCTTTGTCGTCCACCATATCTTCTGGCGGTTCCTGAGTGTATTTGCGTGAGGAGCGACTTGCCCAACGTCCTATCAACTCGTGAACCTTTTCTCGATTGATTCGCTTGCCGTCGGCACCTCTTTTGTTGGCAAGATCTTGAACTTCCAACATCTTCTTTTCGGCGCCGGGAACCAACACCTCTTTGTCGTAATAATAGCCACCGACAACAGCCGCCATTACGCCCAGGAGCACAAGGATTCTTATCATAAATCCTTTCCCGTAAGCTGAACCTTCTTTACCCATTTGGATTACCTTATTTTGAAAATACTAAAGATTATAAAGCACTTAGTGAGTCGGAAACTATTGAGACTTGGCCTTAGCTTTGGCCGCCTCAGAATCCGCTTTAGCTTTCGATTTGATTGCCTCTTTGACACCTGGTAATTCCAGAAGACGTCCCGGAGACCCCATCATATTGTACCCACAATCAACGTGCAAGATTTCGCCTGTGATCCCGTCTGACATGTCCGAGAGCAAGAATGCACCGGTCCGGCCGACCTCATCCACTGAGATATTGCGTCCCATCGGAGCAACCTCAGAGTACATGGCCATCATTTCATTGACGCCCGCGGCGGAGCCAGCAAGCGTTTTAACGGGTCCGGCGCTAAGAGCATTTACGCGAATTCCCTGTGGTCCGAGTTCGAATGCCGCATAGCGAGTGGCTGACTCGAGGGCCGATTTGCAGATACCCATCACGTTATAGCCTGGCACACATTTCTCGCCACCGAAGTAAGTCATACATGCGATTGAGCTACGTTCGGACATAATGTCCTTCGCGGCGTTGCAAACGGCGAGCAAACTGTAGACGCTGATGTCCATCGCCATTTTGAACCCATCTCGGTTGGTTTCGATGGTATTGCGCTTGAGGTCCTGGATATCGGCAAAAGCGATCGAGTGCAGTAAAAAGTCAATCTGCCCGAACTCACTTTTCGCTTTTTCCATGACGGCGGCGATGTCCTCGTCGTTCTGAACATTCATCGGCACCAGAAACTTGGCCTCGAAATCCGTCTTCTCAAGGCATTTTTCCACTCGTCCCCGATTCTTTTTTCGTTCGTCGTCGGGAGGGTCAGGCAGATGGGTAAAACCGCATTCTCCGCCGCCAGCCATGATTTGTTGCGCGATGGCCCACGCGATAGATCGATCATTGGCCACTCCAAGGATCAACCCTTTTTTGCCTTCAAACATGTTCATGCCAAACTGGCTCCTATCGATATGTCGGACCCGTCAGTCGATAGCCGATTGTGACGGAGATTCAAAATGACTACTCTTTAATGACCCATTTTGATAACAGTTTTCTGCCTTGCCAACAATGACCGACTTTCGCGCGATTCGCGCATGAAATTGACGAACTTATGTTAGCCAGCCAAATTCATCGAATCGCCAACGGTAGCGCTGGTCAGATTCTGCTTCCCGGGATCATGCAACTGGCGCGGGACGCCCCCGATTTTTTCTCGGAAAAGGCGGTGGAATTGATTCTCTCTGCCTGTCAGGAAATCAAATGCCTCGCCATTGTCCGTGGCGTCAAAGGCACTTGGAGAACTCGGCACTCGACAGAAGAAGACATCAAACTGCCCATCGATTTGCTAACGGAGACTCTGGATACAGAGTCTTGCCAGTCCGACAACAACTGGATGGCCACGCCCCTTGGCGTTCCCTGCCAGGACGGTTACCTGCTGGTGGCTCAAGTCAGCTCCCCGCTTGACCCCGCAGATTATGATTCGATCGCAGCGGCATTCGTGTCCGTGCAAGCGATTGTGGAAAATCAGCAAAGTGAGGCCCGTTCGAGACGTCGCCTTCAAGCCATTCTTGACATGACGGTCAACTGGAACCAGCACCGTGAAACCCAAACCCTGCTGAACCAGATCGCCGAAACCTCAACTCGGTTAATCTCCTCGGAACGAGCGACTATCTTTCTACCTGATGGGCGGAGTCGCCAATTGATTGGCCGACCTGCGCTGGGTGTAGAAAGTGGTGAACTCCGAATCTCGGCAGGGCAGGGGGTTGTCGGCGCGGTCATGAGTTCAGGCCAACCCCAACGCGTCGACGAGGACATTGCAACCGAACAAGCTCAAATCAATCGTGCTGTCGATGAGCAACTGGACTTTCAGACCCGTTCATTGATTTGCGTTCCCATTGTCAACACGGCAGGCAAGACCATCGGCGCCTTTGAGTTGATCAACAAGATAGGGGGAAACTTTACTGATGCCGATCAAGCGGATCTTGTTGAACTGGCAGAACATGCCGCGGTTGCCATTGAAAACACACAGCATGTTGAAAAGCTGGTCAACAAACAAAAGAACGTTGCCGCTCAGGCTGCGGACCAGGTCAAGCTGATCGGCAAGTGCGACGAAGTTGAAAAGCTAAAGCAAACGATCGAGCGAGTTGCCGGAACTGAACTGTCAGTTTTGATAACCGGTGAGAACGGAACGGGTAAAGAAGTCGTCGCGCAAATGATTCACTACCTGAGTGATCGACGAGATCAAATTTTGGTTGCGGTCAATTGTGCCGCGATTACGGAATCACTTTTGGAAAGTGAACTTTTTGGCCATGAAAAAGGTGCTTTCACTGACGCCCACGAAGCTCGTGTGGGAAAGTTTGAACTGGCCGACGGTGGAACATTATTCCTGGACGAAATTGGCGATATGAGCATGGGAGGACAGGCAAAACTGCTACGTGTCCTCGAAGAAAAAGTCGTGGTTCGCGTAGGAGGTTCGACCACGATCTCAACCAATGCCCGAGTGATCGCAGCCACCAATCAAAATCTACCCGAACTGGTTACGGAAAAGAAATTTCGCGAAGACTTGTTTTTTCGCCTCAACGTTTTGACGATCGAGCTACCACCGCTTCGAAACCGTGGTGAGGATATCATTCTTCTGGCCGAACATTTTCTGCGTGGATTTTGTGTCAAAGCTCGACGCGATCCTTTGGCATTTTCAGCGGCAGCAAAAAAACGACTTTTGGGACACAACTGGCCAGGCAACGTACGAGAGCTTCGCAACATGATGGAGCGGCTGGCTTATTTGTTCCAGGGTGAAAAAGTGGATGCTGACGATCTAGAATTCATCATATCGCCCAGAAAGTCGGGACCAGCGTTCGATATGGACTTGCCCCTAGGCGATGCGACCCGTGAGTTTCAAGTCGGTTACATCAACCAACACGTCAAACGCGCCGGTGGAAATATGACCGCCGCCGCCGAAAAGCTTGGCCTGCACCGCAGCAATCTCTATCGAAAAATGCGCCAGCTGGAAATGACCGACGCAGAGGAAGATGAACTGTAGTCGCTGAATTTGGAACACCTTTTCATCGGCTTGAATCTAATCTGCTCCGTCGCCTCGGCGCAAATTGCCATTGTCCGTCCTCCCAATAAGCGATGGAGATTTTCAAGTCAAAATACCTCGAACGGGTGATGCTTCTTGCGGAACGAAGATAGAAATCCGAACCACCAAATTCATCGATTCACTCCCAGTCTGTTCATTCGCCAATGTGTTAAACGAATCTTCGTCGATTTCGGCAAGCATTGGGTAGACAAAGCCTTCAAACTTCGATCTCATTGCAGGCCTCACCTGCATCTAGCCACTCACCTTGCCACTCCCCACAACATTCTATTTCGATTTGTTGAACTCAAATGGCTGGAAAACTCCAAAACGAACTTCAGAAAAAAAACGGCTTCGAAACTCTGCAACAAGAAGCGATTATCAGCATCTTGTTTACGAACGAATTGTTCCAACATCGCTTTGGACAATTCTTTCGCGAGTATGGAATCAATCAGGCCCAATACAACATTCTTCGAATTCTCAAAGGCTTTGGTAAGCCGGTTCCGAGTCGAGAAATTGTCAAACGAATGATCGCGGTCGTACCTGCAATTACGTCGTCGATCAATCATCTTGAGAAAAATGGCTTTGTTGTTCGAGAACGCAGTGAAGAAGATCGGAGAGTGTATTTCATCACACTTACCGCGTTGGGGAGGAAACTACTCTTAAAAATGGCCAAACCCAATCTTGCGATGCATTCTCAATTGATTGGGCATATGACCGAAAAACAATGCCGTCAATTGATTGATCTACTTGAAAACGCTCGTGAAACTCTTGCAAAATAAATCGCAGATTAATCTTTCTTCCTTATTAGTTTAGCCATAAAATAAATTCTCTTGTTATTGTTGGACCACTCTTTTTTGATTTCCAACGATGCTGAAAATAAACTAATGATTGGACGGTGATCATGGTTGAGTACGGTAAGACTCCTATTCGTGTTACTCTCAATTGGTTGTCGAAACCCTTTTTCGCTTTTTTGGTTGATTCCAAATTTCGATTGATTGAGGTAAGCCCATCTTTCCAGCAAATCCTTGAGTACTCAACCGATCAAGTGGTTGGCAGAGACATCGTTGACTTTCTCGATCATTCCAGTCCCTTGAATGCTGATATCCGCAATACTCGGCGAACCCACTTTACCGACGAAATGTTTCACGACCGATCATTCGTCTTTGTAAACAGGTCTGGCAGTTTAAAGGTGATTCACCTTCAGGCTTCGATGCTTAAGGAGTCACATTATCCAGATGAGGTTCTATGTGCGATTGGACAGGACATCACCCAACAGCATTGCGTTGAAAGCGAATTGCAAGATCGACTATCGCGGCTTGAACATTCTTTGATCGAATTGACCCAACGCGAAAAAGACGTACTGGAATGTGTGGTTAAGGGCAAGTTAAACAAATCTATTGCGAAACAAATGGAGATCACGGTTCGCGCGGTTGAGCGAATTCGCTCTCGTTTGAGAAAAAAGTTCAGCGCACAAACTTCAGCGGAAATGGTATCAAAGGCAACAGAACATACCGTTCTCAAAGAGTTTGTTTATCGAAAAGAACTTCGGCCCAAATAGGCAACTCTTCAAAAAAATCGTACGGCAATTTTTGTTTATCATGTCAATGTGGTTGCACTTTGTGACGTCGACGATGGACGTGCTGGCAATGCTTACGAAACATTTCCGAAAGCGAAAAAGTTTTACGACTATCGGGAAATGTTTGACTCGATGGCTGATCAAATTGATGCCGTCGTGATTAGCACTCCAAACCATACCCACTTTCATCCCAGTCGGTTGGTACTGGAACAGACCAGTTCAACATCCGATTTCAGACAACGCCGGTCAGAGTAGTCTTCCGTCTCAAAGCCGTTCATGTGTTCGACATCAGCCAAGCAAAGGTTCGACTTCGAAAAAAGTTTCCGGGATTGTCTGCTGATTGACCAAAGGTGTCGCGCCGCCTTATACAATTGTCTTCAAGACTCCTTGTTTTATCCACCCTTTCATAGCGCCGGCCAATGCCAAAATCCTTCACCGAACTATTCGCCACAGCAACCACCAGCCAGTCCAACAAGGATGGCTTTCAACCGCGTACGTGGCAGTCACGACTGGCAGAGAATCCAAAACCGGCCGACCGGCTGATACGAATTCCAACTGGCGAAGGCAAAACGCTGGCGGCCATGCTGACATGGATCTTCTGGCGGATCACCAAAGGTCACAAATCGTGGCCAACGCGGTTGGTGTGGTGCCTGCCAATGCGTACGTTGGTCGAGCAGTCAAAGTCCGAAGCCGAGAAGTTGCTAACGTCATTAAGTTTAACCGATAAAGTCGACGTGCGAATTGCCATGGGCGGTGTCGACGAGCAACGTTGGTATGAAAATCCCAACAAGCCCACCATTATTATCGGAACACAGGACATGCTGTTGTTTCGAGCACTCAACCGAGGTTACGCAATGGGGCGAGCCGCTTGGCCGCGGGCATACGGCTTGCTGAATAATGATTGCCTGTGGGTCATGGACGAAATCCAGCTGATGGGAATCGGGCTGACGACCAGTGCCCAACTTCAGGCATTCTGGCGAGACGAACAGAACAAAGAATCGCTCGGCCTGTCGCGGCGAACTTGGTGGATGAGTGCCACGTTGCAACCGGCTTGGCTGGAGTCGCCAGAAACCGCAGGCTTCATTGAGGAGCTGAAGGACAACATGCTGGTGATTGAGGATGGCGATCGTACCGGTGCCCAATGGAAGGTTGCCAAAACCATCCAATTGGAACAGTCGCCCGCCGATGGCTGGGCGGATTTAATTGTTGAAAAACACCAAAAACACTCACCCGATCCTCGGTCGCTATCGCGAAATGCTGGAGGCATGCGGGTCGCCGGTTACATCGGAGTCCGACCACTCGACAGCCAATCCGATCGCGGACGAACTGGCGAATCTGCAAACGTTGTAATGGGCAAACAACCGCAAGAAGAGTGACGATTGGCCAAGCTATTGCTGCAAAATCAAAAGTTAACACCGTTTGATGAGCTTTCTTTTTTTATTTGTTGCATTGACCAAAGATGTCACGCAACTCGTTACGCTAATCATTGCCCCGTCAAAATTCACTAACCACTTTTGGGACGACAAATGAAACTATCTGATCTAACCAACGTTATTCAAACCGGCGCGGCCTTTCGCTCAAAAATAAAAATTCAACCGATGGGCGGTGAAGGGGACAAGGTTTTTCCTCCGACTTATCTCGACGCCAAATACGCGACCGAAAACAGATGGGTCGGCACCGACGAAAATGGAAATGCGAAGTACGTGCCGTGTGTGCAACTCGATTCGGTTCAGTCTCAAGCCAATCGGATGGAAGAAGCACTTCAGCAAGCAGTCGACGATGGCCGCATCAAACTCCCGGTCATCGAGGTCGATTTTAGCGGTCTTGATTTACTCGCGCCAATCGACAAAGTTACCAGCCTGCAGGCACCTCATCGGATTGCCGACGCGATTTTGCGTGACTCGAACCATGAAGGTCAGCCCTTTCGGAAGTCTGATGTTGGCAAACAGATTGACAACATTAGCAATCGTAACGCGACTCCGCTGTTTGAACTTTGCCCGACAGCTCTCGTCTTCGGCGTTTGGGATTCCACTGGGCCAAAGGGCGGCTTGGGAGCGAAGTTTGCTCGCGCGCTGGTTTCGGAAATTGTCGGCTTTAATGCGATGCCTGGAGCAAAAACAGGCAGCCGCATCGACCCGCTGGAAATTCGCGCCGGTGCAAAAATCGTGCAAAAGGATGGGAATTGGTCGCTCGCCAAAGAAGGAGCCAAGAAAGCTGTTTCTCCATCGGAAATTAACCACGGGAACATTCCACCAACGATCGACAATAACGCCGGCGGCGTCACTATCAGTCACGCTGAGCAAACGGTTGTGATTTCACTGCCAGCCCTGCGTCGACTGCGTTTCCCTGTCGACGGCGAATACAAGACCGAATACGACCAAGCCGCTCGGACCGTGTTGCTGGCCTTGGGATTGGTTGCAACTGCGCTCGCTGGTGAAAACGGGTTGGATCTTCGTAGTCGTTGCTTGTTGTGGCCTACCGAGTCGCCGAAATGGGAAATTCTTGGCAAGCCCGGTTCTAAACCCGATGAAGTAGCCATCGACGCTGACGAAGCAATCAAGCTCTACACCGAGGCAGTCGCGGCAGCCGTCAAAGCGGGCCTACCTTACCGAACCGATCCAGTGGTGCTTACTCCCAGCAAATCGCTAACGGAACTAGTGCAACGGAGTCAGGAGATTACTGCAAACTCCAAAACGGAGGACAAATAATGTGGGCATTTACCGTGAAATTCCTCCGCGGCGTTTGCGTAGCGACGGACTCGGGGCAGTGGGATGAAACTGAATGGCCAATCGAGCCAGCTCGATTGTTCATGGCGCTGGCTGCGGCTCATTTTGAAACCTGCAGCCTCGACGCGGACGATCCTGCAACTATGTCACAACGCAATGCGCTTCAGTGGCTGGAGCAGCAACCGCCGCCGCAAGTTTTTGCATCCGAGGCGGAAACACGCACACCCGTGATTGTTTTCGTGCCAGTCAACGATTCAGCACGTGCCGCCCAACTCCTTGCAGACAAACGCAGCCGTCAGCCTCGACACTTCCCGACGTCAATTCCTCATCAAGACGAAATTCACTTCGTCTACAACTCGAAACCTGAGGATTCAGTCTTTGAATCGCTGGAGCAAATTGCTTTTGAAGTATCTCGACTTGGCCACTCAAGTTCTCTCGTGCAAGTTTGGATTCAACGCGATTTCCAGACACCGAAAGAAAGTCTGTTACATCAGTGGTCAGCAGACGACGTTGGCAGCAGGCGCTTCAGAGTGTCTAGCGTGGGCACACTTGAATCGCTAGAGCGGAACTTCAATTTTTCGCAGATCAACGAGTACGCTGAAATGGAATCCAAGGTCGCCGCTAGCAAAGGTGTTGCGAAGAAAAAGCTGAAAGCCGGGCTTGTCGAGCGTTTCCCAAACGGTCTGCCGCCAAGCCAGCGTCCAAGCGGTTCGATGACGGCAACCTACAAAAAAACCGGTAGCAAGAAACTCCAAGCTGCGCAATCTGTCTTCGACAGCGACATAATGGTGCTGGCGTTCCACGAAGCGCCCACGATTCATTTGGAGTCAACGTTACAGTTGGCAGGGGCATTTCGAAAACGAATTCATGACGCTTACCCCGACCGAACCAGCCCTGAATGGCTGGGTGGGCACCAACCAAATGGTAAGCCCAGCAAGGATCCCCATTTGGCAATCGTCCCATTGGCGTTTACTGGAACCAAACATGCTGACGGGCATCTGATGGGATTGGGATTGGTATTTCCCCGCCACATCTCCAGCCGGCAACGCTCGGTTGAGTTGCGTGCTATTTTCGAGCGCATCGAAAACGATGAAGCGAATGAAAACGAACCTGTTGGCGATTGGTGCGTAAAACTGAATCTTCATAATTTCCGGCGGCTCACGGAGAAAGATCCCCGCCTGCAAATACACTTGGTGCGCGAGCAGCGACTGTCGCCACCGCGTACGCTTCAGCCACAGTCATGGACGCGTAGTTGCACCGTATGGGAAACGGTCACGCCAATTGTCCTTGACCGCTTTCCAAAAAGCGATCGCCAAAAAAACAGACAAGCGTGGACCGACGAAGTGGCGGCCACCATTTCACAAAGTTGTGAAAATATTGGCTTACCAGCACCCGTAGCGGTTCATATCCACCACAACGCTTTTGTGCGAGGTGTTCCGA
The DNA here is from genome assembly GCA_965224765.1 of Mariniblastus sp. Lineage (GTDB taxonomy): Bacteria > Planctomycetota > Planctomycetia > Pirellulales > Pirellulaceae > CAZDBA01. The sequence continues at coordinate 379,251 of CBDDAC010000029.1, forward strand.
ATTCGCGTCCAAAAGGTGGAGGGTTTCCTCCCATGCAAATCCGCAACGGAAGTCGCTATCAAATTCACGCTCGCATTGAATTTGACAATTTTGTTGAAGGCCCCGTCCTTCTTGGTGCCGGACGATTTGTTGGATACGGATTTTGCCGCCCAAACACTGTTTTGTGCAAACAAAGTCGGGAGGGTAAATCATGAACAATCTAACCATCAAAGACTTCGCGGAATTCTTCAGTGCAATCAATTGCGATCGGGCAGGTATTCCTTTTACACCGATGCATTGGCAACGGGAACTTGCCGAGGCAGCTTGCGAAGGGCACTGGCCGAATATTGATGTCCCAACCGGAGCGGGGAAAACGTCGGCACTCGATGTGGCGGTATTCGCTTTAGCTGTTCAAGCTGACCGACCGCCAGAACAACGCACCGCCCCAATGCGCACCTTCTTGGTGGTGGATCGCCGTACGGTTGTCAGCGAAGCGTTTCATAAGGCTAAGCAAATTCGCAAATGTTTAGCGGAAGCGACGGAAGGGATTTTGAAGACGGTTGCTGACCGCTTGCTCAGCTACACTGGGCATGCGACCGGATCACCGCTGGAGATTACGGAGTTACGTGGCGGCATCTATCGTGACCCAAGTTGGTTTAACGCTCTGAATCAACCGATGCTGGTCACCAGTACTGTTGATCAAGTCGGATCGCGATTGCTGTTTCGAGGATACGGCGTTTCCAATTCATCCCGTCCGGTCCAAGCGACCGCGATTGCCCATGACAGCCTGATTATCTTGGATGAGGCGCATATCTCGCAACCTTTCTCGCAGACGCTTCAGGCAGTTTCCAACTTCCAGAAGGCACCGTGGAGCGAATTGCCTCAACCGCTGCCGCTAAAAATCGTCGAGATGACAGCGACGCCAACGGATTCGCACGCGAATAAAATCGAAATCTCGACCACCGAATTGAATGACCCAAGTACGCGCGTCGGTCGACTGGCGAACATGAGCAAGCCCGTTACGGTTGAGGTTGCCGAGAATGTGAAAGGCGGAAAAGCGCCAAAACTACTGGCGAAGTATCTGGTAGAACACGCGATCAAGGCAGCCTTTCGGGAAACAGACGCGGGTGATATCGAAGACCAACCTGTAATAGTCATCGGCATCATGTGCAACATGGTGGCGACCGCAAAAGAAACGATGGCAGCTCTGTTAAAGGACAAACGGATCTCGCCAGCGCAGACCCATTTAATCGTTGGCGCGATGCGGCCACTGGACCGCGACGAACAAACCGATTTCTTGCGGGATAATATTGCCACTGGTGCCGACCGCAGCCAGTTGGCCGAGACCATATTTGTTGTTTCGACTCAGTGTATTGAAGTCGGTGCCGATTATGATTTTGACGTCTTGATCACTGAAGCCGCCCCCATCAGTTCGCTGGTGCAAAGGTTTGGCCGGCTGAATCGTGCCGCGAATTCAGACTCAGCCTATGGCGTGATTGTGATGCGAGGTGATCGCGTGAAAACGGACGACCTGCTGGAGGAAGATGGCAAGCTATTCAAGTATCTCGACCCGATCTACGGCAACGCAACCAGTTATTCATGGAATTGGTTATTGAGCATCGCTGAAGATCAAAGTGTCGACTTTGGCATCAACGCATTCAAAAGCTCACTTGCCTCGGCCAACAGTGAAACCAAAGACCGGTTTTCTTTGGCGCACACGAAAGCTCCTACGCTGCTGCCTGCACACATGGACATGCTGTGCCAGACGTCGGATCGAATCTGGCCTGACCCAGACGTTTCTTTGTGGTTGCACGGCCCGCAGCGAAACGATCCGGAGGTGCAAATTTGTTGGCGAGCCGACATTCTGGAGCGAATCTTTCCGGACCCGGGAGGCGAGGGAATTGTTTCGTTCGTGCCCTTGAGTAAAGACAGCATGGTTCAAAACGTGAGCCTTTGTCCGCCAAGTTCTCCCGAGTGTCTTTCGGTTCCGATGCGGCGCGTGATGGCGTGGCTGACATCGGTCTGCCAAAACAAAAAAACGACAGACGACCTATCTGGTGATGTTCCACAATTGGTGGAACAACAAAACTACGATCCTCAAATCATCCCCTCTGCCTTTCGGCCGCTGGCGTGGCGTGGCGTTGAAAAAAGCGATGTGATCATGAACATCACCCAGATTCGTCCGGGAGACACGCTTGTGTTTTCTCCATTGGCAGGTGGTTGGAATGAACTGGGTTATTTGCCGGAATTCAACGAGTTTGTCGCGCGGGACGAACAGGGAATTCAGCTTCCCAAGCGTTTGGCCAACATGGATGAAACTGAAAGGCAAGTCTATCGGTGCAACGCCGAGGACTGGTGGAAACTGGTCGGTGTTGACTTAGGCGACAAGGCGTTCGCGCAATCTCGCAACCGTCCGATCGCGCGAGTGCAATGGAACCTGTTTGAAAAACACGACGCTGAGATCATTAGGTTCTGTGTTAAGAGTGGTGATTTTAGTGCGACCAAGTCGGAGGCTGTCGATCTTGCGGACAGATGGATCAAAGATTCAGCGGTGTCATTCTCCGCTATAAAGAAGAGCGAAATCCGAATGGATTTCTACGCTTACCGGCGTGGATTCGTGTTGGTAGGCCCTGCTGAAAAGAACCAACTGCCGTTTTTAACCAACGATGACGGCAGCGATATTCTCTCAAATTCAGGAACTGGCAATCCGGTTGGGCTTCAACAACACCTCGACGCGGTGCGAGATGAAACTGTAAACTCTACCGCCAAACTTCCACTCTCGTCATTGGCGAACACGTTTGCTCATGCTGGCGCTGTTCACGACTGGGGCAAGGCGGACGAAAGATTTCAAGCTTTATTGATCGGCGCTGATCCAATGACCGCGATGTGGGAACCCGAGTTGTACGCCAAGTCGGGGAAAAACCTAACCAGCCCGCGCGAGAGACAACACGCAACTCAATTGGCAGAGCTGCCCAAAAACTTTCGCCACGAACTGCTAAGCGTTCTGCTGGCTGAACGAGCCAAACCTGAGTTGGTCGATGTCGAAGATTTTGAACTGATGCTGCACTTAATCGCTGCTCATCACGGTCATTCGCGGGCAACAGTTCCCGTCTGTATTGATCCAGAACCGCCAGAAGTATCACTGGAACAGATTGGACGGCCTGAAATTGCAGTATCCGCCGCCGATCGAGCAGAGGTTGTGTTCCACCGGTATGACTCGCGAACTGTCGAACGATTTTGGAGCATGAATCGCAAGTATGGCTGGTGGGGGCTCGCTTTTTTGGAATCCACGCTGAGACTTGCTGATCGACGCGTCAGCCAGCTTGAGGAGTTCGGCTATTACGACCAGCAATCAAAGAAAGATCAGGTGCTGTCATGAGTGAATCGAATGACCGGTCAACGATGTTTCTCAACGGCCTCGATGGAAGCAATCCACTGGCGTACTTGGCAGCACTTGGAATACTGCGATGTCTTGAATTGTTTGCCCCCGAAGCCAAATTCAAAATGGCTTGGCAATCGAACGCTGGTGCTTGGCGGCCGATCCTGTCCAGTGAATCTCCTTTCGATGAAGCTGAAACTTTGTGCGAAAAAATGAGCAGCTATCTCGATGCTCCGCTACAGATGGGGTTGTTGGAATCGCTTGGGGAAAATCTGACACATCCCCCCGATGCCTTCAGGTCACATTTGGCCGATCACATTCAGAAGGCAGCCCAAGGGGAGCCCGAATCGCATGTCGCGTTGGCATTCCTTGCTGCGTTCGGAACGGACACGGCTCATCAACCGCACTCGAAAGACCGGGCTCAAATGCAGGACACTGCGTTGAGAACGATGAGTGGTGCCGGGCATCAACATTTCCTCAAATTCATGCGAGAGATAGTCGCCGACACGTCGGCCTTGCAGCTCTACACGACGTTATTTCAACCGTGGACTTATGAAGACGAGGGGCGAGGCAAAAATTTGCGGTGGGATCCCATCGACGATCGTCGATATGCCTTGCGGTGGAAGAATCCGAGTTCAGATCCGGCCATGACGATGCGTGGGGCGAATCGTTTGGCCATCGAAGGGCTTCCGTTTTTTCCAACAGCACCGATGGGTACCATGCTTGAAACAACAGGCTTTAAATCTAACCGGGGGTCGTTTTGGTCTTGGCCGATTTGGACACACCCACTGTCTGTCGCTGCTATTCAAACGGTGCTGCAAAATGTACTTCTCACCAAAAAAGAACAAACGCCGGAAAATGCTGAGGCATTGCGAGCAAGAGGCATCGCTAAGGTTTTCCGCAGCCAACGGATCACCGTCGGGAAGTTCAGGAACTTTACACCAGCTAAGTCTATTCTCTAAAACATCCAAATAAAACGAACGTTACCCATTCAAGGTTCTCAAGGTGCTGCTGACCAAATTTCGAGAACCGTTTGCTCTTTGACAATTTAAAACATCTGATGGCTTAGGCTGCGTAAAGACTCTCCGCCCGCGTTCGGGCGGAGAGTCTTTTTGGCTACGGATCTTCGTTGCGATCTCTAAATTCGGATGCAGACGACAGGAAGTTGCTTTCTTTAGCCCGCTATTTTCCCAAACACGCCCTTAAAGTATTGGAATCTTGATCGCTGCTTAATTAGCCTGAAATGAACAGAACTGTCGGTTCCGCCGGCTCATTTCCAGGAGTGCCGATCGCCATGCTTTCTACTTACATCGTGACCTACGATATCGCCGATGCCAAACGGCTGCGGAAGGTTTTCAAGACCATGAAGAACTGGGGCAACCATCTCCAGTTCAGCGTCTTCGAATGTCAACTGACCCCCGTTGACCTGCTTCAGTGTCAGTCGCAGTTGCAGGACACCATCAACAACGCCCACGACCAGATCCTGTTCATCAATCTCGGCCTCAGCGACGGACGTGGCGATCGCACGATCGACTCACTCGGGCTGGCGTACTGCCCTTTCGATTCGTCCACCACGATCATTTGAGCTAATTTCTCAACGTCCATCTCTCGCAAATAGCCCCGTTGGTTTTGCTCGCAACCGAAAATTAAACGTCCGCCCCTTGGACGCCAACATTGATTGGGCGGCAACGAAATGATGCCTTCGCTTAAAAGGCTTGCCATCTCAACAGCCACAAATCCTGTATTAAAAAAACTGCATCATGATTCACTCGCCCAACCCGCCCGAACGTTCGGAAGATTCAAATGGCTCAAACAGCGCCGACGCCAACACCACTGGCATCACTTTCGATCGCGGATCGGGCCTGCTGCCGTCGCGGATGATTAACGAGTTCGCTTACTGCCCTCGGCTGTTTTACTACGAACATGTTGAAGGGCTGTTTGTACAAAACGCCGACACCGTCGAAGGCACGATCCGGCACAAGAACGTCGATGCCAAAACGACCGCCTTGCCAAAAGGACGAGCGGCAGCCTCAAAATCGCCAGCGGCAAAAGCTGCCGCCAATTCAAAAACGAAGAGCAAAAAGAAGTCTGCTACCGAAGACGATGCGAACAGTGAAAAACCTGAACGCATCCACGCCACCAGCGTCATGCTCTCCAGCGAACAGTACAGTATTATCTCAAAAATTGACTTGATCGAAGTCAACGGCAACGCCGCGTCACCGGTCGAATACAAACGCGGCAAACCCAAAACAAACGACGACGGTTCGCTGACGGCGTGGGATCCCGAACGTATTCAACTGTGCGTGCAAGCGTTGATTCTGCGTGAGCATGGCTACGATGTTGAAACGGGGACCATTTTTTTCTGGCAGACTCGGCAGCGCGTCGTCATTCCCATCGACGATGAATTGGTGGCGTTGACGATCGACACAATCGAAGGAAGTCGAAAGCTGATGGCGGCGCCGATCATCCCGCCGCCACTAGATTGCTCGCCCAAATGCCCTCGGTGCTCGTTGGTTTCGCTGTGCCTGCCGGATGAGACCAACGCTTGCCGCCAAATCCTCTCCGCTGATGGCCAGACGGCTCAGGGGCTGCTGTTCGATCTCGGCCCTGCGTCGATGACCGGCACGATGGCTGGCGATGAAAGTGCGGCCGATGGAACGTCGCGCGCGCCGGCCAAAATTCGCCAACTGATCACAGCTCGCAACCACCGCAAACCGCTTTATCTAAACACGCCGGGGATAACGGTCGGGAAATCGGGCGAACTACTCAAGGTCAAAGAGAAAGGCAAAGTCGTCCATTCGGTGCGGCTGCGCGAGACGTCGCAAGTGAATTTAATGGGGGCGATCCAAGTTTCCACTCAAGCAATTCAGGAACTGATGCAGCTGGAGATCCCCTTGCTGTACTTTTCTGGCGGCGGCTGGTTCTACGGTATGACTCAACCAGTTGGACTGAAGAATATCATATGGCGGATCGAACAATTCCGTGCGGCCGATTCGCCCACGTTTTGCTTGTCTTTAGCCCGGCAGTTGGTCGACGCAAAAATCCGAAACCAGCGAACACTACTGATGCGAAACCATGTCGATCCTCCCAGCGATGCGGTCAAATTTATGAAATCACTGCTGGTCGACGTAAAAACGGCGAGGAGTCTACCTCAATTGCTGGGCACCGAAGGGATGGCGGCGAAGGTTTACTTTGAACACTTCGCCGGCATGATCAAAGTCAACGGCGACGCTGAAGCAGAAGCTCGACGAGCACTATGCAGTAACCCTGAAGACAAATCGGCCGAGAACGACGATTGGCTCAAATTCGATTTCGAAGGCCGCAATCGACGTCCGCCTCGAGATCCGGTCAATGCCTTGTTGTCGCTGGGCTACAGCCTGCTGGCTAAAGATCTGACGATCGCCTGTGCGGGCATCGGGCTTGACCCGTATCTGGGTTACTACCATCAACCGCGCTACGGTCGAGCGAGCCTGGCGTTGGATTTGATGGAACCCTTTCGTCCTTTGATTGTGGATTCGGCAGTACTCTCAGCGATCAACACGCGAATGGTTACACCAAGTGATTTTATTTCGGCGGGTGATTCGGTGGCGTTGACGATCGGTGGTCGTAAGGGATTTATTCGCGCCTATGAACAGCGGATGGATCAACTGGTAAATCATCCGTTGTTCGGTTATCGTGTGAGCTACCGCCGAATGTTAGAGATTCAAGCTCGGCTGTTAGCGCGGGTATTGATCGGCGAAATCCGTGAGTACCCGGCATTCACAACACGCTAAGAAGTATCCTTAGCAGACGTGGTGTTAAGGTTATTTTCAGCCCGATTATCTGCGATATATACCGTGCGAGCGGTGAGGCCCCGGCGAAATACGGGGGTTCGCTCGCAAAAGCACATTAAGTCAGGAAAACCGTGTTCAGAGTGTATCCCAGGAAGGAGATGATGAGTAAATTGTTGAACTTTCAGAGTCGGAACAAACAGGCGTTCGCAAACACCCTTCTAACCACAGGCTGTGGCGGGACTTGCGTCACCGCCCCCTTCCGCGTTCAATCGAACGCGGCCTCATTGAAGCGCCTGAAGAACTGAATGTGCCGTTCTGTCAGCTACCCCTTCCGCGTTCAATCGAACGCGGCCTCATTGAAGCTTGTCATACGGCCATCCGCCACGAATGTTACCACTCGCCTTCCGCGTTCAATCGAACGCGGCCTCATTGAAGCCAATCAATTACTCAGTTTTAGGAATCAGACATGAACCCCTTCCGCGTTCAATCGAACGCGGCCTCATTGAAGCTTGAAATCTGGATCGGCCAACAATACATTTCTGATGCCCTTCCGCGTTCAATCGAACGCGGCCTCATTGAAGCTCGTTTCATTGCGTCCCAAAGTAAAAATGGTTTATCCCCTTCCGCGTTCAATCGAACGCGGCCTCATTGAAGCGTTTTGCATAACGATCACAGGAACTTGGACCTCGAATCCTTCCGCGTTCAATCGAACGCGGCCTCATTGAAGCCTGGAATAGCAATTACAAGTTGCGATTTTGCTATCGCCCTTCCGCGTTCAATCGAACGCGGCCTCATTGAAGCCAGGGTTATCGACTCGGCGTTTGAGTAATCCTTCTCCCCTTCCGCGTTCAATCGAACGCGGCCTCATTGAAGCAAATCCAAGCGATTATCGAGGATTGCCCAATAAAAAACCCTTCCGCGTTCAATCGAACGCGGCCTCATTGAAGCACCTTGATGTGGCAACTGCATTCGCCTTTGATCTGTCCCCTTCCGCGTTCAATCGAACGCGGCCTCATTGAAGCCAGATTGGTTGCGAACAACGCTTCGAGCCGAAGCCCCTTCCGCGTTCAATCGAACGCGGCCTCATTGAAGCACGATTATCGGAGCGAATGGCGCGTCGATTAGGCTCGGAATGGCCTATTTGGAACGATTTGAGGGCAAATAATGGATTCTGATGCAAAAACAGGTCCTTTTCCCGGGATTTTGGCCCTCGACGGTAAAACTCCATTTGGCTAAAATCCTTGATCCATGGTTGGGGCTTTCGAGCCCCTTATTTTTTTGGTCTCTGTAAATTTACGGTTTGAAAATGTACGCGATTATCGCTGACGGCGGACGTCAATACAAAGTCGAAGAAGGTCAAATGCTTGAGATCGACTTTCGTCAAGTCGATGCGGGTAGTGAAATTACTTTCAATCAAGTTCTCGCCGTTGGCGATGGCGAAGAAAAATTCACGCTTGGCCAACCAACCGTCAGCGGTGCAACCGTTACGGCCAAAGTGATTGGCGACTCCAAAGGTGACAAAATCTTCGTCCAAAAGTTTCGTCGACGTAAAAATAGCAAGCGCCGAACTGGACATCGTCAAAAGTACGTCAAAGTCCAAATCTCTAAGATTGCTGGCTAATTAGTTTTGGTAAATTGGTAATCGTGTTCTCTTGGCATACAGAGAGAGCACGCCAGGTAAACGGGCGGTCTTGATGAACGACCCAATTCCTTTCAATCACCAATCCAGGATTCTCGATCAACGGACTGGAAAACGTCATTCCATTGTTTCCGCTTGGGAACAAATGCGTATTTTTTGTAATGTGATCCTAGGCTCATTTGCCAATCTCTGTTTTGTGCGGGCTCCGGTTTCGAAAACTTCCTGAATGTCACCCCGCTCGACTTCCCTTGTTTGCTTTGGGAACGTTACTGACCTGCGTTCCTATTGGTGTGAACGGATTGTTTCTGATTAGCCATTGCAAACAAGCAAAATCAGTGTGAAATAGAGTGCTGAATTCTTAGGCAATTCGCCGCTTGATTTTTACGCACCTAGCCACATTAAAATTAATGTCGACTGACTCCCCTGATGCTTCGCTACATGGAATGATTGGGAATTGTCCTGCGATGCGAGAGGTTTATCGCCTGACTCGGCGCGCGGCTGCCAGCAATGCCTCGGTATTATTGTTGGGCGAGACGGGCACAGGCAAGGAACTCGTTGCAGCGGCGATCCATGAGTTGAGCAAGCGAACTTCGGGTCCGTTCATTCGGGTCAATTGTGGAGCATTGACCGAAACGCTTTTGGAGAGTGAGCTATTCGGCCACGTGAAAGGGTCGTTCACTGACGCGCTACGAGATCGAACCGGTCGTTTTGAGGCTGCTCACGGGGGCACGATATTTCTGGATGAAGTCAATTCGACAAGCACTACACTTCAGGTCAAATTACTGGGGGTGCTGCAAAATCGCGAATTTGAAAGGGTGGGTTCCACCAAGTCAATTTCTGTTGACGTTCGGGTGGTCGCGGCCAGCAATCGTGATTTGCACAAGGAAGTCTTGGAAAATCGATTCCGCGAGGATCTGTTCTGGCGTTTGAACGTCATCCCGATCAGCTTGCCACCGCTTCGTCGCCGTCCAGGTGACATAGAGCCTCTGTTAATTCATTTTCTCAAAGAGTTTAGTGAAGCCAACGAGACCAAGGTAGATCGAATTCATCCGGAGGCACTCAGTACTCTTCAGAAGTATGGCTGGCCAGGAAATGTCCGAGAGCTGCAAAACTACGTCGAACGTGCGGTCATTCTTGCCGACACCCATGAGCTTTCTCCTGACATGCTACCGGCCAGTGTGATCGGCAATATCGATGACGCGCAAACGGCGGTGTTTCGCCCGACAGACGACGTAGAAATGATTCGGGAGTTTGTTTACAGCGGAATGTCCAAGGCGGAGCCGGATGCAAAAAATCTCCATGACCAGATCGTCAATCCTGTAGAAAAAGAGTTGCTTGCTCAGGTGATGGATGCGTGTGGAAATACGCAAACCAAAGCCGCTGCTCGATTAGGGATGAATCGCAATACGCTTTACAAAAAACTCAAAGAGCATGGCCTGGACAAGTCAAACGAGAAAAACGACGGTTAAGGCGTTTGACGTTCCGTGTTTGCGATAGAGTTTTTGAGAACGGTTCTTCCGGTCGTTCATGAGCGGGCCGCTGGAACAGAACGGGGCGTACTCGTTCGCGCGAATCAACTTTAGCTGTTTGAGTTAGCGCATCGATCCGTTTTCCGGGAGGTTGAGGCTCCCGCCGAAACATACGAATGATCACAGATATCGTTGATCCGGGAATCGTTTTGGCGGACCTTACCCCAGACTGGGAAGTCTGGGGTAATGGACATAGCCGCTCTGCGGCAAGTGCGCCATTGGAATGGGCAAGATTGGCTCGACGCTAGTCCCAGTCACCATCTTTTTTATCGTCGTCGCCGCCAACCTCTCCTACTTCTACATCGTCGTCATCGTCGTCGTCGTCATCTTCAGTTTCCCAGTCATCGTCATCGTCATCCCATTCTTCGTCGCCGAGTTCATCTTCATCGTCGTCGTCGACTTCTTCCCATTCGCTTTCTTCTAGATCGTCACTCGACTCATCGTCATCGTCTTCATCCTCTTCATCGTCGTCCATGAACTCATATTCGTCGTCCTTGTCGGAGTCTTCTTCATCATCATCATCTTCATCATCATCATCATCCTCATCATCCTCTTCATCGACTTCGACGACTTCGACGTATTCATACTCGTCCTCATCGGAGTCGTCCTCATCAGTATCAGCATCGTCGGAGTCGTCCTGAACCTCGGAGTCTTCATCCTCGTCGGCTCCGCCCTCCTCTTCGTCGATGTACTCATACTCCTCTTCGTCATCATCGTCCTCCAATTCTTCGACGTCTTCGGCAACAACGATGTTTGAATTATTAATATGCGGCACAAATGGGTTCAGCCCGTCGATGTTTAAAATTTTCGACGAAGAGTATTCAATGGTGTCTGACGAGAATGCTAGGCTCACTCTTCCTTCTCCTTTAGCTCTGGGTCAATCGCTTCGAAGTTGTCTGTGTTACTATCGTGAGTTGGATAATTGGAATCGAGGGAATCGGTTTCCATTTCCTGTGGAGAATGATTTTCGTCGGAAGTGGCCCATTCAGGCAACCCTTGGCCTGCAAGATTCGCAGCTCGTGGCAGTGCGTTGAGGCTATTGAGTCCAAATTGCGTCAAAAATTCACGAGTTGTAGCGTACAAAAAGGGTCTTCCCAATTCTACACTTCGTCCGGCGATCTTGATTAGCCCTTTTTCCAAAAGTTGCCTCAACATTTCGCCGCATCCCACTCCCCGGATGGCTTCGATTTCCGCTTTGATAATGGGCTGCCGGTAGGCGATCACGGTAAGGGTTTCCAGTGCGGGTCCGGTCAACCGAAATGGGCGGGGAATATGTTCCTGCCTGCGGATCCATGGGGCAAACTGAGGGCGAGTACGAAGTTGATATCCGCCGGCGACCTGTTTGATGTGAAAGGCCCTTCCGACCTGATCGTAGTGCTGATTCAACTGCTTGAGCAATACACGTGCCCGAGTGCCATCCTCGAGCCCGGCGAGTTGGCCAAGTTTGCGGCTGGAGAGCGGACTTCGAGACAAAAACAGCACCGCTTCCAAGCGTCCCTGTTCCTGCATTTCATTCGCTTGATGGCTTGTGTTGGACAAAAAAGTTAATCCGATTTCGTCGGTTACGTATATCTTTGAAACTTTGTCGGCAAGTATGCTGGTGTAAGATAAACCCAACAAGATCAATCTCGCAAGACTTTGCCGATTTAATTGACTCGCGAAACTATGCCTGAACAAAATACACAATCTCGTTCCAACCTGGGTTGGTTTACCAAGATTCAATTGCTGCGGATTTCACTAGGAATCCTGGCACCCTTGATCTTTTTTGGCGTTGTGTTCACTGTTGGAACCATGGAAAAACGGGGCGTTGAATTCTCACCTGATGATTTTACGACACGTAGTTTTTCATACGGAAAAATCGAATGGCTGAACTGGACGGTTTCCGGGCTCGAACATCAGGACCACACCACGTTATTGCAGCAATCGCTCGTTCCCAACTGGATCCAACCTGTCACAAACTCAAAACGAACTTGGCATTTGGTTTCTGATTCGGTCACCCGAGGCAATTCTCCTGATTTTGATGCAAAGATTCTTCATGACTACCTTCAGATGCCGTTTTGGGAAGACTGGAATGCTGAAGCGAAAAATGCAATAAAAGCAAAGGCCCTTTGGCCCGCTGTCGCAACACTCGCTCGAAATTACGTTTACTGGGCCATTCCTGATTTGATGGATCTGGCCATCAATCAAGAATCTCTCTCCAGCGATTCGTTTGTCCTGAAAGTCAATGAAATTTCCGTTCAGGCTCTATTGCAAAGGGGCGACCTACTGCGATCAGATGGCGAACTCGAAGAAGCTGAAAAATCACTTAATGCGGCGGTGGAATTCAAGAAAACCAAAGAAATCCTGACCGCTCGAGCCGACGTCTACGATGAGCTGGACAAACACGACTTGGCCAAGGCGGATCGTGAGCTCGCTGACCAACTTGGCGATAACAACGAATCAAATTGACGCTATCGACAGGAAAGACGCCGAACTTCTGCAAAGTTTCGCTAGAAATATGAAACGTATTTATCTAGATCACAATTCGACAACTCCGATTGATACGACGGTCGCCAAAGCAATTTTTGATTGTCATCTCGAACAGCCCTTGAACCCAGCCAGCCAACATCAGTCTGGCCAACAAGCTCGACGTCGCTTGGAATCCATTCGAACCCAGATTCTTGAGCTCGTCGGCGCTAGAACGGCAGGCATGCAGGCGGATCGTTTGATATTCACTAGCGGTGGCACTGAATCAAACAATTTGGCAATGCTAGGAATGGTTGGCAGTGAACCCGGACGGGTTCTAATTTCATCGGTGGAGCATCCCAGCATTTTTGGACCCGGTGAGAGGCTCGTTCAGGAGGGTTTTCAGGTCACTTCAATTCCCGTCGATTCTTTGGGACTCTGTGACCTCGACCAATTACGCGGCTTGGTGGACCAGGAAACCCGGCTGGTAAGCATTATGTTGGCCAACAATGAAACCGGTGTTTTTCAGCCGGTTGACCAAATTGCTGAGATTTGTCGGGAGTTTGATGTTCCATTGCATTGCGACGCAACTCAGGCGATCGGCAAGACTTCCGTGAACTTCGAATTGCTTGGTATCGACGCAATGACATTTTCGCCTCATAAGTTTCATGGTCCTCGTGGAATCGGGGCATTGGTTCACCGAGCTGATGTTGCCATTACTCCTGTTTTGTTTGGTGGATTTCAGCAGATGGGGGTTCGTCCTGGCACCGAGGATGTTGCGTTAGCTGTGGGGTTTTTGACGGCCCTGCTGTTGTGGAATGACAATTCGGAATTGGGGCTAACGAAACGCTATCAGAAGGTTGAGCGACTTCGAGACAAATTGGAAAAACAGCTGGTTGCTGAGCATGGCGCGGTTGTAAACGGGGCAGGGGCGTCGAGACTGGGCCATACCAGCAATATCTCGTTTCCTGGCATTGACCGCCAAACCTTCCTGTTGGCGGCAGATATGGCAGGATTGGACATTTCGACGGGTTCTGCTTGTGCCAGTGGCTCCAGTGAACCGTCTCCGGTATTGCTGGCAATGGGGTTGCCGGAGGAGGTCATTGAAGGCTCGGTTCGAATTAGTCTGGGTGTGGACAACACTCCAGACGAAATTGACGAAGTAATCTCGCGAATTCGTGTAATTATCGAGAATCTTCGTGGTGATAAATAAGCGGGAAATGTCCAAGTGAAGGTCGCGAGAAAGCCCGTATTTTGCTAAAATTTTCAGGCTTTAGTTAACTTATTTCTTTCCCAGCTTAGCAGTCCATTTGATGACGTCCGTTTGTGGAGATCTGTTTTATTTGCCCCTTCAGTCGGCCCTTTCTGCGGCGGACATGAGGGTCATTTCACAGCCACAAAACGACCGAGCGTTCAACAACCAGCCAAACGGATTCTGGTCTCAATTTATTGGCGATCAATCCAATTCGGGTTTACGCTGTCTGGCCAATCCTGCTGAGTTCCATCCTACGTTTTGCCCTTTGGTGCTTTATGGTGGCAGCGGAAATGGGAAAACATCGATCGCGATGGCGTTTGCAAATCGCTTGGCCAGTGATCAAGGCCTCCAACCGATGTTTGTTCGGGCTGCTGATATTGTTCGGCGACACCGAGATGCTATTCAAACGGACAGTATGGCCGATTTTCGAAAGCGTTTTCTTACTGCCCAGCTTTTAGTCATCGATGATTTGCATATTTTGAGAAACAGAGTGGCGGTTCAGAAAGAGCTGGCCAATTTACTTGATGGGCTAATTGCACGCAAAAAACCGGTCATCGCAACAATCGATACGATGCCAACGGCAAATGATCAACTGATCCCACAACTGGCGAGTCGGCTGTCCACCGGCCTGGTTCTACCAGTCAATCGACCTGGGACCACTGCAAGAAATACGATCGTGACCCGATTGGCTGAACGCTTTAACCTCAAGTTAGACGAATCGGCGATTGAATTTGTTGTCAATCATTGTGACTTCTCCGTTCCTCGATTGACTCAGCTTTTTGCCCAACTCAAAAACACATTCGTCCAAATGGACCAAGACACGTCTCTTGAGGACTCTCATATTAAATTAGCTCTGTTTGGCGACCGAGTTCATTTTGACCGTGACATTCAGATCATCACCAAAATGATCGCCAAGCACTTTGAGCTTTCCGTTGATGAGGTTCGTAGCAAGAGTCGCAAACAAACCACCGTTTTAGCCAGGGGTATTTGCATCTACCTTTGCCGGGATTTGCTTCAACTTGGTTTTGCCAACATTGGGCGCTGTTTTGGTGGCCGCGATCACTCGACTATCATCCACGCACACAAGAATATCGTTAAATCAATTTCCCGGGATGTCGCTTTAAACAACACGATTACCGAGTTGAGGAGAAAACTGACCGATCAGTTTTTGCTGGTTGTCGACTCTTGAAAACTAGTTCACAACCCGTTGAAAAGCCCATCCATTTTTCCGCTTTGTCTTCCATGATTTCGAACAATGAAGAACTGAACAATTTTGTATTCAGCTTGGTGACATTTTTGAAACAGGTAAAAAACAGGTTGTCCACACCTCCCTATTTTGGCTAAGTCATTGAAAATACTGGACTAACGACGTCCCGAAGTTCACCTATTAACAATTTACTCCGAGAGTAAATACTACTAATTAGAAATTAAACATCAGAGTAAAGAAGATTCTGTTGAATCTTCACCTGAGGGAAAATCCAATATGAAAATCAAAATCAATCGTGATTCTTTTCAGAAAGTTTTTCAGATTGCCGCAGCAGTTGCTCCTACTCGTAGTCCCAAAGCAATTTTGCAAAACGTTAAAATCGATGTGACGGATAAGGAAGCAGTACTAACAGCGACCGACACCGAAGTCGGGGTTCGCCTATCGGTGCCAGAGGTTGAAATTACGACTCCAGGAAGTGCAGTGGTAAATGTATCGCGTCTGAGCATGATCCTTCGTGAGTCGTCCGATGACGTCCTGGAAATCGAAGCTGACGCTGACAAGACCCTCATCTTGGGAAAAAGCAGCCGTTTTGAACTGCAGGGCCAGAATCCAGATGAGTTTCCCGAAGTCGCCGGGTTCGAGGAAGAGAATTACTTTGAAGTGGAAGGGCATGTTTTTCAGGAATTGATTCGTCGAACCTTGTTCGCTACCGATGCCGAGAGCAGCCGTTATGCTTTGGGTGGCGTTCTGCTGGAAATGGATGACAAGCAGATTATTGCCGTCGGTACCGATGGCCGACGTCTGGCGAAGATGCAGGGGCCAATTACCTGTGTGGGCGATCCGAAAACTGGAGGCGCGACAACCATTGTGCCTTCACGAGCAATGCAGCTGATGTCGAGAATGCTGCCTGATTCCGATGAAAAGGTGCAGATTGCGGCGCGAGCCAACGATCTATTGCTCAAGTTGGAATCTGGCGTCTTTTACACCAGGCTTGTCGAAGGGCGATTCCCCAAGTGGCGAGATGTGCTTCCCAAGCGACAGGACTCGATTCGAATCGACATTCCTATCGGCCCAATGTATTCGGCACTTCGTCAGGCTGCGATTGTGGCCAATGACGAAAGTCGAGGAATTGATTTTACGTTCAAATCGGGATCACTCATTTTGACCAACTCTACGGCAGAAGTCGGACAGTCAAGAATTGAGATGCCAATTACCTTCGATTCGGACGAATTGACAATCACTTTGGACCATCGCTACCTGGCCGACTTTTTGAAAGTTCTTCAGCCCGATAAAATGTTTACCTTCGATTTGGAAGATTCGGAACAGGCTGCCTACTGCGAAACGGATGACGAATATGGCTATGTGATTATGCCTCTTTCACGAGATCGAAAGTAATCACCTCAAGCATTCACAACTCGAATATCGGTAGGGAACATGGAATCGGAGAGTTCGGAAAAGCGAAAGGATGTCGTACAAGCGGACTCGCTTATCAAGCAGCGCACTCGCTATGGAGTACGTCCAAAACCTGCCGGTCACCTAGTAAATCAGTTATTGGCCAGACATGGAATTGCCCAACAGCAGTATGCCAACGAACTGCAGGCCAGTTGGGATGAAGTCGTTGGAGCTAAATGGAATCAGTTGACCCGACCAGCAAATTTGAATCGTGGCGTCCTTGAAGTCATGGTGGCAAATTCCATGGTCAACCAACAACTTACTTTTGAAAAACACAAACTACTTAAATCAATGCAAAAGTTGATGCCGGATTTGAAATTGAAAGACCTTCGATTTCGAGTCGGCAAAGTCAACTGAACGCAATCGTTTTCTTTAGAAACATAAAATGGCAAAAGAAGCAAACAAAGACTACGGCCAAGAAGACCTTCAACGACTTTCCGACCTGGAACACGTGCGTGAACGGCCGAGTATGTACATTGGCGATACCACGGCGCGTGGACTCCATCATCTGGTCTACGAAGTTGTCGACAACTCGATTGACGAAGCGATGGCAAAATTCGCCAGCGTTATTCACGTCACGATTAACAATGATGGGTCAGTCACCGTCCAGGATGATGGTCGTGGAATTCCAACCGATATCCACGAACAGTTGACGGCTCAGGAAGAGCGAGATATCACGACACTGGAAGGTGTAATGACCTTTCTCAAATTTGGTGGCAAGTTTGAAAAGGGTGCATACCAAACTACGGGCGGTCTGCATGGTGTCGGCGTTACGGTGGTGAACTTTTTGTCCGAGTGGTGCGAAGTCGAGGTCTGCCGAGATGGAGAGATGCATCAGCAGGAATATGAACGTGGAGTCCCAGCGGGTCCCGTCTCGAAAATTGGCAAATCGGATCGACGTGGAACCAAGACAACTTTCAAGCCCGATGGTCAGATTTTTCAAACGACCAAGTTTGAATACGGCATTCTGAACAAACGCCTTCAGGAGCTCGCATTCCTCAACAGTGGAGTGCGAATTGTTTTCAAGGACGAAAGGAACGGAGAAGGCGACGAATTTTGTTACGAACGTGGAATTATCGAATACGTAGAGCATATCAACCGGTCCAGCGATCCGATTCACAAAGAGGTACTATACTTCTCTGGTGAACAGGACGGCGTTGGCGTAGAAATCGCAATGCAATACACGACGGACATTACCGAAAATGTTCACTCCTATGTAAACAATATCAATACCCACGAAGGTGGAACCCATGTTTCCGGCTTCCGAACTGCGCTAACTCGAACACTCAATACGTACGGGAAAAAGGCCAACCTGTTTGGGAAAATGAGCGTTTCGGGTGAGGACTTTCGCGAGGGAATTACCACGATCATTTCGATGAAAGTTCCCGAGCCACAATTCGAAGGCCAAACGAAAACCAAGCTGGGTAACGGCGAAGTCGAAGGGATTGTAAGCTCGAACTTTGGCGAGTTCCTGAAAACCTATCTCGAAGAAAATCCAGCGGTCGCCAAGATCATGATACGCAAAGGAATTCAGGCAGCCGAAGCTAGAGAAGCAGCCAAAAAGGCTCGAGAACAGGTACGTCGAAAGTCGGTCCTTGGTGGTGGTGGGCTACCCGGCAAACTTCGCGATTGCCTCAGTAACGACATGGAGAAGTGCGAAATTTACCTCGTCGAAGGTGATTCAGCCGGTGGTAGTGCAGAAGGTGGCAGACTCAAAGAATTTCAAGCGATTTTGCCCCTGCGAGGTAAAATCATTAACGCTTACAAGGCCCGAGAAGACAAAGTTCTCGCCAACGAAGAAGTTCAAAGCATCATTAGCGCGATTCGAATTGGCGTCGGTGCAGATATCGATTTGAGCAAGCGGCGATACAACAAAATCATCATCATGACGGATGCTGATGTTGACGGTTCCCATATCCGTACGTTGTTACTCTGTTTTTTCTATCGCCAAATGTATCAATTGATGGAACATGGGCATGTTTATGTCGCTCAACCACCTTTGTTCAGGGTTAAAGACAAAAAGAAAACCTATTACGTTCAGACCGAAGAGGAAATGAAAAAACAGTTGATGACGCGAGGGATGACCGATGTCACCTTCACGACCGAGGAAGGGTTGGTGATTGAAGGCGAGCAAATGGAAAAACTTTGTATCACGCTGGCCAACCTCGAAGTGAGTATCAAGGATTTGGAAAAACGAGGGATCAACCTCCGCGCCCATACACTTCGAATGAATGTCGAAACAGGCAAACTTCCCATCTACAATGTGTTTGTCGGGCAGGAAGAGAACTGGTTCACAACGCGGCAGGAAATGGACGAGTACATCAAGCAGGTCGAAGAAAGAACAGGCGGCGAACTTTCAGTCGATGATTCAGATTCCAGTGAAGGTGACCAAGTTGTTGAATCGAACAAGATTCAGATCAATGAATTTCGCGAAGTCAAAACGATCAACACAGGTTTAAAAGATCTTGCCGAACTTGGCTTTGGAGTAGAAAGTCTGTTGCCACAAGAGAGAACGGGAATTGAAGTCCCTCGTTATGTTCTCAAGAAGGGCGACAGCGAATCGGGGGTCGAAGATCTTCGTGGACTATTGGCTGCGATTCGGGCGGCCGGTGAAAAAGGAATGACAGTCACTCGCTTTAAAGGATTGGGCGAGATGAACGCGGAAGAACTTCGCGAAACGACTCTTGATCCCGACAACCGAACACTCATTAAGGTCAGCATGGCCAACGCAGCCGATGCAGACGATATGTTTCGTGTCTTGATGGGTGACAAAGTCGAACCTCGTCGAGAGTTTATCGAAAAACATGCTCTGGAAGCCAAATTGGACATCTAGAGCGCGTTTAGTTTTAGGTGTGGCGATATTTTCGTCGTTTTGTCTTGGAAACAACGGCGAGGTGACGCTACTCTTCTTCAGTCAGAATTTCTTGTCAAGAAGTTCGAAAACTAGTCTGGTTCGGATAAACGGCGTGGACTCGTTCGATAAAAATTTCGCTGCTTAACGCGTAGTTTGCTCCTTAAATTACTCAAGGTCGCCAGGATTGGTGGCCTTTTTTTGTTGCCTGGTTGTTTTTCGTCATTTTCAACATCGTTGGTCTTCACCCCCGTGAGTGGAGGAGGGTATTCTATTTTAACGACGATTTTTTCGGGTTGAACTGATGCAACAAAAAACTCCAGCAATTTGGTTGACGCTTTTTCCACTGGTTGTGCTCGTTCTGTCAATGAGCAACCAGGCTGCAGGTCAACAATTTGATCAACTATTGGAAGAGAACGATCTGGTCAATGAATCTACGGAACCAGAAGAGAAGTTGATTCACGGTGTCGTAATCGAACAAAAAAAGTATTCGATTGTGGTTCGGTCTGGTGACGAGGAGTATCAAATCAAACTTCCTCAAACGGCTCCCGTTTTTCGAGAACTGCTTCGGCCGAGTTTTCATCTGGCCGATTCGATGGTGAAGTTCACACTACCTTGTTCCGACCCCAGTGGTGATCAGTCAAAGAATCAGGTTGTCGAACTTCCGTTGCCGGAGACAGTATACCTGCTTGCCAAATTCAAAACGAAACGAAATCTCGACGCGTTTATTGAAGGACGAAACAAAGTCGTTAATCACTACGCTCTGTATAGTGCTGCCCTAGTTGATCGACAAGAACATGAAATCTTAGGACAGCTTGAACAAGATGGAACGGGGTTTAGTTTGATCGTTGATTCTCAGCGGTATGCGATTGAACTAGGAGGACGTACCAGCTTGCTCTCGGGTTTTTCCATCCTTGATCTTGTTCCAGGAGTGGAAGTCAGTTTGCGGGCTGGGTACTTCGAGAATCAGTGGATGGCTCAAGAGATTCAGTTTCAGCGGGTTGCGGCCCATGAGAACCTAAACTCAAGGGAATTGCCGCGAGTTCTCTCACTAGGTGATATGGTTTCGTTTAGTTATCAACGAGCGCTTCACGAAAAGTTCGAGGGCAACTATGTTGTGTTTCATCCACCAGCCAATTGCGGTGGATCGGATGATTGGCCACTTTTGAATCGTTGGTTGGGTGATTACTTGACCGAAAAATGGGACGTAATTATTTTCAACACGGGAATGCTGGACCATCAAATCAGCAAGGAGTCGTATCAGAGAAATCTAAGACGCTGGATAGAAACCATTCGACCGGCGGGTAAGCGGCTGATCTGGTTGACCACGACACCAATCCAAGGATCCGACGAGGGTTTATCGGAGGCCCAATTGGTTGGAAAAGTACCAGGCAGAATGAAGATGCAGAATGAATGGGCTGCTGAGGTATTGAGAGATTTCCAGGAAGTGCAAATCTGTGATCTTTGGCAAGTCGTTGCCGATGGTCGCAATTCCGACTTCAAAGCCTGGTGGGCTTCAAAGCGCCCCCAATTCACTTACAAGACAAGCAAGCTAATCGCGGATGCGATCGCCAAGACCCTTGATGAATAGTTCTGTGAGCTCGGAGGCACCAGATTCAGGTTCTGAAAGAATTTGAGTTCCAATACATCCGCAATGTAAAGTTACTTTCTGATCGCCCTCGTGGCGGTCGCCAGCCACGAATCGGGACTCAGCAGCAGACGGCTATCTTCAAAACAGCTTGCGAGTCGCCTCAAAAAAAGGCTCTCCGACGGAATGAGTGGGTGAAAAGTGGTTGTTTCGCATCCTCACTCGGGTTCCTCAGGCTTGTCGGCACTTGTCACAGAGTGACAGTTTCTTTTAGCCCCAGACTTTTAGTCTGGGGTAACATCCCACTCAAAAGCCTGAGTCGCGGGAGCGACGGCATCCGTGATTCCACGTCCAATTTCAAGGTTCGCCCACGGAATGAGTGGGTTGAATACGGTTAGTTTGTATCAGCTCCTTCGGAAAAAGATAAGACGGATTCATTCCTGGCTCCGGTCGTTCCTACTGACAGTGTAGTGTACAAAAATCTACTTACCCTTCCAGTAGCCGCATGCGAAAATTGGGTGTCTCTTTTTGGCCCCCTTTGTTCTGGACTTCAGTCGCCCGGGAAAACCAACAGATAATGCTTTCATCGAGTCCTTCAATGGTAGTGTTCGCGCCGAGTGCTTGAACGAAAATTGGTTCTTGTCCTTGGGGGACGCAAAGGAGAAGATAGAATCCTGGCGAGTTGACTACATAGCGATTTGGGCAACCTGGCACCCAAAGATTTCGCTTCATCTGGCAAGGCTAGCCTGGCCAGATGAAACCTTCGATTTTTCTCATTGCCAGTGGTACAGAAAAGTGGAGCAGATCAACTAGGTCAATAGTCTTTGCTGCAATGGCCTAGTAGTTGGGTTGCCGCAATTTGGAACACTATATTGAAGAGGGTAGATTGATGAGAAAATTTTCCTTTGCTTTGCTCGCAATATTTCTTGCTGCTACCACGACTGTGGTTGCTCAAGATTTGAGCGATATGTCAAGCAATTCGGTATCTGAAAGCGTGCATTCGAGTCTGTTTGTTTTGGACGACGGAACAATTTTAAGCGTTGACCACAATGTTGCGGATCTTCAACTTTTGGGTGTTTCCGAGCCAGTGTTTGGAAGCGTTGAATTCAACGAAATGGGAGAGCTTATCTATTCTCGTGCTCTCGGCAACGAGGATTTGGCGGATCAATTCTATCTCCTGACCGACAACCCTCGATCAGGAATGAACATGTTGGTTGGAGAGTATAACCCTACGAGCAATAGCTTGAGGTTTTCCCCAGCTGTTCCCGACAATGAAATCATCCTAGTCATCAATAACGGTGGTCCGGAACTCCGTACCTTTAGTTTGGACGGGCAAAATCCTTCCGATGTTTTGGAAGTAATTCGACAAGTTTTGGAGGGGAGTTACGATCCTGAAACAGATCGATGGGATCGCCCGGAAGTGCTAGGTGGTGTTGTTCGGCTTGATGGTGTTACCACTTTTTTTGGCGACCCTCGTGTTGTTTTTTCAATTGTTACTCCCGAAGTGGCTGAAGAACTTCGTGAAAGAAATGCTCAAGGATCAAATGATTTGGGATTTCTTTTCAGTGGCTGGTCAGAGAATCTCAGTCAAGAGGAACGAAAACTTATCTTTGATCTCGCAATCGCAGCTGTAGACATTGGAGGAATCCTTGATCCTACTCCTGCTTGTGATGGTGTTGCCTGTGCAGCGGAATTGAGCCAAGGCAATTTTATTTATGCAGGAATTAACGTAGTCGCGATGGTGCCGTGGCTTGGCGACATAGCAAAAACGGGGAAAGCCGGTAAATTCACAAGGATTGTCACCGAAGCAATTGAATATGCTGCTAAGAATCCAAAATTTGCAGCTCGAATTAAACCGTTACTTGAAGTTCTATCGAATGCGTTAGGGCGGCTTCCTGAAAGTGTCGGCAAAATTTTTGGAGGCTTAAAAACGAAAGTTGATGACTTCCTCGATACAATTATTTCTGAGGTGATTTTTGGGAAAAATTTTGGCAAAAAAATTCGCAAGCACATTGATCAAGTTCGAAAACGGGGGGATGTGGTTGATAATATTCCAAGCCCAGGGAAGGGAGGAATTGAGCGCGTAGAACAGATTATTAAGGAACGCGTAGCCAACGGAGGAGGGCGTATCACGACCTATGCTGGTGAAAGAGCAATAGCCTTTGAAGACGGAGGAGTTACATATATTCTTCGGAAGGGTGGTGAATTCTGGACAATTCTAAGCAACTAAAGGAACCTAGAGTGAATGATCAATGTGTATCCGATAGCTGGGAAATACCGACTTGGCATCAAGATTTCGGTGATCCCGCAATCGAAATTGAGATGTTGCGAGATTTTTGCAATGAAGCATTTAATGTGATCCCGAACTTGACGACAATGCTTTGTACGCCCGAAGAAGGTTATCTTTATGTCAAAGTTTTGAGCAACAACGAGAAAATCTCTGAGCTTTATGTAGTGTCAGGGAAAGAAGGTAAACGGTTTGCTCTTTACGGTTTTCAGGGAGAAACTGAAACGGGAGAACATTATTTTACTGAGTACGGTAAGGGGATTCAGTGCTTGAAGGGAATGGTTGGGCTGTAAAGTCGAACCATCTCGTTTTTTGTTAACTGAGTTGTGGTTTTGCGATGTGTGCTTCTCACCTCTCGCGGGATTGCTTCTCAGTTTTTTGGCGCGATGAGGAAAATGGGGCCACGGAGAAAAGTGGGGCCATCGGCTGTCTTATGAATTTACTTTAGCGAGCTCTGTCTCGCGAGGATTGCGCCAGCATTCGTTGTTCTTTATCATCGTGTTTAACGTAACGAGTAGCTTTCGCATGACAGCGACGAGTGCGACTTTTTTAGGCTTTCCTTTAGCCAGTAGCCTTTGATAAAAATGCTGGAGTGTTGGGTTGAACCTTGTGGCAACGAGTGCGGCCATGTAAAGGACTTTGCGGACCATCGAGCGACCAGCATACGGCTCGCGCGACGACCGCATGGACTCGAATTGGGCCCATTCGGATTTTTCGTGAGCCCCAAAGGGCTCATCCAGCCGCTCTTAGGACACGGTTGCTGTCGTTCGTTTGGTTGTATGCACCGTAGGTCATCGATGCGATCTTTTGCCCCAAACCCTAATTTCTTAATCTTGAGCTTTTCAACCGCCGTCAACAGGTCGAGCCTGACAAGAGAGAACCTGAAAATGGAAAACTAATCAATCATTATGGAGAATGTGGAATAAACACTCTTGGTCCATCGACTCACGTTACTGACGTAAGAATGATTTCTTCGTTAGAGCCCAATTTGACCGAATGGGGAAATATGATTTCGATTACGTTCGTAGATAGAATTGTTGAAGACAACAAAGCGATGTGTGAATACACAATGAAGGATCCGGGGGGGGTAAGTTTCGATGCAATGGACCCCAATGCGTCCCGGTGTGCGGAAGGATTTTTAGGAACAACACTTTCCAAGCCGAGATTTCAGTCTAATAGGATCACGAAACTTCAATGTGATAGGTGCTGAAGAAAGATACCGCGATGAAACAAACAATAGCAACTCTTGGTGCGAAGATTCGTGTCACGCCCTACGATAATATTTCATTTTGTCTTAGTGAATCAGAATTCGGATATCTCGACGATTTGAGTCCTTTCGATTTCTGTGTAAATGGGATATTAGAGGAGGACGGGGTTTCATTTGGTGTATTCGGTCCCATTGCTAACAATAGGTACAGGGGATTGATTTGCAGTTTGTTGCTCCGCAACATTCCGAGTGGAATCTAATGTCGCAAGATCAGGCGAATTTTAAGATCGGGCCATCAGTTGTTGCAAGGAACCCCAATCTTAATCTCGTAGAGCAAGGAGATCTTGCATTTTTTTATCATCCCAATGGGACCAGAATTCAAGGATTCCCCAGATACAGTAGGTTGGTGAAGCCGTTGTAATTCAGTGAACGACTCAATGTTCTGCGGAACCAGCAGTTGAGCGTTACGGGGCTCACGAAAGCCAGCGATGGCACCATCGCCGAAACGTACAGTTATGATGTGTTCGGAAAACGAATGGTTTTAGCGGCAAATGGCACCACTGTTCGAACCTCCAGCAACAAGCTGAAATCGCTTCTGGCTCCATACGACTCAGAAGCGATGGATGTACGCGGTTAACCCTTGTGTTGGGAATGTGAAGAACTAGGGTCCGGAGTGCGTTGAGGCGGTGTGAACTGTTATTCGCGGACCTCGTCGAGCGTGATTATCTTCCTCGGCAAAGTGTAATTCCAGCCATTGTCATCTTTGTAAATTAAACGAGCGGTTACTACGAGATCATCGTCAACATAGTCATCAAGAATATTACTGGCAACTTCTGTCACCAAAACCCCAGCTGCCTTTTTACTAGCAAATACACTTGCGCCACGTGAATGCCAAATCCCTGACGAAACATCTAGCAACTGCAATTTAGCTTCAATCTCATTGTCTGACAGGTTGTTGACGTTAATCCAAGCTCGGATGTCAACCTTGTCATTCAAGTAAAAATCATACTCAGCTTGTAGCTTCGAAATAAATACAGCGTTCCCGGTGGGAGTTCGTAGTACGGCCGTGTCCTTGACTACACCGTCAATTTCAAGGTTTACAGCATATGAATACTGCCCGCCTGCAGGTCGAATTCCACTGACGTCTTTATCGCCTTCAATAATACTTAGGGGCGAAAAATTGTTATCGACAGCCAGCTCTACTTTGCGGCCTGGCGATGAAGCATCTGAAGCAATTAATTTCGCGATTGTCGCAGGTGGCGCATCCTCGTGGGCCGTGGCCACTGCAAATGCGTCGACGTGCCCACGTTCACCAAAGCGGGGGCTTGGGATGAGCTTCAGATGGAAGTAGCTGATAAATTCATCTGTAGTCGTTCACTCGTCTGAATCTGCTGGGAAAACCCCGTGCATGCCAACGAAACTGCAAATACGAAGGCCAAGATGGAAAATGCTCTCATTCTGATTTTGTTCATTACTTCTCTCTTAATAAATTGACTTAACTTTGTCTTGTGAAGTTAGAGACACGCGTCTGGATTGTTTTTGCGAGGAAAACAACGAATTTTGTCAAATAAAAAAACAATCTTTTCGTGGCACGTCTGGAAGCCGAGTTGGTAACTTGTCACTATGCACCCACCAATAAATCCACCGGTCCCGCGTTAATTCCTGCCCACAAAATCGAAGGTCCAGATCACCAACGCCGCTGTCCAACACTACGACTTACGACTGGAAGCCACACACGACCACGCGAGACGTTTCATGCGATACGCTGCACCGCAGGGATTCTGAAACATCAAGGCTGGCTGATCACATACGACGCGTCTCAGCTGATTGTGAGGGATCATTCACTCCATGTGGTTCGACTTTGAAACGAAGGAAGGATCAAGCGGTTTAGCACGCCTGTGGATACGCATGGGTATACGATCACTCATGTCTCGGTCGTTTGCTTGATGAGTTCTTTGAGAGCATTCCAGCCAACGCGATCGAACAAAATGCTTGCGGCATGTTAAAGCCCCAATTCACTCATCTGAAACGGCTCATTGGCACGCGAACGTCAGTAGTTCCGAAAAACCACTTTCTGAATTAATTTGCTTCGAGGATAAGCCATCAAACACGCGGGATCGACTGCCTGCAAGTCTTTGAATCCGAAGGAAGGGACTTGTGGATTACGCCAAAACAGCTGCGAGAAATACCGGTTCAATGCTGTACGGCCTCAGAGCGAGGAGGTTTCATGGAGCGGCATTGCTAGCGACGGGCAGGTCTCGTTCACAATTCTTTTTGAAACGTTGTCCGAAAAAGGTCCGCACGCTCAGTATATGAGTAGGCTGCATGGCCACGGTTCTAAAAGGCACATCCATTTCGATCGTAGGAGCATCTCACATGGCAAAAAAATACTTCGACACCAAGATCTATCGCGTCACATTAAAGGAGGATTCCACCTCAGATCTGGGGGCGATTTACCTTTATGATGACAGCGGTGCCATGCGAGTCGTTCTTCACTTCAACGAATCGTCGGCACAAAGCCGACCTCCCAGCGTCAAACTGAACGACACCAGTCACTTCTACGTGCCCGAAAGTCGGTACGTGAGGTACTTGGATCTATTGCGAAATGAAGGGCCGTTGAGATTTGCCCTGGATGATTCCAACAAATCGATTCAGCTCTATACCGGGAACGAGTTTCCCGGCGAAGGCGAGTAAGTTTCCTTGACCATGTTGATGATAGATAAAAAAAGGAGGTCACAATGTCGGTGACTGGAAAGCGAAACGTCCGTTGGGAAAATTATGGTGGCCAGGTCAACTACACACCGGAGCTTACGTTTACGCCTCAAAGCTTAGACGATCTTGTGGAAATCATCCGTACTGCGGAACGGGATCAGAAGCAAATTCGTGCGACCAAGTCGTTTCAGCAGTCGGCATCCGTTTTGGATACTGGATGTTCGTTTACTGATGTAGCGGTCGCCGATGACTACCTCCTGCAGATGGATCGGTTCACGCAATCGCTCGAATATATCGGCCAAAGCGATCATATACCGCATTTCGGAGGCCACTGGTCGGTATTCCAAGGGATACCGCGCGTGCCTTTCAAAGCCGATGCGTTGAACAACCGTTATGGGTTGTTGTACGTCGAGGCCGGAGTGCGGATCAAACACTTGGCCGACTGGCTACGCAATTACGGTGCCGCCCTTCCAACCATGGGGGGCGTCCAAGTACAAACACTGGCGGGGGCGATCAGTACCGGGACTCATGGTTCGGATCTAAACATGCCTCCCCTGGCAGATATGGTGCGCGCAATTCACTTGGTGGGTCCAGGCGGTAAACAATTTTGGATTGAACGCAGCAAGCCTCATCAAGTGACGAACGCAGATGGCTTTCGATCTCCGACTTGGTCTTCGGGCCTCGAAGTGATCTACGACGATAATACTTTCTTTTCAGCGCTCATTTCGTTGGGGCGTCTCGGTGTGGTTTATGGGCTAGTGATCGAGGTCGACAAATGGTTTTGGCTGTATGAATCGACGATCATCGATACTTGGAGTTCGATCAGCAATGACTTGCGCAACAAGAGCTTTGCGCAATTTGTCGAAGACAGCTCTCTGGCAAGCGATGATTGGTCGCCTCATCATCCGCTCCCGATGCACCACATGACCCTTGCGCTTTCGCTCGGCGGCGATGGACGCTGCTATCAAATTCGTCGCTGGAAAACCAATGATACCACGAGACGGCCCAAACGCGTCTATTCACCGTCAAATTTCCAAGTGTGGCATGAATTGCACGGGGCTGGCCGTGGGCATTTGGCAGCTGTTTTGGGAGAGCTCATAGGCGGAAATGTGGCGACGTTCGACTCCTTGTCGGCCAGTGATAAACGGTTTTTGAACAACTGGTATTTCTCGAAACAGTTCACGGAAGAGGCGGCGCAAGATACCTATTGGGAGATCATGAAAGGGGACCCGCCGCCCATGCGTGGTAGCTCGGCAGAGTATTGTTTTGACGTCGATAACAAGGCATACGTCACGTTCGTCGACCAAGTTTTGGGTCTGGTCAACAACCCTCAATTGGCCGGATGGCTCTCTCTGCGATTTACGCAGCAGTCGCAAGCGCTGCTGGCGATGCAGAGGTTCAAGCAAACGGTTCACATCGAGATTAGCGTGATCCAATCCCGTTCCAATCCCAGTGCGTTCCGCCGAATCGATGCAGCGGCCCGGCGATTGGGGGGCATCCCTCACTGGGGGCAACTGCATCGCTTAACCCGGGCCGAGGTCTCGCAAATTTATGGCGATGATTTGGAGAAATTTCGTAAAGCGATCAAGCGCCTGGCACGCTATGGCGAAAAGTCGACATTTAGCAATTCCTTTACACGCGATCGAGGAATCGAACCGATCAACGTCCGCGACAACCTGCTCCTGTTCGGTGCCTAAGCTTTTGATAAAACGCAAATGGGAAAGATTGGAGAACGGGAATCAGCTCGCATCGGGTTGTCGACAGATCAAGTTGTCAATTTCATGGTTTTCTTGATGGGTGATAAGCTCTGCCTGACATTCGATCAACATAGGAAGCTTGTCGATACAATCAAGAAGAATTTGGGGGATTCGTCAACGAATGTTTTGGCAGTCGCGATGAGTATTGCGAACGTCCTGGATAAAGGCATTGAGGAGGTTTTGACGGACCAGCAGATCGTTGCCTTCGAGTCCGTGACCGACGAATGGCGAGCAGGGTTGGAGCCAATGCAAGGTGCTGCTGATGGCGAAGACGCAGAAGATAAATTGAAATCGCCACTCCCGGGTGATGAGCCGGCACTTCGTTGAGTTTCTCCCCCCCCCTTTTCATTCTGGCGTTTGAAAATCCCGGTTCGGGCAAGACACATTTGCTTTCGGCGATCGCCCACAAGTTGATCCAGCAGGGGCGACGTGTTTACTTTCAACCGTGCAGTCTGTTGGTTCAGGAATTGTTATCGCTAAGTGTGATCTGAAGTTGAGAGGAACAAGAATTGTTTCGGCAGGAGCCTCAACCTCCCGTAAAAGGCAAAAACCTCGACGACGGGTGCCATGCTCCTCGCTTGCGTGGGCATGTGGTGCTCTGCCAACAGCCTAAGCCAGCCAAACGGAGTCAGCCATTGTTTGAAGTGCCCCTTTCACGTTTGCCTGGCTCCTTTGATTCTGAGTGGTTGTTTCTCTGGCAAGATTTTCGCTGGCTTGATTGACCAAAATCCACTTTCCGTTCAACTGGCAACGTGCAAAACTTGGGTGTCCCCCAATTCACTCCCCATTGGTTCAGGAATTGTTATCGCCAAGTGTGATCTGAAGTTGAGAGGAACAAGAATTGTTTCGGCAGGAGCCTCAACCTCCCGTAAAAGGCAAAAACCTGGATGACGGGTGCCATGCTCCTCGCTTGCGTGGGCATGTGGTGTTCTGCCAACAGCAAAGTACTTCGCTCGTCTTCGATTGGCGGGCCGGGAACATCAGATACACCGGTTTCTTTTCCTTGTTGCCCGTCAATTCAAAACGGTCCGGGTACTAGCGTTGGATGCTCAAGTTTGGCAGTGATTTCTGCAATGCGTCAAACTCGGCTTCACTGATGTTGTGCTTCCATAGGCGGAGTCTGATCAGTTGAGTTAAGCATGCCAGCGGAGAAAGATCACTGACATTCGCCCCTAGCGAGAGTTGAGTCAGCTTGGTCATGTTCGCCATTGGTGAAAGATCATTGGCTCCAGTCCACTGAAGGCGAAGTTCTGTCAACTGAGTCAAGCTCTCTAGTGGCGAAAGGTCGAGGACGCGATCCAGTTTCAATTCTTTGAGTCCTGTTAACTGGCTCAGCGGTGTAATATCAGCAGTGTAAATCGTGGCACTTTCAACCGTCGAGAAAAAGTCAATTCCAAGTAAATTAACAAGAACTTGCGGCATATAATCCGGCGTGGCCTTTTTGTTCGAATCGACTTGAAAGGCGTACCTTACGCTTCCACCGTTCTCCACAACCCATTCAACGGCTTGGCGTTGTGTTCTCGCTCGGTTCAACATCCAACTGAACCCTCCAGCTCCCATCGCAAAAAGTGCGACCACAACCAAATATGTTCGTAGGCTAATCTGGACTTCAGTTGCAGCCAAACTTCCCCACAATCATTGGAAAAATGCGGTTCCAATATGCATTTTACGCATTGGTTCAGCTTTGACCATCGAAATGCACTACATCATCTATAGGCACAGCGTGAACGAAGCAAATTGATGCTGCTATTTCTTGATCCATCACAGATACTTGAAGTTAGAGGCGATTTATCAACTAGCGAAAGTTTGTAGATTATTTTCTTGACTCGGATATCAATAATGCGATACTGCGGGAATTGGAATATCTGGAAAGCTGTTCAGCTTCTGATAATCATGGGTAAATACTTTTCCGTCTTCTTATGCTTGATTACTCAATCTATGTTTCTTTATTGATCTGGGATCATTTTGTAATCAATTAAAGATCGCGACAGTCGTCAAAATTGGCTTCGTCTCAACGAAAGGGGAACGAGATGCCCGTTACACCGACCTATCCTGGCGTTTACATTGAAGAGGTCCCCAGTGGTGTACGCACCATCAGTGGTATCGCCACTTCTGTCGCGGCTTTTATCGGATGGTCGGCAAAAGGTCCGATCGATCAAGCTGAGCGTGTGTTGAGTTGGGCGGATTTTGAAAGGAAGTTCGGTGGACTCGATACAAGAAGTTATTTGGGGTATTCGGTCTACCAATTCTTTGCCAATGGCGGTCAAGACACGTATGTCATTCGATTGGCCAGCGACTCTGTCGCCAGCAGCGCCCTGCCGGCTGCCAACACTCTTGCTGCTGGTGGAACGGACGTTTTGGATGTAACGGCAGTCAATCCTGGCGGATGGGCAAACGAATACGGAATTTCAATTCGGCAAAGAAGTGATGATGTCACCCGATTCCAATTTGACGTTGTTTTGCTTAGCGGTAACTCGGTCGTCGAATCGTTCGCAAACCTTTCGATGGATTCGAGCGATCGTCGGTTCGTAGAAGCCGTCATCAATCAGCAGTCAGCATTCGTGGATGTCTCCATCGATCCGCAGCCTCCAGGTGCAACGCCCGCTCCGCCCGACGATATTGTTGCAGACCCTTTGACTGGAGGCGATGACGGTGAAGTTCTTGAGCCAAACACAGCTGCATTCGAAACGGCTTTGGCGTTGAGTTCTGCCTCGGGCGGCGTCAACTTTCTCGACCGAGTTGACTTGTTCAATTTGCTGGCCGTTCCTGGTGAGTCCAATGCCCTAATCTTGCAATCACTACAGGCATTTTGTCATGACCGCCGTGCATTCTTGATTGCAGATTGCCCACAGAACGCAAACTTTGGGACCCTAAATTCCGGGCTCGGAAACATTACGGGTGCCAGCAGTATTAACTCAGCATTCTATTTTCCGTGGATCAATGCC
This sequence comes from Mariniblastus sp., assembly GCA_965224765.1. Classification (GTDB taxonomy): domain Bacteria; phylum Planctomycetota; class Planctomycetia; order Pirellulales; family Pirellulaceae; genus CAZDBA01. Next base: position 411,256 of record CBDDAC010000029.1, read on the forward strand.
CCCGATCCAATGCAGGAAAATCGGATTCGAGACTTTCCGCCCAGCGGATTCGTCGCTGGAATTTACTCGAAAACCGATGTGACCCGAGGTGTATTCAAAGCGCCTGCAGGCACTGAGGCCAGTTTGACCGGCGTTGCAGGAGCTGCGCAGAAATTAACCGATCAGGAAAACGGAATCCTTAACGTGCAGGCCATTAATTGCATCCGAGACCTGAAGGTTTACGGCACGGTTGTCTGGGGGGCTCGCACTTTGGCGGGAAACAATGAACGAGGTTCGGAGTGGAAGTACGTTCCCGTTCGGAGAATTGCCCTGTTTATTGAAGAAAGCCTTTACCGAGGTACTCAGTGGGTTGTCTTTGAACCTAACGACGAACCGCTTTGGGCACAGATTCGGTTGAACATTGGTTCCTTTATGCACAACCTGTTCCGACAAGGTGCGTTTCAGGGAACAACTCCGCAACAAGCGTATTTTGTGAAATGCGACAAAGAGACAACGACGCAGGCCGACATCAATCGCGGGATCGTCAATATCATTGTCGGTTTCGCACCGCTTAAGCCAGCCGAATTTGTTGTCGTCCAGATCCAGCAAATTTCCGAAAATCTTGAAACCTAAAGGATATCAAAAATGGCAGAATTCAGTGTCAATGCAGACCGTTTTGATCCCTATAAGAACTTTAAGTTTCGCCTGAAATGGGATGGGAAATATGTCGCAGGGATCAGCAAGGTGGGAGCGTTAAAACGCACGACCGAGCCAGTTACTCATCGCGTCGGGGGTGATCCTAGCACCGAGCGAAAATCTCCCGGTCAAACTAAATTCGAGGCGATCACTTTGGAACGGGGCGTGACCCACGACCTTGAATTCGAAAAATGGGCCAGCCAAATTTGGAATTTTCGAGCTGGATTGGGAGCAGAAGTTTCGCTCAAAGACTTTCGCAAAGACATCATCATCGAAGTCTATAACGAAGCTGGCCAGTTGGCATTGGCCTACAAAGTTTACCGATGTTGGGTTTCGGAATACCAAGCGATTCCAGAGTTGGATGCCAGCGCTAGCGCGATTGCCATCCAAACGCTGAAACTTGAAAACGAAGGTTGGGAACGAGATGTCGATGTGAACGAACCCGCAGAGCCATCGTTCGCCTAGCGTTATTTTCATCATGTTTGCCGTGAAACGGGAATGCAGATGCGCGTACTAAATGCCGATGAACTATTGTCCGTCTGGGAACAGGGCCAAGGTCACTCGCTCCCGGTTTGCGCTCAAGTATTATTGGATGCTGCCGAAGGTGAGTCTTCCAGTCAATCGGGCGAGATTTCCATTGGGCAACGCGACCAGCTGCTTTTGAATATTCGCCAGCAAGTCTTTGGTTCGCAACTTGTGGCAACGGTCTCCTGCCCAAGTTGCAATTGCCAACTCGAACTCAATTTCCAAGCTTCTGACTTTTTTGCGGAACCCAAGACCGAATCTGACTTGGGCAACGACAAGCAGGAATCGAACTACATTAGGCATGGCGATTATGAAGTTCATTTTCGATTGCCGAGCAATCAAGATTTGCTAACGATTGCAAAACATGTTTCGAATGAACTTGCTCGACAGGAATTGCTTGAACGGTGTTTAACCGAAATCAAATGCAACGGGCATCCGGCCGAATTACCCATTCCAATTGAAGTGATTGAATGCGTGATTGGCGAGATGGAATTAGTTGACTCCCACGCAAATTTACTGCTTGCGCTAAAGTGCTCAGAATGTGAGAACTGTTGGAAAGATCAGTTTGACATTTTGTCCTTTTTCTGGCATGAGATTGGATCTTGGGCGCGGGGTGTGCTTCACGAGGTGCATGTTTTGGCTTCTGCCTATGGCTGGAGTGAGTCAGAAATCCTTGCACTCAGTGCGGTAAGGCGGCGGCGATATCTGGAGATGGTTGCCGGATGAGTGATTACCTCAACAAACTGATCGCCCGCAGCCGTGGCAATGCCGAAACAATCAAACCTCGGATTGCGTCCAGGTTCGAATCTACTAGCTTCGAAACTCCCGTTGACGAACGTTCGAGTGAGCCAAATCTAGATTCGCCCAAGCCGGGCCCAAGCAAAATTCAGCGTTCGCCAGACAATATAAATCGGGACGCAGCATCGCCCGTTACGACCATTGTTCCGCCTTTAGGTTCCTTCTCCGATTTCCCCGCGGCACCCAGCACCCATTCAGAGAATAGAAAGGGTGCTGACAGCGCAAATGTAGAAAACGAAAACCAAGTCGATCAAGACTTGGTACTTCCGCCGGCGCCGTTCAATCAATCCGCGGACGCCATTGGGTCAAATCAAGATCGCGGTTCCGCCTTGGCAGATTTGGATCTTGTAGCGGGTGAGCCTTCCAGCGAAGGAACGAACAGGGCTCACGATTTGGAGCCCAGCACTCGCCTTGAAGCAACTCATAATGCCAGGCAAGAAAAACATGAATCGAGTAACGTAAGCACCATTGAGGGCGTTCGCGTCATTTCTCAATCGCTTTTTTTCGATCGGGATCAAAGCAAACCAGCCCCGCCTATCAGCGACCCTTCCCCGGTCATTCGCGTAAGCATCGGACGCATCGAAGTCAAAGCAGCGCAGCCGCAATTAAGCCCGCCCCCGAGGAAACCACAACGCCCTCGTCCTGTTTTGAGTCTTGACGAATACTTGAATCAGCGGAAGGGCGGTCAATGAGCAATCACCTTGCGCTGGCAACAGTAACAGCATGTATCAATTTGGTATTGCAATCCGCAATTGCTGTGGACGTACCTGGTGCAACAGTGACTACAGCACAGCCAAACGAAAGCGGGACGGGACTGCCAACCACCGGTATCAATCTCTACTTGTATAACGTGGCTCACAATGTTTCGTTTCGAAATGATGATTTGCCAACGCGACGCAGCGACTCGCAATTGGTCCAAAGACCCAGGGTGGCGTTGGATCTTCATTACTTGATAACCTTTTATGGTGACGAACCATCGCTCGAACCACAGCGCGTACTGGGAAGTGCAATTCGGACTTTGCATGCAAGACCCGTATTGACGCGAAACATCGTCCAAGACGCAATCGCATCCAATGCGTTTCTTGCGGGCTCGAATTTGGCGGACGCAGTCGAGTTGGTAAAACTGACTCCCACTGCTTTGTCGTTGGAGGAGATGTCAAAACTATGGTCGGTGTTTTTTCAAATTCCCTACACGCTTTCCGTAGCTTACCAGGCCATGGTGGTCTTTATCGAGGCAGATGACGTTGCAGTGCCAACTTTGCCGGTTCGAGAAAGATCGATACGAGTTCTGCCGTTCCAAACACCGAAGATTCAAGAAATTGAACCGGAACGCACTAGCTCTACAGGCTCCATTACTTTGCGCGGCGAAAATCTGGCTGGCGACTTGACCAGTGTGCGAATTAGCGACGAAGTCGTATCTCCAGACAGTGTTTCTGCAAATACAATCGAATTCTCGCTGCCAGCCAACGTATCAGCCGGGTTGCATGGAATCCAAGTCGTTCACGAACTCGAACTGGGGAGCCCCCCCGCACCGCATCGTGGATTCGAATCGAACGTAATGCCGTTGGTCGTTTTACCCTCGATTACGACTCCGCCGCCAATCAATGTTGCTGCGGGCGCGACCTTGACGCTGGATATCGCGCCAGACGTAGAAAGAAAACAGCGAGTTTTTGTTTTGATTGGTAACAACGAAGTTCCGCGGTTGATTGCCGCGAATGAACCGGAATCAACCTCTCAAATCGACTTTGAGATTCCACAAGACGTGATTGCAGGCAGCCATTTGTTGCGAGTTCGAATTGATGGAGCCGAAAGTGACCTTACGACAGACAATGTGACAGGTGAGTACAACGGTCCAATGGTGACTGTAACATGAGCCATCAAAACAATCATTGGTCAGAATACAATCAGCGGTATTTGCTTGATGCGCTGGCAAAGATAAAATCCGTATTGCGCGTTCAATTTGAGTCGGATGTCGAAGCTGCCGAAAATGATGAATGCGAACATTTGGCGAAGAAAGATCCGCCAATCAGCAAGGAGACTTCTGGCGTTGAATTTGAGCATGAAAACGAAACATGGAATCGTCCGCCGAATATTGAGACACTCACACAGCTTTTTGGGCTTTCTGCATTTGAACGGGCCGTGGTTCTGATTTGCGCGGGTGTCGAACTTGATGCATCAATCGCTTCTTTGCTGGGAATCGCCAATGGCGATCCGAGACTCAAATATCCGACATTCAGCCTCGCCCTGGCGACGTTGCCAGAACCGCATTGGGATGCCCTGGCGCCGACAAGCCCATTGCGCATGCGTCGACTGATCGTGGTAGAACCGGGCGCCAGTCTGACGACCAGTCCCTTGCGAATTGAAGAGCGAGTGCTGAATTATTTGACGGGTGTTGAACACCTTGACGAAGCTTTGCTTGGAATCGTTCAATCGGTAAGCACGCCGGAATTCGTAGCAAAGTCCCATCTGCAGATTGCTCAGAAAATCGTTGATAGCTGGAGCCGAACGTCCAGTACAGAGCCGCCCTCAATAGTTCAATTGTGTGGCCCTGACCGGAAAAGCCAGCAAGCCGTCGCAGCCGTTGCTTGTTCCCAATTTGGGGTTTCGTTGTTTGCGATGCCTGCTCAGCTTGTCCCCAGTGAACCTCACGATTTGGAAAATTTAATTCGGTTGTGGCAAAGAGAATCTGGACTTTGCGGCGGCGCCCTTTTGATCGACTGTCACGACACGGAATCGCTTGATGCCGCACGTCATTGGGCCATTTCTCGAATGATTGAAAACAGTTTCGGCGCGGTTGTGGTCGTTAGTCGCGAACGTCGGGCATTGCCAACAAGAAACAGCTTCGCAATGGAAGTCGGTTCGCCAACGATGGATGAACAACGTGGATTGTGGCGTTCTGTACTTGGAGAACACGCTTCCCACCTGAATGGCCAAGTCGAAGGATTAATCGCCCAGTTTCAACTTCCCACGCAATCAATTCAGGCAGTCGGCAGAGAAGCGTTTGACTTTTTGGAAAATGATCTTGAAGCTGTTGAGGAGAATCTGTGCAGTCAGGATTCGACTGCCCAGGAGAGTTCAGCGACAGATTTAGGGAAAGTTCTTTGGGCAGCTTGCCGAGACCAGGCACGGCCTAGGCTGGACGAGTTGGCTCAGCGCATCAACCCAAATGCCACGATTGAAGACTTGGTATTACCGGAGCTTCAACAGGACACATGTCGTGAAATTGCTGTTCACGTTCGGCAACGGATGAAAGTTTACGACGAGTGGGGATTTGGCTCCAAGAGTTCGCGAGGGTTAGGCATCAGCGCGCTTTTTGCCGGGCCAAGCGGAACCGGGAAAACTATGGCCGCCGAAGTGTTGGCCAATGAACTGGAACTTGACTTGTACTGCATTGATCTTAGTCAGGTGGTCAGTAAGTACATTGGTGAGACGGAGAAAAATCTTCGAAGTGTTTTTGATGCAGCGGAAGTGGGCGGCGCAATCCTCTTGTTCGACGAAGCCGACGCCTTGTTTGGAAAACGCAGTGAAGTCAAAGACAGCCATGATCGTCATGCCAATGTTGAAGTCAGCTACCTCCTTCAGCGAATGGAGTGTTACCGCGGCTTGGCGATTCTGACGACCAACATGAAAAGCGCTTTGGACTCGGCATTCCTTCGACGGATACGGTTTGTGGTTCAGTTCCCTTTTCCCGACGCACAACATCGGCGCCAGATCTGGAGTGGAATTTTCCCAAACCAAACACCCTGCGAGCAATTGGACTTTGATAAACTTTCGCGACTGAATGTTACAGGAGGCAACATTCGCAACGTCGCCTTGAACGCCGCATTTATGGCGGCGGACCGCAATGAATCGGTTTCGATGTCGGATCTGCTGCATGCGGCAAAGTTGGAGTACGCGAAATTGGAAAAACCGCTGACGGAAGCTGAGATTGGGGGCTGGGTATGAACGGACAAGTTCAACCCGGTCCAAATCGATCGCGGGAAAATTCGTCTCCGAACTTGGAAGCCAACGCAACGTCGTCCGTCGGCACCATTCAAACGCCCAGATCGCGGAACGAAGGATTCGAGCAAACGGGAGCGAATCCCGTACCAGTGTCCGTGCCAGGTTTGGTCGAACTGAACATCGATCAACTGTTGCTGGAAGGATTCCCATCACACCAACGCCACCGAATTGCCCACGCGATGGAAAGCGAGCTGGTGCGGTTGCTGAACGAAGATGGCATTCCCGCGTCGCTACAAAGGAATTCACACATTCAAAATCTTAGCTTGGTGGATACTCGGCTGTCGGCGGATGAACGTCCTGAAACTATTGGGTTGCGTGTTGCTCAGTCACTTTTTCGCGAGATGACAAGATGAGCCGTAAACAAATACGAAGAAGTAAATCCCCAACAAAGTCATCCAGACGATCGTCGCAAGGCAATCAATCCAATAAGCGTTTGTCGCAATTGCATGAGCAGAATTCAGACGACGGAAACGCGTTTCTGGGACATCAATTTGAAAAGGTTCAAATTCAGCAGTCCGCCCCAAACACCATCCAGACAAAATTGCAGGTGAATCAGCCGGGTGACAAATACGAGAAGGAAGCGGATCGCGTTGCGGATCAGGTAATGCGATCACCTGAACCAACGGCTCAGCAATCTGTTGGTCCCGAGATCGCTCCGAAAAATGGTGGTCCAGGCAAACCGGTGGTCCAAAGGCGTAGTGAAGGAGGCTCTGTTGGAAATGCTCCTCCGATCGTCAACGACGTGTTGCGTTCACCCGGGAAACCGCTTGAACCTAAAACTCGTCACTCCATGGAATCCCGTTTCGGTCATGACTTCAGCCAGGTCAAAGTGCACAACGATTCAAGGGCGGCAGAATCAGCTCAAGCCGTCAACGCAAAGGCGTATTCGGTGGGGCGAAATATCGTCTTTGGGCAAAACGAATTGGCGCCCAACAAGTCCTCCGGACAAAAGTTACTTGCCCACGAACTCGTACATACGATTCAGTCCGAATCAAAAACTTCAAATCATTTGGTACAAAGACAATCAGCAACATTTCAATCACACGGGGGAGGATTCAAAGGGATTCTGGATAGAGATCGTCGCCGAACGATGGATCCTGCCCCGAATATTATTATGCAAGTTCGTATCGACCTCGCCGCGAATCGCATTGTTTTTTACGCTGCATCTGGACGCGAGTACCATGGAAATGTTTCTACAGATCTGAAAAATGGTTCCTACCTGCTTGAACCAGATAAAACGAATCTACGTTGGAACATCGTAGGCAAAGGCGGTGGCAAACGATTCGAAGTCTCAATGTTGGACGTCGACCCTTGGCAATTGCCAATCCCGAATCGTTTGCGTCTCGAGGTTGGTAGTGGCAACACAGTTGCGAACTTTGGTTCGATGACCGTTAAAGAGCGGATCGGGCGGCTGGAAGAACTTATCAAGTTACCGATTATGGGTTCGGGTAGTGAGGATGAAATACTGGACATCCTGCGGCACACTCAAGAGTCTCAAGTTGGTGCGTTACTTGGCGAGCTAGACAGCCGAAAAATCGACGGACGAAGTTTGAGGGATGCGCTAAATAAAGTTGTTGATGGAGACAATAATCTCCAATTGCATGCCGTTTTGAGCCAACTTCAATTGGTTTCTTTAGGGCCAAAGAAAGGAGCAGAAGCGTTGGCTAACGCACCCGTATTACCATGGCACGATGTCATGGGATTCGAAACGAAAGCAGTTTTTTCATCAGTTGTTTTGTCGAACGGTAAGATTCGCGTCAAATACTTGGGAGGGGTATCTGGTGGCCTCCTAACTGACAAGAGATTTGCAAGTGAAATTTCTGCACTCGACAAGAACTTGATCATATCGGGAGTAGATTACGATCCAGATCAACTATTTCTTATTCACGATTATGATCAAGGCAAGTCTGTTCCGGTTACCGCGCGACAACTGCTCGGGTACCAGAATCTTGGGATCCGCAACTGGCTCGGAAACATTGGTGTCGTCGCAAGCCTTGCAACACCGCTCTCGGCAGCTCGAACTACCTTTGGAAAGGCCGCCGTTGTTGCATTCGAACGAGTACTCCCTGTTGCCGTGTTACTTGTGCAGGAGAACCGGCTTCGAATTGTTGAATGGTGGCCCGACTGGGGCCGAAAAATGGTTCAGTATGCAGATGTTGTAAAAGCAGGTGTTGACGCTTGGGGAATCTACTCATTTGCAGTTTCAGGATGGCGTACATTCGCGAACTGGCGAAAGGTTCGCAATATGAAACGTGCTGCAGCTCCAAACTCGAAAGCAGCTGGAGTAGCCGCGAAGTTTGAACAGCATGCCGACAATTTGATCAGCCAAGCAGAAAAAATTCGCAAGGCGGAAACTGCGGGTAAGGCAATGAAGCCTCGGGCTCCAACGAGCAGAAAGCCACAAGTTCCAAAAGCCAACACAAAACCAAGGCTGCCGCGTAGGAAGAAAGCGGGACCAACTAGCGTTGTATCCAATGTTAACCCGGAGACCGTGAAACAATTCAAAAAAGTTCCTGGCCTGCGCTCTCGATTATCGAAGCGTCCGTTAGGCGCGCGGTTATTGAAGTGGTGCAACTCGCCATGTTTTCAAGATTTTGTTACCGACGCTCACCTAAAGCGATTGGAGGCGCTTGCAAAGCGCGCCGCACAAAATGGTGTTCCACTTGAATCGAATGCAATTCGGCAGTATTTGCATGGACAAACTTCCGCCGACGACCTCGCTCGAGCGATTGGACGTATCGAGACTGAGCTTGGTGAACGAATTGCCCAAGCTGGAAAAGGGCGTGCTGGACAGGTCGCCCGCGAATTCGATGAAGCTGGAAAAAAGGGAGTGCGCAATCGAGTCCCAGAAGAGACACCCAAGGAGATTTCTGAACAAACTGTGCGGATTCAAGTCGTTCACGATTTAGGGGTCAAACGCGGCGTTGCTGAGGCGCAGAAAGATTTAATGCTAACAAACCCGAAAACTGGAAAGCGATGGAAGAACCCTCGCGAGTTCGATGGCCCCTTTGGAAAGGGCCTCGATGACATCATGTTTGACGGGGAAGGCAACCCGGTTTTGATCGAGTTTAAAGGTGGAGGATCGAAATTGGCTAAACCGAAATCGGGTGAAATGCAAATGCAGCGAGAATGGGTAGTAAAAAAAATCAAAGAACTGAAGGCAAGAAATGATCCCATGGCAGACGTGTTAGAGTCAGCATTGAATCGCGGAAAATTGACCGGACGCGTATATCGAACTCCCGTTTCTGAAAAAGGGTTGCCCGGGAAAACTGTCCTCGAGAAAACATTCGAATACTCGAGAACAGCTGCAAAGAAGAAGCCCAAATCCAAATAGTTGACGCATTCGCGACAACTGAGATAGTGCGGAAAAGACAACAAGCGAAAGGCACGAAATGAAACTCAATAAGTTCCAAGACGCCGATTTGTCAAAGATCAAATATCAGGCCCCGCTCAAGATTCAATAACGGTTCGCCGCGGTTAATGTTCAGAAACCAATGCCAAAGATCGTGCAACAAGATATGAACGCAAATATGAAGCTTTCAGCCAAATCGACTACAACGATTCGTCCCGCATCCAAGAATCGCTCACTAAACAATGCCTCTGGCCGGCGTTCTGCCGCAGCGCTGCACAACTTTGGCTCGATTCCAATCCATCAATCAGCGCCGGAAGCGATTCAGACAAAACTTACAGTTAACGAACCAGGTGACAAATACGAAAAGGAGGCTGACCGCGTTGCGGACAAGGTCATGCGTATGCAGGCTCCGCAAACTGCGGATGGGCAAAATTCATTTGGTTTTGGGGCTGAACCGCAGATCCAACGAAAATGCGCCGAGTGTGCGAACGAGGATGAGTTGCAGCGCATGCCAGAGGAAGAAGAGGACGAGCTGCAGCGAATGCCAGAGGAAGATGAAGAAGAATCGCTGCAAGCCAAAGAACAAAGCGGCACTGCACCAAAAGTTGCACCTCAAACTCAACGTCAAATTGAATCGCTTCGCAATCGAGGTGAACCGATGGCAAAAGCAACGCAAGGCTTCTTTGAGTCAAGGTTTGGCGTCGACTTCAGCAAAGTGCGCATTCATGCAAATCCAAACGCGGCAGAAACTGCAAGCGCGATCAATGCTCGAGCGTTCACCAAGGGCTGGGACATTGTATTCGCATCTGGACAATACGATCCCGAGTCTACAGAAGGGCGCAAATTGCTGGCCCACGAATTGACCCATACATTGCAACAGAATACTTCGTACTCGCCGGTACAAATTCGTCCAACCATGACGTCCAAATTGGTGAGCGTTGACAATGCTGCGGATAACTCATTCATCGGGATGGCAAGTAAAGTCCCATTGCCGAATCAAGCGCAAACCACGGAAAGTGGTAGCTCAACGACGCCAAGTGTTCAGGCTCGTTCGTCGACACAAAAAGTTCCCGCGCCGTTGACCGAATTTGAAGAGCAAGAGCAAGAAGAATTTCACTCACCAGGGCTAACTGCTCAATCACCGATCACGCCGCAGGCACCACGTTCGATACACAACCAAGGAGCAGGTTGGTTTGACTTGCCGGTTAAGGAGAGACCGTTTTCGGAGGCTCGTTTTGGCGTTGACTTCGGCTCAGTTCGAATTCAGCGAGACTCTAGAGCCATTGACGCCACGTCGAGTACTCTGATGCGAAAACCGGACGTGAAACCTTGTGGTTCTCGCCTGAAAACGGTGATTGGTGTGCTCACCACGGCTGTTGAGCGAGTTCATGCTGCGATTTCGCGGCTCACTGAATTAGAAACAGGGTCAGTAGATTCAAACCTCAGTCAAGCATTTGAGCAGCTTTTTATTCCACTCGATGCGGGCATAAACCAATCGATCAGAGATGTACGGTCTACGTTAACTGCGATGAAATCGAAGCTCGAACAGACGGTTCTAGGTTCAGAAAGATTCGTTTCATGCGAATCAGTCAGCGACGCGTGTGAAAACGTGTTGGCGTTTGTTGAACCGCCCGATGACAGCGTCATCTTTCTATGCCCCTCATTCTTCTCTCTGAAAGACAAGGAGACACAGGTTATCGTTGCCATTCATGAGGCCGCGCATATGGTTTTGGACGAGGAACCAGATGTTTATAGATTTAGTCGTCTATTTCGATTGCTTCAAGGGTTTAGCGCACGCCCAGGCATACGAAATCCGGATAGTCTCGCTATTTTTGCCAGCGTGGCTGCAAAAGGGATTTCACTGGCCAAGGGGCTGAAGAAGCTTCCGAAACCACCCCAAGACACTTTAAATGGTTTTTCATCAAACGAGGAATTATTTGTTCGACGAACACTTGGGTTGGCCGACACGAGCATACTCGCAGCCTTCAAATCAGTGGGCTCTGTGAAAGAGAAACTCAAAGAGCCCGGGGCAATGACGCCCGGCACGAAAGTGAAATTAGCCGAACTCGTGGTGAAAAAAGTGATTACGTCTTTGGGGTTCAAAGACGTTGTTGATGATAAAAAGGCTGCCGAAGTCAAATCGAGAGTTTTGGCGGAGCGAACAATTAGCGGAAGGCAATTGAAACTTAGCGCTGTCAGAAGTTTGTTGGATAAACTGTTCGACAATCTTGGTCGAGCGGTCAGATTGAAACGCGAAGCCGGGGGGAACTCACCTGGGATACAAGTTGCGTCCGACGGTTCGATAAAAGTGTTTGACGATTTCTTCCCAAAGAGTGTCCGACGAGTGCCACCACCTCCTGATTTGCATGGTGCGTCTCCATTGTATCAAGAAGTAAACGTGGCGCCCCCACCGGAATCGCGGAGTGGAATTCAAGAAGCGTCCAAGCACCTCGTTCTTGAACTTTCAAAGGCCATTCGAAATTCAGGTTTAAACGACGATGAATTGAACGCCAATTCGGAATACATCTCTGGATTTGTAGAAAAGAATATCGGTGAGCTATTTGGGCCAGCGCCAACTTGAGCGATGGTATCGCAGCAAGACAGAATCGGTTTTTTGAAGTTGAAGATTGACATGGAAAAAATCAAAAAAATCAAGAGACAAGATCACTCATGACAACATTTCCAGGTTCACCGAAACTGCTTCGCGGGGGTATCGTCTTGATCGATCCCGATTCCGGCGCAGTGATTCGAATCATTACGCTGCAATACAACCCGGAAACGTTGAAGCGCTCGCTCAAAGTTAAAGGCGTCGAAGGCGAGGGCGATCGTTCCGAGGCGCTGCGCTTGACCGGACCTGCGACCGAAACCATTAATCTGGAGGCCGACTTGGACGCGACGGATCAACTTGAGTTTCCCGAGCGAAACCCCAACGCAACGAAGTTCGGAATTCATCCCCAATTGGCGGCCTTGGAATCCATCGTCAACCCGACGAGCGGCCAACTTCAGGCCAACAACCGCCTTGCCCAACAGGGAACGTTGGAGATCGTGCCGATGGAAGCCCCCTTGAGCCTTTTCGTTTGGAACAAGAATCGGGTGCTGCCGGTGCGAGTTACGGAACTAAGCATGACCGAGGAAGCCTTTGATCCCAACCTCAATCCAATCCGCGCAAAGATCAGTTTGGGAATGCAGGTGCTCAATGTTGACGATCTCGGGTTCGATCATCGAGGCGGCAACCTGTTCATGAGTTACCTGCAACAAAAGGAATCGTTAGCTGGAAAGAACCCTAACGGCACATTGGGTGCACTGGGAATTGGAGGAATTGGATGAATTGGATGAATGATCCACTGAGCAAGTTACTGGCCGGAATGCCGTTGTCAACAACCGCATTTCCGCCGAACAGTCGCTACCACGGCATCGAACTGACGACACACGAGTCGGCTGATGGTGAAACGATCGTCCATTTGCGCCGACGTTTTGTCCCTCCAGCCAGCCAATTTTCGCTACTGCAGGAACATACGGTGGTCGCTGAAGATCGGCTGGACAACTTGGCCCATTTCTACGTAAACGACTCGCTTCGCTACTGGCAAATCTGCGATGCCAACAACGCGATTGAACCGGACGAGTTGACCAGTACGCCAGGTCGAAAGCTGAGAATTACTTTGCCTGAAGGGATTCCAGGTACGCCCAATGCTTAAAGGGATCCACTTAACGTTGATGGTCGGACCTGCAGTTCCACTGCCGGTACCGCAAGAGATGATCGATGCGCTGGTCAGCGTCTCGGTCACTACATCGACAGATGGACCCAGTGTTTTTCAATTGCAATTTTCGCTTAGCAATCGCTCGCCACTTCAAACTCTATTCATGGTGGCCGGAGGAAGTTCAATTCCGTTTATGCGTGTGTTGTTAATCATTACGATTAACGGTGTCTCACAGACTTTGTGTGATGGCGTGATGACGAATCATGAAATGCAACCTGGTGCTGGTGCGGGCAATTCCAACCTGACCATCACTGGCGATGACCTCTCGCGTGTGATGGACTATGTCGACTTCAGTGGAATTCCCTATCCGGCTATGCCGCCCGAGTTGCGAGTATTGGCGATATTGGCCAAGTACGCTCCGCTTGGCATCACGCCATTGGTCATTCCGCCAATCTTGCCAGACATCCCGATTCCAACTTCGCGAATTCCGATTCACCAAGGAACTGATCTGGAATATATCAACCAGATGGCAAGTGAGGTTGGCCATGTCTTCTATATCGATCCAGGGCCAAAACCAGGAATGAGCGTTGCCTATTGGGGACCTCGTATCAAAGTGGGGGTTCCGCAACCGGCCCTCAACACCAACATGGATGCGCACACAAACGTGCAGTCGATAAACTTTAGCTTTAACAGTCAGGATGCCTCGCTTCCCGTCATCTATATACAAGACGCAATCAGCAAGGCGCCGATCCCGATTCCGATTCCGGACATTTCACCACTCAATCCGCCACTTGGCTTGATTCCGCCGATCCCTTTGAAAATTGATTTGAAGAACGGTACAGCCAAACTTCCTCCAACCCGCGCTGCATCCATCGGATTGACTGCGGCGTCCGAGTCTTCAAATGTCGTAACGGGATCAGGAACGCTTGACGTTCTCCGATATGGACGACTGCTTCGACCGCGAGGTTTGGTTGGCGTGCGGGGCGTCGGACCAGCCTTTGACGGACTGCACTATGTCGAGAGCGTTACCGACAAACTGGAGCGAGGGAAATTCACGCAGAGTTTTAACTTGAGCCGCAACGGCTTGATATCAACGATTCCAAAGGTCAATTCATGAGCAGCGGTCCAACAAAAAAACACCTTGGCAAATTCCGTGGCGTGGTTGTCAATAACGTCGACCCACTTCAAACCGGTCGCATTCAAGTTATGGTACCCGACGTGTCTCAGGTTGCGCTTTCATCCTGGGCAATGCCGTGCGTTCCGGTCGCGGGAATTCAAATGGGAATGTTTACTGTTCCAATCCCGGGTGCAGGCGTTTGGATTGAATTTGAACAGGGTGATCCAGACTATCCAATTTGGACGGGATGCTATTGGGGTTCTGCAGCCGAAGTGCCTGCAATGGCATTTCTGGTTCCACCAACAGTACCGGGAATTACGATGCAAACTCCGGCTCAAAATGGTATCTCGATCAGCGACGTCCCAGGGCCGACCGGTGGAATTCAGCTCAAGACAGCAACTGGTGCGATGATTTCTGTGACTGATATTGGCATCACAATCAGCAATGGTAAAGGAGCCGTGATCACCATGACTGGCCCTACAGTGGACATCAATGCAGGTGCCCTCACGATCATTTGACCTTGGAGAGAAATATGCCAGGAACACTTTTGCACTTAGGCTCAACTGTACTTTGTTCGCATGCTGGGCAAGCAACACCGACGGCGCCCAATCCGCGCGTACTTGTCAGCGGGCAACCCGTGGTGAATCAAAGTACGCCCTACGTAGTCGCAGGATGTACGTTGCCGCCACCGCCGGCGGCGAACGGTCCGTGCGTGACCGCGCAATTTGTTACCGGCTCCGTGCGCGTAACCGCCGGCGGAGTACCAGTTTTGTTGATTGACAGCCTGGCGATTAGCGCACCCACCGGAACGCCACTTTCCGTCATCGCGACCCAAACTCGAGTCACTGCTACCTAAGTCAAAACCATGCACGTAGATTTTCCATTTCGATTCGACAATCACAACCGTACGGCGCAATCCGGCGCGTCAGAATATTTGCGTGACTTGATTTACCAAGTCCTGTTTACCAATCCGGGCGAACGGGTGAACCGGCCAATGTTTGGAAGCGGGCTGCGACAACTTTTGTTTGCTCCCAATAGCGACGA
Source organism: Mariniblastus sp. (assembly GCA_965224765.1). Taxonomy (GTDB): domain Bacteria; phylum Planctomycetota; class Planctomycetia; order Pirellulales; family Pirellulaceae; genus CAZDBA01. The sequence continues at coordinate 426,467 of CBDDAC010000029.1, forward strand.
ATTGACCGCCACCACGCAAGCAATGGTCCAGGGCGCACTTCAACAATGGCTTGGAGACCTGATCCTGGTAGAAGCAGTCAATGTGGACAACGAGGATGAAACCATTCGAATCGCCATTCAGTACATCGTCCGCCGGACTGGCGAGCGAGAGATTGCGGAGTTTTCGGGAGGGCAGCTCATATGAAGTATTTCTGTTGTGATGAGCGCCGCCGAACTGGAGTGCAACAGCACCCGACTCTTAATGGAATCGACTTTCTGGAAGTGCTTGACCGTGATGCACCCGTTGGAAGTCCACGGCAACAAACGCTGCTGGTGCGATGTTTCAAACCACCAACGGGTTTGACTGCTGACAATGTCAGAATCGACGGAGGCGAACGAATCGAACCGGTTGGAATCGAATGGGCTTTTCCCTTAATTTTGGTTCCCGCCGCTCTGTTGAACTCAGCCGAGCAAACGCTTTTGGGTTCACTCAATGAGCTGGAGAATGTATTGGTTCTTCGAACGACTTCACCGGGCGACTTTTCAACTTATCGACTAGTCCTCACCGATACGAGTTCTACCGATATCCCGCCTGTGGATTTTGATTCGTTGTTGTCAGCCATTGATTTCTCATTCAAAGTCGAATGCGCGACGGACTTTGACTGCAAAATTCCTCGAGTTTGTCCTCCTGACGAAAACGTGCCGCCCAACATTGACTATCTCGCAAAGGACTACGCGAGCTTTCGGCGATTGATGCTAGATCGTTTGGCAACCATCACTCCGGAGTGGAGGGATCGCAACCCCGCAGACGCAGGGATTGCGATCGTTGAATTGCTTGCTTATGTTGGTGATCGCTTGAGTTACCAGCAAGATGCCGTCGCAACTGAGGCCTATTTGACGACAGCCAGACGGCGAATTTCAGTCGCTCGCCATGCAAGGCTTGTTGACTATTTCATGCACGACGGCTGCAACGCGCGGACTTGGATACAGGTTGCAGTCGATTCCGATGTCGTCAAAAGTAACGACGATGATCCACCGCGTTTGCCGGCGGGAACTCCAGTGCTGTCTGCGATTCCCAACCTGCCTGTCGTCGTTGAGCATACTTCTGAAATAATCAACGATGCGGCAATCGTGTTTGAAACGACACACGATATCGACGAATTGTTTGTGGATCATAACGAGTTACCGTTTTACACATGGGGCAATCGCGAATGTTGCTTGTCGGCTGGCGCGACAAGTGCAACGTTGCGTGGGCGGTTCCCAGATCTTCGCGCGGGTGACGTGCTTATCTTTGAAGAAGTAATCGGCCCACGTTCAGGTAGCCGAGCAGATGCGGACCCGGCAAAGCGGGTCGCGGTTCGATTGACGGCAGTTGAGGTTGGTGACGAGAACGACCCATTGCGGGATCCGTTAAACGATCAACCCATCACCGAGATTCGTTGGAATCAAGACGACGCCTTGCCCATGCCGTTTTGCATGTCTTCCCGAACGGATTCCGAACACGATGAAGCGTTCATTGACAATGTCAGTGTTGCCAGAGGAAATATTGTGCTTGCCGATCACGGCAGAACAGTTTCCAACGAGCACCTTGGGATCGTTCCTGAGTCGAAAATGAACTATGCGCCGCTTCCAGCCTCCGATCGTTGTGAACGATCGGACAGAATTCCAGTACCCGTTCGATTTGGTCCTCGTCTTCGAGAGTGGCCGCTGACGCACGCCGCTGAATTTGACCAATCGCAATCGGCTTGCGAGGTTTTCAATTTTGGCCCACAGGCTAGTTTGCCTGCAATCCAATTGACAAGCCAGCTGGATGGACAGGCAACGACCTGGACGGCGGTGCGAGATCTGTTCAACAGCGACGATAGCGCTGCTGACTTTGTTGTCGAGCAGGAATCGAATGCGGATGCAAGTTTGCGATTTGGAAATCGCCGGCTTGGAGTACGCCCAGAATCTAGAAGCGTTTTTTCGGCCACCTACCGGGTTGGGAACGGAGTATCAGGAAATATTGGTGCGGATTCACTTGCTCACATCGCGATTCCAATCCCTCAGATTACGGGAATTCGAAATCCAATCCCGGCCAGGGGTGGCGTGGAATCGGAAACTGTGGAAGAAGTTCGTAATCGAGCGCCATTTGCATTTCGAAAACAGGAACGCGCCGTTACCGCTGCTGACTATGTCGAAGTCGGCGAGCGTGATCCACAAGTACAACGAACGGCAGCCACGTTTCGTTTCACGGGAAGTTGGCCGACCGTATTCTTGACCGCCGATCGGCGTGGCGGGTTGCCAGTGGATTCGGAATTTGAAGCTCAGTTGCGACAGAGATTGGAACGATACCGGATGGCTGGCTACGACCTAGAAGTCGACGGGCCGCGTTTCGTGCCTCTTGAGGTTGATGTCCATGTTTGTGTTGCGGCGACTTTTTTCCGCACGAATGTCAAACAATCGCTGCTTCGCGTTTTCAGCAACCGCAGTTTCGTCGGTGAAGTTCGCGGTATCTTTCATCCAGACAATTTTACTTTTGGACAGACCGTGTACCTCAGTCAACTTTATGCTGCTGCGCAAGCGGTTGAAGGTGTGTCATCGGTCGAAATCAAAAAATTCCAACGCCAAGGAACGCCCGACTCAAAACCACTGGAAGACGGCTTTCTCAAATTACATCGGCTGGAGATCGCAAGACTCGACAACGACCCGAACTTTCCTGAACGCGGTGTGTTTCGGCTGACACTTGGCGGAGGAAAATAAAATGAGCAATCGATATTCCGGTGAGCTAAACGACTGCGGTTGCTGCGAGGGACTGAACGCTCAAACTCCTGAGCCTTTGACAAATCCACCGGGCCTATCAACTGTAGCGTATCGCGTCGGGACGCACTCGACGTTTAATCAAACGATGTTGGCGCGTCTTTCAAGTGAAGAGTATCCGCCGCTCGCTGAATTGCGCACGCGCGACACGACCGACTTTGCGATTGGGATGATTGATGCCTGGTCGACTGTTTCGGACATTCTCGCGTTTTATCAGGAACGACTGGCCAACGAGTCATACTTGCGAACCGCAACGGAAAGATTGTCCGTCGTCGAACTGGCAAGGTTGATCGGTTACCGCCCGAAACCAGGAGTTGCGGCAAGTGCCTATCTCGCGTTTAAACTGGACGATTCCGCAGGAGCGCTGCGAACTACTACAATTGGAATCGGCGTTAAAGCTCAAAGCATTCCAGGCCCCGATGAAAAACCGCAGACGTTTGAGTCGGTTGAAAAAATTGTTGCGCGAGTCGACTGGAACTCAATCCGTCCGCGCCTGACAAAACCGCAGTTTGTTTCGCTTGGCATGAACAGCATGGTTTTTGAAGGCACCGCGACACAGTTAAGATCTGGTGATGCATTGATCATTGTTGAATCCAACAACGATCAGGCTTTGAACTTTGTAAGAACCGTTCAACTTGACACGGAAAAACAGACGACGTTGGCTGATATGCAATTGGTCTCGGCAAGCGTTTCCAGCGAACCAACCGTTGAGGTGCCTCCAGAAGTCGGAGTTGTTTTCAGTCAAAAGGCGAATCTGACCGACACATTGATTGAAAACGAAATTCTGAATAAGACGTGGAATTCTGCTGACCTTTTGGAGTTGGCCGAGATTCAAGGCTGGTCGATTGACGAGTTGCGAGAAGGGATTTCGAACCTGCGAGCCCAATCCAACGAGGATCATCACATCGGAGTTTTCGTTTTTCGAAAACGGGCAGCGATCTTTGGACATAACGCACCACTTTACGAGTCGCTCCCAACCAATATGCGGGTGTCCGATTTTGCGGTCGTCCGCGACTCGGACGGCAATGTTGTTCGCTATACCGAGGTCCTTCCTGCCTATCCCGATTCATGGGAAGGCCGAAACCTCGATTTTCACAGTGGGGGAGCTGCAGCTAATGTTTATTTGGACCGCGTTTATTCTGAAATCATTCCCGGATCTTGGCTGGCACTTCAATCGGAAAACTTCCGCCGGTCATACCGTGTTGTATCACAGGCGGAACTAACACTCAGTGACTACGGAATGAGCAGCAAGGTCTCGCGCCTGACGCTCGATCGGAACGAAAACTTTGACGATTTCAGTATTCGCGAGACGACTGTTTTTGCTCAAAGCGAAAAACTAGTCCTTGCCGAGTTGCCAATTACCAGCGAAATCAATTCCAACATGGTAACGCTTGACGATTATTATCCCTATTTGAGTGTTGGCCAGCGAGTCATTGTCAATGGGAACCCAGCCGAAGAACCAGGTAAGTTGAAAAGCGAAATCAAAACGCTGGCGGCCGTTTCGATGATTGAGGGGTTCACAACGATTCGCTTCGTTGAGCCACTCGCACGGAGTTACATTCGCGAATCATTTACGATCAATGCCAATGTCACTTTGGCAACGCATGGTGAAACCGTTCGCGAAGTGCTTGGGTCGGGAAGTGCCAGTCTGGAGTTCCAAAAGATGGCGCTAAGACGTCCACCGCTGACGTACGTTTCTGCAGCGACTCCCCGCGGCACAGAATCGACGCTTACCGTTCGAGTGAACGACGTTCGCTGGCAGGAAGTGTCAATGCTTTTTGGGCAAGGCCCTGCCGACCGCGTTTTTTCGACGCGTGAAAATGACCAAGGGCAAACCACTGTCGAGTTTGGAAATGGCGATCTCGGTGCACGTTTGCAGACAGGACAAGACAACGTAAGAGTTGACTACCGGACAGGTATCGGGCTGGAAGGAATGGTTGGCGCCGGCCAACTTTCCATGCTGCTTGCCCCGCCGTTGGGGGTCAAAGAGGTTACCAATCCGTTGCCTGCTTCTGGTGCGGACGATCCAGAGTCGCTGGAAAGCGCAAGATTAAACGCGCCGTTACCTATGCTCACAATGGGCCGTGCGGTTTCGTTGCGAGATTACGAAGATTTCGCGCGAGCTTTTGCAGGAATTGCCAAGGCGTTTGCAACATGGGCTTGGCAAGGTGACCTGCGAATAATACTGCTCACTGTTGCAGGACCCGATGGCGAAGAGATCACAGCTGGAGGCAGCACACACAACAACCTCTTTCAGGCATTGAGGAATTCTGGCGACCCCCTGGTTGGATTTCGGATTCAATCTTATCGCCGAGCGCTGTTTCGCCTGGAAGGGAAGATCAAAATCCATCCCGATTATCTTCCGGAAAAGGTGCAAATTGAAATAGAGCAGTCGCTTAAGAAGTCGTTTTCATTTGACGCCCGCAGTTTTGGGCAACCCGTCAATCAAAGTGAAGTCGTTGCTGTGATTCAAAACGTAATAGGCGTTGTCGCAGTCGACTTGGACAAACTGTACCGCAGTGACGCACTTGTTGCGTCCTTGAATGTCCGGATTGTTGCAGAATCAAATCGGCCGGGAAGCGATGGCGACCCACTTGCGGCAGAGCTTTTGACACTCGATCCTTTGACGCTGGAGCGACTGGAGATGAGCAATTGAATTCTGACGTAGAAACCCTTTATGAACTGTTGCCCTCGATTTTTCGCATTCGGGATGCGGAACAAGGCGAACCACTCAAAGCACTTTTGTCAGTGATTGCCGAACAGGTCGGCGTTCTCGACGAGAGCATGCGGCAAGCGTACGACGACTTGTTTATTGAAACATGCGCTGAATGGGTTGTGCCCTACCTGGGCGACTTGATCGGCTACGAGTCACTTTACGGAGTCGCACCGGAAATTTCCAGCCCGCGGCGAGAAGTCGCCAAGACAACTGGATTGCGTCGAAGAAAAGGACCAGCGGTGACGCTGGAAGAAGTTGCCTTTGCCGTCACCGGATGGAAATCGCGAGTCGTCGAGTTTTTTGAGTTGTTGTCAACGACGCAATACATGAATCATATTCGATTGCATAGCCGACAATCCCCCGATTTCCGGCGATGGGAATCTCTCGAACGGCTTGATACTGCCTTTGACCAGGTCGCGCATACTCTTGACGTACGCCGCGTGGACGCCCGCAGAAGTCGAGGCGGACATAACATTCGCAACGTCGGTATTCATCTTTGGCGGTTGAAGGACTATTCATTGACGCGGTCACCAGCGGCTCGCCACGACAGCCGCCGGTGGTTTTTTAGTCCGCTCGGAAACAACGCACCACTCTTCACACGTGCCGAATCAGAAACTGAGATTCCACAGCTTGCCAAACCAATCAATGTACCTGAACCGATTAGCCGACGTGTCTTGCACGAAAGACTTGACCAATACTACGGCCAGGACAAGAGTATCTTATTGACAGTCAATGGCGATCCCGTCGATATTTCGCGCGTTCGCGCTTGCAACTTGGTCGATGTTGAAGCCGGTAATTGGGCGCACCAGAATTCTGATCATTTCGGAATTGATCCAGAACTGGGACGCATTGTTACTCCCCAGAACCAGCCGCCGCCAGATGAACTGCTCGTGACTTTCCACTACGGGTTTAGCGCGAACATGGGGGGCGGTGAGTACGCGAGTTCCGACTCCTTCGACACTTTGCAGCATGAGGTAGAGCAAGTTGCCGACGGCAATTCAATTCAGTCAGCCCTCGATCTCTTAATCAATGGCGGAGCGGTTGAAATTGCGGACTCCGGTCGCTACGAACAAACAGTTGCAATCAACGCACCCGCTGCCCGTGGGATTGAGTTGCGTTCCGCCAACGGAAATCGCGCAACTTTGATTCTGCAAAATGATTTGGAGCTAAGTGGAGGTGAGGATTCGGAGATTACCCTCAACGGGTTGATAATCGCTGGGGGAACGTTGCGTGTTTCAGCGAGCAATGACAACCAGTTGCACAGATTGCGATTAAGACACTGCACGCTTGTCCCGGGTATTGAGTTAGACAGCAACGGCGAGCCGTTGAATGGCCAACAAGCGAGCTTGATCGTTGAGTCCCCCAACGTCACGATCGAAATCGAGAGCTCAATTATCGGTTCCATTCAGGTTTCTGACAGCTCAGTTGTACGAGTTTCAAACAGCATTGTGGATGCGACCCGCGAGACGGCTGTTGCTTATCGAGGGCTTGCCCCTGACGAACCGGGCGGTGAACTCGAAGTTTCCAACAGTACGATCATAGGCAAGGTGCACGCACAAAGTCTGCCGATGGTCACCAATTCAATTTTTGCAGCTCGTCTTTTGGAAACAGATGAATGGACAGCGCCCATTCGTGCGGCTCAAAAGCAAATTGGCTGCATTCGATTCTCGTATGTGCCTCCAGGATCGCGTGTGCCCAGACGATTCCGTTGTCAGCCGGACCTGTCGATCGGCATGGCCATCGAACTGGCAAGAAAATCTCTGGGGAAGGAACCGACCGAAACCGAGAAAGACCTGATACGAGCTGACGTGCGTGCCCGTTTACAACCCGTGTTCCTCGAAACTCGTTACGGCAGGCCCAACTACTTGCAACTGGCTTTGCAACCGGCCAAGATTCGTACTGGAGCGGATGACGAAGCGGAAATGGGAGCGTTTCACGAACTGTTTCAGCCGCAGCGTGAAACTAACTTGCGCATTCGGCTTGAGGAATACCTGCGATTCGGATTGGAAGCTGGGATCTTTTACTCAACTTGATTGACCACAAGGATACAAAATGAAGGGCGACAATTCCAAATTTACATTCTCGGCCAATAAGCGGTTCCGCCAAGTGCGGATGCAGCAAGGCCGGGTCCAAACTGATGCGGATTGGAATGAACAACTCGATATCAACGAGCATCTGCGGCGTACGGAAACGCGGGATATCATTGGTCGATGCTGCGTTCCCATGGAAGGGGGTGGTTTTCAGATCGAAACGACCCCCAACGCAGAGGACCTGTCCATCTCGGCGGGACGCATCTATGTTGACGGAATTCTGTGTGAGTTGACCAGCACGCCACTTTCGTTTGCTTTTGTTGACCAACAATCGGAACGAATCGAACTGCCGCACTTGTCAGTGGATGGGCATGATCTTGAAGTTGACCAATGGATTGAATTATTCGACTCTGAAGATCCAGGCAATTCCGCAGGTTTTAGAATTGTTGCAATTCAGGAAAACATATTAAGTCTCCATCAGCTGATTCCACCAACGATTCGCAATGCAATCGCGCCGCGACTTCGACGCGCCATCACCTACACGACGCAACCCGATTATCCTAACGCGTTGGAAAACGATCAAAGTCATGAATTTGGACAATATCTCATCTACTTGGATGTTTGGCAGCGGCACCTAAGCGCGCTGGAAGATCCATCTATCCGGGAGGTGGCCCTGGGAGGTCCGGATACGACCACTCGATCGAAAACAATTTTTCAAGTCAAACTTTTTCCAATTGCCGACCAGGAATCGCCAAATTGCTCCGATGAATTTCCAGAATGGCTTGAACACATTTCGGAAAGTACTGGCCAGCTTGCTGCGCGCGCTCGACCATCTGAGGACGACGATGATCCGTGCATTCTGCCTCCTCAAGCCGGGTTTCGCAGATTGGAAAATCAGCTTTATCGTGTAGAAATTCACCGTGGAAGCGAATCTCCCCAAGGGCCCACATTCAAGTGGTCACGCGAAAACGGTTCTCTCACCTTTCGTATTGAAGAATTTATCGGGGCTCAACCGACCAACAGAATTCGCGTTGCTCACCTTGGCTTGGATGACGTTTTGGGACTTGAGGTTGGACAATGGGTTGAGCTTAGCGACGACAATCATGAACTTTTGGGCAATCCAGGCTCTGTCGTGCGAATCGCGTCGATTGATTCATCCACGAATGAGATCACTTTAAGCGAATCTGTTTCAGGATTTGAAACCGCTGCGCATGCGAAAGTTCGCAGATGGGATATGACGGATGGCGAAATGGACGTCATAGTTCCAGCTGAAAACGAAGGATTTATTGAATTAGAAGATGGGGTCGAAGTTCGATTTGATTTGGGCCGACTTCGGACGGGTGATTATTGGTGTATCCCAGCTCGAACGGCTACGGCCGATATCGAGTGGCCGCGAGACTCACTTGGAACGCCACTTCCTCGACTTCCAGACGGAGTTGAACACAGTTACTGCAAACTTGCGATCGCTTCCAACCACGAAGGCTGGCAACTGCTCGAAGACTGCCGCCGATTTTTCCCCTCCCTGTGCGGACTGGAAACAGATCGTTCCTCGACAGATCCAGGATTTCATATTACGCGTGTGCAATTGCGTAACGAGAACAACGTTCCTGAGATTCCGCTGGCCAACGACATGTTTGTGACTGCCGAGCAGTTGGCACGTGGTATCGAGGTATTTTGTGATGATCGTGTTGAGCGAGATTCGGTACGCGGCAACCAACCGTGGATCCCCAATCAACCTGAATCGATTCTGGGTAAACCGGTATGCACAGTTACGCTTGACTTGCCTTATCCATTGAATCCCGACCGGGATATTTTTTCTGAACCCGATGACCTGATCGGCTTTCGACCATTGAAACTTTTTGCACGAGTTGATGCACAGGGCGAAAGAATAATCTGGGAACCCTTTGGTGCATCCCGGGATTGGTTGGCAAATCCCTTGCAGGATGCGACAACCATTGAGCGTTTGTTTTTATTTATGCGCTCGCGCGGATCGATCTTTCGTGAGCCGCGGATTCTGGCGCACTTGAACCTCCGGGGGAACTTTATTTGGGCTGAATCGACCGACGCACAAGGACAATTGCGATACCTGAACGGAGACAGTTTTGGGCATCCAGGCGAGAACCACACGGATGTCAGGCTACCCAGTGGTAACAGCCAGCGCGGCGGCGATTTTGAGATGTGGTTTTGGCTGGTTCCTGAATCGAGGCCAGACGTTCAAATTCTTCCAAGAATGCAATCGCTTGCATTTGCTCAATCATCCGCAATTGGGGGCGAGGACTTTGAAGCTACTGTTTCTTTGACGCTGCCAGCGGGAGATTCGGCTGCCGACGTCACTTTGGAAAGCAGTCGCCCATCGGTCCTGGTCGTCCCGCCGACGGTGGCGATAAACAGTGGGCAAATTTCGGAACAATTTACGATTAGAACTAACGAGCTTCCCGACCGTGGTCCTTCTGCTGTTGCAGTGACGGTAACCGCTTCGTTTGGAGGGCGTGCCGTTCAACAAACAATTCGTGTCATTCGTGGATGAATGTGCGATTCCTTGGTAAAGACCCTCTGCTTGCCATTCGGTTACAACGGATGCACAAGCAAAAATCCAAGTCACATAAAATTTTGGTACATCAGTTCAGCAAGTCGGATCGAAGAAATGAGTAGCTTGTACTGCGTTCGGTCATATCGACGAACGGCACATAGATTTACTGTTTCTGTTCACGGTTTTGATTGGTGATGCGAGATTTTCTGAGTGCTGCTATTGTTTTTGGATGTCGGATAAAGATGTTGAAATTGCCGAACGGCAAGCCCTCGTTGCCGAACTGCTGGCAGAGGTGGCGGATCTGAAATTGCAGCTCGCGAGAGCAAAAAAAGACTTATCCAACTCATCAAAGTCTCCGTCAAGCGATATCGTCAAACCGCCCAAAGTTTATGAAAGGTATCTTCTTCCGATGCTGCATTGCGGAATTATCCAAAAAGACTGTGGGACATTTTTTTCCGAACGGGCCATACTAGTCAACGCAAACCATCATTTGCTGTCAAAGTCCCAAACGTCGATTTTCCCCTTTTCGGCCGATTCATTGCCTGCCAAAACTAAAAGCCCTCGATTTTTCCCGACAACAAACCGAGTCAATTGGTGACCTTTTTCCTTGTCGGCAATCGTAATGATCGTTTGGGTTTGCCCTGTTTCTTCTTCCAGATAAACCAGTTTTGAACGATCTTTCAGCGACACGATGCCTTGATTCCGCAAGAAGGCGACTGAACCAAGCCCTCTCATCGAGCGTCGCCATTCGGTGATTCCCGACGCGACTCGCACGATCAAAAGAGGAGGTGGTGAGAATTCAGAACGAGGGTTTGCTGCCAGTCCATTGAGTCCAGAGATAGAGCAAACTGTCTTGTACAATTTTTAGCTTTCCCCATCTGAGTTTCATGCATACCAGATTTGGGGCAAACAACGCATTTCAATAAACCCAGTTGCTTGAGTTGAAGGAATTAGACGAGACTTTCGAATCCAAATTTGAAAACGATATCACTTTCAATGACAAAAGCTGAACGGGCATGAGGAGAACAGCCCATTTTCTATTTCGAGCCTGTGTCGTACTATGGAAGGGCGGATGAAAAATTGGTGGGGAATTTGCTCATCATGTCTACGATAGTCGGTTTGGCGGAAACTAAATCAGTAGTCTTTTGCTGCAACGGTCTAGTCGTTAGGTTGCCGCACTTTGGAACATTATTTTGAAGAGGGTGAGATTGATGAGAAAAATTTCTTTTGCTTTGCTCGCGATTTTTCTTGCTGCTACCACCACAGTGGTGGCTCAAGATTTGGGCGACATGCCAAGCAATTCAGTATCTGAATGTGTGCATTCCAGTTTGTTTGTTTTGGACGACGGGACAATCCTAAGTATTGACCATAATGTTGAGGGTCTCCAACTTCTTGGTGTTTCTGATCCAGTGTTTGGAAGGGTCGAGTTCAATGAAATAGGAGAACTTATCTATTCTCGTGCTCTTGGTAACGAGGATTTGGCGGATGAATTCTATCTTCTAACAGATAACCCTCGATCAGGAATGAACATGTTGGTCGGAGAGTATAATCCGACGAGCAATAGTCTGAGGTTTTCCCCTGCTGTTCCCACAAATGAAATTATCCTTGTCATTAATAACGGTGGTCCGGAACTCCGTACTTTTAGTTTAGACGGGCAAAACCCTTCTGATGTTTTAGAAATAATTCGGCAAATTTTGCAGGGAAGTTACAATCCTGACACGGATCAATGGGATCGTCCGCAGGTGTTAGGCGGTGTTGTTCGGCTTGATGGCGTTACTACTTTTTTTGGCGACCCTCGTGTTGTTTTTGCAGTTGTTACTCCAGAAGTGGCTGAAGAACTTCGTAAAAAAAATGCTAAAGGGTCAAATGATTTGGGGTTTCTTTTCAGTGGCGGGGCAGAAAACCTCAGTCAGGAGGAACGAAAACTTATATTTGATCTTGCAGTAACAGCTGTAGACATTGGGGGAATTCTTGATCCTACTCCTGCCTGTGATGGTGTTGCCTGTGCAGCGGAATTGAGCCAAGGAAATTTTATTTATGCAGGAATTAACGTAGTCGCGATGGTGCCGTGGCTTGGCGACTTAGCAAAAGCAGGGAAAGCCAATAAATTCATAAGAATTGTCACGGAAGCAATAACCTATGCTGCTAAGAATCCGAAATTTGCAGCTCGAATTAAGCCATTGCTTGAAGTTCTATCGAATGCATTAGGGCAGCTTCCAGAAAGTGTGGGTAGGATTTTTGGAGGCTTGAAAACAAAAATTGATGATTTTCTAGAGACGCTTGCCAAAAAGTGGACACCGCCATCGGTGGGTAAGGCAGTCAACTCAGACATCGTTCACGCCTCTGAAAGAGCTGTGGAGCGTGGAGTATTTCCTGATATTAAGTCGGCTGCAGATGCACTGCGTGAACTAGGAAAGAAATTCAAAACCGAAGGCTTGCCTCCGGGCACGATCCCTGATCCTAAACGCCCCGATTCAGTCCTTGTTCCATTTGGAAATGGGCATGCCGTTTACGAAATCACCAAGAAACGTACCGCTATTCTCCGCACTGTGCTCGGAAAAGGGAGTTAATCAAATGAGTTCAAAAATCAAGATGCAAAAATCTGAGACGGTTTACGTAGCATTGCCAGATTATCCTGCAGAAATTGTTCCCGGATTGGTAAAAAAATCTATATCGCTTGATGACATTTATGACTACAACGGAGCCCGCATCCAACTTGACTTTGACAAGGAAGGGCGTCTAGTGGGGATTGAGATTGTGGCCTAACCATTTTTTAGCCTCCTCTCGGTTAAGTGCCTCGATTTAAGCCGTTTGGGGTACTGTTCAAGAAACTGCACATTCTTGTGACTGCCGAGCAATTAGCACGTGGTATCGACATATTTTGTGATGATCGTGTTGATCGAAGCTACTGTTTCTTTGACGCTGCCAGCGGGAGATTCGGCTGCCGACGTCACTTTGGAAAGCAGTCGCCCATCGGTCCTAGTCGTCCCGCCGACGGTGGCGATAAACAGTGGGCAAATTTCGGAACAATTTACGATAAGAACCAACGAGCTTCCCGACCGTGGTCCTTCTGCTGTTGCAGTGACGGTAACCGCTTCGTTTGGAGGGCGTGCCGTTCAACAAACAATTCGTGTCATTCGTGGATGAATGTGCGATTCCTTGGTAAAGACCCTCTGCTTGCCATTCGGTTACAACGGATGCACAAGCAAAAATCCAAGTCACATAAAATTTTGGTACATCAGTTCAGCAAGTCGGATCGAAGAGATGAGTAGCTTGTACTGCGTTCGGTCATATCGACGAACGGCATATAGGTTTACTTAACTCCCTTTGCCATCACTAGTATGACAACTGCTCTTGGCTTTCTAAGAAAGGGCGTAATGTTTGGGCCTCCTTTTGGGTAACCGAGGCTCAAATCTAGGTCAATCAGCCACTTGGGGTATGGCGATTGGTGGCGGAAAAGTGCGGCGATAGGTAAAAAAATATGAGGGGTTTGACTGTCATTGTTGCTGTGTTTAAGCCGACTTCTTTTTGACTGGCCTGATCGTCGTTTTGCGTCTTTGAGCCGGTAGTTTTCGCCCTTAGTTTCGATGATGCGACAGCGGTGAGTCAGTCGATCGAGTGCCGCTTCGGTGAGCCGCTGATTGCCAGGATTTCTGGTCAATTCTCAAACGGAAAATTGGTTGTCACGACAATACTATTTTGTAATCATTTTTCTTTTCGATGCTTTGTCCGCTTCGTCAAAAGCTTTATCACAGAGTGCGTGTTCATAGAATCAGGTTCTTTTGAATGCAAGAGTCCCCAGATTGTGATGGTGGTTACGGTGAGTAGAAGAATCAGGTGCATCCACATGAAACGAAAGATCTCTCCTTCGTAAAAGTAGATCATGTACAGCATGCAGCTCCAGAAAAGGGCGCCAAACAGTACGCCAAAGAGTGCACCCTTCCGTCCAAGGATTCCCGCAGCGACAACGGGCGACAAGACAACAGCGGAGGTGCCCAGACAGAAAACGAGCATCAGCTGAGTTAGTTTCACGACCGAATGGCCGCGAAGGCACTCAAGCAGGTGTGCGAGGAGTCCGATCGCAAGCGTTGCGATAAGCAGAGTGCGTAGGCCAAATCGCATTTGATTGCCAATTCGTTTGAATCCGTATTTTTCAAAAGGCTATTCTGAAAAAATGTAAAAGGGCGCCATCCATGTCACATTCCAGGCCTTTTAGATGTCGAGGATTGCATCAATCTACTACGAAAGGGGAGACGGGATGGCATGAATTCAAAGAAACACGCCGAATTTAAGTGCCAAACTGAGTTGCTGCAACATCTGATGACTTCTCTGTTGAACGATGAGCAGGGCCGATGAAAGCTGTGAGCTGATCCTTGTAACTAGGATGCGGCTGAAAGAGCGGAGGAGGACTTCGAGCAAGATTCGAACCTCGTTGAGTCGCTTGTCGTTCACTGGGGCAGGTCATCGTAGAAACTTGCTATCAAATTTGAAAAACTCTCGAAATCAATCGAATCAGAGCAGTTGTGGTTAGGAGTACTACGTTTGATTTGATCGTTATCTGTTTCTGCAAATGTATTTTGAGGCAAAGTAAACAACCATTGTTACAAAATGGCTGACCTAAACTTACGCAACATCGCGAGCCACCTGCTCCAGCCCATTATTACGGTTGGAAAGGTTCAGCAATTAAAGGAACCATTCACATCTGTGAGGAGTTGGTTCCAGGATCGCGAGGTTGATAATGACACAGTCCGAAGCAAGGCAACAAGCAAGTTGCTTGGCCGTTGGAATGGGTGATGCATTCGAATGGGATTTTGGCATCTTTTTCTGATGAAATTTCTAAGGCTTCCAGTGAGTTTGGAAGTCTGTATTTTTTACCGCCGAACCAGGGAGATTCAAATGAGACGCGTGCTGATCGTAGATGACAGCAAGTTCATGGCTAAAGTCATCAAGAAAATGCTTGAGGGCATGGATTTCGATGTTGTCGCTTTGGGGCGTGATGGCCAACAAGGCCTGGACTTGTTTGACCAACATCGACCGGAAGTCACCTTGTTGGATGTGACGATGCCCAACATGTGTGGTGTCGAGTGTCTTGCCGGAATTAAAGCAATCGATCCTGAAGCGAATGTCATCATGCATTCAGCAATTCAGGATCAGGAAGTAATCGATAAATGCCTAGAGATTGGCGCCGCAAGTTTTTTGCAAAAGCCTATCCGAAAGGATAATCAGGAAGACCTGATGCGTATGAAAGAGGCACTACAGAATGCTGGGACGAACAGGAGCTAAAGAAATGTGCGAACTTATTGAATACGCTGAAAAGTTTACGTCAGTTTGTCGACGCAACCTGGAAGGAATGTTCGGTATTTCCAGTGACATTGCGGTGCCTGCGCAAGAGAAGAAAACGATCGAGACCGGCAAGAATTTGATCGTGTCGCTTGTTTTCACCGGCACCGTATTTGGAGAATTTATCCTGGCAGTGAACGAAGCGACGGCAGCCAAATTCCTTGACATCTCCGATCCAATCACTGACGAAAATCGTGATGAAATTCGCGAAGAAGTTTGCGATGCAATGACCGAGTTGCTCAACACCATTGTTGGTGAGGCTATCATCCCCATACAAACCCAATTTCCAAAACTGACACTTACAGCGCCGAGGGTGCTTTTCGGGTCCATTCGTTACCCTCAGGTCAAGACAACAAAGAGTGTCTTATCAACAACTGCTGGCGAAATCGAATGCCATCTTTTTGTGGATCTAATGCGACTAAGTGTCGCCGATTCATATGATGAAGCAGTCAATTCGCTCAAATACGCCAATGTCTTGCTTGAAGAGGCAAATGTCAGCCTCATGAAGGAAGTAGAGGTACACCGCAAAACGCAAAAGGAACGAGACTCAAGTTTGCAACAACTGGTCGCGGCCTCTCACTTGGCCGGGATGGCCGAAGTTGCAACCGGTGTTTTACATAACGTTGGCAACATTTTGAATAGCATCAACTTGTCTGCTGCGATTATTAGTAAACAATTCAGAACAAGTGCATTCACCAACCTTGAAAAGGTCTCGGGCCTTATTTCGGATCACAAGACCAATTTTGCTGACTTCGTGATAGAGGACAATCGCGGTCAAATGATTCCCGAATACATTCTTGGTGTTACGGACGCGTTAAGCAAGGAGCGAGTGCAGATCTCTTAAGAAATTCAAGATCTTGTCAACAACGTTGACCACATCAAAGAAATTGTCAACGTTCAACAGTCTTTAACCAAGTCGACTGGGTTGCAACAGAAGCTGTCGCCAGCTGCTCTGGTTCTCGACGCAATCGTAGCGACTAAAGGAACTTGCTTCGATCATCCAATAAATATTGTTCAGGAATGTCAAGACGACCTTCCCATCCTGATCACCGACAAACATAAGGTGCTGCAGATCCTTGTTAACTTGATCAAGAATGCTATAGATGCACTTAGGGATACACAAATCAACGATCCCGAAATACGGGTTCGTGCGAGTTCCGTTGGCGAAGACATCCTATTTGAAGTCATTGACAACGGAATTGGCATCTCTGAGGACAAGCTCAACAAAATTTTTCAACACGGATTCACAACCAAGCAAACCGGCAATGGTTTCGGTTTGCACAGCGCCGCAAATTCTGCTACCGAACTGGGTGGGACCCTGATGGTTTCGAGTCATGGGATCGGAAAAGGAGCCACATTCCAGTTTAAACTGCCGGAGAGACGCAAAGTGATCGAACAAAAAAACGACGGTATTGCTGTTGGATCGCCAGTTGTAGGAATAGTCTAAGTCGAAACTTCACATACCAAGACTTCACCGTCTTGGAAAACCGCCAAGTGCTGTGAAGTACTACGCGGAGCGCCCGTATGGCCTAACAAGCTGGTACACATTTGATTTTTGATCTAAGAAGTGCGACAAAATCTCTGTTTGGGCGAGGTAGCTTAGGTTCGCGCCATGGGCGACCATTCCAATGAGACCCAAAGGGTAGCTGCCAGCCATGCAAACCCTGCTTTGCTGAGTAACAAAACAGGGCTCGCGTTTGGGATTGTTCTTTGCGTGAATTCATCGGACTTTCAGTCGCGAATGCCACCGATTTTATCGGCCAATCGAAGTTGCTTCATCGCTTGTCCATCGGTGAAGCTGAGCCGGGTTTTCCGATTCATGAAATTCCCTAGGGATGGCCCCGCCAGCCAGGTCTCTACGGCAGTCGCTTTTTGAGTTAGGTCCTGGATTCGGTTCTTTTCTCGACGTTCCTGGTCTTTGATTAGGATTTCCTGCTCTTCGATCTCTCGCTTTTCAAAAGCCTTTATATCGGCATTCAAGGATTCTGCTTGCTGGTTGTAGGTGGCGGCCGGAGTTGCGGTGTCTTCGTTGTGAACACGAATTTTTTCTGCAAGTTGTTGACCTTCGATTTCAAGCTTGGCTTGCAGTTCTCGCAAATTGCGTTCGGCTGAAGCACGGTTTCGTTGCAGTTCAGTAAGCGATTCTTCTAATGGTTTCCAAACCTGACCGAATTGGTTTTCTACGTTTTGAAATTCTGCCTGCGTTTTCCGCTTATCGGCTGTTCCAATTGATTTGGAGTTCTGAATAACCGAATTAAGATGTTTGGCAGCAAGGATTTCGTCGGGGATTGGTAATTTTGTGCCATCGCAAGCAATAAGGTTTGTGACGCTGAACAATGCGATTGCGACAATCAGCAGCATACGTTTTTGGATTAAGTTGGACATCGATTATTCTCCAGAAGATTGTTTATATGCCTGTTTCGAGGTTCACAGGTTGGTTTCGCTGTTGAATCAAGATGGCCACGATCGGCCCGACACAAAAACCAGAAAATTTGAAAAGCGCCCAGATCGGCCCCTGAGTTGTTTACCGTCAGTTCTTTCCGCTTTGCGGTCAATACTGGGGGCCGATACAATAAGGACGGTTGCTAACGAAATTGAAACGCCCCGCATCATTAGATCTGAATTCGAAGTGCTTGGATGAGTAACGACGCGCAAAACCCAGTTGGATCGGTCAGCCAATTGATTGCAGATTTTAAGGATGGTGACGAGGCTGCGTTGGCGGCACTTCATCAGCGATATTGGCCTAAATTGGTAAACATTGCGAGGAGTCGACTCAAGCGGGCACCCATCTGGCACGTTGATGAGGAAGACGTTGCCCAATCAGCACTGATCGGATTTTACAACACCGTAAGAAACCAACGGGCCGGGCAACTTGAGAACCGGGAACAATTATTGGCACTGCTAAGCCACATTGTTGCCTGCAAAGCAGTAAATCAGATTCAACATGCGATGACGCTAAAACGGGGGCAAGGCAAAATAACATCGCTAACGCCATTGGCATTTCTGGCTTCTGATGAATCACCGACCGCGTCACAAGAAGCTGTTTTGAAGGATTGTTACGAGCATCATGTCGGTGGACTACCTGACGAGTTACGGCCTTTTGCGGAAATGCATTTGGCAGGATTATCGAATGCTGAAATTGCGAGACAACTTGAATGCGTCGAACGCACAGTAGAACGAAAACTAGCACTTTTACGAGCGAAATGGCGAAAATTAGCGGATGAAGAGCGTGCAGATGAAGAGCGTGCAGATGAGTAGTCAAAAGATTTGCAGAAAATTTGCAATTCTGTGTCGGCTGTGGAGTGGGTCTCCTGATTCAAGGTTGACGAGGCCAAAAAAGGCCGTTCCGAAACAAACACGCTTTCCAGCACAGGTGTACAGATGAAAACGATCCCGATGCTTATCATTGCCATTTTGACTCTCGTGACTTCGACAGCTGCCACAGCACAAGATCGATTTCCGTGGCAACCCATCCTGAAATTGGAAGCGCCCACCCTTGGTGAATCGTGTCTTGTAGTACCTGAAATACCAGTCATTGAGAGTCACGTTGCACAGGCATACGCAATCCAAAGTAACTCATCACATTTTTCACATTCGAGGAACGTTTCCAGCCAATCAGCGTATACTGGAAATACAACTTCGGATGCCAGCTCTACTTCATTCAACGATTTAGGAGTGAGTAAACCCGTCAACGATTTTCTGGAAAACTCAACGAATAAAGAAACCGTCGAAGATGTGATTGAAGTATCCAACTCGAAACCCGATGTAAAAGTTGAAAAAAATACCGGGCTTAGTTTTTTTAATTGGCTTACCATCGGCATGGTGGCGTTTTTTGCACTCGGTTTGATTGGCAATCTGTTGGAATAATCTTTGTCTCAACTCAAATTCCGGTTGGTAATGGGGTCGGGTGAAATCCAAAATGAGTGAGCCAGAACAAAATCGTCCGAAGTCCAATGACGACATTGATATTCAGGAATGGATCGACCGCGTCGCTGATGATTTTGAGCGGGAATGGAAAGACGGTCCCGCTCCAGCCATCGCACCTTTTTTGGAAGGGAGCGACGGGCAATTTCGCCAGGCGCTTTTGTGTGAATTGTTGAGAATCGATTTGGAACACCGGTTTCGAATTGGCGAACCATCGCGGCTTGAAGACTACTTGCGCGACTTTCCAGAATTAAGCACTGCGAACCAAGGACTGCCAGATGATTTGATCATGTTTGCCAAGCGACTAGGTCAGAGACAAAGTCGTGGCAGTAGCTTTCAAGAAGATTTGGCAAAGGCCGATTTGGGATCCGGTACGGTACTACACTCCGTAAAGTGCCCTCATTGCAATCAACCGGTTGATGTCAGTATCGTCGTCAGCGATTGCACAGCGGATTGTCCGATGTGTGCCGGTGCGATTGAATTCGATGCCGAGACGATCGTTCCGGGTGCCAAGCTCAAATTGCCCAGAACGCTCGGAAAATTTCAATTGCTTGAGCTTGTTGGAAGCGGCAGCTTTGGAATAGTGTTTAAGGCGCGCGATTCAGAATTGTCGCGAATCGTCGCGATCAAAATCCCACGAATAGGACTATTGCAGGATGGCAGCGACGAAAAACGATTTCTTCAGGAAGCGAGAGCCAGCAGCAATCTGCGTCATCCGAACATTGTCCAGCTTCATGACGTAGGCCGCGATGAAGGCGTTCCGTACCTGGTAAGCGACTTTGTCAACGGTCGTACGCTGGAAGAATTCGTAAAGGAAAAACCACTTTCTCACCGCGGCTGTGCAGAAATGGTCTGTACGATTGCTGAGGCGTTGCACCACGCTCATGAACACCAAGTCATACACCGTGACGTAAAGCCGTCCAACGTTTTAATCGATGACAAAGGCGAGGTGTTTGTTACGGATTTTGGACTGGCGCGCCAGTTAAATGATCGCGTTCAGATGACGATTGATGGGCAGGTTTTGGGCACCCCTGCCTATATGTCTCCAGAACAGGCGATGGGCGAATCATCAACAGTTGATGCACGAAGTGATGTTTTCAGCCTCGGAGTCGTGCTCTATGAATTGCTGACGGGTGAGCGGCCATTTCGCGGGAACGTCACCATGCTTTTGCAGCAAGTTGTCAATGACGAGCCACGGCCGCTGAGGCAATTAAACGATCGCATCCCGCGGGATCTGGAAACCATTTGCTTGAAGGCGATGTCAAAGACCGCATCGAGAAGATACAATTCTGCCCAACTTCTTGCGCATGATCTACGCCGATTCCTTCATGGCGAACCAATAACAGCACGGCCAGTTGGACGAATTGAACGAACGTGGCGTTGGTGCCGACGACACACCGCGTTAGCCAGCCTAGCGACGGCATTCGTACTCTCGATGATCCTTGGCACAGTCGTTTCAGCCTGGTTTGCACTGGAGGCGACGGAGCGTGCAAACGAGGAGCGCAAGGCAAAGGACCGTGAGTCCATGGCTCGCGAGTCGGAGACAATGGCGAAGGAGGCTGCGGTTGCCGCGACAGAAGATGCCATCATCGCTCGTGATGAAGCGCGCCTCGAGGCCGAGATTGCCAAACGCGCTGCCTATACGCGAGAACTGGCCAAAGTCGACGCGCTGGTAATCAAATCACCAGACACGGGATTAACGAGATTGCTCAATGCAAAGCATTTCCCGCTGGAACGTCGCCAAATTAGTTGGGATTTGTTGCATCGGGCGTGCCTGCGGACCCATCGATTGTTTCCTGTTCTCCGTAGTCAATGGGCAAAGCAAATATCGCCTGGCGGCAAGTGGGTTGCCGTTGGTGATCACCATGGAATGCTTGAGGTTTGGAGTACTCAGACTCGCACCCGACTATTGCGAATTCAGGCACACGACAAACCGATCAACGTAGTCTCAATTTCACCCAAAGGTGACTTTGTTGCGTCCGGCGCGGGGAACACGATCAAGATCTGGAACGTCAAGGGAAATGTCGAAACGCTTCCTCGGCTCCCAGGACACGACCGACTCGTCCGAGCGATTGAATGGACTCTCGACGGTACCAAAATCATCAGTGGCGGGGACGACGCGATTCGCATCTGGGATACAGAGACGAGACGCGAATTGCATTCCGAAGCGTCGGCTGAAGACCAAGTATACGCAATCGCTGTTTCCCCCGACGGCGAGACTTTTGCAACTGGAGGTCTACGCGGAATTGGACCGGCAGAAAAAATGCCAAGTGGTCAGATTGTTCATGTAAACGGTCGGCGATGTGTCGTGCGAATGTGGAATCTTGACACCCGCGAAAAGATGTCCGAATTTCAACATCGCTCGGTGTCAGGGACGCCTTTTGATATCGTTTTTTCGCCGGATGGCAAACGACTTGCAAGTACCGACCGACGCAACATCATGGTATGGGATCTCGAGTCACGCGAAGCCGTATTTGATTCAGATTCATCCGCGGACTGTTATTGGTTAGCGTTCTCGCCCGACGGACGACGACTCGCGACGTCGGGCGACATCGTTACCGTTTGGAATGTGGACGATGAGAAAGCGGAACTTGTTGGCAAGGTAGGTGGATCGGTTCAATTTTCCAATGATGGACAGTCTTTGCTGTTTGCAAATCACATGGTGACACGCTGGGACCTAAGAGCAGATTGGTCCGGCGAGCTAGTTGTGAAAAACTCGCGGCCGCTTGAAGCAGTCGTCTGTTCTCCAGATGGAGCCTTGATCGCATTTGCTGGTGAAGATGGTGTGATTCGACTACACAGTTCGCGCACTCGCGAACTTCTTTGTGAATTGAAAGGTCATTCTGCTGGAATCTGGTACCTGGAATTTTCGGCTGACGGTCGCAGAATTGTGTCAACTTCGATTGATGGTACCGCGCGAATCTGGGATGTTGCCACGCAGCAACTGGAACGAACGATTGATCTTGAAGAAGAGACCATTTTTAGCGTGGCGATTTCTGCCGACGGTGAGCGAATAGCGGTCGCTCGTGCAGTGGGTCGACTCAAACCAGTAATTAGAATCCACGACGTCAGTACCGGAGACTTGATTCAAACTCTTGATGGTCACAAGCACCCTGTCGTGTCGATGGCTTTCATGCAGAATGGCCGTCATCTGCTGACTGGAAGCGGTGTGCGGCGTCATATAGTCGCAAATGTCCAGGTACCGCAAGCCCATATGCGACTTTGGGATCTTGAAACGGGTGAACATTGGAAGCTGGGTGATCCGCATCGTGACACAATTCACGCAATACGATTCACATCGGATGAGCGAACAATGGCTGCCTCCTCTTCCGATGGAATGATTTCATTGTGGGATGTTGCCCCTCCGATGAATGAGGCTTCACCACCAACTTTTGAGCTGCGAAAGTTGCTTCAAGGCCACAGTGGAGCCGTGCGCGACATTGCCTTTTCGAAAGACGGGCAAACGTTTGCAAGTGTTGGCAACGGTGCGCTCATCTTTTGGGATCTGTTGATCGGTGAACAGAAACTATACCTTGGATGCGGAACCGCGCGTTCGATCGCAATGCGACCTGATGGGCGTCAAGTCGCCACCGCAGGCTATGATGGCGAAGTGCGAATATGGAACGGAGTCGAATCCGATCAGTATGCAACGTTGATTGGCGGCATTGACGAAGTAGATACCCTTGTCCTTTCAGCTGACCGAAAGACTATGATTTCAAAGGGCAGGGGAACCGTTCGTGCCTGGGGCCTTGAAAGCGGCGTTGAACGTTGGCAAGTCCGTGGCAAACGTGCGGTTGCTATTTCGGCTGATGGAAACCGATTGGCGGTTGCCGCAAACGGCGATGTGCAGATCCTGTCGGCTGATTCCGGGGAAAAAATATCAACGTTGGCAATAAACGATGAAGTCAGTGAACTTTTTTTCCTTGACCATTCGAATCAGTTGCTCGTTGCCATCAACAAGTCCCTTGCCATTTATGATCTCAACGAACTGTGTCAAATATCCGAATCAGATGACGTGTTATCCCATTCTAGGGCACCCGTCACTATTTCTACTGATGGTAGCAAGATCGCTTGGCTAGGATCGGAAAATCGGGTTATGATTGCGCCGAGTGATTCGCTGGAAGATAGGATCCAATTGGAGCACGCCGGATCCGTGGAATCTCTGGCATTTTCGCCAGATGGCCAGACGCTTGCAGTTGGTGAAGGCATTGTTCCAGACCCACGGTACAACTTGCGCATTGGCTATTTGCGATTCTGGAGTGTTGCAGAAGGCCGTCTGCTTCGCTCTTGCCGTTTGTCAAGTAACGATACGTCGTCGTTGATGTATACGCCTGACGGCAAGTCAATCCTGGTCAATGGTTCATTGGTAGATGTTAATTCATTCGACACTGTTTGGAGATTTGATGGGCCGACAACGGTCGCGGCTTTTTCTAAGGACGGGCAAATTGCCGTCACAGGCGGCGGAAGATCTGCCGAAATACGGCTCTGGAATATGCCAGATGCAAGCGGAAAACCTAACTGAGTTGGCGTCGCCTGATTGCGAATCGCGCAGGGCCCGACGAGTCCAATTAGCAATTTGACGAAGATGGCAATCGCTGAACGAAATACAACTTCCAGTCGAATACCTACGATGGAGACAAAGATGACTCGATCATTACCAACGATTTCAAAACAATCAAAAACCATTGGCCTGTTTTGCCTATGCCTGGCTTGCGTTCTTTTTGCTGCCGGCTGCTACAGTTCTACGCCGTCGACACCGGCGCCTTTGCCACTACAGCCATTGCAATGGTCCATTTCGCCAGACCGAATCCCTGGCACCGAGACAATGGACAATGGCGTTTATCGGTTTGAGCATTCGACGACGCCGTCAAATGGCACACCGTCCACAGGTCCACTGTCAGGAAGTCTTGTTGTTCCCGATCAAATCAATATCAAGAAGATCGTTGTGAAACCACCGACACGAACTTGGGCCGAGCCCGTTACGTCGTTTAGATTAAAAATACGCGTGGGCAATCCAGATAGTCGAGAACAAAACCTGGCTCCTGAACGTGCCGGACAACCTGCATTTACGGTACGCGTTTTTAAGGGAACTAACACGACGGGGCCGTCGATGTTTACTGAACATGAAAAAGAAGGGCGGATGATTTGGGGCGACAATTTTGAGTTCTTCAAATTTACCGTCAACAATGAAAACGGATTTGAGTTGGGCATGTACACCGTACAAGTTTTCTTGCCAGACAATTTTGAACCTGTCTTTGAGGCACCGATTTATTTGGAGTAATGAACGACTGCAATATTGCAGCGTTTTTTTAGAAGGGAAGCCCGCAATCGCCTGAGCCAGCAACGATTCACAAAAACAAGAGCGCGACCAAGACAATTCCCAATCGGAATCCACCGATGATGAGACTGACCGCGGCAATTGTCGCAAGCAACGTGCTTAAACGGAATGATGATGGCAGCTTTCAGCAGTTATCGTCTTTGGTAAAAAAGTGCCGTCCCTAGACAGGCCACGTCGGCGCCCCAAGATCGAAGCCTTTCTGCCGATCATCCAAGAGATTCTCAAATCTGATCGGCAACCGGCCCTCAAAGATTTTGATTCACCTGGCCAAGCTAGCGTGGCCAGGTGAAACCGTCGTTCTTTCTCATTGCCGGTGGTACGGAAAAGTGGAGCAGATCAGTGAAGGTCACATTGAGTTACCTATCAACAATAAAAATCATAGAAGCGCTATCAATCTTGGCGGAGGAGGCTCCAGGTGGCCTTTCCGATAGCGGTCGGTTTTGCGGATTTTATGGATTCTGCGGAATGTATGGCCGATTTATTAAAGGAATGAGGACATCAACAAGGTTGGACAAGAAATCGTGTTTGGATCGGGTCAGTTGACGGGAAAAACAAGCTTCTGGCCAGCAGTCATGCTGGCTATTCTGGCAAATATTGCGTTCACGTCCGGTGCATTTGCACAACAGAATCCAGTTTTGAAGTCCGCCAATCAACCTGACCAAATCGTTCAGGCTACTCTATCTGATCAAGAACCATTGCGGTCTACGGTTTCCCAGCAGAACGGGTCGGTGCGGGCCACCATCTCAGATCAACAGCCGTCAGAAGAAAACGACGAGGAGCAAGACGATGATTTGCTGGACCTTGACTTAGAAGCACTCGGGAAAATCGTGGTCAAGCCATTTGCTTCGAATCGGGACGTCGCGGGGGAACATCGGCAGTCGGTTGCCGATTCGGCAATGGTCAATGTTGTTAACGGAAGTGAAGCGAATTTACGAAACACGACCGACGTGGGAAGTTTGCTCGGCAAATCTTCCAACAGTCCCGGCGTTTATATTCAACAGCGCAGCCCGATCCTCAGCGATCCTCGAATTCGTGGCTATCGGATTGGGCAGTATCTTGCGCGAGCCGACGGCGCGGCATGGTATCCGGCACGAAGTGATATCGACTCGATTCTCAGTAAAGTTGATTCGAAAATTATCGATGATGTACTGGTCATCTCGGGCCCATATTCGGCACGTTACGGACCTGGGTTTAGTTTCATCGATGTCGCCACACGCTCTACACCGAGAAATGTAAACGGATCGGGATCCGGCGGCAGCTCTTTTCTAACTTACAATGGAAATGGCCAGCAGTGGAGTGGCGGACAGTACCTAGAAAATGGCGGTCGGGACTGGGGAGCTTCGATCTATTACAGCCATCAAGTCGGCTCCGATTACATCGATGGTGACGGGAACCGGGTACCATCGAGCTACAACTCCAGAAATGTAAATGCTGCCTTTGGAGTTGACCTTTCTGAGCGGACTACGATCGAGCTGAAATATCTGAGGCAGGATCAGACGGATGTTGAGTTGGCAGGGCAATTCACGGACATTGATTTTCTGGTAACCGACGGGTTTACTTTGAACGCCGAGTCCAGAGACCATGGTTGGGTTGACTTGGTCAGTGCCGATGTCTGGTACAACCGGACTCGGGCTGAAGGGAGTGGTGGACGAGCGTCCAAGCAGGCTCTGTTTAATTCAGTCTTTGATCAGCCTGCACCAAGAGGTGGATTGACGTTGCCTCGTGACAGCCTGACTGATTTTGATTTGGCATCAACTGGGTTCACGTTTTCGTTGACCTGGGGCGAAGCTGACGCAATCCAGGCAACGTTGGGAACGGATTTACGCTACTACGAAACCAGCTTGAACGAAACGCAGATTCGCCCAGCTGGTTCGGGCGGCTTCCTATCGGGAACCGATGAGGTTGGCGCTTTGGTTCCCGAATCGCAGTCCTCCAATCCCGGCATCTTTGCGGAGCTTTTGATGCCGGTCGGCGATCGTTTGAAACTCAAAGCCGGTGCACGGGTTGATTGGGTTTCGATTAATGCGGGGCCGGGAGCAATTGTCCGCCGTGGCGGGGCAGGGTCCGATCTGGATGTGCTTGGTCCCGATCGAGAAAATTCGTACCGTCTCTGGGCCGCATACATTACCGGAGATTATTCCTTGACCGATACGCTGACGGCAAACTTCGGTGTAGGCTTTGCTCAGCGGCCTCCTACTGCGAATGAGTTATTTGCTGAGCGTCCATTTGTATCAGTACTTCAGCAAGGCCTGAATCGAGTTCAGGGTTTTCCGTTTCTTAATCCTGAAAGGTTGAAGCAAATTGATTTTGGTTTGCATTCGCATACCAAGAATTTTCGTGGCGGTATTCGAGGTTTCCACGCATGGATTGATGACTACATTACATCTCAAGGATTCGCTACGGATCCCACCTCCGACGTAGCACGCATCACCTCCGTATTTGTTAATACGCCTGAAGCGACGCTGGCTGGAGCGGAAGCGTATGGCGAATGGGATTTCAACAAGAGCATCACTTTTTTTGGAAACGTGACGTACGTGGAAGGTCGAAACCAAACTTTGAATGAACTTCTTTTCGACACGCCCACACTGCCGGAGCCCCCAGGGAGTCGATCGGGTCGAGGGTTTGGACGCAGTGCTTTCGACCAGTCAGTGGGGCAGGAGCCACTCCCGCAGATTCCCCCGCTCGAATCGCGTTTGGGGCTTCGATTTCAAAATCATGATGTTAACCCTACATGGGGAACAGAGTTTCTCGTTCGCATCGTTGACAATCAAGATCGATTGGCAAGTAAATCATTGCTCGAGGAACCAACCCCTGGGTTTACAACGTTTGACTTTCGCGGCTATTACCGACCCGCGAAAAATCACACCTTGATTTTCGGAGTATTGAATTTCACTGATAAACATTATCGGGAGCATCTCGATAACCGAGCCGGCAACCAATTGTTTCAACCTGGAATTACCGGCTACGTCGGTTCTGAAGTGTCGTTTTAAACAGATCACTTGGAATTATGGATCGAACTGAGACGACTGCAAGGATCGCGTTTTGGAAAAACAGTCTGGGGCTGATGATTTGCATGTGTCGGCCCACCACGGTATCGAAGTAGCATCATTGGATTGGGAGTCGATAATTGAGTCAAGCAGCCCTGGTTGTTGTGCTTGAGCATTCCACCAAGTCGTTGTTCCGGACGGTCCCCGTTATTGAGACGACACCGGATTGACGATCCGAAACGGTATCAGGAGCTCGGATTCCTTATAGAGTCCGTCCCGTTTGACTGGCTGAAGTCCACGCAGGGATTTTCGAAATTCGACGGCTTCGGCTGACGGTGAAACGTTGGACACGACCCAACTGGCGTCAAGCGCCCGGATGTAAACAAACTCTGTTACACCTTCTGCCGATTCTGTCGGGTTAAAGATCTGTGTTAGTGATTCACCGGGACCAAGTCTGCCAATCTCCTCTGGTTCAGGATAAAAACGGATGATCTCCTGTAACCTTGCTTTTCCATTTCGCGAATTGAAACAGAATGCGACCGGATAACACGGCAAGCTGGCCCGAAAGGTCAATTCGACTCGGTGGCCTAAAGGAAAAAGGTAAATACCATCAGTCGGTGTTGTATCAATCCAGCCGCCGTCGGTTTCGATCCGGGCACTTGCGAGCTCAAGCGAAAAATCCTCGCTCAGGTGTGTCCTGCCCGATTCATTGAGTTCAGCGAACGGGCCTGCCGCCACCGAGTTGAGGCTGGCAATCGGGTCGCGTTTGTCGAGATCTGTGATTGGGGGGAGTGGATTTCCGGACAAGTTTCCGCTCTGCCAGATGAAGATTGCCACCGGCAACCCCACAAGTAATACGATTGCCATTCCCGCCAGAAGAACGCCTGCGAGCCTTCGGTTTTTCGACACGCCTTCAAGGTGGCGTCTCAATTCATGAGCCGTTGCAAACCGGTTGGAAACGGTTTTATCCATTCCCTGTTCGATAACCTGATTTAGCCGCTTTGAAACGGAGGGGTTGATACTGCTTGCCGACGTGAACTCGCCGGTTTCTGATCGCTTGAGGACATTCGATCTGGTATCGGCGTCAAATGGCGCCTGACCAGTCAACAGGAAGTAAAGAATTGCAGTGATCCCAAAGATGTCGGTTCGCGGCCCGACTAGTTGATGGCTCTGGCCGGAAACCTCCGGTGGCATGAATGCGGGTGAGCCAGCCGTATCTGACCAACTGAGATGTTTGATATTTCGAGACAATCCGAAGTCTACGATTTTTACCGAGCCGTCATTCTGCACAATAATATTATCCGGCTTCAGGTCGAGGTGCAGAATGCCATGTTCATGGACATCTGATATCCCCCGGGCAACCTGTGCGGCAATGTCAAGGGAAGCTGCGACCGACAGGTTGTGGGTCTTGGCGTATCTGGACAGTGAAGTTCCACCAACAGGTTCCAGTATCAAAAAAGGACGGTCGTTGTAGATTCTGTAGCCATAGCACCTGGCGACGTGAGGGCTGTTGACGCGAGCCAAGCAGCGGGCTTCTTCCAGACCCAGCGAACGTTCGGAACCCTCAAGCGGCTTGCGGTACAATTTGATCACGACGTTTCTCC
Organism: Mariniblastus sp.; assembly: GCA_965224765.1. Lineage (GTDB taxonomy): Bacteria > Planctomycetota > Planctomycetia > Pirellulales > Pirellulaceae > CAZDBA01. The sequence goes on from CBDDAC010000029.1 coordinate 455,714, forward strand.
GCAGCTTCGTATCGAAGGCTCCAAAGACATAAGCCTGGCCCCCAAAATCCAGAAGACGTTGGATCTTGTACTCGCCAATCCTGGCGTCGTGATCGAAAAGAAACGCAGGATCAATTTCTTCGTTCAACTCGCTGGCCGCTTTTTCAAGCTGCTGGTACAACCGGGACAGGTTGGAATCCCGAGGGTCATCATTTTCCATTCAAGGATTCCTCAAGTTGTGCGAGAGCAGCCCGCGTTTCTGCCTTGACGCGATATTCGGTAATCCCCAGTTCGGCAGAGACGGCGGTAACCGATTGCCCGCCAAAACACCTTTTCCTGATGATCGCTCGTTGAAGATCGTCCAGATCATTAATTGCCAGCAGGACAAGTCGTGTCATCTCATTCTCTTCAGCCTGTTGTACGGGGCCCGCAGCACGAGATTCCGAATCATGGTTTTTGTCAGGGGTGGTTTCCTTGTTCAGCGACCTTTTTCCTGCGAAGTGGTGGCGAAAGGCTTTCGCAAGATGACCTTTTGAAACGATGTTCAGCCAAACATTGGAGACCTTGCGGCGATCTTTGTCATGATCCTCGTTCGCGAGTTCCGTACTGGTCTGGAGCGGCTCGTCTTGCTTGCCATCCGGCGATCCGGGAACCGAGTCAACGTGATGTTTTCCTTTCTCAAGCCATGTCTGAATCAGCGCTTCCTGAACAACGTCTGATGTGTCAAACCGCGAATTCGAGCATCGGGGCGAGTTGCGATGGATAAGTCGTCGGATTCGTTCTCGAACCAGACTTAGAAATTCGTCAGTCATGCTGCACAATCGGAATTTGAAACCGCGATTAACCCTCTGCTTCCAAGGTACACTGCGTCTGCCCGTTACTCAACAATCAAACGAGCCAAGTCGTGTTTTGAGTGTCCCTACCGCCAATCCCCGGTGATTGACCAGGCCGCCCAGTCTGCGGGTGATACACCTGGCTGCTTCATCAGTTCAAGCTGAGCCTGGTGTAGCGCATCGACCGGCGACAGTTCCCGTACAAAGAGGTTGTTGTAAAACAGGACCATAAGTTCCTTCGTTCGGCGATCGTCGACATCCCACATTGATGCCAAAGAAACTCGTGTACCGGCAAGGTGAAAAGCGCGTTGGATACCAAACACACCTTCGTCGTGGGCGGCAAACCCTCCGCCACTGCTGCAAGCTGAAAGCACGGCGAGTTCCATGTTGGACATGTCCACATACAGCAAATCCTCTCCCGTCAACCAGCAATCTCTTGTTTTGTGATGCGAAATGTGGCCGGCTGTAGTCCGCGTATCGCCAACCAACGTCGGAACATGCTGATTGGCCAGCGACAGAACGAGTCCGAAAGAGGAAAATGGGTGTTGGCCAATGATGGCATCCAGTGTTTGTTTTTGCTCGTTGTTCAACCCGGTATCTGTTAGCCGATGCAGTTCCCGGTATCCAAAGCCGTGAGTCGCGAAATGGGCAACGTTGGCCGACGCCAGTTCGTCAAGAATGCGGGATTCAATGGCGGCTTCTCCAGTAATAGCGGTGTGATCCATTTCATTAGGCAGCATCTCCCGAATGGTGTCAATCTCCGGTCCTGTGTTGTCCAGGTTGTTCCACGCGAACCTTTGAGAACTGTGGGGATCCCCGTATTCAAGACCGCCAATAAAAATGGCTTTTTTCCGCTTGGCCTGGAAAGCCTGATGGGACTGATTCAGTTCAAGGATTGTCGCGGGACTGATTTGCTGGACGAACACGTAGCCGTCTTCAATCAGGTAATGATCCTCCTGACTTCCGGGCAGAGAAGCCCAGGGCAGTGTAGAAAACACATTTTCTGGGCAAACAAGTATCCGCTTTCTGTTGCCAATGGCAGACGCGATCGGCTTCCAGACACTCTTGCTCAGAAACTGGCGTGCAGACGCTGGCGATACCCATTTTTTACCAATCGGTTCTAGCCCCCTTCGGTTCTCGGGAACAAAGCCTCGAACATACGCCAGGATCTGGAAGTCGATGTTAACTGCATCGCCAAGCGGAACTGCCTGAATCTCAAGGCCACCCGTGTCAACGGTCAACACAAAAGCCAGGTAGGAGATGCTATGTTCCGGCCAAGTCGATTCCACTCGTCTGATATCGATGATCGCGGTGTTGGCATCCAGCACGCCGGCAATCTCGGCGAGGTCGGGATCCTTCAGGACATCCGATATCCTGATATCACCAACCAGTTCACCCATGCCGGCAGCCTTTTTGAGTTCGAGGTCTTTCAACTCGGGCAGCTTTTCAAAATTGCCGGCTGAAACCGCCAGGATCATTCCGGACAGCGATCTGCTGGTTTCGGAATAACGTTGCAGGGCCGCACCCGAACGATTCTTTTCCCGAATGGCAGCGATCCGGGCTTTGACAAGTCGCGAGCTCATCCCTTTATATCGTGTCAAGTGCTGATAAAGCTCTGCTAGTTCTCGAGGGTTTTTTAAATCAGTCGTTCCAACAAGGCGTCCAAGGCTTTTGCGTGCGTAGCTATTGACACTTACCAACTCGGTGGCGGTAAGAGTCAGTTGTTGCTTCAGCAGGTCGTGATAGTACTGCTCCAGAGAACGAAGGTATGCATTCCTTGCTTTTTCAGGCTGGTTGGTTGCCAACAGTTCATCGCCAATCGTTTTGGAAAAATGGCCTTTCAAGAGAAAGCTGATGCTGTTTGATTTTTCAAGTCGCTGACCAGCCGATTCCAGGATGGCAAGGGCTTCCTGATGCTTCTCCATGTCAGCTACGATATATGCCTTGATTAGTTCATACCCGGCAATTCTAGCGCTGGTGGCATCGCTAGAATCCTCCGAATCTGTTCGGGTTGCTTCCTGAAAGGTCGTGATGGCAAGTTCCATAGACTGATACGCCTCTTCCAGTTGCTTCAATCCACGCAATGCTCTGGCACGCTGGTGCAAACATTCCACGTATATCAAGGTTGAATAGCGTTCATTGTTGTTCGGCAGCTTTTTGTGGAGTTCAAGAAATTCATCGAAAAGCGTAAGAGCTTCTGCATAGTCTCCTCGATCTACCAAACACTGCCCCAGAGAAAGTTTGGCCATGGCCAGCTTCGTTTGGTTGATCAGTACCGGTTTCGCTCGAGCCAAAGCGTCGTGTGCCTTTTTTGCAAACTCCATCGACAGGTTATTATTCCGCAGGTCGCTATAGGTATTGGCCAGGTTGCTTAGGACACCTGCCGCGTAGGGTTCTGGATTCGAGTCGACCGAATTCTCAAATGCCTCAAGCGCCCGATAGAAGTAAACCAGAGCCGCATTGGGCTTTCCGTTGTTGATCTGGATTCGAGCGGCAGACTGATGAAACTCGCCCGCTCGAATTGATCTCAGACCAATGGACTCACGATAGGTGTCCGCTGCTTTCTTTATCCAGCGTTCAGCCTCCAAAGGTTGGTTTGCTCGCCAGTATGCTCGGCCAACGTTGTATTCGCAGAAAAGTGTTCTCTGGTGAGTCGGCCCAAGTTGTGTTGAGTAACTGCGGGCCAGTTCCTTAAAATTCCGGATTGCCGATTCGCCGTCTTTTGTTTTGTCGATCAAGAAAAATGCGAGTGTGTTGCGGGCTCTCCAGGTCAGATGGTGCTCAACACCAAGCAAGCGAGTGAATTCCGCAATAAACTGCTTCACCTGCTTTCGGTAGCTATCCGCATCCATGTTGCGGGCCTTGGATCCGGCCATTTCAACGGCGTCAAAGTACTCCCGCCAGATCTTCACGAACGCCGCGGCCTCGGTAGTCGATAGACCTTCCAGTACCGCGATATCGTCCGTCTCTTTCTTGATCGTCAACTGGTAGTGGCTTCTCAACAATTCATGCATGTCGTCAAGCATCATTCGATGACGCCGATCATACAGTTTGCGAGTTTCCTCGAACTGACCATTGGCAATCAACAAATATGAGTGGCGAAGATACTCACTTTCCAGTTTCGTTTTCAGTTGCGGGTCAGACTGAAAGCGTGCTTCCATGAGCAAGGCTGCGTCAGATTGTGTAGCCAGGGCCAGCTCAAAGTCACCCGCGATGACGGCATTCGCCAGAGCCTGCATCAATATCGGGTACTGGTCTGCACTTTGGACGGGGGCAGGCCTTTGAGAAAAGTCCTGACACGATGCGTTATCGGGCAAAAACCCCATTGCCAGGAGTATGCCTGCCAAAACCACGAGGCGAATTCGGTTCATGCGTAAGTTCTCTCTCTGCGAACGGAGTAAGTATGGATTTGGCCTAAATTTGACTGACCGGGCAAATCAAATTCGTAAACATCGGCGCAAGAAAAAGGCCTTCAGCTGGTGTGGCGTGGTTTGGCAGTGGGCCATTGAAATCAAGCCAGTAATGACTCAAGGCTCTTTCAGGATATCAATTCCTGCTTCCGGGTATCAGTTTACGTTTCAAAAATCTTATTATTTTTTCGCCGGCGCTTTTCTGCGCGGGTACTTAATGACCAGAGCAGATTTGATCGCAACTCGGGGTTAGAGGGAACGCCACTTTTTTGAACGGCCAGGTCACATACGGCTGGAAAATGGAGTCGGGGTTAAAAAACTCAGTTTTAGTCAATGTCTTCCGGTGCCTGGTTGAATGTCATCAGCCTGGCTGGATATTTATTTCGTTTTGTTAATGGAGAACACTTGTGAAGCAAACATTATTGTTACTTTTTTCAGTTGGTTTGATGGTGGTTTCGAGCCAGTCATCATCTGCGCAAACTATTGAAGGAGGAGGAGGGCCACCTGTATGTGTGTGCTCAATTGACGTGTGCCATGACGGTTGGATTCAGAAGTCGGTAACCATCGAGGGGACTGCCCCGGCGGGGACCACATCAGTATCGGTCGATTTGAATTTGCTGGCAGATGGATTTACATGTCTTGACGCTTGCGGTGGCGGCGCGCCAGGCGTTCTGGTGGGAACTGAAATGTCGGTTCCTGTCGGCAGCGACTGTAGGTGGAAGGTGACATTTACACAGGGAGTCAACGCATTTAGTCCGTTCATCTGTGACGATTCGCTTCTGGGGGACGGATTCTATCAAGTCAATGTAAGCTGCGGGGCATGCTGTTGTTTTTGGCTGGACTATGACTGTTATGTGCCTTCGTTTGCCTGCTGTGACGAATGCTGGTACGACGAAGCTCTTTGCCCGTGCTCAGGTTATTACCCGGGCCATCCTGGCTGCCCCGGATTCTAGCCATGCAGAGTACAAGATTATTTGCGTTGTTTCTGCTTTCTTTAACGACCGGGTTGGGGACCGCCGGTGTGGCTTTGGCGCAGGATTCCTCAAATCTCCCCGAGCCATTGCCGATTCCAGTGGCCAAAGCAGATACGCCCGGGCTTTTACATAGAAAAGCAGCCGAGTCGATCGCCAGAAGGTTTCTGGAAGATGCAAAGCAGTTTGGGTATCTTGCGACAGTCAGTTCGGTGGCAGAGGAAGCAGGCATAGCCCCGGAAATGCGGAGTAGTGTAAAGAATGCTTATTTTACGTTCTCGACAAAACTCCGCCTGATTCAGGAACGCATCTACTCGGAAGAGTATGGTGACAAGGTCCAGGCTAAGGAGAAAATTGATTCGTTTTACGAAGATATTACCTCCTTAAATCGTCAGTATCGAGAGAAACTGATTGAGTTGCTTGGAGAGCCGGAATTCGAAGCTCTCAAGTCGGCGATGCTTCGGGAACAAGCCTCTCGTATGGGGTTTGCAATTCTATTGACGAGGCAGTTAGGTAGCGAGATGAAACTGACTGCTGAGCAGACAGCGGCAGTTTTGAGAATCGATCGTCGTTTCAGGAAGGAGATTCGGCGCGAAATGAATCGCATTCAGGCTGATTCACAGAAGCAGATGACGAATGTTCTTAACGAGAATCAGAAAAAGATTCTTGATGAACTGCTCATTAAGCCTGTTGAGAATTGGAAATAGAAGAATCCAATTACTGTAATTTGAATTCCGGGCTGGATGGGATTTGCTGACCGTTCAGCCTGGATTTTCTATCACTAGTTGCATTCAGCTTATTCGCCGCTCGAAGAGATAGTTACTACCCGTCATTTTTTAGTTGTTAATGAAAGCAGGTGTGTGTAAATTATGAGCCGATTCCTTATCCAGATCGCATGTTTGATCGCTATTTTATTTCCATGTTTTTCTGGCGGCCAGCTTAAAGCTGTTCAGGAAACTGACGGAGCAAAAGTTACTCAGGAAATTGATTTCGGTGTTTGCAAGCATGATTTTGGCCCGGTGCCAGTGGCATCCAAGCAGCAACACACGTTTTCATTCTTGAACACTCTCGATTCAGAGCTTCAACTGCTGTACGTCCGCCAGAGCTGCGGTTGTGTCGGAGCGAAGATATTAACGCCAGAGGTTCCGCCAGGGAGTGAAGGTCACCTGCGCGTTGACTACGACACGTGGAGGCACGACTCCAGTAATTCAGCGACAATCACACTCGGTTATCGCGTGGAAACGGAACAACAGAATCGTGAAGTTCAGTTTCAGATACAAGGAGTGATCAGACGCGATGTCGTTGTAAGCCCGGTCCAGGTTTCCTTTGGCACTGTCTCCAAAGGGCATAAGGTTTCCACCCGGGTGAAGGTGAAATATGCCGGAGATCCAGACTGGCGTATTGTAAGAGTGGAATCCTCCAATCCGAATCTTGTGGTTGAGGTATCGGAGGATAAGCGGGATTCAAAAACTGGTCGAATCGAGTACGGACTGAAGGTCGGATTGGCGGAGCACCAGACACCAGGGGCTTTTTCTGAGATCATCACTTTAGTGACTTCAGACAGGGAAAACCAGAATGTCCGAGTGGCAGTCGATGGACTGGTGACCGATATAATTGAAACGTCTAGTGTTGACCTTGGCACGGTCAAACAGTATTCGAAGATCAAGAAGCAGGTCGCAATAAACGGAAGACTGGAGTTTGCGATTACTGGCGCGAGCACTGGAAACTCTCGACTAAGATTCCAGATTCCAAGTGAAAAAAAGAGACTGCATTTCGTTGAATATGAGTTAGACACGACAAAAGTCGGCGATGTCAGCACCGTCGTCAAGCTTTTTACTGACCTGCCGAGTCTCCCGGAGATCAGCATTCCATTCAGGGTTACTATTGTTCCCGGTTCCTTACCTGTGCAGAAATGAGTTATGGTCAGGTGCCCAGCGTAGTTGTTGCCTATTGAGGCAAATCAAAGGGGTCAGCGACGGTCTTCATTAACGTCAATGACAAAACAAAGCATTTTGCTTTTTGGCGATAGAGATATTGGTGGCTCTGCCCCCAAACCCCGAGATTTTTTGAGGCATGACTCCGGTGTTCAATGATCATTGTGTTGTGCACTGCGCAGTGTGAAATTCTCGGCGTCTGGTGAAACAGAAGAAGGCTCTGTGGAGACACAACTTTCGAGGGATAGCCAGGCCGATGGTGCGTCAATGACTCATCGGTTGCGAGTGGTCACGATGATGTGGACACTCGCATTTTTCTGGTTAGGTGGTCACGGGATCAGACCAGAGCTCATTGCGTTTGATCAACATGTTGAGAATCGTCAACAACTTTCGCATCGCTGCAACCAAGGCTAACTTTTTCGGTTTGCTGGCAGCCAATAATCGTTGATAAAGCGCTTTGATGTGGGGGTTGTGACGCGTGGCTACCAGAGCCGACATGTAGAGCACTCGGCGAACGGAACTTCGCCCGGCGCCAGTCTTGCGTTTGCCCTGATGCTGGCCTGACCGGAATTTGCCCGAGACGATTTCTTTCCATCGAAATCATCTTTAAAATCTGACGGCGACGGACCACCAGTGCCGTTATGTCCTTTTCCTGCGGGCTCTTGGCAATTGCCGGTTTGGAATTCACAACTTCGCAGTAGTAAGCAATCAGCTTCGCATCAATGGGATCGGTTTTTGCGTCCGAGCCCACTCCTTTAGCAAAATCTCGAATGCGTCGCGGATTGACTACAGCGATCGCGATTTTGGATTCGTGAAGTAAGGACAGGAATAAGGGAACATTCTACTTTTTTGTAAAATAGGCGAACCAATTGCCTCTTGTTGGTTCCGGTTAATCCAACCGGGAATACTAAATCAATGCAGACGCAACGGAAACTCTTACGAACACCGCATTTGTGGTGCTTGAACAACGTTAGGCCAATAGTGAATTGGTAGATTCCGCAAGGGCGAGTACTGCATTGGTTCTTCCAGAACCCGTTGGGGGCGTATCCTGAGATTCTCCGGAACCCCTTTTCGACTTCGGTCAGTGCAAAGGCCAACCAGCACTTTCCCGCCGCCTAGCGCCGCACTTTTCAACCGCCGTTAACAGTTGGAATGCGTCGTTGCCAATTGATTGAGATTTATTCTCATATTGATACGAATGAGCTTTCATTGTAACTCAACTCTCAATTCTGGCTTTCCAAGGTATCATCCAGCACATTTGTTGTTTTTCTAGAAATCCCTTCAGAGCAATGAGGGGTTTGGGCTGTCTCTCTCGCGTTGAAGGCATGGAGTGAATTCCGAGAAAACTACGGGAAAGCCAAACTGTTCCCGGAAAACGTTTTTCCAATTGCACTTCGACCTCAATTCGGCACCAAGTAAGGATAGATTCGTGGCACCAAACTTAATAAGTTCCAATCTCACCCTTGGCAAAACAAATCCAGATTTCCGAAATGTAAAAACCAACCGATTCTTGGTGCTTTGGGTTGGCTTGATGTCAGCATTGATTGCCTACGCAGTTCCGCTTCAGGCCCAGGACGATTGGAACCAATTTCGCGGTCCCAATCGCGATGGAATCAGTAGTGAAATTGGCTTGTTGGAATCTTGGAAGAAACCGCCAGCGCAACTATGGAAAGCCGAAGGCTTGGGGCGAGGTTTTTCCAGCCTCGCCATTCACAAAGGAGTCTCGTTTACGACCGGCGATCGCAAGGATGGCTCGTATGTGATCGCTAATAACCTCGAGAACAATGGGGAAGAAGTTTGGGCGACGAAAATTGGGCCTTCATACAATTTGCGCAGTGGATACGAGGGTGCTCGGAGCACGCCAACTATCGACAATGGGAAAATGTACGTTAGTTCATTTCGCGGCGCGATACACTGCTTGGAATGCTCCACGGGCAAACTCATTTGGAGTTTTGTGTTCGCGAAAGAACTGAACGTCAATTCGCACCCTGAATGGGGATTTGCCGAGTCCGTCATGATTGATGGTGACAATGTTATCTGCACTCCCGGCGCGCGTGACTCCATGGTTGTGGCAATCGACAAATCCAATGGAGAACTTCGCTGGAAGCTCAATCTAGCATCTGCGTTTGAGAGTAAGGGCGTGAAGCCCGAAGAAGTATTTGCTGAAATGGAGTTCCCTCAAGGAGGAGGTGACGAAGACGAGCCAAGCAAAGAGTCCATGATCGAAGAACTCCTTGAGATGTCAGATGATTTGGAGCAAGTTGAGTTGGAGAAGCTAGACGTTGACGACCTGCGGAAGAAACTCGATGAGTTTTCCAAACAACGAATTATCGAGTACCTTCTTGAAATGACAGACAAGAAAAAGGAAGCGCTTCAGGTTCTGGACATCGAAGCCCTCTACGATCTTGCCGACGAAATTGAATACGATTCAGAGCAAATGAAGGCCGTGAGCGTTCGGTGAACTACACGTCTTTTGCTTCTCTTTCTTTTCTTCGGATGTCGTCGATTGTCCACTTGTGTTGTGGGTTTGTTTTGATCCAGACGTCGGGCAAGAGGTAATCGAGTTCGTTTGAAACGATTGGCTCACCCGCGACGGCTTGGGCGAAAGCGTCGCCGTCGCGATGATAAGGCAAGCGAGTAAAAAGCTCTTTCAGCCAGGCGTACGGTTCGACACCGTTGGACTTGGTGCTGCTGACGAGCGAATAATGAATCGCTGCCCGGCAACCGCCATTGTGACTTGCAACAAACAGATAATTCTTTCGGCCGATCGCCGGAATCTTTACCGTCCGCTCGGCCAGATTATTGCTGTAAGACAGAAAGCCTTCCGTTGTGTAACGGCACAACGCATCCCACTGATTGAGCGTGTACGTGAACGCCGATCGAATCGGGCTCTTGGGCAAGATTCGTTTGTTATCTTTTTCCGCATCGAGCCACGCTTTGAAGCTTTCGAGAATCGGAACCGAATGCTCCTGCCGCGCAGCAGCCACCGCTGCAAAGTCACGATGCCCCTGCAGATTTTCTTCCGGGTAAGACTTGCGAAGCTGTTTCTCGATTTGCGATAGCCTCGCGATAAACGACAACGCCTGGTTGGCCCGGAGCGCATCGTTATCCCGGGCCTGATGCCAGTACCTGCGCGCGTGAACCCAGCAGGCAACTTCATTGACTTGGTGGCCGGCGTAAATCGAATCGTAACCGCTGTAAGCATCGGCTTGCAGAAAGCCATTGAATCCTTCAAGAAACTTCACCGGCCCATCGCGTTCTCGGTTTCGCGTAAAGTCAAACACGATGTAAGGATGGTCGCAGTCGCCAAGGTACGGCCAGAACTTCGCCGTCTGAGCCGGGCCGCCTTCGAGCAGCTTGATCGAAGTGTCGTCGGTGTGAATGACTTTCGACTGCAGAATCAGAAACTTCATCCGCAACACAAACGCCAACGCCAGATCGGCGAGCTGAGCTTGCCAACCGCATTGACTGCTCCGACGAATCGTGTAGCCGTAACGCGATGTGATATCTTCAGTGCGATAAAGCGGCGTGTGATCGCCGAACTTCGAGAGCACGGTGTAAGCACATAACCCCGCCGCGGGAAGGCCTTTTTCGATCGGCTGCGGCGGCTTGTCGGTGATCGCCACTTCCCCAGAGACGCCCTCGTTCTGGCAGTTGCGGCAAGCGTATTTCACACGATCATGCTGGATGACTTTGAGCTTGGCCGGAATTAGCTCCAACTGCTCGCTCGATTCAACGCCGATTTCATGACGCTCGTTGCCGCAGCAGGGGCAAGCCCGCTCTTGATCGTCAAGTTCGTAACGAATGATCTCGCGAGGAAGATTCTCAGGGAGTTTACCTTTGCGACCGCGTCGACGTTTGCCTTTGCCGGAAGGCTCGGTTTCAAGCAGGACTTCATCGCCGGCGTGTTTTTCAAGTTCCGCTGCCAAGGCCTCGAGGTCTTCGAGTGAAAACAAAGTCAGCTGAGCCGGGTCGATACGTTCCTGACGCGAGCCACGAACCTTTTGCAGCAGCAGTTTGATTTGATGTTCCAGCCGGGCAATGGCTTGCTGTTTGCTTTCGATCGTCTGAGTGAACTGCTTCAGTTCGGCCCGGTGTTGTTGACGTTGTTGCTCAATGCTCTTTCGCTGTTGCGCGAGCAGCCCCTTAAGCCGTTCGTTTTCTTTTTGCAGTTCCGTTGCGTCCATGAAAATATAAACCTGCGAAACTCAAAAAGGTTTCACGCAGATTCAAACTTTCCAAAACATTTGCAAAAAAAAAGCTCCGCCAGTTTGGCAGGTGGCGAAGCATGTTTTGAATTTGAAATGGAGATCGCGATTGAGTTTTGATTAACTCTCCAGCGAGTACCGTTTGCGACGTTTACTCGAAAGGTCAATGCCACGAAGCAGCATCATCAAGTCATCGCTTTTGATTTCGACGTGCGTCTGGTCGGGCTTGAAGCCGGGAATCTGAAAGCTCCCGCTCTCCAGTCGCTTGTACCAAATCGCCAAACCGTCTTGGTCCCAGTAAAGGATCTTTAGTTTGTCGCGGCGACGATTGACAAACAGAAACAGGTGACCCGAAAGTGGATCCTGCTCCAGCACGCTTGTGACTTGGCCTTGCAGACCGTTGAACCCACGACGCATATCCGTCGCGCCAGCAGCAAGATAAATTCGAGTTCCGCTGGCGAGATTCAGCATGGCTTGGGTTCCCGCGCAAGCCGTTCAAAGGCGACAAGAGTATGAAATATCAAGTCCGGCGTCGCAGCTTGCGTCACGTTGATCGAAAAACCGCCGGGAGCAGCGATCTCTAAAACGGATGTTTGCTGCAAGCCGCATGCTGGCTCGGATATGATTGATCGAGCTGAATCAGACTGATTCCCTGACGCAGGAAAGCAAACTGGGGCGTTGTCAGCGACCTGCTGGCAAGGCGAGGTCGCTACAATTTTGACTGGCAAAAAGTCCTGCTTGACTGCTTCCGAGTGCCGACCAAGCTTCTTTCGCCACTGATAAAACGAAGCCTCCGAAACACCTTCCTGGCGGCAGAACTCTCGAACACTCTGTCCACTTTGCGATTGCTCTGAAAGCACGAAACTCCAGAATTCTTCCTTCTCATTTGACGCTCGTCCCATTACGGTTCCTCCAAACTGAAAGCAAAAACTTTCAATTTAGCCACCGCGTCAACGTGCAGTTCTACGAACGCTCACAGAAATTCTGGAATTGACCAATGAACATTCCAGAGACGAATTAGAGCAAATGAAGGACGAAGCGATCCAGGCCTTGCTAGACGAACTCAATCGAGATCCCGCAAGGAGGAATTTTGCCGGTTACAGCTCGATGGTGGTTTCCAAAGCGGCAGGCGTCAAACACTACGTTGTTTGGACGGAGATCGGGCTGTTGGGAGTATCTCCAAACGGTCAATTGCTTTGGTACTGGTTGGATAAAGGTTACACGAACGCCATCACCCCGATTGTCAAAGACGATTTGGTTTTTTCGTCCTGTGGGCATGGAGACGGCTGTGTTCTTATTCGTCTTTCGGCCGGAGAGAACGCAGGGCAGTTGAATCCAAAGGTTGTTTATCACAAGAAAACCCGAGGCGATTTCGAATGTCACTTTGGATCGGTGATTCAGATCGATGGAAGACTTTACTATGGACACGGACGTGGCCTACCAAGCTGCCTGGACCTGGAGAGTGGAGAACGAGTTTGGAAAAAGGCCCGTGGAGCCGGAAGCGGAAGCGTTTCCGCATCCTTCGCCGATGGGCATCTCTACTTCCGGTACGCTGACGGAACAATTGAACTCGTCGAAATCGGGACTGAAGAATATCAAAGCAAAGGTAGCTTTGAGGTTCCAGCTAAAGAACAAAATCAGGCTTGGTCACGCCCGGTGATCTACAAAAAACAACTGTTGATCCGGACACAGAGCGGCGAACTGCTTTGCTATGAATTGAGTCGGTGACTAGTGCTGGAACTTGAAGTTGATATTGGATGGGAATCGGTAAGAAAGCCTGCTTTTCAAGGGAATACGAACAAACTGGCCTGTTTCCCATTCAAGGTTAATTCCGACTTCCAGCACTAGTCAGGTGTCGGAGTCGCGGGGCTGTTTGTGCTACCGCCCGGCCACAATTTTCGCGAGCATGCTTTGCTCGTAAATGAAACGAATCTTGCTTCCCTTTGGCCGTAGGCATATACGGGCCAATAGTGGCAAGGTTTGTTGGGAGTTTGTAATGACAAAATTAACAATCGCATTCATTTTGTTTCAGAGTTTGCTATTAGGCACGAACGCACAAGCCCAGGATTCTGACCACAGAATCTCAGATGAGAGAGTTCTGGCAATGCTTGACGGCAACCACGACGGAATCATTGATCCGTACGAGGCCCTGGATCAGTTGTTGCAGCTCAAGTCGGAACTGGGAAACAAGGAGTTGACCCAAGAAAGCTTGGCTGATCTTTCCAACCATCGCGAACAAGAAACGGAAAAGGAGTTGGCTTGGTTTCTGAAAGAAATGGATTCAAACAAAGACGGCAAGACTTCGTTGGAAGAGCTTGATCCCGAAGAACGTGAGTACTTTGCAGAGGCAGACGAAAACGACGACGGATTCATCACATCGGCTGAAGTACGGCAGTTTGAAGAGAATAGCGAGATTGATGAAGGAGAAGATGGCGGGTTGGACAATTTTTTTGATGAACTGGACGCCAATGAAGATGGTGTGCTTACCAAGGACGAAGTCGAGGATGATGAGGAATGGGAAGAGCTTTCCCGGGCCGACAAGAACGAGGATGGAAAACTCACGAAAGATGAGATTGAGCGGGCGTTTGACGAGTCGCCGATTGAATTTGAAGTCAAGGGCAGCACTGCATTTATGTCCGGTGTCATCGGACCTGGAACACCCGCATCTGTGTTGCGACTTGTTTTTGAACACCCGGGAGTACGCACCATCGAAATGACCGAATGCCCTGGTTCCATGGATGACGATTCGAATATTCGTGCTGCACGTTATGTGCGACAACACGGTTTTACGACCATTCTACGAAGCAATAGCATGGTGGCATCGGGTGGAACGGATTTCTTTTTGGCTGGAAAGAAACGCATTGTCGAGAAAGGCGCCCGAATTGGAATCCACTCTTGGGGCAGCGGCGATTTTGAAGCAAAAGAAGTTCCCAGAGACGATCCGCAACATCAACTCTATTTGAAGTACTACGAAGAGATGGGGATCCCAACGTCGTTCTACTGGAGAACATTGGAGGCAGCACCTGCAAATGATATTCATTGGATGACTGAAAAAGAATTGGCAGAGTTCAATTTTCGAACTGATGATGAAGCGGCTCAAGGGGAGGCTGATGCGTCGAATGCCGTCAAAGCGACCGTTGAGCAGTTGGAGGAACTCAACAATGTAGAAAACGTTGCTTCAAACACAACCTGGAATCTTGAACAAATGGCAAGTCGATGTGACCAAATCACAATCAATAAACAAGGTTTTCATGAGGCAACGTTCTCCGATGGTCATGTGTTGGTTTTTGTGCCGCAAGGATCATTTCCCATGGGAACCAAGACTCTAAAGCAATTGGACCAACCAGTTCATGAGGTCGGGCTGCGAGGATATTGGATTGCCAAATACCTGACGACCAACGCCCAATTTCGACAGTTTGTAGATGAGACAGAGTTCAAAACCGATGCCGAAAAACGTAAGGCCGAAGGGCCATACGTTTACAATTTCAAGAAACGATATTTTGTTCCAACGCCCGGACGATCATGGCGAGATGCGTTCAAAGAATGCGTTGAAAACCACCCGGTGGTGGCCGTCAGCTGGTACGACAGTCAAGCCTACGCGGCATGGCTTGGAAAGAAGTTGGATCTCAATATTTCATTGCCAACGGAAGCCCAGTGGGAAAAAGCTGCGCGGGGAACTGACCAACGCAAGTATCCATGGGGTAACTCGCCACCGGATGGGTCGCAAGCGAATTTTTGCGACGCAGAGTTTGCAAAAAAGTATCCAGGGTCTCACCAAGGAACTCCAGATTTGAAGGCCAATGACGGCTACGCAGGTTTGTCGCCAGTCAATGCTTTTCCAAAAGGTGCGTCTCCCTACGGTGTGTTTGACATGGGGGGAAACGTCTCGAATTGGGTAAATGATTGGCTAGGTGATTATCCCAATTATTCCACTATCGAACCAAGCGGTCCAGTGAGAGGTCAAGACCGTTGTATGCGAGGCGGGTTTTGGGTCGGCGACGCTGGACTGACCAAAGCCAGCATTGAAGAGCAACATAACTTAAGGAGCGAATGTCGCAGCGCTGATGATCCGCGAAGCAGCGACGATCATCTGGGTTTCCGTTTCTCCGTAAGGTTTGTTTCTCCAATTCGAGCCAAGAGCAAATAGTGTATTGGGCAAACCTTGATTTTCCTCCGGCGGCTCCAGCAGTCCAGGCCACTCCGATTTCGAAATGCCTGTTAGGAAGATCTGCCAAGTTCCGGAAACAAAGAAATGAATTGCAGTACGATGATTTTGAATACCTGACTTACCATCGTTTTCGCTTTGGCTATTGTGTCATGCCGTCAAAAGCCGCAAGCTCGCAGGAACAGCCACCGCTCTGTGATTTGCTGAGGAGAGAGCCCAAGTGTGAGTAGGCAATTTCGATGATACTGGTGGCCTCGAGCGCCGGCATCGGCTTGCCAAAAAAGTATCCCTGGCCAATCGAACATCCCATCTCAACCAAACGATCTGCCTCTTGTTGTGTTTCTATGCCTTCGGCGATGACTTCGAGTCCAATAGACTCTGCAAGCAATAAGATTGTCTTTACAAGTAAATCAGCGTAGCCTTCTGTGAGCAACTCTTGAACAAATGCTCGATCAATTTTGAGCGAATCAAATCCGAAACGATGGATTTTTGCCAGTGACGAATGCCCTGTTCCGAAATCGTCAATGCTAATCTGAGTGCCGTTGGCGCGGATCCTTTGAAGTATGTCAATTGTGTGTTCCGGGTCCTCCATGATCGTACTTTCTGTGATTTCCAGAGTGATACGTTCACCCGCAAGTTTCCTCGATTGCAAGACATGAAATACGCTTTCCGCAAATCCTGGATGCTGTATTTGCACCGGAGAAACGTTGACGTTTACTTGTATAGAATTGTTGGGGAATGCCTCGTCCCAATACTTGATTTGGTCACAAACGGTTTCTAAAACCCACTGTCCTATGGGGATGATCAGACCGGTTCGTTCTGCATATGGAATGAAGTTCAGCGGTGAAATCATGCCTTGATTCGGATGATTCCACCTAATTAAAGCTTCAAACTTCATGATCTCCTTGGTCCTCAAATCAACGATCGGTTGATAAAAAACTTCAAACTCTTCGTTCTCGATCGCTTGCCTTATGCGAGTTTCTAGTCCGACGGCTTTGACGGCATTTTCTCTCATCGATTGCGAGAACCTTCGATGGGTACGTTTTCCTGCCTTTTTTGCTTCGTACATCGCGGTATCCGCATCTCGCAACATATGCTTAAAGTCAGAATAACGATCGCATGAAGAAACATACCCAACGCTTGCCGAAAGAAAGATTTGATGATTTTCTATCGTGAGCGGTTCATCGAGGGCAACATTTAGTCGACTGACAAAGCTTTGGACGTCGCATTCAGATCTAATTGAATTCAGCAGAACGACAAATTCATCCCCGCCAAACCTCGCTACTGTATCCGTTACTCGTAAACAATTCTTAACTCGACCTGCAAACTCAATCAAGACTCGATCTCCTTCGGCGTGGCCGTAGCAATCGTTAATTAGTTTGAACTCGTCCAGGTCGATAAAGACGACAGTAAAAAACTCACTCGCTTCAACGCCGTGCCGCTGAAAAGCCGATTCAAGACGATCTTCGAAGGCCATTCTATTTGGTAATTGAGTGAGTGAATCGCAAAGTGATTGGTTTTTTAGCTCTTGTTGCAGTTCGTGCCGTTTCATCGCATTGTGTAGGCACCGATGCAACCACGGGTTGTCAATTTCGTCTTTGCGGATAAAGTCCTGAGCCCCGCATTCAATAGCTTTCATCGCAATAGCGTCGTCAGTTGTTCCCGTGAGAACAACGACAGGAACGTCGGTCACACAGCTCAAGAATTGCTGTAGTGTTTGAAGTCCATCCGATTCGACCAATGTTAAATCCAAAAGTACCACATCGATGTCAACCTGCGTCACTGTCTCCAATGCTTCGTTGAGCCCACATGCCTCAACGGTAGTAAATGTGCTTGCTGATTTCGACAACCGACGAGATATTAGAAATCGATCCTCCGGGTCATCATCGATGATAAGAACGTGCGTCATCTGGAACCTCAAAACAGTAACACTAGGGCGAGCGACTGAATCAACGAGAAGCACGATTCAGGCACTTGTGCGTTTTCGATACGACCACTGGGAAGCACTCGCAACACACATCCAGAAACGATAGATCGAAATTTGATCATTTGCAGCGACTTCTACAAATTTGCTTTGGAAAACAAGTTGCGAATTCGTGAATTTTATAAGCAAGGTTTTTCAAACTCGTTCGACAAGGAACTTTTCTGAAGGCTTTTGCGAATGCTGGATCAGCGAGCTGCCTTCCAACGATTTTCAGATCATTGCGCACTCTAAAAAAACAAACTCAGACAGCAGTATGTGCGTAGTCAGACAGCCCATGCCTCACTTCACCGTTTGCTCAATACATTCGAAACGAGCAGTGCAACACATCAAATCGAACATCGAAAAAGCATTTCCGAGTCTACTTTTGGAATTGCAATCAAGTCGGATCATGTCCGCACGACTACAACTAAAGAACTGTGAAAATCTCAAATGACGAACTTGTAAACACATCGAAAGAAATCCAAAGTCTATGCCCGAGCGTTACTGCAACGACCACTTCAACCAATCCCACCGGTTGATACGCTTCTTCCTCCTTCTCTTTGTTCCCCTGGCAATTGCGTTTGGCGGGCCGAATGCGAACATCTACGGAATTCAAATGCCAACGGCTGGCGAAATCACAGTGCGTGCCGACTTGGTGATTCCGACGTCGAGTCACGGTGTGCCCCGTAGTAATTCTGTCGTGTCTGATATCGCCTTGTGTTTCGAGGGGAAACGGCTTATTGCGTGCGGTGACGACCATATCGTTAGAGTCTTTGATTTGGACCAAAACAAGGTTACCGCAATGCTTGAAATTCATACCGATTGGATTCAAGCAATCGATTACAGTGAAGCAACTAGACTTGTCGCGACAGCAGGCAACGACCGTAGTATCATGATTTGGAGCATTGCAAAGGAGGGGCAGGTTGGAACGGTCACTCCGCAATATGCAATTCGAGACATTTGTTTCGATTCGTTAGGCACACAACTTGCCGTCGTTGGTTTTGACAACTGTTTGAGAATCTATGATGGATCAAAGGGATGGGAAGTTGCCAGCGAGACAATGGTTGAATGTGATTGCGATGATCTTTCCGCAGTCGTGTTCTCGCCTACTGACCTGACGATTGGAATCGTTGGCCGAAATGGGTACGTGGGCGTGTGGGAAGTAACAACTAAGAAAATGTTGTGGCAAAAGAAAGCTGATTTACGACGAATGCGAGCGTTGGCCTTCTCTCATAACGGCGAGTCTATTGCCACGTCAGGTGATGGTGGATGGATCAGTATTTTGGACGCAAAATCCGGCAAGTTGGTTAACAAAATCTTGAGTGGTCAAGGAAAGATCTTCGCTCTAGAGTTTTGCGGAAACGACCTCTTGGCGACTGCAGGCTCGTCAAATGACATTCGAGTCTGGAATTGGAATCTTCCCGAGGGAACCAAAGCAAAAGTAGCGACAATGTCGGGGCACACAGGAACAATCACCTCGTTGAGTTACGACGCAAAAACCTACAGCCTGTATTCTGGCAGTTTCGATACGACGATTCAAAGGTTTAACTTGGGGCAAATTTACGGTCGCGGGCCGAAACCCAAATTGTTGTCCGGACTCAATCAAAAAAATAATGAAATACCGGCGCAATCAATCGCCCGAAAAACCTTCCAGCTAGGCCTGTAATCCAATTTGACTAGTCGCCCATGGGGTCTTTGGGGAACTTCACAACACAAAGCCAAAATTCTTGGAGTGTTTGCACAACGTTGGTGAATTGCATCAAATCCACGGGTTTAGTAACGTAACAACTGGCCTGTAAATCGTAGCTTTTTACAATATCTTGATCTGCGTCAGAAGTGGTGAGCACAACAACTGGAATCGACTTCAGCTGAGGATCACGTTTAATTTCCTTGAGGGTTTCTCGGCCGTCCTTTCGCGGCATATTTAGATCAAGCAAGATCATGTCGGGTCGCGGGGCGTTGCTGAATTCGCCTTCCCTTCTTAAGAACTGCAATGCTTCAACGCCATCGCGTGCGACGCTTAGTGAATTGAAGATTTTGCCTTTTTGTAACGCTTTCTGGGTCAATAGTACGTCCCCTTCGTCGTCGTCTACCAGCAGGATATCAATTGGCTCAATTTGATTCTGTAACAGCGACATGTTCATAGCTTGCTCCTTCGGATTGAATGTTCGGAAATACTGTGTTTTGTTTTGGAATCGTAAAGCAGATCTTGCATCCCGGTTCAGTTTTTGATTCAAACCAGATCCGGCCACCCAGTTGTTCAACAATTCGTTTGCAAATCGCCAGCCCAATTCCCGTCCCCGAGAATTCTTTGCGCGAATGAAGACGCTTGAATATACCGAAGACTTGCTCCCGGAATTCCGGGGCAATTCCGATCCCATTGTCGTCTATCGAAAACTGCCATTGATGAAAATTTGAAATGACTTTCACATGGATTCTTGTTTTTCGATCCGACCTGTACTTAATGGCGTTTCCAATCAGATTTTGAAAAAGCTGTGCGATTTCACGTTGATGAGCAACCAATGACGGTAACGGGTCGTGCGTGATGTTTGCTTGCGATTCTTCGATTGACGAATCAAGGTTCAAAAGTGCTGACGCAAACGCGGCCTCAGTATCAATTGACTCATTCCGATTCTCCTCAGACCCGATTTTCGAGAACAAGAGTAGGTCTTGGACGAGGGCTCGCATTCGCGTCGCTCCGTCGATGGCATATTCAACATACTGCTTGCCGTCATCGTCCAGCTGTTCCCAATGGTCTTGGCGGAGCAGCCCACAAAAGGAAGCGACTTTCCTTAGTGGCTCTTGTAAGTCGTGCGAAGCGATAAACGCAAATTGTTCTAGATCGCGGTTACTTCGTTCAAGCACCTGCTGATACTGTTTTTTTTCTGAAATATCTTGGATGGAGCCAGACATCCGGATGGCGGTTCCACTACCATCTCTCACTGCCGCACCGCGTGCTCGAAACCAGCAGTAGCTTCCTGATTTTGTTTTAAGACGGAATTCGACGTCATACTCCACAGATTCTTCAATGTGCTTTTTGACTGCGCTCCAAGTGTGCTCCGAGTCGTCAGGATGCAGATGCGTTTTAAAACTGGTCAACAGATTAGGAAATTCATGGGCTTCATATCCCAGCATCTCTTTGAAGCGGGGGGCGTACCAAACGACGTCGGATTCGATATTCCAATCCCAAAGCCCGTCATTGGTGCCCTCTATCGCAAACGCCAAGCGCTCTTCACTTGCTCGGTATTGTTCTTGCGAAACTGTCGTCTGTTGTAGCTTGCCAAGCATACTGTTAAATCCGTTGGCAAGCCTTTTGAATTCCGTTGGCCCCCTTTGGTCGACGCGTAGGCCGAGATTCCCCGTCCTTTCGATCGCTCCCACCTGCTCAAGCATATGAAGCAACGGTCGCGAGGCCAAATGTGACGCCAGCCAGATGGCAACCATCAATCCCGATAGAAGAACCAACAACTGAATCGACTGTGAGACGTTGATTGCAGCTAGCGCGGACAATGCAACTTCCTCGGACTCGAGGTAACTGACCCTAAGATTTGGCAACCTGGTTAATTCGGTCGTTGCGACAAGCCACCCCGGTGGAGCGTGGAATTTTTCGGCAGGCGACACAAGAGAGTGATTTGTGGAAAAAACAACTGAATTCTTAGAATGGAAAACAACTGCGTCTGAGTCTGATGAAACAACCTGTTCCAACAGGAATTCGTCAAGACTAAACGTTGCGACAACAATGGCTTCTGCACGATTGGCGTAAAGAACGGGAACGGCAATCGTGAGCACTGAATCACTCAATCCAACAAATTGTTTGCCCGCCATGACGTCTGGAAACCAGGCAGCCGCACCAAAATGTTTTGTTTCGGAAGATGTGGACGCGATCGCTCGTCCTTTGTAGTCCGTCATCGTTATTTCTTGGGCAGTGGGCCCAGGTAGTCGCAACGATCTAAAATAGGACAATAACGTCGATTGTCGATGTTCAAGATCGACAATTCCGTTGACGACCATATCGTTGGCCGCGACTGCATGGCAGGCGCTGGTTAGCCCTGCCAATTTTGTATCGGTTTGAAGAGAGGCATGGACGGCGGACGCGTCAACGCGTCCTTGGACTTCCGAATGGAGCGTTCTTGAAACGCGGACACTATTGATGGCGATAACGATAAGCAGCAATAATGTTGCGACCGGTGCGATTCGAATGAAAATAATCCATCGAATCGATTTGGAGTTTGGCAACTTGTTCATTGATTCGCTTTACCTTCGTTCTCGCAATTTTCAATTGCCGTCATTTTTGATGGGCACGATCGCACCGTTGCTTCCGAATCGAGCCATAATGAAATCATCAGCAGTCAAAGCATCGTGATGCTCAGGTGTAAAGGGCGAGGTGTAGTCTCGAATAACACCACGGTAACTTCCCAAATCTTCAAGGGCATTTCGAATCGCCGGACGTTCAATCGTATCGGATTTTTTTACTGCGTCAGCCAGCATCATGACGATTTCATATGCATGGGCTGTTCCAGCTGGCGAGAATACATCTTGGGGCGAGTGGCAATTGTCAAAACGTGCCGCGTATGCGTCATAAAGGTGTTGCGATCTACCTTTGTTTTTTGGATGGATGAATGAGTATGTCTGAAGAAAACTAAGATCAACTTTAGGGAGAAGCTCTTCTGTCATCTTTGCAAAGTCTCCGCCCGTTATTCCCCAATGGGACAAGATAGGCAATTGCTCTTGTGCCTCGCGTTCCGCCATGGCCTTCAACGCTATTTTTCCTTCGATCGGATTGCACACTAAAACAACGCACTCCGCGCCAGAATTCACGAGACGGTCGATTTGCGGGGACAAATCTTTCTCCCCGAGGTTGAACCATTCGACAGTCGCGCCATCCTTGTCACGGTCTTTCAACGCGTTTTGCATAGCCACTTCGTTCGAACGTCCCCAACCCGTCCGCTCCAGGAGCAATCCGATTTTGTTTATTCCACGTTCCAAGGCACGGTCAACCAAGAAACCACCCGCGTATTCATCACGCACCGAAACGCGGTAAACGTAGTTGGGGGAGTATTCATTGCGGACGATTGGCGTGCCAGCCGCCCATGGCCCAAGATAAATCATTTGGTGGTCGTGTATTGTTTTGAGTTCTCGAAGGGCGACAGGCGTATGAAGTCCGCCGACGACCGCAAGGACCTCGGACATCTCAGCGAACTCGACAATGTTGTCGACGCCTCGATCAGGATTTCCGCGATGATCCCGAACAACAAGTTCAACCGGCCGCCCCAGTAGTCCGCCAGAGGCATTGATCTCTTCAACAGCTAAGATAATGCCTCGCTCAATCGCCAGGCCAGCTTGAGCTGAGCCAGATGACATGTCTGCATCGAGCCCGACGATCAATGAGTTTTCAATTTCACGGTGTTGCTTGTAAGGGTCCAATTCTGTCGATGAAGAATCGTTGTCAACATCAGCTATCCCGGAAGACGTTGCCTTCGTTTTGCTTTCGACTGTCGGTGTCGTTTGTGATTTACTACAACCCAACACAAGTAGTGTGGAAGCTGCAATACATGCGAGAAGTGTGACGATGCCGGTTTCAGCTTTTTGTACTTTGTTAGATCGCATTGCTGTATTGTTTCGATGTAAGTTTAGGGCGATTGCCAATTCGATCTCTGAGTGTTTAAGAGATCAAAAACGATATTGAATTCCTGGTGCAACGCCAAAATCATCTTGCAAGAATTCGTTGAGCCGAAATTCAGTGATGAGGTGAAGTCCTTCAAACAATCTCAATCTTATTTGATGTTCTGTTACGACGACGGTTTGGTTACTCGTGGCCCCGGCGTTAAAGTTAACGTCCAAGAACCCGCCCACTGACAGGCGGCCGTCAAGGATGTTGTCGAAACTTCTGTTCCAAGCGAAACTGGCCTGCCCACCGTGCCCGTCAGTTTCGTATGGAAAGACCTTGAAAACCACAAATCCCTTACCAGCAAGGCGACCGCAGTCTGATGACAAGAACTCAAAGTCTGGCTTGTGAAAGAATCCGAGGCGGCCGATGGAGTTGCCACCCCCTTGGAGATCGTTGTACTCACCAATAATGCCGCCGTTCTTCCACAGTTTCTTTTTGATGTCAATTTCAAGAAAGTATCGAGTAAAATCTTCCCGATTCGCATTGATCAGATCCGCACCTTCGATATCAATAAACCCCCAAAGATCAAATCCGTATGGGAGTGGAGAGTTCCCCATAAAGTGAATTACGTTGAATCCTCGACTGTCGAAATCATATTCTGCGCGAAACCATCGAGAGTCTTTGGCCCGAGTCTCTTTGGAGGTTTGGTCGATTTGGTCAATTAACGTCAGCAGTCCAGGGCAGGCAAGATACTGACCGGTTTCAGATAAGTCAGCATTCGTTTCCGGTGAGTAGATTGTTTGCCCAAACGAAGAATCCATCGGAGCATCGGATGTTGTTGGTTGAATCCAGCTTCCACTTACGTCGTGGACCTCCGCAGTTGTCTTTTGAGGAGGCAAATCTCGACTTTGCAAGTTCGTTTGTTGACACCAAACGGTTGTCGACAATAACCCAGTACATACACAAATTATCGTTGTGCCCCGAAGGATCTTGCTACGGGTTCTTTTGAAGAAACTGCAGGCATCGTTGATGGCCGCACTCGATCTATGTTGCTGGGGCTTGGATGGTCGCATAGGTTGCTCAGAAACGAAAGTGGCGTACTCCCGTGATCGAAGCTGTTTTTGTGGACTTGCTCACCAACTTGTAATTGCACAATTTTGGTGAAAACTGCCAGCATGACAGCCGCGCCATCCTCATCTTGCCGTCAGAGAGTTGGGTTGGAGAAGGAATTGTCATTCCCCCCCCTCTGATTGGATGGCAACGGGATCGTAAAATAAAACGTACTCCCTTTGTCTTCTTCTGATCGAACCCAAATTTGTCCCGAGTGTCGTTCGACGATTCGACGGCAAATTGCTAGCCCTGCACCAACACCTTCATATTTTTGTTCGACGTGTAGGCGACGAAAGATCGAAAAAACGCATTCCTGATGTTCTTTGGCAATTCCAATGCCATTGTCGTTAATAGCAATGGTCCAGCCGTTTTCGCTTCGTTTGGCGCTGATTTGTATGACTGGCAATGAAGAGCTTCGATATTTCAAACTGTTATCGATTAGGTTTTTTAATAAAAGTGTTAACTGTGAGCGATCTCCAAAAACCGTTGGAAGTTCATCGGTCGTGACTTCAGCCGTAGGCTCGTTCCTAGGATCTTGTAGCGTCTCCACCGCGTTTTTTAAAATTTCGTTCAAGTTGACCATCGTGAAAGGAGCGGCCTTCGATGTTACGCGCGAGAAGAGCGTCAGTCCCTTAATGTGTTGTTCCATCCGAGATGCCCCCTCAACGACGCGATTGATATATCCGTTGGCGGTATCATCGAGCTGGTCCTGATACTCTTGTTGAAGGAACTGGGAAAATCCAGAGACCGCACGCAGAGGTGTTTGCAAATCGTGCGACACTGCATTTGCGAATTGCTGAAACCCCTCGTTACTTTGCTCTAGATTTTGACGCATGGCTTGCAGCTGGTTGGTTTTCTCATCCAACTGCCGCTCGAGCTCTTCACAATGTTCCAAAAGCTGTTGTTCCGTCGCAACTTTATCCTCGACAGCCAGTCGCTCTACGAGCCGATTTGCTAGTCTACGCGGCGCGCGCGAAGGGAGGTGGGTCTGTTTGTCGTTGCCGACTCGGTCAGATTTGGAAATTGTCAAAACATGCGTCCCGCTGTAAACGTACTTTGTTATTTTGAGTTGCATCGCTTTAGCCGTTTTGGATTGCCACTGCCAAGCCAAAGTCTACAAAAGTATCGATTAACTTTCGTTGCTTTGGTCAAGCAGACGAGTTATCGTTGCATGCAGTTCGTCGAACTCAAAGGGCTTGGTCATGAACACGTCGGCGCCCTTGTTTAGCAAGCTGCGTTTTAGGCCTTTTTTATGAACTGCGGTCAGCACAATTATTGGTATGTGCTTGGTATTCGAATTGGCCTTGAGTAAATCAATCACCGTATCACCACGCCCATTCGGCATGTCATAGTCTAGAATTATCGCGCTGGCGGGATACAAAAGGGCGGATTGCATTCCTGTGACTCCATCTAATGCGCTGGCAACCCGAAAGCCGCTGGCACCCAATCGCGAAGTTACCGCATCCACCAAATCGATATCGTCGTCAACATGCAGTACTAAAGGGGTGTCCACGTCTTTCGCTCGAAAATGTGGTTTTTTCGACGGTGTTTGATTGTCAAGAAAAAGCCGATCGAATCCGATTTCAGTAAATACTCGGTCTACGACGTTCAATTTTTTTCTTGAGTCATCGATTTTGTCTTCTGTTACTGACGGTGTAAGCGGCATGCTGGTGAAGGTTTCATCAGAATGTAATGTAGTCATGGGAATCTCCGAAATTAAAGGGTGTCTGATTTGGAATCGTTTTCGTAGGGGGATTTATCAATGCGTATGGAGGCAAGATCAACGAGCTCATTCGCAAATATTTCAATCTTATTCAATGCTTGTGGTGTCTTGTGAACATAGTAGGCACATATGGTTTTGACTCGGTAAACGGAACTCAAATCAGTTGATTTGCAAAGAACAATTGCTGGAACACGCCAGTTTAATTCTTCAATATCCAAAAACTGCAATAACGACTTGCCGTTACAAGCGTGCACATCAATGTCCAGAATTAGCAGATCCGGATAGCCTTGATCCATGAGTTCTACTGCTTGGACTCCGTCCGTGGTGGTCCGTACATCTAAACCGATGGAACGACAATGCTTCGACAGTAGGTCGACCATGTTCTGATCGTCATCTATAATGAGGACCGACTTTTTTCCGTACCTGTTCTCTTCGTACTTAAAGCTGTTCAATTCAAAGCTCCTTTTGTATGATTTCATGTTCCGCGACTACAGCATCAATCGCTGCTAAAAGCGACTCGGACTGAAATGGTTTTTGAATGAAAAAACTTGCCCCCCGGTCAAGGACGTTTTGCTTGTCGTGCAAACTTGCGGAAAGCACAACGACCGGCGTGGATGCGGTCTCAGGGTTTGACTTCAGTCGTTGCAGTACGGCGATTCCATCCATTTTGGGCATGCGAATATCAAGCAGAATCGCATCTGGCTTAACTTGTTCGACAGCTTCAAGCCCCGACGGACCATCGTGCGCGGTTGTAACTTCGAACCCGTTTGCTCGTAAACGTGATTCAATAGCGTTTGCAACCTCTACCTCATCATCGAAAACAAGTATCCGCTTTGATTGGCTTTGGTGTGCAGGTAGTCCGACCTCCGGTGCCGTAGTTTGTCGCGTCAATTGCATCAGTTCGTCTCGGCCGTCGACAATGTCAACGGTTGTCTTGTAATCAAAGACCAGGTTAGGAAGCGATGCTCCGTAGTGATTTCGTTTGAGTTTTTTCCATTCTTCATCAATGCGACTCGTGAATTCCGAAAGACTGGATTTCGTATTGCATGTGAGCGCTATCCAGCGACTTTCCTGAACCTTCAGCACCAAATCAAACGACTTGACGCTTGAACGCAAGAATTCGTCAATCGTTTCGATCGCTTCATGTCGTTCCTCAGAATTCAAACTGTCTGGATAGACCTCCAAAAGGCTTATCTCTACGTTTTCAGCCAAAGTTTTGGCCTGTTGATCAAAGTAGCAGTTCAGTATGGAATCCAATTTCGCAACCGGTACCAATACTGAGAACTGGCTGCCGTGCCCTTCGACGCTACTAACTTGGAGGCTTCCCAGATTCAGAGAAGCCAAAGCTCTGGCGATACTCAGTCCCAAGCCAAATCCCTTGCAACTGGCCATTCGATGATGAGCCTCGACTTGCTGAAATCGTTCGAATATTCGTTGTAATTCGTCGGCTGCAATTCCTGGCCCATTGTCGGAGACCGTGATGCAAACTCGATCGTTGTCCGCCATTGTTGCGGAGATCTCGATCTGCCCGTTGACTGGAGTGAATTTGATGGCGTTTACCAATAGGTTGATCAAAACCCGTCGCAGCTTTTCTTCATCACAGAAAACAGCCAATCCCTTTGGTACATCAATGATTTTGAGATCAATTTTTTTGGTACTGGCTCGAGTTCGGAGCATTCTCTCAACTCGCTCAATAATTTCCAGTAAATCATGTTCTTCGCGGCAAGTCTTGAGGAGACCGGCCTCAAGGCGACTCGTGTCCAAGAGGTCATCAACCATATTTGCCAAGTCGTCAGTTCGGTTGATTAAAGTTGAGAGCCTGCTTTTTTGATCATTGGTAACGGGTCCGTCGATGCCATCTCGTACGATAGCCGCGAATTCGCGGATGACTGTCAATGGCGTTCGGAACTCGTGAGAAACATTGTCCACGAATTGCTGAGACATTTTGTACATTTGGGCCAAACGTTCGTTCTTACTCTTCAGCTTCTGATTGGCATCAACAATTGTTTTTGCCAATTGGAAACGTTCAATCGAATAAACGATCGCACGTGAGATAATCGGCGCACTTAGCTGGTCTTTAGGGAGATAGTCATTTGCTCCAGATTGAATCGCCGCCAAACCCAAGCCATCATCGTCTTGCCCCGTAAGTGCAATGATTGGCAAATGGCTAATTCGTTCTCTAAGACGGACGACAGTTTCCAATCCATTGCAATCTGGCAGACCTAAATCCGTTAAGATCAAGTCAAAACTATTTTCATTGATCGCGCTGGTTGCGTCGGCAATAGACTGTACCCAATGTACGGACGACCGTATTGGACACGTTCTTAGCAAATGCTGTAGTATTTCTGCGTCACTGGGAGTGTCTTCGATTATCAATATGTCTATTGTTTTTTTGGTCATTCGATTGGTAGCAATATTGTTTTCAACATAACGAACGCGTTGCCGCGTTTACGAATTCCAACCATTGGGCTGAAATGCCAACCTGGTGGGACTGGCCTGAATTGTTCGAGATATGGTCGCTGCGGTGCGCCATCAACTCAGGAGTAAAACCGTACGCCAGTATTCGGCCATTGCAAACGGACTACAAAATCGGTCACGCCTTCTCGCCTTCTCGCCTGGGCGGATTTTGGATTCACGAAAGGTGGGAGAGCTGGAAAGAGATCGGACTAGAATCCAAAATAAGCGGCTATGACTGATTAATTGGGGCTCTGAACTCGAAATCGAAAAAGTTGACTCATTTTGGAATTTAGAACGCAAGTTGTATTGGTTTCCATCGATCACATATGATTGTGATTTCATTCGGAATCAAACCCTATCCCGATTTCACGTCAGAATACCTTTTCAATTTTTTCGAAATTGCCGCTGAAATTGGATTGGAAACAAATAAATTCCGGATCGATATTCGATTCCAGCGCCCAACTTCCAGTTCGGTTTTTCGTGTTCTATGCATGATCCAATACAGTCCAAAGTTCATGTAGACGTTTGAAAACAAAGAGTTATTCGGACAAAACAAGTACAAGCAGTACTTAAATCCAGCATGGATTTATCAGGTTTAGGAAGAACTTAGAATCCGATACACCCGCACTCATAAGTATCCCAACAGATATGTTGAGTCGAGCCGCGTTTTCTTCGAGCCGCGAAAATCCGAACATTGATTCTCGCGACAACTGCCTGGATTTTTGCCGAATCCAATGACCATGCGTTTAATGGGACGCGTGGTTCGGAATGGCTGCCAAATTCCTACGATTAATGCCGCCACTTTGTATCTTCGCTTCAGCCTTCCCAATTCTGAAAGGCTCCTACCGAACCGGTGTACCGTCGGAGTCTAAGCAGGCTCTGATGTAGTCCGGCAGGAGTGTTTTCGTTTTTATCAAACAGCGATTTGCTGCGAGATTAGTGATCGTGGGCGACCTCTTTGAAGTTGCCAGAGTAAGGTGTTCCACTGACGGCCCCAGACATCGAACCTTCGTACTCTTTGACGATGCCGAGATTTTCATGGTTGCCGACGAAGCGGGATGCTTTGCCTTCCGAATCGCCGTCTTGCGGATTGGCTTTTAGCGTCGCTGTGAACGCAGGGTCCTTGATGGACAACGTGATTTCTTCCGCGTCAATCGGAATTGCGGTTTTTTCGTCATCGCCAAGGATGTAGACCGTCGCTTCCTTCTTGTCGTGATCGACTGTGAACTCGACATGGAATTTGCCTCCGCCCCAGTCCGCGACTGTACCGCCGTGCGGGCCTTCGCCATGAGTGTGTCCCTCATCGCCATGCGCTTTGTGAACTGTGCCGTCAGCATGGACATGTTCACCCGTGTCGGCGTTATCGCCGCCGGAAGGGTCCTCTGCCTTTTGGGGATTGCATCCGACCATTAATGCGATTGCTGCGATCGTGACGAATGACATAAATTGGAACTTCTTCATTTTCAAACTCCTCGTGTTGATAAATTGCCCAAGAACGCCCTGGGCTCTTGTTAACTAAATCTCGTCAAGCTCATCCTTCGTGGCGATCTTGACGGCATCCTTGCCACTAAACTTCCAAAACAACCCTGGGTGAATCAGGAACTCACAAAAGGTTGAAGTGAACAAGCCGCCAAGAATTACTGTGGCGACCGGATATAGAATCTCTCGACCGGGTTCTTGACCGCCGAGAACCAGCGGAACCAATGCGATGCCTGCGGTTAAAGCAGTCATCAATACTGGCGCAAGCCGTTCGAGACTTCCTCGTAGAATCGTTTCCTTTGAAAATTTCTCTCCCTCTTCCTTGAGGAGGTGAATGTAGTGTGTTACCAACAGGATTCCGTTTCGGACAGCGATCCCGCCAAGCGAAATAAATCCGACTAAACTAGCAACGGTTAAGTCCTGTCCGGTAATCACAAGTGCCAACACGCCGCCGATAAACGCAGTTGGCAAAGCGTTAAGAATTTGCAGTACGATTCGAACGGACGGCAGCAGAACCATGAGAACAATGAACATGCCTACGACGGACACCAGGCTGAGTATCAAGATTGTTCTTGTGGCTTTTCGTTGGCTTTCAAACTGTCCTGAGTACTCCAGAAAGTAGCCTTCGGGCAGGCTCAATTGATTGTTCAATCGTGACTGAATCTCATTGACTGCACTAGAAAGATCGCGGCCCTGTGTGTTACACCGGATGACAATTCGTCGACGAGCGTTTTCGCGATTGATCGCGTTTGGCCCGGAACCCCCGTCGACGTCGGCCAAATCGCCTAGTTCAATTTGCCCGCGCCCGTCGGGAAGGTCGATTCGCAACCGTTCAAGGTTCGCGTAGTCGGTTCGATATTGTTCTTCGAGCCGAATCAGCAAATCGAATCGACGCTGTCCATCCAGAACCTGCGAAACGACTTCACCTTGTAAGGCGGTTTGCAAAACTTGTGCGACGTACGCTCGCGTAACGCCGTGGGTTGCGAGGTCTTGCGAACGCAAACTAATGTGAAGTTCATCGGTCTGCCGAATCGGTTCGATGATTGGATCAGTAACGCCTTCGACGTTTTGAATACTCGTTTTTGCGCGGGTTGCCAATTCTCGCAACTTGTCGAGATCGTCGCCAAAAATCTTGATGGCGATTTGTGCATAAACGCCAGACACCATGTGGCTTATCAAGTGAGCCAGGGGTTGTTCGACTTCGATATCGACGCCGGGGACTTCTTCTTTCAATTCC
Source organism: Mariniblastus sp. (assembly GCA_965224765.1). Classification (GTDB taxonomy): domain Bacteria; phylum Planctomycetota; class Planctomycetia; order Pirellulales; family Pirellulaceae; genus CAZDBA01. Next base: position 486,791 of record CBDDAC010000029.1, read on the forward strand.
TCCAGCAGTTTGTCGATGACTTCCTCGCGACGCAAGTGAACATCCGGGTTCATGCTCAGGATGTATTCGCCAACGTTGACCGGCGAAGCGTGTTCGTCCATCTCGGCTCGACCGGTACGGCGAACAAAATGGAGGATCTCGCCGTCTGGATTTTCGGGCCCTTTTTGAAGCTCGCGAAACTTGGCGTCAATCGTTCCTGAAATTTGATTCGACGCATTTAATGAAGATCCTGGGGGCAAAGTCACATTGACCTGAACACTTCCTTCATCGAATTCCGGAAGAAAGCTGCTGCCAAGGTTGGCGAACATGATGCCCGCGATTGCAACGGCAGTCCAAGTAAGCAATAGCAACGGCCCAGGAATCGCCATGCTGGTTTTAATCAGCCAGCCCCCCATTCGTTTCAGGAGTCGCAACAAAAAGCCATCGGTCTCATGGTGAGTCGCCTTGGACGTTGGCAATAGGTAATACGAAAGAACTGGCGTCACCGTGAGTGAAACCAATAACGACGAAAGAATTGAAACGATGTAGGCAACGCCGAGCGGTTCAAACAATCGACCCGCGACGCCCGAGATCGCAAACAATGGAAGGAAAACCAGAATCACAACAATCGTACCGAATACAATTGCGCTACGAACTTCGCGACTGGCATCGTAGACGACTTGAATGGCGGGCCGCGGATTCTCTAAAGTGTTATTTTCTTTCAATCGTCTAAAAATATTCTCGACGTCGACAATCGCATCGTCGACTAGTTCTCCCATCGCAACGGCAATGCCACCCAACGTCATCACGTTGATCGTCAATGAGGTATCAAACATGTAACCCATCAACCGGAAGACCAGCGTGGTCACCACCAACGACAATGGAATTGCGGTCAGGGTGATAAACGTCGTGCGAAAGTTCAACAGGAACAGAAACAGAACGAATATGACGAGTACGGCGCCGATCACCAATGCTTCGCCAACGTTGAAAACACCACGGTCGATGAAGTTCCGAAGGCGGAACAGTTCGCTGTTGATGACAATGTCGGCAGGCAGCGACGCTTCGACTTCTTCAAGTGCGGTTGCAATGCGGTCAGTGAGTCCTCGCGTGTCGACATGCGGCTGTTTGACGACAGTGAAAACAAGACCGGGTCGACCGTTGATTGCGCCATCACCGCGTTTGAATTCAGCACCTTCAACGATGGTCGCGACCTGGTTTAACAAAATGGAACGCTTGTCCGTTACTTTTACCGGGACGTTGTTCAAGTCTTCGACAACGCGCTTTGCGTCCGGGCCAACTCGCCCAAGGATTCGAATGGGTCGCTCGGATTCGCCGGTGATTGCATATCCACCACTGGTATTGATGTTGCTTTCCTTGACGACGCGTTCTACGTCCTGCAAGGTCACGCCGTATTCGATCAAGGCGGTTGGATTCACCAGGATCTGATATTGTTTCCGGTCTCCACCTTGCAAGAACGTTTCGGCAACTCCGGTGACTTTCAAAAGTCGTGGCCGCACCACCCAGTCGCCAAGTGTGCCCAATTCAATTTGCTGTTGAAGCTCAGTGGGAAACTGAACGGTGTATTCTTTTCCAGCAATCTCAACCGTGACGTTGGGTTGTTGTTGAGATCCCTGTGATGTGACGCCTGTCGAGACTACGTTCGCATTGGCGACCGGTTTCCACGTTTGGGGTGCATGTCGATCAACTGGTTTCCAAACTTTGACAGTAGAATTTGAGTTTCCGTTTTCGACGAGTTCGGCCATCAAGCCCGTTTTGCCAATGGGCACCAGCAATCCACCAGACGGGCCTTTTTGCCGGTACATTCCTGCAATCACGATTTGCCCCATGATTGACGAAGGCGGCGTCATCTGCGGGGTAATTCCCTTTGGTAAAACGCCTGCCAAAGACGAGAGTCGCTCTTGCACTGTCTGGCGGGCCGTCTTGATTTCTGTATCCCAGCCAAACTCGATATAGATAACGTTGAGTCCAGCGGTACTTTGACTGCGAACCGCCTCGACGCCGTTGGCCCCCAACAGCGCGACTTCAATCGGTTGGGTGACAAGTGTTTCGACTTCTTCGGTCGCCAGTCCGGGACATTCAGTCAGAATAATGACGCGCGGTCGGTCAAGATCAGGAAACACGTCGATCGGCATTGTGGTCGCCAGATACGATCCATAAACCAACAGAATCAAGCTGATGATAACGACAAGAAAGCGGTATCGAAGTGAAAAACGTATTACAGCGTCTAGCATTGATGTATTCCTTAGTGTGCTGCGTGTGTTGTGCCGTCGGCGTGGACGTGAACGTCCGCACGCATGCCACTGGCTGCTTGAGCTTTGAGAACGCGATTCAACGATGCCGCTGAACTTTGCGCGAGATAAAATCCGGGCGTGATCGTTCCATCATTGGCGATAACTACGTTGGTTCGGTCTTGGTGGATGACCTGAACGGAGAATCGGTTGAACAAGTCGCCATTCTGCTGAAAGACAAAGGACTCGGGGCCTTCAGAAATGACCGCGGCCGCGGGTACAACAATCACGTTGTCTATTTTTTCAACGGGGACATCAATGATGACGCGTTGCCCTGGTCGATATCGCCATACAACGAACGTGCGACGGTCTTTCTCATAAACTCGGGACTGATTCGTTAATGGAATGAAAAAGTCAAATGTCCTGCTGCTTGGATCCGTGGTATTTGCCAAGTGCCGAATCTTGAATTCTGGATTGACTGATTCCCAGTCCTTTGCCGTGTCTTCGGTGAACTCGACGTCGACTGGCCAATCGTTTTCTGCCGTCCTCGCAAGGTTGGAAGCTTCTTTTTTGAATGCATGTCCTTTGATGTACAGCGAATTGTGATTTGCCAACACGGCAAGAGCATCGCCTGCGTCGACCTGTTGCCCCAAGTCGACTTTCAAATCCTGTATTTCAAAGAATCCTTTTTCTGAGGGGCTAATTGTTTTGGTAAATCCAACTGGCGCGAACTCTTGGTCAGATTCAGTCGTCGCGGGTGCGTGAATGTCTATCGTTGTGAGAAAGTTACCCGATTCGATTTGTCCGACATGCTCAGCGGACAACCCGCGAGACGTCAAATCCTGACGATGGGCTTCGAGCAAAGCTGCTTGGCGGCTGATTTGTTGTTCCAATTCCAGAATTCGTTTTCCTGGAATCACCCCGGAATTGGTCAACTCACGAAGTCGCACAATCTCTTTGTTGAGAATTTCAGTTTCCCGAACGGCCTTGAACAAATCGGATTGCGATTTCTGCAAATATTCGCTGACCAGCCGCAACGTGAACATCCTTTCGTTTGGCTGAACGATATCGCCTTCGAAGGCATGCACTTGCGTGATAACACCAGCGATCGGGGCAGTGATTCCTTGGTCCGTTACACCAGGGCGATCGACGATGACGCCAGGAATCTGAACCGTACGCCAATACGACTGAACCTTTACCGGTTTGGAAACTAGGTTAAGGTTTGCTCTCGCTTGTTCACTTAGCTTGAGCATTTTTGGGGACTCGATTGGAGGATCGCCATCCTGTGCAGTCTCATCATCCTGAGCGTCTTTGTTCAATAGTGGTAACCAGTAATCACGACTGAACCATGCACCGACCCCAATTCCGGCAATCACGACTATGTAGGCAAACGGCTGCCACACTTTGCTACTTATTTTTAAGCGCATAGGAATTCCTCAAACGTTATCCGCCTGTAATTTAACAGGCCGATTTTCCTCATGGAAACAAAGGGAGAAAGGCGATTGGCCTTTCAGTAGATAACAAGTCAATCAGGTTGGACTTGCGTTAGATGAGCAAACGGGATGTTTGCAGAAAGATAGCGCATTGGTCAGTGGAAAATAGGCCAGGGGGCCCCGCACGTGTTACCTGACACCGATGCCCGAGCTGAATGACCGGTGGATTCTCGACGACAAGCCATTGAGCGGCAACTGTCGATTCTTCGATTGAAACTCTGCTTGCTGGCAAATGCAAATCAACTTGTGCGGCAATGTAGATAGCATCGTGATCGTGCCCAGCTGGATTGCCTGTTTCCAACCCAGCGATCGGAGCCGAATTCTCGGGTTGATCTGAGTCATGATGTTGATGATCGCCAGAATCACCGTGACTGTGGGATGAAGTGTGCGAGTGTCCAGAGTAATGAACGTGAGCCCGCGGCGAATGTTCGCTTGAATCTGAACCCGAGTGAGTATGTGCGCAACACAAGACTGCCTGATTTGCAAGCAAAGCAGGAACGAGAATCAGACATAAGATTCGTCGGAACATCAGTATGTGTCTTTGGCAACTTTTGAGGGATGGGTAACAGCAACTATAGCATGCAACTCAGCGGGGACAATTCCATAGCGAAATTTGCGGGTCAAATGGGACGTGTAGTCACAGACAAACCGCGAAATCGTCAAAAGCGTAGCGATTGGTAGCCGGACAATTTGGTACGAATCTATGCATTGGTCTGATTTTTGTCCAGTTTCTGACCGCGCAACGAACCAATTCTCAAGTCAATTTGACTTACATATCACCGCTGCAACAACTCTGGCGATAGAAATGTTGACGCTCGATTTGAACGTTCGATAATCGGTGGTTCACAAGAAACAGAACAGATTCAACAGGTCTTGGAAACTTGGTGTACTGTTTATGACTAGCCGTTGGTCAGCGGCATCCAAATGAATGCAAGAACACGTTGCAGAGGTCATTTTGGGCCGAGGTTCCATCATCCGTGCGCTTTCTGAGAGCGCTTCGGTGTTTCACGCCGACGCTAGATACGGGTTTGCAGAAAACCGCCACTATTGCCAGCATGTGGGCGACGAGATACTGTCTAGTATGCAAATTAGAATCGAAAAGGTAACTGACGAAACCGCTACTCGCTCAGTCAATACCTTGGCCTTTGAAACACCATCTGAAGCCAATCTTGTCGACGCGCTGCGAGCACAGGCAACGCCTGTTGTTTCACTCGTTGCCGAAGAAAACCACATAGTGGTTGGCCACATAATGTTCTCGCCCGTTGCTTTGTCGGGCCATCCCGAGCTGAAGGCAATCGGACTTGCCCCTATGGCCGTCATACCAGAGTTCCAGCGAACTGGTATTGGCTCGGCACTTGTTCAAGCAGGTCTTGAGCAGTGTAAGCAACTAGGCTTTGTCGCGGTTGTCGTTCTTGGGCATCCCGAATTCTATCCCCGCTTTGGCTTCTCGCCGTCCTCTCGCTTTGGTATCAATTCCGAATACGACGTCCCTGGGAATGCGTTTATGGTGTTGGAGATACGGCCAGGAGCCCTGAACGGAGTGAACGGAACCGTGAAGTACCACAATGCATTCAACAGCTTATAGGCTAGTTCACGCTAAGCTGCGTCGGCTTCATCGACTGATGTTTCCTGGCACGCGAATAGAATGCCGAGCCGAATGCAAGCTTCGCACACTTAAATCCGCCTGTCACGGCAGGCTATCGCCTGTTTTGCTGATTTGATTGAAAATGGGACGACAACCTTCCAGTGGTGTTGTGTATGGCTCAGACGGAGGTTGTGGCAACGGTGGTGCACTCTTAATGGCCGCGTAGGAAAACAGAATCCCTAAAACGACTGCTCCAAGACTGGTGATTAGCCATGCGGTTCCTTTCGAAGAACGGGTCAAGGTAACGCCCATCAGCGCCGTCACAACAAGGAACGCCATCAAACTTTGCTGTGGAGCCGATCCAATGCCAAACAGACCTGACGGACACTCGAGGACTTCGGTCAGCTCGAGAAATACGTGGAACGCTGCCACGCATAATCCACTGACCGCCAACGGCACGCCTAGCAAAACTGAAAAGCCAGGTCTTGCATCGCCCGCCCGCACTAAACCCATCAACAACACCCCGACCAGACCCATCATGAAAGTCCGTTCGTAGAGACAGAGCGGACAGGCTTTTAAATTCATACCCATGCTCAGATAGAGACTTCCTGTCAAAGCAGCTAGGCTGACGCCCAAGGCCAGCAATTCCCAAATTCGGACTGGAGTGGCGGGTGAAGGAGTCGGTTCCATTTTGGCTCTGTACTGTGATGTCATTGACGAATTTCCAAGTCTGATTTTTCGCCTTAGAGAGAAACTGGACCAACAGGAAGGCAAATGCGAATTTTAGCGGATTTCTGAAAAGTTTGCGAATGGTTTGGCGATGCACTGCCAACTCTTGGATCAAAATCGGAATCGACAAACCGCAATAAACGGTCGTCGAGTTTTTGCCTTTTACGGGAGGTTGAGGCTCCTGCCGAAACAATTCTTGTTCCTCTCAAACGTGGAACTTGGAGCTAATACGCGGATCGTTTTGAACTGACGGGTAACAAGGCTAAGAAAACCGGTGTTCTGATGTTCTCGGCCCGCCAATCGAAGACGGGGGAGGTACTAGGCTGTTGGCAGAACAACACATGCCCACGCAAGCGAGGAGCATGGCACCCGTCGTCGAGTTTTTGCCTTTTACGGGAGGTTGAGGCTCCTGCCGAAACAATTCTTGTTCCTCTCAAACGTGGAACTTGGAGCTAATACGCGGATCGTTTTGAACTGACAGGTAACAAGGCTAAAAAAACCGGTGTATCTGATGGACGATAACTCCGCCAATGTGAGCGACAAATGCCGTGCTCGATCGAGCCAAAAAGAGTGTTTAACAGATTCCTGAATAAGGGTCCATCATGTTTCTGTCAGTGCTTGTTTCCCGTCCACGGCAAGAACCGCGAAAAGATTGCTTCTGTCTGTGTCGAAAACATCTCCCAACCGTAACCACCTGGAAGCTCTTTCGTCGTGACAGACACGCCTACTGCACGTATCTTAGGAAGCATGCGCTTGATCGCTGGCGTTACCACTGTCGCCTCAGCCACTGCAACGGAATCCATTTCACACCAATCGATGTAGACTTGAGGTGGTGATTCTGTTGTTTCTAGCAGCCTAGTTAGTTCACGCTCGAAAGCCGCATTCATTACCGGGGACTGTACTGCAACTGCAGCAAATGACTGAGGATGACGTAGCGCCGTGTCGAGAGCTCGACTGCCGTGAAGCAACGTGGCCATCATAAAACGACGATCTCGTTGGTCGCTCACGCTGTACGTCTTCTCGACCCATGGCAACAGTTCTTCGATTACCATCCTTGTGAATAGCGGACCGCGACCTCCAAGGCTCTCATAGAAAATGTTCATTTCTGCCGGTTCAGCGACATCGACAAAGACCACGACCGCCGGTTCAACCGTGTTTCCCATTGCAGCGTCCAGGATCTCGGGCATGCGACCGAAAAAACGGTCCATCCCGCTTGTCACGAGAACCAAAGGGTAGGTTTGCGCTTTGTCATATCCGGCCGGCGTGTACACAGCAACAGTACGCTCGTTTTCCAACAGCTTGCTGGAGAATTTATGGTTCGTGATCTCGCCTTTTTCGGAAGGCGTGATTGCATCGGGTGCTAACGCAGCTGCCGGTCGATACCCTTTCATCAACAGCAATGAACTCGGCATAATCGTGCTGGCTCGGAGTTCGTTGTTCGGGTCTAGCGCAGGTCGCTCACCGTCGATCTCGAAACGGTAAACATAGGCACCCTTCAAGTTTAGTTTTTCTGTTCGACTCCACAGGTCGGTTCCTTCAACCCGAACCATAGGCAGTGCAGACTCAACTGGAACTCCGCCTGGAATCCACCCCACATCATCAGCTTTACCGTAAAAAAGAAAAGTCACGGTACCGTCCGATTCAATCAAAGGAGTCTTGTTTTCTTTGAGAAAACTCTCGATGATTCGACCGCGCTTGGTGGCATCGTCCTCCCGTTCGATTGACGCCAGCAATTTTGCAAAACTCGCAACATGTCTTGGTTCAATACTCGGTTCAACACGTCTCTCGGCGGCGAGCGGCGCAGCCACCGTGACGGCAATCGAAAGCAGTTCGTCGTGTGCTCGCAAAAGAAGTCCATTCCCAGTCCAGACCGGATTGACAAGTGTTCCTTTCTTGGCCAATTGGGTCTCTGCGATCTGTCGGAATTCCAACGGGCTTGGTTCAGCGAACAAGAGCCGTCCGTCAACTGTCCAAATTACGAGCCAATCTCCTAGCAAAAGTAGTGAACCGGGGCCAATGCCGCGAGTCTTCCAGTTCCGTCGCCCGGTCGCTGAATTGACCGAAGCAAAAAAATCGCCATTCCAGCCGTAAATCTCATCCTGAAGCGAGACGGGAACGGAATAGCTTTTTTTGAGCTCACGAGAACGCCACAGCTCGCTCGCTATGAACGATCCTCCATCGCGTTTAAGCCTGAAGGCGACAGAATCTTGGACGCCTGTGACGACAAAACTGTCGGTGCCGACGACGACTAGGGGATTCGAATGCGTCTCAGCTTTTTCGAGATATTTGACTTTCCAAAGTAACGTCCCTGTTTTCAAGTTGATACCAAAAATTTCCGTACCACCGACGGCGATAAGCTGACGCACACCCAAAAACTCAGCCACAAGAGGGGACTGATAGGAAACCGAGTCATCGCCCACACTCCAAACCATTTCGCCATTGCGCATATCGAACGCAGCAATACACTTGCCCGGGCCCGCTCCAATTTGCACGACAACAAGTTGATCGACAATCAATGGAGAACTGGATACACCGTAAGTTGGTATGCCAGCCCCATGCTCGGCAGGTAGATCAACGCGCCAAAGTTGGTTGCCGTCCTTGGAATCCAGTGCAAATAGCTGGCCCCGTGGCCCAAGTCCGATAATGACCCCGTCGCCCAACGACGGGGTACTGATTGGCCCATCGTCTGAACCATCGATACCTCGCCATGTCAGGCCAATTTCGTAATTCCAAATGGTCTTTCCGGAGACGGTATCCACTGCTCTTAATCGATCGCTACTGCCGTCCGAAAATGCGATATACGCAACCTCGCCAGATACAATTGGTTGTGAATATCCAGGCCCTAGCGGCAATCGCCATCTCACCTCGACCTTAGGAACGCCGCCCGAGGTGTTTAGATTTGGTGCATGGACCGTCAAATCGGATCGGTCACCCAAGAATTGGGGCCACGCAAAACGCTGGATAGTTGAGTTCTGTCCCGGTGCAATTCCACAAAAGACAAGTGATGCGACAAGCACAGCAGCCTGCCACGATAACCCCGAAGCGTCAGAATTGAACACGGCCATATCCCTTTATTCTTGAAGATGATTCAAGCATTGCGAACAACAATTGCGCCTGCTGTCCACGAGATTAAATTGATACAATTGTTTTGGAAATCTATCATAGTTTGCGCCAAACCTAAATGATCTTGAGTTACTGCGGTAGTGTTTGCTTAGATTCCGCCGCAAAAGCGTGGGTTTGTTGGTTTTACTTCTTTTGCTCGCGATGGCGCCTCAGAAATCCTTCGTTTTTCGTTCGCCAGCTTCAACGCTTGTATTTCAGCTGGAATTACGCCCGCTAGTCCCAACAACTCATCTCGGTCCTAAAAAGGCCCTAAATTCCGAGGTTGTTGGATATCTGCCAAAACCCGGATGCGGCGATTAAGGCGTTGCAGCGAACTCTCTTTTCGCGCTTCGGTCCGACACATTATCAGTAAGAATCGCGGGGGTAGGTAGGCTGTTGGCAGGACAACACATGCCCACGCAAGCGAGGAGCATGGCACCCGTCGTCGAGCTTTGCCTTTTACGGGAGGTTGAGGCTCCTGCCGAAACAATTCTTGTTCCTCTCAAACGTGGAACTAGCAATCAATTGAAAATCGGCGTCTAGGAAGAAGGGACAATCGAATCTTCAGCACCAATTTCACGAATCATTTTTTTTAGATAATCCAGTTCACTACTACTTAGTTTCGCAGTTTGAACCAGGTAGCTAAGCATGTGGACTCTTCGGCCGTCGAAAACGGTGTCGAGAAATGAATCGCTGGCGCTTTTCATGCATTCCGATCGTGATTCGATACTGCGATAATAGTATCGCTTTCCCTTTCGGTAGTATGCCAAGGCGCCTTTCTTTACCAGTCGGTGTAAAAGCGTTTTGATGGTGGTGGGTGTCCAAAAAGTGGACGCGGTCAATCGCTCGACGAGCTCTCCGCTGGTGCTGGGCTCATCTAGCCAAACTTCGTGCATGACCCGCCATTCGGCGTCGGAGATATGGAGCGTGTCTTCCATTGAACTTTTGGTTGAGTGGATTGACCTCGATGATTAGCAAAACTCCTGTGAACGTGTCAACACAAGTTGGAACAAAAAAAGCCGCAGCGGATTGCTGCGGCTTTGAAGTTGAACTGGTAGGAGGCCCTAAGGCGTCGATTCACTAGCGGCGAATCTGAGGTTCAAGTCTTTGACCGACCTTGGATTGATCGGCTTCGAAGACGTATACGCTGTCTTCGGCAATGATCTTTCGTGCAGATCCGGACAAGCTTAGTTCGCTTCGAACCACATGCTCACCTTGGGTGGAACCGACTGCTGAGAAATTGAATACTTTCTTCTCACCAGATCGAATCTCGCCGACTTGAAATTTGATCGAATTATCGTACTGATCGATTTCGTAGGCCTTGCTAATTTCAGGTGCCAAAGCAGCCGGCAATGTGATGTCGATTCTCACATCTTCAGCGGAACGGCTTCCTTTGTTTTCGATAACAATGGCAAACGCTGCCGAGGCACCCACTTGGACTGGGCCACTATCATTGGAGATTGCAATGCTGACGTCAGCTCGAGTCGCAACCATCGTGTTTAGGCGAAATTCTTTGGCGATGGTTTGATTGCTTCGAACGACGATTCCGCAACTGTGTTGGCCTTCCGCCACGCATTGGGCCTTCAGCTGAATGACTTCTGTTTTTCCGGCTGTGATTTCCGGGAAGGTCCAGGATAGTTGACGAGTTGCTTCATCGTATTTGGCTTCTCGGCTGATGGTGGACACGTTCATTTCAGCTGGAATCACTAAGTCGATCTCTACATCGCTGCAATTGACTTTGCCAGGGTTGGCAATTTCAATTCGGTAGATGCCATCACGATTGAGAAAATTCACGCTGGGACCCGTCGCTGTGACATCAAGTTCCGGTTGTAGGACCACAACCGCTGCTTGACGACTGATGGGCTCTAATTCCGTTGATGCCAAGAGAAACTTGATGTTCTTTTCTCCGCTTCCGATGCTCTGAGCGGTGACTTTGATTTGGGCTGTTTTTCCCGGAGCCAGCTGAGGAATCACCGTGTTATCAGCGCGAAGTTTTTGAAGTCCTTCAGGAAACTCCGCCGAGAATCGCAGGTTGTTGGCAATCCCATCACCTCGATTGACCACAGTGATCAAGTAGTCTCTCGACTCACCAAGAATCATTTCTTGCGGACCTTCGATTTGAATATCCAAGGCGGGCTCGCGAACGGCAATCGCGATTTGATTTTCATTTGCATATTGAAGTTGAGTTCCAATGTTTATTGGAGTTTTTGCCGTAGGGACAACATCAATTTCGATAAAGCTTTGACTTCGTGCGGCCAGTTGAATTGCATCAAACTCAAGCCGGCCCTCGGTAACCTTGGTGGGCTGAGGTCGAGCCGCTTCAAATCGAACGTGCTTGGGAAGCGTTGCGACGAATTTGACGTTGTTAACGCGTTGTTGGCCAACGTTTTTCAACTGAACGCGAATCAAAGCTTTCTGATTGAGGTTGATATCGGCGGGTGCGATCAAGTCAATCGAAACGGAATCTGTAGAGGACAGTACGTTTTGATTGGGTTGAGACGGTGGTTGAGTTGCTCGTGATGCAGAGCTTGTTTGAATCGCGGGAACATTGGATCGTGAGGCGGCTTGGGGCTGTCGGTTGCTCCAATTCTGTGGCGAAACGACCGGAGTCTTGTGAGCTTTTGGAACGATCGGGCGAACTTGTTGTGCTGGTGGCGCAACAAATTGGCGACCAGGAATAGCCTGAATGGCCGAATCCGATTTGGGAATCGTTTCACTCAGGATTTCCTGGAATAAAAGATCAGTAGCGTCTTTGGTTTCCTGGCCAAATGCGGTGGAGCCCAAAGTGGCAATAAATATGAGGAGTACTGTAGGGCGAATCATCTTGATTTCCGTAATTGATGGTTCAGGAGACTTTTCTATTTTTCGGAGAAAAAGGGTCTGCATGATCAGTAAAGATTTATGGGTTGGACTGATTTGCGGCTAAAAACAAAGGCGGCTAGCATGAAATCAATGCTAGCCGCCCGTTTCTGTATGATTCGAATTGGCTGGTCTATTTGGAAGTTTTGGCGGGTCGGAATTCCCACCGAGCTGCGAAACCTGTTCCATCACCGCGGAACTTGATCAACGGGTGAATCTGATTTCGATTTAGGCATTTGATCGTGTCATGAAGCCGTCGCTTTCGGCAGACATCGGTTTGAGGAAGGGGGTCATCGATCTGTTCCGGCCAATTCAATTCAGCAAAGGCCGCAATCAACATTTCTTGATTGGGGGCTGGCCACTTGAAGTGTTTTACTACCTTGCCAGCGATCTTAAGCACCCGGGTTTCCGGGCACCAGCTTGGAGTTTCTCTTGGAGGGGCGTTCATAGGAAGAAGGTCAGGATCTGGGTGTGTGTGGGAAATCATAGGACGGTATCGTTTTGAAAGTTCAGCGAAAGCCTGATGGCCTTTGGTTGACAGGATGAAACAGGAATGGTTATGGAAGACAAGGTTAGGAGCTTCGAAAAACTGGCGACGCGATTCCTTATTGACCCGTGACTCCAGCCGATGTTCGATCAGTTTTTGACAAACTAGCCAACGTAATAAAGATCGCGATACACCTAGATCGTTTAATTCATCTATTTCAATAGCAAACTCCCAAACATTTCGCTCGCAATCCATGGCGAATCTGAAACTCTCTTTGAGGGCTTGCAGTGCGTAAACTTGCTCCTCCAGAGAAGGCCCAGAGTTCACATCCAGATTGGTAGAGTCCGACGAGAGAGATTGTAGGTGAAATTCAAATTTGGGAGATTCTTCGCCAGCGTCCGTGCGAGCTTGCCATCTCATAATTTTTTTAGAAATCATTGAAGTACTTCTGGTAATTGGGAGATCGGAAAGTTCGTGGGAACCGGCATCGTTCCCTATTAGACTTATCGTGGAAACCTTCCAGAATTCCCGCAAATAAGCCGCCATGACCGTTTTGGAATTGCTGTAAGTCATTGTGTTGTAAGCACTTAGGGAATTTTCAAAAAAAGAATTTTGTGCCCCACTCGTAGAAAACCCTGCCCCATGTCCAAATAGATAGACGCCTTGGGTAGCTCCAAGGGAAAGCTATGATGATTGGTTCAGTCCAGCGATGTCCATAAGAAGTACAGGTAAACAAATGAAAGTCTATTTGCTGCGAATTTCAATTCTTTTGGCAATATTGACCATTGGTATTAGCACAGGAGCCAGCCAGGAAATGATGTATCCCAAATCCATGAAGGTCGATCAGGTCGACGAGTTTTGGGGCACCCAAGTTGCTGACCCGTTTCGTTGGCTCGAAGGCGATGCGACTCGAAATGATGATGTAAAGGTTTGGGTGACTGCCCAAAATGAGCTCACCTTTGGTTATCTCAAAGAGCTTCCCTATCGAAAAGAGATTGAGTCAAGACTTACAGAGTTGTGGAATTACGAAAAGTATGGGACGCCTTTTCAGGAGGGGGGTCGTTTCTACTATTTCAAGAATGATGGTTTGCAGAACCAGAGCGTGTTGTACCAAATGGATTCCCTGGACGATGAGCCGACGGTATTGCTAGATCCAAACAAATGGTCGGAGGACGGAACAAAAGCGCTAGGTGGAATGGCCTTCAGTGGTGACGGGAAGTACATGGCTTATGGACTTGCCAAAGCCGGTTCGGATTGGCAAACCTGGTATGTATTGGATATTAAAACTGGCCAAGTGCTCGATGACAAAATCGAATGGGTCAAGTTCGGTGGTGCATCTTGGACGGCCGACAGCAAAGGCTTTTATTACAATCGCTATGATGAGCCCAAAGAAGGCGAAGAGTTCACGAGTTTGAATCTCAATCAAAAGGTCTTTTACCATCAAGTTGCATCGTCGCAATCCGATGACCCTTTGATCCATGCAGACGCGAAAAATCCTGAATGGGGTTTTTCACCGGAAGTAAGTGAAGACGGACACTATCTGGTTATCACGGTCTGGAAAGGCACTGACAGTCGTTATCGAGTGATGTACAAGGACTTGACCAACGCCGAGTCAACGTTGGTTGAGTTGATTGATAACTTTGAAAACGAGTTTACGTTCTTTGGAAACGAAGGCGACGTGATGTACTTCAAGTCCGATTTTAACGCGCCAAAGAAATGCGTCATCGCCATTGACCCCAACAAACCAGCTCGCGAAAACTGGAAGGTTGTGATTCCAGAGTCCGAAAATGCCATGGATTCGGTTGGCATGGTGGGCGATTTCATCGTGGCTGATTACCTGAAAGACGCAGTGACGCAGATCAGATTGTTTGATCTGGGTGGAAACTTTGTTCGCGAGGTCGAGTTTCCTGGGATTGGAACGGCAAGTGGCTTTGGAGGCAAACGAAATCACATAGATACGTTTTATTCGTTTTCGAGTTTCAATCGACCTCCCAGCATTTATAGCTATGAATTGGCGACTGGGCAGAGCAAGCTGATTCGCGAAGCCAAAGTGGATTTTGACCCAGCTGATTTTGTTGTCAGTCAAGTCTTTTATGAAAGCAAAGACGGAACTCAAGTTCCCATGTTTATTGCCCACAAGAAGGGATTGGAGCTTCATGGTGAAAATCCAACGTTGCTGTATGCATACGGAGGATTCAATATTTCGTTGACTCCGAGTTTTTCCATTTCGCGTTTGCAGTGGATGGAAATGGGAGGAGTTTTTGCGATGCCCAATTTGCGAGGCGGCGGCGAGTATGGCAAGGAATGGCACAAGGCAGGTACAAAAACACAAAAACAGAATGTGTTTGATGATTTCATTGCGGCTGCTGAGTACTTGATCGAAAACAAATACACGTCATCCCAGAACCTCGGAATACAAGGCGGAAGCAACGGCGGATTGTTGGTGGGAGCCTGCATGACTCAACGTCCCGATTTGTACAATGCTTGTTTACCAGCGGTTGGCGTGATGGACATGCTTCGATTTCATGAATTCACTGCAGGTCGATTTTGGACGGACGACTATGGTTGTGCCGACGCGAGTGCAGAAGAGTTCAATGCGTTGCTGGCCTATTCGCCTTATCACAACATCGAAGACGGAACCGCCTATCCACCGACAATGGTCACCACCGCTGATCACGATGATCGCGTTGTTCCTGGGCACAGTTTCAAGTTCGTGGCCCGGCTCCAGGAGGCTCAGGTAGGGTCCAACCCTACTTTGATACGTATTGAGACCAATGCGGGTCATGGAGCTGGCAAGCCAACGGCCAAAGTCATCGAAGAGGCTACGGACCAATGGGCTTTTCTGGCCAAGCATTTGGGGTTAACTCCTCAGATACCTGAGAAGAAGTAGTCCCTACCAAACAGTTGTTTCATCGGGGCGATGTTTACATCGACTCGTAGAAGCCAGGCGGTCAGCCTGGCTTTTTTTGTTGCAACTTTGGCTGCCATACTCAGCGGGATTACGCTTCGCCCAAGCCCTTTCGGCCCCCAAAGAATTCATGGAAAAGGGATGTCGACTTGGAAGGTCGCTTGCCCTAAAACAGTTGATTCGCAGTTTCAAACGGAAATAAATCATGTCAGAAGAAATGTCGCTGGACGAGCTTCGTGTCAAAATTGATGAGGCGGATCGCAAGCTCATTGAATTGATCAACCAGCGCGCAGGTTACGTAGTCGATGTTGGCAAAATCAAGCGGGCCGAAGGCATTCCGATTTATGCGCCACACCGGGAATCGGAGGTTCTCACCAAAGTCCAAGGTTACAACCAGGGCCCGATTTCCAATCTAACGATCGAGGCAGTTTACCGAGAATTGATGAGTGGAAGTTTCGCATTGGAACAACCTTTGCGGATCGGGTATCTCGGTCCCGTCGGCACATTCAGTCACTATGCTGCAATGCGCCATTTCGGTTCCAGCGTCGAATTCGAAAATTTGCGTGCGATTGAAGGAGTCTTTCAAGAAGTCGCGCGTGGGCATGTCGACTACGGACTCGTGCCGATCGAGAACAGCACTGGAGGGGGAATTACCGAAACGCTCGACGCATTCCGAGTCTATCACAATCAGTTGAACATTTACGGCGAAGTGCAATTGAATGTGCATTTCAGTTTACTTGCCAACTGCAAACCTCACGAAGTCAAACGAGTCTATTCCAAATCAGAGGCGTTCATGCAGTGCCGCAACTGGTTGGCCACCCAGTATCCTCGAGTTGAGTTGCTTCAGGCAGAAAGTACAGCGGCCGCCGTTCAACACGCCAAGACCGATACGGATGCGGATCCGGATTGTGGAACCGCAGCCATTGGTTCATCTTTGGCAGGAGAGATTTATGGGTTGCATTCGCTGTTCGAGCAGATTGAAGATCGACAGGGGAATATCACGCGGTTTTTGATATTGTCGAAAAGCAAAACGGAAGTTTCCGGCAATGACAAGACATCAATTATGTTCACCAGCGATGACCGACCGGGTTCGTTGGCGGATGTGCTGACGGTGTTTAAGCGGGCCGGGATTAATTTAACTCATATCGACAAACGCCCAAGTCTCGAAGTGAACTGGGACTACACCTTCTTCGTTGATGCGCTTGGACATTCGAGTGAACCAAAATTTGCCGAGGTGATTGGCGAAGCTCGAGCTTACTGCAAGGACCTGACAGTGTTGGGCAGCTTCCCCTGTTGCCGCCGCACGCTCTAGTACCCATAGATTTGAGTTCGCCGGTGTATCTGATGTTCTCGGCCCGCCAATCGAAGATGGATGAGGTGCTTGGCTGTTGGCAGAACAAGACATGCCCACGCAAGCGAGGAGCATGGCACCCGTCGTCGAGGTTTTTGCCTTTTTCGGGAGGTTGAGGCTCCTGCCGAAACAATTCTTGTTCCTCTCAGACGTGAAACTTGGGGCTAGTACCGGACCGTTTTGAATTGATGGTTAACAAAAGGCCAAGAAAACCGGTGCACCTGTTCTTGGCTCGCCAATCGAAGATGGGTGAAGCGCTAGTTGTTTGTCGCGATCAAGATCAAACTTCGCGAAGGAGTATTTTCAACAAGCCGTTCAAATCGCGCCATCCTATTCATTTGCCTCTGACAAGCTAATTGCGCCCAAATCGCTCAGATTTGAAACGAAGCCAACAATTCTTTCGAAAAGTGAAACCGTTGAGCGATTACGCTGTTGGTTGTCGCTTACCCTAATACCGGTCATTTTCACCTGTTTTTTCCCACCGAGTTCATCATGAAATGCGTTATTGCCTTCCTCTTCGTCGCCTGCACGATGTTGGTCCCGCCAAACGATGTGAACGCGAGCGGTCTGTCGTTCTTGCTTCAGGAGGATGGAAAATTGGTGGATGGCGGAATGCAGGAAGAAGATGGCACGGTTCGTTCGGAAGACGTCGAGCGTTTGCGGACAGTCGTTTTAGAGGTGAAGCGGCAAGCGTTTTTAGGTCAGCTAATGATGCAGATTGATCGCCTGGAAAAGTTGTTGAAGTTAAAGGAAAGCCAGGTCAAAAAACTTTCTATCGCTGCCAAGGCTGTTTCGGGAAGACGCAAAGAGAAGTGGGCAACGCTCATGGACGACTATGAGATGTGGGAAGAAATGGGTCAAAGTGTGGCAGCCAACTTGGATGAACTTGAAAAAGCTGACCTTTCCGATTTCAGCAAACTCCCTGCTCAATTGCTTTTTTATATGGATGACAGTGAGACATTGGGAATTGTCGCACCGGACTTATTCAGAGATAAGTTTTGGGTCAAATCACTAAATTCAGTCCTCGATGAACATCAGGCAATGATTTACGAAGAGGATTTGGCCAAGCGGAACGACAAGGTGCTCGGAAGTTTAATCGACTATGTGACGCAAAATTTTGTCCGCGAGCTTTTACTGACCGAAGAAACAGCGCTGGCCGTAGAGAAGTTTGTAAAATCGGAGCTCGAGAAAAATCCGATCCGCCCGGAATTTTTGTCGATGTATTCTGAAGTGATCAACTTGGTAATGTCGCGTTTGTCCCTTGCGGACCTAGATGAATTGAAAACGGTTCTCTCGAACAATCAACTCAATCGGCTGCGCACGATGCTGGCGGCGTATGGCCCAGATGGATTCATGTTTGTGGAAGAAGCAGATTTTGAACTCGAAGAAAATGAGGTCGAAGAAGCCGAAGCCGATGATGAAGAGATGGATGACGAGTAGAATACTGCCATGAGCAGTTTCTTAGTTAATTATTGAAACGGATTTCATGACGAAACCCGAAGTACCCGAGTGGGTAAAAGACGCCGTTTTTTATCAGATCTTCCCAGACCGTTTCGCGAAAAGTGATCGGGTTGAAAAACCGTCGAATTTGTTGGAGTGGTCTGAACCGCCACACGCACAAATGTATCACGGGGGCGACCTACTTGGGATCGTTGAGCATTTGGATCACATTCAGCAGCTGGGTGTCACTGCAATCTACATGACACCGATTTTTCAATCGGCCAGTAATCATCGATACCATACACATGACTACTACCAGGTGGATCCGCTTCTAGGTGGGAACTCAGCATTGCGTCAGCTCATCGACGAAATTCATCGTCGAGATTTGAAAATTGTGCTTGATGGTGTTTTCAACCACTGCAGTCGTGGTTTCTTCCAGTTCAACGACGTATTGGAAAATGGTCCACACTCACCCTGGATCGATTGGTTCAAAATCGATAGCTGGCCTCTGGCACCCTACCAGGGAAAGAAGCCGGCAGGTTATGTGGGGTGGCGGGAAAATCGATCACTCCCGGAATTTGATACGGATCACCCTGAAGTTCGGGAGTACATTATGCGGATTGCCGAGTATTGGGTGCGAGAATTCGAGATTGATGGATGGCGTTTGGATGTCGCTGGCGAGATTCTGACCGAAGGTTTTTGGGAAGAGTTTCGTGCACGTGTGCGAGCCATCAACCCGGAAGCGTATATTCTCAGCGAGATTTGGACGCTCTCGCCAGAATGGGTTGCCGGTACGAAATTTGACGCTCACATGAATTATCCATTCACCGAAGCGGTTGTGAATTTCGCCGGGCAAAACCATATCAGTGAAAAGATTTCCGAGCATCCAGAATTTCAACCTCGTCGTGATATGGACGCAGAGGAGTTTGGATTTCGAATACAGGAAATACAAGACGTTTATCATTGGGAAACGACCTGTGTCAGCATGAACCTCCTCGACAGTCACGATACTGCTCGCATGTTGAGCATCGTGCAGGGGGACAAGGCGTCGATTCGTCTGGCAACTTTTTTTCAGATGACTTACCCAGGCGCACCCAGTATCTACTACGGTGACGAAATTGGCATTCGTGGCACATTGGACTATGACCGCCAGCATGATGATCGACACGCCCGTTGGCCAATGCCTTGGGATGAAGATCAATGGGATACGGAGCTGTTGGAGTACTTTCGACAGGTCATCCAGTTGAGACACGACTACGTTGCACTGCGGCGGGGCGAATTCATACAAGTCTATGCAAAGGAATTAGTCTTCGCCTTTGCACGAATTTTGGCCGGGGGGCCATCCGTGATCGTGATGATGAATGTTGGGGAAAAAGCTTCAGAGGCAGCTCTCGACGTTTCAGATTTGCCCGTGAAATTCGATGGGGCCAAAGCAAAATTGATTTTCGGAGCTGCCAAAATCGACTTGAACACAAGCGAACTTATGGTCCATATCGATTCTCGAAGCGGGATCGTAATCGAATTAAATTGCGATTGAACAGGGCGTTAAACCAATCGCCATCAACGAACTTTCTACTCGGACTTTGATACGGTGAAGTGATGGAAGATTTCGGGGGCCATGCGAGGATGTGTGGCGACTCGGCCCGATTGGTCTTGAACGATCACTTGATAGTCAACGATTGTCCCAACGGGAAATGCAGGAAATATCGCCACCCAGCGGTTTTCGCTGTGAAGCGGAAGTAGTGAAATGGACTCCCACTCACCCAGATCTTTTCGAAACTTGACAAGGCATTTCTCCGCATCGATCCCTTCGTTGGCCATGTCCTCGATGGTGACGGTAATCGCGTGGCCTCGATCAGAAAACGGAACTACCTTAGGCAGCACCGGGTGTTCAAGGCGCAGCAACTGACGATCAAAAATGGCGCGGGTTCGACAGTGCAATGCATCGAAGTGTTTCCATTTATCCCAGGTAAATCCTTTGACCTCGTAACCGGGCAACGCGTCTTGCCAGGTTTTTATGGCAGCCTTGTCACCGTCGACACCAAAAAGTGGAACGTAGACTTTTCCGTTGAGGATCAGCGAATTGGTATAAGCGGCGATCGGTGTTTCGCCGGGCCCCTCGCCTTTAACAGGAACTTCAGGGCAGTCGATCCGAAGAATTTCATATTTTCTACCGAATGCATTTTTCAGTGATGATAGTATTTTGACATTGCGCTCTAGTCCAGCGGCTTCGGGGTGTCCATAGACGTTCAGAGTCCAGAACTTTCATCCAACAATCGATATGTTGAATTCCCAAAGGCTCCGTGTTTTCCAGAACGACCAGTCGATTGATTCCGAGATACTGTGCAACCAGTTGGCGGTACGTCACTTCATCGGCGACTGGTCGATTTTCTGTAAGTTGAGCCTGAGTGCAAAAAGCGGTACCGTGACCATCGACCAGGAAATTTCCGCCCGTCAAATAGGCGGGAAACTCAGTAGAAGAATGGCCAAGTGCCTGGGCAACCTCTGTGCAAACTGCATCGTCGCCCGGTCCTGTGCGAAATGTGAAGGCTGCCTCTTCGCCTGTTTGGGGATAGACGGGATATCCGTCGAAGCGATGGTTGACCATGCTCATTTCGCCATCGCCCCGAAAGATTTGATGCGGCCCCCAGTCGCGTGGCCAGTTGGATTCAACCGAGCAAGAGATAAATTGGACTTGGTCTGGGCTGACTTTCAACGAATTGATTTTCTCCTTGGCGGCTTCGAGCTTATCAGAGTTGACGAGCACGAAAAGCTTTGCATCTTTGGAAAGATCGATGACCAATTCGTCAGGAATCGCCAAGGGCCAGGCAACCAGGGTTCCTACCGCTTGTTCCCATTCAGCGATCACTCGATTGGAGCCTGGTAAACGGGGCGATTCTTGAGCTTGAATTTTCGCAGACAATGGATCGCAAAAAAGCATGCTTAGTCCAATCAGAACGACACCGATGAATACTCTCGAATTTTGCATGTTTGCCTTTTTGGGATAAATGCCAAGGCGATCATTATCGGTGAAGCGCGAAACAAATCAAGAATTTCCGCCGCATTCGGTCGGCTTTTGAAAAAACACCGAGTAATGTTAGGATCGTTAATTATTCGAATCTGGGAGTGTAGATATGTTCGTACGTTTCGCGGCCGTTATGGTCATGGCTCTGTTTGCCTCAATGGCGGTTTCCCAAGACGATCTCAAATTGAGTTGGGACTTGCAGGACTCGGGTTGCACGGCCAGCCTTCGAGGACTGTGTGTAGTTGATGAGAATGTTGCTTGGGCAAGCGGGACCGGCGGAACGGTATTGAAAACAATCGATGGTGGAGTCACTTGGCAAAACGTCTCGGTTACGGATGCTGATGGATTGGACTTTCGTGATGTGCACGCCTTCAACGTCGAAGTTGCTGTGGTTATCAATGCAGGTCAACCGGCAGTTTTCTATCGAACGGATGACGGTGGAAAAAACTGGAAGCAGGTTTTTCAGCATGACCATGAAGGGGCCTTCTTTGACGCAGTGGCTGCGATCAACTCTGACCATCTAATCGCGATGAGCGACCCTGTTGATGATCGTATTCTGTTGGTTGAATCCTTGGACATGGGAAAGACTTGGTCGGAATTGCCAGCCGAGCGTCGCCCCGAGAAAGCGGAAGGAGAAGCAGGGTTCGCTGCCAGTGGTTCCAACATGATTGTCGAGAAGGATACAGGCGATATTTATCTGGCTTTGGGGTCCCATGAAGAAGGCAAAGAGTCACCAAGCAGTCGAGTGATGGTTTCGCGCGATGGTGCCAGGACATGGAACGCAATTCATGTTCCGATGAGGCGAACTCAATCAAGCGGTATCTTCTCGTTAGCCTGTTTGCCTGAGGTCGATTTCGGCCAAGACATTGGCAAAAGGTCGGGTGTTCTCGTCGCCGTGGGTGGAAACTACTTGGAACCCGAAGATCAATCCAACAATGTTGCTCTAGGGCCATTTGGCGAATTGAAAAATATTATGGTCCCAAATCAGAAACCGCGTGGCTATCGAAGTGGAGTGACTCATACGTTCATCAATCAAAAATCGATTGTGCTTGCAGTCGGCCCTGACGGGTCAGACATCAGTTTCGACAATGGGGTAGCTTGGCAGGCATTCAATGACGAAGGCTTCCACGCAGTCAAATCAGCTGGCGACGGAGTGGTTTGGGCTAGCGGTGCAGAGGGAAGAATCGCGAGGCTGGTGGTTTCGGATTGAGGTCTTTGGCCAATCCACTATCGCGGCTTTGGGCGCGGCGATAAACTACTTTGATGAACATCGAACACCCTCAGCAAGTCGATCACCCTTCAGTGTGGTCTGGCGACGAACTTCTTGAACGCGACGACTGGAAATATCAGTTGCTACCCAAAGAGCAGCAGGAAATTGCGCGGCATGGAAGACTTGCCGAGTCGTTTGTCGAGCGACTCAAATTCGTCCAAAATGCTCTTGAACACGGGAGCGGCGTTAGCCTGATCCGAGGCATTCCCTTACAGTCGTTTTCACCGGAGGGGCTAGTCACTTTCTTCCAGTCTGTTGCGAACCATGTTGGCACTCCCATTTCGCAAAGTATCACAGGTGAAACGATTTTCAGCGTTCGCAATTCTGGTTTTGCAGAAGACGACCCTCGCGCTCGAGGTCCCAATACAAAAAAGAAACTTAGCTTTCATACCGACCGGTGTGACGTCATTGGATTTTTGTGTGTGAAACAAGCCAGGCAGGGTGGCGAGAATCAGGTCGTCAGCAGCATGGCCATTTACAACGAGATTCAACGGCAACGACCTGATCTCATGGAAGTATTGCTGAAGCCCTTTCTGTACAAACGTCACTCGGTCGATACGGCGAATGAGCAACCGTATACCGAGCAGCCCATCTTTTCATTTTGCCAAGGGCATTTCGGAGCCAATCTGCTTCGCGTTTTGATCGAGCGCGCCTATGCCTCCGATGATACGCCCGCGATGGGTGATCTTCAGCGTGAAGCACTCGACTTTGTCGACGAGCAGGCAGCGCGGTCGGATCTTCATGTCACATTTACACAGCAACCTGGCGACATCCTTTTCTTGAATAACTGGGTGACGTTGCACCGGCGAACGGCTTTCGAAGATCATGAAGAAGTCGCACAACGCAGGCACTTGCTGCGTGTTTGGTTGAGCATGTCCAACAGCCGCCCCATCGATCCAATGTTTGCAGGGAACTACGGTGCGACTGGCGCAGGAGAAATCCGTGGCGGAATTCAGGCGGCAACGTAAGTTCAAATTCGCTACAATTGAGATTCAATTGACTATTCATCAAAAGGTGAAAAATGAACTCACGAGACGCCATCAAAAACACAATCAATACTGCAGATATGGTCTGTGGCGCTTATCTGGGAGACCTGTCTGACGAAGAGATGATGAAGCGACCTCATCCCGGTTGCAATCACGTCAACTGGCAAATCGGACATCTCGTTGTGGCTGATAATGAAATGGCCAATGGGTGTTTCCCAGGTACTTTGGCAGTGCTTCCAGAGGGATTTGCGGACAAGTATTCCAAGGAATCTGTCGGCAACGATGACCCCAGCGCGTTTTGCAGCAAAGATGAATTGATGGGGCTGTTAAAGATCCAGCGAGAAGCAATCTTTGCCAAACTTGAGCAACTCAACGACGATGACTTGGACCAGCCAGCCCCAGAAAAAATGCAAGGTTATGCACCAACCGTTGGGGCGGCAATGAACATGATCGGAAGTCATTGGCTCATGCACGCCGGTCAGTGGGTAGTCCTTCGCCGCGAATTGGGTCGAGATATCGTGATCTAGTCCAAGTTGGACTTACCTATAGCGTCACCTCGTCGTTGTTTCCAAGACAAAACGACGAAAATACCGCCGTGTCTAAACTAAACGCGCTCTAGTGGTTCGACAGAGCTGATTTGACCAGTTTCCGTGGGTGCCATGCTTCACGCTTGCGTGAGCATGCTCGAGCAAGCGCAAGGCATGGCACCCACCAGCTCAGGTTGGTTGGACCCTAGGTCAAGTTGAACACGCTCTATTTCCGCAGTTCGCTTTTTGGGGCGGTCGAGGCTCATGCCGAGACATTTGTCCATGCGTGAATCACTCTCACTAGTAGACCTGGAGAGAGTCGGGCCCGCATTGATTCATTCCTTGTCAAAACGATACCGACCCACCGGTACGACCCATGGCGTCCACCCGATACAATACTTGGGTTACTGTGTGTTCCGGAATTCGAAAGTCGATGAGTTCAGAATTCGTTTGTCGTTTTTGCTCTGCGAAGCTCCCCGCTTATGTCGCCAACGACACATGCCCCGAATGTGGCTGCTCGATTGACTTGCCTGGCAACAATCCTCCCGCCGAAACGGCGTCGGAACAGGCAACCATCCAGCCAGGGAGCCATCCGAAACCTTCTAAGACGGGCAGTACTAATGATTTGGTTGGAAGCGATTTTGGTGACTATCGTTTGCTTGAAGAAATCGCTCGCGGCGGAATGGGAGTCGTCTTTCGTGCCCAACAAAAGAGCCTTGATCGTTTTGTCGCGTTGAAAATGATTCTGGAAGGCTCACTTGCCAGTCAGGTCGAAATTGATCGTTTCAAAATCGAAGCTCAGGCGGCTGCAAATCTCGAACATCCCGGCATCGTCCAAGTATTTGAAATTGGCGAGATCGATGGAAGGCATTTCTTCTCGATGGCACTTGTTGAGGGTCAAAGTCTGGCAGACCAAATCAGCAGGGGCCCAATCGAGTCGATCGAGGCAGCGGAATTGTTGCTTAAGGTCGTCGATGCCATGGACTATGCACACCAGCGAGGCATCGTTCATCGTGACCTCAAACCTGCCAACGTTTTGTTGAATAACCAAGGCGAGCCGCGTGTAACGGATTTCGGATTGGCCAAGCGACCGGGGCGAGATCGCGAGCTGACGCTAACGGGACAGATGCTTGGCACTCCCAGCTACATGGCACCCGAACAGGCAGGCGGCAAGGAAATCACCCCTGCAACAGATATCTACGGATTAGGCGCAATTCTTTATGCGATGCTCACTGGCAAAGCTCCATTCGAAGGCACTACCGTCGTTGAAACGTTGACGCAGGTGATCGAGCAAGAGCCGGTTCCTCTTCGCCAGACGATCTCAACGATTCCATTGGATCTCGAGACCATATGTTTGAAATGTTTGGAAAAGGATCCGGCGGAGCGATTTGAGTCTGCTCAGGTGTTGAGAGAAGAGCTGCAACGTTTTATTGATGGCGAGGAGATCGCATCCAGACCACTTAGTGCTCTTGGTAAGGTCATGCGTTGGCGTCGCGTGATCGCTCGAAACAAAGACGTTCGCTTGCAGTCGGCAACCAAAATCATGGGATTCCCTTTGGTGGATATTGCATTTGGCCGAGACCGAGAAAAGGGCGAGGAGTTCGGTCATGCCAAAGGAGTGATTGCCCTTGGTGATCGAGCAACGGGAATTGTTGCCTATGGTGGATTTGCCCGCGGGGTTTTTGCTCTTGGGTTGTATGCGGTAGGGGGCGTGGCCAGTGGACTGTTTGCCGTTGGCGTTGTGACCGCGGGGATGCTTTCCGTGGGGGTCTTCTCGACGGGTGGAATATCCATTGGGTATACAGCCTTTGGTTTGATCGCGATCGGCTATTGGTCTTTGGGAATGGTGGCGCTGGGAGCGAAGGCCTTGGGACCGATTAGTTGGAGCTTGGCCAAAACTGCGATGAAAACAATCCGTCGAATCGTTTGACTTGTGCAATTTTTGCTCGGTCAAATTAGGTTTTGCTTGTCAGAAAGTGATTGGTCTATTTGATGTTTGGGTGGTTTAAAAGACGACGTCGACGAAAGATTCTGGCACAGCCTTGGCCGGAATCTTGGGGATTGCATTTCAATCGAAACGTCCGGCTGAGTTGGAACCTGAATTCGACGGAGGTGAAAAAGCTCCAAAGCTGCACCAAAATATTCGTTGCCGAGAAACACTGGGAAGGATGCGAAGGCCTTGAGCTAACCGAAGAAATGAAAGTCACCATTGCTGGGCAAGCTTGCTTGATGCTCTTGGGTGTCGAGGATTACTACTTTGACAATGTGAAAACGGTCCTTGTTTATCCACAGATTTTCAGCCGTAGTACAACTGATGGAGTCAGCGCGAATCAGGTTGAACATCGTTCTGGCGAAGCCTGGCAGGGAGGTCCCATCGTGTTGTCTTGGCGCGACGCACTGATCGGCGGACGAAATTACGATGATGGCAGAAACGTGGTTATCCACGAGTTCGCTCATGCACTCGACGGGCTGGATGGCGAGATGGGCGGAAATGTAATGTTCGACGATGCAGCGACGACGGCAGATTGGGAGCGTGTTGCCGATCGCGAGTTTTCAAATTTGGTATCTGCCAAAGAAGGCGGATATCGAACACTTCTTGATCACTATGGTGCGACCAACCGGGCGGAGTTCTTTGCCGTCTCCACAGAGACCTTCTTTGAATTGCCGCGAGAACTGGAGCGAGAGCACAATGAATTGTTTCAACTGCTAAGAAAGTACTATCGTGTCGATCCAACCGATTGGTAGGCGTTTACCGGTGCCGGTAAAACGTTTGATTGCCTGAACAGCGCGGCTAGTGGGTCGCGCCATCATCTTCGGGAGCTTCTTCCTCTTCACTTGCCATCTTATCCATGAGCCGCTGGTAGTTGGCTTCCGTGGCTTTTGAGGCCCGCACAAAGCTCTCGGCTTGCGGGTTGGTTTCAGCCAGTTTGAGAATGGGCTCCATCCAGGTTTGCAGGACGCGGAACTGGTTGCGAAGAACGTTGAGGATCACGTTGGGAACTTTATTGACGACTTCGATCTTATGTTCGCTGAGGTGACGAGGCAATTTGGCAATGGTTTCACCATGTTGTTCATAGGCGATCTTGATGGATTCTAATGTTCCGTTGAACTTGGCCAACTCTCCGACGACTCGCGAGATCTCTCGTAGTGTCACAGCCTGGAGGCTCTCCGACTCGTTGTCGTCTTTGGCCAGCATGGTCTTCATGCTTTTGTCCAAGGTAGAACTGATTCCATGCAGGCCATCAGAGAAGGTCGTCATCTGGGCAATGATTTGACCCAATTGATCATCTCCCCCCGCGGCTCCGAGTACGAGGTTGCGTTTGTAGGTCCGGCAAATATCTTCCCAACGAGCCGCTTGTTCTTCATCCATCTGTTGGGTCATTTGACGGAACTTCAGCAGGTTGGCTTCCGCACCAGTGGTCAGTGTTTGTGCCTGATTCTCGTAGTGAGACATGATCAATATCTGTAATTCAGATTCGTTCATGATTGGAACGATCCGCTCTGCGATTTTGTTCATGTCGCGGTAGGAGCCTTGCATCTTGAATGCGGGCTCAGTCCGATAGTCGTCGGCCTGCGCGGCAGAATCGATGTATTCGCGATTGACTCGTAGAATCACGTCTCGGACAGTCAGCAGTTTTTGCATCACGCCGACAAACTCATTGATCTCTTCGATGGAGTAGTTGCCCTCCAACGATTTGGGCGGAGCGTCTGGATGCTGTGCCATCTCAGCGATGGTATAGATATCTTGTCGACTTCGTGAATTCAGCTTGGCCAACGTAGAGTTGCTGGTCAGGCAGTTTTCCAGGTAACTCAGTTCAAACGCTTCGAGGCTGTCACCAATCACGTCACCGAGATTGTAGGTGTCAGCACGGTTGGCGAGCATGTCAGGAATCTGGAATTTCTCGCCGCTTTCCGTGTAGGGGTTACCTGCCATGACCACACAGACTTTGCGACCACGCAGATCGTAGGTTCGGGTGCGACCCCGGAACACGCCTTCGATACGACGTGTTGCATCACAAAGCGAAATGAACTTTTGCAAAAATTCCGGATTGCAGTGTTGAATATCGTCGAGGTAGATCATGACATTGTCACCCATTTCCAAGGCAAGGTTGAGTTTCTCAACCTCGTCACGTGCGCTGGCGTTGGGGGCTTCGCTCGGATCCAGTGACATGACACGATGGCCAATCGCCGGACCATTGATCTTGACGAAGGTAATGCCAAGTCGATTGGCGATGTATTCCATTAACGTTGTCTTGCCGTATCCGGGAGGGGAGATGAGCAGCAAAAGCCCCATCAAGTCGGTTCGTTTGTTCTCTCCCACGACACCAATTTGTTTTGCCAGGTTTGCACCCACCATCGGCAGGTAGACATCGTTGATCAGTTTGTTGCGGACAAACGATGTCAGGACACGTGGCTTGAATTCATCCAGTCTCAATTCCTGGCGGCGACTATCGGTCAGGTCCTTTTTGAGGTGGACGAAATTGTTGTAGCGAGGCACCGTTTCATCTTCGAAAAGGCGCAGTCGGTCCATGAACTGGTTGTAATTCAATTGATAGTTTTGGGCATCGACCAAGGGGTGGTCGCCAAGCAGGCCACTGACAGTAACCACGGGGTTGGCGTCAATGATTTTTGGTTTGCCCCGAGTGGCGTCGGCGAAAATTGAAGCTGCCTCGTCGATGATGTCGTCGCTGATCGTAATCTGCTTGTGAGCGAGATACGAACGGATCCAGTCGTTGGCAATCTGATAGCGATCGACTCCTGACAGTGTTCTAGATTTCAAACTCTGTACAAGTACCCCTTTTGAGTCTTCACGCTTGAGGTGTTTTTCAAAGTCTGCAACCAAGTGAATGGCTGCGGCGCTGGCGACAAATGTTCTGGCAATCACAAGTTGATCGTACAGGCATTCGCTTGCAGCGGCCGCGTATCGAGATTCTGAAAACGCCGATTCTTCGATGAATTCATTGATCAATAATTCGAGCTGCGAAATGTACTTTTCCCGACCGCTGACTGCGCCGAAGAGCTGTTGTGCTTCTGCCATCCCTTTCAGTTTGGCAGCTAGATTGTTTTTGATTGGCGCATCGAGTTGATTCCAAAAAACGCTGGCTAGCACACGAGCGGATGCCGAGTATTGGAGCAGGTCAAGTTTCTCGGTGAGTTTACAAAGACTGCCCAGTATCAGCGTCGCGTCATGGTCATGAACACCCTTGATATATCCTTCAGAATATCGCGGTGCCATGAACTTCTGGACGTGCCCATTGAGTTGAATGCTGTCGAACTGAGCGAGATCTTTTAGTGACGGTTCGCTCGTCATTGACTCTTGCAAAAGCAAATAGGCGAGATACTCCGCGCGGTACACCTCGCGGTTCTCCGAGACGATGGCTTGATCCCAGACATCCCGCGATGTTTCGAACAGCTCGTCTTCAATTTTTTCAAAGTAATTGGTTCCACTCAAATGAAACCAGGTGTCGCCTTCTTTGAGAACGGTTGTCAAATCCAGTTGTTGAATGTTGACCGAAAATTTGTGTTCACCAAACTTGATGACATTCTGGCCCTCAACGTAGAGCTCATTCTTGTCTCGTAGTTGACGAACGGCGTCTTCACGTACGGTCTTGAGACGGCTTTGGATATCATCGACCTTAACCGATTCATCCAGTTCGTCGAGTTGTTCGACGATATCGCGGACCTTCTCAATCATCAGGTCGGCGGCGAAATAGCTATTGATTTCGTCAACCGTTCCTAAGCCAGCCATACGCGATTGGATTCCCGTGAGAATCCTCTCGGCTGAGCTCATTAATGCGGTCGCACGGCGATTGCGTGCTTCGTTGAGTTGAAGCTTTTTGTTGTCGAAGGCGGCGTATATCTCTTCGCGTTTTTCGGCAAGCTGAATAATGAATTCATCAAACTCAGAGAATCGACCCTCGAGTTCTTCGACCTGAACCATCATTTTGGTCAGGTACTCATCACACTTTTGAGGTGACTCGCAGACATCTAAATAGTTAACGATCGCCTGGCTCAGCAGTTTCAATTGCGAGTTGAACTCAGCTGCGCCCTCCACCGACATCAACGATTGGGATTTTTTCTTGAGCTGAGCGCGGGTCTTGTTGAGATTGGCATAGATCGTCGAAATATTGTCGATGATCTGAGTCCGTTTGGTCGCGTCATCGATTTTCAAATTGCTGACGATGTCGATCAGCATTTCCAACTCACTCGAGCCGTTGGAAATTTCCTCTCCGAGTTTTTTGGCTTCGACAACGGTAGCGATTGACTCGATAGACGACTGCTGAGAGTCGACGCGGTCGGTATAAGGCTTGAGCGAATTTTCCTTCAGCAGAAAACCAACACACTTCTGAGACAGGTTTTCCGTTTGTTCCGCAATACGTTGTTCCAGCAAGTCGATCGCTTCGAGATCAACGTATTTGAGTTCCTTGAGCGAAATGACCGAACCACGAGTCATTCGCAATTGGCCAAGTGACTGGACAAAATCATCGATTTGTCGGTAAGGTCGAACCTTGGCGTCCGAGATGGCTTTTTCAGCCTCAGTTGATGTGTTTTCAAACTGCTCGCGCGTGTTGCTGCGGACACGAATGACCTTGTCAAACTCATCAACCGCCGAGGTTGCCGCGGCATTAATCTCAGCAACGGTTTCGTTTAGGTTAAACGTTTCAGAGTTTCCGAGCCAGAAGTAGGCATCGACGATGTCGCCCGACTTTTTGACGAGATCGTCATAGAGGCCGGCATAGGAATCGTCCTTCTTGATCAAGTTGATCAATTCACTGCACTCGGACATCGCTCGAACGACTTCGCGATTGCCAATCTTGTACAGATAGGAATCCGTTTTCGCATCAGTCGTCACATCGCTTCCGACAAACGGGGTTTGCCAGATTTGCAGGGCGTGGTGCTTGACCGGAGTTTCGTCGCTTCGAAAACAGATCTGCCGGCCGTCTTCAAACAGAGAAAATCCGTTGCAGATGAGTGGCGTTTGCACCTGTTGTTCGATCATGTTGTACGAAAGCAGCACATAGTGCCCCGACTCTTGATGGAAAAAGACGTACAAAAAGTCTTCACCATTTGCGGCAGCAATCCGCTTTTCGAACATCAGCCCACTGAGGCCACTTTCAAATGTTTTGTGTTCACCCGATTGAAGATAAAAGCCGTTAGAAAAGATGAGGCCATGATCTTCTGGCAGCAGAACGCATGCCTGTTCAATCGCGTCCATTCGAGCGACGCGTTGCGTTTTTTCGTTGAAGATCAGGTAGCGATAGTCATTCTCTTTGAAGGGTTTGATCTTCAGCAGAATCAAATTGCCGACACAGGCGTAGAAGATTTCCGCATCGTCCAGCGTTTGATCCGCATTTTCAACGGGTTCACGATATATTCCCAATCCGTCGTCCGTGTTATCCTCGACTTTGACGGTCAGGTCTCCGCCAACAGTCTCCACGAATACGCGATCCTCGATCGAGATATGAGGGTGTTGTCCGCTGCGGTGCAGGTCTCGGTGGGTGCGCTTCCACTCAAAGTCATGTTGAGGAGGAAACTTCACCTCATGGTCGCTTCGATTGTCGACGTACTTCAAGCAACCTTCTTCGATCAGAAACTTGAAGCTCTTGATGTCCGTGACGGATTTGCCGACTTGGAAAACAAGATACAAGTAAGGCCCAATGACCTGAAATTTACTGAACGATGTATCTTTGTAATACTTGTAGAGTTGTTTGAAATCGTGTTCGAAGTTGGGATTGTTAAGCAGGTCAAGAGATTCCTCGACGAAATGCTCACCTTCGGAATGGTAGACGGAGAACACGTCTTCCATTTTGGTTTCCGTACGCAATCCGATGTAGACGTTGTAGCCGAACAGCAAGCGGTTTCCGACAGCGACGATGTCGCAGGCCACACAATTGTTGGCCGTATTGATTCGTTCCGTACCTTTCAGCTCCGTTGGAATGGAGCCAAAGACATCGCGTCGCAGCTCATTCAGAAGCTCCATGCGATTTCGCAATTCGCCGGCATGAGTTTCCAGGCGATTGCGAATGATCTCGTAGGTGCTTCGTTCAAGCTGCGATTCGGTCGCGGATTGCGAGTCGGTTGATTTGGATGGATTCTCGGCCATGGACCAAAATTGGATTGAGTTGGGAATGGGTAAACGAAAGAGGCCAGTTTTACTGACCCGTCAGCGAATGACTGACGTCTCAATCGAAGGAAACGTCAGTCGTCAAGAGTTGCACCTCGAGAGTTACAACCAACTGACCACTAGGCTTTACCTTTCGCCAGGTTCAATGTCGATGCCTTGGCCGACGACAATCCAGCTCGATTTGCCATGCTGATCATTCCCTGCAACTTGCCCATGACACCTGTGTCATTGGTTTGTCCCATCATTTGGCCGATCAAAGCGGCAACGGATAGATTCTTCATGTCTTCGGTACCGATACCGAACATCTCCACGTAATTACCCAACTCAGATTTGAAGTGTTCAGGATCACCATTGAAGAAGGTTTCTTTGACGTCAGTCAATACAGTGCTGCCTTCGACAAGTCGATCGACCTGTTTTCCAGCCGTGATGCTTCCGACGATATTCTCAAAGAATTTGTTGTCCCCACCGACGATGTCGATGTTGGCGCTCTTGAGTGCTTCCCCGACCATTTCAGCCTGTGCTTCAGCGATCCTGTGTTGAGTCGCGATGGCTTCCAATTCAATTTCCTTGTCTTTGTTCAGTCGAAGTTTGAACTCTTCGTGCTCGCGACCTACGCCATCGAACAACTTCATCGCTTCGGCTTTCTGGGTGATGCCTTTTGCGTCGGCATTGAACTTCAATTCTAGAACCTGTGCTTCGGCCGTACCTTCTTTCTTGAGGGCATCGGCTTTTGCCAGCGTGACTTCTGCTTCGGCCAATCCAGATGCAGCCTCTTCTGCACGAGTCGCATCGGCCAGCATTTTCTTGGCGTCTGTTTCTTTCTCCGCCGCGGTGCGCTCGGCTTCGGCTGTGATCACGACGGTTTCCGCTTTCAACTCAGCTGATTGTTTCTCTGCTTCGGCAGCTTGAACTTGAACAACCAAATCCTGCTGTGCGGTTTGTTCGGCAGCGGTAACGGCGACTTGCTTTTTACGATCGGCATCGGCGAATTCGCGGGTGTCTTTGATTTTCTCTTCTTCTTCAACCACTTCACGTTCGACCATAACACGCTGGCGGATGACATCTTGAATGTTCTTCTTCTCGACTTCGACCGCTTTTTCTTTTTCGATTTCCGCCAGGGTTACCACTCGTTCGCGTTCTGTGATCTCGAGACCGCGATCTTTCTCGACTCGTTCAGTCTCGACGGCATCGGTACGTTCTTTGTTCTTGGCGGCAACGATGATGGAGCGAAGCTTATTCTCTTCGGCGACTTGGATTTCTTCTTCGGCGGTGATCTTTGCGGTTTCAGAGCGTTGTCGTTCCTGTTGGCTGACAATTTCCGATTCGGCTCGCTCTCGCGCTTTGATTTCCGTGATTTCACGAAGCTGTTTTTCTTCGGCTTCGGCTTGTTGTTTTTCTAGTTCCAGAATGGCTTCGCGAGCTTCGACGTCTTGTTTGGTGATCGTCTTTTCTTTTTCGCGACGAATGAAGTTGGCTGCCACCTGCTCTCTGGCCGTCAGGTCGGTAATCTTCTTAATACCCTCAGAATCGAGGACATTGTTCACGTTGAGTCGCTCAATGGGTGTTTGCTCAAGAAAGTCGATGGCGACATCGTCCAGAACGTAACCATTGAGGTCGGTGCCGATGACCTTTTTGATTTCGTCGCGGAATTCTTCACGAGAGTTGTACAGATCGACAAAGTCAAACTGCTTGCCAACGGTTTTCAGGGCTTCCGAGAATTTCGGCTCGAAAAGCTGAATCAGAGAGGTTTCACTTGAGGCGCGTTCGCAACCCAGAAACTGAGCAACGTCAGCAACGCTTTTCGTGTCCTTGTTGACTCGTACAAAGAAATCAACACGGATGTCAGCGCGGATGTTGTCTTTACAGATCAAGCCATCCTCACCGTTCCGATCGATGCCGACTTTCTTGACGGTGATATCCATCAATTCAACCTTGTGAACGACGGGAAAGGCAATCATTCCGTCAAAGGTAACCTTGGTTCCACCCATTCCGTTTTTCACCAAGGCGGTACCTTGAGGAACCTTTCGGTAGCAGTTGATGACCAGCACCAAGAGTCCGCCGAAGGTCAATACGATCATTCCGGCTATTGTGGCAGTGAGCATAAATGGAAACCCACTATCTTGACCGAGAAGCAAAATCAAATTCATCTAGTTACTCTCCAGTTTCGCCAATTCAACGAGGCATACATCTTTTTCGCGATCATAAGCCACGATCATAACGACATTGCCTTTTTGCAATGTCTGACCGGATTCATTTCTCGCATTTAGAACCATCAAAGGTCCATCAATATTAATTTCAATCTCGCCATATGTTTGGTCGAGTTTCAACGTGTGCACGACCGCAGTTTGCCCAATCAAATCATTTCGATCAAACTGGCGATCCACCGAACGAAAAACTCGCGCGATCGGAGCAACACAAATTTTGGTTAACAATAGGCTGACGGTTCCGCAAGGGAATAACCACATCGCGGTCGTCAACAGGTCGAACTCCGGATTCAAGTAGTGATTGGTACACACTGTTGAGATCCAGAAGAACAACGAGAAAAACGACAGGATTAACATCAATGGAACTTGCCCAATATGGAAAAAGGCAAACATCGTTCCGAGGAAACCTTCTGCTAAATGTAGGTCCGCATCTCCGTCCATGTCGGCATCGACATCAAAAGCATCGATTCCAACTGCACCAAAGATCACGAATAACCAATACAATGCGACTAAGCCTAACAACGAGGTTGCCAGTATGTTCGCCGAGTTGGTAATTTCGATCAGGAATTCGCCCATCGTTTACTCATTAAGTTATGGAGGGAAGTTTTGCGGTGGTTTGATCAACCGTTATCACGCGCAATCCGAGCGCAAAAATAGCTTAACGTTATCTGGCCGCACAAAGAATGATGCTCAATTGCTCCCAATTCAACTGAGCAGACAAGGTAAATGCCATTCACATCGATGTCGAGAATTTCAGGGTCACGAAGATAGTCAACTTGATGTTCTGCATTTTGAACGGTATTCGCTGCAGGGTCATGAATATTGCCGAGAATCCCTTTCGGTGCGTTCAAATCCTGGTTTTTGCCCCTTCATATGATCCTTAGGCTTTGGCGAAATCGCAGTTAACGGGTGGCATGATCGAGGCTCCCGTGCAAAAAAAAACGCCCAGGCGAATAGCCTGAGCGTGAGAAAAACGACATTGGCGATGAAGGACTATTTGTCCTTCTTTTTTGCCTTGGGTTTGTCTTCGTCTTTGTCTTCGTCATCGTGGGTGATTTCAACTTCGTGGCCCATCTCAGCGAGAAGCGTTGTGACGGCGTTGTCCATTTTGGCGCCTCGAACACCTTTGTAGCGAATGACACCATCAGCATCGAGAACATAAATCGTCGGCCAACCTTGCACACCCCATTTGGTAGAGATGGGTCCGCCGGTCCCGTCTGGACCATTCCAGAAGCTTCGCCAAGTAATATTCTTCTCTTTGACAACCTTCTGAATTTCTTCCAGGTCTGGATCACTATTTACGCCGATCAGTGCAAAAGGCTTGTCTGCCAATTGTTTTACGAGCGACCGCTCGTGTGGGAACATCGCCCGGCAAGGAGGTCACCAATCGCCCCAGAAGTCGATTACGACAACTTTTCCACGATAGTCACTCAGCTTGAACTCGACTTCATCAAGATCGGCGCCTTCAATATCGGGAGCAACTTTGCCGATTTGCAGATATCGCATTTCAAACAATTTGCTCTCGGCCATTTCACCAAGAGTGCCGCGTCCAGCATCAACGTCAGAGTAGTTTTCCACGATGGACTCAAAAAGTTGTTCGACTTCCGCATCGATGGCTTTTGCAGACCATTTTGTCATGAACGCTTCGCCACCGTCGCCGATTGATTCCAGCATTCGTTTCTGACGTCGTTCAGAAGCATCATGAAAACTAGAGAGGCTCGATAGCATTGAGGCCAGGCTCATGGTGGCATAGCCTTTGACTTTGTCGTGTGGACTGACTTCGATAAGCTTGCGGAGCAATGCTTCCGAATCAGGGCCTGGTTTTCTTGCGAATGATCTTGCAACGGCGGCAAGTTCCTCCGAGTCGTTGAACTCTGACATGAGGGTTTCAACTGCAGAGTCGGCGATGTCACCTTGGGAGCTTTCAATAACCCAAACCAGCATCTGGAGGGCCTCTGCCTCTTCGGCACCTTCAACGAGCCCAAGAACTTTTGTGCCCAGCTCTTCCGTCGCGTCCGCGAACTCCAAGTTGATGGCTTCCTTCTCTTCATTCGTTGCGTTGCGAGTTTCTTTTCGCTGCTTGCTACGCAATTTTGAGAATGCCCGTTTTGCATCGCGGAATTGCTCTGCGATTGTAGGTTCTTCTTCCTGCTTTGAGTCAGCCTTTTCATCGTCTTGCGCGATCAAAATGGGGGCCATCAAAAGCAGTAACATTAGCGACAATAGCCAACGCAGTTTCATCGTGTTACTCCAATAGAGGTGTTTGGGTTAAGGGGTTGTGTAGCATACCAGCTTTCTTGCCAGATGAGTGATGTCGAAGCGCTGAATCGATCACAAAAAGTAGCTGAGCGTACAAGCCCCGACGTTGATACTAAAATCTTCTGCTTCACTTTATTGCAAATTAGGCGGGACAAGTTCATCAACATAAAAAAAGCGTTGATATCCAGAGATAGCAACGCCTTGTTCAGGGTTTGAATGTCCGACGAACTACTGGTTCCAGTCGGGGATTTTTCGGCCAGGAGTCCATGGTGCACCCGCTTCATCGAGTTGTTCGAACAAGCTCTGGACATCGTCTTCAATCAGCGTCTGCAAGTCTCCAATGACTTCGCGGTATTCTTCGCCCGCAATTTCGAATTGACGTTGATGGGTACCGGTGGGGCCCGTCAATGAGCCCATCACGCCACCCATCATCGTGCGAATCCGAGACTGAAGACCAGGATATGCCGATTCGTTGCGCAGCGATTTGGTCGGATCGCCATTGAATTTTTCCATAATATCCATCAAGCGAAGTTCCAACTCGCGAACTTCGTTTACCAGGGTCGGATCCAAATCGGGTGTTCGCTCGATGACTCCTTTGATCGAAGCCAGTTGGGATTGAACTTCCTGGGCAACACTTGTTGCTGCAGATACGGCATCGGACAACCCAGCAGCTTCCGTGGCAAATTCGATGATGGCGCCTCGATCAATTTCGGAATCACCACCAAAGTTGAGTGGTTCGATTTCAAACTCCGTTGCTCCGATCAATTCGGTGACTTCCCCTTCGACCATCTGAGAGACCTCAATGGTGTAGGTTCCTGGAATTGCCATGGGGCCACCGCGGCGTCCAAATCCTTCAACACTGAAATCCCATTGAGTTCGATGAAGCCCCTTGGAGGTGCTTCCAGGAAGTCGACGAACCACGTCGCCAAAAGAATCGCGGATCGTCAAAGTAACCTTCGGACCGATTTCGCGATCCTCAGCTTTGAGTTCATCCCAGGTAGGGTAGGGGGCGTCGCGACCGGCGGTCGCAGCCTTGCCGTCTTTTGCCGTTCTTTCAGATTTTTTCGACTTGAGTGAATCCTTCAGATGATAAGTAAAGTTGACTCCAAAGGCCGGATTGGGCGCGGAGAAAAAGTTGGCACCCTGGAATGCTCTACGACCCACCGCAAGTGGAGCAGATTGCATAAACATCTGGCCCTTCTTGATCGGAAACATCTTGTTAGTCTCCAGCGTTTCCTCGGAAAGCTCGCGAAGTGGTGTGTAGTCATCCAGAATGTAGAATCCACGTCCGAATGAAGCGAGGACCAAATCGTTTTCACGTGCTTGAATCTCGATATCACGAATGCCGACGGTTGGAAGGCCAGCACTCAACTCAATCCATTTCTCGCCACCATTGATTGTAAAGTAGCAACCAAATTCCGTTCCACAGAACATCAGTTTCGGGTTCACGTGATCTTGTTTAATGGTGTAAACACTTCCACGTTCAGGAAGATCACCCGTGATATCTGTCCACGACTCGCCTCGATCTGTCGACTTGACGATGTAGGGTCGGAAGTCACCACGCTTATGGTTGTTGACTGCGACATAAACCGTATCCGCGTCGTGAAGATCGGCTTCGATATCGTTGATGTAACCAAACTCAGGAACTTCCAGCGAACCAAATTTTCCGATCGCTTGCCAGGTGCCGCCACCATCTTGAGTGACTTGCACCATGCCATCGTCGGTACCCGCATAAATCAAGCCTTCTTCGAATGGAGATTCGCTGAGGCTAACGATTGTTCCATAGAGTGATGTGGACGCATTTTTGGCAACGGAATCAACTCCCCATACCCGACCCATCACTTTCAGCGTGTTGCGGTCGATGTTCCGTGAAAGGTCTTCACTAATGGGCGACCAGTTGTCACCGCGATCGTCGCTTTGGAAAAGGATCTGAGAGCCGTAGTAAATCCTCTTGCTGTCATGAGGTGAAATCAAAAGGGCTGAATCCCAGTTCCAACGAAGGGTGGGACCGCCTTTTTCTGGCTGTGGTTTGATGTCGACTCGGGTTTGGGTTCGGCGATCAAATCGAATCAATCCACCATACTGCCACTGAGAATACACGGTGTTGGGATCGTCAGGATCAACCGCAGGATCAAAGCCATCACCAAAGACGGTAATGAACCAGTCGCTATTTCGAATCCCGTGAATGTTGGTTGTTTGAGAAGGTCCACCCTGTGTCGCGTTGTCCTGAGTCCCGCCATAAACGAAATAGAATGGCAAGTCGTTACTGACTGCGACCTTGTAGAACTGGGTGATCGGAAGGTTTGCTTTGAAATCGTACGTTTTCCCGCGATCCCAAGTTTCATAAAGGCCACCATCGCATCCAATGATCAGGTGGTCCTGGTCGGCGGGATCGATGACCAACGCGTGGTTGTCAACATGTTTGTCCGCTTCACCGAGTGATTCGAAATTTTGGCCGCCATCCTCACTGACCATCATGTAAGTATCCAGCGAATAGATGCGATCTAACTTGTGAGGACATGCAACAATTTCCTGGTAGTACTGTGGGCTTCCAGAAACGTAATCGCCCATTCGAGACCAAGTTTCACCTCGGTTAGCACTTCGGTAAAAACCACTTTGACTACCGGTTGCTTCGACGACCGCGTAAAGAATTTCGGGATTGACCGGCGAAATGTCCATCCCGATTCGGCCTTTGTCACCGCCTGGCAATCCGCGGTTGATTTTCCGCCAGGTGGTACCGCCGTCAGTTGATTTGTGAATACCCGATTCTGGCCCACCATCAATTAGAACCCAGGTGTGTCTTCTTCGCTGATAAGACGAAGCGTACATGATGTTTGGATTTGTGGGATCCAAGTGAACTTCGTTAATTCCGGTATCTTTACTGATGTCGAGAACTTTGCTCCAGGTCGAACCCCCATCGATCGTTTTGTAAAGTCCTCGGTCGCCACCTTCGCTCCAGAGCGGACCTTGTGCCGCAACGAACACAATGTTGCTATCGTCGGGATGAACAACGATTTTGCCGATGTGTTCACTGTTTTCCAAGCCGACCCGCTTAAAGCTTTGTCCGCCATCAGTGGATTTGTACAGTCCATCGCCATAGCCGACGGAACGCTGTGAGTTATTTTCTCCTGTACCGACCCAGATCGTAAAACGATCGTTGGGGTCAATCGCCAGGCAACCGATTGAGTAGCTGCCATGATTGTCAAAAATTGGTTTCCAGGTCACACCCGCATTTTCAGTTTTCCAAACCCCGCCGCTGCATGCCGCGATGTACCAGGTGCTTGGCTTGATGGGATCGATGACAATGTCGCCGATTCGGCCAGACATTAATGCCGGCCCGATATTTCGAAACGAAAGCGCGGAGACAAGACCAGAATTGAGTCCTGGTGTTGGGTCCTCCGAAGTGTCAGTGTCCTGAGCATTTCCCAGATTGGGTGAAAGACAAAATGCAATTGCGAGAACGCAAAGCCAAAGTTGTCGCGTCATTGTGTAATTCCTGAAGCGGGTCGTTGTGTTGCAGACAAGACTTCAGTTTAATTACAGAGCGGATTGGCGGATAGCATCGAGCCATTTTGTACGTATAAGAACAGATACTGTATTAACGATTACTCAACTTGGCTCCAATATGCCCAGCAAATATCTGAACACCGACGATTCTGGCGTTTCACGGTGCTGGTGGTGCGGAAGCGATCCGCTTTACGCTGCCTACCACGATTCGGAGTGGGGTTATCCAGTTGGTGACGACAATCGACTATTCGAAAAGATCTGTCTGGAAGGTTTTCAAGCGGGGCTGAGTTGGATCACCATCCTCAAAAAGCGAGAGAACTTTCGGGCCGGTTTTGCTGGATTTGATATCCAACGCGTGGCGAAATTTGG
Organism: Mariniblastus sp.; assembly: GCA_965224765.1. GTDB lineage: Bacteria > Planctomycetota > Planctomycetia > Pirellulales > Pirellulaceae > CAZDBA01. The sequence goes on from CBDDAC010000029.1 coordinate 527,245, forward strand.
CAAACGAGATGTAAATCGGTTGCTGAAAGATGCCGGGATCGTGAGGCATCGCGGCAAGATCGAGTCAACGATTAACAATGCGCAGCTGGCGATCAAGTTGATTGAGGAACAGGAATCCCTCGCCAAGTTCTTTTGGAGCTATGAACCTGCCCGGCAACGGAAATTTGACGCCAAACGAGCTGTGACAGATGAATCAAAGCAATTAAGCAAGGATTTGAAAAAACGAGGATGGTCGTTTGTCGGGCCAACGACCTGCTATGCGTTCATGCAAGCGATGGGGATGGTCAATGATCACCACCCCGGTTGTTTTTGCTTTGAAAAAGCCCAATCGCTACGCAAGAAATTTAAAGGTTAGTGGTTCGTCAGAGTTGATTTGACCCGTTTGAGTGGGTGCCATGCTTCACGCTTGCGTGAGCATGCCTGCGCAATCGCAAGGCGTGGCACCTTCAGTTCAGGCCCGCCAGGGAGGAGACGCAAGGTTCCTCGATTACAAGATATCTGGAAATAACTGATTGGCTGGTAAACGGATGCCATCGCTCTGCGATTAGGTTTTGGTTGGGAATGTTTTACCCCAGACTAAAAAGTCTGGGGCTACGAGAAATAGCCGCTCCGCGGCAAATGCAGTTTGGGTGGGCGCTTTGTGAGTGGGTGCCATATGAGTGGGTGCCATGCTTCACGCTCGCGTGAGCATGCCTGCGCAAGGATGGTGTCTTCAGTTTGCCGGCAAATCAGCTATTCGTTAGTTTGGGGCTATTCGTCAATCTCGGCTTGTAACTCTTTTAACATCCGTTCGATGCGACGTTTTTCCAGTCCATCGACCATTCCAACAGCATCCTCGTATAGACTTTTTGCCTGCTCTAGAAACCTTTTGTCCTTAAAGGTTCGATTGGGCGCACCGATGTCACGCCAGATTTCGGCAACGGTCAGAAGGCTGGAAGGAGATGTGAAATCGGTTGCCGAACGCTGTTCAACCAATCTCAAAAGCGGTTTGTCAGATGACTTGGTCCAGAGTTGCAGCGCCGTTTCGACCTCGTCCTTGATCAAGAATTCGTACATTCCCCGGTCCTCATGAGCCTTGGGATTGTCGGGTTGTTCTTCGATCATTTTCAATGCGCGATCGTTTGCCGTTTGTACTTTTTTCATGCTGCCGATCAAGCGACCTTTTTCCCGGTATCGATCGGCCTGGGCCCGGTCCGTCTTGCGAACAATGTCTAGCGCCCAGTCCACCATGCCCTCGGCCTCTTTGAATCGCTGCTCCACCACTGCCTGCTCAACAAGTTTATCCAGGTCGCGACGGAACGTGAACGAATTGTTGCTGGTCGTATTTCCAGCAGTTTCCTTGACCTTGTCTTTCATCAAACGCCAAAAATCCATTTCGTAACGTCGATCCAACTCTTTGTAGGCGTTGACGGCCATTTCAAGATCGCCGAGCCGAACACCAATTTCAGCAGCCTCTAAATACATGGTGTATTGAGTTGTCGGCTGACTGGATTCGGATTGTGCGTCACGACTTAGCAATTGAGCCAAGGCCTTGGCCCGACTTCGAGCTCGCGACATTTCTGATTCCCGTACATTTCCGTTTTGAGAGCCAAGAAGTCTCGGATTTGCTTCCGCATCGCGGAATTGCCGATCGTAGAGTACCAATAACTCTTCCCGGGCAGCTGCCCATTCATTTTTCGTAGGAGGAGATGCTTTAACGACGTTTGGTGTTTCGACGGCGTTTTCCGCTGGCACCGCACCGGGCTTGACCGGGGCGCCTTTTGAATCTGTCGACGAGATTGTGACTAAACCCAACGCGTCATGAGTGAGGGCGCCGATGACTCCCATCGTAGAAATATTTGACGAGCGTTGGTAACGTCCGTGCATCCCTACCAACGGCAACCCGACACTGTTGCGAATTCGTGTGATCGGACGAATCATCTTGGGAAACCATTCACTCGTGTATTGATCGTTGGTATCCAGTCGGTCACGAAGGATTTTCATGTAGACTAGCCGAACGCACTTCAACGGATGCTCTGTGGAAACTTCCATTGCTCCCACGGCGTAACCAGGCTTGGCAAGCAGGAGGGTTCGCTGCTTGCTTTGAATTCGACCGTACTCTTGCCCAAAATGGATTCCGTTTACGCTCAGTTGCAGTGGAGCCATCGTGCGAATGGTGCCGTCTTGGGCAGGAGACAAGGCAAGTCCGACCAGTAGGTGTTTTCCTGACAACCATTGATACTCGGAATTACCTCCCTGAGTTCCGGAAGCGTCATACCGATGGGTTTTCTGATCAGCGACGGACTTGCCAACAAGTGCCAGTAGGTTTTGCGCGACGGTGTCAGGTGCTGGATAGAGGTGAAGACTGGCCCGCCTCCATTGGAAGTCGGGACGAGATGGGTCGCTGGCGTTTTCGTTGGCGCTCTTGTTTGTTTTTTCAGCAGAGTCAGGTGATTTCTGATTCAGTTTGGCAGGACGATTCTTGGCAGGTCTGTTTTTTGAAGGTTGAAATTTTGGTGCAGTTTCTGTTTTCGTTTTTGGCTCTAAATCGATATTGCTAACAAGTCGATCGTCGCTCGATGTTTGTTTCTTGCCAAATCCAGGAAGCACCCCAAACTGAATCAAAGCTGCGCAGAGCGCGACCGCGGCCAGACCTCCTCCAAACCAGCCAACTAGGCTCATCGCCATCTGGTTCTTTTCACGTTTTTGCCGTTTTTCGCGCAACGAAGGGTCCGCAGTTACCGCGACTGAACGGGTCGACGAGGGCGATGAATTGGGAGAGCCAAGATCCATTGCAGAAATCACAGGAGTTGTTTTAGTCAGCTGAGGTTGGGACTCAGCTTGACGCAATTGTTCGTCGTAGTCCTGTTTTTGTTCGGGTACCAAAAGGCAGCGGCGTGCAATCGCCAATTCGCTGAGGATTTTTTGGGAAAGCTCTCCTCGTACCCCACTTTGATAAGTTCTTACGTGGGCCATTTGTCGATCTGCTGCCGTAGAAATGACATCGGCGTCGGATTCAAACAAGTCCAAACCAAGCAAGCGGTAGTGATTCACAGGACGTTGCGCCTCGCGAATTCCCAACCATTTCAAATAAGGGTCAAAGTCATCCATCAGAAGAGTCAACAGGATCGAGACAGGTGGAAGTAAGTTGCTATTCTATGAGCGATTCGGTCAAAGTCAAAATGGCAACGGAATTGTAACAAGCTGACACAAATCCCTAGTGCAGCATCACGATTTAAGGCTGTGTTCGATAAATTTCTGATGAAGGATTCAAACTGACTTTAGCATTGCGGATTCAGGAAACTTCGTTCCTATTTGTCCGAAGTCCGCTCCAAAATTGAGTGAGTTTCAACCGATAGGGTTGGTTGAGCGATATTGTTGCCTTGAATCACATTGTTGCCCTGAAGTACGGTACCACCTTGAGTGGGTTGAACAATCGCTGGCGACGAAATGATTGTTTGTGGAGAAAAGCCTTGGACTGATGGCTGAATGATCTGGCCGTATTGTGGCTGAACAATTTGACCATACTGTGGCTGAACATTTTGACCGTACTGTGGCTGAACAATTTGACCGTACTGCGGTTGAATGGTGTTTTGAGCCGGAACATATGTGGAGCCATCATAATAAGCTGGGCCGCTGTAATAGGTTTGCGGCTGGACATAAACATTGCCTTGTCGATAGACGGGAGGGCTGATTTGGCCGATTTGAACTCCTTGTCCGCCACCGAATTGCATTCCGATATTCGAACCGCCAAAGTGGGCACCACGCCCGCCTCCGAAATGCATGCCGATATTCTGTCCGCCAAATCTTGCGCCCTGTCCACCGCCAAAGTGCATGCCAAAATTCGACGATCCAAATCTCGCCCCCTGTCCGCCGCCAAAGTGAACCCCGTTTGCTCCACCTAGCTGAAAGCCCGTTCCGCCTCCCATGGTTAACCCGTTGGGGCCACCGATGTGAATGGGTCGACGTTGGGCTTCGGCGCCAGAGGAAATGGCGAAAACAATAGCGATGGCGAGTACTGGGACGATACGAAACACGGTTCACTCCTTAGAATGATATCGGTCTAAACAATTATGCGATTTGGGCCTCAGCTGAATTGTATTGTCAAAGTCTTATTGGTCGATAGGTGTGAATTGCTGGCAACCCTTCTGGGATATCAATAATAGCCCCTTCGTGGGCGAAATTTCTCTATTTCTAGAAGGGGCAGTATTTCTTTGCCCCTTGGATCAATCCACAATTTGGTTTTCATCAGGATCAGCACAGCGTATGATCTCAGTTGCTGATTTCCGTCCCCTGGGTGAAAGCTATGAAAAATTCTACAGCACTTCTTTCGTTGATTGTATTCGCAACGATGTCGGCAGGTTTGCTTGCCCAGCGAGCACCCAATGACGCCGACCCGTTTCGTAAGATCAGCAGAACGATGCAAAGAGCGGTTGATGATGGGAGTGTAGTTGGGCACAGCGTGTTAGTTTATCGCGACGGAGAAGTCATCTACTACAACCAATGGGGGCTGCGGGACAGAAGGAACGAGTTGGCGATTGAACGCGACACGATTTTCCGAATCTATTCCATGAGCAAGCCGATCACCAGCGTTGCCGTCATGCAGTTGGTCGAGGCGGAAAAAATTGACTTGGATGAACCGATTTCGACCTACTTGCCAGAACTTGGCAAACTCACTGTGCTCGAAAATGGAAATGAGGTTGAGGCGCGCCGGGAGATTACCACACGCGATTTGCTCCGTCATACCTCAGGACTGACCTATGGATTCTTTGGCGACACCGAAGTCGATAAAGCTTATCGTCGGAACCTCGTGTTGATCATGGACAAGAACATCGAGCAGACGGTCAAAAAGCTTGCTTCGATTCCGTTACTTCATCAACCGGGGAAACAATTTCATTACAGTGTATCGACTGACGTACTGGGGCGTTTGATCGAAGTCGTAAGCGAAGAACGGTTCGATGACTATTTGCAGAAGAACATTTTCGATCCTTTGGAAATGAATGATACATTCTTTACCGTACCCGCAGACAAACAAGACCGGTTTGCCCAAATCTACGAGGAAGCCGAAGGGAAATTGAAACCCAAGAATTCGCTTTCGTCGTATCGCTTTCTCAATGCAAACGATTTTGATAGCGGTGGTGGGGGACTTTGCTCGACAATCGACGACTACCTGCAATTCTGCAAAATGCTGCTCGCCGGCGGAACACTGAATGAACATCAAATTCTCAAAGAGGAAACGATCACTGAGATGTTCACGAATCAATTGGCAGATGTGGACGTGCGTTTCCGCGATTTCAAATTTGGATTGGGGTTTCGAATTTTTCCCAAGGGGGATTTTGGTTGGGGCGGCGCGGCTGGAACCCGGTTTTGGGTGAACCCAGAAAAGCAGACGGTGATTTTGTATATGGTTCAGGTGAGCCCATATGGAAACCGGGATTGGGCGAATCGATTTCGAAGTGCTGTTTACAAACTCATCAAGGATTAGGGCGGGATTGATCGAGAATCTGGCACCGCCGAGAAAGCAAAAGCAGCGTTTCGGCGGGAGTCTCAACGCCTCCAACTTCCACTTTTAGGACGTCTAGTCTAGTGGTTCGTCAGAGCTGATTTGACCAGTTTAGTGGGTGCCATGCTTCACGCTTGCGTGAGCATGACTTCAGTTCACGTTGGTTGAGCTACTAGACGCGTTTAGTTTAGGTAGGGCGGTATTTGTCGTTTTGTCTTGGAAACAACGGCGAGGTGACGCTATAGGCAAGTCCAACTTGGACTAAGATTGTCGAAGCTGAGTCATGCGTTGATCGGCTTCCTGATTCAATCGCTTGAGGATCTCCTGTTGTTCTTCAATCGAATTCATTACGTCCTGATATTTTTTGTAGGCCAATGAGTCGCGTTCTTCAAACGTGTTGCCTGCGTCAGGATTTAGCCCGGAAACGGTAAGGTCATGCATCAAAAGCTGTTGCTGCATTCCCGTGACTGCGTTGGCCAGAGTGCGAATCGAGTACGCGACTTCGATGTTGGTTAGTTGTGCTCGTCTAGATTGTTCCGCAGCTTTACGACTTTGTTTGTTGAGTAGCCAATACAACGTATAGAGAAACGCAGCAGCAATAACTCCGTTTTCTGCCAGTTTTGAGAGGGTTTCGATTTGAGCCAACATGGATTACCTTCGACGAAATAGTTGAGAGCCAATGGCGGGACGCCATAATCGTCTGCGTCCCGCGGGCAAACATTGCGGGCAGGGGGGCGACAAGAATGTATTGGAAGGCAACGCAAAATCTGTGACAGGAACCGGTTGCCAAGATCGAGTTTCAAAATTATTTGCCACGAGGATCTGGTTGTTCAAACGAGCGCTTGCGCTGGGATAGGAGTAGGCTGGTGCAACATTAGCAGGCACCTCACAAGTTCCTGCAACGCAATTGAGCGGTTGGCCATCTATTGATGCAGGTGATGGCGAGGTATCGCAACAAGCAAAGACATTCGGTATGCCTACGGAATCGGTGCAGAAAACATTTGGACAGCTCGACTGGGCATCGAGTTGATTGGCCATCAAGATACCGGCAAGCAGGCTGAGCCAAATTTTTTGGTTGACAAAATAACGTTTCAAGTTGGTGTTTGATATCAAATTGAACATCGGGGATCTTCCCTGTTAGAAAAAGAAATAAGAGTGCCTGGTTCCCACCGGCCGCGATCGGCCGGTGGGAACCGGCCCTACATCCAGAAACATGAATGGGGGCGTGCAACTTGAATTAGAAAAACCAGTATTCTGGATCGCGAACCAGCTCGGCGGCGTTTGGAACGCCAAAGCCGAAACGATTGTCCTTTCCGAGTTGCCCGCGATCTTCGGAGTGTTTGGCCAGAAAGTTTCGCATTCCATCAACGTTTCGAATCGATTCGTCTCGAGGTCGGCTGGCCAAAATGCATGCCAGCAAGCCTGCGGCTGCGGGAGTTGCCATCGAGGTCCCAGACATCACACGATATTGATTGCCAGGAAAGGTCGAAAGGACTTCTTCACCCGGCATCGCGATGTCGACTTGAGGGCCGCTACTTGAAAATTCTGCGATATCTCCGTCGCGTCGATAGGCAGCCACGCCCAGCGTGTGGTTCGATGCACCGGGATGATCAACCGTTGACTGGCCACGGCGGAAGCCGCTATTGCCTGTCGCAGCGACGACTAGCACGCCTGCTGCGTTGGCTTCGACAATCGCCTGCTCCTGATCGGCATCGAAACCGCCGCCCAGTGACATGCTGATAATACACCCAACGTAATCAACCTTTCGTTTTGTCCATTCGTTGGGCGCGGTGCGAATTCCCTGAGCGATCCAGGTGGATAGACCGCCGCCGCGATCACCCAACACTTTGATGTGTCCCATATCGGCTCCAGGAGCCCAGCCTACAACACCATCTTGATTGTTCTTCGCACCAACAATTCCCGCACAGTGAGTCTGGTGACCGTTACGATCAAAGGGCGATGAAGAGTCGGAAAAGTTGTACGTGAAAGCGGCTTCTGGTAAATCCTTGTGCTGTGGAACTCCCGTATCCAAGATGATGACGAGAACGCCCGTTCCTGACGATCGTTTCCATATTTCCGGCATACTTCGTTCTCGCTGGCCCCAGTCAATTTGTTGAGCCAAACGGTGGGCATCCAGAGTCTCGCTATCAAATCGAATTGGAGGATTTGTGTACTCGTTCATTGGTCCTTGCTCCTTAAGGCTGCCGCGATAGCGCGAAGGTGGAATGGATGTTCAGGAATCGTTTTTAACTGGAGATTGGCGAATCCGGATTGCATCGCCAGACCCACAGGTGCCCAGCTTTCCGTTTGTTCGGCTAGGACATTTTGATTGGACTCAGAAAGTGTTTTCCAGATTTGCGGAGTCTCGCGTAGGGAGCCGTCTTCGCAGCGACCGGCAACCATTTTGAAGTTGTCAGCGATCGAAGCGGTCTTGTCTTTCGCCACTTGGGAATCGATTGACTCCCAGGCTTTGGTCACCAAATCAAACAGCGGCGATTCTTTAAAGTCCTCATCCAAATTGGGATCAGAAGATTGGCCGGGCTGGGACTTGCGAACCGAAAGAGTTCGACGAACTTGCCGAGTAACAATCCGTTCGTTTCGAACCTGCTGAGCCAACAGGAGAATCGTAATGGGCTTCGTTTGCTCGCAATCGACCGCAAAGATCAATCGCCTCCCCTCGTCGACCTGTTCGTAATCCAGATCGGTTGGCGAGAGCACGATCCAGAAGGGGGATTCCTCTGGTTGCAGTTGTGCATCAAGCCGTATGAGTTGCCCGGGCGAAACTTCTTTCGGGCCATTGATCTGCAGGGCTTCGGTTTGCGACCAGGCAAAATTGCACCAGCTGCTGATCAACAAAATCGCGATAAAAGAGAGATGTCTCATTGGGAATTGCTTTCCCCGGCGACATCGCTCGGTTCTTCCAGCTCTTCTCGAAGAATCGAGCTAGTCGCCGCGATGCCACCAAAAAGTCTGGCAATCAGTTCGATGATTTCAATCAGGGCAGGGCCGTTTTGCGCGAACCAGTCAAGGAGTTTCAACAGGTTGTCCACAATCGGAGTGCCATCGGAGGTGCGGGAAACCGCGAATCCAAATGCTGCCGTGGGCGACTTGGTCAGATCATCCATCGTCTGCTCATACGCCATCAAAAAGAAGGTTGGGTCAACAAGCGCCAGCTGGATTAGCTGGCGGTCGTGTGCATCGCTTGAGCGTCTAAGCTTCCGCAGGCTATAGCGATAAAGGCGTTTTTGAAATCGAGTTCGCTCTTTCATGATCAGGCTCCAGAGGGGTTGTCACGCCAGATTCAGGTCCACATGGTTCAGTGCGAATCCGGCACAAAGGATATTCCGTTGCCAGCCAATTCCGTGACAAAAGTTGCCCGAAAGCGGGGCCACAGAATTTGGCAATAAATGACAGGTTTTCCACCAATATTTGTCACGAAGAACTTTCCGATTCTTTTTGAAAAGTGGGTCTGCCGAGTGACCTGATGCGTCACCCTAGGTGTACATAATTACACTGGAATGAAACGCGAATGGACGCGGTTTTTTGCGGGGCAGGCGGCCTGTCAAAAAAATGTTTTGTCAAACGACTTGGATGAATTGGTTATCTGTTTGAGGACATCTCAATGATGTTCGATGACTCAGTTCCCCATTTGAATTTGGCCGAAAGTGGCGACTCAATGATTGCAGTTACAAAGAGCACAAAAGAGCTTGACGAGTTAGAGCAAATCCATCGAGAGGCGATCGACGCCGACGCGGATTGGACTCAAATTTGGGAGCTGTTTTACGAAAGTCCCTGGTTCCTCAGACGCCTGGATTTCTCTGCGCGAAAGTTGATTCACCGACTGCATTTTCCTATCCAATGGAAAGCCGATGTTAAACAGGAAGCGCTGCTTGTTTTTGCCCGATCAATCCAACGTGATTGTTCGCTGGGATTTGACAGCAATCGGGGCAGCTACGGTGCATTCGTCTCTACGATCATCTATCGCTGTTGCCAGAAAGGACTTCGCCAATTCAATCATTACACCAGGCAGAGAGTTGACGGCGAGCACACCCATCCATTTGAAGATACGACAGAGCAGATGGATGAGCATCTTGACTTGCATTACTGTCTGCGGCAGTTGCCCGAGCCTTACAAGATGACGGTAATGTTGATTTGCCAAGGCAAATCGATCACGCAAATCGCCCAAAAGACAAAGCGTAGTGTGCGAACGATTTACCGTTGGCTGGACAAGGCGACGGAACTACTGCGAGAAACCTGGGATTAGCGGAAACCAAAGTGCCTTTTGTTTTTGCTGTCGCCCATCAGACACACGACTTTTTGACAACTTCTTTTTGAGGAAAACGACATGGTGAAATTTGCCAACCCCCAACCACTTACTGGACTGTCCCTCGGCCACGTTGTTTGGGCCGCATTGGAGAAGATCGGTCACAAGCAGATGGAGCCGAACGAACTGGAGCAGGGCAGTAGCCATGAAGTTGCCTTGCACATCCGTGGGAATGTGGATGGTCAGCCTTTTGAGCAGCAGGTCAACTCGATTCTTTCGATTGGTTTTGAGCAGGAGAAAGCGTCAAGTGTGAACCCTCAGGTTCCTCAGCTGATTGCCTTGATTCTCAGCAAGCTCAACCGTGCAACACGCAATCGTATTTTGTCCGATATTCCGACCGAGTTTTGTGACAACGAAAACAGCTTGCCTGAGACAAGTCCGGTTTTGGTTGACGAAGTTGAGCACATGCTCAAGCGTTTGCGTCGCAGCAAGACGGTTCATGCGCGTGGTCCAGTGCGCTGCGAGTATACTCTCTGAGTTTAGGAACGCCGTTTTGGTTTTCCGCAAATAGTCTGTACTTGGTATAGATTCGCTTGACGTTCTTCTTTTTTAGAACGATCAAGTTCAAGCCCTCTTTCTGGCATTGCGCGTGCCGAAAGAGGGCTTTCTTTTTGGTTGGTCCCAAAACAAAAGTTTTTTCTGAAATTTTGGCAGTCATTCGAGATAGATTCGATAGCGGTATTGCCTAATTCCGTGAGCTGGGAAGACAATCTTCAATGCGGCAGAAAGTTCGAAGCCTCGATTGATGAAGTTCGAGTAAGTTGGGAACCTGTCGTTGTGCCGAGGAGTCGGCTTGGGATCAGGAAGGATATATTTGAGGTCATGATGAAAGACTGTCGGTTCTGTTATTCGCAAATTAACCAGCGCGCGAGAATTTGTCCTCAATGCCACAATCACCTCAGCGTGATGGGATCGTTTCGCGCATTTCTTATTACCGCATTCCCAATTCTGACAGCCATCATCTCATTGGGTTTTGCGTTTTTCGAAAAGTATGAAAAAAGGCTTGTTCAGACTTCGTTGGCGAAAACTGAAAACCGACTTAAAGTCTCTGAAGTTCAAAATTCTGTTGCCGAAGAGGCCGTTCTGAAACTGAGCGCAATCGTTCCACGCATGATGATGAGTCGACGAGATGTGGGGCCGGACGCGGATCCATCCGTCATCGTCAAAACGCTGGAGCAAGAATTGGATGAGATCGAATCCAAATTAGCCAACCTGAGCTCAGGAGAGACCGCTAATTTACACGAGGTGAAAAAACTGACTCAACAGAAGTTGGAGTTGGAGTATGGAGTTTCGTTTTCTCGGTCAAATCAGTGACTTGGTCAGAACATTGGTTTAACTCAGAATCCGTTTTGGTAAATTACTCGAATACGTGTAAGTGGAGCCTATATCCGCAACGATAGTGAGATTATTTGTGTCGAGCTCGCCAATTAGCTGATTAAGAAATTGAGAAGGTATGAGTCAAGCTGAACTTCAGGGTCTACTGCGCCAGATGCCGGTCTTTGGAGGGCTCAGCGATTCAACTTTGCAGTTTCTGATTGAGCGCTCAGAAGAAGTCGTGCTGACTGCGGGCGAGTTTTTCTTCTTAGAGGGAGATTCGGGCAAGTCGTTTTTTGTCCTTCGTGGCGGCACCATCCAGGTCGAAAAAGACTGGCAAGGTACCATGATTCCGCTGGGCAGGTTGGGGGTTGGTGATTGTGTCGGTGAAATGGCAATCATTGATCTTCAAGCACGTTCCGCGTCGGTGCGCTGCGAAGTGGATTGCCAGGCGATCGAAATTTCACGTACTGCGCTTCATCAACTTTATCGACAGGATCTTGAGCAGTACGCGATCATTATGATGAACATGGGCCGGGAAGTCAGTCGTCGGCTCCGCAGCGCATCAGAACGTTTGTTCGAAATCGAACAGGCATACGGTTAGCGCCACACCAATTGGGCTTCAGATTCAGATTGATCTAAAACCGTAAGCTTATGCTCTACCGGAAATGTCTACTAACATTCGATGACGTTGACAGCCAGTCCGCCGCGAGCCGTTTCTTTGTACTTGGTCTTCATATCGCGGCCGGTGTCTCGCATGGTTTTGATGACTTTGTCCAGAGAGACAAAATGCTGTCCATCACCACGCAGTGCCAGTCGAGCTGCATTGATGGCTTTGACGCTGGCCATGGCATTTCGCTCGATGCAAGGAACTTGAACCAGGCCGCCAATGGGATCGCAAGTCAGGCCTAGATTGTGTTCCATGCCGATCTCGGCAGCGTTTTCGACTTGGGCTGGAGTGCCGCCCATGACTTCGCAAAGTGCACCCGCAGCCATGCTGCAAGCCGAGCCGACTTCGCCTTGACATCCGACTTCTGCACCGCTGATCGAGGCATTCTCTTTGAACAAGGTGCCGATTGCGGCGGCCGTCAGCAGGAATCGAATGGTACCTTCTTCGCATGCGCCAGAACAATAGTGATGATAAAAGTGGAGAACGGCGGGAATGATTCCGGCCGCACCGTTGGTTGGCGCAGTGACGACACGTCCGCCTGCCGCATTCTCTTCGTTGACCGCCAATGCCCAGAGGTTGACCCAATCCATGCTCAAAAGGGAATTCTCGCCCGACTCAGTTTGCAGGCGGCGATGCATCGGGGCGGCTCGGCGTTTGACTTTTAATCCGCCAGGAAGAATGCCTTCAGTCTTGCAGCCCCGAACGACACAAGCTTGCATCACTTGCCAAATTTCGAGTAGCCGTTCTCGAATCTCAGATTCTGGTCGCCAAGCTTTTTCATTTTCCATCATCAATGTACTAATGGAAAGTCCGTGTTCATTGCAGTGCTCCAATAGCCGAACGGCTGACTTGAATTCAAGTGCGACTGGAGTCTGGTCGGGGACGATGCGATCGGTGCCCGATGCGGATTCGTCGATGACAAAACCTCCACCGACGCTGTAATACGTTTTCTTGAGATTGGATTCACCGGATTCATTGAATGCTTCCAAAGTCATCGCATTGGGGTGAATTCCGACCACCTTGCCCGAAAATTTCAGATCCTTCTTGTAGTTGAAGCTGATCTCCCTTTGGCCTGCCAGCAGAAGCTTGCCCATTTCGCAAACCGTTTTCAGGCGCTCGACAATTTGATCAGGATCAGCGGTTTCGGGGGTAGCGCCTTCGAGACCTGCGACGACTGCCTTGTCACTGCCATGTCCCTTGCCCGTTGCACCTAGCGACCCAAACAGGGAGGCGGTCAACCGAGTGGTCGATTCTAGCAACTGTTCAGCCACGAGTTGATCGACAAAAATTTTGGCGGCTCGCATGGGCCCAACAGTATGTGAGCTGGATGGGCCAATCCCGATGGTGAAAAGTTCAAATACGCTGATGGACATGGTCAACTTCGAAGATTGCAAATTGGCGCGACAGGATAGGTGGGGCCGCCTGAAATTGTGCAGGCAACTCCACCGCTGGTCGGCTTAGTTTGCTTGGCTCTTCAATTTTTGGCAATCCGAAAATCAGCTTTGGGGCGAAGTTTCATGTGGGTCAGCGTTGGTCGTTTTTCGGGAAGAACGATAAAGACGACGTAAAACCACAATCGCGATGAACAAACCGATCAAAAAGATTAAGAATCCGATAATGTTGGCTACGGCATAAACCGCAAAATTCTCAATGGATCGTCGACAGTTGACCAGTGAAGAAGTCCAAGCTTTGCTGACTCGGTTGGAAAAGGTCGGCTCCTGAGGCGGCACATAGTCTCGCTCCTCACGAACTGTGATGGTAACGGTCGTCAGAGAGGTTTGGTCCTTCAAGTATCGAAGGCGTCCTTCCATTCGTTCAATTTCCTCGCGAACTCGAGCCAGTTCGCGTTCAACTTCAAGGACGTTTTTGATTTCGTCATCCCGCTGTTCGAGAAGTTCAATGATCCGCGCTTCCAATTTCTTCTTGTTGGTGATTCTCGCTTCGAGGTCAACGAATTCTTCGGTTACGTCCGAGGCCGATTGATTGAGCGAAGCGGGAACGCCGATATCACCGACTGCACCAAGGAAGGCATCGTACTCATCGACAGGGATTCGTACGGTCCACGATCCACTCCGCCTTTCACCACGCATGCGCCCCAGGTTGGCCGACGAAATGAATCCTTGATGAGATTTGACCAGTGCATCAATTTTCTTCTCAACACCATCAAAGAGCTCAACAACAATCTCGACCGACGCGGTGTAAATGATCTTGCGTGTTTGGGCGATGGATTTCGACTTTGTCATCCCGTCTTTTGTGGAGTCTGCATCCATGGTATTGGAATCCCAGCCATTGCTTCCCGAAGTTGATTTATCCATGGATTTTTCGCTCACGGCAAACTGGGCCTTCTCCATGCCACCGCATCCGATTGAGCCGAAAAGCACTAGAAGTAGACAAAATCGCATCATGATCTCCCATCCAGAGTTGAATAACCGCTAATTGGAGACGGCCTTTCCCTGATTTGTTCCATCAATAATTTCAATTACCATGAAAAAATGTATACTGCGGGATTGAAATCAACCAAGAACTGAAGCCTTTCCAGGAGCAAATTATGTCTTCCACGAAACCATTTAACTTGATGAAGTGGATTGAAGAGCATCAACACGAATTCAAAGAACCGGTGATGAACCGACAGTTCTATCATGAATCTGAGAATGCGATCGTGTTCGTTTCGCTAGGGCCAAATACACGAAATGACTATCACGTTAATGCAACGGAAGAACTTTTTTATCAGCTAAAGGGGGATATCGCGGTACGCATTCGCCCTTTGGACGGCACCCCACCCCACGACGTAGTGATTCGCGAAGGCGAAATGTATTTATTGCCCAAGAATGTTCCGCATCGCCCTCAGCGACCGGCGGATACCATTGGCTTGATCGTCGAGTTTCCCCGGCCCGAAGGCGCCAAAGATGAGTTGAGATGGTACTGCCCTGACGACATCCACTTGGTTCACAAGGCGGAGTTTCGATTGAAGTACATCGACGAAGACTTACACCGGATCATGGATGAATTCTGGAATGGGCCTGTCGATATTCGAACTTGTAAGGAAACGGGAAAGGTCGTTGAGAGGGCAGGGCGGTTTAGCATCGAAGACGCACAGCCCGTCGCCTAAGAGCGATTTGGCCAATTCGCGTTCGCGATAGAGAAGTAGAACAAAGCGATTCGCGTACGAATGACTGGCATAGCCGTTATGTTTGGAAACCCGACGCGTGAGCGAGGACGTGTCGGGTTCGTCCTCGCTGACGCGTCGGGTTACCATTTCTCAGCTCCAGGTCCCGGTCCTCATGGTCATGGGAGCGATTCTGAATGGTTGTTGAATAAACATGCCCACGCGTTGCGAGGAGCATGGCACCCAAGAAATTTTCAGGGCAACTCGTTGGGGCACCCCTCCGCCAAAATTCAACGGATGACGTCGCGCCGCGACTCGGGGTTTAGGGTGGAACGTTACCCCAGACTTAAAGTCTGGGGCTAAGGGAAATAGCCGCTCCGCGGCAAATGCATCTGAACATCCACATTTCGTCTGCTTTGGAAACCCGACGCGTCAGCGAGGACGAACTTGGCACGCCCTCGCTGACGCGTCGCGGATGCCATTTCTCACCCAAGGTCCCGGTCTTCGTGATGAGTCGGTTCTCAGTTCGTCGATTCCGGAACGCCGATTCGGTCGAGCAGCTTTTTCTTTTCGGCTTCGTCCGAACCACAAAGCCATCGAACGATATTGTCATTCCACATGGCGTCATGTTCTTGTTCATTGATGATCTTGCGCTCAACGGCCAGGTCGAGAATCTTGCCGGGATAGGAAGACTGCGGTTCGCTTTCCATCTCTCCCAGTGGATAAGGATCATCTAAACCCAGTAGAACCTGGGAAGCTCCTTGGTTTTCAACCAAAAGTTGGAGTGAGCCCGTGTCGTGAACCAGAGTGTCAAAAAAGATGTTGGGATGTCCAACGGCTTTACGAGGGTGCTCACGTCCTTCAAATAAGTCGGGGCGTCCATCAAATCCCTGGATGCGGCGCCCTAAATTAATCTGAGCCAACTGGCCGCCATGCGCGAAACAGGTTCGCATATTGGGAAATTTGTCGGCATAGCCATTGAGAGTCAGAAAATGATAGGCATCGGCACATTGGGCCAACATCCAGATCAGATGGAATCGCCAAGCGACATTCTCTAGCTTGATAAACTTTTCGCCGTCATAGGGATGAATTTCAACCGCCAGATTCAAATCGCTAGCCAACTGAAAAATCGGTTCGTTCTCGACATCAAAAATGCATCTCCATGAGCCGATCGTATCCATGTAGTGCGTTGGTAGGCAAAGCAAGCGCATATCCAATTCTTGCACGCATCTTTCCATTTCCCAGACAGCTCCGCGAACAAAACCTGGGTGGACGACAAAGCCACATGAAAACTTAGTGGGATGCTCCTTTTGAACTTGGGCATTGAAATCGTTTTGAAAACGAAGGGCCTGCTTCATTTCTTCCAGACGCAGGCCGTTGCCATAAAGTTGCGACAGGTTCAAGACAACGGCGTGATCGATATCATTTCGTTCCATCCATTCCAATTTTTCGTTGAGGAAAAAGCTTGAGTCGGTGACTGGCCGTTTCCAGCCTTTTTGCAACATGTACTTTCGTTCTTCATCCACCCAGAAAATCTCTTTTTCCTTCATGAAGTTCGGAATCTCTTCCGGGTAAGGAAGTAAATGGGAGTGGCCATTGATTCGAAGTTTTCGGTGCATTGCAAGGTTGCCAGAGTGAGTTCGATACGACTAACTGAATTTATACGTTAGGACGTCTGAAGAGTGTAGCAATGCACTTCAATTTCAGCATCCACCGGCAGCATCCACCAATGACTTGGAGGAACGTATTTTGGTAGGATGGTCGGGGCTGCAGTATCTAGCGATATGATTTGGCAGAGTTATCAGCGCAATCGAGGATTGAGAGTCTTAAGGATTCACAAGTCATTGTTATCCTATGGGAATTTGAGTTCGAAAAACGCCATGGATTCGTTACAAATTGGTTTCGATGCCAATGGACTTTAGCGACTAACGAAACTTGACCATTCGTGTTGGCTTGGAGATTGCTGGATTAGCAAAATAAACGCCATATTTGGCAATTAAGTGTGGCTATTGTACCGCTAGTGGCTAAGAATAAGGCTGCCATTCACCTCGTCCATTTTGAGATCGTTCAGTGCGAGTCAGTATTTTTACAGACAGCTTTTTGCCGTTCACTTCCGGTGTGACGTTTTCGGTGCTGAATCAGGCGACTGAATTGTCGAAGCGAGGGCATGAGATATCCATTTTTCGCCCCAAGCCCAGTCGGTATGCCAAAAAGGCCGAAGTTGAAATTCCCGCCGGTGTCCAGGTGTTTGACGTGCCTTTTGGAATTCCTGTTCCACGAGTGCCGCAGCTTCGCCTGACGTTGCCGTCCATTGTATCGTCGTTGTTTCGGCTTCGTAAAATCAACCCAGATATTGTTCATCTGAACACGGAATGGGGCTGTGGCTGGGAAGGCCTGATCGCCTCATCGTTGCTTCGAAAACCAACGGTGGGAACCTTTCATACCTTTTTTGCAGATCCAGGGTATTTGAAATCGTTTGGCCTACCAAGCTTCAAAATCCTGCAAACCATCATGTGGCGATACAGTGTTTTCTTTTTTAACACCTGTCGTACTGTGACCAGTCCAAGCAATGCGGTCAAACAATCGCTTTTGGACCATGGGATCAAGCGTGATCCAATTATTATTCCCAATGGAATTCCGATACTTCAGCCCATTGACTGGAAGGCGGTCAAGCGAGATCGCAGCAGGATGCAGATTCATGGACCGTCATTTGTATATGTCGGTCGAGTTTCGCCTGAGAAGAGCATCGATGTTGTTCTCAAGGCATTTGCCGTCGTGCTTCGCAAGCGCCGCCGGGCAAAGTTGATTATTATTGGCGACGGACCGTCTCTGCCGGGAATCAAAAAATTGGCTCAGGACTTGGGCTTGCGTTCAGCGGTCGAGTTTATGGGCCACATCGATCACGACGAGTTGATTGAGAGGCGAATTCCCTTGCTGGGCGATATGTTTGTCACCGCCAGCAAATCCGAGAACCAGCCGATGAGCGTTCTCGAAGCGATGTCTTTTGGTTTGCCGGTTGTTGGGGCAGACTCAAAAGGTATTCCGGAACTGGTTCAGCATGAGCACAATGGAATGTTGTTCGAAGCCGATAACCACGAGGAAATGGCTAAGCGAATGTTGCGAATGAGCTACAAAACCAAGATGTGCCGCAGAATGGGTCGCAACGCAATGATTTCCGCGGCGGGTTTTCAGATGCCCTCAGTCGCCGATCAGCTTGAAAATCTATACGAGCAGACTATCTTGCTCAACAAAAAACGATAAACGTTTGAAGGCTGTAGGAGTCACTAGGCTCCTAGTTTCTTGGGACATTGAAATGCCGTCTATCCGGCCACGTTGTGGCGGATGCGGGCTGCACCCGCCACACCCGATAGCGATTGGCTATTCCTTTTTGAGTTCGAGGACTATTTTGGTGAGTTCCTCGATCTGCATTTCAATTCTTCCCAAACGCACGTTTGCTGTTTCCTGCTCGACATCAGTGGGAACTGCGTAGTTCACGCCATATTGATAAGTTCCTTTCGGGGGCAGGTCCACGCCATATTGATAAGTTCCTTTCGGGAGTTGGTACTCGAGGTACAGTTGTCCCGATTCTGGATGAGGATCCAAGAGCGTGTTGATTTGAGAAACGGTTTCTCTGGCAATTCCACGGTACTCAACAGGCAGTTTGTCAATTTCGTCTACATTGGCGCTAGTTTGATTCTTGCCTTTGCGGAAAGTAATTTCCGTGACCCCATACTGATTAAATACGACCGTTGCTTCGACTTCGTCAGAAAGGGTGCTTCCGAAAACTTCGACAATGGCATTGGCCAAATTGGTTTGAGGCAAAGCGAGGTCCGTTGCGAGCTCCGGGCTTCGAAGGCGAGGAGCGATGTCAATGGTCAGGAATTGCTGGTCTCTTACGATAGAGAGTTTGGTGGGTGAGTCAGAATTTGCCTTGAGGGCGGTGACGAGTTGAGCCAGATTGTCAGTTTTGGCGTCACCAATGGAAAGAATCACATCGTCGACTTTTAAGTCTGCGTCTTTGGCGGGGCTGTCCTCAGTAACGGTGGTAATCAAAAGGCCACCCTTCCCGGTAATCAAATTGTCTCCCTCAAGTTTGAGTGAGTATTCGTTGACCGATTCACATTGAACTCCAATCCAATAGGGGCTGGGTTGGACTTGATCGGCGAGGTAGGCGTGAACGTCAGCGACTGATTGATATCGATCAATATACTCCCCATAGTTTTCAACAAGTGGGGTTCTGTAGAAGTTTACTGCGGGTGATTTGAGGGGGCGCTGCTGTACCCGTTGGATGAATCGAAGCGCTCTTTCCAACACTTCCTTTTTGTCGCTTTTAGTTGGATCTGCACTCTGAATTGTTTGGGCCAACAGTTCGATGACCTTTTGTTGTTCGGTTGCCAACGAGTCTTGGCCATCGTCACTTTGATCTTGAGCCAGGCACGGCGATACAAGAGCGGTTACGAAAAAAACCAAAACCAGCTTGGTCCAAAAATACTTCATCATGGGTGGGCTCCTAAAATGATGGTTAAGTTACTTTGCGATCCTATTGATAGGTCGCGTTTCCGAGATACTGAACGTTGAACTTTCGCACGGGCAATTGGACAAGGTCTCCGCTTGGAAGCTGAACGTCGGCAATAGTTTTTTGCTCATCGACAACATAGCCAGCCTTGAGAAAAGCTCGGCGCGCATCGAGGGAGACCGGATTCACGCTGCGAGCCAGTGCGTCGGCAAGCAAGAGTTGGTGGTTGTCCAAGTTGGCTGGTTGGGCCAGATTGGATCGGTCGGCAGGTGACCGCGAAGCCACGCTTGATTCCGGGCCGCCGGAGAACAGCAAACTCCCTAACCACAATCCCAGGACCAGGCTGGCCGCGATTGCCCACCAGGTTCCGGCAGGCAACGGTTTCAAAGGCCTTTTTGAGCGAGTGATGATGTCTTTTTCGGAAATGGAGGTGGGCTGAAGCAGGACGCCTGTTGCGCCAAGCGCTTCGTCGAGAATCTGTTTTTGCACAAACTCTAGCGCAATATCACGCCAAGCGGTGGAATCGTCGTCAAGTGAAAGCAACCAGTTACTGCGATCAGAATGGCTTAGGCTTCCATCGACGAGTTGCTGAATTTGTAATGCTTGTTTCACTTGTTTGTCCATTCATGTCCAACGGCTTGCAACTGATTCCTGAGTCGCTGACAAGCGCGTGAATTTCGGTAAATAATTTTGTCGATCGAAATTCCTAGTCGATCGGCGATTTGTTGGTAGGTCCAACCTTCGGTATGTTTCAACATCAGGATCTCACGATCCTGGTTCGGTAATTGTGACAACGCGTCACGGACCTGTTTGTGTGCCTCATGAGAGGTGATCCAGGCCAATGGATCGGCCTGGCGATGGTCGGCTGTTTCATAGGTAAGTTGTTCGATGGACGAAATTTGGCGGGAACGTGCTTGTTTTCGCCATAACGAATGGATCTGCCGAATGGTGATTCGGTAAAGCCAGGGTTCAATTTTTTCAGGTTGCGAAAGTTGGTGTTGTTTTCGCCATGCAATCACGGCAATCTCTTGCAGGACTTCGTCGGCAGTGAACTCATCGCGCAAGCGAGCGATCAAAACAGTTCGCAACCACTTGGAGTGGACTTGCCAGACTGCTTGCCAATCATCGGGTGGCTTGCTGTGTTGTTTGCTCATCGAAGACCGTTTAGACTCGACTGTCCGCGTCCCGTTCTGTCGTTTCAACGGGATGGCGAGCAGATCAATTGAATAGATGTTTGCTTGGGGAACATTTGGGCAAAATTATTCCGACAAAGTGGAACTTCTTTTTTTCGGGAAAAACCAGACTTTTTGCAAGCACATTTGCAGCATTTTCGATGTTCAGGAAAAATTCTTGGCCGAAAGTGCGTCGAAATCCGCTCCACAGGTAGTCACAAATTTTTACTTTGGATACTTCAGATGAACTTAAGAGTGATTCCCTCTCGCCCGGCAACCGTAGGATTGGCAATTTGCCTGTGTTCCTGTTTAGCAATGGCTCAGATTGGCCAATGCCAGGATGAACCCACGCAACAGACAATGATCAAGAATCTAGACCAGTTCTGGAAGCTGTTGGAGAAGAAAGACTACGTTGCCGCGTCCGACTATCTTGTACTTCCACCTGACTTCAAACCAGAGATGCTCAAAGTTTTCATTGAGCGAGGAGAGCTGTCATCGGAGGGGCTGAAGCGTTTGGAGCGTGAAGGGCAGTTTGGCAAGGCGATCGAAATGTTTGGCGCAGATCGAGCGACTCACTATGCGGAACGGGCGAAAGTGGATCCTGAGAAGTGCTACGGGTTTGTGCTGGAGCTGGACGGAGTATCAGGTGAGGTCATCGGCTTCTGGAATGGAACGATGTTCAAGTTGGTTCGCGTCAATAATGTCGGCCAGTTGGCGCCGGCTGCCCGCCCTGACACGGACGCCAAGCCCCCGGTGAACGATCCGCTCACGAAGGCTCCGGTTAAACCCGCTCTAACGCTTGCCGAGTTAGAGGCTGCTGTGGCGGCCAAACCCAACGATGTAGAAGTACACGCTCAATATGCACAGGCGCTATACAAATTAGGGAACCTGCCGTTGGCATGGAGTCAATTGATGGAAGCCTACAAGCTCAGTCCGAACCACGAAGGTGTTGCACAGGGAACGGGTGAAATGATTCAGGCATTTGCTAGCCGTGACATTTTTACGGTGGGCATCCCTCAAGACTCAATCCTGGGCATTCTGGGTGAGCCACGTCAAAAAGTTGAATTGGGAGCCACTCGTGAGCGTTGGGTTTACGCCCACGTCGGAATTGATTTCAAGGGCGGCGGCTTTCATGAGCTCATCGATTTACGTGGTTTGACTGAGGTCAGTTTCAAGCCAACGGAAACCGTTTCTGTCGAACTGGGCGGTGGTGGTTGGAGGTGCGGCCACCGTCGTCGCAACCGGGGAAACGTTGTCGCAATGTATTATTTGCCTGGTGAGTCATACGGAAACTGGACACAGCAGGTTTCAGTCGAGCGAGTGCTAAACGGCGCCAAGACGGGTTCTTTGGAAAAGATCAGAGGGTTGCTTACCCAACAACTTCTTGCCATAAATCCTGAAACCAAAACCAAAGTCCTGCATGAGGACGAAGACTCGATAATTATTGCGACGATGGTTCCCAATCCTGATCCCACAAAATCGGAGCATAAACTGGATCATCTCATGTTAGGTTCAGTCGATTTTCACCGATTTTCCATTACAGCTCGAGGAGATGAGCCTACGCGTGAGTTTCAAATGAAATGGTTGGAGATTTCCAAAGCGGCCAAGCTGACGCCCGTCAAGCAACCGAAAAGGTAGCCGCTTTCGATCGCCAACGCCATTTAGGAGTTGGGCTGATTCTGTTGGTGCCAACCGATAAACTCAGTGGGTGCCAATGGGCGGTTGACCAGATAGCCTTGAATGACGTCGCAGCCAGCTTGTTCCAAGAATTGCTTTTGAGCTTCGGTCTCAACGCCTTCGGCAACCACTTCGATTCCCAATCCGTGCCCGAGGGACAAAACGGTTTTCGCAACGGCGACCGCTCTAGGGTCACCGGGAAGATCTCGGACGAAGCTCAGGTCGATTTTTAAGGTCGATACCGGGAAGGTCTTTAGATAATTTAGGGACGAGTAACCGGTCCCAAAGTCGTCGATGGCAATTTTCACGCCCAGTTCGTTAAGCTCTTCCATCAACTTCAACGAGCATTCGATGTTTTCCATCATGGCGTTTTCGGTGATTTCAAGTTCAAACCACTCGGGGCGTGTGTCGGTGCACTCAAGAAGTTCCTCAAAGCGACCGATGAATTCTGGATCATTCAGTTGACGTGGAGAGAGATTGATTGCGATCCTACCATTGAAGCTGTTTTCGTCACGCCACTCTTTGGCTTGTCGCATTGCCATCTCAATGA
The DNA here is from genome assembly GCA_965224765.1 of Mariniblastus sp. Taxonomy (GTDB): domain Bacteria; phylum Planctomycetota; class Planctomycetia; order Pirellulales; family Pirellulaceae; genus CAZDBA01. Next base: position 550,056 of record CBDDAC010000029.1, read on the forward strand.
TTTGATCGCCCAAGGGTAGAATCAGACCAGACTTTTCCGCGACTTCGATGAACTCACCAGGGCAAACGGCGATTCCATCTTTGGTCCAACGAACCAAGGCTTCGCAGCCAGTCACTTGGTTGGTTTTCAGGCAGCGTTTGGGTTGATAGACGATTGTGACTTCCTTTTTGGAAATCGCCATTCGTAGTTCGTTGACGAGTTTCTGACGGGCTTCCATTTCAGCAGCGAGCTCTGGTGAGAACCCACGAATGGTGTTTTTGCCCTCGTCTTTGGCTTGATACATCGCCATGTCTGCATGACGCAAGAGCTGATTGACGTCAGTCGCATCGATAGGGTACATCGATTTGCCGATGCTGACACCGATGTAAACATGGTGTTCACCAATGTCAAAGGGTTCGTTTAGAGCCTGAACGACCTTTTCTCCAACAATATCGACGCGTTGCTCATCGTCGTCACTTTCCGGAATCAGCAAAGCAAATTCGTCTCCGCCAAATCGGGACAAGAAGCAATCTCGAAAGATGCAACTCTTGATTCGCTCAGAGACTTCGATCAACAATTGATCGCCCGCATCGTGACCGAGTGTATCGTTGACAACTTTGAAATCGTCCAGATCGAGGAAGCATACACCAAACTGACTGTTGGTTTCGCGGCTTCCATCGATCATTTCTTCGATTTGTTGGCTGAAAAAGCGACGGTTTGGCAAGCCAGTCAGGTTGTCATGAAGGGCTTGGCGATGGAGTCGCTGCTGCGTTTGTTCGATCTGTGAAATGTCCGAGAACATCGCGATCAGGTTAGTGGCGTTTCCGTTTTCGTCACGGGAAACGCTGAGTGATCCCCAATAGACGATCTCACATTCGCGGGCAGAACTTCGATTCAGGACGGCGCGACCGCAACAGGATTTTCCGCTCAATGCCGACTCAAGGACATCAGCGAACTCAAGGTGTTCCCAATCAACAATCGAGCAAAGGCTCTGCTCCAGTAGTTGCTCTTGTGACATCCCACTCAAGCCACAGAATTCGGGGTTGGCTTCGCAAATGTTTCCTTGGACATCGAGAATCACGACGCCTTCCTGTGCGTTCTCGAAAACGCTGGCCAACAGGCGATTTCGATCTTCGATGACTTTCTGATCGGTGATGTCCCTCGAAGCGGAAACCAGGAAACGCTCACAGGTGACCGGGTCACTAAACACGGATCGCCGCGTCGAAAAGGTACGCTTTCGACCGGAACTGTCGGTCAATGTTTGTTGTTCTTCACTGTCTCCTCCGCTCTCAATCAGCTGAATTTCTTCGGCTGAGGTCGGTGTGTTTTGATCGATGTCGAGCCAGGTTTCGCGGAAGGAATTGTTGACCAGAACCGGTTCGAAGCTTGATGATTTGACACAGAGCAAATCGGGAATGGCATCAATGGTGTTGTGCAAAAAGTCACGATGGCGGCGAAGTTCATTTTCAAACTCTTTGCGAGCGGAAATGTCTCGACCGATCAGTAGATAGTGATTCCCATCACGCATTTCGAACAGGTTGAAACTGACATCCACCCAGCGTTTTTTGTCGTTTCTGAGCAACAGCTCTCGACCGGCTGAACCTCGTTCTTCAAGTTCGTCGAGGACTCCCGACAACCAATTTTCGTCAGAGTCTTCAGTCGTGTAGCGTTCAGCCAAATAGCGCATCAAATTAACGTCGGCATCTTGGAAATCCGATTCAAAAAGATGATGGGCGTTTTGATTGGCAGACAAAAGTGAGTGGTCGTCCGTAAGCACCAACATCGCGTCATGCGTGCGCTCAAAGATCGTTTCTGAAAGCAAGCGTGTATTGAGGGCGGCTTGTTCCGCTTCATTTTGAGCAATCGCCAACTGGTGCTTGATTTGTTCCAGCTCATCAATGACTTGAGCGGAGTTGACCACAGCATCGGCGAGTGCCGCATTTTGCTCACAGGTCGCGTCCAGTTGCTTTCGCATTTGCTCAAGCAGACGGCGTAGTTCAGTCACTGACGATACAGAATCCGACTTATTGAGCAGAACCTGGAGTTGCTCATTAAGCGAAGGGTCAGGAAAGCGGTTGGCGGTTGAAGGCATTTGATCAAGAACGATGGATGGCACTTGTAAAATATCAGTTCATTTCGAACTCCAGTAAACGTAAGTCACACCAATTGCCAGGGCGACGATCAACAGGTACCAGGTGAAAAACTCTTTCGATAGAGCTTGACGTTGCTGGTTGTGTCGGTTGTAGCGCGTGTTGCCCTAGTTTTGTATTAACCCAAGCGAGGGGATGCATGGATACACATGCAGGGGATGGATGGATTGAAGGGTCTGATGCCCCATTCCAGGAGATTTGGGTCATTGTCATGGAGACAATGATTGCTTTATACGTCGGATCTTCTTCTCAGCCCAGCGATAGTGGCCTGCAGTATTTGGGCCAATGTAACTTGCCAGAGGCAGCTTCTGAGTCCAGTCAAAGTGACCAGGTTGCATTAATTTGGATCCTGGTAATTCGGTGACAAACTTCATGACGCGGCCATGCGATAACTTCAATTTTCGCCGCATGCCAGGATAAGTTTCGTCTTTGAACTCATCAAATAATACTTGGTTCAAGGCGCGAGTTTGATTCCATTTGAAGCCTTTGGCTGGCAATTCTGGTATTCCGTTGGGTCCCGATTTCACCCATTGCAGGAGCAGGCGATGCCAACCGTGCAAATGCGCCAGGTGATCGACGACGGATCGAGGAGGTTCATCTAAGTCGGCGCGGCGAGTTAGTTCCGTGTTCGGAATCTGTTCGATGAGTTTCCAAAGTTTAAGCCAATGCTCTTCGGAATCGGCAATCAAATCGGCTTTGGATTGGTACTTCATCTTCTGCCGTTTACTCGTTCGGAGCGTCGCTCAATTGGGTGTAAGGCATATTCAATTTTGTCGTAGAGCCAAACGCGGAAACGCGATGGGTAGACGGTAAAGGGAGCAACGTTGTGACGCGTTACCAGAAACTTGCTGGCTAGACTTCAAAGATTCGACTGACTTCGTATCGACTTGCGACATGGACAGGAAAATCGTCTCCAAGAACATCTTTATGCGTTTGGACCGCGATATCGGGTCGATTGTTGTCTTCGGAAAGATGGCAAAGACAAGCCCACTTAAGTCGATCGACTCCCGTGTGCGCAAGGAGTTGGGCGGCCTCTTCGTTAGATAAATGTCCGCCCCTTCCTCGAATTCGCCGTTTTAAATGAGCCGGATAACGCCCGTACTCAAGCATCTCGTTGTCATAATTGCTTTCGATGATTACGGCGTCAAGCGACTGTAGGACTTCACGAAGTCCATCAAAGACGTGCCCCAGGTCGGTGAGGATCCCGACTCGGTTCCCGATTCCGTCCTCGATGATGAATGCGACACCATCTGCGCTGTCGTGAGGAGTGGGAACTGTATGTACAAATACCGATTGGTTCTGGTCGCCAATAAACTCAACAGAATCGCCCGCGGTAAAGAAACGGACTCGTTGCATTGGACCGACCTTACCTGTTCGGTAGGCCGCATTTAAAGTGCCGCGTGTGACATAAACGGGCACACCAAACTTGCGTTGAAAAATGCCCATCGAACGAATGTGATCGCTGTGATCATGAGAGATGAAAAGGCCTTCGACGTCACGGATATTCCGGCCGTGTTGTTCCAGACGCTGCTCGGCACATCGACCACTTATTCCAGCATCAAACAACAATCGAACCCCAGAGGCTTCGACGAAAAAGCAGTTTCCGTTACTTCCTGATTGTAGCGAGATGACTTTCATGCTGGCCATTCTATCGATGGTTGCAGGAATTGCACAGCTTGATAGCACTCGTCTTCTTGACGTGATTGACCTCGAAACCAGAGAAACTCTCCCGAGGTAGGAATTAGAAGAGGCGGCAGTATCAACCTCATCGGGAGTGGCTTTCCCAAAGTGTTTGTCTACCTCGAATTGTGGAATTTCATGCCATATTACCGTTTTTTGGGGGGGTGGCTGGAAGTTATCCTTGGCAAAGTTTAGAAAGCATTCCCAAGATCAGGATTAACGTAGCGAACAACCAAGTTGACTTTTGGAAAACCAAACCAGGCAGCAAAAATGGAAGCAGTCAAAAACACGAAACAGTACGTTGACTATCAATCGCAAAAATCGGGTAGCGGTTGCGGCTGCTGGGCGATCGGTTGTGGTTCGATCATTCTGCTATTGATGGTGCTTTGTGGCGGTGGCTTTTACACCATTTTCTACAGTAGTGCCCCACTCAAGTTGATCGAGGCGGCGATCGAAGAAAGTGGTGAGGTCGAAATCGAAGGACTCAGCGGCAACTTCATGAGCGGCTTTACGATTGATGAGCTGCGATTTCAGGCTGAAGGCGATGAATGGTCCAGTTTGACGAACATCAAGTTCAAGTACAAGTACAAGAGATCCTGGTTCCAGGCGAATCGAATCATTATCGAAGATATCTCGGTTGATGGTGGCACCATTTATGCCAACTTTGACCCGAATCGCGCGGAGTTCGAAATTGATCCCGATTTTGATTTTGAGTTCAATGAAGCTCGCGACGAAATCCAATCGGAAATGGGAGACGGTCTCGCAGGGATTAAGGAAGTTCGGATAGATTTGATTCGCATTGCAAATCTGAAAATCATCAACCCGGAGACGCAGGACACTGTGACGCTCGACGAAATCAAGTTCGATGGGTTTCATATTGAGGACGGTGTAATGACCAGTATGGGTAACCTGTTGGTCAAATCCAGTCAGATGAATATCAGGACGACAACAAGTGATCACTTCAGCGAGCATGCCAATGCCAAACGATTCACCGGCCAGGTGAATGCCGAGATGGATCGTCGGTTGATTCAGGATATGCCAGTCGAAGTCGACCTGGCTTTTGATGATCGCGGCAATATGCTTTATCTGGCAAATTTCTTTGACGGTGCAGTGGTTGCCGATCGGAAGGATGACGTTACCGAATTCACACTCACCGATTTTAGTCTCGGTGAATTTTTCAAGTCAGAGAAAGTCGGTGTGATGCCGTCCGAAATCAACGTGGAGTTCTCCGCAGACAAGGGGTTTTTGCCAACCACGATTGGCAAGGATGGCTCCTTTAGTCTTGGCCAAACTCAATTTACGGATCTGAAGCTCGACTCGAAGGCAAAGGCGGGCTCGGCCACGATTGTTGGTATTTCGGAAACCAAACGCGGAACCATTATGGCTCGTGTGAAAATGAGCCGACGTTCTTCGTGGGGACGAATCGCGCTTTCTTCCAATCTCGGGGCTGCCCCTGATGAGTTATGGGCGCGAACGGTTTTTGGCAAGCCATACTTGGAACTCGAACCTCAACAGCGAGAGTTGATCGATCAATCAGTTCTTTTCAACACAAAGCCTGTAAAGAAGGTCGAGAGCAAAAGCAAAACTGACACCCCCGCCAAAGCAGAAGCAGAAGACGCGGCCGCAGAGGTGATGGAGGATCTGGAATCTTTGTTGCCGATCAGATGATTTTGCGAGTTGGCAACGATACGGTTCTTAAAACTGCGGCATGAAATGCCTGGCGAGTCGGGCGAGTTGCCTATGAATAGCCAAGTTGACTTCTCAGATCAGAAATTCGGGGGTCATTCATCAAGTCGACCAAACGTGAATTCGTTCGCGGCTTGGGCGGACGTGCTTGAACTCGTAACGACTTGATGTTGGCGCTGTTGTCATCGCTACCCCATCGCCATCGAAAATCATCCGGTTTGGAGTAGGTGTCCACTCCCTGCAATTGTTGAGAGCCTACAAACTGAAACAGCTTCTGGGTTTCGTCAATTGGGTTATCGGTCAAGTCCTCGTAGCGAACCAGGTGAGTTTCAAATGCCTGGTTTTGGTGCAGGTTCAGAAGTGAGTTGGTGAGACCCAGCCAATACCGTTTTGCCAGCCAACCGTCGACAAATCGACCGACCCAAGGCGCAAGCGTTCGAAACGTCATCTTACGTAGCGACTCGACCGTTTCGTAAACGTCTCGAATCAGGAGGACGGTTTTCAGCCCGTTGATTTTCGGCAGACGAGGGTATCGTCCAATTTCGTTGTACCAGCCCGGACGTTTCAAAACGACAATTGGATGTTCATCCAGAGCCTTGATTTTCTCCAACGCTTGCGGGTCGTCACAGAACTTTTGAAAGTCTTTTTCCGGCAAGTTGGAAATGTCCGGCGCCTCCGCCAGCAGCGCCTTGAGCAACGTGGATCCGCTTCGCATCGTCGAGGCGACACAGATGGGTTGCGAAAATGGGTTTGTCATAATGTTGTATCGTCAAATCAGTCGGTCGGCATGGAGGCCCGCTAAGATGATAACAGTTTTTTTGTTTTCCTTCTCGCCCGGTTTTGCCTCGGCTTTGTTTGAGTAGGATGGTGTTTATGAATCCAAATCAGGCACTTAAAAAACACTTCGGCTACAACCAGTTTCGTGGCCAGCAGCTCACGATCATCGATCGAGTTTTGTCGCACCAGCATTGCCTGGTCATCATGCCCACTGGGATGGGGAAATCGCTTTGTTATCAAATTCCGGCCATTATTCAGGCTCAGGAGTATCGGCAACCGCACGCGTCTCAGCCAACCGAGCCAAAACCGCTATCGCTGGTGATTTCACCTTTGATTGCCCTGATGAAGGACCAGGTCGATACACTGCGTGAAAAAGGTATTGATGCGCAATTCATCAACTCGTCACTCGATCGCCCGAAACGCGAATCACGCTACTCAGCTTTGGGCAATGGCCAATACGATTTGTTGTATGTGACACCCGAGCGATTTCGAAAGCCTGACTTTCTTGAGGTGCTGGGAAAACGCAAAATCGTTCTTTTGGCGGTTGATGAAGCCCATTGCATCAGCCAATGGGGGCATGACTTTCGACCCGATTACACACGTTTGGAAGAGATTCGCCAACAGGTGGGCAACCCTACAACCATTGCTCTGACCGCTACGGCGACGCCAGATGTTCAGACAGATATTGTCCGACAGTTGGGGTTAGAGCCTGGAGAAATGCAGTTGTACCACGAAGGTATCGACCGCCCTAATTTGACGCTCTCGGTCATTCAAACCTGGGGACGAGACGAAAAGAAACAACGAATGGCCGATGTGATCGTTGAGAGGCGCCGGCCTGGGATCATCTACTTTACGCTGATCAAAACGTTGATGGAATATAGCGATTGGTTGCGAGATGAGAAAATTCCGCACTTGGTCTATCACGGACAACTGGAACCTCGCCACCGACGTCAGATTCAAGATCGCTTCATGGAAGGCGATCATCTGGTGCTTGCCACAAACGCGTTTGGAATGGGAATCGACAAAGAGAATATTCGCTATGTTGTTCACGCCGATATTCCGGGCTCGATGGAATCCTACTATCAGGAGATTGGACGAGCCGGTCGAGACGGTGAACCGGCGGAGTGCGTGTTGCTCTACGATCAAGAAGATTTGGCGACTCAAATGGAGTTCATGCGCTGGAGCAATCCAGATGCAGAATTTTACGAGCGGGTTTACGATTTCCTGGAAGAAGACGCGGAACAGGTTGCTGCATACGGCATGGAGTGGCTTTCCGAAAGGTTGATGGCCAAGAAAGGCCGCCACGATCATCGTTTGGAGACTGCCCTGGCGATGCTTGAACGATGGAATGTGATTGAGCTGAATTGGCATCCCTTTCAGGCGATTGTGATCTCCGAATTGCCACCTCAGTTTCGCGACCAGAATCACTTTGACGAGAAATTAAAAAGGGACCAGCAAAAATTATTCGCGTTGGTCCAGTATGCGAATTTTGACGGTGACCGAAAGGCCTTTATTCACGTATACTTCGGCTTGCCCTACCAAGCCAACACGGATAGTTGATACTGCTGTTTTGTTTTTTTTGAAAATGGTAGTAGAATCGCCCGCAGTTTCTCATGTCGATTGGTTGGCTTCGTGCGACCTACGATTTCAAGACAGTAGAGTAGGTTCCCTTCATCCGAACAAAGAACTGCCAGATCGGCTCAGTTGATCGTGAACTCAGGACGAATTGCTTTACAATCAATGTGTTCGATTTCGGCCAATGGGCCAGACAGTAATAGGATGTCGTTATGAATCAGTTTCGAATTGCCGCGGCGTTGTTCTGCGCATTGACGTTTATGAGCCTTTCCTCCTGCGGGCAACAAGGGCCCGCGAAGACTCCAAAAACTGACCAAGCTAGTAACCAGGAGAAGGACGATCACAAGAACCATCAAGACGACTTGCTGGACGAAAATGGTCAGCCCAAATACACCAATCAACTGATTGACGAAACCAGTCCCTACCTTTTGCAACACGCTCACAATCCCGTGGAATGGCATCCGTGGAACGAAGCGACGTTGCAAAAAGCCAAAGAGCAAAACAAGTTGATTTTTCTCTCGGTTGGATATTCAAGTTGCCACTGGTGCCATGTAATGGAGCATGAATCATTCATGGACGAAGAGATTGCTGAATTCATGAACGAGAATTTTATTTGCATCAAGGTGGATCGGGAGGAACGGCCTGATGTTGATGCGGTCTACATGGAGTCGCTTCACGTTGTCAATCAGCTTATGAAAACGGGGCGTGGCGGCGGTTGGCCACTTTCGATGTTTATGCTCCCAGATTCCCGCCCCTTTTTTGGTGGAACCTATTTTCCTGCCCGGACAGGCGATCGAGGCTCGCGAATTGGCTTCAAGAAAATCCTGGAAAGTTTCAACGAGGTTTGGACTGAGTCGCCCGAAAAGTTGGAATCCGATGCGAATATCATTACCGAACAAACTCGAATCAGTCTCAAGGCAAGCAACGCGAATTTGGAAAAGAAGGTCAAGCCGAACTGGCGAAGGTTCGCGATGGTCGATTTGCGAGAACGCTATGACGCTGAATGGGGCGGGTTCAGTTATCGTCCCGACAATCCTCGTGTCCCAAAATTTCCGGAGGAATCCAAGCTGTTGATGCTGGTCGACAATCTCCGCCGTGACGCCAGCGATTCATCATCCAAAGAAATGATGATTCGGACGGCTGATCGAATGATGATGGGCGGGATTCATGATCACGTTGGGGGTGGCTTTCATCGTTACAGCGTCGATCGATACTGGCGAATTCCGCACTACGAGAAAATGCTCTACAACAATGGGCAACTCACCAGCTTTTTCTCAGAGCTGTACGGGCTTACGGGCAATGAATCGTATCGAAAAGTCGTCGAGGATATGCTTGAATTCGTTGAGCGAGAAATGCTCGCACCAGATGGCGGGTATTTTGCCGCCTTGGATGCCGATAGCGAAGGCGAAGAAGGCAAGTTTTACGTTTGGTCTCGTGAAGAGATTCAGCAGTTGATTTCCGAGGATGAGTACCAGTTGTATGCGGCAGTGTTTGGTATCAATGGTGCGCCCAATTTTGAGAACAAATTCTACTCACCCATCCTTAGCCAGACCTGGCAGGAAACGGCAGCCGCACGAGGCGTATCGGTTGAAGAGCTTTGGAGCCAATTGAAACCGATCAATCAGAAGCTCTTCGAAGCTCGCGCAAAACGCATTCGACCAGGAACTGACTCAAAAGTACTAACCAGTTGGAATGGGTTGATGATCCGTGGTTTGGCCGACGCTGGTAGGCTACTCAAGAACGAGCGATACACTGAACGAGCCAGCAAAGCAGCGGAGTTTGTACTGAGCAAACTTCAACAACCTGATGGCCGTTTGCTGAGAACTTATACCGCCGGCGAAGCCAAATTGAATGCTTACTTGGATGACTATGCATTCTTGATTGACGGTCTGATTGCGCTTCACAAAACGACAGGTGACAAAAGCTGGCTGGAAAAGGCAGATCGATTGCAGCAGAAACAAATCGAACTGTTTCATGATTCCGAGGGGGGCGGGTTTTACTTTACTTCGAATGACCACCAGAAACTTCTGGCCAGAACAAAAGACCCGGTGGATGCGGCGATCCCAAGTGGCAACGGTGTTGCGGCAAGTAACCTGATCTACTTGGCGAAGCATCTGGAAAAGCCACAGTACATTGAGATGGCCAAAGGGGTGTGCTACGCGACAAGTGGACTGCTTGATCGAGTACCGATTGCGTCAGCTCGCCTGTTGGAATCGGTTCCTGACTTGGCTGATGAAAAATAGGATCGGTTTTTACGTAGTGCTTCATCCAGATTTTTAACTTGGGTTGGCTGTTTGTTTCACCAAGGCATAGATTTGCGTTGGAAGAACACCATATGCCCACGCAAGCGAGGAGCATGGCACCCGTCGTCGAGTTTTTGTCTTTTACGGGAGGTTGAGGCTCCTGCCGAAACAATTCTCGTTCCTCTCAAACGTGAAACTTGGGGCTAGAATCGTTTCCCCAGCCCTAAGGTCAAAAAATTGCCATCGCGAATTCATCAATCGAACCGATGCTTTAGTCCAAGAAATCGCCCATCATTTCACCGTCAGAGCGGTCTCCCAAAAAGCCCAGGATTTGCGGATCCATATATCGGTTCATGGTGTGAACCGATCCATCCGCGAAACACATTTGGACCACCTGGGGGTGAGGGCCTCCGAATCCCCCCACTTCGGTCACGGGGCGCGGCAATGATTGATTGAGTAGTTCCCAGTCCGAGAGTCCCATGAGTTGACTTGGATTTCGTAAAGACGCCCGTGTCCCAGAGGCCCATCCGAGGCTGTCGTCAAAAGGGAGTATTTCACCCAAAAGGATGGTGTTCGAGGCTCCGTCATAAATATCAGCTAGTGCGATTCGACTGTTCAGAAACAGTAAGCCGTTGTTGTCTTGATCGATCTGTGTTTCCGAGCCGTGATGGCAGCCGGCGTAATTGGTGAATCCCTGTGGAACGGTTTTGGACCCGCGGTAGTGCGATGGGCAATTGTAGGTGGGAATCGACATGTTTCTGGCCGGGGCGTTTACGCGTGCATAGGTTCCCAGCTTGCGATCAAAGTTGTCATCGATTCCTCGCTGCTCAATAAATGGAAGAAGCTCGACGAGAAAACCAACGTGCTGACCGATTTCCTCAGTACGAATCGGGCCTGCTTTGTCTGACACACCTGCAGGCAAATGCTCATGAGCAAACTCAAAATTGTGAATCGCAAGGCCCAATTGGGCCATGTTGTTTGCACAAACGGTGCGGCGGGCAGCCTCCCGAACCTGTTGGACGGCCGGGAGCAACATGCCGATCATGATCCCAATGATGGAAATCACGATCAGCAGTTCAATCAGGGTGAAAGCGGGCCTCACGGCTTGTCGATCATACGAAAGAAATTTTGCCGAACTCTTTTTTGGCTTCATTGTTCCTTGTCCTTTACCATTCGTTGCTATATTCGTTGAATCAATTTTTTTCCAAAACAATCATGCGCGAGCGTTGTGTGGTTTTGCCAAGTTGATGGTTGCCCCGTATTTTTGCTGTTACTCGCAAGGTCAATTGTTGATCTGTTCGTTTCAGCTGGGTGATACTCACCGAGCCAATATGGTTTTCCATCACATGATCAATAACGACATCCATATTCTCTGATTCAGGATCTTGATTGAAATTCGCGATGGCCGTTCCGATTCCTGCGTCCAGCAACCAGTACGTTTGCTCCATTTGGAGTTCAGTGCGAATCTGTTGACGGTATCGAATGCTGACTCCAACGGTGCCAATCAGGACGGTCGCTACTACAATGAGGCAAACCAACACAACGACGAGAACCGTTCCGTCCCTGTTTGATGTGTTTCGATAGCGCTGTTGGTTGTGTGGAGATTGGTCAACAACCGATGGGCAAGGATTGGCTGGACTCATGGTTTACCTGGCTCGCTTTTCTCGATGACATAACGGACTGGCCAACGTTGAATTTGAGCGAAAATATGGATGTCGAGCAAAAGTGATTCGTTTTTTGCTTCGTCAGGCGCATCGGAGCGAGGCCCTGGTGGGTGCGGACTTCGCGAAACGATTAGCCCAATGGAATTGGGCAATCCACCAGAGTCCCATTTTGCCTGTGTTCCGAACGCCAGCGGAAACCGTTCTTGCTGGGTCAAGCTCCCATCGGTTCTCTCGACAACAATCGTGGTGCCAGAGATCGTGTAGGTGATCTTGCGATCCTCCGTTTGAAGCAATACCAACCGTTGACCGACTTTGAGCGACATCGATTGGCTCATCCGGACGTCCGTGCGAAAATTCCACGCAAGACGAGTCAATTGACGATGCTGCTGTTGATGGGATGTCATGCGAGCCGAAAATCTCATCGTTTCGTGAATCCAGCCAACGACCATCATCATGAGAATTCCGGTGATTGAAACAACAAACACCATCTCAATCAGGGTAAATCCTGTTCTGCATTTTTTGACCAACATTGCACTCAGTCCGTTTCCGATGGGGCAGAAGAATTGTCCGAGGAGATCCAGCCGACTAACTTGACCGGTTTTCCAGGATGGCGACGGTTCCAGTTGAGTTGGAGATTGATTTGTTGCCCCAATGTCGTTTCAATTAGTTTCCCCGAAAGTTGGGGGTCGCGAAGTGTATGCTTTGAGAGTTCAGATGGAATCATGGATTTCAGAGTTTCGCGAGCTTGCTGTGGATCCATCCTTGTCAATTGATCCAACTGATTTGACAATTCCGCCACGGCGACGCGATGTTGGTTGATATCTCGCCAAACCAGACTGACTTGAAAACAAAGTGTCGTCGCAATGCTCAAAAGCGAGATGAGGACGATGGTAGAGACAGCCAATTCAATCAGCATGCCGCCACGTCGAAATTTGAGTTTCGTCTGTTTTGATCTCAGTTGCATGTTTGTCACTCGATCTATTGCAAATGTTGGACGATTGAAATCAGAGCTGAGAATATCATCAAAGTCATCAAGCCGACCCATACAAAAAGGACAATATGGATGAAGGCAAGTGCCACACGAGAGACAATGGTGTCACGTGTCTTGATTTGGTGATTGTGTAGGATTGACGACTTGCGCAAAAGCCAGGCACGTACTTCAGCGGAATTCGAAATCTCCAACGCTTTTACTTCGCGGCGGGACAGGATTTTCTGCGAGCCAAGCTCCTGCCAGTTAATCGGCTGAGGAAGCGAATTTTCCGCGTCTTGGTCGCCAAAACCCAAGGCGTACTTTAGTTTCTCGAAGCCTGACAGTGATGCCGCGGAGATGTGCTTGCGGTAATGTAGCACCAGCGTCAATGCTTGCTTCGTCTTGACCGGCATCGGGAAAACCGGCTGTTGCCAGGTAAAGGGATTCCACCGCCGAAAGTACCTTTGTATGCCAGGCAGACAAAGAGGGATCGCCAGCAGAACCAAAAGGCATGGGACAACCCAAAGCTTGGCGACTTGGTCACAAATACGCACGGCAACGTCAAAAATGACCGGACGTTCAGATTCAAAATCCTCAGAAATGTGCATTAACTCTGGAACGATCCAAATCATAATGAAGGTCGTTAGCCACAGAATGATGCCGAACTTCAGAATGAGCGGAAAAACGCTGGCGATAAATGATCGCCGCGATTCTCTGGTTCCTACAAATTTAGGGCGGTCTAACCACGCTCGGTTGAAATCACCAAGCGTCTCATGTTCTCGCTCCATCTGTAGGGCAAGGTCGACCGCTTCAGGGAGTAGACCAGGGATCCCCACCAACGCTTCGGTGGGAGCTGAATCGTTTGGAAATTGTTCTGCAAGATCCTCGATGCGTGACCAATAGAACTTACGAGTTCTTCTCCTGGATTCGAAGGGTGTGCGCGGCAAGTCTTGCGCAAAGCTGGCAAGGATTGGGGAGGGATCAACTGCATGCTTTTGGCAAGCAGCGAGAAGGCCCAATAGTGCCCGTTGTCGAGGTTGGCAAATCTCTTCTAACTCCCGAACCAGTTGGTGGTGAGAAAAGATGGCTTCCGTGGATGTTTTTTTGCTCATGAAAATTCTCCCATACTACATTCCTGAAATGCCACCAATCATGGCCAGCACTGGCAAATACAGAGCAAACGCCACGAAGATCACTCCCAGGACGAACAGCCAGTAGCAGAACGAGATGGCCCATTTGATCCACCAATCACCGATGGATTGGTTACGCTCCCAATAGTACGTCGAAATCTCTCTGAATAAATCGATTTGAGCCAGGGGATTGGAAAGGTTCAATGTCGAGTCCAGCAGACGATAGCGGTGGCCAAAAAGAGGCATGGCTTTTTTGGAAGGCACCGATGGTGTTTTCGCTGATCCTCTGAGCCAGATTTGGCTGGCCCGTTTGAGCCATGGACTGTTTTGCGAATCTCCAGCGATCTTGACAGCGTCTGCAATACAGAGTCCGGCTTCTAGAAGCATCGCGACATGCCATGCCCAAAACGCCGCTTCGTTTCGCCTGGTTTTTAATCGCTGGTTCAGCCAGCTTTTTTGGGTGCCCCGTGTTTGATTGCCAAACAGGTTCCTTGCCAAATCGAATCCAAGACCACCAAGGAAAAGAAGCACCACATAAATCCATCCAATGCGGATTAACCAGGCGGCCGTAAAAACAAGCTGAGTGAGCCTGCTGGGTTTGATATGAATCTCGTTGAAGATATTTTCGAAACCTGGGATAACGTAGACGCTAAAAAAGACGGCCAGTATGAAGATGCCGCTCAGTAATAGAGCTAGATAAATCCATAAGGTTTTTAATCGACCGCGCATCGAAAGCGCGTGGCCAATCGCGCAGAATCCTACTCTTGTTGAATGGGCAATTGTGGATGAAGTGTCTTCCGGTGAACTGTGCTGGGCCAACGGAAGACAAATCGCCAACACGTCTGGCCGCTCAATGGCGTTTTCAAAATCAGCGGTTCCCGAAAACCAGTCTTTGACGCGATTCAAGAATTTTTGATCTTTTCGAGGTAGATCGGGCCTTAGTTGCTCCAGGGCCACAGCAATCTGGCTGCGGTGACGGTCGATCCAGTCCCAGCACTCCATCAACGGTACTTTTTGATTGCCCATATCTATGCCAATAAATCGTTGAGTAGAGTCGTAATCGAACCAAACACGATCCAGCAATAAATCAATGTCAACGCGCCACCCAGAATCGAAGTCAATAAAATGGGAGTGACAATACGTAATTGAGAAAGGCGACGGTCGGCAATGTAGTCGTAGTAGTTCGCCGTTTGTTCGATCCCCATTGGATGGTTGGCTGCGTCAATCGCAGAAATTACGTTCTTTTTGACGTTGGGGCTCGCTCCCGTCAGTGAGAATCCAAGGGCCGCCGCCTCGTGCGGATCCATTCCGCCTTCAACGAGCGATTGGGATAACCGCAATATAGCGACGGAGATCGCCGTTTCCGAATATCCTCGGCCACCAAGCCAAAACGCGGCATGAGCACTTCCTCCGAAGATGATCCAAAGCAATACCAGGGTGAATCCCAACACCAACATGAAAATGATATTGGGGAGCCAGAGAAGAACGTCAAACTGACTTGGAGCGTTGCTCGACGCTCCGGAGTTTAACAGGATATCTTCCTTCAAATCCTGCAACGCTGATGAGTAACCAAAATGGAAAATCGTCAAGCTCAGAATCAAAATCAAGATAAGGATAATCAAGTAAACAAATGCCCATCGCAAAGATTGTGCTGCGTTGCGTTTGACGACTGGGCGGATACTTAAACCTTCGAGGATGGGCAGCATCGAATCAGTTTGAGAGAACATTCGTAGCGCTGCACAATACCATTTAGGCAACGACTCATGTCCCTCTAGCGTCATGAGTTGTTCAGCGGTTAGTTCTTGCGAGTCTCCAACGACCGACGATAATTGTTGTTCCAACTGCCCAATCGAGTCGCTTGTCAAGCGATGATTTTGGCCAGCAACCAATGGCAAGTTTGCGGTCAATACCGCGCTCAGTTCATTGTGAAACTCCTCGAATTTGATTGGTTGCATAGGTTCGACGTTTCGCAATGGGTTCAGTCGGCCGGATACTACAAATTCAATAAATGTTGGATAGCGAATTACAAAAAATGAAACGTTTTTGTAGGTCTCATCATCGATGGTTGTAAGCTATTGTTGACAAATTTGTCAACAATAGCTTACAACCTCGGGCGTTCCGCTCCGAAGTCAGGTCAGCAATAAAAAGCCATATGTCTTCAACCTCGGTAGTTCAATTTGGAATTCGTCATATCTTGGTGGGCTTGGTCCTGTTTAGTATTGGCATGGGGCTGTTCTCCTCGGGGATTGTCGTGGTGGCAAATCTGGGCGTAATGATATTGACTGGCACCGTCGGTGTCTTTTTCAGTTATTCGATGATGTTTTTTTCCGACTTGATCGATAGTCGTAGAATTGATGATCGTCGATGGATTTCTCGAGCAATCAACTTTACCGGCTTGTTAATTTTCGGATGGACATGGCTCTTGGTCATCTTGTTGGGTGCGTGGGTGTTCTTCCAAAGTATTCTCATCCTGATGAAAACGGCCTGAGCTGAGCGACGCTCATTCTTCGTCATATTAATGACGAGAGGCTTGATGCAGGGCCAATGAAACTAAAATTTGTCAAAGCGATTTTGCCGCAGAATAGGGATGAGTTCAAGCGTTGGGTCGTAAACATGGCCTGATTCCTGAGTTATCGAAGGGCATTTGAATCAGGATACACCTGATTGCCGCCAGCAATTACAATGAGGCCATGCAAAGGACAAAAAAGACTGTTGGGTGGCTGTTATTGGGTGTTGCCTGGTGCAGCATCTTGTTTTTCTTTTTTTGGACTGTTGGCGAGATTTATTACTTCGCATTCCTGCCTGAACTCGTTGCGGCGTTCTTGGCCGTCGTTTATTTGATAGGGGGATTCTATCTGTTGTTCAAAACGAAAAGGGATTGGTTGCCCATTGCGGCAGCTTCAATTGTCATCCTTTTTCTATTCAGTTTGATTCAGTGGCCATCAAGCGATAGAGACTGGGATCCGGATCAGGCGAGAATGGCGACCGTTTCAATTGAAGGGAACGACGTTTCCATTCTTCAGTTTCGGTCAAACGAGTATCGGACCGAGTCGGATTACGATGTCAATTTCGGTGATTTCAACTTCCCACTGGATCAGCTCACCGATGTTTGGTTCCTGGTGCAGCGTTTTACCGCGATTGAGGGACTTGCCCACACTTTTTTGACCTTTCAAATTCAAACATCGACGGGGCCAAAGTTCTTCAGCGTTTCCGTTGAAATTCGACGTGAGGCGGGAGAGACCTATTCACCCATTCGAGGTATGTATCGCCAATACGAGCTGATTTATATCTTTGGATCTGAGGAAGACTTGGTTGGCGTTCGAACGGTGATGCGTCCAAACGATCGCGTCTACATGTATCGCGCTAATGCGACACCAAAGCAGGTACAAACGTTGTTTCGGGAGATCGCAGGGCGAGCGAACCAACTTGGGGAGTCACCGGAATTTTACAATACGTTTTTGAATAACTGCACCAACAACATTGTCAGACACACTTATCAACTAACGCCTGATCCCATCAGCTGGCTCGATCCGAGAATTGTGCTACCGGGATATTCGGATCGTTTCGCACATGCCAAAAAACTGATTGGACGTGATGGTCAAACGTTTGACAATCTTGTACTGGAAAGTCGTATTGACCAGAAGGCACGGCGGCATGGCCTTGAGGCGTCAGGTTTCTCAGCCGCGATACGAAAGTTAGATTGAATTGACGAACGCCGGCAACTACTTTGATTGTTGGCTTAGTGTATCCTTAGAGGATTATTGCTTTAGATTAGTTTGGATCGAATTGAGGAGTTCAATGAACACAATCAAACAAGTCATGTCGGAGCTGAAAAAGAAAGGCACCGCTCAAAATCGCAAGGTCTTCACCAAGCATGGTGCCCCAGAGAACATGTTTGGATGCAGCGTCGCTGACATGAAGGTGATTGCCAAGAAAATCAAAGGCAACCAGGAGTTGGCGCTTGAGCTCTATGCGACCGGTAATTCAGATGCGATGTATCTGGCTGGAATGGTTGCCGACGGATCGCAAATGACAAAGGCTCAGTTGAATCGTTGGGTGAAGGAGGCTCCTTGGTATTTTGTTTCGGAGTACGCAGTGCCCGGGGTAGCCCATGAGAGCAAGCACGCGCGGGATTTGGCAATGAAATGGATTGCAGCCAAAAAGGAAACCGTCGCGGCTGCAGGGTGGAGCACTTACTCAGGGCTGGTTGCCACGCGAGATAATGACGATTTGGATCTGGACGAAATCGAAAATCTGATGGATAAAATCGAGTCTGAAATCCATGAGTGCCAGAACCGTGTTCGTTACACGATGAACGGATTCCTGATTTCGGTGGGTGGCTATATCAAACCGCTTAACAAAAAAGCGAAAGCGGTTGCTAAGAAGGTTGGTAAAGTCGAAGTCAACATGGGAGAAACTTCCTGCAAAGTCCCTTCCGCTCCCGAATACATTAAGAAGATGGAATCGAGAGGCTCGTTGACGAAGAAGAGAAAGACCATCAAGTGTTAATGCGACCTACAGTGGTTCCTAGAATCCCCACGCGTCAGCGAGGACGTGTCAGGTTCGTCCTCGCTCACGCTTCGGGTTACCATTTGACGTGATTTCGCAAAATGCATTTGTCGCAGAGCGACTGTTTCCATTAGCCCCAGACTTTCAGTCTGGGGTTACCTCCCCCCAAAAAAAACAGAGTCGCGGAGGCGACGGCATCTGTAGGCTACGCTTTGCGATTCTAAATCATTCGTCCTCGCTCACGCGTCGGGTTTCCAAAACGAGCGGGATGTGAAGTGCTTGTTGCCCTTTCTTCGTGAGCAGTGCTACGCTTGGCGCAATCCTGTCACAATCTCTGTGCGAGCTGCTTGGATCGCGGGAGCCACGCCAGCAATGATGCCGGTCAACAGCGCAACCAGCATGCCGCTTGCCGCAAGGCGAACTGACGGAGTGAATGCGATGGTGACGGCCTCTGCGCCAACTGACAGGCTGCTGACTTGCAACACGGCCATCGCCGTCGTCACTCCGACCAACCCACCGATCAACGAAAGCAGGATACTTTCTGCGATCACCATCTGAAACACTTTTGGTCCCGAGTAGCCTAGTGTTTGTAGAACCGCATGTTCCTTGATCCGGTCCTGCACGGACATCAATGTTGTGGTGGCGACCAAGGCCAGAACCAGCCCCACGCAGGCGTATCCGAGATAGTGGGCCATCCCGATCAGTTGAGTGAGATCGCCAAGACTTTTGGCTTGGAAAACCCCTTTAGGGCGAGTGTCCGTTTCGACGGGGCCTGTTCTGTAGCGATCGTCAATCGTTCTGCAGATCAAATCAGCATCGGCTTGTTCTGTCAAAAGAACCTCCAGTTGCGTCACTGTTCCTACAAGGTTCATCCCTTCGTTTCGTTGCAGAAAATCCAGGTGTGAATAAATGTAGTTCTCTTCGGCAGGGTCTTCGGCGTCAAAAATTCCAGCGATCACAACACTCAGACTTCCGATGGAGAATTTGTCGCCAAGCTTGACTTTTCGGCGATTGGCGACGGCTTGTCCGATCACGGCGGAATCTTGATTCTGTTCAAATTCTTCCCAGGAACCTTCAATCAGATCGAAGTCGGGGCGTGCGATTTGCAATTTCTTGGGGGGGACTCCGTAGAACACGACGACGTCCAAACTGGCACGGCAATTGTTCGTAAAGACCTGGATCGGAACCACCTCGCGCACGCCGCCAATTTCGCCAATTTCCTGAGTGTAGTCTTGGGGAAGATGACTTGTCGCAGGGCAGAACTTGTTGGCTTGGAATGTAATCAAGGTTCGTTGCTCTGCCTGACGACTTTGCAGGTCATTCATTCCTTGCTGTACGCTGCCCACAAAACAAAATACGAACAACGCAACGGCCGAACCACTGACGGTCAAAATTGTCCGCGAACGGTGACGCCAAAGCGTTTTTAAAACGTAGGGAATATACCGGATCATTGCCAATCTTCCTTGACGCTGGATACCAGCTGATTGTTTTCCACAAGTTTCCCCAGATCAAGCTTGAGTTGTCGGTGAGCGATCGCCGCGGCATCGACGTCGTGTGTCACCATCAACAAGGTCGTATTCAGTTCCTTGTTGAGTCGTACCATCAAATTAAGAATCTGGGCAGACGTTTCCGGGTCGAGGTCACCTGTAGGTTCGTCCGCGACGACCACCTTGGGATTTGCCACGATCGCTCTTGCGATACCCACTCGTTGCTCTTGTCCGCCCGAAAGTTGCCTGGGGTAGTGATCCGCACGATCAAGCACATCGACAGCCTGCAATGCGATTTCAATTCGTTTTCGTCTTTCCTGTCGGTTCATGGGCAAAAGCAGGAGCGGCATTTCCACGTTTTCGTAGGCGGTTAGAACGGGAATCAAATTGTGATTTTGAAAGATGTAACCGATATTTTCAGCTCGCCACTTGGCAAGTTTCGTTCGAGACATGGAAGTGATTTCCGTGCCGTTGACCTTGACTGAACCTTCATCTGCCTTGTCAATACTGGCGATGACGTTCAATAGGGTAGACTTTCCGGTTCCACTGGCTCCCATCAGCGAAATGAATTCGCCAGCTTGGATGTCCAGTGTGACTCCGTCCAGCGGCTTGATGGTTTCTCCGCCTTTGTGATAGTGCTTGGTTACGTTTCTAATTTCGACTAATGCCATTATTGGTCCTCACCTGTGACACGAATTTTCATTCCGTCTTTTAATTTTTCAGTTTCTGTAGAGATGACGCGACTACTCACATCCAGCCCACTGATGACCTCTGTGAGTTCGTCGTTGCTGTGAGTGCCGATCGTGACGGGCGTGCGTTTTGCAATACCCGAGGACTGATCAGCGAGCCAGACAAAGTTTCCCGCGTCTCCTTGTTTAACAAGCAAACTGGGGACGTAGAGTCGCAACTCTTGTTCTGCTTCGGGGGTATTCCCAAGGTCAAGTTTGGGTGCAAGAAACGTAACATCGACCAGCATCTCCGGTTTGAAGAAGTCGGGTGGCGAATCGATGGCCACTTTTACCTGCAAGGTGTTCTTCTGAATGTCAGCTTCTGAGCTGATAAACAGAACTCTTCCAAAAATGGGTTCCTTGAGTGCCGGGTTATCGATTTCGACTGGCTGAGAGAGACTGACTTTCGGAATATCCTCAAATCGAACGTCAACGCGAATTTGCAAACTGTCGGGACGATACATCGTTACTACCGTTCCCCCATCATGACCCTGCATTGCGGTCATCACGCCATCGCCGACCCTGGCACCGGGAAGCCCAATTAGCTGATAGATTTTTCCATCCACAGGGGCTCGAATCGTCATACGATCCAGGCGTAGTTTGGCTTCCGCTTCGGCAACAGTCATCTGTTTGACTCTTGCTACCTGGGCTTTCACCTGTGCGTCAGCCCGGTCCTTGGCCTCGATTTCATCCGCCAGCATATCAAGCAAATCACTCAATGCATCACGTCGTTGAGTAATGGCTTTTTGTTCGCTGACCAGAGAGGTGTAGCGATCCTTCAGTTCCTGAAGATAAGCCTTTGCGGTTTCGTAATCCGTTTTGGATTGGTCGATCTCTCTTTCAGACAGCGATTGTGCCGCTCCCACATTACGCTGATAGTCGCGCTCGGCAAACTGCGTTTCTGACTTGGCTCGCTCCGTCTCAAATGGCAAATTGGCGAGCATCGTATTGACTTTGGCCAGTGCCGCTGACGCCTCGGCCAAGCGGGCTTCCAGATGCACGGGTTGCTCAAAGCGTTTGGTTGCTGCAACAAATGCCGCCTTGGCACGGTCCAGTTCTGCATCGGCAAGTTGTCGATCTGCGATCGCCCGTTGGTGACCGAGTTGCGCATCGTCCATGACCAACCTGGCGACCGGTTCTCCTTTTTCTACCGTTTGATCCTCGACGACCAAAAGTTCCTCAACGACGCCTTTGGCCAATGCGGAGACGCGAATGGAAGTGGGTCGGGGTTCAATCCAACCGGCCGCCTTAAATAGAGGCGTACCTTCGCTTCGTATTTCCGCCTGAGTAACGAAAACGGGAGTGACCATTACGTCTCGAGGAGGAAAGATGAAGTCACGGGCCGACCAGGTGACCAAGAGCGAAAAACCTGCAATCAACAGTCCAGGCAGCACATAGCGAGTCAGCAGATTCCTCCGCGCACGAAAATGGCCGTCTGTAGACTCGCTGCGATCAATCGCCAGCTGAGATAAATCAACGTTTGTCATGACTACTTTCTTACGTACATTCCACTGGCCAATATGGTCAGATTACCTTGATCGTCTCTCGCGGCTTTGCCTTGGATAACGACCGTCTGAAGTTCTTTAATTTCGAAGATTTCTTGCGCTCCGTGTTTGACGACTTTGCCGTCGGCTTCCACAAATTTGACCAACGTCATGGCATTAGGCAGCTTGTCGGTTTCACAGCAATAGTCCCAAGGAGTTTTGCAGCTGCAGGTTTCGCCGTCTTCGGTTTCATCGCTGCACGCTTTCAAGGCAGGATCAACAATGCTGAATGCAGCTCGATTTTCGATCCAGGGATCAAGGCGGCCGCCGATACGACCGATGATCACGATGTCCTCTTTGTCCTTGACTGTTTCCATTGCCGCTTGGACATGTTGACCGCCTTCGGGTTCGGCCGAGAGTAAGAACTTGGAACTATCGTAGTCCGTTTTTTTCGCTTCCTTTTTGTCGTCTCCGCTTTGGCAGCCGGCGAGCGAAAGAAGTGAAAATCCTAGGATCATCGTGATTATAAGTATGAATTTTTTCATGACATTTCCTTATTAAAAGTTATGAACCCTTGCCAGGTTCGGTGAAAAATTAAATGGACTTAAGTCCGTCAACGATCGGCATTCTCAATGCGCGTATTGCAGGGGGGATGGCACCAAGTATTCCCAACAGCAAGCCAACTGCACATCCGATCAGGATCGATACACTGTCGATTTGAAGTTGAAAGGCGCCCATCGTAAAACGCACTGCCGCGCCATTGATGAACCAAATCGCAATTAATGCGGCGAACAAACTCGCCGCCAATGTGAGCATGATTGCCTCTTGAAGCAAACTGACCGCCACCGCACGTCGGACAAATCCAATGGTTCTTAGCATGGAGAATTCTGAAATGCGTCCCACGACCGAGCCATACATGGTATTCAGACCGGCAAAAACGCCCGCTCCTGAGACCAATAAAACGACCAGCCATGCCAGCCATCGAATGGGTTGGTAATCACGTTGCAGGGTCGCGTAATAATCTGTTTCTCGCATGGCTTGCAGCTCGAGGTCCAGTCGGCCCGCGCAAAATAAGTCCAGGTCACCAAAATCGGTACCCGGTTTTAACTTCAGCGCTACGATGCTCAGATCCTGTCGCTTCATGGCTTGCTGAAGTTCGTCAAGTCGACACCAGACCTCTGATTCAAATGCGGCACCACCACAGGAAAATACGCCAACAATCTTCCAGGAACGATCTTCCAGCTCAATCGATTTTCCAATGGCAACGGCGTCATCTTGGACCCCCAATTTCGCTGCGGCAAGACGACCGACAATGGCCTCGCCTGCCTCAGGCCATCGCCCCGATTCCAGCTCAAAGCGGTTGCGGACCAATAGGGCCGAGGGGGTAACGCCTCGAACCAACCCAAGTGCTTCGATCGACTCGCCGCCGCTCGGGTTCGGTAAATTGACTTGTGTTCCCAGGTAAAGTTCCGGTGAACAGTATTTGTTTCCATATCGTTCCTGAACATCGATGCTGGCTGGGACGAGGTCGTTGGTTCGCATGGGGATCGAGGAATACTCCAGGTTTTCTCCCATTCCCAATGAAAATACCAAGGCAGTTTGTGGATCGCCGCTAACGGTCAAAGATCGCTCAAGTCCACGAATGAACCCTACGACGACCAGTACAAGAACAATGACAGTCGTCAGACCAGAGAACGTTAGAAACGTCCGCAAGGGTCGCCGGAACAAATTGCGAATCCCGTACTCCCAAGGGAGTAGCTTGAAAAACATGATGTAACCAATGGAGAAAAAAACGTTGCCAACTCGAACATCGAAGCGACTAAAGCTTCAATGGGATAGATGGGGCTGTGGTAAGACGGTGACACGCTGTAAAAACGTATCCCGGATTGCACTAGAGAGTGAGTGAGCAGTTGAGTTTGCAGATGGTCCGCCCCACATTGGCGGTTGATAAGTTGGGTGGATCGTCAGGTCCACGGCAACGAGTCAGTCGAGGCGATTCATGTTGAACGACAATCAGAGCCTGAACATCGAAAAGATATTGCCATTGAAAATTGTTGTCCAACTCAAAAGCGTCTGGCAAGGTCGCACCTGTGCAAAGGCACTGGCATTGGCACTTCTTCTTGATCGGCTTGCTGGGGACCGATTCGGATGACTTAGAATTTGGCGTGCAACAGCAGGAGCTTTGGCTGACCGTCGACTCTGCGGGCTGGCAACTACAACAACACGAACCGGACAAACACCTGACTGGGCAGGTGATGATCGTCACGATCAGTAGAATG
The DNA here is from genome assembly GCA_965224765.1 of Mariniblastus sp. Lineage (GTDB taxonomy): Bacteria > Planctomycetota > Planctomycetia > Pirellulales > Pirellulaceae > CAZDBA01. Next base: position 574,397 of record CBDDAC010000029.1, read on the forward strand.
TTGATTACTCGGTTGAACATCACGTTCGTCTGAAAAAAGAGCTGGTTGCAAAATTGGGTTTTCGCTCATGTCTTTGTTTAATACTAGTGATGCCCCCTCGGTTGTTCAAATACTAATTCACGAGAAATGGCTCCAAGCGGGGTAAACACGGGTGAATTCTTGTCAAAATCCGGTCAGACCTTTCTGGTTTCGAGCCCGGGGTTTTAGCGAGAAAGGGCGGAAAACTAAGGCAAAGTTGAATATGCTGGCAATCAAAATCACAATTTTGACGCTGAGAAAGCGGGTTTTTGTATACTTTTCTGCAAATCAGCAATTTTGCGACTTTCTTGTCAGCGAGTATTGAGCATCAACGACTATAGGGCTGTAAGTAAGTTAGAACGGCAAAACTATGACTGACTCCGTGATGGGCGCAATCGATTGGACAGCGGCCCTTCAACAACATCGGCCTTGGCTGATGAAGGTGTTGAAGGGCAGGGTCGGAGATGCGCATGTTGCTGAGGACTTGCTTCAAAACATTGCCTTGGCGGTGGTCAAGCAATCAGCGAAACCGGACGATCCGTCCAAAGTCGCTGCTTGGTTGTATCGCTTGGCCGTGCGGCAAACGATTAACCACCATCGAAAATCACATCGGCGAATGCAACCGTTGGCCGCTCCGGATTCCGAATCGGAACGATCCAGTAGCAATCCGCTGGAGTGGATTTTGGCGCGTGAGAAGCAGGGTGAAGTGCGTAAGGCACTTGAACAACTGAAACCACAGGATCGCGAGATCCTGACTTTGAAATACACCGAAAACTGGAGCTACAACGATTTGGCGCAGCACTTGGGCGTAAAAGTCAACACGGTCGAATACCGTTTGATGAAAGCCCGAAATAAATTGCGGACGCTATTAACCAAAACGTTGCTCCAGCCAAACCCGAAATCAAAGTAAACGATGAACGATAAAGAAATTCAACTTCAACGACTTGTCGACAGCCAGCTGAACCTGGAGCAGACTTTGGAACTGTTGCGCCTTGCGGAACAGGATCCCGCTTTGTGGCGTGATATCGCCGCCGCTTTTGTCGAAGATCAAATGTGGCGTGCGGAGATTACTGCAGATGGGCAGAGCAATTTGCTTGGAGCCATAGATTCAGATGTATCTTCGAAACGAACTCGTTCTGCGGCCAAATCGAATTCGAGTTCTGTTAACAGTTTCAAGTTCTTGATGGCATTGGCGGCAGCGGTTTTTATTGGGCTTTGGCTAGGTTCGGTCTGGAATTCACAAGGTAAACCAACCGGCGATGCTGTGATTCCCGTGGTCAACAATGACATAAAGCCCGAAGCCGTTTCACCAGAGAACTCAGACCCACAGTCGCCTTCGCCTCAGTTGGTTAGTAATTTTGAACCGGCCCATCATTTGTCGATGGGTGAAGCAGGCGACGTTCCACTGTTCACGTTGGATCAGGCCCGAGAGATGGGGTTTTTGAAAGAACAGCCTTTGCCTCAGGAAACGGTTGAACGGCTTCGTGAGCGAGGTTATCAGCTGGAACAAAACACACAATACATTTCCGGAAAGGCTCAAGATGGTCGAAGGGTTTTGGTACCAGTTCGATCCGTCAGCTTGAGCCGAGGCAACTAGTCGCAATGGAAAACCTGAAATGCGACAAGTGGTGCAAACGCGTTTGCACCATTGACCAAGCACGCACTCGAGTTTGATCTACGATGCCTTTGATACTTGACTTGATAAAAACACATAAAGCTTTATGCAGGAGCAAAACATGTTTCGAAAGCACTTTATAACCTTGCTGATGGCGACTGCTGCGACTGCTGCTTTGGCATTCACTCAGCTGGAAGACGACGCGCCACAACAGGTGCCAGAACCGTTGCAGACGGTTGTTGAGGGCGGCAAGCTTTTCATCATCAATGATGAAGGTGAGAAACGAGAGATCGATGTTACCGGTGCTCGTAGTATCATGATTCGTCAATCGAACAAGATGTTTGATCTGAATGGTGAACAACAGACTGAAGTTCGCGGCAATGCAATTATCATCGGTCCCGATGGTGAAAAGACGGTGATTGAACTGAACAGTCCGAATGGTATCGAGTTGCCCATGGGAATTCAGATCGATGCAGCGTTTGATGTCGAATTGCCTCAGATTCTGATGCATAACATCCATGATTTGGATGAATTTGAGATGCCCAACATCTTTCGAATCGACAACGGAGTCGTGGGTAATTTCATGATCGGAGTGCACTGCGCTCCGGCTGATGATTCACTTCGATCTCATTTGAGGCTAGATGATGGGATTGGGTTGGTCGTTCGATCTGTTAGTCCGGGCGCACCCGCCGGACAGGCTGATTTGAAAGAGCATGACGTTCTTTTGTATGCGGATGATACCGAACTACGTTCCACTTCGGACTTGACGGCAGCCGTTGAGGCGGCGGGGGAAGAAGAACGGACGATAACGATGACGTTATTTCGCCAAGGAGTTCAGGAACGTGCAGAGCTGAGTCCTGCGAAGCGTCCTGAAAACGCATTGCCAAATATCTCTGGTCTTCAGTTTGACCCCGGCCAACGTTTCCAGTTTCAACAAATGGGGCCCGGCATTATCGTTGGCGATCAAGAAGATATGTCGGAAATCGTTAATCGGCTTCGTGATGAAGTCCAGAAGATGCGGGAAGACATGAAACAAATGATGGAGCGTGACAAGTAAAAGCACCCCTTTTTCTTATACGCAACGTCGTTTTATTAGGGCCTGGTCACTGCCGTTCGATCAGGCCCTTTTTATGCGCTGATGGAACGGCACAAAACTCTGGCCCGCAAACCGGGAGGTTGAGGCTCCTGCCGAAACAAATTGTTGTATTGTCGGTCTTGGCGGGAACCTCATGATGAATTGCTTGACATAGGTTCCAAGCTTTATGGAAACCCGACGCGTCAGCGAGGCCCGCGCTGGTTGTTCCTCGCTCACGCTTCGGGTTTCCATAAACTATCGCTCTATGTGCGATTTATTAGCTCACAACTTCCGTTGCGGCTAAAGGTAGAGGGTAGGTGTACCAATGACTTGGGTTGCTCGCACCGTTTTTGCTCGAGTTCAAAACCACAACCGATTCGTTGCTGTCCTAGGGCAAGACTCAGCCCATTGATACGATCGTCCAAACGGAGGACCTTTCTATCTGACGCACAATGCGGTTCGCAGTGGTCAGTTGGGTGAAGCAGACACCCGGAGCTGATTGGAACCAAACGGACCTTAGCACTTAGAGAATTTTGCATTTCAGTTGATCGGCTCGTCCCTAATTTTCATGGCCAACCTAGTTGAGAAACGCTACGCTGGACGTTGATCAGTGCATTCCCAAGAAATTCGCGATAAGCAACAATCCATTTCAAGGACCAACACAACTGCCACCGGGCAAAAGAGAGGCTAGGACTCATTGGTACTACACCTAGGTCGCTCCAATTTCAGAAATGACATTTGGGCTGGGTGTCATTCTTGGTGTACTGGGTTCATTTGTGAGTTTTGTTCCGGGCAGTGAGGTTGGTTGGTTTGCTATCACTGCTGTTTTTCTTGCGAGTGGCTTGTTTGTGCCTCGTTACTCAACCAGAATCGTGGCGTTTATTTTCCTAGTGCTCTGCCTGATTGCCGTTTACAACGGCTACCATCGTGGCTTGGAGTATCAAGAATTGTTGAAGTCATGTACCTATTGAAATGATCCTCGGTTTGATATTTCATTTTGCCTTGAGAGAGTGTGAATCTTCGGGTTACGATTGGACGTAGTTTTTCACAAATGCATTTTGCTGCAGAGTGGCTAATTCATGGAAACCCGATCCTTGAGCATTCGCCATTGTTGAGCACTTCATGGAAACCCGACGCGTTAGCGAGGAACAACCAAGCGGGCCTCGCTGACGCGTCGGGTTTCCAAAAAACTTGGCGCCTATATGCCAAGCGAGCTATTTATCACGCATAAAAATCACACCCTTCCTCCGGGAGGATCGGGAGCGCAGCGACCGGGGAGGGGAAGCCACTGCCGCTTTCCGAAGTAGCAAAACCGCCTGTTTCGACTGGCAGCAGACTCAGTAGCCAACTGCATCTGAACATCCACATTCCGCCTGTTTTGGAAATCCGACGCGTAGCGAGGACGAACCAGACACGTCCATGCTGTACCATAGGAAGAGGTTTCGCAAGAATGCATTTTGCCGAAGAGCGGCTATTTCTCTTAGCCCTAGACTTTCAGTCTGGGGACACCTTACTTGATTGCTCCGAACGCTGCGAAGCAAGAGTTTTTGTGGAGCAATTCAACTTGAGCAAACCCGACAGACCGAAGCAAATCTAGTTGAAAGGTGACAGGTCTGGGTGAGTCTTCGCGATCAATGTACTCGAAGACCCGATCACGGTATTCCGAATCCTTGAGTGTAGCCAGGTACTCGCCATAGCGAGTCCACATCATCTGGTGGACGGATTGAGTTTCGTGGGTGACCAGATCCGTGATCCAAACGCTGCCACCAGGTCTCAACAATCGGTGCAGTTTCGTAAATGCTTCGCGCCAATCATTCTCATCGCGCAGATGGTGTAGAACCGCCGCAGCAAGGATCACATCGTAGCCGCCATCTTTCAGGTCGGCGGTTCGAAAGTCTGAGAGGACCGAATTGACTCGGCCCGAGTTAACTTGTGCAACCCGTTCGGCTGCGCGTTGCAACATCAGGGCACTTAAATCCAGCAAGTCGATGTGGAAATCGGAGGCCAACATCTGGCGAAGTTTGATTGTATTGTTGCCAGCACCACAGCCAATATCGAGCACGTTTCCAATCGGCGTCGTACTTGCGACTGCGGCTTGTGTGATAAGCTCCATAGCGAGTGGAGCATCAATTGTTGCAGCTTGACCAGTTTCTAAATTGGAAAATCGTTCGACATCCTGATCGAATCGCTGGCGAATGTCTTCGTTGGATGACTTTTGATCGAGTGGTGTCGGCATTGAAATGGGCAAAGGCGTGTTGGAGTAAAGGATGAGGAGCTGTATCGGCAACGATTTAGATTCGGACTCCCCTGAGATTCTAGGAAGTCTTTCTCATCTTCTTCTTGGCAGTCTTCTTCTTGGCAGTCTTCTTCTTGGCAGTCTTCTTCTTGGCAGTCTTCTTCTTGGCAGTCTTCTTCTTGGCAGTCTTCTTCTTGGCAGTCTTAGTTCCGCCGTAGCAACTTAGTTCGTAGCTCTCGTCCAGCCATTTTTCCCATAGCTTTTTCGGCATGGGTTTCTCTGCCGTAAATCTTGCGGTAACCCAAGCTGTCGAGCCAACTTGAAACAGATCGGGATCTTTCTCGGCGAGTTTCGCCGCCGCCGCCATCGACTGGTCCAACTTGAACATGGCCTTGTATCGCCCGCCCTGCATGCCAATGTATAGAAAGGCCTTTTTGCCTGTCTTGAAGGAGCTTTGCGTGCAAGCCGTCCCTTGGTCGATCTCTGGGTATTTGCTGGCCTTGAGTCGAATCGGTTCCGTTGGGTCTTTTGTGGGCATAGGTCTTTTCGTATTTGGATGGCGACTAAATCGATTCGTTGGTTAGGCGCGTCATTGCTAACCGCATCCTAGGTCTTCAACAAAATTCTGTTCCGGATAGATTTGATCGTAGGGAACATTGAGCTGCTCAGCAATGATGCGCCGCACGCGAAGGGCAATGTCGCGGTTCACCCCTGAATGGCATCGCTCAATAAACTCATCCTCGCTGATCGGCGGCCACTGACTACTCTTGGGGATTTGGAAACCGGACCGACTCGTTAGACATAGTAGCAAAAAGGCACCGATCAACATTGCGATGATGATATCTACTGTTATCACTGTTTACCTTTCATCACCAAGCACAATATCGAGAAGCTGGGTTCCCGCATCGTCGCTGCGAAAACGGTGAGTTCTCGTGGCACCTGGAAGCTCAATCTGAAGTTCGTATTGGGTACCGCGCATTAGCAAGAATTCAAGCATATCGTTCATGTCCGCGGTATCGGAAGGACTAGTGCCCTCCATATTCTTACCGAGATTATTATCGCCAGACAGTATAGATACCTTGGATGCAACTCGCTCAGATCGGTCGGCATTCCAGACGCGAATTCTTACCTGAACCCGCGTTGAATCGATTTTGGCCAGTTGGGTCGGAGTATATCGATCGGTAACGTTCTCCGCGTAAATCGCATCCTCGGGATCCGATGACCAAACCATGGGGAACGTAGTTTCTGTCCGCGCGAAGCTGACTGCATAGATGGAATTCAACCGTTTTGATTTATCTGCCTTGGCTGCGTCGCCGACAAACCAGGCTCGATTCAGACCATTCGCATCGTATTCCGCAGCGCCAGTGAAGTGCCAATCGTCGTTGTCCCAAAGCTCAACCCAAGTGTGATTGCCACGTTTGTTGGCCCAGCTTGGAATTCCAACCAGCCTGGCGGGAACATTGACACTTCGACAGGCATCGGCCAAAAGAATTGAAAGCCCAGTGCAGGAAGCAAGGCCCTGCTCGATAGATTCGCTTGGTGACTGGTTGGCCTTTTTACGTTGTGTGGAATACTTCACTTCGATTTTGCGAAACAGCTGTTTGTTCAACTGCTGTGCGGCTTCACCTGGTGTTTGACAATCTTTCACGATTGGCCAGCAAATCTCAAACATTTCAGCTCGCCATGCTTCTCGAGTTTCGTCCACATGGGCATAGGGCAAGACGTGGTTGAGAAACAACTCTTCAGGAATTTGATCTGACCAAGGTGCCCTCGCTCTGGCCTCAAATGCCAACCGCACGTGTTCCAGCAGAAACTCTGCACTGAGTGACTTTAGGTCCTTACGAGGCATGTTGCGAATCAGAAACTCGACGGCGCTTCGTTGTTCCTCAGGCGCAGACTCCATTGCCAAGCGAAGTTCGGCTCTATTTTCGCCTGCCATTTCTAAACGTTGTTGCAGGGAATGTTCATCAGAATCGCTTCCTTTTTCTTGTCCGTTCAAGACAACAAGCGAAGAAAGCGATGCCAGCAGAAATGTAAGTGCTAGTACACAACGTGCGTGAAGAAGTATTGCAGTCGACATTCGAAGAGGTGGAACAGTTCGCATGGTTAACTTATTCAGAATTTTGTGTAAGGACCGGTGAGTGTACATGTCACGACACAATACTAGCAGAAAAATGGCAGCTACGTCATTTGTTTATTAGCTAACGGTATACTGGATGACCCAGTGATAGATTCCAGTACGACACATTAATCAGTTTTTCGGAGACCAAGATGAAAACCAAAATCTCGTTCCTTGTTATGCTTGCTGTTGTGGCAACTTTTCAAGTTGTTTCTGCCCAAGAAGCGATGCAGGAAAAAACAGAGTGCCAGGGCCAATGCCCAATCGCTACAGCGATGGGTGACCTTCCCAAGATGACTTACAAAGTCGGCGAAGAAATGACATGCTGCAGCGAGTCGGCCGCAGCGCTTGCCAAAAAATCAGAAATGCCAGTGCATTTTGTGGTCGGCGAAAAAACTTACGAAGCCAAAGAAGCTGCTTTCACCGCACTTGTCGAGCAAACAGAGTCTTTCGTCAACGACTTCGTTACACCTTGTAAATGTGAAGTTAGCGGAACGACTAAGATCGCCGGTAAAGCTTGCAACTGTCCCGTCGAAGCTGGCAAAACAGCTGAGTTGGTAAGTGCCGCAGCCAAGAATGTTCAGATGACTTACGCCGTTGGCGAAGAAACTTGCAACTGCCCAACCAAGGCTGCTGAAATGGCCAAGACATCGGGTGCCAAAAAAGAATACGTTGTGGCTGGCGAAAAGACTTGCTGCGAAATGACTGCTCGTTTGAACCTGGCTCGCGCTAAATACAAAGCGGCTGTCGAAGCATTGGTCGCAACTCAAAAGGAAACGGTAACTGAAACTGCCGGAGGTTAGTACTCTTGAAACGGTAGAGTCTGGTCCAGTAGTCGCTGGAGTCACAGGACTCCAGAATTCAAATCGCCGTATGCGATTGATTCAGTCTCTCATAAAAGAGTATGGGGTTCGGTTCGAGGTTTCGGGCCGAACTTTTTTATTTGGGCTCTCCGACGGAATGAGTGAGTGAAAAGTGGTTGTTTCGCATCCTCACTCGGGTTCCTCAGGCTTGTCGGGACTTGTCACAGAGTGACAATTTCTTTTAGCCCCAGACTTTTAGTCTGAGGTAACATCCCACCCAAAAGCCAGAGTCGCGGGAGCGACGGCATCCGTGATTCCACGTCCAATTTCAAGGTTCGCCCATGGAATGAGTGGGTGAATACGGTTAGGTTTGCATCCTCGCTCTAGCTCTTCAGAATGGCCCGCCCATGTCTCGGGCCCCATGTTTCAGCCTCAATCTGCTGCGCAGGCCGAAACGATGGTGACGCGGAATGGGCTACGGGAATCATTCGTTGGGGTTAGTGGGTAGCCTTTTTGAAGAAATTGCGAACTGATGGCCAGTTGGAATCATGCGAAATCCACACCTAAAGCAGGGAAATCAGAGTGAAATCTGGCAAGTTGTGAAACTCCACCCACCAATTTCGTGAACGAGGCTTTATTTGCTTGGTAACAAGAAATGCATGCGACCATCGCTCCGCATTTCGTTAGTGTTTGGGAATCCAAAACCAACAGGCCAAGTACTTCTAGTTCGAAAGTCGTTCAGCGAGTTTTGTTTGGTTGTATGAACGAAAGAATTAGACTTCGAAAACAATTCCTCGACAGTCAAGGTTGCCATTGAAACCTTTCCAGATCAATGCGGCCTTTTTCATTGAACTGAATGCCTTCATCTTCTAAGACCTCGCGCTGACTCTTTTCGCTTTCGTGATTGCCACGCTGGCTGATCTCCCCCTTGGAGTTGACGATTCGATACCAAGGTACACCGTCTCCAATTGGCAAATCGCGAAGGACAGAACCGACTTGCCGCGAGTTTTTGGGGATCCCCGCCAACTTGGCGATTTGACCATAGGTGGCCACAGAACCGCGCGGGACCTGACAAACCATGGTGATGATGCGTGATGCGTTTTCGCTGGCCATATCGTTTGTGTCGCCTTTGAAAATCGTGTTCTGGCTCAGTCGTTGTTAGCCGACTATTCAGGTCCGAAAGTGCAAAGTGTTGTTTCTATTGTTTTCGCGTCATTGCGTTGAACAAGGCGGTACGTGATTCCTTGGTGTTTATTGCCTCAAGACCACGTCTTGCATGTGGTTTGAATCGATTGTCGCCATCACAAAGCACAGACGCAAAAAACGGTACGGTTGAGGGGATGGCGGCAAGCTCGAATGCCATTAGCATAAATAGCGATACGGAATCGTTCTGATGAATGTTAAACATTCCGATCATCTCATCGGCATGTTCGTCGGCATTTTCTGCAAGTTCGTACGCTACTATGTCGGCCCATGCGCCAATGGCCTTGCGATTCAAGATCAAATCGACGCATTCAGGTATGCCTGGGAAAGAAGGATAAGTTTTTCCCCACCGTTGATATTCGGGATCGATGTGATCGTGAAATTTTGGCTTTTTGGGCATTTAGGTTTCAGGATGGATAATGACATTGGGACTGGACGGCCCAATGCCAATTATTGTATCGACGTGTCGAAATCTGGCAAATGTTGAGAAGCTTTTGGCCGAGTGATGTCCACATCAGAAGCGAATTGATTTTCTCAATATCAAGAATCTCCAAACGGCTTCAAAGCTAAGATATCGTTGATCTCACGAATCACAATGGAAGTGGTTCGCGGATGCCCAGCAATTGAGGATTGAGCGTCGCCCAACTCGCCGAACGTATTTATGCCCAGGTCGTTGCAAATCACTCGTGTGCGTACTGATAGGTCAGCTAGGGAAATGGGGATGGAGTCAAAATCATTTAGCATCTTTTGTTCAATTGCCGGCTTGCCGCTATTCGTTGGGTATCCGAACAACGATTTGCATAATTCGCCGCAGTATGGACATTCTTGCGTTGGATAAACCTCAGCGCCGCCTGAGATCATTCGTGGAACGCCAACGGTCATGGCGTCGGACGAAATTGAATCGGCGAAATTTTGAATGTGCTCCCGGCCAGACTTCGCGCCTTCAATTCAAGGCGTTGCTGTTATGTTGCGTTTTTGAGATCGCTACTCACCCTCGTCGGGTTTCCATAAAGTCCTCAAGACGATGAAGGGTCACTTTGCATTTTGCCGCAGAGCGGCTACTTCTCGTAGCCCCAGACTTTCAGGACTTCCAGTCTGGGTATCATCCCAAGCCCCAATCCTCTCGCGGAGCACTGGGTGCCATGGCCTCGCTCGCGTGGCCATGTTCTTTTGAGATTGGCTAAGCTTCGAAATCAATTCTCGTTAAGGCATGCCCTCGCGTTGCGAGGAGCATGGCACCCAAGAATTCATCCTGCGCGATTTGCACATGAGCCCTAGTTCTGCACCAACTTCCGCTTTGAATCTGGTCGCCGTGAAGCGGCGGTGATCTTTCATTCATGCATGAATAGAATGGCGTAACCTGCATACTCTATGAAAACCCGTCTAGGTTGTGATTAAATCAACTGGGCTGGAGCAAGTATTTGTTTTGCGCTAAAACTTAGTAATGAACAATAAAAAAAGAGTGTTTGCACGAGTGCAACGGCCAGAACGTCATCAATCAGAATGGAAACCTTTCTGCCTCGACGAACTTCTTTCGACAGACCATCGTGCTCGCGTGGTTTGGGAATATGTAGAGTCACTGGATTTTTCAAAGCTTTACGGAAAGATCCTGGCAGTGGAAGGGCGTGCAGGACGGACGCCGGTCGATCCGAAAATTCTTCTTTCACTTTGGATGTTCGCGACGCTCGAAGGGATCAGCAGCGCCCGTCACGTGGCACGGTTGTGCGAACGCGACCTTGGCTACATGTGGATTTGCGGCGGAGTCAGCGTCAACCACCACCTCTTGAGTGATTTCCGCTCAACCAACCCCGAGTTCTTTGACGAGCTTCTCAGCGAAACGGTCGGCACGCTGATCTCGCAAGGTTTAGTTGAACTCGATGTGATTGCTCAAGATGGCATGCGTGTTCGCGCCAGCGCTGGTGGAGGTTCGTTTCGCCGCCAAGGCACGCTCACAGAAAGCTTGAGCCAGGCCAAGCAACGCGTAGAACAATTGCGAGCAGAAATGGACGATTCTTCTATCGGGCAAACAAGTCGTTCAAAGCAAGAAGCGGCTCAACTTCGCTCCGCCGAAGAACGCCAATCACGGCTCGCTGACGCTCTGGAACAACTTCAAGAACTTCGCGCCCGCAAAGAAAAACGCAAGAAGGGTAGCGGTGCTGAAGCTCGTTGTAGCACAACAGCCCCTGACGCCCGCAAGATGAAAGTGGCCAGCGGTGGCTACCGTCCTTGCTACAACGTTCACCTTGCGACGACAGCAGATTCTCGTGTAATCCTCGACGTGGAAGTCAACAACAATGGCAGTGACGGCGGGCAGATGAGCGTCATGCACAAAAAAGTAGTTGCTCGGCATGGCGAGGTTCCAGAGAAAATGCTGGTAGATGGCGGCTTTACGACGCACGCTGATATCACGTTGCTTGAAAGGCAAGGCACTGCGGTTTATGGTCCGATTCCTAAAGAAGCAAAGCTGCTAAAAAACGGCAACGATCCGCATGAACGTCAGCCGAAAGACACCGACGAGGTGTTCAAGTTTCGGCAGCGAATGGCAACGGACTCAGCAAAGGAACTTTATAAAGCGCGGCCTTCGATCGCAGAGTTTCCTAACGCGGAGTTCCGCAATCGAGGGCTCCAGCAGTTTCGAGTTCGAGGTTTGGCTCGAGTGCAATCGGCAACGTTACTCGTAGCGTTGACGTTTAACTTTATGCGTTGGATGGCGTTAAAGGGCGTCAAAGCGGCGATTTAAAGCAGAAAGGACGCGATTGAATGCTACAAAAAGCAACCAATCGAAACACAAAAACATACCAAGCCTGAAAAACGGCAAACAAAAATTCAAAATCAAAAATCCAGCGCCAAAATTTCGCTAAAACTGTCGCTGCAGAATTTAATCACAACCTAGACGCGTCAGCGAGGACGGAGCAGAATGTTCCTCGCTGACGCGCCGGGTTTCCATAAAGCATTGCTTCAAAGTTACCGCTTCATGCACGAATGAAAAAGTCACAGCCTCTGCGGATGGATTACCATTTCGGCAATCCGTTTCACGCGTTCGATCGTTATACCATTTCGTTGTTCCACTGCCAAAGGATGGTTTGTCGCCTCCAGTTTGATAAAAGGACGTCGCCCCACTTCGCGTGTATGAACATTTGTTTTCAATCCTACCGTTTCTGGGTAACACGGCAATGCCGATGAAAGCCAGCCAAAATATGGAGATTCATCAACACGGCTTTCTGACTCCCAAAGTTCTTGCGTTCGTTTCATGTTTTCAAAGCTGAGTGAAACCCATACGTCCCATGAAAAAATTACTTGGGAACCGATCAAGGGGAGTTCCAAACTTCCAACGATGTAAAACTGATTGTCAACGAGGCAAATGTCCCCGGTTAATTCGCATCGAGTGCCGCGTTCATTTTCCGGAACAAGCCAGTCTCCCACAGGAGCAGGTGGGCCATAGGCGAACGGCAAATCATGTGTTGGACCACATTTCTTTAGATCGTTCATTCAATTTAGAGCAATTCACGGTGATTCTAAAAGACCTTTTCAAAGTCAATTTTTCGAAAGTGAAGTTGGGTCGGTTAAATAGAACTCCAGATACCCGCAATCAATACAGGCGCACGCGTGAAAGTCAACCATTTTTTTGTTTTTGAGAATGATCGCGTCCGGGTTTTGGAAATAGCCGATCTTCGCTGTCGCAAACGAACTGTTGTAGTTTTTGGTGTCATCGAAGACATACAATGGACACTGAACATTATCGGAATCGCATTTGGGGCAAGTTTTGAATCCAGATTTCATAAATACCTTTACCCTGATTAGCGGCCGCGCTAACCGAGTTGCGGGGGTTGATTGTTCAATTCAAGTCGCCCGGTTCCGCGACTTCGATTACAGCAAATTCCTTACCGTTAGCGATTTTATCGGTATTACTGATGAGGACAATCGGATTGTGATCATTGTCATCCGCGAATTGCGATTCGGAACGCCGTGGATTTTGTGCGATGGTTAGTCGGCGACGGATTTCAGATTTGCGTTGTGCGGCGTCCATGGTTTCGAATCTGCTTTAGCCGGTCTAATCGTCTTTGGGATCAGGTAAAAGCGAACGGAAAATTTCTGCAGACCCACCCGTGTGGATAAAATTGCCAAGTGAAAATTCCAAGTCGTCATCCATCATTCGCACGTCAATCTGAGTGGGATCCATCCCCCCATGATAACTGAGAGAATACTGAGGTGATTCAATTCTCCTCTCGCGCGTTTTTCGAATTGGAGCAAGCGAACGTATTAGCGACCGCATGGTTTCGTATTCCGCTTCCGAAAGTGACACCTGTTGGCCGCCTGGATAGTTAACATAGGCGCTGTGGTATCCAGAATTGGACATCAATTCAACATCGCGATCGGTGAGCGGTCTAGGCGTGTGTTCGCACCCAGTGCAAATAGCCAAAGCTGCAACCATCGTGAAAATCGTTGTGAGCTTAATCAAGAATGTTCCTAGCGGCATAAGCCAACGTTTGCCGGGGCGCGGCGAACGACGTTGAGTTCAGAATCCACGCGGCCCGCAGTTTGTCACCTGTTCGACTCGTTACCAAAATTTTGTCCCGTTCAGTACAGCCGGATAGCGATCGAATGCGGTCCAGCGAATGGCTACGCATTTTCGGCGGGCTTCCAAACATACAGGTACCAAAAAATTGGCATCGCAATCATGTTGCCGAGGAAGAGTACAACCGCCCACAATGCCTTTTGATCCTGTTTGACATGATCTGTTTTGAACAGGTAATAGATGTAAAACCCGATCAGGCACCACATCAAGATGATTACTCCAAAGTGCATGATAAACAGGAAGATGAACGAGCCTTGGCTCATCGCTCCAGCACGTGATACCGTGATCACTATTACGGCGAAGAAAAGGAAAATGTAGGCGATAGGTAATGCAGTGAGGAAGCCAATCACCATTGCTGCAAATTTTGAATACGGTTCAGATTTGGGTTTGGTGGGAGCGTGAACTGCATCGGGAGCCCAGTCACACTGTTTGCAAGGAACGCCGCCTTTGCCACGACCGGCACCACATTTTGGGCAGGGAAACAGAACTGGTTCAGATGATGACATGGTCAGGCCTGATAACGACAAAGTTAGCCGAGCGGACGGTGGTCGTTGTTCACCGAAAGTCGGAGCGAAGTAATGAGCGAAGCGAACTCGCGGACTGTTTTGACTTCAGTTCACAATTTTCTTAACCCGCGTTCTGATCTAGCGACGAAAGCAATGCGTCTAGTTCGCTGTTTTTGCGTCCATGACTAACGACTGCAACGTCCAAACCGGATTTGGAGAAAAGCCTGGCCGCTCGTTCAATTGCAGATAGAATCCAATTTGAGTTGTTGCCAAATGCACCGCCGCCTAAAAGCGTGAGATACAATCTGTTACAGCCTGTAAGGTCAAAATTAGACAGCGCGGAGTAAAAAGTCGCTTCGTATGCAGCGTCCAACACAAGTGTTGCAAATGTCGTCCACCGTTCGGTCGGTAAAGATGAGTATGCAACAGGAAGTGCTGAGCAAAACACTTGAGTCACGGTGTGATTTGAGTCTCCAACGGTGACCTCAGCAGTAGCCTGATTGCCGATCCTCAGCGCCCCTCGTAATTCTTCCAAGCTGGACGAATCCAACCGGCCCATCACCCTGTTCACGGTTTCGAGCCCGTCAGATGTTGGAAGGCAGTAACCATTCTGCATAGCCCACAATATGTTGTTCTCGTTGCCAAGCATTTTTCCAATGTCCGAGAGGCAGTCGATCTGATTTTTTGCCGATTGGCCTAGTTCGCCACAGTGTGGGACGAAGTAATTTCTGTAAATGGTTGCCGCCCCGGCACTGATGGCACACGCGGGGCCCTGAGTCCAGTCGTTCTGGTAGATACCAACGCCGTCATCTGGCGTCAGGTGAGGAGCAGCCATTTCAAGGCAATTGAACTGTGAAGCGACCTGAAAGACGGAGTTCGTATTCTCAGGGTCTTGGTGTAGTGATTCTACATTGGCCACGATTTGACGGATTCGCATTGGACCACGATCAGTTTTTCCGGATAGCAAGTTCTTCAAGCTTGATAACGAGGGTGTCGTGAACTCGCCGAAAAGCATCCGTCGCCCATTCGCCAGGGAAACAAGGTGCTCTCCGTCCACAGCCATGTTGGATCGGACGAATTCGCCCGATCTCTCTTCGAATCCAGTTAACGTGTCAAACCAAGACATGGCAATAATGTGGAGTATTGATTGACGGAGAATGTGAGTGATCACCGAGCCGGAACCAGCGACCATCTATTTCAAAAGCACACGCCAGTTAGGTTTCGCCTGCATCGCATTGTATCTGATTTACTCTGGGGCAGGGCCATCCGATCGCGAATCAAAGGTTGACCGTGATTGTGGACAATAGAGAATCATAACGACAGACCGAGACGGATGATACAGGTTTGGACCGAAGGCCGGCGGCGGTCCAGCGCCAGCGCGACTGAAACCAATTGACTCAAGTTGTTTGACGCGGCGCTCGCCTGACGGGGTTTCACCTATCACGCAACCGCAGTTCGCGGAAACCGCCGCGTCAACACGGATAAGATCAAGCTTGGTTCCAAGCCCTTTTCCACGATAGGAAGGATCTACGACCAAACGATTAATGGACGCAATCGGCGCGGGTAATGGATCGTGAAAAAACCCAGTGTAAACGGCAGCTTCTGGAACCTCAGCAATGTCAGAGTGGATGGACATCCGGGCCCCGGCGATAATCTTGCCGCCATCGAACGCTGCCCAATGTCGCGCGCCACCGTCGAATTCGTCCAGCCAACATTTCATTGCCACGACTTCCGGAATCTCTGTGGCCCACGCACGAACACGAAGTTCACCGATAGCCCTCATTGAATCGGCATCATCGGGGCTGACTCGTGATGCAGGTAGTCGCGGGAGTAAAACTAACCATTGGAAAACTGCCCGCTTCCGCGGCTTCGTGTTCTTCGCATGGTTGTTCCGCGCATCCAACTACACGAATTCCGGCCTGCCCGGTGAATTGCCTCGGATGTTGGCAAGACAGGCTGGTTTGCGGCGTTCCCCAAGGGCCAAATTCACCGCGTCGCGTCAAGAACATTTCCGCGCGTTGAAATATTGATATAAACACATTCCAAGAGTTAGTCCCACGCCAGGTCCCAAAGACAAACCCAACGGAAGGTTGTCAAACGCGACACCCAAAGAAATCCCTAACCCAGTTCCCACGGACAACCCACAGCTCAACATGACAATTGCAAGTCGATTGTTTTTGCAGGCTTTTGTATTAGTAGCTATTTCAGCGCTCCTTGATAGATGTTGTTTCGCTTACCTATGAACTGATGGTTTCAAACGCTGTTCGCCGGTAAAAACTCTCATCCGAATTAGTTGAAAGTGGCGTCCGTTTGGCATCCTCCAGATTTTAGTTGTTCGCCCTGGGTTAATAGATATTGCCATAAAAGCTGAGTAATTGTCCTGAGCAGGATAACGACCAAGGAAACCGGGGCCGAGCAAAAGGTATGATGAGCGAAGCGAACTCGCGGCGCGCTTCGGTTCATTGATAGGTTTGAAACAGAGACGGATATTTGAAAAATGGTTCTCCAATTTGGGAGGTACGGGTCCTCACCAAAGTTCGATTGCCGATTCGGGATTAGGCATAGTGTGATAACGGAAACTCACGTGTTTCGCCATTTTCGTTTGCCCGGATTATTTGATCAGTTTCAACATTCAAACATGACAACCATTTGCCGCCATGTGGAAACGTATCAATGCATACCCATCCATCAAAAATCAGTGGTACGCCATCGGTTTGTGAGGTGTGTCCGCAGATCACGCGTTTACCGGAGACATGTGGTTTTTCCGAACCGCCAATGTGCTTCCATCGCAGGAATTCAGCGTTTTGGTTGGGCATCGAAATATCTGATTCCAAGCTGGCATGAATAAATAGTTCCGTGCTCGTTTCATAAAAAGGTGATCCCGACATGATGAATCTAATATGCGGCGAAGGAATGTTTTCCACTGACCCACCGTAAGACTCAAGTGTTGCGGCACCCCCAGCATCCAGCCAACCATTGAACAATCCATGGCCGGAAATAGCATTCTTCATCATCTCTTCGTGGTTGCCCGTTAGCACAATCACTTCACATCGGTCACGAAGAGATATCACAAATTCGACGACTTCTTTCGAGTTAGGGCCGCGATCAACCAGATCGCCTAAAAAAACAAGGGTATCACTTTGGGTTACGGCAACCATGCCAATAAGCGTGAGAAGTGCCCGATGACAACCGTGAACGTCTCCAATGGCCAGTGTTCTTCCTGCCATTGCTCAGAGCCTCAAATCTATGGGGGGATAACGGCGGTGGTCACCGAGCCGGCACCAGTGATTGTTGAGTTTAGACACGGATTGAATAACTTGATGGGTCGAATCAAGTTAACACGGTCGCATCCGAAAGCAAGCAGGTCGAGCCATTAGCCAGACGTAGGTGCGACGATTGCCAACCATCGGGTTTGCCGTTCGATAATTGTAGAACCAAATTTTGGAAATTCAAAAATCATTGTTTCGTCAAGTTTAATTGTTGACCCTTTAGCAGGTGAAATTTCCAAGCGGGTAGTTTCATTAGAAAAATCGCCAGTGACCAATAGGTAATCGTTAGCGTTTCCTGATCCAAAGGTGTCTGATATTCGTATCGTTTCGCCTGCATTGAATTCTGATGGCGTCGATTTAGTGCATCACATTTTTGTGGTCCGCGTTCTGTGTTATCGGGACTAATTGCGGGTTGTCATTCTAGCACGTATTCGCCGATCATGGTCAGGTTCAGTCCAGAAACGGTTTGCCTGCCATTCATCAATATTTGGCAGATAATGTGCCACCGTGATAAATCGGCCATACCGGAATGAACAAAGTCGGTGCGGAAAGAGCCAACAGAGAAACCCAGAATCGTCGTCTTTGGGATGTGTCAGGATTCATGAAGGCGTCGAATTCTCCAGTACTCACCTAAGCAGGATAACGGCAAAGATAACCGAGCAGGCGATGGTCGTTGTTCACCGATAGTCGAGGCGATGTAAAATGTAAAACGCCGTACAATCGTTCTCGCGACCTGCCAACCGCAGAGGCTTCACCGTTTCTGTTCATCGTATTGTTAGCCTGCGCTCATACGTTCAATTTGGAGACCGTGACCAAGCAGTATGAAAGAGTGTAAAAGCCAGCACGACGACGGAATCCAAGTCAGGCCAATTTGAACGTGGGATTGGGATTTCTGCCGAGCGTAGAAGCAAAACGTCAATCCAATTGCCGTGAACACAATGTCAGCGATCAAGATCGCAGGTGTTGGTAGTTTTTCCGGTCCAGCGTACGCGCCAATCATCCAGCCGGTTATGTATAGGATGAATGCAGCGGTTGCCAACATGATGGCAGCTGTGGGTTTGGGTTCGAACTGGGAGTAGTATTCATCGTCAGATTTTAGCCCAAAATAGCGACGCCTTTGGAAAGGGGTAGCCAGGTCACGAATTGCAAGTATCAAAGCGTAAATAGGCAGCCCCAAACAGAGTACGATGAGGCCCAGCGGCCGCAGCCAAAGAAGCAACGCAACCGCAGCGGTACAAACCAGCAAATGTTTGATTCTGAATTGCACGTGGTTCAAGCGGGATAACGTTTGAGACAACCGGGCCGAGAGAAAAGGTAATGATGAGCGAAGCGAACTCGCGACATAATTCGGCTCATCGCTTCGTTATGTGACAATTTCAGTGGGGGTCACAGTTGCCAAAACCCAGTTTCAATCCCGCCCTGAATGACGATCGCACATGTTCCATGACCAGCGAGTTCCATCGGCGGCAGCGCCACTTCAGCGCCAGATTTTGCTGCCGCGTCAACAGCAGTCTGAATATCCTCAACGACGATGTAGTGGCGGACGACAGGTTTCTCAGCGTCGTGCATCGGTGCACGGACACCCAGCATTCCGCCGCTTGCCATTTTTGCGGTACGAGCACCGCCTAGATTCTGGTCGCTTTCACCAAATTTTACGTCATGCAATTGAGAGTAGGTTTCGCATATCGCGTCTACATCCGGCGTCACAATTTCGAGGTACTGAATTTTCATCGAATTTCCTTTGGTGTTCTTGTCAGTTGTGCCTTTCGAGTCGTCAGGCGAACCGTTCGTTTTGTGAGGTGTGTCATCGCCACCAGGCGCACATTCCAAATGCAGGATGGTGCTGGGAATCGCCACGAAAGCCAAACCAACGCGGAGCATGTTTCGGCGATTTGTGTTTGTCATTCTCTTTGTCACATAACGGCAATGTTCACCGGGTCGGAACAAGTGATCATCCATTTAAAAAAACGCGAGACCCGTGATTCCGCGTGCAACGGTTGTTATCCGTTGTTTCGTTGACGTTGGGATCCATTCGCAAAACCAACGGTTACAGAAATTGCAAGTAGCACAAGCGACGTAAGCCAAAGATAATACCCAATGTAAAGGCGGTCTGCAATCATCATCGTTACGAAGGCGGTCGGTATTGATAAAACGTTCGATGTCAGAATCCAGACTCCAATTCTGCGGCTAGGAAAGAAAAAACAAACTACGCTCGACGACCTGCGTCTGGCGAGCAGGACAGGATTTACATGATGAAAAGGATGGGAGGATGTTCTTGTCATTCAAATCATGATGTTCATCCTGTCTAAAAGAGTTCTGCTAGGGCGGCTGGTAAATAGCTTGGGTGCCATGCTTCACGCTTGCGTGAGCATGCTTGATCGAGTCTCAATTTGATCGCACTTTTCGTAAATAATTCATCGGGCAATTCCCGGAAACATGGCCACGGCGAGCGAGGCCATGGCACCCACCACCCGTGTGGCTACCAGTCATTTTCATGCCAAGGCTGCACTTAAGTAATCCGCGTCGCTCTGCGGAACAGGTCCAGAATGCAACTCAGGCGTATCGCTATTTTCGTAAACGAAATTGACGTTTTGCATCAGATTCGTCGAGCCAGATAACGTCCACGTTAAGCGAGACGCGGCGAAAAGTGTAAATTAGGACGAAGCGGATACAAAGGCGAAGCCATCCGCGTAGTCAGTACAAAGCCGCCCGGTTCGCGGATTCGGTTCAACGTATTGTTATCCTGAAGTCTCGAAGCTTGAATTTAGAGTGATGTTGTTTTCACGTGACAGAATAAAGCAACCGCCACCGTGTCGGGGTGATCCGCGAACCAACCATGAAGTTTCGTCCCATCTGTAGATTGGAACTCAACGTCTTCGAATGGAATTTCCTTGCTGTCCAATTCCGGTGGGTATTCTGTCGGTTGATAGACCAGGGTTCTTTCCAGCACTGCGAACGGCGAGTACTTTTCAAAGGTTGAACAACCAAATAGTAGTGGGGCGGACTCTGCGGAGGCTCAAGTCCTCTCATCCGAACTCTTTAAAAGGGGCCCTGCCCGCACGTTGAGAGTCCTTTCGATAAGACGGCTAGATCTCTCGGAAATTGTTTAAACACGTGCGATAATCTGTCAGTATTCACAGTGGAAAAGAGGCTTTGCCTTGCTACTTATGTTGCCTCGGCCCTCGAATTTTGAAGAAGTTTCCAAGATCCGTA
The DNA here is from genome assembly GCA_965224765.1 of Mariniblastus sp. Lineage (GTDB taxonomy): Bacteria > Planctomycetota > Planctomycetia > Pirellulales > Pirellulaceae > CAZDBA01. The sequence goes on from CBDDAC010000029.1 coordinate 595,030, forward strand.
CTTGACCTTCGAATCCCGCTGTGTATACACTGTATATATGAACAGGCACAGTTTTGTTACTCTTTCGCAAAGTGACCCGCGGGCGCTCTATTTACAGGTGATCGGGCAAATCCAGCGACGGGTGGCCGTAGGCGATTTGCTGCCAGGGACAGAACTCCCCTCAATTCGGCAACTGGCAGCTGATCTCTCCGTCAGTGTGATAACCATAAAAAGGGCTTACCAGGAACTGGAACGCGCAGGAACCATTGTTACTCGCCAAGGCAAAGGTTCCGTGGTATCCGACCAACCTGGTTTGCAGTCCTCGATTGCCCAGCAGGAATTGGATGAGCACCTGAATGAGGCTGCCCAATTGGGGTCGTTGCTAGGGCTATCGAAAACTGAGATGCAACGGCGCGTTGCCGAAGCTTACGAAAAATCGCAAAGGAAACAGAAATGAGCACTGCTCTCAACCTGCCGCACCAAACGACTGCTGCGGTTTTGCTGCGAGGCATCGCCAAGTCTTACAAACACTTTCGGCTCAACAACATCGATCTGGAAATTGAACCGGGAACCGTCAACGGCTTGATCGGCCCCAACGGAGCGGGCAAGTCCACGGTCATGCGAATCATGATGGGACTGGTAACGCCTGAGCAGGGAACTGTTTCGGTCCTGGGCGAACCGATTTCATCGCGTGAATCAAATGTCAAACAGGATATCGGCTATTTTTCCGATGACATGCGACTCTACAAATCTGAATCGATTGCTTTTCATATGCAGTTCGTTCGTTCGCTGTTTCCAGGTTGGGACGAAGACTACGCCCAACAGCTGCTCGACCGGTTCGGACTGATCGCACAGCAAAAAATTAAAGGGCTTTCGCACGGTCAGCGGGTCAAATCCCTGCTTCTGCTAATACTCGCGCGGCATCCTAAGCTATTGATACTCGATGAGCCGACCAATGGACTCGATCCAGTGGCCAAGCAAGAAGTTCTCTCTGAGCTAATGCAAATCGTCAGCGACGAGACGAGAACGATTTTGTATTCGTCCCACGATACTCAGGACGTCGAAAAAATCAGTGACACGCTCACCTTTATCGATCGCGGACAAGTGATTGCCAGCGACAACCGCGACGATTTTCTGGATGGCTGGCGTCGATTCAAATTACACGTTCCTCAAAACTGGCAAGCCCCATCGATAGATGGATTACGACCTGAGTCGACATTCGGCAATTTGCGAGTGATGACACTGGATCGTTACCAGGCCGAAGTTGAAGATCGCTTGCAATCGTCGGGAGCGACCCTGGAATCCTCGGAGGCCATGACACTAGAAGAGATTTTTGTAGCCGCCGTTTTACGCGGTCGAGAGGAGATCCGTTAATGAACACAAAGGCAATCCAGATTTTGTTTTTGAAAGACCTGTTCCTCAGCCGCTGGTCGCTGTTTGGTTATTTTTTGGGCGGGCTGTTAAGCGCCATGGTCACTTGCCTTCCGGGTGAGTCGGCTGGTTTTATCGGCTTTATCTTGATCGTCACAGTGACCATTGCCGCCGGGATTCATTTGATCGGTGTTTTGCTGTTGGCCGAATCGGTCGACATGACCCGGACCTTCGTGATGAGTTTGCCAGTCAGCTTACTCGATTATTCGATCGCCAAGATTTCGGTCGTACTGGTTGCGTTTTTGATTCCCTGGTTGGGGATGCTCGCCTGTTTGACGGTGCTGGCTTTCGTCGTGCCGGAAGCCAACCCAGGAATTTTGGCGTTCCTTGTTCTGCTGTTCCTTTTTATGTTGGCCGGATTTTGCTTGCAGTTGGCCACCGCGGTGGTGACGGAATCGGTAGGTTGGACGATTGTCGTCGTCGTATTGGGGAATGTTCTGTTCAATTTGTTCCTCAAAACGCTAAACGAGAACCCGGTAATTTCGAAACTTGCCAAGAGCGAAGTGCTTTCGTGGCCGCCAGTCGTCCAGCAAATCATGGTCGTCGAAGCCACCGTGATTCTGGTCGCCCTGGGACTTGCGTTTGTGTTTCAGATTCGCCGAAGAGATTTGGTTTGATGGCAGCTGCGTCTGGCGACTCGGCGCGGATTCACTATCTGGACAACCTGCGGGCACTGGCGATGCTGTTGGGGGTGTATCTACATGGTGCCTTGGCCTATGCCGAACCATCCCGGTCGGTTTGGATCGCTACCAATCCTCAGGGAAACGTGGCAATTGATGCTTCGATCTGGTGGATTCACTTGTTTCGAATGGGCCTGTTTTTTCTGCTGTCGGGTTATTTTGCCAAGCTGGTGATCCAGCGCAAAGGGCTTGAGAAATTTCTGTGGAATCGCGTGATTCGAATCGCCTTGCCATTCGCCTTGTTCTGGCCGTTGCTGATGGTGGCCATGACCATTGTATTCGTCTTTGCCTTTTCCTACGTCAAGGAACCTCAAGGGTTAATGCAAGTGATTGTCGCAGCGAGTCAGAATCCTGAAGCTGCGAAATCGTCAACACCTTATACCACGATGCATTTGTGGTTTTTGTACTATCTGTTGATGTTCTCCTTGATCGCAGCCGTTGGCAGGCGCTGGCCCTGGTTGAATTTCGATTGGTTTTTTCAGCGAAAGTGGTTGCTCGCGCTTTCACCGCTGGCTTTGGTTCCTGGAGTGATGGGGGGAGGACTTCCGATTGCAGCACCCGAGTCCTTTGTTCCTGCCTGGTGGCCATTTGTCTATTATGGATTGTTCTATTGGGTTGGCTGGCAATTGTTGGGTCGCGAATTGCTACTGGATCGTTTGCAACCCTGGTGTTGGCCCCTGGTCTTGGCAAGCGTCCTCCTGTTCGTGCCTCACTACTGTCTGCTACCTGTGATCGACATCGCGTTGATCCAGCAGGCCACCGAATCACGGTCGTTAACCCCGTATTTGTTTGAGTCTGTGTTGGCTTCGTATCTGTCGGCTTTGTTGACGCTCTCGGCGCTGCTGGTGGGTCGGCGATTTTTGGCTCGTTCGAATGCTTGGCTTAAATTCTGCGCCGACTCATCCTATTGGGTGTATCTGATTCACTTGCCGATCATTCTTTTTTTTCAGACTCTGTTGATTCCGATCGGGCTACCAGTTTTGGGAAAGTTGGTTCTCGTGACCCTCGTTACGTGGCTTTTTTGTTTGGCGACCTATGTCGTGTTTGTACGCTACACGCCCATCGGCTGGATGCTCAATGGAAAGCGGCCTTTTCCGTAAAGCGATACTTGTCAGTGTGTCTAGTGGCCGCGGTCATTCTGACTCGCAATTCGAAAACAATTGATGTTGCACGGTGACAAACGGAACGTAATCATATTGCATGACCAGCGAATCCATTCGCTACTTCTGGCTCAGCACCTTTACTGAAAAGACAAATACGAGATCAAGCAATGAAACACAACGCAGTTTCTATTCGGCCGTTTATCGGGGCGAAGGACTTCACATTGTCACGAGAGTTTTACAAAGACCTGGGTTTTCAAGAAAGCGTCATCGCGAAAGACTTTTCGTATTTTCATACAGAGGGAATCGGTTTTTATCTCCAAGACGCATTCGTGAAAGAATGGGTGGACAACACCATGATTTTCATGGAAGTCGACGATGCCGATCGATTTTGGAAAGAGTTGGTCGCTCTCGACCTGACTTCCAAATACGGGCACGTACGGCTTATTCCCGTCCGCGTAATGGAATGGGGTAAAGAGTGTTTCGTACATGACCCATCCGGGATTCTCTGGCACTTCGGTGAATTTAGCCGGTAAGCTAAATCAGGCAGCCAATTCCCACTTGTGCCTAATCCTTGACTGCCACGTTGCTGATCATGTTGGGGTAAACTTCCCGACAAGATTCTTTATCGAGAATGTCTACAATCGGATTGCGAATGAGGAGTTGGGTCAATACATTGCTGACTACGAAGCCAGAAGGCCCAGTGACAAGACGTGGGAATCCAAATGATTGGCTCATGTTCTTTACAGATTGATCTACAACCATCTTGAATAGCAAGCGAAGGAACCGCCGCCGGCAAGCAGTCGTGTTCGGTCTTTGAACCGAGTGATTGGATATCCGTTACGACGGCATGGTTTAAGCTAACTTTCAGGGTGCAGGTGAAATACACCGATGCGGTTTCAAAAACGTCCCAAAAACGTTTGGGAAGTCAACGTGTCTTGAATTCATTGTGCGAATTTGAATGTTGAGCCAACTTGGAGTATCGGTGAATCGCCGATCTTTCCTTTCAGTTGATTGGAGATTTCCTAAACTACCAATTTGGCTCCAGGCCCCTTTTCCTACAGGCGGTTTGATTGTGAAAATGGAGGGACAGTATCTCGAATTTGGAATGTTCTTCCAGATGGATGCTGGGGAGTCGTTAGTTCGAGTGTAGTCGTTTTCCCGTCGAATTGCGTTTCAAAAACCATCGAATATCCTGGTTCATTCCTTAAATATTGTTTCCGGCTGTAGCCGTGACGGTGGAAGGCGATAGAAGAAATTGACAGGGAAAATTTATATCGTGACAAGCCTAGCGTGTACAAGCACTGATCTTCGTTCATTTGTTGCGTGAGGTTATTGAATCGGGCGTCGAGTTTACGTAATACGGAACCTGGTGGTGGGCCAAAAAACGGACGAGGCCAGATTTGCTGGTATGTGAACAGACTTACCGCACATACAGTCGCCAACGCGATGAGTGTTCGAATGCCATATCGCAATTTCAATTTCCAAGTGGGATAACGTCCAAGGGTAACCGGGTCCGAGGCAAGAGTTAAACTACAAGTGACTCAATTGCCAAACGCAAGACCTCAAGCGGCTCCGTGTGCAACATTTTGTTATGCCGCGTTTTCAGTTCAACGATTCTGCAGCGATTTCGATTTCATAGTGTAGGGGAATTCAACGACGTTGTCATTTTCATCATAGCGAAACAACAGTATTTCGGAGCATGATGATGTGTCGCATATGAATCGACCAACGAAGAATCCGTCAAAAAATTGCAGGCGAGCATTTTTGAAGCCGCAAAGTGAGCATCGCATTGAGGAGTCGTTTTCCCGATCTGGAATCAACGGCGGGTTTTCCAAGTCTGGTTCTATGAGATTGAGGTTTCCATCGTCTATTGTGGCCACGCAATGAAAATCGCGATTGCAGGCAGGGCATTCAGCGTATCCCAAGCCTCGTGAATTGTTTTCTGGTTCCGTGCGCTTGAAGCAGCCATTTTCCGCAGATTTGATCTCCACCTCTGAGCAGTTCATTAAACCGTGTTTGGTGTTTTTTGACCCATTCTGCGAAATGATGGTGCTGTTCATAAGGCGAAGAGCTCGCAAGGTATCCAGCACGTTGAATCGCGAATATTTCTCCCGAAACCTTGGCCACGCCAACATTCGTTCCATCAAGTTTCTCTTGCACGATCACTCGGTCATGCTTATTGCGAAGCCTCTCGGTAGCGATTCGCTGCATTCCCTCGGGGCAAGCATGATCGGCGGGGCCCATTCGGCTTTTGGGTAAATGGGGAATACTTCCGTAGTTCTTCGCGCCCGTTGGTTTATTGGTCATTGCTCGTATTTGGTTGAACCTCGCTAGATAGACGCTGCTGAGACACAAAGCAACGCAATAGGTTCGCCAAGCGACATAACGGTCAGGATAACCGAGTCGCCGGAGAAGATTCACCATTCAATTGCCGCGTTGTCGGCGACTTCGGTTCATCCGTTTGTTATCTGCTCATTGATCCGCGAACACCCTTTTGTTCTGCTTGATTTCTAATCCCGTGATTCCTGAATTCTCGATTGCGTCCTTAAGTCGCGTTGAGATGTACACCCGAATGCCAAGTCGCGAGAAGGTAAACAAGTCAACAGAAGGTACCTGGTCTTGCCGAAAGAATAGCTTTTTGTAATCGACTGAGCTGAACTGTTCGATTCCATCAAGTTCACCCTCATTAGCATTGGCCTGCATTTCCAACCAATCGTCAAACGAGTTTATGTCGATTGGACGTTTGGGAATACCGAGAATGTCCTCAATGTAGAATTCGGAGCGCTCAAAATCGATTGCGGCTGGTTCGATAACATTGCGAAGGAAGAGGTAAGTGTATGATCTTTCCAATCCCGCTCCCCGAAATCGTGCTGCAATTGCAGACAGTAGGCCACCAGTGGCGCGGACAACCGTTGGATATTCCCGAAAATCGCCCAAATTACATTGTTTAAAGGACGTGAGCGCGGTTTCATTGAGTAGATATCCTTCCGACCAAAGTGTTGATGACAGTACATCAGTCCACTTTGCTGGTGATTGGAGTTTCAGTTTTGGAAGACTGTTTGGAAGTGTGGGAAATCCATCAGGTCCAATACCGTCGGATTCGTCAATTTCATCCTCAGATTCGTCCCAGTCCTGTTCTTCGAGTGACATTGCTTGTGGAAAGTCGCCGACCGATTCGTCGGTAGCGAATTCTAGTTCCCAGTAGTCAAGAGACGTGTCCTGCGCCGCAACGGGTTTGTCTGCAGCGGCTTTCAATCGTTCCGCTACGATGTCAAATGGATGTTCGTCTTTTGGCATGGAGCGCTCTAAGCAGATAACGGCAGTGATCACCGAGCCAGAACCAGCAATCTAAACTTCAAAAAGCACACGCAAGTCCGGCTTTGTGCATCGTTTTGATACTCATCATGGCCTCCTTGGGTCAGAAAAAGTCTTTCCATTACAGTCGAGCTGTAAAATTCGTCATCCGCTGCCATCAGCAGCGGGTGCGAAAGACGTCACCGAGGTGCGTCAAATCTGGCTAAGTACTTTACCAACCCAAGGAGACACAAGATGAATCTGTATCAAACTCAACATCCATTCTACTGCGGAATCGATCTTCACGCGAACCAAATGTACGTCTGCGTCATCGATTCCCACGGCAAGAAACTGTTACACCGGAACTTCAAGACACGACAAGCCGATAAATTCTTCGCGCAAATTGAACCCTTCGGTAACAATGTCGCGATTGGATGCGAAAGCACCTTCAACTGGTACTGGCTCGCCGATGCCTGCGGTGAGCGAAACATTCCGTTTGTGCTGGGTCACGCGCTGTACCTCAAAGCCATCCACGGCGGCAAAGTCAAAAACGACAAACTCGACTCTGAAAAACTTGCGCTACTGCTGCGAGGTGGTAACTTCGCCACTGCCTACGCTTACCCCAAAGAACTTCGAGCCACCCGCGACTTGCTCCGCAGACGCACGCACTTCGTTCGGCTCAAAGCACAGACACTCACGCACTTGCAGATCGTTAACCACCAACACAACTTCGATCCATTCGAAAAAAAGATCACTTACAAGTCTAACCGAATCGGACTGGCAGGTCTCTTCGACGAACCGAGCGTCAAAGCTTCGGTGGGGCTCGACGTACGCCTAGCCGACTTTCTGCACGAAGAAATTCGCAAGCTGGAACTGCATATCGAACAGTCGGCAAAAGTCGACGATCCACAATCGTTGTTTCGCTTGCAAACCATTCCCGGCGTTGGCAGGATCCTGGCGATGACGATGCTTTACGAGATTCACGACATCAAACGCTTTCCGACGGTCGGTCAGTTTCTTTCTTACTGCCGGCTGGTTAAAGGCAGTCACACTTCGGCGGGTAAATCCTACGGCAGCCCCGGCAAGAAGATCGGCAACGCTCATTTGAAGTGGGCGTTCAGTGAAGCGGTGCCACTGCTCAAACGCTGTAGCCCGGAGGCCCGTGCGTTCGTGGACCGGATCGAAAAGAAGCGAGGCAAAGCCAGAGCGTTCAGCTACCTGGCGGTGAAGCTCGGCCGCGCGGTGTACTACATGCTCAAGCGAGGCGAAGCGTTCGAGCTCGATCGAATGCTACGATAGAAATACAGGACAGCACATGCGGAAGGTTTTTTAAGGCATGAGAGTCCGATTAGAAACATTGATTACAACCGGCGAAACGGAGTTCAGCTCTGCTGAGGAGCAACTGGACAAGGGATAGCCGGGGAAGACGGAGAGAAACATTGATTCAAACCCAGGAGACGAAACAACTCGTGTGTCAGCCGCACGGATAACTGACCCGACCGGTCACGTACCGGGATCAAGCCAAACTTAAGAGAGCTGAAAAAACTAATTTGGAGCGGGCGCCTGACTGAGTGCAAGCGTCGAGCATCTAGCCGCACCGGGACCAGAAGAGAGGGTTCTCAACGGTGCGACAGCTTTCATTGGCGATTGATCAGGTTCAGACACATTGATTGGCGGCACGCGCGTTTTTACTTCTGGCACCGACCAGAGATGAGACAATTTAAATCATGAATCGAGGTTGAAGCTTTGTCGAGATTCAGAACGCGCGTGTATGCGAGGTGTTCTGGTTCCTGTTGTAAGTTGCACCGCGCCGAAAACCGTAGAATAACTGGAGGCTACAGACGGGACTTGCTCGTCAATCACGCAGTCAGCCAAACGCATTGAATGGATCGGCGTCGGTCAAAATGAGTTTCTACCGCCGCTTCGCACCACAGTCAAACACTTGGTTCTTCAGAACCCCGTTCGCTGGCGAAGCACTGATCTTTGGGCACCGACACTTGGTCGGGTCTGATGATCGGCAGAGCGTTGATAGATGTTTGAAGCAACCGACGGGTCAATAAGCCACCAGGCAAAACGCAATTCATACCGGGAGCAAACAGAAAAGTTCCCTTGGGTGAATCGCGACCCGACGAGTTGGAGTTCAGTTGAAAGAAATCGCAAGCCAACCCCTGCACCAGAGCCAGACCGAAATTCACCCAAGGGAAGATCAATCAATCGCAGAAACACCAGTGAAAAAAAACAATGATTTTTACCGCGAGACCGGTGCGGACTACTTGACCCCAAAGGCCATATAGATGTTATGTCGCGCATTTGGCGAAGGAGTCCATCACCAGTTGGACATTTGTATCGTTAGTTGGGTTCGTCAATCTCGACGCGAGTTTGATCCAGTCAGCATTCAATTGGTCGTAATTCGTCAAGCCAAAAAGGAATCTGGAGTCCTCGATACTCCAGTTCAATGATTCATTATTGCGTACGGCGGCCTCATCATCAATCAATTGCGATGCAAGCAAAGGCATTTCAGAAAAATCACCTGCCATTTGGAGCAAGAACAAGCGAGCCCAAAGTAAAGAATGGATATTCTTCTTCGTGGTTTGTTTTTAGTAACGTTTCCCGAACGAATGGAAAAACCTTGCGGACGCCGTCAAAATGTTCCCGATCGGCAATGTCGGAATCAACAATGAGATCGCGTGTGCAAGATAATTGGCGACGTGAACGCTCTCGGAATCATTGCCAAAACTAATTAAGGAGACACCAACGGAAGATGTAAATCTGCGGTATTGTCGGAATCGGTCGTGCTCGTCGAAATCTGTGGGTGACGCCCATCCGGTTAGCCCGATTACCTCAGAAAGGTCAAATTCAGAATGCTTGGGTATTTCGCCCGAGCGTAAAATGTCACTCCAAAGTCGCACGTATGAATCATAGCCCGGATCGGCGGGTGAGAAATCGCTGATGTGCTGATTCGTGGCTCGATGCCGAGTCAATTGGAATAGCGATTCAACGTGTGCATTCATGGTTAAGCGACATAACGGCAGGGTTCACCGAGCCGGAGCGATAAATCTAAACTTCAAAAAGCACACGCAAGTCCGGCTTATGGTCATTTCGCATCGTGATTGGTTGTCTGCCGCGGGAGCCGGAACGAAGCTCGAAGCGGGTAGACAACAGTTTAAAACAGATTCGGCGAGAATTCAAATAGTGTGATTAGGCTGTGGATAAGTTGCAAACGGTTGCGACTTGAAAATGGCTTGTCGGGACGCTGACGAATTAATTTCCGGCATCGTGTGCATCGTTTTGTTATCCGACGATTGACGGTTACCAAAACCCAGTGCGTTGGAAAACCACACCAGCGTCGGCATCAAAATAGTAAGTTGCGCCGCCGCCATCTTCTTCGCTAGGACTATAGTAAACGATCGCATTCGCTGGGCAATCCCACCCAACATCACCGAATGTCATGTTAAATGATTCTGGATTGACAGATTTTCCATCGTCATGAAAACCACCACGTTCAACGGATGAGTACTCGCCGAATTCCTCCCACAGTTGGTCGAGATAGGACTCGAAATCTCGTGCCGATATTGTGAATCGAGCAAGGTAACCGTTGCCATGCTTGCGCATTCTGATATCAGCGGCAACCTCTGGTAGGTAGCGTTGAGAACGAAAGTCGGGGATGTCATCGTATGATGCGTATGCAAAGTCACCGAACCGAACAGCGTCGACCGCCATCATGATGCCAGCGCACGACGGTATGAATGCGATTAAGGCAATCGTTGAATAGAGCAAGAACTTTTTCACACGACTCCAGTTCTTTGGTGAAGCCAGAGCGGTGAACGCGGCAACTGCGATCAATAGGACGCCGCAGGTGATTTGAAATGGCAGGATGACGGCCAAAACATATCGTGTAGAGATCTTCATCGGTTTAGTTGGATAACTAGTTGATATGTCGGCGCTGGGCATGCGTACAATACCGAAAAGTCGTATGTTCAGTATTACAACCGATTTCTCCAATTTATCAAATCAAAATATGGTCAGTTTCGGCATCCAAGTGAGCTCAATAAACAGGATGTCGAGGATTTCCTGACTTATCTTGCCGCCGATAAAAACTTGGCCGCGGATACTCAGCGTGTGGCGCTCTCATCTCTTAAGTTCCTGTACCAGCAAGTTCTTGAACAAGACATCGGTTTTCTTGATTTTACGATGTCGACCAAGCCCAAAAAGTTGCCTGTTGTGATGACGTTTGAAGAAACGGCAGCAATGCTTGATCCGTTTTACGGCTTGAAACGTCTCCAGTCCGACATCATGTATGGGTGTGGACTGCGAATCTCTGACTGCTTAAGACTACGCGTGAAGGATCTGAATTTTTCAGGAAACACGATTCAAATCAACGGCTCCAAGGGCGGCAAAAATCGCTCGCTGATTGAGGCAATGTCAAAGAAAATGGTCAGCCCGCTGGATTGCTTGGAGCACTGGTGCGAAGCCGACGCCTCCACTCCTGAAGCGTGCGCCAGCGGTGAGTTGATTTTGCCGAACTCGCCTCGGTAATGGATGCGAGCTCGGAGTCAGGTGGCCAAGCCAATCGGGAATCGGTTGCCAGTGAGTCAAGGAGTTTCCCCGCCGAGCGATCTCGCCGTTTTTGCAAAGAATCTGAGTGTCGACGGTATAGCGTGACGAACAATTGGTCGCGGTGGACATGCCTGTAATACCAAAAAGGCGATGTTGGAAATTGCTTTGGTTCGATGTGCCAGTCTCGCCGATGCATCTATTGAGGAATCGAAGCCATCTTTTGCTCATGGTCAAGCAACCACTGCTTGCGATCTAATCCTCCGCCGTACCCGGTCAATGAGCCATCCGAGCCAATGACCCGGTGGCAGGGGATGAGAATGGAGATTCGATTGTCGCCGTTGGCACGCCCGACCGCTCGAACCGCTTTGGGTTTGTCCAGTCGAATTGCCAGTCGTTGATAAGTTGAAGTTTCACCAAGCGGAATCGACTTGAGTTGTTCCCAAACGGAATTCTGAAACTCCGTCGCAAAGTCCATCAGGTTGACGTCAAACTGCGTCCGCGTTCCTGAAAAGTATTCGTTCAGCTCTTCAGACAGCTGTCGAATGTGCGAGTTACATCCGACGCGAAACTGTGCATCGAACAATTTGGCAATGCGAACCAGTTGCGTTTCCAACATCCTGCGGTCCGCAAATTCCAGCAGGCAAATGCCTTGGTCGGTCGCGCCGACGACCATCGGGCCCAATGGCGTAAGGACGCGATTGCAAAGGACCGTTTGCTCTGCGTCTCGATCCAACAGGGCAGGGGCCTTGCGCTGTAGCAAACCCAGGAACAGTTTTTTGCGTCCTATCGAGTCGGTCGAATTTTCATTGCAATGGTGAGTGCCGATTTCGGCCGCCAGTCGTCGCAAGCGATAGTACGCATCAAAGGTCAGCTGATGATGGGCCACAAACCAGCGCCCAAGGAAGGGCTTGGTGAGACCCAAAGTTTTTAGGGCTCGGTCATCAATCTGTTTGTCTTGCTTGATGTAGTCCTCTACTAGATCGAAGAGCGGCTGTAACCAGTCTGGGCATCCGGTGACATGCATTGGCTTGCAGCGTTTGCAGGGGCGACATCCAATCCCCAGGCAATCGCGGACTGAGTTCAAGAGAAGGCGGTTGGCTTCCAGAGGCGGCTGGGCAGGGCAGCAGTCGTTACAAAAAATTCTTGTCGATTTGACGGCGGTATACATTAAGTTGTCTTCCAGAACTGATCGGAACGCCGGGTCCACTGAAGTCATTCAACCAGAACTTTGCGAAATTGCAATTGCCGTGATTGAGTCTGCGGGGACTTGACCGTCAAAATCGAAAGACAAACGCGAACATTTAGAAGAGTTGTCTGATGATGAACCCCAAAACCTCATTGATGAATTTCTTTCTGATTACGACGATAGTTGCAATGGGGTTCGCGCTGGCCATGGCGAGACTCCGAGTCAGGTAAGGCGGTTGAGGTTCCCGAGAAGGAATGATCGTTTGTTTGATCTAAAACAACAGTTTCGCAATGGGAACGCATTTCGTACAAAGTTGCCAACTTTTGGCGTTTTGTGTTCGCGGTAGATATTGGTGGTTGGCCGAAATTTAACAAGGCGATTCATGACGGCCGGTGGGAACCGGCCCTACGCATCTACCAACTTGGGGATTACTAGCGTTCCTGATTAGGCGGACTCTGTTTAGAATTATAGGATGGTTCGAAAGATCTGGAAGCTGATTCGTCTATCGTTTGAAATTTGGGGCAAAGCCAAATCGTCGCGCATGGCCGCTGCGCTGACCTATTTCACAATGCTGTCGCTGGCTCCATTATTGATGATGGCGATTGCGATTGCCGGATTCCTGTTTGGCGACCAGATTGCTGAGCATGAGATCCTTGAGCGGGTTTCTCAGATTACGACGGATGAGCTTGCCGCCACGGTCGCATCGTTGATCAAGAACGCGACTCGTCCTTCCTCGGGAATCATTGCGGGTTCGGTGAGTCTTGTGATTTTGGTGGTTGGGGCCTCGGGTGTGTTCTCACAGCTGCACGACACCTTCAATGAAATTTGGCAAGTTCCGATCGAGGATCGCAGCGGATGGTTTTTTCTATTGCGAACGCGATTGATCGGCATCTCGTTGGTACTAATAGCCGGAATCGTACTGGTGGCGACGATTTTGTTTAGCACCTCGCTGCATACCTTTAGTGCTTGGGCGGCCGAGTTTGCCCCAGGTTCTGTGAAGTGGTTGCAGTTGATCGACCAGGGAATTACGTTTCTTTTGACGCCGTTGATTTTGTCTTTGTTTTTCTGGTTGCTGCCAGCGACCAAGATCAAATGGAGTGATGTCTGGGTAGCGGGGATCATAACCGCTCTTTTGATTTTCGGGAGCCGCTTTCTTGTGGGGCTGTACCTGAAGATGTCTTCGGCAAGCGAAGTCTACGGAGCCGCCGGTTCGCTGGTGGTGCTTTTGATTTGGGTCTATATCACCGGAATGGTGATCTTTTATGGAGCGGCTTTCAGCCATGCTTGGGCACAGGTTTTTGGCTCTAGAAGCGGCATAGGTTCCCTTGCGACGGAACCAGCAGCAGTCGAAGAAAAGTGATGCTGTTAAATCTGTGATTCGATGGAGCCAAACCGGTGATGCGAATAGAGTCAAACCGTGATGCGAATAGAGTCAAACCGTGATGCGAATGGAGTCCTGGAATTCAGGATCGTCGCGAATGAAATCAAAGTCGCTTTCATCACTGACGAATTCGCGATACTCCGGATGTAAGTCGAGCGCGATCATCAAATGCTTGGTCGAATGTTCGACATTGCGATCCAAGGCAAAGTAGCAGGCCAAATTGTAATGGCAGATTGCGCTTTCGGCTTCGATGGAAACAGAAGTCACAAGGACTTCGATGGCTGCAGTCAGGTTGTTGACTCGCTTGTAACACCAAGCCAGTGCAAGCAGTGTGTGAATGTTGTCTTCGTCTAGACGCAATGACTGTTCGAGGTAGTTGATGGCCTGGACGTGGCGACCGGCCGAACGATGTGCTTGGCCTTTTAGAAACAAGATGTAGGGCTTGAATCCTTGTGGATTGGAAATCTTGACCAAGGTATTAATGGCTTTGTCCGCCATCTGTTCACGAAGCTGTTGATCCAAAGGCCAGCGATCATCAAAAACCATGATCAGGTCCAAATAACCTTCGGCATTGCGAATGTGTTTTTTGCGTCGAACGCGATCAAGACATACCATGGGAATTTCAGTAATGAGCATGGGCAGAATCACTTTTGCAAGTCTACCTTGGTGTTAAGGTCACGCATTCAGATTCCTGTTCAAACAAAAATCCGGGCGTAATCTGTAACAGAACCAAGGCATTTCAGGATAGTAACGTACAAGCAGAGTTCTGTTTGTAGCGATTGTTCGGCGCGGGAATCTAATCGAGTTGCCAAGGCCGTTGAATTAAATCAACATCCAAAATCTCGTTTGTTGCCGTTGGGCAACATGTTGTGATCCCACATCGCAAATCATTCGGGAATTGAACCAAAAAAACAATCGGTACGACCTTTGCAATTCCAGGTAGCAAGACGATTTGACTTACTACCCTGGAGCTCTAATGAGTCCCGTATTGGATCTTTTAACGAAAATTTCGGTGGCGTGTGGGATTTGCGTGACCTGCTGTTTTATCCAGCTCAACGATACTTCGATTGCGAAAAAACCGTCGTTCAATCGAGAGGTAAGAACACTGGACACCCCGTGGCGATACACGAGTGTGGGTTGGCAGGACTCAACGCACTGGGCTGGGCGAGTCAAGTTTCCCAAGCCAATGGCTGCCAACATTCACCCCTTGGTATGGACCGCGATGATCATGCTAGCCGCGATTGGGTTGTTGGTTTTGGGGTCGAACGAAGTCGACAGTTTGGTGGAAGCACCTCAGAAAACGCCTCGAATCCTGGCTCGCCATCGTTGCACCTGTAGTCCACGCTGCAAGAATTTTTGCCTTGAAGAGTTGATGCCGAATCAGACCTGATGGCAAAACAAAATTATGCGACGGTAGCATTTTCCATGTTGTGATCGAGCAGGTAGGGCCGGTTCCCACCGGCCATTAATCGATCGGCCGGTGGGAACCGGGCCCTACGGCAGTCGGAGCCTTAATCCAAAGAAATTTTCATTGGCGCTGAATCGCCTTTTTCGGATGGCTGAAGCCCGGTGATCTCTTTGGCGTCGGGCTTGGATTGACCGACTCGGACCGTATACTTCCCTGCCGCATAAACTGGAGGTTGAAAGCGATTGGATGGTGCCCGAACGGTGTAGAGAATTTCGCCGGTGGTTTCATTTTCGACCTGAACAACTGGCTGTATTCCTTCAACGACAATCACTTCGGGGAGATATCCGATGACTTTACGCCCGTCGTTGTCTCGATAGTTTATCGTAATTGGCCAGCCTGAAAACTGAGCCGAGTCGCCGTCGGCAACGTCGGCAAAGCGAGGCCAGGCTTCAAAAGTCACGGTCCGATCAATCTTATTGAACCGTACGACGCCGAAACCATCCGCCCGTTGTGTCTCGTCTTTGCGATTGGGCGGATTTGCATAGGCCATCATGTTGATCTTGTTGCCAAGTCCATCAAGGTAATCACCGGTCCAAGGCAGCGGACTATTGGGCACTGGGTTGGGCCCGGCTTTCTCGTCCAGGGGGTGCCACCATCGACCATAAATTGTGTTGACAATCGCTGGGCTGGTGAATGCATAGGGGCCATCCCGATGGTTTTCGATTCCATGTTTCACGACGACGCTAAGATGTTGATCGCCACAAAGGTGGGGTGCCCAGGCTCGGCGAATTTCTGAAAGTGCATTGTTGCGTCCAGTCTGAGGCCAGGCATTGCTGTCGAGATCGGCAAGCAGACGTCCATCCTCTTCGGTGCCGTGAAGATGGACTGCACCGCAGAATGCGGTTTGGCTGAGTACACATTTCATCTGTGTGTCGGTCCAGTCGGCACTCCAGTCTCGAAGAAACCTTAGTTGCCGGTCGCCAAGCAGAACAAGTTCTGGCAAATCGACGGCCTCTCGGTCGTAACTGGGGTCATTGATATGATCTGGGCGTGGTCCCATCTTGGGGATCTTGCCTTGGGGGCCGCTTTTGAATTTTCGGTCTTCGATGATGGCAAAGTCGATGCCGCCGACAATCAGATTCGTGTAGTAAACTCCGATACCGCGCTCAACGGGTTTTGAATCGACCGGATCCGGGAGATGCCAGGTTTGGCAGCGCTGGACCATGTTGACGTACTTGGGAGGATAGAAATAACCACCACTAGGACCATTGGAGTTCGTTGCTTTGATTCCACTCTCGCCCCAGATGTTGGCTTGACCGACATCATGGTCGTCGGGAATTGTGACAACGGGACGGTCTTTGAGGATTTCGCGAAACTGCATTCCGAATTCGAGCCAGCCGTAAGTGTGTTGTGTGTGGTGGTAGGACTGGTCGCCAGCAAAAAATAGTAGGTCGGGATCAATTCGCTTGAGGTTCTCGATGATTTTGGGCCGATTGCCTGGGGTGCGACTGGAGTTGCAAGAAAGATTGCCAATCACGATGGTGTCTTTGTCGATGGGATCGCGGCGGATCAGGCCTTCGAATTGAGCTTCTTTCCCGTGGCGAACCCGGTAGGCTACGTCTTGAGAATTGTCCCAGTTTTCGATTCGGAAGTGGGCGCTCCAGCCCAGTTCAATCACGGGCTGAGTTGCAATTTGTTTCCATGATCCGTCGGCTTGCTTCATTTCCAAACGGACTTCTTTGGGTTCGTCCGGCATCAAGGGAAACAGTTGAGCCGACATTTTCAAAGTGCCGTGATCATGGGTGTAGACGGCGAACGCAACGACTTGATCCCGTTCGACATTGAGCGGCATCGATTGTCGATCCGTTGGCTTCTTTGTCCACCATTCGCCAACGGCAAGTGACTCAAGGTTTTTAAACTGATTGCCGAATAATTTCTGACTGGCGGTTTGTTTTTGTCCTGACAGTTCCGTTGCAAAGGCAATCGTGAACAGGCAGCAAAGCAAGATTCTGAGAGAGGTATTCATGAGTTTGTGTGGCTTAGATGTTGCCAAGATCGCGAGTATTGAAAAACGAAAATTGAGCATGGGATTCTCAGGTCATGTTTGTTCGCGGACACTGATCGCGTCAGGATTACCCAACACGATATGATCCAGTACGGAGATCCCTAGTGTTTTACCACATTCGGTGAGCCGATTGGTGACGGTGATGTCTTCTTGGCTGGGAGTTGGGTCACCTGAGGGGTGATTGTGAACGAGAATGATCGAAGATGCGGCGTCTTTGATGGCCGCTCGAAAGACCTCTCGGGGATGGACGAGGCTTGCGTCCAGAGTGCCGACGGTGATTTGATGGGTGTCGACAATCTGATTCTTGGTGTCGAGCGTCACGATGTGGAATTCTTCTTGTTTGGCGTCGGAGGCAAGTCGTTCAAAATGTCGTTGGCAGAATGCGACGGCTTCACCGCTGGAGGAAATTTTGACCGATATTTTTGCTTCGGAGAGAGCAGCAATTCGTCGGCCCAGTTCGACGCCCGCCATGATTTGACAAAAGGCCGTTTTCTCAACGGATGCGGAGATTTCTTTGAGTTCGGCCCGACCCGCATAGGGAAGCGCTTCCAGTCGCCCGTCAAATGCCTTTGCCACTTTTTCTCCGCCCATGACGGCCGACTCACCAGGTCGCCCCGATCGAATCAGGATCGCAATGAGCTCGGACGTTCTCATGCTTTCTGCACCCTGAGAAAGCAATCTTTCGCGGGGCCGCTCTTGTTCAGGTGACTCTTTGATTTGAGTGCCAAAGATGACTTGGTCCAGCCATTTGGTAGCGCGAAACTCACCTCGACTTGAGTTCCAACGATAGGCCGACGTTTTCACATTCTCACGAATGAGCCAGCCATTTTTCTCAAGTTCGTGAATGACTTTGGTGACAAAACCAGGTTTTTCACTCAAGCATGCTGCTTTGATTTCGTCGATCTTAAATTGTTCGTGGACAGCGGCATACTCAACGATATCTTTGTATCGCTGGTAGCGTGTCGGTTCCGGTTGAATCACCGATTTTTGATTAGCCATAAGACTTGCGATTGTTGCCGATGCAAAATCAAGTCGCAAGTATTCTACGCAAGTTTTAGAGGCGATGACCCTGCAAGTTTGTGTAGCTTGCACTAGAGTGCGTTTAGTTTAAGTGTGGGTGGTATTTTCGTCGTTTTGTCTTGAAAGCAATGGCGAGGTGACGCTGTTGGTAAGTCCAACTTGGATTAGTATTTGTCAACGTTCAATTTTTTGGGGCCATGCTTTATGGGCAGCGTGGGATGTGTCGAAGGAAACAACCTATTTCTTTGGTCAAACATGGCCACGGCTAGCGTGGCCATGGCACCTGAAAATCGAAAAATTAATTCGTTGAGATTGAGATTCGAATCGCGGCAAAAACTAGTATTTCGCCGGTCTTCGATTTGCGGGCCGAGAATATCAGATGCACCGGTTTTCTTTGCCTTGTTACCCGTCAATTCCAAACGGTCTGCGGTGCTAGCGCCGAGTTCCACGTTTGAGAGGACAAGAATTGTTTCGGCAGGAGCCTCAACCTCCCGTTAAAGGCAAAAACTTCGACGACGGGTGCCATGCTCCTCGCTTGCGTGGGCATGTGGTGTTCTACCAAGAGCCTAGTATTTCGCCGGTCTTCGATTTGCAGGCCGAGAATATCAGATGCACCGGTTTTCTTTGCCTTGTTACCCGTCAATTCCAAACGGTCTGCGGTGCTAGCGCCGAGTTCCACGTTTGAGAGGACAAGAATTGTTTCGGCAGGAGCCTCAACCTCCCGTTAAAGGCAAAAACTTCGACGACGGGTGCCATGCTCCTCGCTTGCGTGGGCATGTGGTGTTCTACCAAGAGCCTAGTATTTCGCCGGTCTTCGATTTGCAGGCCGAGAATATCAGATACACCGGTTTTCTTTGCCTTGTTACCCGTCAATTCAAAACGGTCTGCGGTACTAGCGCCAAGTTCCACGTTTGAGAGGACAAGAATTGTTTCGGCAGGAGCCTCAACCTCCCGTTAAAGGCAAAAACTTCGACGACGGGTGCCATGCTCCTCGCTTGCGTGGGCATGTGGTGTTCTACCAAGAGCCTAGTATTTCGCCGGTCTTCGATTTGCAGGCCGAGAATATCAGATACACCGGTTTTCTTTGCCTTGTTACCCGTCAATTCAAAACGGTCGGGGTACTAGTCTCGGCTGCCACCGAGCAATCCACTGCGCCATAGGAAATATAAAAGTGTTAACGCGGTTTGTACCGCCGCGGCCACATAGGTCAGTGCAGCCGCTCCCAAAACTTTGTCGATTCCTTCGCGCTCCTGATGTCCCACGATTCCGGCTTCGACTACCAACTGTTTGGCTCGATTGCTGGCGTTGAACTCAACCGGCAAAGTGACCAACTGGAAAAGGAGCAAGCAAGAGAATGCGACAGCGCCAATCAGGAAAACAGCTTGGCCTAGAATTGCATTGGCACCCATCAAGACAAGTCCGCCCATCATCGCGTAGGTACCAATTGGACTGCCGAACTGAACAACAGGCACAAGCAAGCTCCGCCACTTTAGTGGGTAGTACCCTGTCGCGTGTTGGATCGCATGCCCGGCTTCGTGGGTTGCCACTCCAATTGCTGCGATGCTCGTGCTATCGAATACGGGTGGAGACAGCGCCAGTTGTTTGGTGGTCGGATTGTAATGATCGGACAGAAATCCTTGGACTCGAACGACTTGGACGTCGTGAATTCCCGCTTGATCAAGAAGTCTTTGGGCGGCCATTTGGCCGGTGTACCCGCGCGTCGAGGGAACTTTTGAGTATTTGTTGAAACGTGATTTTACTAACCAGCTCGCGGCCCCGGAAAGTAGCATTCCGGGAATGACAACGATTAGAAAATACCATGGGTCCAAACCCAACATCATGCCCAGCATATGGTCTCCAGCTGAATCATTTCTAAAAATGACCCCAATAGTAATTAGCAGTAAGTGCAGAAATCAACTGAAATCGTTACGTCAAAGGGCATCGCAGGCAAGCCCGTTTTGCACGATTGTCAACGTTCCGTTGCGAGTTTTCGTATTTCCAATTCAAATTGCCACCTAACCGTCCGCGATAGACTTTTGGGCAAACTTGATATCGATGTCCAAATTGCGTCAATCGGAACCAGGATTTGGAGTTGGTTCTCGTTCGTCTTTAGCTCGCTCCGATGCCCATCAACATCTAATGGACGTAGCGTAGTTGCCAAACCGAAAACGTCCGTTTCGGGAGTTCCGTTGAAATCGATTTCGGTCGGGTTCAAGTAACTTGAGCCCAGCCAATCGGGTTTGTTATTGGCGCGACACGCCAGGTCAAAGTGAAATCGAACTTCCGACGACGATTGTTTTAGGCTGCAGGCGAGGGACCAGTGGGAGCTACCTGCCATGCCAACTGCCATGATGACTGGGCAGTCACCGATCTGTTGTTGGTGGACATCCTGGAGAGGTGGACTGGCAGGCCAGTCGTGCGTGGCGTCGCCTTCAACGCTAGAAATCAGAACTCGGTCGTCAGGGGAGGAATCTGAACTCGCAAAAATCTCATGTTCAAATCGGTCATCGCAATGAGAAAAGCGAAGACCGAAGGAAACGCCGTCAATCGGTTGAGAAAGGATATGTAATGGGTCTGGCATTCGATTTGATCCGGCGAACTTTTCGAGCCTATTCTTTGTTGGAGATCGCGCGCCACTGCAAGACGGAATCCAGGAAGCCTTGGATTTCTCCATCGAGAACTTTTTGGAAATCTCCCATCATGAACCCAGTGCGGGCATCTTTGACGCGTTGGTCGGGATGTTGGAAGTAGTTGCGAATTTGGGAGCCGAATCCAACTCGAGCTTTTGTCTTGTATTTTTCGGCTTCTTCGGCTTCGCGTTTTTCTTCCTCGATGCGTGCGAGTCGAGCTCTTAATATTTTCCAGGCATGGGCGCGGTTCTTGTGCTGACTGCGTTCGTTTTGGCACTCGACGACGGTTCCGGTCGGTAGGTGTCTCAGGCGAACGGCGCTATCGGTTTTGTTAACATGCTGCCCACCAGCTCCGCTTGCTTTGTAGGTATCGGTCTCAACGTCTTTTTCGTTGATTTCGATTTCAATCGCGTCCGAAACCTCGGGCGAGACATCAACTGCAGCGAAACTGGTTTGGCGTTTTCCATCCGCGTTGAAGGGGCTGATTCGTACCAATCGGTGCATGCCGGTTTCCCCTTTGAGATAGCCGTATGCCATGGGGCCGCGAATTGCGACCGTTGCGTTATTGATTCCGGCCTCATCGTTGTCGCTGCGATCCATCAGCGAAACGGTGTAGTCACTCTTGGTGGCCCACTGCGAATACATTCGCAAAAGCATTGCTGCCCAGTCATTTGCGTCGGTGCCACCATCGCGAGCGTAAATCGTAATAATGGCTCCACAGGCGTCGTGCTTACCATCCAAAAGGGCTTTGAGCTCCAAATCGTCGAGTTTGCCCTCAAGAGATTGGATTTCTGCTGCCACTTCTTCCGCGATGGATTTGTCCTCTTCGGCCATTTCCACGAGCGCAGAAAGGTCATCTGTTGCGGCAACCAATTCGCTCATTGGGCCAACAACTGCCTTAACACTTTTTAGTTGACCGACGACCTCCTGGGCTTTTTCCTGATTGTCCCAGAACCCAGCAGCGGCCATCAGGGCTTCAATTTCTTTGACTTTTTCGAGTTTTGCAGCGTAGTCAAAGACTGTCCTGTAAATTAACAGTGCGCTGGGAAATCGATTTTGAGCGGTCAATCAGTTCAGAATCCACGTTTGATCCTATGCCTCAGATAAAGCCAGTTCGGTGAATTGGCGGTTTTTTGCTTGTAAGCCATGATCGTAGAATCCGTCCAGCTTATGGGCAAGGGACATAACGTGGACAATTGACCCCATCAGTGCCTCTGCCTAAATTAGTCTCCTGGGCTTTGAGTGATGAGTTGGATTCATTCGGCTGGCAAGAATCTCACCAATTGGCTGATTTTGTCAATGATCCGTTGAACCTTCGCCGATATGAAGCCTTTGTGATTTTGCGAGGCTGTCTGACTTCTGCCACTTCCTGCAGACACCCGAAGAACCGTAAAATTCCGATTATTAGTTACGACTTGAATTCATGCGCGAACTTCCCGAGTGTTGTTCCGGCACAATCGCAGCCCGTTGACGGTTTGTGATTTTTATCCAATTCTTTCTGGCTACAATACAGTTATGAAATCAAACGGCAAAAAAACAGCGAAACAGGAATCGTCAAGCGGCCTGAGTTTGGACCAAGAGCTCCTTGCGAGGTTTACGCGAAAGCGTGAAAGTATCCCTGTCGACAAGTACTTCCGAGCATTGGTGAAGCTTGAGGGCAGTGACCTTCATATGAAAGTGGGTCGTCCTCCCATTATCCGTATTGACGGAACGCTTCAAACCTTAAATCGTGACTCGGTCACTGCGGAGGAAATGGTTCAGCTTTTACTCCCGATGCTGGATGATCGAAACAAGCAAATTTTTCAAGATGACGGCGGTGCTGACTTTGCTTACACCGTTGATGTCGAAGGCGTCGAGTGGCGTTTCCGCGTCAACATGTTGCAACAGCTCGGCAGGCTCGGCTTAGTCGCGCGACGTGTAAACAACTTTATCCCGAACTTCGAAGGTCTTCATCTGCCACCGGTCATGGAAACGCTTTGCCATTTCGACCAGGGCATGGTTTTGTTGGCGGGAGTGACGGGTTCCGGAAAAAGTACGACCATTGCGTCGATGTTGAATTACATCAACCGTCATTATGTGAAGCATATTCTGACGCTTGAGGATCCGATCGAATTTGTTTTCAAGGATGACAAATGTCTGATCAACCAACGTGAAGTCGGAATGGACGTGGTTGACTTTGGTATCGGTATGAAACACGCGGTTCGAGAAGACCCGGATATTATTCTGGTCGGTGAGATGCGTGACGAAGAAACATTCATGACGGCGATTCATGCGGCGGAAACCGGTCACTTAGTTTTCGGAACGATTCACGCATCAACGGCTCCATCGACCATCGGTCGTATTCTGGACTTGTTCTCCGAAGACATGCATGGCGCCATTCGCAGTGCGATTGCCATGAATATGAAAGCGATCGTTGGCCAAAAGCTGCTCAAATCGATCAAACCTGGAGTTGGCCGTGTACCCACTTGCGAGGTGATGACGTTCAATCCGACGGTGAAAAAACTGATTCTCGAAGGAAGAGACCATAGTCTTTCTGATGCAATTAGAATTGGTGAAGAGGAAGGAATGCAGGACTTTACAAAAAGTCTCAAGGATTTGATCGATATTGAATTGATTGATCGACCTACAGCGTTTCAAGTTGCTCCCAACAAAGAAGAACTCAAGATGCGTCTCAAAGGCATCAACGTATCGGCTCCTGGAATTATTTAATGCAGCTTTGGAATCAAAACTGGCGGCTCGCCGCGATTTGTATCGTCGCGAGCCTGTTTTTTTTGGCGGGCAATGCCTCCGCGCAGGCCGCTTCACCTGAGTGGGCCGTCGGGCCCATCTCCATGAACAACGTAGTTCATGCGCCTCTTGCGCAATCGTCCTGGAACGAAGCTGTGTTTCGCGGTCCGGGAGGCTATCTCTCTTGGATTAAGCTCTCCATGCTGGTCGTTGTTTTTCTGATCTGGGTCGTCGTCAGTGATCGGATGAATCAGGACGCGCTCCTGTTTGGCAAAAAAACAAAGATGAACGCTGAACTTTGGAACTCCTTGAATGTTGGTGGGTTCTTGCTCGCATTCTTTTTGGCCATCTCCATTCCGATTTTCTGGATTGGGTTCCCACTCTATTTCCTTGCAGCCACGGTTCCTGGCATCTGCTATTTCGTCGTGCGGAGAGGCAAGATCAAATCAAGTTCGACGTTGGCGAATAAGATTGCCTCCGAAAAGGCAGCGATTAAGGCGGGTGACACAGGTATTGTGGTCCCGATTGTTCATGAAGCTTTGCCGCAGGACGAAGGGGCTCTGGTTGAGTTTTCTGCTGCGGGGCAGGATCAGTCTGCCAAGCAAGCCAATTTGATCCGAGCACGGCAGAGCCATGTGTTTCCATTGGTCAAAGACATGGTTGCGGACATTTTGACGCGCCGAGGTGAATCTGTTTTGTTGGATTGCACCGCGCAGGCGATGGGCAGGAAAATGCAAGTCGACGGAAGTTGGCATGCGTTGGAAACACTGGATCGCGAAACGGGCGATGCGTTGTTGGCCAGTTTGAAATACCTTGCGGGCCTGAATCCACAAGATCGAAGTTCGCGTCAAAAGGGCGCTTTTGGATTCGAATTCGAAGGTTTCAAAGGCAAAATCGAAGTTCGTTCGCAAGGCAATCAAACAGGCGAACGCATTCAACTCAAGATCAATCAGAAGTCCACAGGTTATATGAACCTCGGCCAACTAGGAATGTGGCCGGAAATGTTCGAGCAGCTGATGACTCACATGAATGCACCAGGTTTGGTGATTGTCTCAGCTCCGCCCTCGAATGGCCTGTCTACCAGTTGGAATGCTGCGTTGATGGGATCTGATCGCGTAACCAGGGATTGTATTTCCTTCGTCGAAGCGGGGGATACTGAACAGAATTTTGAGAACATCACCAGAAACGAGTTTCCCGCTGGTGAATCGGTGCTTCCAACGATGCGCAGAGCTCTATTGGCTCAACCAGATTGCTTGGTGTTTCCCCATATCAAGGATGCAGAGACGTTGGATGAGTTGACTCGGCAAGTGACCGAAGAAGGCCGCTCGGTGATTACTCACATGCCAGGCCGCTCTGCTTCGGAGGCGTTGTTGCGGTTGTACGCCATGGCGGGGGATCGCGAGCGGTTTGCTAAGGCGTTGACCGCGGTCACCTGCCAGAAACTCACACGGCGACTGTGTGAAACCTGCAAGCAGCAAGTTCAGGTTGCGCCCAAATTGATCCAGCAATTGGGTGGAAATCCAAAGAAACAAGATACGCTTTTCAATCACTTCACCGGTCCGCCGCCGGGAACGGTTGATGAAAAAGGTCAGCCCATTGTGATTCCGCCCTGTGAAACTTGTAGCGCTTTTGGCTACATCGGGCGAATTGCTTTCTTCGAACTGATTGAAGTTAACGATCAACTGCGCTCGGTATTGGTGAAGCAACCGAAACTCGAAAAAATAGTGGCGGCCGCGCAGAAGCTTGGCAATTTGTCACTGGCTCAGCAAGCTTACCGTTTGGCTTTGGTGGGATTGACTTCGGTCAGCGAAATTCAACGTACTCTCAAATCCTGACTTTAGATTAGTCGTTACAGTAAAAGCGAATCCGAAATGACCGAGCCGAATCTTGAGTTTCCCGAAGTTGAGTTTGTCGCCTTTGGAGCCAGCGGCGACGAACGAGAATCCAACTTGGAGTTGGTGACGCCTTCGCCTGGGTTTCCGACGACTTCGGTATTGATGGCCGACGTTGCGATGCGCCGAGCTGACACCGTGGTTTTGGATTATACCCAGCAGGCGGTAAATATTCGTTTTCAAATCGACAACATCTGGCATCCGATGCCGCCCATGGATCGAACCTCAGGCGATTACATGTTGGCTACGATGAAACAACTCGCCGGGATGAATTATCAGGAACGCCGCGCGAGACAGGAAGGTTCCTTTGAGGCGAGGTTTGATGGGAAAAAGCTCAAGTGCAAATTGATTTCGCAAGGTGTTGCAACCGGAGAACGCGTTGCGATTTTTACTAATCGGAAAAAGCCACCTTCCGATACGGTTGAGGAACTTGGCATTCGCCCGAGAATGCGGGCAAAAATCACAGAACTGTTTTCCGCAGACAAAGGCATTATCGTTTCTTGCGGAATGCCCAACGAAGGATTGACCACCAGCTGGCGAGCAGCGCTCGGGGCGTTTGATCGCTTCATGCGAGACTTCTATGTCATTGAAGAGAAGAGCAACGCTGAACCAGAGGTCATCAACGTTCCGCCTATTTTTTACGACAAGTCTGCAGGGCAGGAGCTGTTCAGCCCAATTCCCCAGTTAATGTTGCGAGAACCCAATGTACTTGTGTTTCCGGAGATTCCAGACGGGGCGACATTGAACCGAATCATGCAATTGGCCGAGGAAAATAATTTGCTGATTGTCTTGCGAATTCCGGCCAAGCACACGATCGATGCGTTGCTGAGGTTAATGGTGCTCAAGCCAGATGTGGACAAATTGCTGGAGATGATGTTGGCCGTTTTGTGCATGCGGTCTGCTCGGAAGCTTTGCGAAACCTGTAAGCAGGCATTTCCGCCTTCGCCTCAGATGTTGGCCCAACTCAAAATACCGCCTGGGCGAATTGGAGAGTTGTATCGACATTTCGCGTGGAATCCAGAGATGGTAGACGGAGAGGGAGATCCGCTTCCGCCTTGTCCTGAATGTTTTGGGGTCGGTTTCGTTGAGCAGATGGGGATCTTTGAATTATTGGAAGTCAATGATTCAATTCGCCAGGCAGCTCGAACGACTCCTCGTATGGATGTGTTGTTGCAGACGGCTCAACAGAACGGTCACGTTTCCATGCGGGATGAAGGAATCGTCGCGATTGCCAAAGGCGAGACTTCGATCGAAGAGTTGCAACGAATTTTGAATAAGTAAAAGTGCAAGGACTCAAAAATGTTTCTTTTGATCGCTTTAGGGATTTTCGTTTTCGTGGTCGGATCGACTTGGTGGTTCGGCTTGTGGAACAGTATCCTGACGTTGATTAACTTTTTCCTGGCCGCGTTGATCGCGTCTTCGTTTTACGAAAACCTGGCGCTGGTCCTTCAGGATAATGTGTCAACTTACGCGTTTGTGTTGGATTTTGTTTCGCTCTGGCTCTTGTTCTTTTTGAGTTTTGTGATTTTGCGCACGCTTACCGAACTGCTTTCGCCGATTCGACTGAAGTTCAATGTGTGGGTCGACATCATTGGTCGGTCTATCGTTTGTATTTGGCTGGCGCTTGTCCTGAATTCCTTTGTCTTCTTCTCGCTCCATCTGGCTCCACTTCCACCGAGTGAACATGATTTGAGTCAGGAAAATGTGGAGAATCCAGAAGGCACGTCATTTCTCGATTTGGGCCCGGGGCGCATGTGGATGGCATTTATCCAAAGTCGATCGCGTGGGGCATTGTCTGCTGGCTACAATGATCCATTCCTGCCGACATTTTATGACGTTGAACTACACCCTGACGACCATAGGACCAACTGTCGAGTTTTTGATTCTACCAGTCGTATGCCGGTAAACGGCCTGAAACGACGGCTCAAGTTGTCTCAAATGCCGGCCTTACGAAATTCCGAAGAAGTTACCAGCAATTGAGTTTGAACTGACTTCTGGCGGGCGGCGTTCAGTTCTTGTCGCTGGCTAAAAGCATGACAGTGCGGAGAATCTTATCCGTCGACGTTGGATCAACCAGTCGAGCTTCTTCCGTCCATGGTTGATTGGGTGTTTTGTCGATCTCTGTTATTTTCGCACTGGATTTCAGTACCAAAACATAACTGGTATTGTTTTCCAGATTGAGTTGGTCCAGATATTCTGCTCTTCCGTTCTTGGTGTCCAGCTTGACCACGATAAACTTTTCCAAAAGCAGTTCGAGACGACCGTCCCAGTCTCGCTCAAGAGCGCTACAGTAGGTGCCTCAGACCGAGTCGAACGCATAAACAAAGATTGGTTTTCCCGTTTTGTTCGCTTGCTCGACAGCCGCCTGGAAATCTTCGTGCACAACGGAAGGGGCGTTCTCTGACGCTTCGTCGGCGGTGAACTGTGCCAGAAACGCAGTAACGGATTCCCAATAGGCTTCATGATCATCGAACTTTTCCCAGAGCGCACGAGAGCCGTGATTGCCTTTGGTTTCGGGAACGAACTTTTGTTTCGCATCTCCCTCGATGGCTTCAAAAATCGATTCCCAGCCTTGAAACTCATTTCTTGCTGATGTGATAAATGCGGGGTCAGCGATTTGAGCTGCGTGAGTTTTTACCCAGTCGCCAGACTTGCCAAACCTTGCAAAGTACTCACCCGGAGCAAACGACAAGACGCCGTCTACGAGGTCATTGTGTTCGCCAGCAACGACGAGCGCCAACGCAGCACTGTAGGAGCTGCCCCATAAGATGACTTTGTCTTCCGCCAACTCACGATGAGCATATTCCAATGCGGCGACGATGTCTTGCTGTGCGTCCAGGAATGTGGTTTCCAGGTCGGCCTCTTTGGCTTTGGCAACCGTCAAGTTTTCGACGTCGTTGACTCCTCCACCGGAACGCTGGTCAATCGCCATGCAGTTGAAACCCAATTCATTCAGTTTCGGAGCAATCTCGCGATATTCGCCTCGCGACCAACCGGCTTGATGACACAAAACAATGAATGGAGTCGACTTGTCCTCGTGGGGCGCGTAGACATCAGCAGTAATTTCCAAACCGTCAGCGGAGGGAAACGTAATTGTCTCAAAAGATTTTTCGTCCTGAGCGACTGCATGAGATGCCGTCAACAAGACTGTTACGACTGCAAGGATTTTGAAAAGACGGTTCATCGAAGCCCACTCCACTACAAACAAAGGATCCAGATTCAGAAAATTTACTCTATGAGTGTAACGTGTTTTCGCCAACATGATGGCAAGGAGGATGGATAACATGCCTCCCGTCGGATTTTCACGGGCAAGTTGAGCGATGGCTTACACAATTGGGAGCCCTCCCTCTAGCCCTCTAGGGGGCGCGGAATTTGCGTGTCATTCGGTGTTGGAAGTTTGCCGTGGGTACTTGTTCGAATTTGTTCCATCACCGTCTGGAATACTTCCCAGGTTTCCCGGGGCCATTTGAAGGAACGTGTAACCGCCTGCGCGATACAGTCGGCCATGCTCTTTCCAGACAACCAAAATTGTGGACAACATCAAAAGTCTTTGGACCTGATGGGAAAACCAACGGCGGATGGGTGACCACTTTCGGCGTTGCTTGGCCAGTGTTCCAGCTTGAAAACCAGGTGGTGTGCTTCGTCAATCAAGATCTGATTGCATCTCGCTTTCGCGAATGCCAACTTGGAAAATTCCTAACTAAGAAATCGCAGTATCAAATTCTGCGATGGTGTAGTTAGACGCTTAGTCCGTAGAATCGAACAGCGTTTCCGCCCAAGATCCCCGCTTGCTCGCTTGTGCCAAGTGTGGAGATGCAATGCTTGAGGGAATCGAGTACTTTCGAGTAGCTGGCAGCGAGTTGACAGACTGGCCAATCACTGCCGAACATCAAGCGGTATGGCGTAAAGACATCAATCGCCGTGTCGATGTAGGGCTGCAAGTCACTGGGCGACCAGCGATCCCAATCCGCTTCGGTGGCCATTCCCGAGAGTTTGCACCAGACGTTTTTGCGTGTTGCGGCTTCCGTTAAATCATGTCGCCACATATCGATTTCGCCGCTTTTGATGTTTGGCTTGGCAAGGTGATTGATGACCAACGGCAGGTTCGGAAATCGGTCTGCAACCGTTGCCGCGTGTTTTAGGTGTTTGCAATAGAAGAGCAAGTCAAATGGGATTCCGTGCTTTTCCAATACCGCCAATCCGTTCCCGACATCATCGCGAAGAATAAACTCGTCATCCGGCTCATCTTGTATAACGTGTCGAATGCCAACAAATTTTGGATGGTCTTTGAACTCAAGGAGCTGTTGTTCGCAGTTTGGGCTGGTCAGATCAACCCAGCCGACGATTCCAGCGATAAAATCATTCGCTTCAGCCAACTTCAAAACCCAGCGATTTTCTTCGACGTTGTGTTGAGTCTGTACAAATACAGATTTGTCGACTCCGCACTCTTTGAGTTGGGGTTCAAGGTCGCCGGGCAAAAAGCTTTTGCATATTTTCGCAAGCTGGGGTTCTTCTTGCCACGAATAATCGAACTGATCTAGCGAGCGATCCCAGAAATGTTGATGGGCGTCGACAATCATTTTTTCAAGACTTTCATTTGTTGTTTCGACCCGGCGGTCAAGGTTCTTGTCGAGAGAGAAGCCCGACAATTGGTTTTGGTGGGAGCCTCAACCTCCCACATGCGGTTCAAGCTTAGTAAGGATCGTTGTTTTTGAGTTGGCCTTCGACATAGAACCAGTTATGGATGGGGGCCAAAATCTCTTGGACTTCAGCAAGAAGGGTCTGGTCGATGGGATCTTCTACCCACTGACACCAGCCGCGAACGCGATCGGGATTTGCGGAGCCGGTGATGCAGGTTGCCATGTCTTCATGGGCGACGGAAAATTGGACAGCAAGCTTGGCGATGTCAGTCCCGGTAGCCTGGCAGTGTTCGGCGGCTTGGCGGCAGATCTTGCGAACTTCGTCGGTGGCTTTGTGCCAGGCAGGAAGAGGTGCATGGGTCAAAAGCCGTGCGCTAAATGGGGCTGCATTCATGATTCCAACACCCTTGGACTTGAGCAGGCCAACGATGTCGTCCAGCATCGTATTCTGAAGCGTGTAGTGGTTGTAAGAAAGAATGACGTCCAAATCGGCATTCTCAACCATGGTTGTGAAATTTTTCATGGGGTAGCCCGAAACGCCCACATAGCGAACCTTGC
Organism: Mariniblastus sp.; assembly: GCA_965224765.1. Lineage (GTDB taxonomy): Bacteria > Planctomycetota > Planctomycetia > Pirellulales > Pirellulaceae > CAZDBA01. Next base: position 625,581 of record CBDDAC010000029.1, read on the forward strand.
CCTGTTCACGAATTTTTTCCAAGGCAGGTAATGTCTCTTCCCAGATTTGGGAAAGCTCTACAAACTCGATGTCGTGGCAGAGGAGAATGTCGATGTGATCCACCTTCATTCTTTCCAAGCTGATGTCGACGCTTTCGGCGACTCGGCGGGCCGAAAAGTCAAAGTGGTCGGGCGCGTAACGTCCCAGTTTGGTTGAAAGAATGTAGCTGTCGCGGGGGACTTCTGAGAGGGCGAATCCAAGCAGTGACTCAGAAAGCCCTCGGCCATAGAACGGAGAGGTATCGATCAAGTTGATGCCGTGTTCAAGCCCGACGCGAACGCTTTGAATCGCTTCATTCAAATCGATATTGCGAAACTCGGCTCCCATGCTAGAAGCCCCAAATCCAAGAATTGACGTTTCCAATCCCGTGTTTCCGAGTGGCCTTTTTTTCATCTGTTGTCCAAAGAAGCGGTGAGATTTTGAGGGGACTAACACACACCCAGTTTCTTGAAGGTGTCCATCGCCGTTCGAGCGGCGCTCAGCTGATCAGGCAGTGGGAATGCTTCAACAGCCAGATATTTGTCGTAGCCAATTTCATTGAGTGTCGATAGGATCATTTCGAAATCGGTGTGGCCGTGACCGGCTGGCCAGCGGTTGGAATCGATAAAGTGGACGTGCCCAATGTGTTCAGCAACGTTTCGAAGCGCGGTCGCAACGCAAGTCTCTTCGATGTTCATATGAAATAGGTCGGCCAGCAGAAATGAGTTGTCAGCTCCACTATTCTTCAGCACCTGGGATGCGTCTTCCAGGGTATTTGCCAGATCGGTTTCGTAGCGATTCAAGGGTTCGTAGAAAACGGGTTGGTTCCATTTTTTGGCATATTCGCCTAGTTCTGCCAATGCGTCGCCAAGCCGTTTGAGGGTTTCGTTTCGATCATTGGAGTCGGCGCGTCCTTGCATGGATCCAATGATTGCGGTCGCACCGAGGTCTCCAGCGATTTGGATCATGGACCGAGCAAAATCGAGGCCTTTCTTGCGTGCATCCGGATCGGCATTCGTTAACGTCAGTTTCTGGGCGACCCAGCCGCCGCCGGTTCCAATCGTGGAAATCTTAATCTGGTGAGTTTCGCAGAGCTGCGTGATGGCTTGAGTGTCTATTGCATCGATGGTTGGTGGGAACAGCTCAAAGGCATCGTAACCCAGATCGGCGGCCTGCGCGACACCCATGGCAAGATCGGGGCCAAGGACAAACGGCATTCGGGGGCTAGAAGGTAACAGGCTTAAAGTGATACAGGTTTTCATTGTTCCCTTTGCGTTAACGGAGATCATTGAAGCCAAGCTATTGTTGAGAACCAACCCATTGTGATGCAACAGCCCGGAGGTCAAAATCGACACAACGTTCAACTTTTGACATTGCGTCATTGTGGCGATACAAGCCTAAAGTTCCAACGAGTGACGGTTGAAACATGGCCCGAGACCGCTGACTCAGGTTTCGTTCTAGAAGTAAATTTCGCAAATTGACACCACACTGGGTGCGAGCAACACAAAGCTTTCAAAAGGGAGCACTATGCCACAGAAAAACTTTGGCCAAGTCGTTGATTTTCTCAATCAGCACGTCGAAACCGTCGTGCTGGGCGATGAAGGTGGTGCACAGATCATTGTGGTTCCCAAGTATCAGGGCCGGACGATGACGTCGACGGCTCGTGGTGCACAGGGCACCAGCTACGGCTGGATTAATTTTAATCATATCGCGTCAGGAAACGTAGATCCTGCGGTCAACCTCTACGGAGGTGAAGACCGTTTTTGGATTAGCCCAGAAGGCGGCCAGTATTCGGTCTTCTTCGAGCCTGACGATCCAATGACTTTTGCCAATTGGCGAGTCCCCAAGTTGATCGACACCGATCCATTCGAAGTGGTTGAGCAAGAAACAGATCGGATTCAGCTGGTCAAACGTGGAGCGTTTTTGAATTATTCACGATTTGTGTTTCAGGTGGAGTTGGGCCGCGAAGTCATTTTGTTAGATGAGTCAACAATCAGTTCACATCTGGGTTGCCCTACCGATGGATTGACGATGGTGGCACATGAAAGCCGCAACCAACTAACCAATATTGGGCAGCATGCCTGGCAACCAGATACGGGTTTGATTGGGATTTGGACGCTCAATATGAATGTGCCTTCGCCTCGCGCGACAGTCATTGTGCCATTCCAGGTCGGCGATGTTGCCGATCGTGGTCAAGTGGTCAACGCAGACTACTTTGGCAAACTTGACTCGGATCGGTTGATTGTCGCTGAGGACCAGGGCTTGATTTACTTTCTTGGTGACGGTCGACATCGCAGCAAGTTGGGGTTGTCATTCGAGCGGGCCAAAAACTTTATGGGTAGTTGGGATCCGGTGCTTGGCGTGTTGACGGTGGCTCAGTTCAGTTTGCCTGGTTCATCCCCCCATGGCTACAACAATAATCTTTGGGAGATGCAGGATGAGCCCTATCGAGGCGATGTGATCAACAGCTACAACGATGGCCCGAATGAATCGGGTGGGCTGCTTGGGCCGTTCTTTGAATTGGAAACGATTAGCCCCGCGTTGGCTTTGGTTCCTGGCGAGTCCTACACTCACATTCACCGCACGATTCGTATCGAGGCTGGGCGTTCGAGATTACATGAAGTTGCCCGGCACGTTTTTGGCGTCGGGCTGGACGAAATCGAAAATCAATTCAATTGGAACATGAGATGACGGACCTGGAAGAAAAACTAAAACGCCACCAGAAGTTTATTCGTAGCCAACGGCAACAGATTGAAGATCTTCGAACTCGTCTGGAGCGACTGGAAGCACTTTGGGAGCACTCGATTTCTGATCCTGAAGTCAAGTGGCTTTATCAGAATCGAAGCGAGCGAATGGACCCCAGCGTGGCAATCTTTGACCTGGGGCGGGCGGAGTTTCACTTGGATCGTTATCGTTTTGCTGCAGAGCGGGTTGCAGGTCTACAGGTTGCGGATATTGCTTGTGGAACTGGATACGGTTGCGAGTTTTTGAAAGAGCATGGAGGGGCGGCGTCAGTGGTGGGCGTTGATATTTGTCCGGACGCGATTCACTATGCTTCCAAAAAGCATTCCCCAGACGGGGTGAGTTTTGTTTGCGCCGATGGAGAGGCAACTGGGTTGGATGCCCAGTCGATTGACGCGATCGCTTCCTTTGAAACCATCGAGCATGTGCCCCGCGATGAAAAGCTTCTATTGGAATTTGCCCGAGTGTTAAAACCTGGCGGCCTCTTGATTTGTTCCACGCCCAATCTGTGGCCGTTAGAGATTGCGCCGCATCATGTCCGAGTTTACGACAGAGATTCCTTTGCGGAAGTCCTTAGTCGGAAGTTTGAGCTGGTCGAAATGTTCAATCAAAACTCCGGGACCAGTTTTCCGTTCAATCGTGAGCAAGAGCGCGGAATCATTCCAACTACCGACGATAATCAGGACCTTGCCGAGTGTTTCCTGGCAGTTGCTCGGAAGAAGAGTTAGCATCCAGCGCGGGAATTTACCACAGAGATCACGGAGGTTCACAGAGAAGGGAGTGTTTTTCGCACGTTTTCGTCAGACCTGCGCCCGTCAACACTTTTGGATTCAAGTTTGAAGTGGGGTGACACTGCGCCTTCAACCTCTGTGTTCCTCTGAGTCCTCTGTGGTAAATCTCTTCTTGGTTTGCATTGCATTTATTTTGCTTTGGTAGGTATCTTGGAAATCCTATTCAGAATTCTCATCAAATTGCTATGGAGCTACTCAAATGGAACTCAATGAAATTACCGGTCAAATTGTTGACTCCGCAATGAAAGTTCATTCCCAGCTGGGTCCTGGACTACTTGAGTCAGCCTACGAGGCTTGCCTCGTATTTGAACTTCGCAAGCGTGGCCTGGATGTCGCAACTCAGGTTTCGTTGCCAGTGGAATACGAAGAAGTTAAGCTCGACGTTGGCTATCGGCTTGACTTGGTCGTCGAATCAAAAGTCGTTGTAGAGCTGAAATCAGTCGAAAAAATGGTATCGCTTTATGACGCTCAGCTACTTTCTTATTTGAAATTGAGTGGCAAAAAGGTTGGGCTACTCATCAATTTCAATGTTGCTCGTTTGAAGAATGGGATTAAGCGGTTGGCAAACTAAAAGAAAATTCCCCCGAAATTCTAAGGTGTAGACTCAACACTCCGGGCCTATGCGAGGGGAAGGAGATGCTACTCCCTCAACCTCCGTGTTCCTCTGAGTCCTCTGTGGTAATTGGCGGAGCATCCATCGCGGGAATTTACCACAGAGATCACGGAGGTTCACAGAGAAGCAAACGCTTTGCGCGTTGCCAGATTTGCTCAGGCCGACGGCGCCAGATTCAAGATTGAATCGCTGGCGATATTGAGACTTCAAACCTAGTCGATGCTTGAAATGATTTGGGGTGCCGATTCTGCGCTTTGGGTGCCCTCTGCTTCGGCAATCAATCGATCAAGCAATTCGTTGAGTTGATCTTCCGCAAGCCCTTGAGTGCGAAGTCGAATCACGCCTTGGGAGTCGATCACAATAATGGTCGGCCACTGTTTGACTTGAAAGATTTTCGATGTGGGGCCGGTCGTGTCGCCGCCGTCCCAAATCGTTCGCCAAACCAAATTGTCTCGCTCTTGTGCGTCGCGGCACCTTTCAAGCGAGTCACTGTTGATTCCGATCAAAGCAAATGCTTTGTTTTTTTGTCGGGTAACCAATTCTCGTTCAAAGGGGTACATGGCGCGGCAAGCCGGGCACCAATCGCCCCAGAATCTCAGCATCACAACCTTTCCGCGGTAATCTTTCAGGCGGAATAGGACTCCATCGGTGTCTTCGCCAGCAAACTCTGGCGCCATTTTTCCGATGGCAAGGTTCTTAAGGAAATAGATCGCATTGTCGGCGGCAGTTTGATAATTCGAATCTCGAAAGGGTAGCTCGCCAAAATGTTCTTTGAGAAGTTTAAAGCAGCGGGTCGCTTTATCATCGCGGAGATTGTTGCCGCAGTATTTGGCAAACGAGTACAAGCTGAGTGCCTTGACCGAGTTGTCTGGATGTTTTTCGAATGTGTCAGTGAAGCAAGAGTCGACGTTAAGCAGGCGGATTTTCGCAAGTCGTGGAAGTGCTTTGGCGATCTCATCGCCTGTCACTTTATCTGCCACCAACTCGATGATCCGTTCCTCGGTTTCTTCGACAAGCGTGTTGCGAAAATCTGGATCTTCAGAAGCTCGGAAGGCATCAACGAAGGCTTGGTAAGACTCGTCGATTTGTTTGGTCAACGAAGACTTTTGTGCAGGGCAAGTCGTGACCAACCCCATAAGGCTAACCACGAGAAAAACAGTCATGATTTGAAAAATTGATCGCGACATCGAAAAACTCAGTGTTGGTTAGGGCAAATTGGATTCTCTGATTGTATGCGCGAACCAAGGGGGCTTCGCGCCATTTTTCAAAAAAAGTTCATTTGTAGGCGGTGAAAGTAAGGAAGCGGACTATCCGAGTGGGTCATCGATCGGATCGATCCCCAAATCTTCAATCGGCTGTGATAGCACATCGTCTTCATCAAAGTTCCCAATTTCCGTTTCGGGGTCATAAGGTTGCACCAAAATGCGATTCATCTTGACGGAAACGATTTTGACGGCCTGGCCTTCTTCGATCGCAAATCCGTCACTAACCGCGTCATAGTTTTTGTCGCCCACTCGAATCATACCGCTGGGGAGCATTTTCGTTTTGGCGATTCCCTTTTGGCCGATCAGCGATTCATGATTGTAACTGTCCCCGACCGGCATCAGTTCTTCCTCAGACATGCGCCCTATCAATACTCGTTTTCCGATTGGGGTGTTGGGCCAGATTTTTATAAGCACCACAAACATCAATGGCAAGCAGAGTGTTGTGATCAAGAGGAGGATAGCGCCGAGTTGTAGACTGTGAACGAACCCCGTAATAATACCGGCGATGAAAAGAACCGCCGCCAATACGCCCAGCAGCCCAGCCGAGGGGACGAACAATTCCAGCATGACGACCGCGAAGCCAAGTGCAACAAGAATGAGTGACCAGTAGAGTGGGTCCATGTTTTTCGAGCAGTCTCAAGAAGATAGATTTCTGATGGACTCAATTGTAGGGGGAAGTTGGCGGTGCTCAAGTTCACTGGCTTCCAGAGGGAGTTTTCTGCAGGACAGGTTTTTTTGGCCCAAATGACGCAATGATCTGCCGAGTGTTAAGTAAATGTCGATCTGACGGTTGAGTCGAGCCACTTACTTAACTAAAAAGAAGCCTTCTAATTTCTTTGGTCGCCCATGAATGAAAAATTTGCCGAATCGCAGTTTTGCGTTTCAACGATTGACGGACGCATTGAACCGGCATTGGACGTGGAGGAGACTCAGGAGCTTTCCAGGTTTTTTGCGTCGGGCGTGACGATCGGAGATCGATATTTTCTGGAATCCTGCATAGGGCAGGGCGGGATGGGGCAAGTCTTTCTGGCTCGCGACCAACGCCTGGACCGAAAGGTCGCCATCAAAGTCGTTTCACGAAGTCGCATCAACGACGAACAAAATTTTTATGAGACGATGCTGGCCCGCGAGGCCAAGCTGGGTGCCAACTTGAATCACCCAGGGATCGCGACAGTTCATGATTTTGGGTTTCATGGCGGTCGATCCTACACCGTTTTTGAATTCGTCGATGGCAGCAATCTGAGAACGTTGTTGCAAGAGAACGGAAAGTTCACCCTGGAAGAAGCTCGCGACGTCATGGCAGGACTTGCTCGAGCTTTGGACTTTGCCCATGGGCAAGGAATCGTACATCGCGATTTGAAGCCCGAAAATATATGCCGTTCCGAATCAGGTGAATACAAAATTCTAGATTTTGGAATCGCTCGCGATTTTTCCAACGACTCAGACCGTTCTTCATTTGCTGGTACTCCCGCCTACTCGGCGCCAGAACAGGTGAGTGGACTGTCTGTTGATGGGAGGACGGACCAATACACTCTGGCTTGTGTGTTTTTTGAATTGCTTACCGAGCGAAAGATATTCGAAGGCGAGACGTTTCAGGAGTTTCTCGACAAGCATTTAAGCGACCAACCTCCGAAGTTATCCGACCTCGTGCCCAGCGTGTCGAGTGATGTCGATGCGGCGCTGTTGCGAGCACTTTCCAAAACACCGTCGGCAAGATTTGATAGCTGCCAGGAGTTTGCCGAAGCGCTGGGGTGCGATCAGGAAAAAGTCTTTTTTCGAAAACTGGCAAGAGTGTCGGATCGTGAGAGGACCAATTGCTTTCTTTGTCACTCAAGTGAGGATTCGATCTTCGCCCGACAGCTTGCCAATTGCCTGCGCGATTATGGCTACAGCAGTTGGTACTATCAACGTGATGCGATTCCTGGACTTTCACTTTTTGCGCAAACCGACGATGCGATTCGCTATTCATCCATTTGCATCATTTTAATCTCACGCGCTGCCGTTGAGTCGACGGATCTTGCCCGTGAAATTCAACAGGCCCATCGGGTTGGGACCGCGCTGGTTCCTGTTTTGGTGGACCTTTCGCTTCAGGAGTTTGATTCACTGCAGCCAATATGGCGCACCATTTTGGGCCCAATTGCCAAGATTGAGGCCGAGAGAAGCGGCGTGGAAACGCTGACAGAACGGATTCACGCTGCCGCCCAGGCGCTTAGTATTAAGCCCGTCTTTTCACGCTTCAAGCCGATCAAGGAAAAGGCGCGATTGGTGTCGGGACAGATCTGGGCGACTGACGCTTATCAAATTGACATCAGTGAACTAAGGCAAGTCGTATACGAAAACGAAATCGTTTCGAACTTTTTACGACGCAAGAGTAAACACTTCATCTCTGCGACCAAGGGATTGGGCAAAACACTCCTGTTGACCTACAAACGTTTACTTCTAACTGAAGAATTTAAAACATCTGGCTCGCCAATCACTTTGGTGCCCCAAGGCCGTCCGTTTCTGGACTTCATGGGAGAAATGCGATCGCTTTCGCAGAAATACGAAGCCCCGTTGTCCGAATTGACCAATGCCAAACGACTGTGGAGTGCCGCCTTGAGGATCTCGGCGATTTCTTATTGTGATGGATTGATCGCCGCCGACGAGCAGTTTGAACTGAAACCATTCAGTGAGCGGATTTGCCGCTGGCTCCAGGGTAAACATGTTGAGCCGACGATTGTGTTTAAAGAATTGACCAGTTTAACCGTGAGTGATTTCAATCGGTTGATTGACGAAACCGAGGGCTTTCTGGATCAAAAGCTTCGCCAGGTTCATAGTCCAATCTACTTTTTCATCGACAAAGTCGATCAGGCCATTCGCAATCTGGGCTCCGCCGCATGGATTAACGTTCAAGCGGGTTTGATTGAAGCGGCCTGGGACCTGATGAACTCCAACAGCCACATCAAGATCTTTGCCAGTATTCGTGATGAGGCATACAGCAACTACGAGTCAGAAATCAAATCGAATCTGCGCGGCGCGGTGACGCGACTTCGTTATTCGGAATCTGACTTGGCCGAGATGTTGGATCGATTGAGTCAGTGCTACGAAGGCGCTGAGTCTTTTAAAGACTTCGTTGGTTTGAACGTTGTTACCAGTGGCCGGCAGACATTTCTTGAAGACAGTTTCCAGCTAATTCGACGATATACTTTTGGCCGTCCGCGAGATCTTGTTTCGATTGCTTCGGAAATGTCATCGGCCAAATCATCATTGAATGAAAAGAAATTCTGCACGATCATACGCGAGACGGCCGCGACTGGTTTGACCCCTTCGATTTTTGATGAGGCCCGAATCTTTTTGGACTCACTGCGCGAAAAGGAGGCTCGAGTCAGGTTTCTGACGAGCATGCCTTGCAATATTCTTGAGCGGCATCAAATCAATCAATTGACGGCGCGATTCAATGGATTGCCAGATGAGGCAATTGAGCATTTCGAGAGTATGCCAGATCTTTATCAGCCGTTTCAGGAGTTGTATTTGGCAGGGGTCTTAGGAGTCGTCGCCGAGGAACCTGACGGACGAGGCCACTATCAACACTTCAAACAGCCGGATGATTTGATGGGGAACCTTGAGTTTCAACTTCCGGATTCCAGTTTCTACTTGATTCATCCCGCCTTGGACGTTTTCATTCAAAAGAATCGTTCCAAAAAGGGGTATCAAGTTTTTCGCCAGGTGCCGGTTGGGTTCTTATTGGCCTGGCGACCCTATTACGAGTTGCTTTGTCAGATTGAGCGAAGCCTGTTGCAAGTGGGCGACGCTCGATTTGTCGAGTCGGTTCATCAGGTGTTGCAAAAGTATCAGCTGGCCGCCCGCAATAAATCGGAAGAAGGCATGGAGAGTGTGCTCACTTCGGCCGAATGGAAATGGGTCAATCAAAACGCCGCCGCTCCAGATCGACAGGACGTATTGCTTTGGCTCAATGAGCTTGTCCGGCTGGATTGACGGATGCCATCGCTCCGCGACAAATACAGGATGCAAAGATTTTGGAGCGTGATTGGTAAACGACGTCGCCAGCCGCCCAAGTAGTAGACGATGTCGCCCGCGACCCAAGTCGTATATGCGTCGCCCGCGACAAAGGCATCGTGAGGAATCATTGGTAACCCGACGAGGCAGTGACTTTTTCATTCGTACACGAAGCAAGAACTTAGAAGCAGTGACGTATGGAAACCCGACGCGTCAGCGAGGACGTGTCGGGTTCGTCCTCGCTGACGCTTCGGGTTTCCAAAACAGGCGGAATGTGGATGTTCAGATGCCATTGGCTACTGAGTCAGCCACCAGTCGAAAAAGTCACAACCTTGACGCGTGAGCGAGGAACAACCTGAGCTGGCCTCGCTGACGCTTCGGGTTTCCATAAAGCCCAATGCCAATCTCTCTTTGAAGGCAATTAGAAAAACCACGACCTTTGCGCGACTCCGCAATCTGAACTAGGTAGAGCCTTGTCGCGCCCCTTCTCAAAATATCCAATCTGCTGGCAGGAGTGGTTTGCAATCGGCCTTGTGTCATTCATGTAATTTCAAGATCCTTAGAAACGAGGTGAAGTTATGAAATACATCAAGGAATGGTCGGACAGCCAGAAACGGCGCTACATCGATTGGGCGCTGTTGTTGGCATTCTTGATTGGAATGTTCTCAACGTTGTGGATGCCCGATCGTGTTGAATCGAAGTTCTTTCTCGTTATTGTTTTGCTGGTACTAGGGTTCGATGCCTGGAAGAACCACGCGCCGACTATGCGGCTTTTCGAAACACATATTCCGAATCACGACAAAGATCGTGAGCCAATGCGTCTAGCTTGGTTCACTGGCTTGGCAGGGTTTTCATTGTTTTTGGTTTGCCTTTGGACTGGAGCGTTCCGCGGAGACTTTTGGGCATCCATGCTCGACAAGTCGTTTTCTGAATGGCTGATGGTCAAAATTCCCACGGTCGCTGGACAGCAGGTGATGTTGCAATTGTTGATTGTGCCAGTTTTGCTGCGATTGTTTCAGCGAGTGTCGGTCGTTGTGGTCGTTGGAGCGTTGTTGTTTTCCTTGCTGCATTTGCCGAATCTGTTGTTGGTTGGTTTGACTTTGGTCGCTGGCCTGTTTTGGATCGCCAGCTATTGCCGCTCCCAGAAACTCCTGCCGATTGTTGTGTCCCACGCGGTACTTGCGATTATGGCTGCAGGCTTTTGCGGTGAGTATGTTTTGAACATGCGAGTGGGAGCCTCTTGCGTGGCGTTGCTGCCGGGTCAGCTAGAGTCGGAGTCGGGCGTCAGATATGAATTTCCTCGCTGTGTTATTGGTTGTGCCGAGCGCCTTTCTCAATCGGGTGATCAATTGGTGATCGAAGGATGGGTTTATGATTGTGTGCATCATCGCTGCCCTACCGCGTTGTTTATCAAGGTTGCGGATCGGCTTGTTGAATTGAAGGATACGCAATTTGAATTGGTGAAGTCCGGACAGTGGTCCAATGCCAGGAATGGTGGTTTCGTGGGACTGGAGTGCTACTCATTTACTGCCAAGGTATCGATTTCCAGAACCGAGGTTCCCTACCTCGAAACATCTGAAACGGAATTGATGACTTTTGGGCCCGCTGAGTTTCAACTTTATGCAGCCAATATCAATGGGCGAGTCGCTGAGCTTGGACGTATGGAGGAACTCAAGGCGGCCCCTTCAAGGCATGAGGAAACAGTCGTTTTGTTTCCCGTCGAAGTCGATGGGCGAGTTGACAGATTAGAGTGGCAGAACGGCCGGCTGAACTTGCGAGGTTGGGCAGCCGATTTGAAAGCTTCCTGTCTCGTCAAGCAGATTTGCATCGAGTCGGATGGTGAATTGACATTCATTGACTTAGCCAACCACCGATTGGAGCGGCCCACGACTGCAAAAGCGATCGATCAACCTGCACTCTTGGAATGCGGGTTTGCGGTTTCAGTTGGCCCACTTGCTATTGTCGATCTGAGTGAGTTGAGGTGTTATGCGGTGGACGAACAACAGCAGTGTCATCGACTGCAGTTTACCGAGCGAGCTGAGGCATGGATTGCGAATCGGTTGGAGAAAGAAGGCCAGGTTCTCCGATGACGCTGGCCAATTCGGATTATGTCTCAGGGCTAAGAAATGAGACTCCGGACGGTCAATAATTCTTTGGGAGGTTGAGGCTCCCGCCGAAACAAATCATTGTCTTTCTGCCTCGGAGGCTTCTCGACCTCTCACCAACGGGGTGAGCTGGACCTCGCATTACTCACCAACGTATATACCCACTGAACTATTCGCTCGTTTCAGCGTTTAGTGTGGCCGAATCTACAGATTGGCAAAAAAAGAGTGTTCCTGTTTGCTTGGGAACCTAATCGACCGTTTCTCAGATTGCTTGAGTTCCCCGTCAGGTATCCCTCGCAGTGGTTTTGATTTGCATTAAGATAGCTTCTTACAAAACCAACAATTCTATCGAGAATCGAATCAATGAATCAGAACACCTTCCGCTTGGCATTCGCGCTGCTTGCAGCTGCCGTTACCTTTTCACCTTTTGCGACACAAGCTCAAGACGACGTGACCGTTGAGTCAATCGTCAAAATGCATATCAAGTCGATTGGCGATATCGAAACGTTGAAAGCCATCAAGACGATGCGCACCGAGTCAACGGTATCTGCTCCGTCTCCTGTGGGAGAAATGGAGATCACGATGACGCGAGTTCAGGCAGGCAAGAAATTTGTGATGACTCAGGAGATTCCACAAATGGGAGAAGTGGTTAACGGATCCGATGGCGAAGTTTATTGGACTGTGAATCCGTTTCAGGGTGCGAAAGTCTTTGAAGGAGAAGAGCTGGAGATGATGAAATCATCTGCACCAGGCTTCTTCCCCGAGTTGACTTGGCTTGATGGCTACAACGGCGAAATTACGCTTGATGGCACGGAAGATTTTGACGGCAAGACGGCCTATAAACTAGTTTTTGCTCCCGCGAGTGGTGCATCAGAAACTCGTTTCATTGACAAGGAATCTGGGCGCATCGTGAAGATAGTTGTGACTCAGGAAATCCCAGGTGCCGGTGAGATGACGACCGAAATGACTCCCAGCGATTTCAAAACAGTTGATGGCATCACGATGGCGCACAAGCAAGTGATTTCAACTCCTCAAGGCGAAGCAACCATGACGGTCAATACTTTGGAAGTCAATCCAGAATTGCCTGCAGATGCATTTGCCCTTCCTGAAGACATTCAAAGTCTGATCGATGAGTAGGACGAATGTTTGGTCTTGATGAACACTCAAACCCCGGAACTTCAATGAGAGGACATTCGTACCTCGATTGTGTTTCGGGTTTTTTCTGCCTCAATCCTTATTCGAATTCTTGCCTAGGCGATGGATGGTGTTGTGTATCTTGCCTTGCAGCTTTTTGCCATCGGCAGTTTTGATGGAGTAAACGATTTCCATGCATCGAGTGGGTTCGATTTTTGGGACTTTCAGGACAATGGTTTTTCCGTCAGCCAATAGTTGGACAGACTTCACGGCAAGTTCTTTTTCGTCGAAATGCTCCGAGCCATATCTTGCGCTGCGTTTGATCGTCCAGGTTTTGATTCGATAATTGTCAGGATCGGTTGCTGTTGGCGAGTCGACTTTGCCTGAGTAACCGATTTGCAGGCCAGATTCGGTGGCAATGAGCTCAAGAGGTAGATGGACGGGTTGTCCGGTATAACGTATTCGGTAGAACCCACCTGGTCGTTGCTGATCACCGGCCCAAGCAAACATGCCGCAGCAGTAGAGCTGACCGTCCTCTGGGTGGAATCGGCCACGCATCACGCCTGTCGGAAAGCGAGGAAGAGGAAGTGGGCACATTCCTCCTTGCACTTGGCCATCAATTTTTTCATGAGGCACCACGTAGATTTGTCCGTAGCCGTAAGAGAAATTCAACAGCGTCCCATGAAGCGGCCCCCATTTTTTGCTGTCTACCCACATCAATTCAGAGGGGGAACGATCAAAGGAGTTGGTAATCCAACACATCGGTGGCTCCATGGCTTCGTCACTTTCATCGATTACCTCGTGGTAGCCGAACATGTTTCCGTAGAACCTATCTCGCTGAACCCAATTGATTCGATTCTTGGGATTCCAGTGCCCTTCCTGATCGGTGACATAGAAAGTTCCGTCCGGGTTCAAGCAGACACCGTTGGCAGCTCGAAATCCATTGGCCAGGATTTTCGTTGTCGATCCGTCGCGGCTGATTTGAAGTAGCGTACCATGGTGGGGAACGATTGCTTTGAGCGCATGTCGCGCGGACTTGGCATAGTAAAAATTGCCCTCGTCGTCCGTTTGCAGGCCCATGGCAAATTCATGAAAGTGTTCAGTTACCTGGTGATCGCTGTTGAAGTTTTCGTACCAATCCATTTCGCCATCGTCATTGAGGTCGTGAAGTCGCACCAGTTGGTCTCGGCAGGTAACAAAAATTTCGCCATCACGAATCTTAATTCCCAATGGTTGAAACAGACCAGCCGCAATGCGTTGCCATTGAAGAATGCCGTCTTCGGAGTTGACTCCCGACACCCGCCAGACACTTCCGTCCCAGGCTGAACAAAGTGCTTCGTCGCGATCAGGATAGAAATCGACACCCGTTAATCGGACGCGACATCCCCAGGGGTTTTCTCGCGGTTCTGAAAAAACATCGACGGCAAAAGGCCCTTCGTCTTTGCCGCGAATGACCTTGGTTTCGATCACCGAAGGATAATTTCTGGGGCCACCCTGAGTCAATGGACTGAGATCGAGCGGTAGTTCATTCAAGTTGACGACAGGGAGTGGCGAACTTGCTGTGGGAATTGGTGAATGGACCAAAGTGAATTGAAGGGGTTGATCGCCTGCTGCGATCCTCAACCGCAGGTTGTCGTCAGCGACAAAGAACTCTGATCCCTTTGGCAGTTGGGAAGTGGCAACCCAAAGTCCCCAGTTAGAATCGAGAGAAGTTTCATCGCCAGCGATGATTTCCATATGGCGGTTGTGACCAGAAATATCAATCAGCTCTCCACCGGAGATCTTCCTCCAATCGGCGACCAAATCTCTGTGGTCGATCTCAGCATTTTGTTCAAGTTCTTTTTTGCTCAATCGGCGTTGATAAAAGCGTACTCCGGCCAAGCTGCCATTGAAGAAGCTGGATTCTGGAAAATCTTCGTTGGTGTAACCGATGCGAATCGCATGGTCGGCAACTGGCTTTTCCCCTTTAAGCGTTCCCGTTTTATCTTGCTTTCCATCAATGAAGAAAGTCACTTTGGCGTCTTTTGCAGACCAGGTCATGGCGATATCGTGCCATTCTCCATCATCGATTTTGGATTGGGAGGTGACGGCTCCCGCCCAGCCGATGTCGTAGGTCAATCGGCCATCGCGGACGAATAGCGACTTTCCATCTGGAACCCATTCTGCCCAGTTCTTGGTTTTGCAAAAAAGGGTTCCGTCATGGGTTGTGCGTATTCTGGCTACGATCGAAAAATCGCGTTCGTGCATATTGAACGGATTTCCATCAACCAGCTGAGAGTAAGTGCTGCCATCGAGTCGCCAGTGGTGCTTCTTGGAACCCGGTGCATCTTTGGCGTTTGTCGTCTGGGGGCCACTTAGCACAACGATTTCACTGGAGTTACCCGTAATCTGCGGATTGAGATCGCCGATCTGGGCGACTTGCAGAATCAAGTCCTTGGTGCGTGGGCCAAGATTAAAGTTGCGACTGAACAAAGGTGATTCGGACTGGTAGGTCATGCTTGGGGATTCGAGTACCTCGGTTTGGCCAACGTGATAGCTAAGAATGGAGCGGTCTACATATCGGTACAATGCCTTGATAGTGAACCCAATTGCGATCCAATGGACCGTATCTTTTTCCGTCGCGGCCAAGAACTCGATTGTCCACAAAACTGCCGTCCTCTGGTCTCGCCCAGCCGGGCCCAGTTGCATTGGCGAAGTGGACCAGGCCGTTGATTCGAGGATGAATGGCATGGCGACCGTTGAAGTGTATGCCGTTCCAATCGATGAACTGGTCGCTCCAGCTTGCCGCAACTCGCATCGTGTCATGTTCGTACATCATCCAGTGTTTGCCTGACTCGACGCCTCCAGGACCTTCGTCCAGGCGAACAATGATTCCTTTTTGCGCGATATTGGAACCATCTCGAGTGACTTCGATGGTATTCATCAAACTGGAACCGTAGTCCATCTCGACCCAAGGCTCCTCCGCTGGCGGGTTGGGGCCCGCGAGTGTTTCCACTTGGCAGTGAGGCAAGATACTCTTGGTTTAACTCAAGGAATTGCGTGGGATTGTGTTCTTTCAGATAGTGTTCACGGATGTAATGAATCACATTGTACTTTTGCTGGGGGACCATCCATCGCTGCGTATTCATCATGCCATAGCCATGCGTCAGCGTCTGATACATTTGGTAGGGATCGTTGCCGTTTTTGAATCGCCCCGTAGCGAATCGCAACGAGGTAGGCATGCTTCCTTCTTCGTTGACGGTTCCATGGCAACTTGCGCAGTGAAGCGAAAAGATCTTTTCGCCCTTGGTAAACGAATCGTTGTTCCAGCTCCTGATCAAACCACGGTGATCGATGTGTTTCTCATAGTCGGGAAGTGGCGGCAGGCGGGTGAGTGCGCCTGCAGGTCTCAACTGGGTGGCACGTGCCGGACCATCGGCCGCAATGATCGCAAGGTACTTGATCAAATCGTAGAACTGTTGCGAATCGGCAAGCTGATTGGCGAGTCCGACAGGCATGGTGGATAGTTTGCTGGGTCGCCATTCGACTTCATCCAAATCGAAGGTCTCGGGCGAATCAGGATTTTCGATGCGAGCAAGAGTCAGAGTCTTTGCCGTTTTCTCGACCAGTATGCCTGAGATTGTTTCGCCAGCGTCCGTCTGAACGATCACCGATTCGTAGCCTTCGTGAATGGTTTCATTGGGGTCGAGTAGCGACTTTACCAAATGGTCAGTAGACACGGTGCGCTTTAAGGTCAGGTCCGGGCCCAGACTTTTGCCGTCGACCGTAGTTTCATGGCACTTTGGCGCAATTCATATCGGCTTGATAGAAAAGCAAAGCGCCACGTTGAGCATTGCCCTGTTCGAACGCCTGATTCGCCAATTGCTGAGGCGCGATATTCTTTAACTGCGTTTCGAGCAATTCTTGGGCGGTGGCGGAGCGAACGGGCAATCCAGATAAGCAAGCGATTGCGGTTGATACAAACAATAAAGCGATACGAGTCATGGCTTCCTCTGAAACGATTGCACAACGGGTAGGCCTTTTTCGCCGCCTGGTTTATGCTTGATTATGCCGTTTCAGTATAGCCGGAGGAAGAAACTAGATGTTGTCGTTCAATACCGAGGACGTTCACCAAAAAAAGACGCTCAAGCCGTTTTAAGCTTGAGCGTCTTTTGATTGGTCAGTCGGATAGCGTATTGCCTTAGTTGCAATCGTCTATTGCTGGACGTGTGTGTGGCGAGTTTCAAAGCCGTTACTTTTCAGCCAAGCTTGCCATTCGTGAGCGGTTTCCTCTGTTGCAACGCCGAGAGTCAACCATTGGGTGCACTGAACGTTGATATCCAAGTGACCGTTGTGATCGAACGACTGAACGTCACACCCCAGCATGTTCAAGATCTCAACGACTTGTTGGGCTTCCTCCGGATCATGAAGATGCGCGGACACGGGTTCAGGAAGGATGTACATTTACGGTGGGCATTTGGGTGCCGGCTGGAGGATTAAGAATTACGGTATTCAATCCATTGTCGACGAGCCACTTGGACCATTGACCGACTTGTTGATCAGTTTCCAGTGTCATCGTTTTCCATGCCACGCAACGAAACTTAAGGTCAACGTGATCGTCGTGCTGGCTCTGCATGACCTCGCAACCGATTTGTTTGAGGGTTGCCGACGCAGTTTCGACTTGAGTCATGTCTTGAAGATGCAGCGTTTTCCACTCGGGCTGGCGAAAGCTGATCTTCTTGGTGCCCTGGCTGACTTGCTGGGCGGGCGTATTTGTTTGTGCGATCAGTGTTTGTGTTGGAAGAACTGTCCCCAGCACAAGCAAGCAAAATGTAAGATATTTTTTCAACGTTGGCTCCCATTGAATTGCAATTGGATCTGTGAAGCCTGGACGGCTTGGATGCTTTTAAAGGCAAATTTGCGGAAGGATTAGCAGTTTGAGCGATTGGGTGCAATGAGAATTTTACAATTGGACGAACGGAGTGGCTGTTTGGTAGCACAACGATCCGTTTTGCGGCTATTTATCCGTACCACTTAGGGGGCATTCCAACTTGCATGCTAGTGAATTTGCTAATACGCTTGGTTTTTGCCTCGTCATTTGTTTTGCGTTCCATGAAGACTTTAGTTTGTAGTTTGGTGTTCATACTGTTTGGCGCAATATTGATTGCGAGTAGCGTGGTTGACGCCCAGACGAGTCGGTTTGAGAAGCTGAGAGAATGGTCTGATGACACCGGTTCGCACAACTTGGAGGGCCCGGCTGATTGCGGTCACCGAGGAATCCGTGACGTTGGAAAGTGCGAATGGAAAACAGGCTTCGATTTCTCTCAACCGGCTTAGCGCCGAAGATCAGCAGCTAATTCGTGACTACAAAAAGCAACTCTTTAGCCAACTCAAGAGGCGAACTCGTGAAGTGCTATTTGCTGTTGATGCTCTGAAGTTGTTCCAGGAGTTTCGGAGCGCTAATCTGATTGATGATTCCAATCGGGAGTATGTCGAATCCAAAATCAGAATCTTTGAAGAAGAGGCTCATGCGAAAACCATTATCTTTGGCGATCGATTTCTGACCTTGGAACAGCTGGCATCCAAGAAAATCAGGACGAAGGAGGTCGTCGACGATTGGATCAAGCAGTCAACCATTGCCAGAACGGGTGAGAACCAGAAGGCTCTTCGCGACATTTCGCGGTCGGATCCGGCCTCCATTGATGCGGCGATTGTTGCGGCCCTTCACTACGACGTTTTTGTGGCCAAATCTCAAAACGGTCAACGACTGTTGGAGGATGCCATTCAACGAGGGCGAAGGTACCTTCCTGTTTCCAACGAACACGAGCAAGCGAACCTGGTTATCGCAATCAACAATTTGGCGGTTTCGTCGATTCGTGACAACAAAGTTTCACGAGCGCTGAAACTCTGGCAACAAGCAGACGAGTTGACGGAACTCCGACTCTCAGACTCGATCAAATACAATATTGCCAAAGCCAATCGGATGATCAACGACGCTTCGTCGGGCCTGAAAACGGATCGAGCGGTCCAACTGGCGTTTGGTCGGTTTGCTGACCGCGTTGACGCGACAGGTGAACCGGGTGGGTGGAGGCTCCTATTGCCCAAAGATCTGGAAGGGACTTGTCGAAATCAACTTCGATTTGTAATCGCCAATCAGGAGGCCCAGATCCTGTCCGATACAGAAATCGATGATTCACGCTGCGTTAAATGTGCCGGGTCCGCACAATTGCGTTGTGGCAACACGGTCTGTCGAGACGGTTCAATTGAAGTTCCCGTCATGGGCGAGCGCACCGTGACGCTGGCAGACGGTACCGTGAGGCGGCTTGGGTGGGGGGCGAATCGGAACCGACTGGGCGAGGTGCAACTCCTGCAATGGAACGGGAGTCATTCGTTGCCCATATTGCAACGAAGGTATCCAGAAGAAGTAATTCAAGTTCCATCTGGTAATGGTTAATTCGTCGTTTCCCGAAGGACGGGGGTGATAAAAACTGGCGCATCCAATCCACCGCTGCCGCGGAGATGAAGTCCGCGTTGATGAGTTTCCCGGCAGCGTCGAATTGCAATACGTTATCCTGCGATACCGACGAAACGAACCAGTGTTCATTCAGGAACGCCAACCCGGCGGGTTCGTCCAGCTGATCAGATCCAGGTTGAATGAAGTGGTCAACAAATTTGCCGTCGAGATCGTAGCGACAAACGGCATCGTCGGTTTCACTTGGTGATGAAAAGATGATCACCTTTGAAAACCAAAACTCGCGGACGACCAACTTTTTCGATGAAGACCTCAGAAGTCTTTGTCTGTAAATCGTATCGAAGGATTTGGTTGGTGTAATAGCTTGGAACGTAAAGCTTTCCGTCTGGGCCGACAATCGTTCCATTGTCGGGGCCTCTTAACCCGCTTTTTCCTGCTTCCACCAAGATCTCAATGAACGCTCCCGTCTTTCCGTCGAACTTCAGTACGGTGCAGGCTTTGAAGCAAGCGACCAAAAGGTTTCCGTCCTGGTCCCAGGTGATTCCCGAAGGTAATTTCATTCCTCCCGATTCGGCGTCGACAAAATGGTCAATGAATTTGCCTGTTGCCGCATCGTATCGCTGAATCTGATGTGATTCTTCGCTGGCAACGTAAAGCAAGCCATCGGGGCCGATTCTGGCGACCAGGGTGCCGTCCAATCCAGAGCTAGAATCGAAGGTTCCCGAGAATTCTCCCGTGGAAGAATCGTATCGGCCTATCGAATCGGATGCGAAGCCACTGACCAGTAGATCGTATTGCTTGGGGTTTGAATCGGGATTTGTGCTAACGTCGGATTTGGAGTCGGAGCCCGAGTCGGGTTGTGGGCTACGCCAAAAAAACAGAACACATGCCATCGTCGCTACGACAACGATGGCGGGAATGACAAATTTCATCGTCGAACTCTTGCTATCTCGTAAGTGAGGCGGCTGAGGGCTTCGACGTGAAATGCAGCTCTATGCGAATAGATCCAAAACTGGCTTTCCTTTGTCGGCTACTGTAAAAGGTCGCATGGAAGGCGACATTGTTTTCTTTCCAGCGGCAAGCCCAGGCCATGGGCAATTGTAGCATTGAAGCTTGGGATCGTTACCTTGTTTTCGACAACTTCACGGCCCTCTTTGTCAGTGGCACCGTATTTGAACCCACCTTTGATGCCGCCCCCGGCCAGCATGCAGCTAAAAGCTTGGGGGTAGTGATTTCGGCCGTTATTGCGCTCCGCATGAATCGTCGGGGTGCGGCCAAACTCAGTCGCCAGACGACCATCGTACTGGCGAGCATTCCTCGTTCTGCCAAATCGCCGATCAACGCTCCCATGCCCTGATCCAATTGAGCGCTACGTGTTGCGACCCGCCCGAAGTTGTCTTCATGAGTGTCCCATCCGCCGTGGTCGACTTCGATGAACCGAACACCGTTCTCCACCAATCGACGCGCCAGCAGACAGGCTTGACCAAAGGAGTTGTCACCGTAGGCATCTCGAGTTGCCTGTTGCTCCTGAGTGAGATCAAAAGTTTCCAAGTCCTTGCTCTTCATCAAGCGAACGGCTTCGTCGTACATTTCTGCATAAGCACGCGCTTGCTTAGTGTCATATTTGGTCGTGAACAAGTCATTCATGTGGTTGACTCGCTGCATTCGGCGTTGAAACTGTTCGTCCTCTACGCCGCGTGGAAGTGTGCTGTGTTGCAGTCCAGCCAGTGGATCTCCGATGGGGAGGGCTCCATGCTTGGATTCCAGGAAACCTGCGCCCAAACCCGCGCTGTTCCCGCCAATTTTGACGTTGGCAGGAAGGCCTTTGTTTTGTTTGCCCATGTGCATCGCAGTCCAGGCTCCCATATCCGGATGGCGGATGGTGCCTCGCATGGTATAGCTGGTGTGCATGTAGTAGCGCCCCTGTTCATGGGCGCCCTGGGTTGAGTTCATGGAATTGACAACGGAGACCTTGTCCATGTGCCCGCGCCATGTTGGGAAGGAACTGGCTGACCTGAATGCCGTCCGCACTCGTCTTGAGAGATTCAACTGGGCCTTGGGTTTCAGCGCCAGGTTTGGTGTCAAAGGTATCGAGGTGGCTCATCCCGCCACTCATGTAAAGATAGATCACCGCTTTTGCCGAGGCGTCGGGGCGCGGGTTGAAGCCACGGATGGCTGCTGCCTGAGCCATGGAAGTGAAAAGCGGCATGGCTCCGACCCCCAGCAGCGTCTTTGCTGCACCCGAAACAAAGGCTCGGCGAGAAAAAAAGTCGTTTTGTTTTTTGAGTTCGTTCATAGTCTTTTTCGAAATGGTGCGATGGATTTTTGCTGCGATGTGGAGCGACGTAGATTACTTCACAAAAATAAACTCGTTGGTGTTGGCCAAAGTCCAAATGAGGTCACTGACAGCTTCGTCGCGACTGTATTTGCGGAAATCGCTGGCCCACATCGTTTCTTCTTGACGAGAAGGCCTTGCGATTGAGCATGGAAAGATAAACGATGTTGACGGCCTCTTTTGCATCGGTGGCTTGACGTACGTTCCGCATCAATAACGGTCGCAATCGTTATTGGCAATTCGGTTCTCCAAAAATCCGTTCATCAAGGAAAGCGCTTGTGTGACGGCTGGTTCCAGATTGGCGTTTTCAATCGTTTCTCGATCTGATTGACCAAACTCACGAAGGAAGTGCCCGGCAGGCGCTGGTGAGGCAATTTCCGAGGCCCGATTAAGTTGACTGCCGCGTCTGGCCAGTTGCCGAAAATCAGCAATCAGGTCTTTTCGCTTGGCGGTCAGCTCCGCGGTCAACTCGCGATTTCCGGCTTTTCGAGCTTGACGAATTTTCTTGCGAAGCGATTCGCTTTCCTGATCGAACTTTTTCTTTTCAGGGCGATCTTCGCCTTGCATTTTCTTTTTCATCATCATCGAGTTCCCGCCGCGACGGTAGCCTTGGGCAGTCTCGACTAGCTCATCCGCCGTCATTTGGCGAAGGGATTCATAGCGATCGTAGAGATTGCCAACCCCTCCCAGCCCTCGAACCCTGACATTGGCATTCGTTTGTCGCTGATCGATCCCAGGGATCGTTAGAGTTAGCAATGAGTCCCAGATCTGTTCCGCCGACATGCGTCGAACGATGGGGCCATTGAAGTAGAACTCGTTGGGGTCCGGCACGTCGGTCGTCATGGCGGAAGCTTGATAAGTCCTTGAGTTATAAATCGCTCGCAGAAATTCCTTCATGTCGTAATCAAGGTCGATCATCGATTGAGTCAGGAACTCCATGAGTTCAGGATTGGAAGCAGTTGTTTTTTCGTTGATGTCATCGACGGGTTCAATCAGTCCCAATCCCATTGCCTGCTTCCATAAGCGATTGGCGATTACCGTTGTGAAACGTGGGTTATCAGAGCTGGTTAACCAATCAGCGTAGGCAAATCGAGAATCGATTTCTTTGGCACCACGAATTCGCTGAGGGTAGCGCTTGTTGATTTGCGTTGCCCTTCTTCCCGTCGGCAGTTGTGGATTGACAATCTCTTCGCCTTGGAACATGGTTTTCGCCGTGACGATGTCAAAGTCATCGCCATCGTCGCCCATGAAATTTTCCGGGAGCCGTGCCAGTCCGGTGCCGGATCCCGAAACGCCAAATGACATCGGTTGAATCATTCGACGCAAGGCGGCTTTTTCAGACTCGTCGAGTTCGTCACTGCGACGTCGAAGTTTGGCAACGTCTTCCGCGTGCTCAGAATCAATCTGTTGAAGTCGCGTCATGACGCCACCCGTAAAAGCCAACATTTCGTAGTATTGTTTCTGAGTCCAATGGTCAAAGGGATGGTCGTGACATTGAGCGCATTCCAACCGAGTGCCGAGGAAAACTCGGATGGTGTTGGACATGTTGTCTTCGGGCATGTTGCGATCACGAAGATAGTACCCAACGGCACCATTGTCGCGACTGATCATTGGGCCCTCGGCTGCAATCAGCTCGCGCACGAATTGATTGTAGGGCTTGTTTGTTTCAAGTGAATTCTTAACAAAGTCGATGTAGGGTTGCCCAACTACATTATTCTCTCGAGTCTTGATGCGCAGCAGATCCGCGAGAAAGTTGTATTGCCGACTAACGTATCCATAAGAATCAAGAAGTTGATCGATCAAAACTTCACGTTTGTTCTTCTTGTTGGAACTGAGGAACTGATTGGTCTCCTGCAACGTTGGGATTCGGCCAATGACGTCGAGGTAGATTCGGCGCAAAAAGACTTCGTCGTCACATCGATCGTTTTGCTCTTGATCGTGTTTCGCCAATTGAGCCACAACCAATTCGTCGATTTTCTTGCTGATCGAAAAAGTGTTGGTGAGCGGGGTGATGGTCGCTGCTGCGCCATCGCTGGAATCGTTCACCGTAGGCTTTGGGCTGTTTTCGTACGCGAATGCGATAAAAAATGGCAAAAGAAAAATGACCAAGAGGCTGAATTTACCTGTTCGACTCATCGTCTCGACTTGGGTTAGGTGAACGATTTTTGGTGTACCGAGTGCGGTACTTTTGCTTCTATTGTGTTAGATGCCCACGGCAGATCAATTATTTGCCTCGATCTGTTTTTCTCGGTTTTTCCGAAAAAACTGGGGAGTTTCCATCCGAATGCCGGAAAACGTGGTCCGCATTTTTTGCATCGAGCCCGCCATCAGATCGACCCAGCGGCTTTTCTGTGTGCCTCAGTTAGAAGCCTGTGATGCCGCAGTTTGGAAATTAAAGAGTTGGGGGGTTCGCAAAAGGATCGATTCAAAAAAATGGGAATTGCCTGTCACAACTGACTGGCTGGTTGTTATGGAGACTGTCGGACAAGCAATTCTGTTCGCGGTCAAAATCAAGAAACCAGGAGACAGACATGTCAGTACCCACCACAAATATCGGCTCCAATCCATACTCATCACCATCCCAGGCTTCACCTGCCCGGCGGAGCCAGGAGAGTGAGGGGACTCGGCCACTTTTCTCCATGACCCAAATCGCGATGGCAACCTTTTTTGGCACGATTGGAGCAGGGGCGACACTCATGGCCATCAACTATGTACGTTTGCGAAAAACCAATGCGGCCGTCATCGCGATGGCAGTTGGCCTATTGGCGTTAATCGCCGTGTTGGCCGTTTCTTTTGCCATGTCGGCAAGTTCGATTGGAAGTCTGCGGATGATTGTCCTGATCGCTCAAGTTCTTGGGATGAAACAATTGGCAGCAAAACTGTTCGTACAACAGTACAACAGTGAAAAATTTCAGCGGTCTAGCAATTGGGCTGTCGTTGGCATTGCGTTGACCTGGTTGGTGGCAGTACTTGGCGCTGCAGTGGCATTTGTAATTGCTTTGGGTCTTTAATAAATCTGGAAAACAGCAAGCCGCCGACAGGCTTCAGCACCTCGTCGGTGGATGCATCGCCAAGACTCGATTTAGTACCAATCGTTTTTTGAGGTTGAGTGATGGCAGACACGACAATCGTACCTGTTGCGGAAGAAAATTGGCGTGGTGACGTCGAAGCACTTAATCAGCTACGTGCCGCTTTGGTTCCTTTTCTCCGTCTTCCAGCTAAAGAAATCGACTTGGATGTAGTAAACATGGCCAACACGGTGAACATCTGGGCGGTAGGAGAAAACAAAAGTGCCGTCGTGCGTACAGTCCGAGACGTTGCTAACCTGCCCCTCAAAGTTGCCAAAGAGTTTGTCGATGGAGCATTTCCCAAACGGTTGTCCGTTCCTGATGTTGATGCGGCGTCACGTGCACTTGAGCAAGCCGGCGCGACCATCGATTATCCCCAGAGCGAAGAGTGGAGAACTTTTCAGCTAGATAGAACTTTGTTCGACAAGGTGCCGGGGATTCAGCTTCCTGAGATTTACGAGTTTTGGGCTCACGTCCATTCAACTGAACATGGTGCTCGCGGTACGATCTCAGTACTTCCTCACAAATCGCATTTAGACGAGGCATTTATTCCCACGCAAAAGCACGAAAGATTCTTTTGTGGGCAGAATTTTACAGGCGACCAATCGCTTAAGTCTTACTTGAATGCGTCCATTTTGTTACGACAATTTGAAGAGGTCGGTGCAGATTGGCACGGAGTCGATTGGCACGCTCACGATCTTTTGGAAACTTTACCTCAAGAAGAATGGGAGCCGGAGCCGCATTGGCGAGAAAGTCTTCGACTGATCGGTGCACCCGACGTGGCATCATTTGCTCAGGCAGACCTGCGTCCCCGAGTTTTGAAATGGGCTGACGGCCGAGTCGCCGTGAACTTTTTCACGTTGAATCCCGTTGGTCGTAGAAGGATTATCCTGCACACGGATTGCTATCGCAGAAGTTACTTTCCCAATTCGACGACAAGATGCGTTGCGACAGGATCACTTGGTTATGTTTATTAAAGTCGTTGCAGAGTTGAAATTCAAAAAGTCGCATTTCTCTTTTGGAAGATTACCCGTATGGCGTTGATTCTGGTTCTAGGCGGCACTGGGACTTTTGGGCGCCTCGTGGTCGGTGACTTGTTGGTCAGGTCGTCCCATCAGGTTGCGATTGCCAGTCGGCGCGGAATTCCCGACGACCAATGGCCTCCCGGGTCCGAGGGGCGATTGACCTCGCACAAGGTTGACGTCGCAAACCAAAAGGATTTGAAGGCACTAGTCACAGAGCTGAAACCGGTAGTGATTGTCCACGCGGCGGGGTCCTATTTTGCGATTGGTAGCACGCCGTTGGAAGTCGCTTTGGAAACTAAGACTGCGTATGTCGATTTGTGTCCTCGAGCATTTCGATATCGTGAGTTGGAGAGTGAATTTGGCGAGCGCGCGATGGCCGCCCATATTCCAGTACTCGTCGGCGCTTCGACAGTTGGGGGGATCACGGGTTTGCTGACGCGCCGGGCAAGTGAGCGGATGGAGGAAGTTCGCCGCGTGCAAACGGTTTTGTCGGTTCACAATTTCGGCTGGGGTGGGGGACTGGTTTCGGATTATTTGAAAACGGTTTCTCAGCCGACCAAGCTGGGTAGACTTGGATCGAATCAAAAACGGTTTGATTTTCCGGGTGGTACCAAGCGATGCGTTGCACTCGGTGATACGCTTGAGCACATTTCCAGTGATGGGCTCTGTGACGATACGACTCACTGGTTCGGACTCAATACAACGCTTGGGAACTGGTCGATGCGACTGGGTGAGCGACTTTCCATGTTGGGCTTTCCCGTTTGGTATTTCGCGGGACCGGGCGGTTGGCTGACGGGGAAACTCGGTGGACATCGGACCGACGGGATCCTGCTGCATGAGGCAGAAGGAATTCTGGATGGTCAAGAAGGAGTCTTGCAAACGACAGTGATTCGACCCTTTGGGAACGTCAGGAATCCAGCAGTGCTGGCGGCAATTTCTGCCAATGAAATCGGGAGCGGTTCGGAATTGGGAGTTGGTTTTGTGCATCCTGCCAGCTGGATGGAACCGGAGCGAATCGTAAACGAACTCGTGGATCGAGCGAATGAAGTCGAGACTGTCTGGAAGCCTTCGTAGCCATCCTGACGGTCACTTGTTTGGGGGGCTCTTAGCATCCTGCGTAAGTTCGATGAAAAGATTTGAGCCCCTACTTTTCCCTGTGAATTTCCGCGAGTTCTGTGGTTTCATTTCCGCCTGGGAGCATTCTCCAAACAAGAAGAGAATTACCACAGAGGAACACGAAGAAACACGGAGTTCGAAGTTGTAGTATCACCAGCGATTCGAGCTTGAATCTGGCGATTTCGTTTTGTGTAAGTTCAACGAAAAGGTGAGTCCCTGCTTTTCTCTGTGAACCTTCGTGTACTCTGTGGTATCGTCCATCAACAAGTTTGTTGATTTTTTGCCGGTCGTGAAGTGACTCAGGTTCAAATTTAGCATTGCTTGATGCTCAGGCTGACGTTTGCAGTCGTCGGCGATGATCTGTTAAGTGGCTTAGTGCAAGAGATGCATGTTCGTTTGCGGGGCATACCCACTGGAAAGATTCTGCTCTGGCGGCATTGTCAAAAACTGTTCAATTTTTGAACGTTGATATGAGGGTTGTCATACTTCGGTCGCAGAGTGTCCAATAGCAATGCAGTGAACACGAAGCCTCGCTCGCAACCTGGCGGCTTGGGATGAGCAATCGTGCCTCGCCCAACTTTTCCGATGGTTGTCCGGAATAGATTGCTGTAGCCAACCGTCGGCTCGGTGATCTTTCCCTTTATAGCTTTGAGAATCTTTGATGAAGGAAACGGCCTATCTTTTACAAGCCGCATTGATCAGTGCCTGGTGGGTTGGCCTTGCTTCGAGCGAAACATTTTTTTCAGCTTTTCAATTTGATGGAATTCCAGCGCCAGCGTTTTGGTCATTCTTCGCTCCTGACATTGTCCTCATTGCCGCGTTGTCCACCATTCGAGCCTATCGCAACAATTTGCCGATTGAGTATGTAATCCTGGGAGCATTTGGATACGCCTCTCTTTATTGTTGCAATGCATCATTGCTTACGAGCAGTGGGTTTTTGCCAACCTGTTTGATGCTGCTGGGTTTTGCCTACAACAGCTTTCTTTGTTTCAACCAGTCACTTTTTCGAACTGCTTCGTCAACAAATGTTTTGGGAAACGCCGCGAAGACGATTATTCAAACCGCCTGCATTTGGATCTTGGCGCTGGTCGTAATCCCGTTTGCTGTCTTGGACGCATTCGGCTCATTGGCGTGGCCAAATACTGGCGTTTGGTTGTTTGCGGGTTTGTCACTTTTTGCATGTCTTGGGCTGCTGGGATTGTTGAGCGGCTATATCATGGTTCGAGACGGTGGCGGTACACCGCTTCCACTTGACCAAACCAACAAGCTGGTCGTCACTGGGCCATATCGTCTTGTGCGAAACCCAATGGTAATCGCCGGCATTGGGCAGGGGGTCGCCGTCGCAGTAATGTTTCAGTCCATCCCACTATTGATCTACTCGCTTCTCGGGGCGTTGATTTGGCAATTGGTTGTCCGACCCATTGAAGAGCGGGATATGGTCAAGCGATTTGGAAAACCCTATTTGATTTATCGACAACAGGTCTCTTGTTGGATCCCCAGGATCGGTCGAAGAGGAACTTGATAATTCGATTGGCGCTTGGCGGCGGAACCAAACAGTTTGAGGAAAGTCCGTTTCCTTACGTCTTATTGGGAAATCCTGAAAGTTATCGTATGCTTGGTGTCTGCGTGACGGCGTTTGGCAGTGTAGTTTCGAAGCTGAATTGCTCGCCGCAAACGCCTCACTGACAGAACTTGCGTCGTACATTTTTGTTGTACAACTGCATCGTTGGACACTAACCGATGCACTAGAAATGCTCACCATCACATATTGCTTTTGCCAAAGGGCTTTCGACAATGGAAAGAGGAATTCCATCCTTGCAATCTGACGGTGAAGGCGTTTTATCCTATTCAATTTATGACAAGGATAGTTTTACGGAACGCTGCGGGCCTTTCTTCCTCGTCGTTGGAATTGCGATTCTGATTTGTGTTCTCATATTTGTGTTTGCGAAAGTCAATTTGACCGGCGCCCTTGTCGTTCTTGGTTTTCTGATTGCCTGGACGTGGGTTGCGTTTGAGGTGCTCTTCTCTGCTTGGTACTACGAGTTTGACGGCAATCAATCTGAAATCCGTATCACTCGGCGAGTCTATGGTCGGAAGCCAAAGCGAAAAATAGTCTCGGTAACCTCTTCGCATACACTATTTATCTTTGTTTCTCGCGACGAAAACGACGATTGTTACCACAACGTATTCTTAAAAAAATCGATCGGCAGTTACTTTGTGCTACGCATCGCTTCTAGAGAATCCGATCGCAAAGATGGCATTTTGAGGTTTGTTGATCGCTTGGCAAATTTGTACGGCATCAATAATCAGGGTTACGTTTCTATCTACCGCTATATGTGGCGTTTGTTTACGTTCAGAATTTGGTTCCTCTGGTTCTGCCTGGATCCCACGATAAAAAAATTCGATGAACCACGGGAATAAATCGGAAGGTTCATCCCAGTGGTTGGCAACGAGAATTGGCAAAACCCCCGACATCGGGATCTGCCGGCTAAACCCAAACCCTAAATTTCACCTTTGAGTCCACGCTCGTAGTACTTGTGCGTGATTTCGTCCTGGTGATCCAAAAGCCAGTCAATTGACGGTTCGTTGTTCATCGCCTTGTGAATTGCCTGAGCCGTCGCTTTGCGATGAATTTCGAAAAGAGCCTTGTGGTCCAGGTTGTCGTCTGTTGAAACGCCCGGGTTGAGCCAGACCGAGTAGATAATACCCAAATCGTTGGCTTTCTCTTTGGGGATATCGCCAGCCCGAACAGCATCCAGAACGCCGTTGGCGATCGCGGCTTGAACGGTTCCCATTAGAATGTTGGTGTAGCGACTGTTTTTGACTGTAACTTTGCTGACCATTAATGTGACCGGCCGAACTTGCACGTCGGTGTTGAGAATGGCGAAAACTTTCGAATGCCCAGCGGCTTGATTGCCTGTGAGTGTTGCGATTGCGGTTCCAACGGGGCCGTCAAGTTCACCAATAACGACTTCGGGTTCAGCGGCGGTGAAAGGCGGTCCGCCTGCAACAAGGCACTCCCCAGTTCGCATTATTATTCTTTCACTCATGATCGCTTTCCTGTCTGGCATGTAATATGTCGTACTCTCAAGCGGAACAGTATCGTGGTTACCAAGCGACTGGACAAGGACGCAGTACATTGGTGCCTCAGTCAAAGCCGAGATTTGGAATTCTGCTCAACCTGTCGATTGATGATACAATTGTTGGAAGGTACTATCGTTCATATCACCGCCAGTTCCGGAGGCGTTTCGTGTTTTCAAAGATTATAACCAGTTTGCTCATCGCTATTGTTTTGGTACCGATGGCTCATGCATGTACTGCATTTGTTGTCTATCGCAACGGCCTTGCGCTGGCCGGCAACAACGAAGATTTCTGGGAGACTGATACCAAGATTTGGTACATACCCAAAGAAGGTAGCAACCGCGGAGTCGCCGGAAAGCTGGGGCGAGTCTATTTCGGTTTTGATGATTTCTTCGCGCAAGGTGGCATGAATGAGGCTGGCCTCTTTTTTGATGGATTTGCAACCGCAGAGAACAAACTTAAAAACCTGGATAATAGGCCGCGATTTGAAGGCAACATGACAGACTATGTGATGGCAAACTGCAAAACGGTTTCCGAAGTTGTCGCGGTTTTCGAGAAACACGAACTCTCGTTCCTTACCAATGCCATGTTAATGT
Organism: Mariniblastus sp.; assembly: GCA_965224765.1. Classification (GTDB taxonomy): domain Bacteria; phylum Planctomycetota; class Planctomycetia; order Pirellulales; family Pirellulaceae; genus CAZDBA01. Next base: position 655,918 of record CBDDAC010000029.1, read on the forward strand.
TTGGCGATCAATATGGCGACTCCGTCATTATCGAAGGTGATGATCTCCTTCGGATCAAAGGAGATCACCAGGTGGTGACGAACTTTTATCAGTCGTTGACTCCAGCAGATGAATGTCCCTGTCCTCGCTACGAGGCAGCAGTTCAAGCCCTAGGAAAGGGTGTTGCGGTCTCTGTAGAATCGTGTCGAGATGTTTTGGCCGCCACACGTCAAAACCGAGGCGCACCGACGCAGTACTCGAACGTCTATGATTTAAAGAATGGGCTCGTTTACCTTTATCACTTCCATAACTTCGAAGAAGTTGTTCGCATTGATCTCAAGGAAGAGCTTGAAAAAGGTGCCCATGAAATCGATTTGCCATCGCTGTTTTCAGAGAACGAACAATTTGACACGTTCCGCGAGGAACAGGAGAAACGCAAGCAGGCGATCCGCGATCAGGTAGAAGCCAGAAAGGCAACCGGCATTGAACCTAGCGGTTTCCATGAGTTCACCGGGACCTATTCATTTGATGTTGGCCAGAAGGAGAAGGTCGACGTATCGTTTCTGTTAGAGGGCGATCAATTCTACGCCGTTTCAGAGGCTGACAATGAACAAGATCCGATCTATCCGGAAGCGAAAGATCTCTTTTTTCGCATAGACGACAATGGTTCTCAGACCTACCTGTTTCGACGAAATGGCAACAAGAAGGTGATCGGCGTTACCGTCGAAATCTCCGGTCAAAAGTATCACGGCGACAAAAAAGACGCTGATCAATAAGCCGCGGACAGGATCAAAAACACACCAGCGACATGAACGAAGCCTTGTCCGGGCGGGTTGATTGGCCGTACCTGTTATTTCGAATCGGTTTTATTGACGCTTCGGTTTTCCAAAGACAACAAAGGCAATGACGGTTCCGATCGCCGCAATTACGGATATCGTCGTCACGGTGTTTGTGGATAGATCCAGCGACAGTGCCTTCAGTCCGCAAGTTGCCAGGATAGCGATACCAACGGCGGTTAGTGCTTCGCCGGCAATTACGCCAGATGAAAACAAGACACCTCGATGCAATGTGTGTTCGTGCTCCTTTTTAGGAACTCCACGAGTATAAAAATGCGAAATGAGACCGCCAATTAAAATGGGCGTGGTCAAACCAAAAGGCAAATACATTCCAACGGCGATTGGCATCAGATGGGCACGGAATTTGAACTTGTTGCGCTTCAAGTATTCGTCGATGCCCAAAATGACAAAGCCGAGCAGGGCTCCAACACCAATCAACGTCCATGGCAGTTCGGTTTCTCCAGAAAACCCTTGCGCCAGACTCGCGAACAGGCCCGCTTGCGGAGCCGGCAGGTTGGCTCCGCCAATTCCGCCCTCCGTCTGGTTGTGAAGCAGCGTTAGAATTGGAGCCATGACAAAACTGGCAACAAAGACTCCGGCTATCTGCATGATCTGCTGTCGAAAAGGCGAAGCCCCGACAATTGCTCCGGTTTTCAGATCATTGCAGACATCACCGCTGGTGCATGCGATGCAGCAAACGATTGCGGCGATACCCAGCGTAGCGACCATGCCATCCATTCCGGTGTAGTTGAACACCCAAAGTAGGGCACCTGCAACCAAAACGGCAGTGATCGTCATTCCGGAAACTGGGCTGTTCGAGTTACCCACCAAACCGACGATATAACTGGCAACGGCCGTAAAGAAAAACCCCATCACCAACATGATCACGGTCGAGAGTGCGGTGACTCCAACATTTTTGGTGAAGGAATAATTGACCACCGAAAGCAATACGATACATAGGATCCCAAGTCCAAGAATCACGCTCGACGGAATGTCTTTTTGATTGCCCTCGTTTTTGGTTTGCCCCGAGATTCCATTCCAAAGATGAGTGATAGCAGCCCAAAGTCCTTGGCGAACTGAAATCAAAGCCGCGAATCCGCCAACCACCATAGCCCCCACTCCCACGTAGCGCATCTGACTACTCCAGATTTCAATCGCCTGCTTGACTGGGCTCTCTGCATCTGGGCCAGTCGCCGCTCCGCCAAGTAAGGGGATACCGATTAGCCACGATATCGCACCGCCGATGAAAATCAGAACGGCGACATTCAAGCGAACGATAAATCCAACGGCAACCAGCATCGGAGAGAGGTCGCCGCCAAAATATAGAATCCTTGAGCCAACGATCTTGGCGCCTTGCAAGCTATTAAGGATCAACCCTAGAAATCCGCCAAAGATTTTGAAGACGGCGCCCAACGCACCGCCCATGAGCAAACTTGTTGCGGCTCCATCATCGGCATCGTTATTTTCACCGGCTTCGAGAACTGCCGCGCAAGCAACGCCCTCGGGATAGATCAGGTCATCATTGTCAACGACGAAGACTTTTCGCATCGGAATCATGAACAGGATTCCCAGCAATCCGCCCGTAAAGGCTACGGCAGTGATCGTCCAATAGTCGAACTGATCCCAATAGCCAATGATGATCATTGCCGGCATCGTAAAGATAATTCCCGCGGCAAGCGATTCACCCGCCGAAGCACAGGTTTGCACCTGGTTGGCCTCAAGAATGCTAGATTTTTTGAACAGCAAACGAAACAAGAGCATCGCCATGACGGCAGCCGGAATTGATGCCGAAACCGTCATCCCCGCTTTGAGCCCGACGTACACATTCGCGGCTCCCATCACCACTGAGAGAATCAAGCCGAGTATGACAACACGGAGTGTCAATTCAGGTCTGGTTTTGTCGACGGGCTTCCCCACAATTTTCTCCAAAAGCAGCGGCAATGTCAGCGTCAGGTACTACTGCCCCAACAACCGATTCCAACACAACTCGCCTATTCGTTGTTTTGCAAGTCAAAGGTCTGTCAGCAGGAAAGATTAGGCTTGTCTCTTAGGGTGAAAATTGTTCCTAAGCAAGTGTCGGCTGGAAAGACCAAACTACGACATTTCCCAAGCCAAAAGTTGCGAGTTGACAGCCCATCAGTTTAGTGACTTCCTTCGTTGCGCCAACAACCTTGAAATTTCCTCGCAACGGGGTGTCGCCAAAAACAATTGGGGTCGCGAAGGCTGGCCAATGCTCTTAGTGCCCCAGGTTCAGTACTTTGGGCCTCTGTGTACTTCGTGATCACCGTGGGCCAAATCAGGCTACCACAGAGAGCACGGAGAAACACAGAGAGTTGGGAGCCCTGTTGACGACAAGAAAAAGTGGGGACAGGAAAGCGACAGAATGCAACATGCGGAAGACGGGGCCCTGTCTTACACATGTTGCTGCTCGAGCGGTAAACTGGATTTTGATCAATCAAACCAGCTGAAACTTCGAAGAGAATCAACCACTCAAATTAAAAGGAGCCTTCATCATCGTCAAAGGTTCTTCAAACAATGGCTGTTCCAATAGTGTTTGGCACGATAGTTTACGGCTACCAACTCCTTGGTTTTCGCGGTGTGTTTTTGGTTATTTTCTGTTTTGAAACGAATTGTTTTCAGTATGGGCGGTGGCGTTTTTCGGACCGCGCAGCGTAGAGAGCCGTAGGAACTCTGGACAAGAACCAGCCTACGGAGACTGCGATTTTAATTTTTTGATGTGCGTCATCAGTTCATCTTCATCCGCCATTCCGCAGAAATAGAAGCAGATCATCTCATAAGTTCGAAGCGTTGGCTTCTTGCCCGTCCAGAGGCTGATCAACATGCAGGCGATGATCGCGCAGTACGTTTGAATCTCGATTCCTTCGGGATCGTGGCTCAGCAAGTGGCGGCAGCCGAGCATGTGCTTAAAGAAGCGAAAGAAGATCTCGATTTTCCAGTCACGATGCGTCCTTTGTGTACGGTATATCTGGGGAGCAGGTTACGATTCGTTTGATTTGATTCATTCATTATTGTCGGTGATTCTTGGTCGGGGTCGTGAGTTTGACTGGTTTGTTCTTGTCTTTCCAGCTGTGTTGGTAATTGCGAAGCCTGTCTAGCCGCTTCAACTCTTGAGCGTTTGCGAAGATGGCCCAGTGGCCTCCGGTCTCGGCAACTTTGCGAGCGATGACCCAACCGACTTTACGCCAACGATGCATCGTAGTGACCGGCATCTTTAGATGCATTGCCAAGTCAGGTAACCACCATTCATCCTCACGCAACTGGCTTTGATCTCGTGGTGATTTGGGCTGTATGCCGCGGCGTTCACGTTCGCGACGCATGAGTTGGCAGACAGTATTGCGTGTGAATTTCGTCGCCCGCTTTACTGGACGAAAGCCATCCTTGTTCAATGCATCGGCGATTTGTGCCAATGTTTTCCCTTCCTGCTTGAGATGCTCAACGCGTGCTATTAACTCGCCATAGTTACTCACCTGGTCGTACCTTTGTACAGGGCGGCGGTGAGCAAGATGGCTGACGAAGCCGCCTGCGAAGCGGACCTCGACGTCCACGTTTTCACTATCACCGTTGACCGTAACAATGACACGTTCAAGTAACGTGCGTGCGATCACTTGACGATCTTCGGGACGCGTCGTTTCTGCATTCCATAGCGCTGCGACATCGGCGGACAACTCTTTGATTCGCAGGGCTTCGCTAGTCGTCAGTTCGCCTGGTTGAGCTTCAGTGAATCGACGATGCTCCAGACGAAGTTGTTCCTGATCACGAAGTTTCTCTTCCCAGCGACGTTCTAGTTCTCGGGCAACCAGTCGGTTCTCTGGATCAACCGACATGTATTGTCGATGGGCCAAACTGATCTCGTAGTCAATTCTGGCAAGCCGATGTTGCCATTGTTGATTCGCATCGACGCGTCTTTTAACGATGTCACGCGCAGCGTTGAGACTCAGTTCGATCGCTGCTGGAGTGAGTGCTTCCAGCAGAAGTCGGCCGACAAGCAGATCAAGTTCCGTTCCCGAAAGGCTTTGGCAGCTTTGTTCGCCATAGTCGAGTTTTCCACGCTGACAGGCGTAACGAAGTCGGTTGCAACTGTAGCCGATCATCATGCTGCGACCACAACGTCCGCACTGCAGGAGTCCGGCCAACAAGCTCGTACCTCGACCGGGTGATGCAAGAAATCGGCTCTTCCGGCTGTTTTCTTCGAGTTTTCGCTGGTTTGTCTCGAATTGGATCCATGTAATGTACGCGTCGAATCGGTCCTTAATCAGGACACGACATTCATCGTGTTTTCGCAACGTGCGACCCGTGGTGGGTCTGCCGGGGATTTTCTTTTTTGGGTCGATTTCTCGATGGCCCCAACGATACGCTCCGGCATAGATTGGATGATGCAGGAGATTCAATAGCGTCACCCGATTGAGACGACGCCATTGCAATTGACCGCGGTCAGCACCGAAGTGGGGACGCACCGGCATTTGAATCTTGTCTTCCACCATGGATCTAAGCAGTCCACTGATACTGCCCCATTTCGAGAATCGATCAAAGATGCTTCGGACAACAGCTTGAACTTGTTCGTCGGGATCCAGCGCGAAATCACCAGCCGCTGTTCGTACGTACCCAATCGGAGGATGATTGAGCACTTCTCCGCGAGCGGCTTTGTTGCATAGTCCCAAGTACATTCGATTTTTCAATACATGGAGTTCGGCTTCACTCATCGTTCCTTTGAGACCGAGAAGCAATCGGTCGTTATGATCACTCGGATCGTAGACGCCATCGGTATCGGCGAGTAGCGTCTGATAGATCGCACACAACTCCAACAGTGCATGCCAGTCTTTGCCAGACCGTGATAGCCGACTCATCTCCAGACCAAGCACAATCCCCACAGAGTCTTTACTGATCTCGGTGAGCAGTCGTTGGAATCCACTACGCGTTTGGCTTGACACACCACTCTGTCCAAGGTCTTCGTCGATCACTTCGACCCTGTCTCGCGCCCACCCAAAGGCAACGGCGCGATCGGCCAATGCATATTGCCTAGCCGTCGACTCTCGATGTTCAAGTACCTGTTGTTGTGTTGACTGGCGCACGTAAACAACTGCCAGTCTGTCTAAATGCGATGACTTGATCTTGGTTGGGATCGCGGCACTGAGTTGTACTGCGCGATTGTTGATTGACTTGGCAGCTTGATCCAGTTCGGTGGATGTGTTTCTACTCATCGCATGTCACCTCCGGCGTTTCCGGAAGTTGGCGATGAAGCATGATCGTCAGACGATCGATGACCCGATGCTGGTGACCGGGCTCCAGGTGTTGCCAGAATTCGGCCAATGGGAGTGTTGGAGGCAACGGCTTGGGCGGACCGATCTGAGCTGAGCGCGGGGGGGAATCTCTGGTCGTGACATTGTTGACCTCCGTTGTCTGAAACTTCCAAATGCTCAACAGACGACCGTTGCTCAAACCAATCTGCTAGCAACAGCAACGCGTCGGCGTCGATACAGGGAAGACCATTCTTCTTATGCGGCGTGCAGATACAAGAGTGATCTTTCGGTGTATCTGGCTTGGCAGACTTCGATCGCCCAGCGATGGGAGAAGATCAAGGCAATTACTTCCGCCGGAACGTCCATCAGATTCGTGGCGATCCGCAACACGCCATCACTGTTGACTCCGTTGGAACTGCCTTTGTACAGCCCTCGAGTCGTATGCGGGTTGCAGCGAACACAAATCACCCGCAACTTGTGATCGGGACGGCTCTTAACCAATCCGCTGGAGAAGGTGACGACTTCATCGCTGATGATTTCGCTAATTTCGGCGGCCTCGTTTCGATATCTGGTCTCCTGTGTTTGCCACTTGCTGTTGTCTCGCAAGCGACAGACGTAACTGCTTTTGGCCGCCACAATTTGATTGAACAGTGTGAACTTCTGATAGCCGCGATCCATCACGTACAAACGATCAGGCTCCAAAACCTCCGACATCATCGAGCGTTCATCATATTCACCACCGCCGTTGGGAGCCAGGTCCATTCGCACTGGCCAACCTTTGGCAATCTCGAAATGCGTATGCAAACGCCATTTCACCATGCCGCTGCCGGTGGATTGTTTCCGAACCGAGGCCTCCATCATTTGTGGCAAGGCCGATAGCAGCGTGCCGTCAACCAGCGTGATCGTCTGGTCGATATTCTTCAGTCGAGAATCGGTGGCGATTGGCTGAAGTTGCTCACCCAGTTCCTTGATGATCTCCTTGAGCGACTGTGGATTAAAAACAGACGTGGCTTCGGATAACGAACCGAGCGAAGCGCGGGCACACCCAAGCTTTTTCTGAACTTTCTTGAGCTCACTGGCTTGTTGGATTCCCCGCAGCGAAGTCACGATGGGATTGAACAGGTAGAGAAGTATCAGCATACAATACTGATCGTAATGCAGCTTGCGGTTGCCTGCGATGTCACGCTCGCAGCCCTCTTGGTGCAAACGCCCCAATAGCGGTGCGAGTTGGTCGAAGTATTTCAAACCGGTAATGTCAGACGATTTGATTTTCGATTTGCCGGAAGGCGAATCCGATTCGTCCTGGGCCATCGCCTCGCCTGACGCGTTTTCAGAGTCAATTGGGCTCACCGGGCCATTGAGTTTTCGATCGGCAAGACGTTTGCTACGCTGCCTCCTCGCTTTGCGGGCGAGGCGCTGCGTTGATTCCGTCTCGAGCGAACTTTTCTGGTTGGAAGCTGATTGCGACAACGTGACAGCAATTCAATTGCGAACGATTGCACCTTCTTACATGCTATCGATCAATTCTTACAATCGCTGCCGCTACTTTACGGCGAAATCCCGTTCTCGCGAATCAAAAAACTATCTACGCAAGTACCATGCCGAACACTATTGTGGCTGTTCCCGTTTTCTGCTTCCGATGAACTTTTAGATTGCTGGATCCTGGATAACTCCACATTCACTTCGATGACATGTCGTAAATGCCGATGGCGCAACGAGTTGTGCGAGATGGAATCAAATGAAACTAAGGTGGTCAACCGCTATGCTCCAAATTTGTCTATGCAATCAAAAAGGATTCCATAGACAAATTTTCTAAAACGCGTAGTACGATTGAACTTCGCAACAACCGCAGTGGTAATCGATGCGACTCTCTATGGCAAAGGAATTGGAGCAGAAGTCACCAGCTTCCGAATTGTAGTATCCACATTCCGCCTGTTTTGGAAACCCGACGCGTCAGCGAGGACGAACCCGACACGTCCTCGCTGACGCGTCGGGTTTCCACAGACCACTGCTCAAAGTTTTTGCTTCATGTACTGAGCAAAAAGGGACACCCAATTTTCGCACGTTGCCACTTGAAAGGTAAGTGAGTTTTGGTCAATCAAACCAGCTGAAACTTCGAAGAGAGTCAACCACTCAAATTAAAGGGAACCCTTGTCAACGACGAAGGCTCTTCAAACAATGGCTGTCCCCGTTCTGGTTTCTATCCCCGTTTGCTGGTCCCCACAAATCAAGTCTTCACTGAAAGCGGGGCGGCGAGTAGACAGGATTAACATGATTTTCAAGATAAGAACAGCAACGAATCCTGTCCATCTTGTGAATCCTGTCAAACATCGCTGTCATGTGCAAGCTACTCGTTACACTAAACACGATGATAATGAACAACGAATGCTGGCGCAATTCTCGAGAGACAGAGCTCGCTAAAGTTATTTCTAAGACAGCCGATGGCTCCATTTTGGTTCGCTGAAAAACGAAAAACAAGGCTGACCCCAGCGAAGCTACCCCCAGCCGTTAATTTCGTTTAATTGGACCTGACCCCGTTCCCTTGTTCGTCGCTGACCCCTGCGAAGCATTCAACGGTTCAAATACCTTACTTTTGTTCCGATTTTAGCCACTCAACGAATTCGCTCGACGCAAATTGATGGGCAATATCCAGCAGTGTCGTTTTGTTAGGCCCAATCGAGAATTCAGTATTGGCGCCCTGAAAATGTAGTATTTTTGCACATTGCAAACGATCCTTTGCACACGCAAAACTAAGTGCACTTTCACCTCGCGGCGTCGTTTGATCTACGTCTGCTCCAGCATCAATCAGGAATCGAACCATTTCTGAATTCCCTAGCGAAGTATAGTCCATTAATAGTGTGGCGCCATCGGTGTATGTAGTGTTCGGACAAACACCACATCCGATCACCTGCCTAACAGCCGCATCACTAATATTCCTTGCGTAAGCCAAAAGAGAATCGTCACCAATTGAATAGGACGTGAGGGGAGGCAAAGCAACGAGTTTTTCGGTAAGACGCGACCACATTTCCGCGCCAATAAGAGATTTGCATTTTACAAATTCTTTTTTTAAGTTGTTGTTTGACATTTACATCCTCGGTACCCAGTTCTTTTTCACGCATTCAAAAGCCGTGCAATGGTGGTAGGGATTTCCATTTACAAAACAACTTTTAGGCATCATTTGTTGAGATTTCTGTTGTGCATCTTGTCTTGATCTTCCAACTGCAAACGGCGTCCAGTCGCATCCCGGGATTACTGTGCCATTGAATCCGCATGCTCCAACTGACCAAGTTCCAGTCTTGCATTTTCCACTGGGTTTTTTTGGCTTTTTCGGTTTTTTGATAGGACAACTTTTTGCTGCGTCGCCAGCTTTGTCACCTGCCTTGGCAGCGTCCGCTGCGTTATCTGCCGCCCTAGCTCCATCTGCAATTTTATCAGCGGCTTTAAGTCCTTTTCCAGCAAGTTTGGCACCACCAAACCCCAGACCGACAGCAGGAACTGCAGCGCCAAGGCTCATGCCCATCTCACCCCAATTGCCTCGAAATCCGCTGATTGCGGCGTTGGGGAGATCGGCCAATATGCCAACTGCAGGAATCATCCCAAGACCATCCAGCCCTACTTGTCCTGAATCCAGAACTGGTCCCCAAGCTGGTGTCCAGCCTGCCTGCGGGTCCCAAGGCCAGACCCACTCATCATCGTCGGGTACACCAAAGATACGGAAATACGTTCCAGAAGGATCGACACCATGTATTGCAAAGTAGGCCCGATAGAGTGACATCCCATCGACATATCCTATCGGATCACGGCTGATAAAGCGCCCTAATTCAGCGTGGTAGTATCTTGCCCTGTAGTACATTAACCCAGATTCTTTGTCATGGCGACGAGAGGTGTATCCGTAGGGGTTATTGTAGTTGCTGGAGGTTCGAACGGTGGTTCCATTCGTCGCTAAAATCGTTCGTTTTCCGAATACATCATAGCTGTACGTTTCGGCGATGGTGCCATCGCTGGCTTTGGTTAAACCGCTGACACTCCACTGTTGGTTCCGCTGAACATTGAGTCGCTCGGCGTTGTTGTCATGAGCAATCATTAACAGCGAATCGATTGTCTGACCATAAATATATTCTTGCTCAGGAGATGCTGCTGCAGTGCCAGCATCGTAATCCGCGATGCAGTTTGGCCCCGCGTAGATGTAAACGGTGTGCTCAGCAGTCGAACCAGAACGAGTAATCTTCTTCCAGAGTCGCTTGTTGTCTGCGTCGTAGCCATACTCGTTCGTGCCCTCGATACCAGCTGTGGATGTCGATGAAACCACGGTCTGGTTGAGGCGACTATTTCCGTCTTGCCAACCAAGCATAATCCCGGTGTGTGACGCGGTCAGATTTCCGTTGGCATCGAAGGTCTGAGAGCTCCCCGCAAGGCTCGTAAGCTGATGAACTTCGTTAAAGGATCTCGACTGGCTCGTTCCGTTGAGCATTCGATCATTAATGTTGCCGATATCACTTCGAACCAGGTCAAAATCTTTGCTCTGTCCCGATTGCTCGAAACGAATGAAACGATCTTCGTCGTCATATCCATCTGGATCTGCAGCACCAGAGTCCTCAGTTGAAAAGCTCCAGCTGGACAACACGCCGGTCCAGGTTTCACCTAATTTGTTGCTATTTGCGTCATAGGTATAGGCAGCCGTGCCAAGATTCGTATTGGCAATCGAAGTAACCCGATTGGCATTGTCATAAACTCGAGTTTCATCAACATAGGCACGATCAACACTGGTTAATCTGCCAAGAGCGTCATAGGCTCGATCTTCGATTTCCGCGCCGTCCCAATCGACGGTGTCCAACTCACCTCGATTGGTGAAGCCATAATCAACCACACGCCCGGACGGATAAGTGATTTTGTTCAAGCGCCCCCGGCTATCGTAGTCGTAATCCACTTCATAGTCTTGGCTGGAATAGTTCGTGGTATCGGTGTCCAGCTGTCCACGATCCGTATAAATGTAAGTATGGGTCACACCGTCACCACTGCTGGAAGCCGTGCGGCGAAGAAACGCATCATAAGTAAAGTTGTCCGTTCCAGAAGGCGTGCCGCTGCTTGGTGCAAAGTAGTCCACTTTGTCCAGGACTCCCGAGAACTCATAACTCAGTTCGCGTTTAGCGCCGGAATGAAGAGTTGCCGTTTCCATTCGGCCCGCTGAATCATAGTCGTAAGTTGTTTCCTGAGGTGTTCCACCACCGATGGCATGCATGGTCAGCTCAGTACGCCGCCCAAGCACATCGTAGTCATAAGAGGTTGTTTTTCTCTCGGCATCAATAACCGTTGCAAGCTGGCCTGTACGGTAGTAAGTGCGGTTGGACTGCTTGTTCAAACGGTCGGTGACAATACTCGGGCGACCCAATGCATCGTATTGGAAGCTGGTTGACTCGCTTTTGCCATCTGCTCGTGAAGCCAACTGTCCAGTCGCCGCGTTGTAGGTGCTTGCTGTCGTTGCCGCTGGTGTCGTCATTGAGGTTTGACGCCCGAGCGTATCATAAACGTAAGTTGTGTCATGATTTAGCGCATTGGTCACGGTGAGCGGTTGACCACCCGGATTGAATTCGGTTTGTGTCAGGTTGCTGTCCTGGTCCAGAGAACCAATTCCCCAGCCATACCCATCGCTGAGGCTGCTGACCACATTGCCGGTAGAGTCGATTTGCTTGACCTGCTCGACATTACCCACTCCGCTCAGGTTGTAAACGAAATCATACTGATTGCAGCTCCAGTCGAGTAGTTGATTCGGTGTGCTCGCTGCTGGCCCTGACAGCAACGCTGAAATGACGGTTCGACCTGCAGCATCCGTAATGGAGCACTGCATCGTCTTCTCGTCAGGACTGATAACAAGGGTTGCACTGCCGTTGTGAGTCGACAACGACAGATCCGCTCCGCCGTTGGCAACACTTTCTCCCAGTTTGGTAATTGCTGCCGCAATCGAGACGGCTACATTTTGGGAAGTCGATATACGCAACACATCAACACCCGTTGCGGTTTCTAGACCGACTCCATCGCCGACGACGGTGTCATAGACATATTGGGTTGTCACTCCCCAAGATGCTGGTTTACCAAGCCCCGCCAATTGAGGAAGATTGCGATTCACATTCTCGTCAAGAGCTTGAGTCCAATGAGTACGAAATTGAACCTTTCCATCGTCCAAGTAACGAGTCGTGGATTCGCTGTTGGTTTTTGCATCAGTTGGGTTCAAGAGTGTGGTGTGGGTGTCGTAGTCAGAAACCTGAGCGGCATGAACCACTCGCCCTGATGGGTCGCTACTTCGGATTTGACCGTGACCCAATGCGTCTCTCATCCCAACGGTTTGACCACAGCAAGCCGCGTCGTAGAATGTCGTGGTGGTGCGATTGGAGTCCGGCAATCCGCTGGTCCCGGGAGCAACTACTGATTTACGACGTCCACTACGGTCGTAGGTGAACTCTGCTTTTGCTGACAAACTTGTTGAGTTGGCCCCAGAAATCTGGCCAAGTTGATATTGGCCTGATGTGTCATATTGCCGAGTGGTTTCTACACCAGCCGGATCCGTTGACTCGGTTACGTTCCCCCAAACATCATATTTGCTCGTGCTGATTAAGTTGGGAAAGTTGACCGAATCTGGTTTCTGAGACAAGGAACGGCCCAAGGTGTCATGCGCAGTCAATTGCGTCGTATTCAGTGGGTTGATCAAACTGGCAATTTTGCCACTAAGGTCGCGAATGGCATCGGTGATCAACACCGAAGGATTGGCGGAAGTGCTCGATGGGCGACTTGCGTTCATTACTGCGGCATTGTCAGCATAAGTGGTGCTGGAACTGGCGACCTGAACCGTACGAACGGTCGTGCCATCGGCGGCGTAGCCGTAGTAGGTCTTGCGAGAATAATCTGGAGTAAAGGCCCCTGAGCTTACCGTGCCAAACTGGGACTCTTGGCTGAATCGCATATTGGCTTGGTATTCGGTTCGAGTCACTTGGGCCTGTTCGGTTCCCCCGCGATGCCCCGTGTAACGAAGCGTTTCGACTTGCCGCCCTTTGTGGTCGTAGGTGTATTCCGTGGTCTTCCCGTCGGTGATCATTCTGACGGGGCGAGATTCGCCCGACTCGTAAACGTAAGTCGTTGTGCTGACTTGATCGCTGAGCCGTTCAAAGATTGTGGCTGGCGTTCCGTTAATATCAACGTTGGCCAGATCGCTGTCGTAAGCCAGCGAGCGACTTTGGCTGATCGTTCTCCCTGCCGCATCGCGAGTTACCGAGCCAACGATATTGCTGCAGTCTTTGCGATAAGTCGTTAAACCATTGGTTGTGTAGGCAACTTCCTCGGTCGTGCTGTCAGGATAGGTGGTTTTCACCAGGCGGTTACGAGAATCGTAGGTGTAACTGGTGGTTTCATTGCCGCTGTCTCGAACCACGGTCATCGAGACCAGGCGTTCACCTTCCCATTGGTACAGGGTTTCCGGCCGAGCCGATTGACCGGGAGCCAAGGGTCTGAGGACTTTCTCCAGTTGCTTGTTGGCACTGTAGATATAATCGGTACGGACATTGGCCGCTGGAGAAGTGACGGCTCCGCTGCCATAGGCCGTGGTTGCCTCCCATTCCAGTTGACCATGGGCGTTGTAGCCACGGATCTCCTGAACGGGAGTTGTATTCGTATCGGCGATTTCTGAGCCGGGTCCCGAAACGTCAACCAAGCCTCGCACAACTCGGACAATTTGTCCGTCGTTGTTGCGCTGGGTCAGAGTAATGATGCCTTCCCGGTCACGGAAGTAAGTCTCTTGATTGTTGGCATCGTATTGCCACAACTCATAAGAGGTGTCGGCGTAGTCGATTCGGCTTACGTTGCCGTCAGAATCGTAGCTGGGCGAGACCGCAGAGCGAATCGTGCCGTCTTTGACCTTGGCCGGTCGCCCCAGGAGAACCTGCTCTGTTGTGGGTGGGTTGCCGTTGGCATCAAGATACTCGGGATGATTGGTCTCGTACTGGACGTTGGTGAAACTGTTGTATCCCTGGCCCGTTCCTGTGGTGTAAGAACTGCAAGCGATGACCGAGACTCCTGCATCCCATTCGGTCAGTTGATTGTTTTCCAAAACTCGGTATCGGCCTGGATTGTCCATGTCACGAAAGACGATCAGGTTTCGGATTCCTGCGCCATCGGCTGCGCCAATCAGAGCATTGGAGAATTGATTGACCAGCCCGTTCTTCCAGGTGCGATAGTCCTGAGAAACAAAGAGCTTTTCTTCTCGGGGAACGGCGCCGAAGTGCTCATCCATGTCAATGGTGGCAGCTTGCCAAACCGAGTCCGTTCCATAGGTATAGGTCCCCACGGTGGCTTCCGTTCCTGAAACGTCTCGAAAGACTTGATGCAGATGCCCGTTGCTGTTGTAGGTATATCGCAGAGATCGATTGACCGTTCCGGCATGTCCCTGAGCTACAATGTCGATATCCGAGACGACCCAGCGCCCCGCTTGCTGATTGGAATCGTAGGTAAAGCTGGCGGTGTTGCCTTGCCAATCGCCAATGGTGTCGATCTGCAGGATCTTCTTGGGCGATCCCGTCAGCGCCGGATCGCCTTGATTGAACTTGTAAGTCAACGTTTGGACTTTGCCCGTGGGGCTGGTGACCTCGGTCAGCCGAGAAACGGGAGCGATGCCAGTTCCCGGATCGATATCCACCAGTTCCGACTTGTAGGTCCAGCCTTCACGGCTGGTTACTACCGCGTAGACCGTTTGTGTGGCGATGGTGCTTGGATGGGTAACGGGGTTGCCGGCTGAGTCTTCCAGTTCAAGCAACTTAAAGGCAGCGTCGGATTCCTGAGCGCTGCCATCCACATCAATCAGTGAAACATAGGCCGATTCGGAGGGCTTGTACTCATAGTAGTACACCCGGCGTGAGATCGGATCAAAGAGCGTTGCGATTTGGTCGCCTCCCGCGTCATAGAACTCAATCCGCTGGTCGAAGTTGTAGTAAACGCCGGGAGAGCTGCTTCCAATCGAAGCTTGATTGCTGGGAATGAAGGTATGACTGAGATTGAGCAGATTGTCCGAACCCGAAGTTCCCGGAGCGGAACCGCCGCAACTACTACAACCACTGGACGATTGACTGGCGGCCGAATAGTGGGTTCTCCAACCGTAGGTTTCCAGTTTGGGGTTGGGCGCGCAGATATTCTGGAACCTGGAGTCATTTCCACATCCTCCGCCCCCTCCAAAGCTGCCGCGATTACTGCAAGGGCTGACAGGCGGGTGTGGTGTAACCACTGGATCAGGATTCGCGCTGCTCCAAGTCCAAGTGCCAGTGAATGTTCCTCGACTTTCGCGCCTTCCGTCGATTCTGAGTGTCAAAGAACCCTCGCGCCAGAGTGGCGAATAAACCCCACGTCTGAGTGGTGGCGAGTAACCCTGGCGAACCCGAATAGAGCCAGAGAAATGACGTGCGACGCCTTCCGTGAGTACGACGTCTCCCGTGCGAACGACATTGGTGCTTTGGCCATGATTGATGGACATCAAGAAAGATCTTGGTTGACCTGGTGCTCTAGGATTTACATACGTGACATCGCAACTCCATACAAGGTTATCGCCAACGATAGAACTGGTCTGGGTTACCGTAAAGCCATCGCCTACCCGAAATGCCGGAAATTCTCGCAACACCCATATCACCCGCACTGACCGTCGCCCCCGCACTACAAATACTCTCCGTATCTGTGCTCTCCGTATCTGTGCTCTCCGTACACCACTCCGGGTGGTGTAACTGAAAGCAACAGAGGGTTCGGTGGTCAACTGAGCCGAAACTGTCGCTGGAAGAAGGGCCAGCAACAACAACAAAACCGCTGCTTGAAGTGGCCGGCGAAACGGGCAAGACCCGAACCGGGTAGCTTGAGTGCTCATCGCATTGATCCTGAACAGGATATTAAGTTGGGATTAGAAAAGCAGAAAAGTCAAAGTCTGTCGCCGATAAACAACGAGACTTAAAGTTGTGAGATTGTTGGATCCGAATGGACAGGCGAAACTTGCAGAACAGCAACTCACCATTGAAAAGTTACTCCTGTTTCTAGCAAAGCAAAACATCAATGCAAACTTTTTTCAGGAACAAACTCTGAATACTTTTTATTGGCTAACTGACCTGTTCGTCATGACAGAAATTGAAACTTTATTGGTCATCGAACTTTCAAATCGATGAACTTCAAGTCACTCCACATTCATTCGATGATTTGTCGCAAACACCGATTGTGCAACGAGTTGTGCGCAATGAAGTCAAATCGAAACGGAAGTGGTCAATCGCCGTGCTCCAAAGTGGTCTTATGCAATCAAAAAAGGCTTCCGTAGACAAAAAAGTTTGCACGCGTAGTGCGACGAAGCTCCGAAAAAGCCGCAGTGGTATTCGATGCGCAAAGAAATTGGAGCAGAAGGAAGCGGAGCAGAAGTCACCAGCTTCCGAATCGTAGTATCCACATTCCGACTGTTTTGGAAACCCGACGCGTCAGCGAGGACGAACCCGACTCGTCCTCGCTGACGCGTCGGGTTTCCATTGACCTCTGCTCAAAGTTTTTGCTTCATGTACAAAATGAAAAAGTCACAGCCTCGAGTGGGTTGAAGCAGACAAGCGTCCTGCATTTGATGCAACGATTTTTGATCGCGGCTACTGTCGACGACGAAGCAGTGCAACGCAAGCAAACAATCCGCAGACGGCGGCACCGGTTGGTTCCGGCACTCCGACTACAATATTGTCGAATGCGACGTAGGCGGGAGTCGTTGAACCGGTCGTCGAGATTAGCTCGACACCAATTCGGTTGGCGCCTTCGATATTGGTTCCAATCAGATTTACAAACCGCCAATCGTCGACAACGGTACCATTCGTTGCCAAAGGATCAACTTCATGAGACGCCAGAACATTATTGCTGGAGTCTAGGCGGTTGAAAATGAGCCTAAATTGATCGGCCATGCTAAATGGGGTTGCGCCATTGCCATTTTCAATCACATGACGAGTTGTGCGTGTATTGTTGATATAGAACGATTCGATTGGCTTGCCTGTGATCGTGGCCATGATCGCATCATTGGGTGAGTAGCTGAATGCGACAGCCCAGGTGTCTGAGCCACCAAAACCGGGGCCCGATCCATTCGATGGAGAGGTAACGACCGTGTCGTTGCCAAATTGGAACTCTTCATATCCGCTAGCACCTCCTGCGTTCCATGAGGTGCGCTTGGAGTATGAAAATCCCGTCCAAGAGTCGAATACAGAGTTGTAGCTGTTGTTGAAGCGAATCCCATTGGAGATAAACTCCGCGGCGAAATCTTCTCCACGGTAGGAACTGTCTGAAGAAAGGTTTAGCCCTACATCTTCAAAGTCAACGAGTTGCGCCGAGGAGATCCCCGACGACATCAGGAGCATACTGAAAATTAGCATTACATTGCAGAAAGATATTTTTTTCATAGTTTAATTACAAAGTTAGAAGAATGGCTAAAAGTCGAAACCACAAATTGAAGAAAGAGAATTAGAGGCCGTCTACTTCGCCACCAGCACGAGTGCAAATTGCGGCAAGGACATTCAGATCCATCGATTCAGCAAGAAAGTGAACACTGCCATCACAGCAAACTCCATTAGCGCCGCTAGGGTGTTCGCTTCGAATATCATTTTCAAAGACTGGCGCTTGGTTGATTGCAAACGCTTGATCAAAAATGTTTCTTCCGCTGATCCATTGTGCATCGGGAGATCGGGAGTCTTCGGCCACGACCAGCGTGTTGGACGTGCCATCGCGAATGTCCCGAATTTTCACGGCGACATCCAGCAACATGCATCCCTTGGGGGGATTGTTGGGGCCGGAGATCCGTTCCCCGAAAATTCCTCCGTAGTCGCTTGGTCCGCGGCCGTTAACGGTTTCCGCGCCACGCAAGCTGCTGGGACAAATGAAGACAGGAAGGATCGTTTTCGCCGCATCTGCATTGAAAGGATGGTCAAACGCAAGGTTCAGATCCAGCCGCTCATAGACGTTGTTCTGCTCCAGTTGCGGCAGCAGAAACGCGCTCCACGCCAGTTGGCGTTTGCTCATGTCATTTCCAGGTCGCCATTCGACTGCTCCGATTGGAAACTTGCCATGTGAGCTGTGATAGCTGTTCAGGGCGATTCCAATTTGTCGCAGATTGTTGGCGCACGTAGTACGACGTGCGGCTTCTCGCACCAACTGAACCGCTGGTAACAGCAGGGCGACAAGTATCCCAATAATTGCGATGACGACAAGCAACTCGACCAAGGTAAATCCCGGGCGTGGCGAAGTCGTCAACGGCAGATTTGCGCATCGGTAGCGCAAATGGCGTTGGATCAACATGAAAATTCTCTTGTCGTAGGCTCGTCCCTCGCAGAGCCGGCGGACCAAATCGTTGTGGCAGGTGTTCTGACTCCCGGAAAGACGTTCCAACACAAGTTTTTACGTCAGGTCGCTCCGCCTTCTCATCCTGATGGCCATGAATTTCAATCACGGTTACCTGGACAATGGCTATAGAAAAGAGCAGCCGATTCCGGTTACAGCGGCGGGGCCGTCCCAGAGTTACACTGGATTCCCTTTAACCAGCCGCCGAATTGCGGGTGGTCACCACATCAAGAGAGCCAGTTTAACTAGCAACGTTTTCCGTGACTAGAGCTGGATTGGCGAATCCGATCGGATATCAGGGTCGCTGTTACGTGGTCAACAATCTGCCAAGTCCTTTGGGGCTTGGCAGATTTCAAATTATCGCGATGCCGTAGCGGCCGGCTAATTCCAATGGCGGCTGATTATCGCGTTTCCGCTTTTTTCGTTTTTTGCATGAGAGTTTATGAAACTGCCTCGCAGAATTGAATCGCGAATTGGAGTGCGCAATAACGAACTGCGATATACGAATCTCAAGGTTGGTGAATGAAACGAAAATGACAAAATCCGTTCGACATCGAAACACCAGCCAGGCAATTTGGACAATCGACTGACCGGAGTTTCTTTGATCGAAAGCTCAGCGACTACTCGGACTTGGGGAGGATCACGGTGTCGATGACGTGAACGACGCTGTTGGTGCAAGCAACATTTGCTTTGATGACTTTTGCGTTGTTGATCATGACCGTGCCGTCTTCGACTTTGATCAAGATTTCCTGACCCGGCAAAGATTCTGCGGAGCTTAGCTTTACAACATCACCCGCCATTACCTTGCCGCTGACAACATGATATTTCAGGATTGCGATCAACTTTTCTTTATTTTCTGGTTCTAGAAGGCTAGCGACGGTGCCTTCTGGCAGTTTTTCGAATGCTTCGTTAGTAGGTGCGAAAACGGTAAAAGGCCCATTGCTTTTTCAAGGCTTCGACTAAATCAGCAGCTTTTACTGCGGCGACCAATGTCGAGAACATCTCGTTGCCAGCAGCCGTATCAACGATGTTCATCGTCTCGGATTCTTGTGGTTGTGCGATTGATACACTCATCTCTGTCTTGGCATTCTTGCAGTTTTGTGCGTTGGTCGCTGATGTGAAGCCCAGGATGTAGACGAGTGCGGCAGAGAGGATAAATGGAGTTTTCATTGTGTTTGTCCTTGTTTGTTTTGACTTTGAACTTGGATGTCCACTGTGTATCCGCGTGGATTCAAAAGCGGATTCAGCAATCACAAAAAAACTCTAAATAAGCGTTTTGGCGGAATGAATTGGAGTTGAGCGATTTATAATGCGACAGAGGAGTGCGCAATGAACAAATCAGATGACTCCAGTTGCGATGACCAACTGAGAACCTCAATGACTCTTGTACGGGATGCCCAGGCATTCAGCGAAGAGGCTTGGCTGAGGTTAGTCAAAACCTACACACCGTTGATTCGCTATTGGATTGTTGCCAAGGGAATTCAGGGACACGATACCAGTGACTGTTGTCAGGATGTTTTTATGAAAGCTTCCGGTCGACTTTCTCATTTTGTCAAGAATTCGCCTCATGACACCTTTCGTGGTTGGCTTCGATCCATCACAAATAGGGTGATTGCGGATTTCTATAAAGAACGAGAGTTAGAACGACGGGTTTTCGATCCGGTGGGCCCAAGCGCCGTGAAGAACGCTCCGGATAATTTCGAGGTCGATAGTGCGATGGTTTCTCAGTTGCATTGCAATGAGCGGTATCTGCTGGCCAAGCGTGTGATGGACATCCTCCAAAACGATTTTTCGGTGAAACAAACCACTGCTTTTTTGGAAGTTGTGATGAACCAAAAACGGCCTTGTGATGTGGCCGCAACGTTGAATACATCGGTGAACAATGTTTACAAAGCCAAGTGCCGTATTCTGGCTAAAATCAGAGAGTACTTTCCAGACTACACTTCCTAATCATATTGCCGTCGTGAATTTCGATTTCAAACGGTAAGATAAACTTTTCTTTTCGCTTTCTTCTTTTCTATTTAGTAGCTCGTTTTGTCCACCTGTCCCACTGATGCAGATTTGTTGAATTTTTCTCGAGGCCTGCTCGATGGAGACGCTCGAATTGACGTGATTGGCGATCACCTTGAGACGTGCCAATGTTGCGCCAAAAAACTGAATGCGCTACCGCCATCAAAATACGAAGTTGATTTTCGTAAAACATTTCTGGGTGATGACCTGACCGAGGGGGTCAAAGGTCTCATTGATGATCAACTGGAGGGAGCGGAAGAGTTCTCCGAAGCCATCGCCAGAAGCGTCCCATCACCTAGGGGCGTCGGCGAAAACAAGAAAGGGCGTTTTGAGAACCGACAACCTATCGGTCGTGGCCACTTTTTTAGCTGTTTCAAAGCATGTGATTGTTGGGATCGAAAGGCCGTTGCAATCAAGATTCCCCGAGAAGGCTCTTTGGCGTCTGATGAGCATTTCTTTCAATTGCAACGTGACTGCGACGCCTATTGCCAACTGGATCATCCGAATATTGCTCCCCTCCGGGATTTTGGATTCTGGGACGATCGACGCTGGTTTATTTGTACCGAATGGCTCGACGCCAAACCCCTGAATGAATGGGTTGAAGCAGTTGAGTTCGATTTGACAGCCTGTTTTAAACTCGTTGCCCAGATTTGCCATGCAGTGCAGCACGCGCATGAGAAACAAGTCGTTCATCGGCATCTGGACTATCGCAACGTATTAGTGAACGATGTTGGACATGTTTGGGTCACTGATTTTGGCTTTGTGTTCGATCAACGATATCAATTCGATTTGCTTGAGACTCGCAAGCAGCGTTCGACATTTTTACCAGCCGAGTTTTTTGAGACTGATCGTAAAGTCAACGAACGCAGCGATGTTTTTTCAATCGGTAAGATTTTGCAGTATTGCCTGCAAAACACTTGTCAACCAGACGAGTCGATCGTTGAGGCACTTGCACCGGTCATCACTCAATGCGAAGCGAAATCTCGAACGTTGCGCTTTGGAACAGTCCAGGCACTGATGCAAGCTATCGGCAATTGCCATCCAACGTTAGAAGGATTTGGCCGGTAGTTGGAGATTTGAAAATTGAAAATTGTTTCGGCGGGAGCCTCAACCTCCCGTTTGCACCAGAGTCTGGTGCAAATTGCCTCTGGCTGTAGTTTCTCTTCGCTCTAATCACTTTTGGATGGAGCGACAACGATTCGATTGCCGACTGCTTCCTGGACGATAATTGATTGGCCTTTTTCGACCACTCGACCGTCCGTAATCACATCCAAAAGTTTGCCAGCGATACGCGCCTTACCTGCAGGTATCAGAGGAGTGATTGCGACGCCGGTTTTGCCAAGCATTTCAGACCAGTCCACTATCGCTTCTCGGTCACGAAGTTCTGGGTCTCTAGTAGGCGGCGCCAGCATCATTTTTTGGAAATAGGGTGTGTTGGGAAGTACCTTGCGCAGGACTGCCAAAGCGACCAGGAATCCTGAACTCGCTGCCGCGACCATGCCAAGAGACACGGGCAATCGGGCGAATTCTTCCGAATTACTTGGGATGATAAACGTTTGAGAGGCGAGGACAATTGAACACACCACCATCAATAAGCCACCGATTCCAAAAACGCCTAGACCCGGCAAAACGAAAATCTCCATCAAGATGAAAATTGCACCGGCGATGAACAATAGAATTTCCAGCCAGTGTGCATTCCCATCCAAATATTGGCTCCAGAAAAACAAGATCAAGCACAACGTACCCAGGAAGCCCGGGATGCTGATTCCTGGGTTGGACATCTCCGTCGAGATTAAGAACATTGCTCCGAATAGCAGCAGGCTGGAAATCATTGGGCCGGCAAGAAACTGCGCCAATGACTCAATCATCTTGTCTGTCTTGGTCGGGGTCAGAGTTTCCGGATTTTCGATGTTGTAGTAGTTTTCCAGCCTTTGCATGTCCAGAACCAGGTTTTTGGCAATTCCTCGTTGCCAGGCTGTATCGGCGGTTAAGCCCTCATGCATCGGCTGCGTGTCCTGCCAGGTCCAAGCTTCTGCGTCACTCATGCCTTCATGTTCTGTTTTGGAAAACAGCTGTTCTCTTTGGCCGTTTTTCCATCGCTGCAGTTCGGTTTCGAAGTCCAGCACAGAAAGAAAAAGCGACCACTTTTTTTCCTTGTCTTTGGCGAGGTCCTCAATGGCCGGTAGGATGGTCTCCAGCTCTTCTTCAGATATCTTCGGTTTGTAAGCTCCACCCAGTCGAGAATCGGTTTGCATTACCAGATGGTCGCAAGCCAACGCGATTAGAGCTGCCGGTCCTTTGGCTTTCTCTTCAACATACGCGACCGTGAGAACTTTTTGTGGATCGAAGTCGGCCAGAAACCTCGCCATTTGCAAACAGGATAACAGGTCTCCACCTTTGGCATCGATTTTCAGAATGATCATATTCGTATCTTTTCCCATTCGGGCGTTCAGCGCGCGAATACTCCAATCGACAGTTCGCTGATCAATGTAGCCAGGAAGTTCCACTAGGATGGGTTGGATACTGCTGCCTCGAGCGGGGTTGCCTTCTAGGGATGAAGGCGCAAGATCATAGATCGCTTCGAGTTCGGCGCGGGTTTCTACGGTATGGCAGTTGGTCGAAAATGACTCCAGTTGCTGCGCAGCGAACATTGGCAAATCGCCGGGCCCTGAAAGCGAGTTCATGGCGCTGGCCTTACCTTCTCGAACCAGCTTTTCCGCTTCTGCTTGCGCCAAGTATCGATCACCATTTCGTGTGGTAACCTCAAACAGAGTTCGGGATCGATCTAGCAAGCTCATGGTGATCGGTTCTGGCAAGGGAGAGCGTTTGCCCGCAATGAACTGATAGGTTGACAGGATGGGTGGCGTAAGGTCTTTCACATCGATACCGGCCTTGCCCATTCCAGCGGATTGATGCAGGACAATTTCCTCACACGCCAACGCGACCAGAACCGCATGCCCAACCAATTGAGTGGTGGGTCCCTCCTGGTTGACTGGAACCCTTCCTCGCAGTGGGGGGACATAGGCAACCACTTTGATTCTGGCCAATTCAGGCGAGGCCAAAAAATCCGCTAGCTCTGCACAGGCGTGGAACTCACTGCCTGCACCGGTGGCGCCTCGAGAAGTTTCGAATTGCATAACAAAGACTGGAGGCTTTTCTGTGACGGTTGGTGTAATGTCAAGAAGTGCTCTCAGGGTTTGTTTTACGCCAGCGACTTTGCTTGATGTCAGCGGCAACGGAACTTCGATGGGAATCCCAATGCGATCTTGCTGAGGGGCCGAAGCGTCCTCTTGGGCAACACTTGGAGAAACAACCAGCCCAGCGATGACGGCCAGCAACGCAAGCGAGCAAAGGGAAGAGGTGGGATTTGGAACGTCTAGTCGATTCACGTAATTGCTTTGGGCAAAGTCGTTGGGTTGGGCTAATCAATTATAGGTCGCAGACGGCTCTTGAGAAATCGAGATGTTTTTACAAAACCTCCTGCGACTTTGATTGTTCGCTTAGAACAGGCAAATTTTGCCAAAAAACATATACGTTCATCGATCTTGCCATTTGATGGCCGCGTGCCTGCTGAAATGGTATCGAGTGCTAGACAGTAGGAGCACCACCAGCGCCAAAACAGCAACTCCTGTCGGGATAAAGTGGTTGCTGGAGGCGTTTGGCATTGAAATAAGATCTGTTTCGGTGGGAGCCTCAACCGCCCATTTATCCGGTCGCAGGACTAAGCGACCCAGCCCGTGTCGATAAATATGGCCTTCATGATCAAGTAAAACAGGACGGACAAGCCAGCGCCAGCGGGAATGGTAATCGCCCAGCCGGCGACAATGTCTCGCATCGTTTTGAGATTGAGCGCGTTGATTCCTCTTGCGAGTCCGACTCCCAGAACGGCACCGACCAAAGTATGCGTGGTTGAAATGGGAAGTCCAATCGGAAGTGTGGAGGCCGCAAGGATCGTAATGGCGGCTCCAAACTCAGCACAGAATCCACGGCTTGGTGTGAGCTCGGTGATTTTCTTGCCGACGGTTTGAATCACTCGCCAGCCCCAAGTGGCCAGTCCAAGCACAATTCCGACACCACCGAGCAACAACGCCCAGCCGGGCGTTGAAGACTTGGCCGAGACGACGCCTTCCTGCAGTGCTTGATAGGCTGCAGAGAGGGGGCCAATCGCGTTGGCAACATCGTTTGAGCCGTGGGCAAACGCGACCAGGCAGGCGGTTAGGATTTGCAACAGTACGAAGATTTTTTCGACTTTTCGAAGTTCGGGAGAATCGGTGTTCGTAGTGATCTTTTCTCGCACGGTTTTGCTGACGCGCTCAACTTCATCCAACAATCGTGTTGCTTCGATTTGGATACTTTCGTCCGTGGAGGAGCTTCGCACTCGCTTCAGGTGCATTTGAGCTTTGTGTAGTGATCGCGATACCTCGGCATCCAGAAGAGGATTGCTGGAATCGGCTGATTCGCCATCATCGCCAAAGTTCTTTAAAAATGCCTTGGACACGAAGTAGCCTAACATGCTGATCAAAGCAGTGATGCCAAACACGGAATAGAGGAAGGTTTTGTCCTCCGCGCCGAAAATGTCAATGTCGATCCCCATTTTCTTCCAAAGTGGCTTCAGGCCTTTGAATGTGGTCACTCCACTGAGAACGGCGAGTACTGCAGCGACGAGGTAGGGAGTCAGTTTTTTTGCAGCACGGACCGGATCGCGTTTGTGGAACACCATTTTGAGAATGGCGCTGAATAGCAGGTAGGATATTGCACCTGAGATCAGAGGCGAGACCACCCAGCCGACGCTGATCATTCCGACTGAGCCCCATGCGATACCACCATATCCGAGCGCAACAAATCCAAAGCCGACGACGGCACCAACGATTGAATGCGTAGTCGAAACAGGCCAGGACATCCAGGTAGCGATCAATAGCCAAGTGCCAGCGGCAAGTAACGCGGCAATCATTCCACAAGCCAGGACGTTGGAAGCTCGAGGGTTGGAAAGGGAGTAAGTGAAACTGTCAGTACCTACAAAGTCTTGATCGGGTGTGTAGGTAAACTTGCCGTCTCTGCCAATTTCTACAGTGCCATTTTGTGGCTTGAGATCAGGGGACGTGTTGATGTTCCAGTCGGTTGGCTTCAAATCGTTGGAAAACAGATCGCCTGTGACCGTGCTGTTGCCCAACGTCACAAAATTGTCTTGGGAAGCGATTGGATCGATGTGATCTTCTGTCGTTGCGACGATTGTCAATACGACGGTTGCTTTTTCGATTGAGCCGTCAGTATTACAGGCTTCGTAGTCAAAACTGTCTTCACCTGAGAATCCAGATTTGGGTGTGTACTCAAACGAGCCATCGGCATTGACGGTTAGTTTCCCTTGGGTTTGACTAAGAGTCGAAGTCTTCACGGTGAGTTCTTCACCGGAAAGACTGAAGTCATTGCCAAGTAGGTTGCCGGTAATCTTTTGATCAGACTGCCCAGCGAAAAAGTCATTTTTTGCCAAAAATTGGCGCTGAGACTCTTTTGCTAGGACTTCAATCGTGACGATAGTTTCGGTGGAACCATGAAGTCTCGTGATTTCAGCAGGATCAAAGATCTTTCTGCGAACGGTGTTGGATACATTGGAACCAACGATGTACGCGCCGGCAAACTCAAAAACCGCGGCAAGGATCACCGCTCGTCTTAGAGTCAGAGCGCCTGAGCCGACAGAAGTGCCCATCGCGTTGGCAACATCGTTTGCACCAATATTCCATGCGACGTAGAAGCCGCAAATCAACGTAAGGACAATTAGGACGCCAATGCCAGTCATGGTTCAAAGTTCGCTTTTTGAGGTTAACTTGGTGCGCTGAGCGGAGTTACTTAAGGCTAAGCGTCTTGAGGACGCGGTTGGCAAGATTTTCAGAGATGTTGGCGATTCGGCTGAGAATCCGAGTCAATCGCATCCAAAGATGAAATTGTCCAACGGACATTTCTGAATCTTGTTGGTAGAGTTTCTTGAGCAGTCGGACTTGGACCACGTCGGCTTGATGTTCTGCAAACGCTACTTCGTGCGCTAACGCTCGAATGCGTTCACCCTCAGCGCCGCCAAAGCCCGATTCAATCAACTCGTCAAGTTGACTGATGATGGATGCGGCAACATCGAATGCCTGGAGGTTGAGTTGCACGAATTCTTGGAAATCTTCCAAGATGCCGTCGCCCATGGGAAGTTGCTTCAGCGTCATAATTTTGCAGACGTCTTCGGCAGTATCGGCAAGGCTGTCTTGTAGCGAGACGATTTCCAAGACCTCTGAGCGATCGATCGGCATGAAAAAGCGCCGAATCAAATGACTGCGGATGTCAGACTTGATTTCGTCAGCTTGATGTTCCAGCTTGGAGACTTCGTCTGCGAATTTGTCCAGTTCATTGAATCGACCTTCCGTCATGGCATTGACTGCGTCGCCCATGCGACGCACACATTTGGTAACCTGTTCCATATGTGTTTGAATCTGGCCAAACGGAGACCGCCCAAATAGCTTTCCGATGGTACTCATAAAATTCCAATTCTTGCACGGCCCTTGTGATCCAGGACTCAGCCAAATTTTTAAGATTCGGCGAGTTTAATGTTAAGATTTAACAAACGCCAGTGGGGCGTATAAGGTAGCATTTTTTTGCCGATCCTTAGCGAGAATATCCGCTTCTCAGTAACTCAATTACCCTATTTCCCGTGTATGTAGCGATCTCTCATGCCTAAAACCCTCACTCGCTTTCTGGTCGGATATGTGATTTTGCACCTGGTTGCGACTCTCGTGTTTGTTTGGTTTTTCGCGCGAGTGGCGCGAAATCAGATGATGGAGAACGCCAAGGAGAAAATGACTGCGA
This sequence comes from Mariniblastus sp., assembly GCA_965224765.1. Classification (GTDB taxonomy): domain Bacteria; phylum Planctomycetota; class Planctomycetia; order Pirellulales; family Pirellulaceae; genus CAZDBA01. Next base: position 683,210 of record CBDDAC010000029.1, read on the forward strand.
TGGCGTTGGTCCTCCGTGAGCATGTCTGTCAACTTGATCGAGGCCTGGCGAATCAGGGTTTGGTCGAGCATGTTCAACGAATTGGTGAGGAAACGGGTCATCGTTTTACGTTGGTAACTGGGGCAGGAACGGTGGTCGCCGATTCTCAAACGGGCGGCAAAGACATTGGTCCTCATGGCGACCGCCCCGAAATCCGGCAAGCCATGATGCGCGAAATTGGTTTTTCTGAGCGACATAGTGCGACGCTCAATATGCCGATGATGTATCTCGCGGTTCCCCTAAAAGATGCAGATGAGGCAGGCGGATTCGTTCGAGTGGCGGTGTCAGCCGTTTCGATCAACACGTCGATTCATACCGGAATTGGGATTCCCGCTGACCAACAATCCAGAATCTTTGAACGATTTTACCGCGTCGACAGAGCTCGCTCGCGCGACCTCGGGGGCACGGGACTTGGGTTGTCGATCGTTAAGGACTTGTCACAAGCCTTCGGTGGCAACGTTGAACTGACGAGCCAAAGAGTACCTTCCAAGTTCAACTGCCTCGTTATCGTAGCGATGACTTTTGAGACGCCGCGGAAAATTACCTTTAAAAAAGCAACGTGAAACGTCGAGCGATCGGCAAGAAAGATCCAGGCATGCATATCATCAGAGGAAATGAAATTCCGTTCGAGCCGGCTTCCCACGAGGATCCGAGAAATCCAGGGGTGCTAAAAAGAGTCTTGGCCAAGAAAAGTGATTTGATACGTGGGCGTGTGCAGATGGTCAATTGGTCAAGGCTGCCCCAAGGCTCGTCGTTCCAGTCTCACTATCACGAGGATATGCAAGAGGTCTTTGTGATGTTGGGTGGCCCAGTCGAAATGACCGTGGACAATGAGTCCGTAGAGCTCAATCAGGGAGACGCGATCCTGATTGAGCCACGTGAAGTTCACAAGATGGAGAACCTATCAGAAGGCTCCGTTGATTATCTTGTCTTTGGAATTTCGACAGAAGAAGGTGGGCAAACAGTGGTTGTGGAGTAGACAGATTGGATCGGTTACGATTTAGATCGCGGTTCGATTAAAAAGCGCAGCAGGCTTTGTGTGGTTCACTCTTTGAATCGCAGCAACGAAACGCGAGAGGTAAGTGCAGCTTGCACCAGTTTTTCCCAACTACGAATCGATTGAATCTAATGTCCGACAAACATCATTCCATCAATTATATCGAGCTTCCATCGCACGACCTGGCGGTTACCAAGGCGTTTTACGGTTCACTTTTTGGTTGGACATTCACCGACTGGGGGCCCGACTATATCAGCTTCGCTGGAGCGGGCATTGACGGCGGTTTTCACTCGGGTGGCGAAGTCGTTCCGCAGAAGCCTGGGGTCTTGGTTGTGCTCTATTCCGAGAACCTTGAAGCGACTTGCGAATCCGTAGTGGCTGCTGGTGCTAGTATCACCTTGGAATTATTCTCATTTCCCGGTGGTCGTCGATTTCAGTTTCGCGATCCGAGCGGCAATGAAATGGCTGTTTGGTCCGAGCAGCCGTCAGGGTGCGCGGCTCAATCGCTGCTTCATCAGCGAGATTGCCCGGAGGCATAGATCCTTTGGCACGGAGGTGGTTTGCGCCGAGCATTGATGTTGGGATTTTTCTGCCGAATACAGGTTCGGCACGTCCGAGCTTTCGAGTTGGTCACGCTGTTTTGGCGGAATGGCTATTGTATAGAACAGAGGTGAATTGAAAACAACTCGCTTCTTTGTTTGTTGCATAGAGTCAACTGATAGCAATCAATTTTAATAGCTATCTAGTTGTTGCATAATTCTTTTCACGATGGCGACCTGTCAATATTGAATTGATTGATGTTCAATCAAAGGTCTGCTTAGAAATTCTGAATAGGAAAAGGGAAGAATTGATTGTTGAAATAGTTTACGGCACTCAATCTTCTTGATCTGGGAAGTGCTTGCAGATCGCCAGCAAGATGCATAGCGTCGCGAATGATTCTGGAAAATTCGAACCGGCTGTTGACGATGAGCATCGAGCTCGTAGAATCCTGACTCATAAAAATTCAATTGCGGAACACATCTAGTCAAATGTTTGGCAACTTGTATTTGCTTTTCAAATCTCCTACTTCCAATAGGTCTCCTACTTCCATAAAGAACGAGTTGCTTCTTACTGGCAATTTGCCTTGCCACGGCTCGTTTATTTCCAAATTTTCTTTTCAAGGGTATAGCTAGAATGGTCAAAATGTATTTCTCAAAGGATCGTCTTGGATGGGCGGTGTTGCTTTCGGTTTTCGCAAGCTTTATTGGTACGGGTCGGGCTGTAGCCCAGGATCCTGGTTTGATGGGAAGTCATGCGGTTGAATCCGCTGAATACTTCCTGGGTTATTCACATACAACGCTCCCAAGCTTTGATGTCGACATAGAGTTTTTAGGTCGCGTTTTCTATCCGTCGGATGCGGGGCCACACCCGTTGATCGTGATCATGCACGGTCGGCATGATACGCTGTACGATAGCTCTACACTTGTGCCACGTATTGATTGGCCACCGACCGCCTCAAGCCCAACGGTACCGAGTTATATTGGGCACGCAGATTTGGCGAGGCATCTTGCCAGCCATGGTTTTGTGGTGTCGACCATTAGCTGCAATGCCATCGCTGATGGTGATTTTGGAGTGACGGGCTATCGCGGTCAAATCACTCGCGCCCGGCTAATCCAAAAGCACCTAGCATATCTTCAAACAGCGAATCAAAATGCGTCGACCGAACTTGGCAATTGCCTGATTGGTCTGTCAACATGGAAAAAATTGGACTCTTGGGGCATTCGCGAGGAGCCGAAGCAGTACTAGTCAACGCGGTAATCAACAATGGCGATGCGTAAGCGTACAGGAGCACGGTTTCGGTATCGCTCTTGACTAGCGATTTTTTAGTTTGGCTTGTCTGGCTTTTTTTAGTCTTCGGTTGGCTCGTTTTTCTGTTTTTCGAACCTCTCGGTCTCGACGTTCATCTTTCCTGAACTGGCGAATGGAGTCTGGATGTTCTTTGGCCCAAACCCAAGGCAGCATCGGTTGGTAATTCGTCTCGCCAGCCAACAGCCGTTTCAAGACGTCGTTCACGTAAGCCCAAACATCGAGATCGTTTCGGTGGGCACTGCTGACTAAGGTCATGAATCCGGCGTTGCGTTCGCCGCCTGCGATGCTTCCACAAAACAGCCAGTTCTTTCTTCCCAGCCCGATCTGTTTCATCAGCTGTTCACATTCGTTGTTATCCGCGGCCAACTTCGGATCATCGAGATAACGCGTTAACTCCGTCCAGTGATTGCGAGCGTAATTCAGCGCCTTGCGTAAATCGCTCTTGGGCAACACGACTTGCTCCGTTGGATCGTTGACCGAATCAAGCTCCGCTCGCATCAAGTCCCAAATCGGTTTTGCTTTCGCATGCCGTAAAGCCGTCCGTTGCTCGTCGGGTAAACGTTTGGCTTCGGTTTCTATGTCGAACAAGTCTTGATACCACTGCATCCACTTGCGACGGTCTGCTGGATAGTCCTTGGCGTCCTCGAACTTGCGACGCGCGTGACTGTTGCAAGCAGCACGCACGATCACGCCCTTTGGTCTTCCCCATCAGAAGTGTACAGTTTGCTAAGCATGAAAAACGAATTGAGCGCGAAGGCTTTCGCTCTCTGGCTTCACCAACCAAGGTGCCTTCGATGTCGCCCTTGTTTTCGCCATCGTCGGTCGCCAAGTTCGCTGGCGCGAATGCTGCGCGAGCGACCAACGGCTGACTCCAACGAAGGTGACATCTCCAAGGCCAATTAAGACTTTCTCTTTCTTCTTTTTGTCAGGCCGCCAATTCAAATTGGATTGGACTGACGTAGCCCAATGATGAGTGAAGGCGAATTCGATTGTAGTATTGTTCAATATATTTGTTCAAGCTGCGCTGAACATGTAACTGACAAACGTAATTTTCCCAATAAACACATTCGGTCTTTAACGATCGGTAAAAACTTTCCATCACGGCGTTATCCCAGCAGTTGCCTTTGCGGCTCATACTGGGGCGATAGTGGTTGTCAGCGATTCGTTTTTGAAAGGCCTCGCTACAGAATTGGCTACCGCGATCGGTGTGAACAATCAAATCAGATTTCGGTTGACGAATCGTGATTGCCATTTGCAAAGCATCGACGGCCAACTGAGCGTCGATTCGGTCACTGATCTTCCAGCCAACGATTCGCCTGGAGAACAAGTCCAGGATCGTCGTCAGGTAGATCCAACCGGTGCGGGTGTCGATGTAGGTCGTATCGGCCACCCACTTCTGGTTCGGTTCTTGAGCCGTAAAATTCCGATCAAGCAGGTTTTCTGCTACCGGCAACGAGTGCCTCGAATCGGTCGTCGTTACGAATCTGCGTTTGCATCGTGCTGCAATGCATGCTTGCCGCATCAGTCGGGCGACGGTTTTGATATTGCAGGGTTCACCATGAGCTAACAGCTCTCGGTGAATTCGCGGACTGCCGTAGCCTTTGTGTTGGGCGTGGATTGCTTTGATCAACGTCAACAATCGAGTCGCACGTTGTTCTCGGGCGCCAGCCAATTCAGTCTGACGCCGTTGATCCTTGCTCCACTGGTAAAACCCGCTACTGGAAACCTTGAGCAAACGACACATCGTTTGCACAGGCCATCTTTTGCGATGATCTTCAATAAACTTGAATCTCATCGGCTTCCGTTGGCAAAGATGGCCGTGGCCTTTTTTAGAATATCTCGCTCGATCTTGAGTTGACGGTTTTCCTCCTGGAGCTGCCGAATCACTTTCATTTCCTGCGAAACCGTTTCAACATTCTCTAAAGGCTGGTCGCCATACTTCTTTTTCCAGCGACGGATATTGCTGACTTCCAGGCCCAGGTCTGTCGCCACTTGACGTGCCGTCAGACCCTTCTCAATCATCAATTTGACCGCCTCAAGCTTGTATTCCAATGAATAAATACGACGTTCTGACATCTCTAATCTCCATCATGTAAACAGCAGTAAAAAGCTTAACCACTGTCCACCAATAATGGGTAGGACCACTTGGATTCAGTTGCAATCGCACCGAACCCGTGCCAACAATCGCCAAGGATCGTACCTGAGTAATTTTCAAAAAACAAATTCGGGCCGTCGCGATGACGGCTGACCGTAAAATCGAACACGTTCAGCTTGACGCTTGCTCCCCGATAAGCCCACATCTTCGCGTTGATGCTTGGTTTGTTTTCGGCGAGTGCTTTGGCGTAGACTTCCGCTGCACGTTTTTGCTTGGGATCGTTTAAGTCAAAATCGGGAGGCACTTTCGGGTACAAGAGCGTCACGCCCGTTTCATCACAAGCGATAATCGAATCGGCTTGCAAGGTTTGCCGAAAGTAAGTCAACAACGGCTCGATGATGAAGTGGCAACCGATCAGGATGTTGAGCATCGTGCTGCGCGAAGGCGTCCAGCCGCTGCCGGCAAACATGTCTTGCAGACGATAAAGCGGAAGATGATAAGCATATTTATGCGAGATGATTTGCGCCGCCACCGAAGTATCGTACTTGTCGCCTTCGACGATGCCTGTCGGTCGCTCGGGAGAAACGATGCCGCATTGAGGCTGTCCCTGGCAAGCGTATTTCTTGTACTTCCGAACAAGCACGGTGTAGGATGCCGGAATGGCGATTAGTTTTTCGCGGACGTCCCACATGGACTCGGGAAGCAGTTGCTTTTCTCCGTGGATGCCGCAAGCCTTCGCGGCCTCTTCGACGTCAACGATTTCGACTTCGCGGCGTAAGTGTGCCGGCAAGCCTTGGTGTTTCTTTTTTGGCTTGCGACGCTTGTGGGCCGGGATCAGGTCGGCTTCTTCGATCGCTTCATGCAGGCCGTCAGCAGCGTCGGCAGATTCAGCGGTGTCGCCGAAGTCGATTTTGAGTTGATCCGGATCAGCGATGTAGCGTTCGCTCTTGGCACCAAAGCGTTCTTGCCAGAGTTTAAGATAGGCCTTTTCTTGGGCATCAAGTTTCGCCAGAAGTTGCTTGACGGTGTCGTCTTGGATCAGCAGTTGTTGGTCTTTTTTAGCCAGTAGCTCAAGCAGTTGTTGTTTCGAAAGTTTGGCAGGGTCTTGCATGGGGTTAAAGATAAAAAGGTTCGAAACGGCTAGCAAGACCGAATCGAACCTTTTTGGGAAATAGTCGCAGATTTTTTTATCAGGCAGAGTATCGCTTTCTTCTTTTTCTCGCCTGGGCCAACGACACGCCTGAGAGCAGCATCGAAAGTTCCATGGCATCGATTCGGAGTTTCACTGAATTGCCGTCGGTTCGAAGTGACTCAAAGGTGCCGGATTCAAGAAGACGGTAGAACAGCCAAAAGCCGCCATCGGAGAATTGCAGTAGCTTCATTCGATCGCGTCGTCGATTGATAAAGACGAACAAGCTTCCGTCGGTCGGGTCTGCTTTGAATGCTTCACGGATGATGGCTGAAAGACCCGAGAATCCTTTTCGCATGTCCGTCACTTCGGTGTGGACAAATATCTTCGCTCCTGTAGACGGCGTGAACATGATTACGACTCACTTTCGGTTGAGCGGGGGCGATCACCACGGCGAGGATTGAGATGATCGCCAAGTGAGTGTCGCAAGACACGGTCAATAATGTTGCCGGCAATCTGCGGATCGCGGCCCAGTTGAATGCTGATTTCACCAGGAAGGGAAACGATTGCTGGCGAGGGTTGGTCAACGATCTGAATTTCCGCAAAAGACGCCTTGGCAACGCTGACCGGCTGACTGCTTGGTCGTCGATTGGATCGCGTCTTAACCGACGCAGCAAGGCGACGTTTCCACTGATAAAAAGAAGGAACCGAGATTCCTTCGGCGGCACAGAATTTAGCAATTGAGTCGCCAGACGAGCTTTGCCGGTTCAATCGCTCAACCCAAAGTTTAACTCGTTCTTTTTTCGAAATACCTGACATCATGATCTCCCACAAGGAAATCAATCAGAATAGGACTAACGTCAATAACCGTGACTGTGGACGCTTACGGCGATGCAGCGACGCAATTTGGTGTCAGCAGTGCCGACTCCAGCTTTCCGGGTGCGACTGGTGACCAAGCTGAGTTCGACATTGATGCGGTTTTCTCTTGCGCTCCAACTGAAATAGTTGGCTTGACTTTGTACGACACACCGATGGCGATCATGATGGGGTATTGCGATGGCGATGCTGATTTGGGTGGTGTCAAGCATTATGAAAGTTCAATGTACGGCGCCTTTTACGATGGTCGCAATCGAGATTTAGCGCCGAAACACTTGATTTATGTGATGGGCGCAAATCACGCCTGGTTCAATTTTGCATGGGCTCCTGGTGGTTTTCTAACTGCAACTGAAGATGATGTATTAGACAGGTCGAACGCTCGTCGTGATTGCCATACATTGCCGTTGAGTTATAAGTCTGGTGAGAGCACTGTCAATAATCCCCTCAGTGGTCGTTTGTCTGTAGACAAACAATTGGATGTGTTAGACGCTTATTCCACAGCATTCTTCAACGCCTATTTGAAGGGCGATGAGAGTGGAGTGCCCATTTTGACGGGAGAGGACATTCGGCCTTTTCCATCATTGCAGCTAGATCCGGAGGATGTTCTTGTGAGTTATACTGCTCCACATAACACTAACAAGCGTTTTGATATCAACCGTTACGCTACACTATTTCAGCTGGCTAATTGTACCGGGTTTGGGACTCCGATTATCTACTCAGGATTCGAATCGACGACGGTAGGTGGTGGACCGAATATTTTTGGTATGGATTCGCAGCTACCGTGGCTTACTGATCTGAACCGATCTTTGAGTCCCGACTTTGATCTTAGGTTGGAGCCGCATTCACAAGGTTTCAGTTTTAACCGGGGTGGGGGAGCAGTGAGGTTAGTTGGGAAGGCCGATGAATTCGGCGTCGTAACTTATGACGTCGGAAATACGGATATAGGAATCAATCGGTATGACGCGTTTCAATTTCGTGTCGGTTTGCATTTTGAGAACACCGTCAATACGGCTGAACAGGCCATCGCAGTTTGCGAGTCGCGACTGGAACGCAAATTATTGCGTTTATCCCCTGCGACAAATCAATCGGCTGGGGTGTTGCCAGACGCTTTGCTTATTATCGAATTTGAAGATTCAGACGAAAACACTCAATTTGTTCTCGCAAGCGATTATTCGGCGGCGGTCTTTACACCGCCAGGAAATCCTGACAGCGCACGTCTCGTCATGAATCAGGTTCGGATTCCTTTAAGTGCATTTGATGATATCGATTTAAGCGATCTTGCCAAAATTCGCATCGTTACCATAAATGCAGACTTGCAAATTTCCGATTTGGCATTTGTTTCATCTGACCCGTTCTTCAACAATTGATTTCCTTTGCTTCGGAAGGAATAATTTGCAGTTTCTGGCACGATTAATAGAAGTGGACGGGGAACTCGCCAGCGGATGAGCTTCGGTCGAAAGGGCAGGGAACCGAAAACCAATTATTGAAAGAAACAGTGACTCTTTTATGAGCGATCAGGCACTGCCTGATCGCTCTGGTTGCACCCAACATGCCTCTCGATAGGCCGCGAACTGTTATCATATTTCTTTTTGCAATTCCGAAGTTAGTAACATGCAACGTTTAGATTGTTTTTCAACAACACACCTAGTTCTTTTCATGCTCTCACTGATTTGCCTTGGGTTGTTGTGCAAATCGGCGGCGGCGGAAGATCCGCCCAACATTCTTCTAATCATCGCGGACGACATGGGGTACGGTGACCTTGGTTGCTATGGCTCGTCGCAAATCAAGACTCCGAATTTGGATTCGCTGGCTGCTGGCGGGATTCGATTTACGGACAGCTATGTTTCTGCATCGGTTTGTGCGCCGTCTCGCGCCGGACTGTTGACCGGGCGTTATCAAGAGAGATTTGGATTTGAGCACAACCTTTCCACGCCAGATCATGTCAAGCCTGAGGTGATCGGAATCCCCTTGGACGAAACCCTTATCTCTGATCGCCTAAAGGCGCTTGGTTATCGAACAGGCGCGATCGGGAAATGGCATGTTGGCCAGCATTTGCCGGAACATCATCCCAACGCGAGAGGGTTCGATTTCTTTTTTGGCATGCTGGGAGGCAGCCACACGTATTGGCCGACTGTCGACAAGAACCAACTGCTACGCAATAACAAAAAGGTCACAGAAATTCGCACACCCTATCTCACGGATTGGTTCTCCCGTGAAGCTGAAGACTTCATTGATCGCAATCAGAGTAGGCCCTGGTTTCTATATCTTTCGTACAACACGCCGCACTCTCCAATGCAGGCAAAAGAAGAAGACCTGGAGGTCTTTTCACACATCAAACCGAAGCGTCGACAAACGTATTGTGCAATGCAACATTGTATGGATCAAAACATTGGCAAGATTGTCGCAAAGCTGAAATCAACAGGTCAGTTTGAAAATACACTAATCGTTTTCATTAGCGATAACGGTGGTAGTGTCACCGTCAGTTCCGCGATCAACGCGCCGCTCAATGGAATGAAGGGGAGTTTCCTTGAAGGAGGGCTGCGCGTGCCGATGATCATTCATTGGCCAGCAAAGTTCGCCGCTGCTCAAACCTACACGCGTCCTGTGATCTCATTGGACCTGACGCCAACATTCGTCGGTGTAGCTGGTGGCGTTATTGAAGAAGAAATGGTTGGTGAAGGCAAGCTCGCCTATCAACGAAAACGAGATGGCGTAAACCTAATGCCTTTTCTACAGAAAAAAGCCGCTGGCCAGCCGCATCAAATGCTATTCTGGCGGATGGCGTTGCGCGGCTCGGCAATTCGAAAGGATGACTGGAAGTTGATCCAGACTCCACATCACCGAACCATGCTTTTTGATTTGTCCAAAGACATCTCTGAACAGCACAATCTGGCCGAAAAGATGCCGACCAAAGTCGCGGAGCTAACTTCCGATTACGCCGACTGGAGCGAAAGCTTACGTGCCAATCCAATGTGGATTTCGGGCAACAACTGGTTCAAGTACAACCGCAAACTGTATGATCAACGATATGAGACCGAACAACCAAAAGGCAATCGTACTGACCACTAATCCCACATTCGATGCTTGTTGGCCACCTGACCTTCACACCAAAGCTGTCCCCCCGTGGGATGTTAGTTTTTAAATTCGATTCACTTCTTTTCGCTAGACGCTTTGCGTTTCAGTATCTGCTCCGGTTGACTGCCTTGAGCCTTCATGTTTGCTAGAACTCGTTGCAACACTTCAATTTCTGACAGATCTTCATTCGGTACGTTGGTGATTGGTACCGTTTCAAAGTAGTCGTCGACCATGTGATAGATAATGCCACTACCATAAACCTTGTAGTTTTGATTGCGAACCCACTGACCTTGCTCGGGGGTCCCCCATTTGGGATCGTAGTGGCAGTAAGTAAATTTTCGGTCCTCAAATTCCTCACCTTTTAATAGCGGGGCAAAACTATGTCCGTCGACTGCGTATCCGTTCAGTTTTCCGTCTGTTAATGGCTGTCCCGTCAATTCGGCAAGCGTCGCAAAGAAGTCTGTGAAGTCCACCAAGGAATCAGTCTGCCCCCCCGGCTCGATGACCGATGGCCAACTGGCAATTAAAGGAACGTGAGTCCCATTATTTTTCAAGAATCCTTTTCCTCCCGAATAATTCTGATCTCGCCATTTTGATGTTAGTTTGCGATACGTTCCATTGTCCGAAGTGAAAATAATTAGAGTGTTGTCACGAATTCCTAGTTCGTCGACCTTTGCCACGACCTTGCCAACAAGTTTGTCCGCGTACTCGACCATGTCGATGAAGAATTTCTTGTCGCGTTCCAATTTCGCACTTTTGTTTTTTAGTTCAGGCAAGTCGCCATCAACAATCCATTCTTCATTGTCAGGTGTTGGAACGAACGGAAAATGGGGCAAGATCATTGGGTAATAGAGCATGAACGGCTTGTCTTTGTTCTCGGAAATGAAATCCAATGCAAACTGATTGACGATGTCAGGGCCAAATTCCCCAGGACTGTTGAATGCCTCGCCGTTGCGAACCAGTCTGGGGTTGGCATAACGTGGCCCAAAGTTCTTCTGATTAAGGTACCAAACACAATAAGAGTCAAACCCGAACTTGGTTGCAAAGTCGTCGGTCTGTTCACCATCGAGTTGCCATTTTCCGCACACTGCTGTCGAGTAGCCGGCCTTTTGGGCAATATGGCCGAGAGTTTTTTGCGTCGGATCAAGATGTTTGAACTTCGTGTAATTCCTAAAGTTGTACCGTCCAGTCATGATTTTCACGCGTGAAGGAGTACACAACGGTTGCGAATAGCAATGGTTGAATTGCATTCCTGTACTTGCCAGTCGATCAAGGTTTGGCGTTTTGTACGTTTGTCCTCCATAGCACTGAAGACACTCCATCCCCATGTCGTCTGTCATTATGAGGATGACGTTCGGGTGGTCTTGTGCGACGACAGTGGATTCACTGCTCGATAGGAGGGTGACAACGCAAAGCACGTTACAGAAAAATTTCTTTGGAATTGACATAAGCTTTGATGTGTTTACTTCGGTTGGACCAGGCGACTCAAATTCTTCCCCAAGTGGTTGCACGCAACTGTATTGGGTGGCAATTCTAGATGGTAACAATAACTCGCAAGAGGAGCGAAATCGGCAGGTACTTTTCTGAAATGTGGAGCCAGAAAAATCCAAATTTGAAGACACTTTATTTTGAAAGTCTTTTTGGGGTACTCACAGCAAAAGTCACTTCACTTTTGTTCAGAGAGTTGTAGGGAATATGATTTTCTCCCTTGGATATTGAAATCATTGAGTTCGGATCGGATTTTGCGGCATGATCACCGATGTACTCGATCAATAATTCAGGCTTAATTTTGAACTTTTTCTTAAACATGGGAGTAACGGTCTGGTCGTAAAGAATCTCCCTTATGTTTTTGATTGGATTAGACGCTTGATCGAAGTTTTGCAGAAGAGTAATTGTTTTATCTGAATCTATGTATCGTTCAAAAAAAATGACGAATCCTACTCAACTCCCTCGATAGCCAGGAGGTTGCAAAGTCATTTTTTCAAAGCTGACAAAGACACAATAATGATTTTGCCAGCTCCAATTTTCCGGCATTTGAAACAGACTTCACGCGTGATACTGGGCCTTGTCTGCTATGCCAAACATGACAAAAACGGACTTTGCAGTTCCCCTGCGCGATGGCCTGGCCAGCAGCAAATCATTTGGTTGTATCGTTTTTTCTTCGCAATGACCGTTGCTCCCTCCTGAAGAAAGGCTCCGCGCCGGAGGGCCTTGCCCCATTTGGGCATGGTGCTGGTTTTGCTGCAAAGGAGCAAGACACGCCAGATCCGGATTTTCAAGGGGCTTTTAGTACAGATTCAACGGATGGGCTCGCGGGGAGAAATTGAGCCGAGGCGGCCAGAAATCGCCCCTGCCGGATGCAGAAATCCGTTACTGTTTCTGGACTTGTCGTCGAAAGTGACTTCTCCTAAACTATTCAATTCTTCAAAATGCTCCTGTAGCTCAGTTGGTAGAGCAAGCGGCTGTTAACCGCTGGGTCGTAGGTTCGAGTCCTACCGGGAGCGCTTCTTGAATTTGTAGCACCAATCCACACGATTCTTCCATTCGGACCGCGGCTGTTCGCCTGTTCCGCAGTAAAAACGATTCGATTCGTTTTTTTGATCGAGCCCCGCTCGTTTTCCTTTGGCGAATGCTCCATTTGACGATGCTGTGCCAGGCATTGCTGAAAATGGGTTCCCCTGCGTTTGTGGGTCTAGTACTACAGTCGCAGATGTTTAACCTTCAGGTGTTTTTGAACAACGCCCAACGAATCGGAACGAGCTTTTTCGAAGAATCACGCCACTAACGGCAATTCATTCCATCGAAGTGCAACGGTAGTACTAGGCCGAACGATAAAATAATGGCCGTGAGGCTCCCTGAGGGTGTCTTCACAACAATAAATGGATGAACAGATGAGATTCGCGCGAGTTCACTTCTCTCATCACTAGTGGTTCAACCAATCTGAAATGATGGGTGCCATGCCTTGCGCTTGCGCAACATGCTCACGCAAGCGTGAAGCATGGCACCCACCAAAACGGGTCAAATCAGCTCTGACGAACCACTAGGGGAATCTCAGCTTGGGTATCCGTGCCGTTATCTGCTTCTGGAGCCTGGCTCAATGTTGCAGCTCATTTACGCAAGTGCTGCGACAGTCGAACTTTCAAGCGATGATCTTTAGCAGTTGCTAAAGATTGCTCGAAAGAACAACGAGTCTCTGGGGGACAGTGGAATGCTTCTTTCCAAGAGGGTTCGTTTCTGTAAATTCTGGAAGGCGAAGAGGCGGTGGTACTTGCACTCTACGGCAAGATTGAACAGAACGATCGTCACACTAACGTGAAAATGCTGTTGCGATCAGAATTGAGAAACTCAGTTTCGGCGACTGGAAAATGGGCTTTTTTAATGCAACCGGCTCCAACACTTCTGACGCGGATCGAGCCAGAAATGCGCCGTTTCAATTCCGCGAAGATTCATGGCGCCAATCTATAAATACCAGAGACTGATTTTGGCGGATCGAAAAGCGGTAAATAGGAACAGCGACTGGGTCCGAATTGATCTCGATGCTACTTGGCCGTCCAAATTGTCGACCGCATCGCGACTGGATGAATCCATTCTTAAGGAAACGCGTGATTGTTTTGAAAAATAGTGCATTGCGATAGGCATTTAATACACTCGTGTAAGGCGAGAAAGGGGCAATCCGCTATCATCCAAACACATCAGTGTTCATGGGGTAGATTGCCTCGCGAATTTCAATGTTGGCTTTGGCGACATCTCGACATGAATCCTTGGCTTGAAATGGGCGAATTGGCTCAAATTCCCGGAAGTAGTGCGTCAATTTGCTGCTGTAGTTTTCTTGGAATGCCGCTAAAACGGTGGGAACTCTGGCGCCGAGATGGCGTCAGAATGGCGACTTGTCGTGGTGGGAGAAGGGGTGACCTTCAGATCACCAAATCAAAACTTGGAATCAAGATGCGGTTTTTGCGGCGATTCCTATCCGTTTGTCAGAGGCTATGGAGTAAGAAGTGAGAATCGTTAATACATTGAGTATGGTTTTTGTGGTTTGTTTTTGTGGTTTGTTAAACCAAGCCTCAGCTCAGGAAATCGCCGTCTGCGGCGTTGGGCAAGTCGGTGAAGATTGGATTCAATCGATAGAACTCGAGAAGAATTCCGAAATCAATTTGCATATCGATTACATCAATCGCGTTTGTGAGTTAGATGAAAAACAGCTTTCCAAAATGCAAATTGCCGCCAAGATGGTGGTGGGGCGTTTGATCAATATGGCGAAGCAGCAACAACAGGGAATGATCGAGCCTGGCTTCATGCCTGAAGGAGGCTTGGAGCAGATCGATGAGCCGATGGAAGAAGGCAATGAAGATGAAGTCGGTGACGAAGAGATTGACGACGACGAAGCAGCGTTCGATGAACCGCCAATGGGCGCCGTAGGTCAGATTGCGATCGCGATGCCAGCTCCCGTACTCATCGGTGTAAGAAGAAATGACGAGTTTTCTGACGAAGAGTATCTTTATGGTCGATCGTTGTCGCGCTATCCTGTTTGGACGAAAAAAGTTGACAAGATCCTCAACGAGTCGCAACGAGAATTGCTGGCTGCTGCAGAGAAAGAGCGTTTTCGTGTAACTTTCGAATCAGTAATTGAGCGTTCTGTTTCACGACTTACCAATATCCTTTTCTTGAATGAAGCGCAAGCAAAGCAGTTTACTGAACTTTGCGAAAAGAAGCTGGAGACGCAGATTTCAACTGAGTTCCACGGGAACGGACAAGTTTATGATTTCGATGGCATGCTCTACTCAAACACGACTGCCGATGAGGTCTCTGGATTTCTTTCCGACGCACAAATGAATCGCTGGAAAGTGATCACTCGTCACTGGCAAGTTGTGCCGATGCCAGTCGAGCCCAATCTGATCGAAGAAGAGGAATAGTCTGACTTCCCAAACGATTGGATGAGATCCAGAGCTCAGGCTCATTCGAAACTTAAAAAGACAGGTGGCAATCACCTGTCTTTTTTATTTTGCACGCCTCTTGGCGCGAAAACAACTTGAGTCGTTGCCTGTAAGTGCGAAGTGCCAAAGAATTTTGAAGTGGCCCGGTGTGAAACACCAATGATAAGCCGTGGTGCGACCGCCAACACAGCATTCGATGATCTTCGCTTGTCGCCTGGGGGGAAGATCTGGAAAGGGGCCGAAAAGGGCAAGATTTGCGTCGCCAAAGGATTGTGCGACAATCAAGGGGCGTGCATCTGACCACCGTTTTTCTTCGGAAGGGCAGTGGGGCTCAAATCGATGTACGCTGGTTTGTTGGTTATGCCCGTCAGCCTTCTCAATTAGTGGAATTAGTGGTTTTTGCAGATGAATTTATTGCACAGTCAGATACTTGATCCCGCTGAAAAGCAAATTGTCGATCAAGAATCCCCGATGGCAATCGATGCGGGTACCAATGAATTGGTTGATTCGGGACAAGCTGAAATCACGGTTCCAGCGGTTTCTAGGGGGGAGTCTCAATCCGACGGGGGTAATTCGCTTGCGTGGACAGTGGCTGGTGTGATGCTTGTTGTTGTTCTCCTGCTGTGTTTTTTGTTGTGGCGGGTTTTGCGCTGGCGACGGCCGTCCGATTCAAATGCTCCGCCCACTCAATTGAGTGCAAATCATGATGCTTTGAAAGATGATGCCGAGCAAGTTGCGTTGGCGAATGCGGCGACCAACCTTGGGGCTCAGCCGTCCCCAAAGGACGACGATCAATGCGAACCCGAGTTTAGCGATTTTGATTTTGGAGATGAGCCTGCGGATGTTGGGGTGGAGGGCGTCGCGAAAAAGGAGCGTGTGAAGCAAGGGTTCGATTTGGCAGCGCCCGAGAACATTGACTTCGATGACTTGAAGGGAAATGAGCAAGAGGATTTGCTGTCAGAAATGTACCAGGAGGATGAAAAACTTTCCGATGAACTTCGGCTAGAGGATTCCAGCGGTGATTCAACCGATCCCAACGCCGAGAAGGACGAACGAGATCAATCAAAAGGCAAAAAAAGACCTCAGTTTCAGGCTCATGATGAGTTTCATGTTGACGATTTGCATGACGAGGAAGACTTGGATCTGTCTGACGATACTGAACAAGACTTTGACACGTGCTTGGAAATGGACGGTGTTCCTACAAGCTCGGATTCATTTGGTGGTGACGTAGCTGAGTGGGCGCGTGATGCTGACGTATTAGAGCCAGATGACCCAGTACCCAACACTCGCAACGTCTCGCCGGATGATACTGCGGTTGGGCTTGATGTTGATGGATCGGATGGGGAGCGGACCGCTTCAGCTGCGGAATACGTTGATCCGTATTCGAAAGCGTTGCTGGAGGCAGCCAATGCGGAGCTGGAAAAATTCCTGCTGTTGAATCAGGATCTGCTTGAGGACCGTACTTACCTCGATTCGCTCCTCCAGGAGAACGAGAAAGTTGTGGTCGAGATGAACGCGCACAACGAAAAGTTGAATGTCCAACTTGAGCAGAGTCGCCAAGAATCGCAAACGCGGGAGCAAACCAATAACGAGCTTCGTGAGGAAGCAGAGTCACTCAAAATCAAATTGAAGGATGCATTGGAACAACCAAGCGAGTTGCAGACGGCGCTGCTGGCAAAGATGCAAACGGAAATGGCTGAGGTCAAAAATCAGCATTCACAACTCGAACTGGAGTTTCAATCGCTCACCAGGGAGAGGGAGCAACTACTGGATTTGTTGGCAGAGGCAGAAATGGAAGTGCCGCTGGCAGAGGTTGCGGAAATCCAGTGTCTTTCGGCACAAATCGTACAACTCATCCACGAACGCAATTCCTTGGCCGAGCAGGTCGGAATGAACGGCCATCTGAAGTAGGCCTGCCTTATTGGGGGGGTAAAACTGAGCTGGTGGGGGAAATCCGTTGGCGTTAGAGTTGCGATTCCCGTTTTGGGAAATGTGAAGATTTCTGGTGTCCAGAAAATTGTATGAACAAAAAGGCGATGTTTTCGGTAGTTAAATAGCGTTCGTCTTGTACGAGAGTTGACTCGTAGCGTCTGCCGATAATAATCGAAATAGAGTCCTTTGCTTGTTTGGAAAACGATGACTTCTTTCACCAACACAATTTCAGCAATTCTGCTTGCAGTCGCTGTATTTGGTGCTGGAGTTATGTCTTCAACTCACACGCACCATCACGCGGATCAATCGTCCGATTCGGTCACGGCTTGCTCCTGTGTTGCTCATCAGCAGGATTCCGATTCAGAGCCGCCATTTGGGCCGCCTTGCGATCACGAAGATTGCCAGCTCTGTAAGTTCCTTAGTAGTTTTGGCTGGGTGCCTAGTCCTCAATTGGACCTGGAAATCCAAGCTCAATTTCAGTTTCTTTCAGCCGACTCTTCGGCATTGATCAAGCTAAACGTACGCAAAGCCTATTTGGGACGCGCACCTCCAATCGTTTAGATCATTCTGTTTAATTCTTGCGCCTTGGCTCATGCTGCGCTGCAGATTCGCGCAAAGGCGATGGTTGTAGTTTGACAGCGCGAGAATTCATGACGATCGTCCTGCTATGACAGATGACGGTCACGCTTGGCATGTTGGGAACGCATTTCAGTGCCCATGAGGTTGCCGGTTTTTGTAGGCGACACCAATTTAGGGCAATCGGTGTGAATGTTGCATTCGATTTTGAATGCAAACTAGCACCGTTGAATAGGCTGCGGGGTTTCCCTGTTGCGGAATGTCATTGCCAAATTGAGGAGAATTGAATTCCGATTGAATTCAATTCTTTGCAACACGATACAGGTCAGGCAACGCGATTGCTGCCTTTCGAAAACAGATATCTAAAATCAATTTGAAATCAAAATATACGGTTGGAAAATGAATAAACGAAATGCGTTTACGTTAGTTGAGTTGTTAGTCGTGATTGCGATTATTGGTGTTCTGGTTGGGATGCTTTTGCCCGCCGTGCAACAGATTCGCGAATCGGCTCGCCGAATTCACTGTTCGAACAATATTCGCCAACTTGGTTTGGCGTTAATGAACTATGAAAGTGCCCACCGGAAGTTTCCTGCGGGTTGGAAAACGTTGGATAAAACGGCTGTTGCGGAGCCGGGCTGGGGCTGGTCCGCCTTGGTCCTGCCCTATATGGAAGGTCAGAATCTTAACGATCAGATCAATTTCAATGTCGCGATTGATGACCCCATTCATGAAGAAATAATTCAGAACAGCATGCCGGTCTTTTTGTGTCCATCTGAAATCGGGCCGACGATTGTCAATTTGGATACGCACATTGAACACGATCACGAGGATGCGTTTGTGCTTCTCGAGTCCGAGCATGCGCATGGAGAATTGTGGGTAGGGCGAAGTAACTATTCGGGAGTCTTTGGCTCCACCGAGATTGAAGCCAATCCATTGGCAGGCAATGGAACCTTTTATGCCAACAGTGATATTCGCTACGCCGATCTCAAGGACGGTACCAGCAACACATTCATTGTTGGAGAGCGAACCAATGAGTTGGGGGCAATTTCCTGGGTGGGTGTGGTGCCAGAAGTCGACGAACCACTTTCACGAATTGTTGGATCAGCCGACCATAGTCCCAATGATCCCGATGGCCACTTTGAAGATTTTCGAAGTTATCACCCCAACGGAATCAATGTCGTGATGGCCGATGGATCGGTTCACTTTATCAGGTCATCGATTAATGCTGGAGTCTTTCAGGCCATGGCAACGATCAATGGCGATGAAGTGACTTCGCTGGAAGACTAGTGGTTTGTCCGCGATTACCGTGGCCCTGATTTGGGAGGTTGAGGCTCCTGCCGAAACAGCAGCCTAAATGCGATTTGTTTCGGCAGGAGCCTCAACCTCCCATTTAAAACTATTGCATTTGCCGTTTCGCGATTCGATGCTAGAGAGGTTCGAAATGGAAGGTCAAAAAGGCAGCCTTGATTTAAAATCTTCTGAATCCATGAACGAATCGTTTTGGTTTCGCAACGAATTCATTTCAATTTCGTCGATTGGGATTAACCAAAGTGTTTGAACGGGATCTTCACGGTAGGAAAGAATGGGATTGCGCGGATCGGCGAGAAGAATTGCGAAGGGTCGTTTCGGGTTCGAATCCAATTTGAATTCACAGGTATGGCGATGTCCCAACCAGGTAACGTTTTGCCAAGGCATTCGGGCAAGGCCGCTGATCGACTGGCCAATTTCGTCGACCAGTTGTTCACTGACTTGTGCGGAATCAACTTGAAACGCGAGTTCAATACGGCGATGGATGCTTGGGTTCTCCGTATGCATTTCGACGTTGGGTTGTGGGAACAGTGACATGCCCACGGTGCAGAACGTCGTTTTATTGTCATGATTTAATTGGGCAAGTCCGCGGTTGGGAAACTGACCGCCATCGATTGCCCAATAATTTTCTTGCTGGCCGTGCCGCTTACCAATCGCTTGAAGGAGGAGGGTTTGGAGTTCGCCAAAAGGGTTGTCCTCAGAGAAAGAATTCCAAAAAGACTTGGCATTTTCAATTCTTCGTTGGATCGAGTCGGTTTTGGGGATGGGCCAAGCGACTTCCGTCTCACTCAGGCAATCGCGTGCGTAGCCGGAGAATTCATCAACTCCGCTCCAAGGGGGGATCATTCCCAGGACGGAGCCAGATTCCAGGATTGCGGCTCCATTCCCTTCTTCCAGCCAGACAATTTCCAGTTCATTCTCAGAAGGCAAGGGTCTGCCGCCGGGGTGGCCGCAGTGGATTCTCGGAAGAGCAGGGGGGATTCCCTGTCCCATCTCGTCGACATTGATTTCCAGAGGTCCTTTGGCCAGATTGCCCAACCAGCACGCTTTGGCGGGATACCCTTCGCCTCCAACCAAGTAGAAATAAATGGTGCGGCCATCCTGTTGAACGATCGCATCGAGATTTCCGAAGGGCGATCTCTCAAAAATGATGACTTCGGGATCATTGGAGGCAAGACTCATGAAGTTTGTTCGAATGAAACAAGCGGAAAGGATATCGGGTACAATCAAGCTGTGACAAATTTCGTGTCGGGGAGCGGCATTCTGCCCACCGATTCAGGGGTTACAATCCTTGCCGCGGATAATCCGAACGCCGATTAGGATTGTTATTGCCAGTTACGTTATTGCCAGTTACTTAACCGAATACATCTAAGAATCTATGTCAGAATCTTTTGCGATCCAAGCCGACTCACTTTGCAAAACTTACCAAGAGGGCTTAATTTTCAAGAAGCGGTTTCAAGCTCTGAAAAGTGTAAGTTTCGACGTCAGAAAAGGAGAGGCATTTGGGCTTTTGGGTCCCAATGGAGCGGGAAAGACGACTTTCATCAAGGTTTTGCTTGGAATCATCGGCAAAACTCAGGGCGCAGCTTCGATGCTGGGGTTCCCAGCCGGAAGTCAAAAGGGACGCCAGTTGGTGGGCTATCTTCCGGAACATTTGCGTGTGCCGCCGCATATGACGGGCTACACAGCGCTTGAATGTTTTGGCAGTCTTTCGAATATGCCCCGCGGTGTGATTCGCGAAAAACGTGATGAACTCCTTTCTCTCGTCGGGCTGGAGGGGCGCGGCAAAGATCGCGTGTCCAAATATTCAAAGGGGATGGTCCAGCGCCTTGGTTTGGCTCAGGCGTTGTTAAATGATCCTCAACTGCTGATCCTGGACGAGCCGACTGACGGTCTGGACCCACGAGCCAGAGCGGAAGTGCGAAACATTATCCAACGGCTGACTGAAAAAGGCGTGACGATTTTCCTCAATAGCCATTTGCTGCGAGAAGTCGAAGTGACTTGTGATCGTGTTGCGATCTTGAATCACGGCGAATTGAAGTATGTCGGTGCCGTTAGTGACATCGGTGATTTTATCCAGAACATGGACCCCACCGCAGAGGCCAACATATTGGTCCAGGTGCAAGGCCAGGCTGAAGCCATTAACACTAGTTTGACCGACTTTAAGTTTGAGATTGTAGAACGCCAGAACGACAATCGGTTTTCCGTGAAGGTCACCGCTACTGATCAGCCGTCCGTGGATCGACTTGTCGATTCTATGCGGACCAATGGAGTAAGCCTGCTGGGGCTAGAACAGCATAAGGTCACCTTGGAAGATGCGTTTTTGAAAATTGTTGAAGAACCAAAAGAATAGAAACGAAAATAAATGCGCCCCTACTTTGCATTAATAAAAGACTCATTTCGTGCAGCACTTGCCTCAAACGTGCTTTACTTATTGCTGGCAGTAATAACTTTGCTGCTGCTGGTCCTAGCGCCACTCCATGTCCGAGAGATATTGGATTGGAAGGTTAATTTCGGCGAGAACGTCGTCAAGCCGGATCAGTTGGCACAACGTTTGGTGGAACGGGGTGAGGACGAAAAACACCCTGCCGTGATGCGTGTTTGGAGTAAGCTGAAACCGAAAACGCAAGAGGACGTCCGTAAGTGGGTCGAGTTTATGGACGATGAGTCCACAATGCCCGACGCCGATGAACGGACAACGCACGTTTTCTTTACTCAAACTGCGCTGGAAGCCGACCTGAATCAAATGATGAAGGATCGTGAGTTCTATGACGCAGAAGTTTGGGGCAACAAGCGTCTGAATACCGAAGCAAATGAACTGCTTGACGAAGGGGTGGAGAACCTCAGTGACGAACGATCGAGGCGCCTGAACCGTTTGCTGCTTGCCAGCTCTTTGGGCGGATTGATCAAGCGAGGTTCGGATACGGCGCTCGAATTGAGGTATGCCATTTGGGGGTTCTGGGATCTGACGTTTAACGTGTCCCATAAACAGTTTGCTCAAACCGCGACGGGCGTCGTGACAAGATTCTTCGACTGGGTCCTTGCGATTGGTTTGTTTGTTGCGATTCTTGTTACTGCAAACATCATTCCGGAAACCTTCTTGCCGGGCTCATTGAATCTTCTTTTGAGTAAGCCCATTTCCCGCTGGGGTCTGCTTGTTGCCAAGTTTATCGGCGGTTGTGCGTACGTCAGTCTTTGCGCGACCTATCTGTTTCTGGGCGTTTGGCTGTGGATGGGCGTGGCGCTCGGAGTATGGGAACCGAGGATTCTTTGGGCAATTCCACTCTACATCATTGTGTTTGCGATTTATTTCGCGGTCTCAACCTTGGTGGGAGTTTGGTCTCGAAGTCAGATACTGGCTATCGTCGTTACCATATTGTTCTGGGCATTTTGTTTTGGTGTTGGGACGACTTATATCTGGGCAAAAAATTACCTGTCCCATTCGCGGCCCGTCGATTTGATCGCGATCAACGACCAGGTGATGCATGTTGGGAAGATGAACACGATTTCGCGTTGGGATGAGTCCAAGTCGGATTGGGACGAAGAGCTGACCATGAAGATGATGCAGGCTCAGGAGTCGGTGGTTCAGTTTGCGACAGCATTCGAAAATGCGGATCAAGGTGATTCGGGAGAAATAGAGCGACTTGGTCCCGTATTTGATCCACGTAGCAATTTGATTGTTGCGGGAATGCCCGATTTGGCGGACATGGGCTCGCTGAACCATCAGGATCTCTATGTTTCCAATGTTGATAACGTCAAATTCCGAGAGATCGGGAAACTTCCGCGCAGTGCTATTGAGTTGTTCTCTGATTCGGAAGGCATTATTTCCGTCGATACCACTGGGAAATTTCTTCGCTTGAATGATGTTTCGAGTTCTATGGTCGATCCTGAAGGGGATTCGGCGTCTGGTGGCGACGACACGGAAAAAGGCAACTTGATTTCCAGAGCCTTTAACAAGAAGGAAGAACTGTTTACCGATATCAGCCCCAAAGGACGCGCCAGCGGTCTTTCTGTGAATCGAGTTGCCTATAACGCTTCGACTCGAAGTATTACCACATTGACTGGCACGAAGCTGAAATTGTTCAGGTTGGCAGAAGACGGAAAGTATGAATTGTCCGTTGAAAATGACGTGACCGAGTGGTTTCCGACGGGAGTCGAGGTGATTGTGGAAACTGGAGGAGACCTCGTTGTTTTGGTTTTGGGTAACGGGCAGGTGGTTACCTTCGATGAATCAAGTTTAGAGCATCGCAAAACACTTCTTCCACAGAAAGAGTCTCGATTCAAGTCCGCCACGGCTTCCCATGACGGAAGGTACTTTGTATTCAACTGTTACAACAAAACGGTTTGGCTGCTCGATTCGGAAAAATCAGATTCGATTACCAAAGCCGGTGTCTCCGGACAAGGTACGATTACGGCAATCTGCTTTAATGATCAAAATCAGCTTTGGGTTGGCAACACCTCGAACGCGGCTCAACTCTATGATTTGGAGTCGATGGATCGAGTGAAATCTTATTCGCCGAACACAAGTATGTTCTCCAAGTTTCATACTTACTGTTTGAGCCCGTTTTACTGGTTGTGCCCAAAACCTGGTGAGTTTTACAAAGTGATTGCTCACGTTTCTGGAGCCTCAGCCAGCGCGGCGGCTGAGGATGATGTCCCCGATTACGATTTGAGTCGGACGACCCGTACGGAAGATCCTTGGCAGCCTTTGTGGAGCGGATTGTTGTTTATGTTCGTGACGCTACTGATTGCATGTGTGATTTTCGTTCGTCGAGATTTCTAGCGTAATTTGCAACTACCGGTTGC
This sequence comes from Mariniblastus sp., assembly GCA_965224765.1. Taxonomy (GTDB): domain Bacteria; phylum Planctomycetota; class Planctomycetia; order Pirellulales; family Pirellulaceae; genus CAZDBA01. The sequence goes on from CBDDAC010000029.1 coordinate 706,825, forward strand.
GTCTCGCGAAGCGGTTTTTGGGTTGGAGATTCCCCCCAGGCTGAAGTCTGGTACTAAGAGAAATAGCCAGTCTTCGGCAAATGGATTGCTAAGCATCATCTTTTCGAAGAAGCAATGGAAACCCGACGCGTTAGCGAGGACGAACCTGACACGTCCTCGCTCACGCGTCGGGTTTCCAGAATGCCTGGTGCCTTAGAGCGACATTTACTTTGCCTCTTGGCATCTGGCCGGGGCTCAGGTTGCCTGGCACTTCGAGCTTGATCGCTAACCTAAAGTTAACGAGTCATTGGACTTGCGCGGTTGAATGAGCTGTGAGTTCGTCGATTTGTCGGCTTTGCACTTTCTCCAGGCTCTTCTCCCGAATTCGCCCTGGGTTTGTGCTACATTTTCCCGACATTTCAAGCATTTGCTGGCATCGTTGGAAGAAAATTCTCTGGATTGACCAACCGTGTCCTCGACACCCGCGATAAGAAAAGTGCAAGGCAATTTTACCCCGCACTTAAGGAAATCCCATGGCCAAGTATTATGTTCAAGCAGGAAGCTTTTCACGAATTGTTGTCGCTGAAGATGCTCAGGGAGCCGCTTTGGCTACCGTGCATAGCGTCTTGGGTGACACTCTTGAAGAAGATCGTCTCATGAATCCCGTCCAATGGGTGAGCGAAGACGAAGTTGACGAGTTTAGTGAAGATATCGCCGAGTTGATCTTCGTAAGCGAAATCGGTTTTGGACGTAGTGAAGCTGGCTGCTTTATGACTGAAGAAGTCATCCAGAACTGGCATGACCTCATGGTTGCCATCGAAAACATGATTCGACTTGGCGATGACTTCTAGACCGCGATGACTTCTAGACCGCGATGACTTCTAGACCGCGATACTGCTGGAGTGAATTGAGCCTCGCTCTATTTAGTCACCGACACCGATTTCTTCGTTGCACATTCGCATCATCAATTCATTCTCCGCTTGTTCGTGCCCCCGCAAGGCAGCTTGGAATAAACCGAACTGGCTGAATACGGTATCCATTGTCGTTTCGGGCGAACATTCGCGGTACAAGACTTGTTCGGCAAGATCAACAATTTGATTGAGTTGAAGAAACAAATCCTGATGTTCGTTGCGAATTGCCTCAGCACGTGGGCTTAGTGCCGGATTGGTAACCAATGCGTTTTGAAAGTATCCATAAAACTCTTCCAAGGCAAAATGAGTTTCCAGTACGTCCTGTAGAGCGATCAATTGGTCGACGGCCGATTTCGCATCCACCTTAATCTCGGCCGAAAATTCCGTGGCAGTTTGATGCAAGATTTCTTTGAGTTGCACATTGTCCTGCTTGATTTCCTGCAGGAAGGCAACATTGATTGTTACGCCTGTGGCGCGGGCTCCACTTTGTCGAAATTCAGATTCGGTTAACCATGTACTCATGTCATTCCCTCATTAAGATGGGGCGATAACTCATTGGGAAGCTTCGCCAACGACCTGTACAATCGAGTCTGTTTAATTATAGGGGTTTTCGAGAGCTCGACCAAATATTTGTGACAATGATAATTGCGTGCCAATGACCAAAAAAAATCGACGAAATCCAGGAAAGTACGGACCTTGGACAATTAAAGAAACCCAGACAGTTTACGAAGACTCGTTTGTGGAAGTCCAATTGGACCAAGTTGTGAGGCCGGATGCGCAAGATGGCCAGCATGTTGTGGTTTACATGAAAGCTGGCGTTTGCGTCTTACCGCTAGACGAAGAAAAAAATGTCTACCTAACGAGTGAGTTTCACTACGGAATTGGTAGACAGTCTTTGGAAGGGGTCAGTGGCGGGATTGAATCGGGCGAATCCGCACAGGAAACGGCTCGTCGTGAGTTGGCGGAAGAGCTTGGGCTAGCCGCCGAGCATTGGAAGCTACTGACTTCAGTGGATCCATTTACTACGATTGTTGTATCTCCAACGCAACTTTTCTTGGCGACAGGTTTGTCTTCAGTTCCCATTGCGCTGGAAGGGACTGAACAAATTGAATCCGTTCAACTTCCGCTTTCCCAAGCAGTTCAAATGGTGACAGAGGGTGAAATTACTCACGCACCAACTTGTGTTCTTCTACTTTTGGCGTCGGCGCAATTGAATTGATTGATGCAATGCTCAAAGTCGCCTAAAACTAGGCAGGCTTGAGGAGCAAGCTTGGCTTTTGCCGATAGAGAATTGGGCGGGTATCATGGGCAAAACCTCTGCGTCCCTGATAGCCGAGTTTTTGTTTTTCCTTCACTTAAAATAGACCAGACGAATATGACTGAGCGAAGCAAGCACCAACAGAACATCATCAAGAATTACTACGAGAATCGCGAAACGATCTCGTTACAAAGGGCGCAAGAGTTGGTAACTGAGCTGTATTTGTCGGAAGGCAAGAAGCGAGAAAAGTACTGGAAGAGTCTGGCGAACCACTTAGCTAAACTCGAAGTCAAACAACCAGTAATTGACCATTTGATCGCTCAGGATGATCCGCAACTGGTGGCTGAGTTGATTCAGAAGATCGCATAACGTTTTGCAAAGCCTGTCCGGAAACCAGTTATCATGTGGCTCTTGAGTTTTTGTTTCGGCAGGAGCCTCAACCTCCCGAAAAGGCAAAAACCTCGACGACGGGTGCCATGCTCCACGCTTGCGTGGGCATGTGGTGTTCTGCCAACAGCCTTGTACCTCAGGCCCGTCTTCGATTTGCTGGCCGAGAACATCAGATACACCAGTTTTCTTAGCATTGTTACCCGTCAATTCAAAGCGCCAAGTTCCACGTTGGAGAGGAACAAGAATTGTTTCGGCGGGAGCCTCAACCGCCTCAACCTCCCGGTGAAAACAAATCGTTTTGACAGCCGATTTGTTTTTATCTAGGCTGCGATCTGCAGCCTGCTTGGTCAACTTATTGTTCGGAACGACTTTGATGAGATATCGATTTAGCTTTTTCCTGTGCCTGGTCGGAATTCAGTTACTTGCGGGCCAGCTGTTGGGTCAAGACGCCAATGTGACTTCGATCAAGGAGCATCTTGATACCTCAGATTTTTCGCGGGTCGAGGATGCCATCGATCAGTTGCAGGAGAGTCATCAAGCGAATGAGATTCTGCTGGTCGTCGATATTGACAATACCCTTTTGGCCATGAATCAAGATTTGGGCAGCGACCAGTGGTTCAATTGGCAGTCGGATCTATTGAAGGACGAGCCAATGAGCCCCGACTTGGTGGCATCCGATTTTGCGGGCCTGTTGCGGGTGCAAGGTGATTTGTTCGCCTTGAGTGGGATGCACCCACCTGAACCTTCCTTGCCAGAAATCGTGAATCGAATTCAAAATGAAAAAGGAATCACGACGGTCGTTTTGACGTCGCGGGGCCCCGATTTTCGAGGCGCTGCCGAGTGCGAGAACTAAGGCGGAACGGTTACCAAGTTTGCGATTCAAAAAACCAGTTTGTGATCAAGGAGCAACGAGGTTACTTCAAACCCTTTGATCCCGAGAAGCCAGATGCCCGTGGACTGAACGCCGAGATCATTGCGGACATCGGGAGTGAGCCTCGTGACGTTTCCTATTCCAATGGAATCTATATGACGGCTGGGCAGCACAAAGGGCTATATGTTGAAGACCTTGCTTGCCCGCTCATATGTTGAAGGCGAACGCGACCACCGTAATCGAGAATTCTCCGCGATCGTGTTTGTGGACGACCACGAGAAACACACGACGAGAATGCAAGAGGCCTTTGCCGCGGATGAAATTGATTTGCTCACGATTCATTACATGCAAGAAGACGGGAACGTCAAGAACTTCAATGACTCGTCGAAGAGCCATGTGATTCGAGACTGGAACAAGCTGCGAGGTTTTCTCAATACGGTTTTGGTGAAGTAAACAGAAGTCTCGCAATCATTTGCTTTGATGCCCGTTCCCATAAAGCAAAAAGCATGGCAACTTGGATGTGGGGCATGCCCCTATGTTGCCCTCTCGTGAAAGCTGTGATGGCACTTCGGGTGCTGTTGAATGGAATGATTGTTGCCGCCGCGAATTTACTTTTTGTGGGCGGTTCTTCCGGACTGAATGTCTGGGGCTGATGGAGATAGCCGCTCCGCAGCATTTGGATGCGAGGAATCACGTTCCTGCATGGAAAACCCCGACGCGTCAGCGAGGACGAACCCGACACGTCCTCGCTGACGCTCTTTGAAGTTGCGCTCTTTTTGGGTGCTATCAGAAATTGATATTGCATGAAAAGCAGTCTCCCCCGATGTCCAGTTCATTGAATTCTCACCTTTGACCAAATGGAGACTGCAATGATCATCGTCGAACAAACCGCGGGATCGCTCAAGAGGTATCTCGAAAATAGCTTGGTTTCTGAATACGCCCGGTTGATGGTGATGCGAATGGTACTGGCATTTTTATTGCATCGTGGCCGCATGTCTTGCTCGTCGGCGGCGGGGATGATTGCTTCTCGGCCCCATGCATCGTGGCCAGGTGACTCGCTTTCTGGCGCGTCCTCGTTGGCAGAAGGTCGATTTTAACCAACCGCTACGAGCGGCCCTGCTGCAATTAGAAAGTGGGAAAGGGAAGTTCATTTTTATCGTGGACCTGACGCTTTTCAGTCAGGCGGGTGTTAAATCCGAGAACACTTACAGCACCGGTAATCGGGAACGGCGCAAAATCAAAAAAGGCTCTCGCTACAACAAGAAGAAAACCCGTCGCAAGAAAGTTCATGGCTTTACGTTTGGACTGTTAATCACGCCTTCGGGATATCGGATTCCATTTCAAACTCCTCACTACACCAAAGAGTATTCGAAGAAGAAAGGCATAACGCCTCAAACCAGTGCCCAGGCGATGGCTGAGATGATTCGCCAACTGCCGTTGGACGAAGAAGCCGAAGTGGTAGTGCTGGGGGACACGGCCTATGACGCTCGCTGCGTTCAGGAAGCTTGCGATGAGCGAGGCTACATCTGGATCACTCCGGCCAACGCCGAGCGTGTGTATGCTGGGCCCACTGGAGAACGACCAAAATTACGATCACGTCTGAAGGATTGGACGGGACTGTCGCTGAAAACGATCAGGCTTCGAGCCTCAACTGGCAAGTACGCTGACTATCGGCGACTGTCTCGTTGGCGTGTTGGGCCGAAAACGAAAACCAGGACGTATTACGCCATCAGGAAAAACGGAACGTTCACAACGTAGGTTGTGTGGGGCTTGTTTTTTCGACAATGAAACCAAATTTGGAGAAAGCGACTCCCAATGATGTCAAAATATTGATGACCAATGCGACCGGCATGAGTGTGACCGAGGTGATTGAGTTATATTCGCTGCGCTGGCAGATCGAGTTATTTTTCAAAGAACTGAAATCAACGCTGGGCGTTGGCCAGTATCAGTTTGAAAAATTCGAAGCCGTGGTAGCTTGGATCAACTGCGCGATTACGACGGTGCTGTTCCTGGAACAGCTTCGAGCCCGGAAACTTGCTGATCGACGCTTGAGCGAGGAACGACGGCGTTGGTGGGTGGCGCAGCGAATCCACGGATTGTCTGAAGCCTTTCACCAGCAATGTACTGGCGAGGAGATGAATTACCTCGCCAAACGACTGGAAACTTCTGGAGGCGTTCAAAAAATGAAACGATTGCTCATGCTCGCTTTACCCAAAGAATTCCGAAGTGCCGTATGATTTTCAAGCAATATAGCGCAACTTCAAAACTCACGCGTCGGGTTCCCTTAAAGCAAAAAGAATGGCCACGTGGATGTGGGCATGCCCCTATGTTGCCTCTCGTGAAAGCTCTGACGGCACTTCGGGTGCCATTGAATGGAATGAACGCTACCGCAGCGAATCTACTTTTCGTGCAGGCGAATTGCCAGCGGTTGCCCCGGTTGGGTAAGGTTGATTTTCGCCTGGGCGAGTAGGCATTCGCAAAGCGAGTCGGCGCGAGTCGCAAGGATGTTTTCCAGTGTTTTGATTGCCGATTCGAAATCACTTTGCTCAAAGGATTTCAAAGCGGTCTCATAGTCCGCCAACACCTCAGCGGATGAAACCTTCGATTGATCTTCGGTTAAGAGTTGGAATACTTGTACCGGTTGCAAGGATCCTTTCACCATGACGGGTCCGACTCGACGTAGCGGAAATGAAGTAAACAACTGCTGGCGGGTCTCTTCGGAAATCAATATCGAGGTGCCAAAGTACTTGTTGGCTCCTTCGAGTCGACTTGCCAAGTTTACGGATGCTCCGATTGGGCTGTATTTCAATCGCCATCGACTCCCGCTATTGCCGACATGTGCGGTGCCGGTATTGATTCCGATTCGGCAGAAAGCGATTCTCCTGCAATAAAGCTCCAGAATTCACTTAGCTTGTCCATGACTTTCTGCATGTTAATCGCGGCCCAGCACGCGAGTTCGGCGTGGTCAGGTTGGTCGGCGGGTGCGTTCCACATTGCGGCAATTCCGTCACCCGCGTAGTCGATGATGAATCCTTCTTCGTCCAGGATGGATCCGGTCAGCTGGTCCATCAAGTTTCGGATCATCGAGAAAGTTTTTTCGGGTCCCACTCGCTGAGAAAGTTCCGTGAATCCGCGAACGCCACCAAACACCACGGTAATGTTTCGCTCACGCGAGTCCAAAAACCTTGGATCTTCAGCCATTGCCGAGACCAGTTTCGCAGAAGCAAACTGCTCTAGTTGAATGCGGAAGCGGTCGACTTCCTCCTGCCGAATTTGACGAGCGAGACCGGAGCTAATAATGCCGGCCAGAAGTTGAACGACCAGGGCTTCGACTTTTCGAATGCCCGACGGATTTTGATTTTTTAGTTTTCGCGTCCCATAAAGAACTCCCGCGATGGAACCTGTGGAATCAAAAATAGGTGACGCGACATAGGCTTCTGCCGAGTCGAGTTCGGTCGGTGGCGTGGTTGTGCCCGAGTCATAAAACGTTGCACGGTCCTGCTCGACCTTTTGGATGACGGTCGGGTCAAAGGTTTCTCGTAGCGGGCCCGCAAGCGAACTGCCGGCTGTGACTTGCCATTGATTCTGCTTTTTCAGGATGACTAAGCCATCATTCAATCCGATCAGGCTGGTTAGAGCTTGAGTCGCGGCTTGGTAAAAGTCATTCTGGGTGATGGAGGCCGTTTGGATCTGAAGTAGTCGTTCCAGCCACTCGGCCAACTGGTCCGACGTCAGGGTTTCCCCAAGGTCAGCCAACGACACACTGGAGGGGATTCGGCCTGTTTGCCAACTTTCGATTGCTTCGAGTTTGGATTCAGGCATGGATAACAAAGTGGGTGAGACGCAAATGCATGGCCGCATTTTAGTCATTGCGGGGAACTTCGTCAGGGCGTCGGCTCAATCAGGCATCGCGTTGCTGCGACAGCATGCTGGGATCGGCGAGGTAGCGCTCGTATCCCTGCATTAAGGTCAAATCTGGGGCGGAAAACTGGGTTTCCTGAATGACCGCGTCCAACGCCGAGCCCTCCTGATCAGGTGAGCTGTTCAACGGAGTAATGAATGATGCAAGAATGAGTGTGAAAGTTAACATGATTTTCCTTGAGTTAGCCTGAAGTTGGTTGCACATTGTTGGTTTCCCGTTGAGACTAAAAGGTGGAGAAGGAAAACCAAAGAAAATGTCTGTTGGGAGAACCAGGAATGAGCGGACTAAGTAACGAACAGTGGGATCAGATGATCAATGGGTTGCGAGACGGCGACCAGGAGGCTTGCTCGGACTTTTGGAATAAGTATGGGCCAATGCTGCAGGGGGTTGCGCAGAAGCAGCTTTCCGATCGGCTTCAGCGTCGAGTTGGCTCGGACGACGTGGTCCAGTCGGCTTGTCGTACGTTTTTTCGTCGGGTTTCTTCGGGGCAATTTGAATTGCCGGATGCGGATGCCCTTTGGCGTCTAATGTGTGCAATTACCCTGACCAAAGCTCGACGAGCGGCTCGAGACCATTCGAGGCTTAAGCGGGGGATGGCCAAAGAACAGTATTTGGATTCTTCGCCGACTGATAGCGTGGGCAAGCGAGTCGAGCTTCCAGGCAACGAACAGACTCCTTTGGATGCTGCCGAGTTTTCTGACCAAATGGACAAGCTATTATCCAATTTGAGCCCTCAAGAGTGTGTTGTGCTGGATATGAAGCTTCAAAATCACACAAATGACGAGATTGCAAGCCATATGAATTGCTCGGAGCGAACGGTTCGGCGGCTGCATAATCAGATTCGTGCGCGCTGGAGTACTTTGTTCGATGAGGATGTCGAATAAATTTGTCCGCTTCCCTGGCCGAATGGGAATCTATTGCAAGTCACCCTTTCGAATTCTCGTAAGGGGACTTTGAAAATCCAGCAACATCGATGCTTTGTCGATCCAATGCCTTGCAATACACCTCAAGCCACCCCAGATGATCTATGTCCGACCAAGAATTCTCAGAGATTGATGATAAACGGATCGAAGATTTCGAAGCGATCTGGCTGAATGGCGAGCCGGATTCGATTCAAAACTTTCTGCCTGAGGTGACTGATTCCCGCTACGCCGGAACGTTGGAGGAGTTGGTCCATATCGATTTGGAATTCCGTTGGAAAGTATTTGAGAAGTCTGGCAAAGAGTCGGATCGTCCCCCGAACATAGAACAATACATCAGTCGATTTCCTGCATTGGATGCGGTCAAGCTCGGTTTGATTCAAGGCGAGTTTGAATTGGCCAGTCGTTTTGGAGGCGTGGTTTCAGTCGATGAGTTCGTCAGTCGCTTTGGTGACAGTGTCGCTGGAAGTGACTTACGTCCCATTCTTCAATCTCAACTTTCCGAGATTAACCGTTCGCGGCAAGTCAAACCGGGAGTCACACTCGGGCGATACGAGATTGTTAATGAGCATGGTCGTGGAGGCTTTGGTGCGGTATGGCGAGCCACCGATACCAAGCTTGGTCGTCGAATTGCGGTCAAACAATTGGGGCAACGGCTGGCGAGTGATTCAGAATCACGCAGGCGTTTTATCAGCGAAGCCCGGGTCACGGCGCGGCTAGAGCATCCGGGGATCGTGCCGGTTTACGATATCAGCAACGTGCAGGATGATCATGCCTATTACACGATGCGGCTGATCCAGGGTCGCACGATGGCAGAGGCGATTGACGATCTGCATAAGATGGAGCCACGATCCAATGAGTTTCGTCTGTTGAGGCAGCGGCTTCTTCAGTCCTTTGTCGATGTTGGTTTGACGATCGAGTATGCCCATGCTCAGGGAGTGATTCATCGCGACTTAAAACCCCAGAATATTATTGTGGGTGATTATGGTGAGACGATCTTGTTGGACTGGGGGTTGGCAAGTGTTGTGGATGAACCGGACGAACCCGATTTGATCGAGGCTCTGAGTGCAGACCCGGAGGTCTTGTCCAAAGAAGAATCGATGCAGACGTTGCGGGGCAGCGTGCTGGGAACTCCGGCGTATATGTCGCCCGAGCAGGCCCGCGGCGAGATAGAAAATATTTCACGGTTGAGCGATGTCTATTCCTTAGGCGCGACGCTTTATCATTTGGTTTCAGGGACGATTCCCTTTACGGACCGGGCGCTTGATGGGTTGTTGGATCGCGTCAAAGTCGGCGACTTGCCCTCGGCACATGAGTTGGCGCCCGCAGTAGAAAAGTCGCTAAGCTGTATCGCAGCAAAAGCGATGGCCAACGAATCCTCACTGCGTTACTCGAGTGTCGCGGCGCTAGTTGATGACGTTCAGCGCTTTATTGCTGATCAGCCGATCTCGGCATATCGTGATCCCTTTTTGGCTCGAGCCGCGCGTTGGATCCGAAAGAATCCGACGGTCGCCGCATCTTTGGTGATGACCGCCTTGTTTATCATTGCCGCGGGAGTTGCTGGGCTGGTGGTCCAGAATGCCTGGGAAGCCAAAGAAGAGAAACGGATTGCCGGTTTGCAAATTGCCGCCGAGCGAGCGGACGCAACCGCGCTATCACAGATTCAAAACGGTCGATTTGATGCCGCGGCAAAGACCTTAACGCAGGCGGCTGGATTGGTCGAAGGTGAGCCGAGGCTAAGTGACATCTTTGATCGAATTGCGGCTCGTGGAGAACGAACCCACCAGATCGTTGAGTTTTATTCGCTGGGGACCAAGGCCCAGGAGGAAACCTTTTTTGATCGAACCAATCGGGCGGCCATTTACTGCCAGGCTGCACTTGATGAACTGGGGATCTTGACCCAGTCCAGTTGGTGGAACCAATTGCCGGATGATGACCTGTCAGAATTGCAAAAGGAGCAATTGCAATCCGAGGTTTACCGGGTCACCACGTTGTTGGCTTCGATGCGACTTGCGGAAACTGCCGAGGATGCAATGTCGCTGGATATCCTGATTGATCCAAAATCGATTCCTGAGAATACTCCCGCGATGCAGTCAATCAAAGCGGCTAGTTTCGCTGCCAATGTTGCGAACCGTTTTCGTAGATCGAGAGCGATGCAGATGATCGAAGAAGTCGGAAGTGTTTCTGAGGGTGGGCGACAAGCCGTCGATTTGACCAATGTCAATCCGCTTAATGCAGTTGACAGCGCAGTCATGGGCTCGATCCTGGACAACAACGTTCCGCAAGAGGGGATGGTTCGCACGGCGGTCAGTGGATTGTTGGAGATGCGTGATCCCAATGTGGTTGCGCGGCAATGGCTGGATGACGCTCTCAAGTACAATCCAGACTGGTATTGGCTGCCGGTGTTTATGGGCACCAGTCAGATGCGGACCGGGTTTCCAGAAGATGCAATTCGGACTATCTCGCATGCTGTTGGGATTCGCCCCGATTACTGGGTGGGGTATCAATATCGAGCGCTGGCAAGTGCTTCGGCGGCGATGCAAGAAAAGTCACGCAAGCGAAAGACGGCTTTGCTAAATGCGGCAAGTCGTGACATTCAGCGCGCTATGGATCTTGAGTCCAGTCGTTCTCCCTTGTTTTGGACCAAGGCTATTATCCAGTTCGAAAGTCAATCCAATCCTGAGCAAATTACCAATACCTTTTTACGAGCGTTTGAAATTCATCCAGGCTTGGCAGAAATTCGAGGTGGACACTATTCTGCAGTGACACGGATGTTTTTTAGCCGAGCGCAGGCGTTTGTCAATTTGCAGAAAGCCGATGAAAACGGGACGGCCGAATTGGCGGTGTTGGAAATCGCGATTCAGCTTTGGCGGGGGCAGCTTGCCGAAGCGAAGAAGCTTTCTGCTGAGGCCGATAAAAAGTTCAAAGATGATTCGATGGTGAATAATTTTTCACAATGGATTGCCAAGGGTGAAGACTTGACTAGCGGCGAGGCGATCAGAATTGATGCTGATACGCGTTTTGCTTGGAGACTTCATCTGGTTAACGCGGCACATTATCGCGGCAAGAAGGATTTTGTAAGCGAGGCGGAGTCATTTCGAGCGTCATTGGATTTGGCTGAGGTGGATTGGCAGGTGAGTCGATCGCAGATTCAGCTTGTGATTTGTTTGCTGCGGTTGGGGGAGTTGGAGGAAGCCGCATCGATCACGCGAACGGCGATTCAGCTGGACCGGGCGGTGGACCTCGAACTGGTGGAAACGGTCGCCAAGGAAGTCAAGGCAAAACAGTTGCTGAAGATTTGTGATGAGTTTCGAGAACTGAGGAAACCCAAGGTATCCTTTGCCGATGGTGGAACGATTGCTAAGCCAGCGTTGTTGAACTCGGGGTTTGAGCTTGGGTTGTCCTATCACTGGGCACCCTATTCACGGCGTACCACCGCCGCGTCCTGGAACAATTTTGGAGAGTCGCGAACAACGGCAGAAGCGGTTTCAATTGATTCTTATGAGGGCAGTCGGTGTTTGAGCTTGAAGCTCGACTGTCCGGTTGAAGCGGGGATGCATGGGCAAATGGCTCAAACGGTGCCGGTTACGGTCGGGCAAAAGTACGAATTGACGTTTTGGGCCAAAGCGAAATCGCTTTCGGAGAATGCCGTTCGGGTTGGTGTTTCAGACGAAAGCCAAAAAGACTGGATCGAATCGGTCGCACTTGGTTCTGGAGATTTTGGTTGGAAACAATTTCAAGTGAGTTTTACGGCCAGCGAGTCTCAGATCGACGTGATGATCCGCGCTCAAGGGACCGGTCGAGTGTGGTTGGATGATCTCCAAATCATTGCAAAGGAGTAATGATGTTTTCATTCGTGTATGAATGAAATTGCGCCCGCGCTAGGCCCAGTGGGAACGCGACGAGGCAGTGACTTTTTCGACTGATGGCTGACTCATTAGCCAACGGCATCTGGACATCCACATTCCGCCTGTTATGGAAACCCGACGCGTCAGCGAGGACGAACCCGACACGTCCTCGCTGACGCGTCGGGTTTCCATTGCTTCCTTCTGGCGTGGTTCGTCCGGACGTGCATTCTCCGACGTGCTTCCTCGCAAGGCCTTTGCCGCAGAGCGGCTATTTCCATTAGGCCCAGACTTCAGTCTGGGTTCCGGGTTCCGGCGTTTCAGAGGACGCGCATCCCCCATGTTTTAATGAGTCGCGGAGAGGCTGTGAAAAAAACGGACTCTTCGATCTGCTAGTATTTCCCAGAGAGATATTTTTTGAATCGAATTTTCGGGGCGGCTCTGCAACCTTCAATCCGTGTCGAGCAACCAATGTGGCTTGCTCGCTGCCTTACGTTTCCCCGTTGGATTTTAACTCGTCATCAACACCTCCAAATAATTCTTACCCGTTTTCTCGTCAACCAAATTCATGAATCGACGGAAATTATGAGACAACGCATGCCACAACACTTGTGCCTTCGCTTTGACTAACCCTCGGACTGAGAATTGCGTCAGCCCTTGGTTGCGACAAACTGCGTTGGGGAACTCCGCGGCTGGTGCTCTGCGGCGATAAATAGCTTGAGCCTCTTCGGTACCCATCCGCTCCCGGAAGGCCGTGAAATGTTTGTTCTCTCGCGGCTTGGCTGCATAGGGATCTTTGCCGCCTGCAAGTATTTTCTTCTCGTTGTACAACCGACCGTAAAATTGAGTGCCTTCGCGTTCCAAATGTGTCACGCCTTCCTTTTTACTAAAGCCGCCGTCAGCCAGATATTTCTCAGGACGGCCGTACCGCTGACAAATGTCGTCGTACATCCGCGATTCGCCGTCCGCTGTTTTCGCCTTCGAGCGTCGCGAAAAGCCACAAGGCAAAAAGCAAGCGTGGGTCGATCGGGTCACGTCCGACTTTACCTTGCGTTGCTTTGATCGTTTCATAAAGCACCGAAAGATCGAGCGAGTCGCAATAGGCTACGACCGTCCGAACCAAATGATTCTCGCGAATCAATTGATCGAGCGAACGACCAAATATCTCCGCCTGATGACGTTGCGGCAATTTCACCCGAGAATTACCACGCTGCTCTTGTTTACTTTTACTCATGTCTCAAATTTAGCGCCAGGAAAATCTAAACGCAATATCTATGCCGTTCGGTGGCCCCGAAAAATTCACAACCTCGGAGCGACGGCATCTGTGTTTGATCGGTCCATCCCATCCAATTGCCAAATCGAAGACCGTTAGGGCTTCGCGTCCGATCTCCCTGAGGCTCACAATACAACATATGTTTTTGGAGGGTGAAGGGTGCATGTTTTGCTGCTTCTTCAAAAAAATCAAGTTGTTGACCCGGGTCCAAATGCTAACCATGCGGATGCGTAGCAGCTGGCTACCTGAATCCCTTTCCAGAGTGTCTCTGGCCCTGGGACAGATTTGGCGTGGTCAATAAAGCCTCCCAAACGTGAGATGGTACGAATTACTTGGTTTAGTGTCGGGGGTTCTTGGGGAATTTCTTTACCCAGCACGGAATAAACTGACTTCCATTCACAAGGCTCGAAAATCAATTCACAACTGATATTCGGGCATTCCCGTCCCAACATACACAGATACATTACTCGCCAAGCGACAACCATGTACAGGGCGATGGCATTTTCAATCGGCTCAATTTTACGAAACTGGCGACGTTCGATTCTGCAACCGGACTTCAGGGTGCGAAAGAAAATTTCGATTTGCCATCGGGTGCAATATGCCGCAATGATCTGGTTGATTTGCTGGTTTGTATCAATGGGCAAACTGGTCATTAGCAGCCAACGTATGGGCTCCTCTTCTGCCGGTGGATCGATCTCATCCACCAGAACAATATTATACTGAAGCGGGTGATGCCCCTTGGGTGTCAGCGTAACAGATTTCGCCCTGACCTCGACGACGGCCTGTCGGGCCGGACGATCTTGCTCACGTTTGTGTGAAGTGCATTTGATTTTTGCTTTTCGGGCACTAACGGATATGTCCATTTGAAAACACACCGGAGCGGTCTTGACGCTTTCGTACAAGCCGCCTTCGGATGTCGACCGTGCCTGTCCATTTCGAACGATAATGTGCAGCTCTTTTCCGTTTGAAAGCGTGCGAGGTTGGGCGAAAACCTGGTTGATGTCCGCTTCGCTATCCTGAACGACAATGCATTTCTTGTTCAGACATTGCTCAGCCAATTCTCTTGCCTGGTTGATTCCCTGAAGCCAGCGGAAACTTTCTTTTTCTTCGATCGGTGCCTGCCTGCGCTTCTTGTCCTTTTCTGCTTTAGAACTCTTGTCGATTTTTTTGCGAATGTAGTTGCATTGTCCGACAACCCCCAACGGAACATTGGTTTCAGTAAACGCGACAAGCGGATGGATGAAAAGACCGGATTTGTGTTCCCCACTCAGTTTACCCGCACCGACGACTTGTTTGTCACGACGAGTCAGATCGACTTTGGACGTATCTTGGGCGATAATCGTAAATTCCGATTCGCTGGCTCGAATTCGCTCCAACGTGTTTTGATAATGAGGTGCCAGAATTGCTTCCGGCGTTACCTTCTTGTTATTAAAAAAACGATAAGAACCTTCGAGATCTGCCCGCCCACCCGAAGCTGCCGCGGGCAGACTTCTACTCGGCTGGTCACATACCATCTCCCCGATAATGTTAAGCCGCCTACTTAGACGTTCGTCGTTAAAGAAAGCGCCGGCCAATTCATTCGAAATCGCTACATTCATTCCAAACCTCCGTCAAAGACAATCCAGAGGTAATACTCAACAAAGCATCCAAGGGTTCACGATGGCATGAAAATGCTAGTAAAGATGTGCGTAGTTCTGAGCCCGAAGGGAGGGTGGTTTTGTTTGGGATTTTCTCTGCGTCTCTGCGCGATGCTCTTTTAGGCCGTCGAATTGTCTCGCGCAGAGGCGCAGAGGTATTCTCGTTGGGATGGCCGGTGGGAACCGGCCCTACGCAAACCTACTTGGAAAAGACTTCGTTGTAATACTCAATCAATTCACTCTCGGGATGCTTTTCCTTCAACCAGCCAAAAAGGAAGCGGCCCAATTCGAGATTCTCTGACTCAATGGCCCAGTCCATTGAATACTCCAAAGCCCCTTCGTCAAAATTCAGCTTTTCGAAATGGGGTTTGAGTTCCTCAAATCGCTCTGCGGGAAGGGCCAATCCCAGACTGGCAAGGCAGCCCCATGATCGGTGGTTGTCCTTCAAGCCGAGTTGGGCGGCCTCGATCGACTTGTCTTCGTCGCCAAGAGCCATGTGGCAATCGGAAATCATTTCGTAGGTATCGGAATCCCATCCCAGCCGCTGCGAGTAGTTCTCGAAGGATTCGATTGCTTCCTCAAACTGTTCAAGGCTCATGAGCAATTCGCCTTTTAGGTAGTGAGCAATGGGGGGATCACCAGCTTGGTGCATTTCCTCGACGATTTTCAATGCAGTTTGGTTGCTCTCACTGGTGTCGGCGAATAGGAGATGGTTTACTCGGAGGGTGTCAACGAAGTTTCGAATTTCGGTAGGTGGGTCACCGGCAAGGATGTCATCGACTTCGGTTTGGTACTTGTCCAGATTGCTCATTACATCTTCTGGTGAAGCCGTTTGAAATGCGAGGCCAAGCCGTCGCATGGGTTCAAGCCATGCGGGTCTGTTTGGAACATCCGTTAGCGCCGATCCTAACAGTGATGAAGTTCGAAGGTTGAAATCGAAGTCTTCAAAGTCATAGATTTTGAACTCGCCAGGAGCCGTCCTTACCAGCCACCAGCGAATTTTGGAATAAATTTCGTCGGTATCGTGCCAGTGTCTAACGAAAACGGCAAATCTGTCTCGCTCCAACGCTTCAATTTTTCGGATTTCGTGGCTGTCCCAAGCCATATACGTCCATTGATATGCGGCCCTTCCAAAACCTGATTGAATGGCCTTGACCAGCTGCGTTCGCCGTTCCCCTTTGCCGAGGTCGAAGATGCCACGTTCCTCAGCGGAGTCAACGAGTTCCCCGATGGAAAACAATCTTGGGATTTCACTTCCGTTCTCACTGTTAAAAGCGACTTGCAGTTCGTCAAAGAAATCGGCGATCTGTTTTTCAACCTCCTCGGTCACTTCCTGAGACTCGTCGTCGTTTGAGCTGTCGCCTTTTTCCTGGAAGGCTTGTCGACTCTCGTCTTGAGGTGGTTTTACGTCCTGGCCTTGCAGGTTTCCACTTTGGCAATTGCCAAAAGCGAACAATAGGATGGCGAGAATGATTTGGAGTTTTGCGTTCATCGTAATGATTCTTGAAGCGATTGATCGGAGGGTAGGTTGACGGTCCAATTCTTGAGGCGGGTCTCAAGAATGGGTGAATATTAGTATACACAGTCGCCGTTGAAGCTCACGGTGCTTATTGTTGGCATGTTTTTGTGTCACATCAGGCGGGAATCTGGCCCAATGGGTACTGCAGGCATTCGCAAGGGCTACGCCAGCGTTTTTCATAGTTGCAAGAGTTGAGATCGAGCGATTCTTGCTGGGAAGGACTTTTCAGATTGTTTGAAAACCTAGCTTCGGTCGGTGTGACTGAAGCGTCATAGACAGGCGATCGAAGTTATTCGGCCACCAGAACGCTCGCCACAAATTCCATCCATAGAAAACGTCCTGTTTGTAATTGTGTGTGAACTCTGACTCTGGAAGTCACTTGCCGTTTTCCTTTTCCAGCTTTTCGACTTTTCCTTGTCGGCGATAGAGTTTTCGCAGAGCAAGTTGCACATTTTCACGAACGTGACTCAAATTGAATCTAGAGCTTTTCGCAGTCTTGATCGCTTCCAACGCTTCGAGTAAATACTGCTCCGCTTTTTCGTCATTTCCCAATTCAATCCCAACAACACCCAAATAGAACTTGAATATATAGTCCTGGGATTGGACAGCTTTGTGAGTGATTGGTGATTCGAGGTAAAGCAACGCGTATTTTTCGGCGGATTGGAATTCTCTTTCCTGCATATACATTTCAACAAGGTTGCCCAAGCAAGAATCATGAAGAGACGAACGCAACTCCTGTGACATCGTATTCCCTTGATTGAGCAAGGTGTCCAAAAGTTCTTTCCCCTTTTGAATCGCAATTCTTGGCTTACCCATTTTTCTATGATTGATCAGCAAATCCTCCTTGATATGCAAGCGGAATTCATGGGCAGGCGAGTAGATCTTCTCTGCATGTTCGTCTGCCATATTTAAATAGCCAATTGCGGCCGCAAAGTCCTTGCGGCGAAACGCGATTTTGGCAAGCAGCATGTATGGCGAGACCAACTCACCGAATTCTACTTTCGTTTTGGGATCTTTGGATTCGATATAATTCGTTAAGACTGGAACTGCCTCCGAGTAGCGGCGTAGTTGAATGAGCGCCCTTGCTTCTTCTCTTGGGAGTTGAAACAGCCGTGCTTTCTCAATCAAGACTTCGTACTGTTCAGTTTCCAATAAACCGTCCATGTAAATCCCGATTGAATTAATATAAAGATCAGAGTCCTCACCTGAATGCTCTTTGAGAAGTTCCAAATGCTCATCGCACGCATCTAGCAGTTCTTCGAATCTCCCGGCAAAGCTTAAGCACCGGAGCAATACAGACCTCGCTACAGACGTTTGCGGGTGACCAGCCCCAAGGCCCACAATGCTGGTTTCGAGTGTTTTACGAATCAACGTTAACGGCCTTTTTTCCGGGACGACTCCAAAATGACTGAGAACGTTGAGAATTCGCGCCAAAGTCGTTTGATAACGAATCACTGTAGGATGGGTCTTACCCAGAGAATTCGAAAGGCTACGAATCCTTGCCTCAAGTAAATTCAAATCAACTTTTCGCCCGGAACGACTAAACGCAACTTGCATCCAATATTCGAACTCCAGGTCAACTGTACGGACGCTGTTTTTCTCCAGCTTTTCTTTGGCTAATTTTTGTGCCCTGTCAAGCCATTCAATGCCAAGTGCATTTTCTTGAGCATTAAATGCATGGGTCGCTGCCATTCGCATAACATCTATTTGATCGTTGACGCCTTTTTCTAAAGAACCCGCTCGTTCTATTAGGTCATTGAATTTGTATTCGTTTTCCTCAAATGTCCTATCATCAATAAACGTGCGCAGCCAGACAATTTCGCTTCGGATGCTTAGACCATGATTCGGAGAATAAGCTCTTGAAACAATTAGCAGGTTGTCGGCGGCAACCTGTTTTGCTCGCGCGAAATCTTCAAGCCTAAGAAGACAATTTGACAACTTGATGCGACTATTTACGAGTCGCTCATCATCGTCCGTCACTACTGGTGAAAGGAATTCGACAATCTTGTCAATCTGCTCAATACATTCCTTATCCATCTGAGCGCTTTCCAGCGATTCAACATACTTTGATCGCCAAAGGTATTCCCGCTCAGCCAGTTCTTTCGGGGGCAGATCAGGTGGAAACGCCGCCGCTTTCGCTTCCATCTGTTTACCGACTTCGCGCAATAGCTCCTTCTTGAGCTCCGTGTTTTCAACGGAATCATTAAAGTAACTGAGAACTTCAAAGCCACTAGCGAACACCTCGGTCAGCTGTTCGCTGCCCTTTAGCCTTCTTTCTGCAAGTTTTTGGGCTCGATTGGCCTTAATGGCGTACGAAGTAGAAATGCCAGTGGCAACAATCAACGTTGTTACTATTGCAACAATGGAACTTGCCAAAATCCGATTGCGTCCAACGATCTTTTTAAGATGGTACAGCTTGCTAGGTGGACGAGCAGTGACTGATTCGCCCTCAATAAATCGTTTGATGTCACTGGTAAACTCACCAATGTTCTCATAACGCCTGGAAGCATCTTTCTCGATCGCCTTCATTACAACCCAATCAAGATCATCTTTCAGACTGCCAACCCATGTGGAATAACCTGAATTGGACGAATCCTCGATCCAACTCTTCGAATCATCCTTTCGTTCACCAAGACGCCTCGATGGGGAGGCTGGCAATTGATTGCGAATCGCATCAAAGACTTGTGCAGGTGGAGATTCGCGAAGGACTTGTTTTCGGATTGGAGTCGAATTCGTCAACAATTGATAAAGAACAACGCCTAACGAATACACATCAGTTCGGGTATCAACCTCGACCTTGTCGCCGTCAACATACACTTGTGCTTGCTCTGGACTCATCCACGCTGGCGATCCAATCACAGTATTGGCGTGGGTCAGAGACTCGTTGTCTATAAACTTCGCCGTGCCCTTTGCCAACCCAAAGTCAATCACTTTGGCGATCGGGACTTTGTTCTCCTCCATCACGATTACGTTTCCGGGTTTGAGATCGCGATGAATCAATCCCCTACGATGAGCGTACTGTACACCGTCACAGACTTGCAAAAACAGTTTTAGACGATCCAGCAAGTCAAGTTTGCGCCGATTGCAAAAGTCTGTGATCTTTTCACCGGGGATATACTCCATAATGAAATAAGAGCGACCTCTTTGCGTTTCACCGGCTTCGTGTACCGTGGCTATGTTTGGATGAGATAATGAAGCCAAAGCCTGCTGTTCGAAAGCGAAGCGTTTCCTCGTGGCAGGCGAAACCAGGTCGTTCCTGATTAGTTTGATCGCGACCTTTCGGCGAATCGGTCTATTCTGCTCAGCAAGCCAAACCGTTCCCATTCCTCCAAAACCCAGGGGTGACTTAATGTCAAACCGATGCCCCAACTCATCAGTCAACCATTGCTTCGTGATCGCTGAACACTGATCCGAATTGTATTCTCGCTCTCCCATGTCCGAACTGGTGGGAAGAAAATCAAAGGCCATCTTGCCAATGTCGTTTCCGTGACTCAAGGTGCGCTGAACTTCAGTGCAAACGGGTTCACTCAAGTTGTGCTCTTGAGCGAACGACTTAAAATCACGGTCAGGATTGCGCTCACGCCAGATATCCCATGCGACGAGCGCGGCGTCTAAATCTTCGTTGTCCATTGCGTTCCGCCCAAGTACCTCTGAATTCACGATGCGCGAAAATCACGCGCGAAAAAAATCTCTTTATCGCCTGGCGTTATCCAGCTGTTGTTTTAAGGTTGCGATTCCTCGCCGGTAATGGCTTGCGGCGGTATTGGGGTTTATTTTCATTCGTTCGGCAATCTCATTGAACTTTAGCCCGTCGAAGTGTCGCAAGATGATGGCTTGTTGAAACTGTGGATTGAGTTCAGCCAGACAAGCGTACAGGCGTGATTCCAGTTCGCTGTTGATCACGATTCTAGATGGGCTTTCGGCGCCATCGTCAAAATCAAACCAGTTTAACGAACCAGCGGACGCCGACTTGTGCTTTGGTGATTTGCACCAATCCAGGAATGTATTGCGAATGATTGTGAACAGCCAGGCAGCAAATTGCGCTGTCGTTGCCCCCTTGAATTTACCTATCTGGTTCCAAGCCTTCAAAAGTGATTCTTGCACAAGATCGTCTGCGTTTAGTGCGGAAGTCATTTTTGAATCGGAAATGAATTTGCGCGCACGATGGTCCAGGCCAACGCGAAATTTATCGCAAAGACTGTTCCAGGCTTCTTCGTCTCCAACTTTCAGTTGAGGCATCAAATATGTAATTGATGAAAAGTGATTTTCGTTCATCATTCGTGAAAAAAAATGTCGTTGGCTATTCGTCCTGTTGGCTATTCCAATTTAACTCAAAGAGTGCCGACCATGTCAGCATTTTTGATAGGTAACGAAACGGGACCGCGCTGAGGTGTTCGTACCTGTAAGTGCAGTTTTTGCACGAATTCATGCCAATTATCTTTGAAGTCTGCACAAATTAGCCCTGAAGCTCGTCTCAGTGCATAAACAGCACATTATTGCCTTTCTTTACCTTGTTTCGACAATCGCTTAATAAGTTGGAAAATCTAATGGCCAACAAAAATGATATGAAGCGGCTCTCAAAAGGTCTCTGCTCAAGAATTGACACGGCCTATCCACTTTTTGCCTAAATCTTGGGAAGTAGAGGCTTGGCTATAAGGATGCAGACGTTCGCGCTTCGGTCCCGACGTCGACGATTCAAACTCGCGATGTGACCAAGGCAGGTTGGTGGCGGGCATCGAAATGACCGAGTTAGCACGGTCGTTCTCTGCCAAACCGGAATCCAGCTTGAAATAGAAATGCTCACTCTTCGCGGCTTCGCATCAACTCATCGAAACTGCTCGCGAGGAAACTTGATTCGCTTGCTGTTGGAAATCAACAAATTACGTTCGGTCGGCGTCCGGTTTTAGGCAAAAAAATTTGCAATCCTTGCACAAAATCCAATTTTGCCTCGTCATTGTTACGACGCGTAATTTCTAATTG
Source organism: Mariniblastus sp. (assembly GCA_965224765.1). GTDB lineage: Bacteria > Planctomycetota > Planctomycetia > Pirellulales > Pirellulaceae > CAZDBA01. The sequence continues at coordinate 728,330 of CBDDAC010000029.1, forward strand.
AACCTACGGAGATTGATTTAATGTTGAAGTTGATAAGATTCGCTTTTCTGTCTGCCGCTCTTCTTTGTATCTGCAGCTCAACGTTGAGCGCTCAAGAAATTTATGGGCACTGGACTGCATCTGATACATTGGGTGGAGGGCGAGCCACTGCCGTCGCGAGAGGGACTATCTCGGACGGATACAAAAATGATGGGTGGCGTGAGAAGTTTATTTCGTACCTGAATCCGTTGATCGTAGAAGCTAATTTGTCGGGAAAGGCAAGCGGCACCGCGGCCACATACTTGACCGCGACGGGGACATATTGGAATCAAAATCTAAATACATTTTCGACTGTCGGTCGTAGTATTTTCCGCGGCTTTCACAGAGCACGGGTTGTGGGAATGTCTGACGCCACATGGACCTATCAGGGACCAAGGTCTGGCTGGTTAGAAAGATTCGACATTAGCCTCAGACTCAGGGGCGATATCGGAACCGATCCCATTTTACAACTGATCGATGACGTCATGTACCCTGATGTCGCACTCGCCGATGATGAAGTGGGGATTCTTATGAGTATGGTTACGATGGACATTCCAGATGTTGGTGTGATTACAGGTATTTTGATTGGTGAAGCTAATTTTTGGATCGGCCCGCCAGGTGCATTTGTTATCAGTGCCGATGGCACAACAGCAACCGTAAGCAATGTGATCATCGAATCGGGTGAAGAAGTCGTCGTAACGATGGATAGTGATTCAGACTTGTTGCTCCGACCAGGCTTCGGATTCGGTCGTCTCAGGTCCTTAATCCGCGCCGAGTTTAACATTACCAGACCCAGAAACCCTGGGCCTCCAATCCGGTAATTGAGGCCACGATGATTCGTTGTCCCGTTTACATGTGAAATGCACGATTGACGTGCTCGAACCCGCGGGAACGTGTTCGGATCAGGCCGGGTGCAGAGTCGACTTTCCCGACGAGCCCTTGCGAATGCAGAGCATATTCCCGTTTTCGCCATATACACAATGCAATGATCTCAAGCCGTGAAGTTCCTACACTGAGATCTTCGCGGTTTGTTTGAATTGGCATTTGTTGATGGAATTCCGGCAACTCTACGCGCCAACCCAAGTGAATCGATGGAACTTGGAGTTGGCTAACGATTGATCTCGTGTTCATTGGTGAACCGGAACTTATCCAAACTGATGAATCGTTTGTTGAACCGAAACACCGGATTTGGCGTCAATTTTTGGAAAGAAGGTGTTTCCTCGGTTTTCAGAACCGTTTTCAAGCCCAATTTCGTCCAACTTTATCTGCTTCGGTCCGACACACCGAAGTAGGTCGTTCCCTAGTAGGGAAGGATGTGGTTTTCGGTCTGATGCAATTGCAGTTGATTAATAGAGATTAAGAAGAAAATAGTGTTTTCAAATAACTCCGCGTCCCTGGCGGAGTCGAAAACTCAGTTGGCGTTTTTTAGATAGCCGCTGAGCCAATCGGTTACTGACGATCAAGATTGCCAGTTTCAAGGTTCGCACGGAGGGGCTGACAACGAATCGAATCAAACCGCCGCGTAATCGAACAGAGGGTATGAGCCGATGGCAGGATTAAGTCGACGCTCATGGGGATGACTTCGTTCTGACAACCATCGCTAAGTGCAAAGGCGATTTGCTTGGCGCCCGCTTCGTCCAAGGGGTGCGGATACCAATAACAATCCAGCCCGTTGTCAATCAAGACAATGGGAACCTTGATCGCAATCGAGTCCAAGCATAAATCGTTACCCACTGGATCAACGTTGGGGATGATTCGCCTCATCGCAAGCCTCCTTTCGTGTTGGTTGGACTTGGCAAACGGTGTTGCACGCAATTGGGTGGCTTAGGAACCACGAAGTGTAGAACCCATTGCCGATTTGCTATTGCTGCAAAGCAACGAAACAGAAAAGAGAATAGAAAAGTGTTTGTTTCCATGATGGAAACCTTTCTGGTGGCATTCCGTTGGCCACCCACACAAAAGCCGCTCGACACGTTTAGAAAACCGGTACTTACTCCGGCCCAATACGGCTTCATTCCCCGACCGACGTCGGATCAGAACTTGGCACGGTATCGACGCATCGAACGGCATTTGCATTCCTAGAATTCGTCAAGATGTAAGTACTGGCTTTGTCGTAAACCCGAATGGACATCGGTCTACCAAGTTGCGAGAGTTTCTAAGCCAACGCAACGGCCAGGCAGTTGATTGTATTGTTAGCGATAAAATTGTTGATCAAGATCCAGTTGATGAAAGGGTAGGGCGGTGGTGTGAAACCAATTGACGAATATCGTTGCGGAACGTGAACGAGAGGAGCGGAGGGCAGGAGAGAGGAACGGGTCGCAAACGCGTGGCAGGCGGATTCGCGGTCTTGATGCCTGAGTTCGTTTGAGCAGTTCAGGATTGATGCATCAACTGATGACGTGCGTGGAAATTACCTACGAGATCACTCAAGCTAATCATCTCGGGTTCAATGGATGGTCGGTTATTTTGTTGCCGCCGAACGATCTATCAGAATTTCCAAGTTTTACTATTGACCCTCCAGTTACTGGAGGCCGTAAGCTGACTCTTAAAGATAAAAGTTGATCCCTACTCAGACAAACGACGAGAGAGCACACCCATGAATGACTCTGCAACGATGGCTGTTGAACGAATGAATTCCAATGAATGATGAACAACCACTACCCAAGGCGAAGAGGAAGTGGCTGCGACGCGGTGTCATCGCATTCGTGTTATTGGTTGTGATCGCAGCCGCCGGAGTATGGGGCATGAACTGGTTGATGAGCCAACCGCTGTATAAGTTCGGCTCGGTTCGAACTGGTGAAAACCTGCGTGGTCCATTGCAGCCGCCCGAGCAAACGGACACCACCCGATGGTCAGTGGAATCTGATATCTCGTTGGCCTACGAATCCTATGGTGAGGGGCATCCTGTGCTCGTTGTCCATGGCGGACCCGGTATGCCTTACAAAACCATGTGGAAAGGCTTGGAACCACTCACGGACCGCTACCGATTCTATTTCTACCACCAGCGTGGATGTGGAGACTCCACACGACCCTTCGATAAATTTGACGGCAACTACTACCAAAATATGACCGAGCTGGAACGCACGTTGGGGTTGGGAGCTCAAATCGCGGATATCGAACGCATCCGGCAGATTCTGGGGCTTGAGGAAGTGACGCTGATTGGCCATTCGTTTGGAGGGTTCATCGCGGCGCTGTACGCGGCAGAGTTTCCGGATCGAGTTGAGAAGCTGGTTTTGGTGGCACCGGCTGGAATGCTTACACCACCCGATGAGGAACGAGATATTTTTCGTCACGCTCGAGCCAAACTTGCCCCAGAACAGATTGCTGAATTCGACTCCTTTCAGAAAGAGTATTTTGATTTTGCCAACATATTCTCAAAATCAGACGCAGAACTGGCGGAGCTTCATACCAAACTCGGAGAATACCTTCTCGAAGCCCTTGGGCATGAGCTGACTGATTTGGATTCCGCTCCACCGGTTGGGGGCTGGGTGGTGTTTGCTTTATATTTCAGTATTGGTCGAGCTCAGGATTATCGACCTGCGTTGAATGAGATTACTGCCCCGACTTTGATCATCCAGGGCGCAGACGACGACATTGCGATTGCGGGAACGAACACCTACAAACCGATTAAGGGTTCTCGGTACGCATTGATCGACCGTGAATCCCCCGAGCAACAAGCTGGGCACTTTGTTTTCGACAATTCCGAGATATTTGGAAAGCTGATTGAGGAGTTTTTTGCGGAATGAACCAACTATGAAATCCAATGAACTAAGCATCGGTGAGTTTTCCAAGGCGACGGGGCTGACGGTGAAGACTCTACGTTTTTACCATGAACGGGGTTTGCTCATTCCGGCGAGAGTGGAAGCGGGTTCGGGCTATCGATTTTTTGACAAGCAGAATTTGGAAACCGCCAAGATCATTTGTGCACTGCGAGAACTGGAGTTCTCCCTGGACGACATCCAGTCTTTTCTGGTTGATGGTGACCAAAGCGACAAGACCGTGGTTGCGTACCTGGAAACCAGAAAGAGCGAAGTCCAAGAAAAGATTCAGAACCAGCGCGGCATCCTGGCAAAGCTTGATCGTGTTATCGCACAAGAAAAAGCCAACCAACAGACGTGGAATGATTCAACGTTTGAGGTGGAGCGCCGTGAGCTTGAGCCCATGTTGATCGGTGGCATTCGAATGACTGGTCAATACTCCGACATGGGCAATGGATTTAGTCGACTTGGAAGATCGCTTGGTCGGCATATTGCCGGTCCCGGGATGTGTTTGTACTTCGACGAAGATGCTCGCGACGACGATGCCAACTTTGAACCTTTCTTTCCATTGCGTCGCAGTGTGAAGGTGGAGGGGATTTCGGTTCGAGAATTGGAGGGTGGGACAGCAATCTGCATCAAGCATCGTGGCCCCTATCAGGGACTTGGGCGATCCTACGCACGAATCTTTGAGCATGCCAAGGAACTCGGACTGCAACGAGTGATTCCGTCGCGTGAAGTGTTCCTAAAAGGGCCGGGAGTTTTCTTCCGAGGCAAACCTGCCAAGTATCTCACCGAGATTCAGTTTATCGTGAACGGTTGAACGTTGCTGGTTAGGGATCTGGGTTTTTGCACGGGTCTGGATTTTATTGGGAGGTTGAGGCTCCCGCCGAAACAATTCGTCTTTCTGTCCCGCGTGGGCCTTGATGCTCCAATTGATGAATTTCAGGGACACGTCTCTGCGGCTCTGCTCGCGGCATGTTCTCCTGGGAAATGATCGCGCAGAGACGCGGAGCCGCAGAGGGGTCTCTGAACCCGCCAAGCTGTTGGGATGTTTTCGCAGCGATGATTTCAGAATCGCATCGAGGCTGTGAGTTTTCATTCGAGTGTGAATAGCCAGCGGCGGAATTGGAGTGATGGGAACTCGACGATCATGCGAACAGGATTATGGTTGGGTAGGTGGCGGTGTTTGTTTCGGCGGGAGCCTCAACCTCCCGAAAAACTTGTTCAGTCGCATCGGGGGTGTATGAATGTAACCAATTTCCGTTTTTTGATGCCGTTCCCACGGATCTCGCTGTGTTCGATCCTCTTCTCCGCCTCGCATTCGTTACCTATCCAACGGTTGGGCCAAAAATCAAGCAAAGATCAAATTGTTGGCTACAATGAGGGCCCTACCATTTCCAACATCAGTATTTTTCAAAGGAAGAATGCCATGAGAAAAATTTTGGTGCTTGCCCTACTAGTTACCTTGGCTGGCTGCGGCGACACAACAAGTGAAAAAAACAAAAAGTCCACAGACGATGACAAGGACAAAAAGACGGTTAAGGTGATCCCTGCCGCGCCGATTATCCCAGTGACGGCAACAAAGACCGATCAAGATCAAGAGTCGGATGAATCTGACAAAAACACTGAGTCTCCGGATGCTAAGGTGATCGCCGCAGCGCCGATCATCCCAATGCCCGCAAACAAGACTGATCAAGATCAGGAACCGGATGAGACTGACCAAGACGCTGAGCCTACCGTTGCTTCGGTGATCAAGCAGTTTGAAACGGGCATGAGCGATTTCATGAAGAAGTATCAGGCGGCCAGCGACGACGAGAAGCAGGAGTTGGTCGAAAACGAGCTTCCCAAAGCCGATGACTATGCCAGCAAAATGATGGATTTGGTTAATGTCGAACCCACCAGTGATGAAGCAGCGGAGGGTTTGATCTGGATCGTGCAAAACACTCGCGGCGAAATGGGCACCAAGGCAACGGAGATGTTGCTGGAGCATCATTTGGAATCTGAGGTTATGGCCGATCTGGCCGCCAGGAAGTCTCGAGCAACGCCGACAACCGAAGAACAAAAGTTTCTGGATGACTTGATTGCCAAGAGTCCCGTCGAACGAGTCGAACGAGTCAAGGGAGTCGCTTCTTACGCGCGTGTCATGCAAATGAAGTACGCAGAACGTACTTTCAAGTACTATCAGAAACAACTGGCCAAAGCTAAAGAGGAAGCGGGCGATGAGGAATCCCCCGCCGTGCCGCAAGCTCAAGAAGGTTACGATCAGTTCGTTAAAGACTTGAGCCCTGATACTCTCGAGTTTCTGAAAACCGGCAAGACGACGGATGGCACCGATTTCGAAACAATGTTGGAAGAAGTCAATAAGAACTACGCCGACGTTGTGTTGACCACACGAAACGACAAAACCATCTTGGTGGGCGACAAGTGTGAGAGCACCTTGTTCGAACTTCGCAATTTGTTGGTCGGAAAAACAGCTCCCGATATCGAGGGCGAGGACCTTGACGGTGAAGCGTTCAAGTTGAGCGATTACCGCGGCAAAGTTGTTGTGATCGATTTCTGGGGCGATTGGTGAGGCCCCTGCCAGGCAATGTACCCTCACGAGCGGTCGCTCGTAAAACAATTGGCAGGAAAACCTTTCGCTTTGATTGGCGTTAACAGCGATTCTGATCGCGATGAAATTCGTCAAATCGTTAAAGACAAAGACATTACATGGCGTAGCTTCTGGAACGGTGAGGATGGAACTTCTGGCCCGATTTCAACACGCTGGAATGTTTCCGATTGGCCAACGATCTATGTTTTGGACAGCAAAGGCGTGATTCGCTATCGCGACGTTCGCGGTGCGGAGATGGATGAAGCCCTTGAAGCGTTGTTTTCCGAAATGGGCGAGGAAGTCTCAATCCAAGACCATGAAGAAGAAGAGTAGTGTGAATTTCAGGGCGCAGAGTTGAGCGTCTTGCTGAAGTATCAGGTAATCAAAACCCGGTCGTAAAATTACGACCGGGTTTTTTTTTTGGTTTTCCGAGAGGTCGAGGCTCCCGCCGAGACATAAGCTTTCCTCGTGAGATTTGATCCGTCGTCATCCAGCAGTTGCCTAAGGCAGTCTGATTCGTTTACAGATGCCGTCGCTCTGCGACTATTTCTAATAGCCTTGGGCTTCACCCAAAGGTCCCGCGCCCCCGTTTCCGTTATTGTCTCCAGTCAATCATTCCTAACGACTTTCCCATCTTTTAAAATCACGGCAAAACGCTCCGTGACTTAAGAAACCGACATCCATGTTGCATTCTTGCAACAAGTTGATTCTACACCACATCAGCGAATTCGAATGAAATCGCAATGTGTGTTTATCACCATGGTTTTAGCAACCCAAAAAACTTTCCCATCTTTGGCATGCCCGTTGCCTTAAAGGAATTCAACCAAGGCCGGCACGTCTCACCTCCGACGGGCGTGCTGGCCACCTTCCTCTAAGAAACGACAATTAAATGCACGCCAATCAACTCGCAGATCTCGCCGCTTGGGTCGCCGTTCACTCTTCCACTTTCATTTACGGGGAGGGAGAAAACACCGCATTGAACGTAAAGGACTATTGGGTCAAATCGAAATGTCGCATCGCACGCTGGAACTCTGCCCTCAAAATGTTCAACCATGATCTGAATGACATGGATCGAAATCATGACCCTTGGCCCGCGATTCAAATTGTAGTCGAAGAGATCATCATCAGTGAAATTCTGACTCGTGTCATGTCCGCTGCATTCGTTGTCTACGACCAATACTCCAACAGCGACGAAATGAAAGGGATCGCCCACAGTCTCTTAATCGGACACATGGAAACTCGCAACCGGGCCATGCGATTACTTCTGCACAGTCGCGGAATGAACGAAAAAGTCTTTGACCAAATCAATCAGTTGAGGCGACAAATCGAACGCTGGACCGACCTGTTCCTAAGTCGATTCGACAATTCCGCCAAGGCCTCTGAATTTGGATTCAATCCTCAACGCGTCAAAGATTTTGCCGGTGAACGTGTTGTCTATAGCGACGAGGAATTCCGACGCAACCAACAGATCTTCATTCAATCGATGGCCAAGAACCTGAAGATCTGCACCCAGAAATTCGCAGCCAATCCCGATCTAAATCGAGAAATCGCAACTGGAGTGATGGGGTGTTTTGCGGACGATCGATTTGACAGCCTTGGACTACCCAAATCTTCTCAACTGCTGTGGTTGGAGAAGTCCCACAATGACACTAAGGTCCTCGTTGAAGAACTCCATGAAATTGAATCTTCGGTTGAACCCTCCATCGACTCTTGGGCAAGTTCTCAACGCAACTCCGTTTGATTCTGCGGAGTTCGTTGCTACGAGCTGTGACGTAATGATTTTCTAATAAACCTCACGCGTCAAAAAATCGGGTTGGTCCAGTAATATGAGATTGCTGGACCGCCAGTGGCTGGCGGCCTTCCTGATCTCCATTCCTCAAAAACCGGGGATGAGCACACGAGCCGCGTTTCTTGTACCGTCCCATCATGCAACCCAAGTACCTAGGCCCGTCTTCGATTGGCGGGCCGAGAACATCAGATACGCAGGTTTTCTTAGCCTTGTTACCCGTCAATTCAAAACCGTCCGGATACTAGTTCCACGTTTGAGAGGAACAAAAATTGTTTCGGCAGGAGCCTCAACCTCCCGGTTAAAGCCGAATCAGAGGCCATCATCGAATCTCAGGAAGGGCATCCAGTACTTCTAGGTAATGCTGTTTGACTTTGGTCAAATCGATTTTATTCAAGTAAGACGAGTAGATCAGATAACAAAGTAGAAACCGAATGTCTCGCGCCCAGTCTGGAAGATAGCGAGGTCCCTGGCAAAGCCCCTGTTCGTAAAGGTGCCCTAGCACTGGCAAGTCTTCCAAATCGAGTTTGCCGCAGAACAAGAGCCGCAAGCAGTCCGCTCGTCCAACACTTACCATCGTACGCAGGAAATTGTGGACTCTCAGCAAGCCATCGAGATAGACAATGTCCTTGGTGAATGCTGTTCCGCCTGAAACGATTCCACCTCGGAAAACTCGTCGCGTGTTTTCGTAGGCTTGTTCCTTGTCTCCCGTCCGATCCCAGAAGAATCGGTAGACTTCGAGGAAATCGGCGCCTTCAATTGCCATTTGTATTGCGATCACGCGATCCGCCAGCCGGCGGAAGCGAGCAAGATCCATTGAGCCTGTAATGAATTCCGCAAAAACGGCTAACCCTTCCTGGGTTCGAGTTGTCCCCGGATGCGAGGCAGCCAGAATCTTTAGCACGGGCTGATTGATGCCATTGAGAGATGTCGCGACGTGGATATGTGATTCGTGATGTATCAATTGTTGAACGTCGTTTGGGCTGAACACAGCATCTCGTCGAATTCGAATTCGATTTGGGCCTGCCAGAGCATTTGCGGAAAGTTCATCCACAACCAGGACCTTGGGTGCTTGATCGCCAAACATTTGAAGCGAGGCGTTTCGCATCTGTTCCGCTAGTTCATCAGCCGTGATCGCAGTCGTTACCCCCGCACCCATCTCAAGGTTTTGAAACTCAGCGAACAGTTTGTCAAACTGTTGAGCGAGATCCAGTGAAGTATTGGTTGAATCCGTGAGTTCATCCGCTGGGGCTCCATAAAGTTGCATCGAGTAGTGCAAGAACTGGGGAGTGCCACAGGCGGAAAGCATGCAAGCACTGGTCGCGATACGATCGGCAATTTTCTCAAGCCAGGTATTTAGGAGTGGTTCGAACTGGAACTTTTCTCTGGCCAGTGTCAGTTGTTCGAGCGTCGGATTGGGATCGAATGTCGGGTAAGTGACTTGAGGAAGCTCTTTTGCATCGTTGGCAAAAAACTGTTCTCGAATCTGAGGCTTCCAACTTAGATGAGTCAGGATTCGAATGGAGCGAGTGGCCGCGTAGAGCGAGTCGCAGGCCTCGGTGATTTTTTGCTTTCTATCCTTCATGCCATCCATTGTCGAACGAAATAACTGTTTTGAAAAGATGGCAATGCAGGTGGACTTGATGCAGTAAGTCCGGTTCCAACCTGACGTTCGTCAAACGTGTGGGCCAAGAAGGAAGCCGTCCAACCAAGATTATTGATCCAGATCCTTTTTCACTTTGGCATTTTCCAGCCATTGTTCGGTGCTCATGGGGTCAACTTCTCGACAGCTGGTTTCTATTTTGTCGGCAAGGTCACCCAGCTCCTGCTTCCATTCGTCGTGACTGATGTCCGGTGGGCATAGCTGAGCGAGTTCGTCGATCAATAGGACCAGGCGTAGCAGGTGTCGAAAAACCATGCCTTCCTGCTTTTGCAGTTTCTTACTCGTGATGTATTTGTTGAAATCGAATCCGAATTCCATCAGTTCGCCAGCGACCCAGCAAGGCCAGACTCGAAGATCGTCGACGGTGGGATAATCGTATTGGAACATCCGCTGCAACTTCTGCGCGAGCGAGAGGACGAAGACTCGGTCATCATCATCGTAGAGGCTTCTGGGTTTGTCGTCGTCCTCTTCTTGTTTGCCATGAATTTCTTCGGTGGTGGCAAGCCCAAGTTTGAGAAGCATTTCATCGAGGCGGCCAGTCGCAAGTGGGCCAGGTGGGAGTTCTTCTTGCTTGGGTACCCAAACGGCTCGTCCCAGTGAACGAGGTAACTCCAGCAGACTCTCCATGGCCTGAATCCGTTCGTTTTGATCGGCAATGCCAAGATGATTCATCAGAAACAAGCCATAGAGTGGGTGGACACCGCGCAACATTAGTAGCTGGTCCAGCTTGTCCGTTGGCGTTGCCTCGATAGGTTTATAAGCCTCAGGCTCCTTGGGCTCGTCGGTTTGACCGGTCAGCGCCTTTTTGATTTCCGCCTTTTTCTTCAGTTCAGCTTTGCTCGGGTGACTCTTGTTGGACCGTTGGCCAAGATCCAGCGAAAGTCCGCCGCCAGGGGATTCCTCAGCAATTGTTTCTTCCTCTGGTTTTGATTCCTCTATTTTTCCAGGCATGGGAGGAGAAGGGTCGAGTACCAGGTATCCCGCTCGATGAAGGGTGATGAGCATGCGGTTAAGTTGTTTTTGGGCGCGTTCGTGAGCTGTGCCTTTGAGGAGTCTGCGGCCAACAAGTTCTCGAATGGTGTCGACTTTTGGTGAAGCTTGCAGCATGTGAGCCAACAACCGCCACGTTAAAGGTCCGCGACTTTCGAGGTCAGCAGAGATTGCCGTTTTGAGCTGGTCGAACTGTTGCTGAGTCCAGTATTGAACCCCCTCGCGTCGCTTGGGAAGTTTCTTTTTCAGCTGCTTTCGCATTTTCATGAGCCCGGGGTCTTTGGTGTCTTCCGGGATCTGGTTCAGTTTTTCTTGAGCTCGAAGGATCTTCACGTCATCTTCGTGTGCCAACGCAAAGACGTAACCTCGGTCATCAAACTGCGGTCGTCCGGCGCGTCCAAACATCTGATGGGCAGAGCTTGCTTCGATCAATTTTAACTTTTTGGGTGGCCCTTTCAGGATCGTGGGCAGAACAACGCTCCGAGCCGGAAGGTTGATGCCTGCCGCCAGCGTTTCGGTACAGACGCAAAGGGAAAGGAGTTTTTGTTGGAAGAGGTCTTCGACAATCCGGCGATATCTGGGGAGCACTCCGGCGTGATGGACTCCGATGCCTCGCATCAAAATTTGCTTTAGTTTTGGCCCAGCGCCCTGGGACCAGTCAAATTGGCTTAGCTCTTGTGCGAGTTGCTTTTGTTGAGCCGATTCAACAACCTTTTTGCCCTTGAGTTGTTCTGCAACGGTCCAACATTGCTCTCGGTTAAAGCAAAAGATCAGGGCAGGAGTGTAGCGTAAATCGTGATCGCCTCTCACCATGGACTCGACGTGTTCGGACAACAATGCGTCTTCGACCCAGTTGTAACTAAGTGGAACCTTGCGATCATGACTTTCAATCAGCTTCAGTTTTCGATTCTGCTTTGTGGCGAGCCAATTGTTGAACTCCATCGAATTGCCAACCGTGGCGGAAATCAAGAGTGTTCGAACCGAGGGAGGCAGGAGCCCCAACCCGAATTCCCAAACGATTCCCCGTTCGCGATCATTGAAGCTGTGGAACTCATCCATCACGACGGCCCAGACATCGTTGAAGTCAAAGGCCTCGGCATGTAGCAGGCGGTTAAGCAAGATTTCGGCGACGACGACTTGGATTGGCGCATTTGGGTTGACTTTGCGGTTGCCAGTAACCAATCCGATATCGTCTCGTGAGAATCCCCATTTTTCCGCTGAGTCACCTAGCTCCTGAAACTTCTGATCTGTCAACGCGATCAGCGGAGTGGTGTAGTAAGCCGTTTTTCCCAAGTGTAGCGCTTCAAAGATGGCTGCTTCTGCGATCAGTGTTTTGCCAGTTCCCGTCGGCGCACAAACAAGGATGCCTTGGTCGGCAGTGAACCAACTAAGCAACGCGTCTTCTTGGACAGGATAAGGTGAGAAGGGTAGGGCATCGAAATAGGCTTGTGCAATTTCGTCGCGGCGATTTTGTAATTCTGACATTTTGGCTCAGCGGTTCATCGTTTCTGCGACTGTTAGTATCGCAATCGCGACATGAACGGCAACGGTGCGACGCTAGCAATTGCAAGTTTTTATTCTCTAACCGTTAAAAACCGGTCATCCAATGGTAAAAACGGCTTGGTCAAGTTGGTGGAACCCGAACTGGCATCCGGTTTGCTCGTAGTTGGGTGGAAAGGAATCCACAATGAGCAGAAGACAAACAACCCAAAAGAAAACTCGTCGCCGAAGACGTCAATCAAAAGCTGAACATTTTTTTGGTGCAGTGGTGATTGAGGGACTTGGTGTTCTGGCGATTATCATCACGTTCGTCTTTGCACGTCAGGCCAGTGAGCCCTCGGTGCCTTCTTTGGCAGAGGCTCAGGCCATTCCTGCAGAGCGTGCTTATTCCGAAACGCCGAACTATCAATCGGTCGAATGGCGCACTCCCGATTCAAATCGATTTCAGCACAGCTGGAGTCAGGCCAACATTGTTTCTCCTGCCCGGTAGTTTTGCCTGAAGCAACTGGAAAGTGTGCGGGTGATGGTTGTTCCGCCAGTCCCGATGGCGCACCAAGAGCTGTTTTTGGAGCGAATCGCGCACTTTTTTGGTGGGATTCGTATCATTGTGGCTTTTTAAAATCCTCAAATCTTGTCATTGGGGTACCTGACTTGATAAAATCGCGATTTGAATCCAATTTCGAATCATTTACAAAAGTCACTTATGAAGAATTACATTATCAAACTCAGTGTCGGAGTATTGGCACTTTCTGTTTTGTCTGTTTTGTCTGTTTGTTTGCAGGCTCAAGATGATCTGGATGTCCGAAAACCAGTCGACAGCGACGGGGCCCTGGCTTGGAAATTCACGGCTGAGCAAGTCCTTAAAATGAAGATGACTCAGGATGTCACCATGGACATGGATGTGGGTGGGCAGAAGATGGAAATCGTTAACAATTCTGTAAGCGAAATGACGCTAACCGTTGATAGCGTTGATGCTGAAGGTATCGCGTCAGTATCCAATGTGATTGACCGAATGGTTTTGGTCACCGAAGCACCCGGAATGAGCGTGTCGATTGATACTGCTTCGGATGAAGAGTATGACGATGTCGCCGCACAGATTGCCGATATTATTCAGCCGATGATTGGCCAGGCGGTAACTCAGAAAATGGCTCCCGAAGGCAAGATTTTTGATGTTGAAGTGCCAGAAGGAATGTTAGATGGAGCCAGTGGCAACCCGATGATGGCTCAAATGTTTAACGAAGAAATGATAAAGCAGACAACTTCAAAGGCCAATTTGATCTTTCCTGATCGCAAGCTTTCTATGGGTGACAAATGGGAAAACGAAGCCGAGATGACATTGGGAGCCGCTAATGTTAGCACCAAAACAACCTATGAGTATTTGGGTGTTACCGACGTAGATGGAAGTCCTTTGCATGTGATTCGCGGCAAGATCAGCATGAGCTTCCCTGATGGTATTCAGGGGATGGACGTTGACATCCTCGATGAGGATTCAACGTTTTTGTTCTACTTTGATGGAAACAAAGGACATTTGGCCAAATCAGAGTTGGACCAGGATGTCTCCTTGGAGATCGCAGCAGGTCCACAAACCATTGCTCAGACGATCAAGCAAACGATGACGATTGAAGTGACTGAAGGCGAATAGTGTTTCGCTTGCAGTCGAAGAAGTGTTTGCACTTCCTCGCTTTTTTTTGTGGGACGGAATTTCCGAGTCCAGGAGATTTGGCCTAATCAATGGGAGATTGAGGCACCCGCCGACTTTCTGCTCTGTGAACCTCTGTGGTAACCATTCCCCCCGCTGGAGCTCACCCCAAACAAGAAGAGAATTACCACCGAGGGCTCAGAGGAACACAGAGGTTGAAGACGTAGTATCACCACAACTTGGACTAGCCTTTGGCGTGGTTGAAGATGTACCAATTGCACAGGCATGTCTGAAAGAACCAGAATCGTTCTGCGTATCCAAGCTCGCCGAATATCAGTAGTGCAGGTGCGACGCTTGCTGTCAAAAAGACAATCAGGATCAAATCGGCTTGTCGGAAGACAGACAAAAGTGGTGGGATGCTGGCCGCGACGACCGCGACTGCGAGAGAGTTCAAGTGGATGATGCCTGAAGGACTTGTGAACGAAATCGTCACGACACAAGTCGCAATCAATATCATCGCGGCAGCTTCAGGAAAACGTTTCAGGCGATCAAAGATGTATGCTGCAGAAGCGGATGCCAAGATCGTCGCGACGATAAATACTATGGCGAAGGGGTTTCCCTGGACCAGTTCTAGGCTGATGGGGACCGAGATGGAGCGGTTGGAGTAGTGGTGGACCAGTAGGGAGGCAATACCTCCCACCAAACTGGATCCCATGAATACATACCAAGCTCTTTGCATTCTAATGAAACCCTTGAGGGCGAGTTGGGTTTCGTTTTCAGGAGATCGAGGGTCCGGTGGAGATTGGTGTATCAAAGGAGTTGCTGTTTTCTTTGATTGTTCTGGTTGGAGCTTTGACCCAATCAGGAGCTGGACACAAAAAAAGGCACCCGAAGTGGGGTGCCTTTTGATTGAAAGTGGTTCAAGCCGTTAGTCGAGGAACCCGACGAGTTCCTGTGATCGACTTGGTTGCTGTAGTTTGCGTACCGCTTTGGCTTCGATTTGCCGGATCCGTTCGCGGGTTACTTTGAAGATGTGTCCGACTTCTTCAAGTGTGTAACTGTACCCATCACCCAGACCGTAACGAAGTTTGATAATTTCTCGTTCGCGATAGCTGAGTGTTTTGAGGACTTTGTCGATACGTCCACGAAGCATTTCCTGAGCGGCGCCAATGGATGGGTTTTCCGCTTCGCCATCAGGAAGCAGGTCACCGAAGTGACTGTCTTCGCTGTTTCCGACGGGCCGATCAAGGCTGATTGGATATCGGCTCATGGCGAGAACGCGACGAGCTTCTTCGATGGTCGTTTCGCTGCGTTTGGCAACTTCTTCGAGAGTGGGTTCGCGACCCAGTTCTTGGAGGAGTTGTCGAGAAACAGTACGGACACGAGACATGGTCTCTACCATGTGAACGGGGATCCGAATGGTTCGGCTCTGGTCGGCGACAGCCCGTGTGATGGCTT
Source organism: Mariniblastus sp. (assembly GCA_965224765.1). Lineage (GTDB taxonomy): Bacteria > Planctomycetota > Planctomycetia > Pirellulales > Pirellulaceae > CAZDBA01. The sequence goes on from CBDDAC010000029.1 coordinate 743,732, forward strand.
GGCGAATCCACCAAGTCGCATAGGTGCAGAATTTGAAACCTCGGCGATATTCAAACTTGTCGACGGCTCTCATTAGGCCTGCGTTGCCTTCTTGAATTAGATCAAGGAAGCTTAGGCCGCGGTTACGGTACTTTTTGGCGATCGAAACAACCAATCGCAAGTTACCTTCGGAAAGTTCACGCTTGGCCTGTTGGTAGCGTGAGTAAACTTTCTTGAGCCGATGGACGCGGCTTTTGAGGCTGCATGGAGTTTCCTGGCAAGCTAGAAGAACCATTCGCATTTCACGAAGCAATTCATGGTGTTCAGGAGTCAATTTGCCAGATTTTCGAGCTCGTTTGGTTTTGGCCAAAATTTCCTGAACGCGATTGCTGAATTTCTCAATCGTATGAATCATGGATTCAATTCGTTGAGTTCTCAAGCCAAGTTCTTCGATCAAACGAACGGCTCGTCGACGGCGGCGTGCCAAGTTGGTCCAGGCAATTCGGCGAGCGGATTTATGAGTTGTCTTGGAATAGGCAACCAGGAAGTCACGACGATTTCTTTTGAAAAGAACTTCGAGTGTTTTGAGGTTGTGCCCAATGCGGCCCAGGATTTGTTCTTTTTCCAAACGATCCGTTACCGAGACTTGTACGGTACGGTCAAAAGGCAGCTCACCGCGGTACACTCGCTTGAGAGTTTTGAATGCCGATTGGATGACATAGTCGCATTCAAGCAGGTTGGTTCGAAAATGACGACGAGTCTGTTCGATTCGTTTGGCGAGAGAAATTTCCTGCTGACGTGTGAGCAAGGGAATTTCACCCATTTGGGTCAGGTACATCCGAACGGGATCGTCTGACCATGATTCAGAATCATCCGTTTCTGCAAGCAGTTCTTCGCCCGCCTTAATAGTTCGAGGTGAGTTGGGATCATCAAGCGGCCGAGCTGCTTCGTCAACTTGAGCGTCGGAATCATCAAAAGGCTGTGTGGTAACCCGGGTTCTGGTTGATTCTTCTTCGAAATCACCAATTAGTGTATCGTACAAGGCCGTACTCCTGGCGGATATAAAATTTGGGTGGAGATTAGTTTGGGCAACGAAAAACGAAGCTAAAAAAGTCTACACTGCAATAGGTAGACCACCTCTTACCACGGAGTACAAAGAGCAAAAGAATCCTGTGCCAGGCAGTTCGACCAAAACGAACTTAAGAACTGTGACATTCTGAAAGGTTTATCACCTCAAACAAATTTGACTGAATCGTATCAACCCCACCCCGAAAACATTTAGCTGAACTAAATGATCAGTTTTGAAGGTCAAATACTTAAATCAGCTTCTCGCGCACTTTCATGCACTCAAATCCAAATTGCTCAGAATCAACAGCCCTGTCTCTGCCGTGCTGCAGGAACTTTTCTCGCCCCCCGTTTTGAGGCAAAAAGTTTGGTTTCAAAGGAAACCTGCTCCGTGATCAATGGCGCTCAAACAACAAAAATGTGGGCTGCTGAAACAGCAAGGGAGCGATGATTCACGGTCGCCTCAATTTTACCTCGCCCAAAATTGGGGTCTAGTAAGAAAATAAATAGACACGGGAAAATTCAAGCCCCAAAGATTTTTCGATCCACATATGATCCACTTGGGTGTGACAAAACGTACCAAATGATGGGAGGACCGTTTTTTGAGCCTGAAATGTCCCTCCCCCGTTTTTTTTTGAGACCGATCTGTTTAATCTTTAATAGCCAATGATCTCTTTTACGCGACTGAATCCATGTCCCAATGCTATCAACTTTCCTGCGAAAAATGCGACCATAAACTGCAAGTCGAAGGTAGACAGGCAGGGGGAATCCTTCAGTGCCCCCAGTGTGACGCACAAATTGACGTGCCGACTTTTCGGGTTCTGAAAACTCTGCCGGTTGTAACCCATTCAACCAAGTCGGCATCGGATGGTGCTCCGAATCATTTGAAAGGCATCCTCTTCGCCGCAGGACTTGGGGTGGCTGTCATTGCCGGGGTGGGCAGCTGGTTTCTCTTCCAACATGCCACGAAATTGGTGACGAAGAATCAGGTGGACACTCAGGAAATTGTTACGAAACTCTATTCCGAAGTTGATACCGCTCCGATTGGCGCCCTCTGGGATCACTGGAACAAGACCATCGACAGCGCTGAATTGCCAGATTGGAAAGAAGCTAGTTGGAAGCGATCTGGCCGGGAAGGAAATGTGCTTCTCATGGTGTCTTACACCCTTATGGGGGTGGCAGCTCTGGGGTTCCTGGCCATGGGCGGCTCCTTTTTTGTCCCCAAGACGCGATTTTCATAGTCTCCAGCCAGGCTCATTGAGCTTTTTTGAGAACAAACACGGCATCTTCGACCGTTTCATCTAGTTCAATGGGGTGGTCGATTTCGTATCCAAAGTCGTGGATGGCAGCGATCTGTAGCCCGTCAATGGAATCGATTAACGAAGTGAACTCATCTGCCGTATAGGTTCGGAACTTGACGGTGTTTTCCAGTCGCTTTCGGCTGGTTGGCGTATAGATGTCGTAGCTCATGCCGTAATTTTCATAGCGATCCTTCAAATTTCTCTCCACCAGCCATAGGGTGCTATTGATCGTCAGCTGGCCTCGAGAAGCAGACCAAGATTCCCGATCAATCGTTTCGCCCTTGAGTGGCGACAGATGAAGTCCCAGAACATAAATTCCCCCGGGGCTAAGCGAATCTCGGACGCATTCGAAATGTCGGACCGATTGTTCGTGCTGGACCAAATGCCGAAAGCTATTGATCATGTTGAACGCTACTTGGCAGGGTTCGTCCAGCTGGAAATCACTCATGTCGGCAACAAATGCGGATTCGGGTAGATCGTACTTCTTCAGGCGTTTGTTGCAAAAGTCGACCGACTTTTTATTCAAATCCAATCCGGACACCTGGAATCCTGCTCGCCCCAAGCGAAAAAGAATTCTTCCCGTGCCGCAGGCAGGTTCAAAAATGTGTGAGGTCGGGGCGTCCAGATACGTGTCGAAACAGTCAAAGAGGAAGTCAAACTCCGCCTTCCAATCCGATCCGTAAATCAAATCGTAGTATTTGGGGTAGTCGTAGATGTCGGAGGATTCGGGCACGAGTTTGTTGTTATTCGAGAAAGAAGATTGAACTCGAATCATACCCGGAACCCGTGGCCAATATCAGGCTCAGAAGCCTAGCGATCCTTGAAAACGTCAACCCAACGTGCTTTAGGCAGCGCTGGCGTCATCATCATCTTTGGAAGGCAGTAGATCCAACAGTGCCTTGCGGATGTGCTTGAACTTCATGGGAAAATGAAGGCACAATCGGTGGTCGTCGAGTGACGCGTGTTCTTTGAAAATTTCCTGGCCTTCAGTCAGCAGCAAAATGGCTGGGATCTCTCCTGTATCCTCGTGTTTGGCAAAGTCGTTAAATGCCTGCAGGCCATCTTTGACCAATCCTTTGCATCCAAACATGACGCAGTCTGCCGGGCGATCTTCCGCCGGGTCCAGATCGGTGAATCGATCCAGTGCAGTTTGCGGGTTGCCGATGACCAATACGCGGTACCCAACCTCCTTAAGCCGCGAACGCAGCAAATCCTGCAATTTGACGTCGGATTCGATGATCATCACTGTCCGTCCATCACCCTCCTGACGCTTGTCCATTAACTCCGCGTATTCCTCCGCGTGTTGTTGTGCGAGTTTCTCGTCGTACTTTTCGGTTTGCCCTTTTTTGATCGCTTCGATGACACTGTAAATTTCTTTGACCGCCTTTTGAGGAGTCGGAATTCGTTTTTCAGGCTTTAGTTCCATGAGCCGGTTGACCAGAATCACCACGCGGTTAGGCAGGTTGGAAACCAGGGATGTCAACGGTTTGACATCACGATAGCGATTTGGCGAAAGTCGTTTGATTCGCTCACGCGTTTCAAACAAGGGAGGTTCGCCCGCGAGCATGTTGTAAAGCATGCACCCAAGAAAGTAGATGTCACTTCGAGGATCATTGCGAGGAACGTTGGTCAGTTTTTCAAGTCCGGCATAGTCGATACTGCGCGCCGTGTAGTCTCCGTCGCCGTCGTCCTGACTGATTGCCGCCAAGCCAAAATCGACCAGCTTCGCCTGGCCTTTGCTGGAAAGTAATACATTGGACAGTTTCATGTCGCGATGTGTGATTCCACGCGTTGCCGCATATTCCAAACCACTGGCCAAATCGTGGACGATATTAAGCGCCGACATTAGTTTCAACTGACCATGAGTGCGAACGAAGTCGCGAAGGTTTTGTCCCTCAATAAAATCCATCACCATATAACTGCGACCGCGATACGTTTCGACTTCGTAAATCGGAACGATATTGGGGTGGCGAAGTGACATGACGGTTTTGGCTTCGCGAATGAAGTCTTCGACCTTGTTGAGATCACTGCTGTGCCGGCTACGGAGCACCTTGATCGCTTTGATTTCTCCAGTTTTGGTGTGCACTCCACGGTACACTCGGGCAAAGGTGCCGGCGCCAGCAGAATACAGTACCTTCCAGTTTTCGTAGAAGTATCCGCGACGCTGGCCTTCTTTAAGCCGGGATGTCTGCCAGTTAGTTAACAAGCCGCGCGCAATCAATTCACGCTCGAAATCTTCGACCGACGCATTTCGTCCGCCAACTGCGGATAATACCTCGTTGATTTCTTTCTGCTCCAACAATCCGCAATCAAAGATGCGTTGGGCTAGCTGTTCCGCCGAAATGATATTCATGGACAAAAGATATAGTGATGGAACGATTGAAGAATTATGAAAAGGCGGAGGCGTGGAAGATTGCCAACCATTAATGGTATTCCAATCGCCCACGACAATCAACTTTCACGCGTGATTGCCGATGAGATCTGGTATTAACGATTGCTTCGATTTTAGGGGCCGTTTTGGCCCAAAAAATCCGGCCTCAGAGACATCTGAGGCCGGTGGCAGGGAGACAACTACCATGAGTTTTCAGGAACCGGGGCCAAGTACTTCTTAACCTTCGCCGTCCAGTGCCTGCTTGTACGAGTCTCGTTCCCGACGTGTGGCTTCGAGATCAAACATCAAGTATTTCATGTCCAAACGAAGCTGGCTCAGTGCTTCTTGGATCAAGTTGAGAATTCGGCGGCGTCGTTTTGTGTATTCCACAACCCGAGTCAGCGAGGGCTTGAGCTCATCTCGGTACTGTGTGGGGAGCTGGTCGATCTGGTCCATCAAGATGGATAGGTCAACGGGTAATGGGTTTGAGCGGTTGTCTTTTACTTGGTTGTTCATCAAAGGTTCCTAAAGCATTGTTGATGCTTGGGAGTAAAAGCACGCTGGATGCCAAACCTGAAAAAGAATCCTCGAATCGTTGCTAAACTCAATGCTAGCAATGAGTTAGGTGGATTTCGTGTCCATGCTGCCCAAACGCCCTATGCTGTTCTCTTGCAACGTATTGATCTAGCTGGTCGTTGAAAACCCTGATAAAAGCGGCAGTTGCGTCCAAAAACCTCGATGTTTGAACGTCGGTGTTTTTCGGCCACACGATTCCTGGCTCTTGTTGAACAAAACCATCATGTCGCCAAAAAACAACATTGTTCTGGCTGTTTTTATTGCCCTCTTTTGCAATTGCACTTTGGTGGGGCAACATTACGAGTCCTTTGACAGTACCGAACCGACTTGGCAACTCCGAGATGCAGATTGCGTTGTCTCTAAGGATCATTGGCAGGCGACTCGCGTCGACAACCAAGTTGATTCGGGAAGATACGAGCGGATCCAATACCGTTGTGGCAATGGAACCAAGATTCTGATTTCCCACAGCATCCCCAAGTCGCGAGTGATTAGCGAGTTGATCCCCAGCGTGTCGGTTCGATCTGACCAAGCGGGCATTCAATTGATGGTGCGGGTCGTTTTACCCAATACCCCTGACGAAGATGATTCTTCGCGACCCATGAAGACCTTGTTAAAAGGTCCGATTAGCAATGCGTCGCGAGGATGGCAGCGTCTTTCTTTCGAAGATGGTGAGTATGACCTTCAGGAAAAACTCGAAAGGCATCTGTGGGTTCTGCGGCGTAAATATGGTTCGCATGTCTCGTCCCAAAGTGCCTATATCGATTTGGTGGTACTCAATGTTTATACCAGTCCAGGGAAACGGCAGGTCGACATTGATGATCTGAAAGTTCAAGGCATTGTCTCCGCGGATCAAGTTGAAGCATCCCTTGCCGACCCAAGCGTTCATTACGATTCAGCTGTTCGTCCAGCCGCATTTATACAGCAGTCCGCTTCGAATTCTCTGGTACGACGCAATGGAACGGTGATTGAGACCAATGGAAAGCCTTTCTTTGCACGGGTGATTCAACACAACGGCGAACCATTTGAGTTGCTCAAATCGTTGGGGTTCAATACCGTTGAACTTCGATCCACTGCGACAGCGACTCAGTTAATGGAAGCTGAGCAGGCGAAGATTTGGCTCGTTTGTCCACCCCCGCCATCGGTGGGACTGACGTCGATTGATTCGGTTTACGATCGGGTGTTGGCTTGGTCCGTGGGTCAAAATTTGTCACTAAAAGATCTGGCCAGCGTTCGAGAAACCGTTCGAGAAATTCGAGAGTCCGATTCACGCAACGGTCGACCGATTGTTGCCAACGTTGAATCTGGTTGGGCTCAAATTGCCCAAGTGGCTGATGTGTTGAGCTTAGGGTTTGAGCCTTTGGGTTCGAGTTTTAACTTGAGTGAGTACAGCGACTGGATTTTTCGGCGGAGCGAAGTGGTCGGGCACAACCATCCCATCTGGGGTGATTTGCAAACGGAAATTTCGCGGGCGGTTCGCCGTCAGGTTTCGGCAATGGTGGGCACTTCGCCTCCGACTCCGGTTGAGCCTCAGCAGTTGAAGTCGATGGCATATGAGGTGATCGCCAGCGGTGCACGAGGAATACGATTTCGTTCAAGGTCCCGGCTGGATGCTTCGGACCCAAGTTCTCGTTTGAGAGCAAAGAGCCTTGAGTGGCTCAATCGGCACTTGGAGCAAATTGAGCCTTGGGTTGCAGGCGGAGTGCTGCTGAATAGTCGTAACCAGGCTACGGATGAAATGGTGGTGACACCGATTCGAACCGCGCGATCTCAGTTGCTTTTGATACAGCGGCCCACGGGTAGGGAGCAGTATTACGCGGGTGATTTGACACTGGCAACAGTGATGTTTGACAACGAAGGCGCGGCGATGTCGGATCGGGCTTATGGGATTGTCGATCATGGGCTTATCCCATTGGATCAACGCCGTGACCATCTTGGGGCTCGGATTCAGTTGGATGATTGTAGTTTTACGGCGGCAGTTGTATTAACTCAGGATCCTGGGATTGTGGCCCGATTGAATCAGACTTACCAAGCCTCGGGTCAGACGTTGGTGCAAATGCGAACTGAGCTGATCCAACAATGGTTGGCGGTGATGCAGTTGATCTTGAATCAAGCTGAGCTGGAAGGGTTTACTTCTCCGACTGCCAGCGGGGCACTTTTAGACGCGTCTAATGCGCTGCGAAAAGCCGAGTCATTGATCAATTCTTCCAGTCCGGCGTCAGGAGCAAAGTTCCTGGAGGTCGCCGACCAACGACTTGCGGTGGTCCGTCGAGAACTTATTACTTCAGGGATGCGTCAGTTTCGATCAAAAACTTCTTCCCCATTGTTGATGCACGTCAGTTTAGTTCCGTTGCATTGGAAGGTTGCCAATCAGCTTGCTTCGGCGAATTGGCAACCGAACTCTTTGCCGGGCGGAGATTTTGAAAACTTGCAGCACATGACCGAGAATGGCTGGGAGAACCGGCGACTGGATATTTCGGGATTGCAAACCAAAGTGGAATTGCTTCGAAAGGCTGCGACTGACGGTGAGTATGGTCTCAAGATGTCTGTTAAGGGTCGGATTCGAGAGGGGCTTGTTGAGTCAACTCCGCTTTGGATCGCGACGGGGCGAGTGCCAGTGAAGGCGGGGCATATGGTCCGAATTCATGGTTGGGTGAAAATTGATCGGGCCATTCAGAACAGTATGGATGGACTTGTAATTTGGGATAGCATGGGCGGCAGAGATTTGGCGGAGAGAATCCCGGTGACTTCTGGTTGGCAGGAATTTGCCTTCTATCGCGCTGCAACGACGAACACGGAAGTGCAAGTCAAGTTTGAGCTGACTGGAATCGGCGAAGTCTTTTTGGACGAAGTGACCATCCGAGCGGTGGAGTTGCCGGCGCCCGTTGCTCGTGAAGCGAGAAAACAAAATTGATTTGAATGGCGAGCTGAATGCAAATAAAAAGCACTTCCAATTAGAAGTGCTTTTTGCATATTGAATAAAGTTCGGCAGCTTAGCTGGCGTATCTTTCGTTGGGCTTTGAAATAGTATTCAAAGCAACGCCGCTTTTGCGAGCGAATCGTTCTTTGGATCCATCGCTTGCGTAGCGATAACCAATTCGTGTGGGCTGATTGGTCTTGGGGCAAACGACCAGCACGTTGGACGCATTCATGGGCATCTCTTTTTCGAGACGGCCACCTTGAGGGTTGCGCTGGCTAGGGCGAACGTGCTTATAGACTTTGTTTGCACCTTCGACGACCAACCGATTCTTTTTGTGATCAACCGAAAGGACTTTGCCAACGACCCCATTGTCGCGGCCACTGATTACTTTAACAGTATCACCAACTTGAATTTTCATTTTTTTCTCCTTGAGCGAACCGCGAAATATCGGAAAAACGCCCCTGAATGTCAAGGGCTAACGGGTTTTTTCTCGAATTCACTTGGCTCGAATTGCCCCGAATCGTGGCAGTTTTGTGCGTCTTTTGCTTCTGAAACGCCATATTGTCGGCAAACATCCTCATCATGGCATTCCTTGGTAAAGATGTTGCCTGCCAGGACGAAAAACCCGTTAAACTCATTGAAAACGGCTATTGGAGTCAGTTTCGTCCATTATAGGGTCGGTTCTCCATTAGAACGAAAACAAGTTCAATTTTGATTCAGGGCAAAAAATGAAAGCCACAAAAGTAACTGCACTCGCGGTTGGGTGCCTCGCGACGATGATTCTCTCCAATACAACTTGGGCTCAGATTACGGCAGATATCGACAAAGTCGTGGAGCAGGATTTGCCAACTGCTGAGCAGATCATCGCAGACTACGTCCAAGCCACCGGGGGTGAGGAAAACCATCTTGCGATTAAGTCCATGGTTTCTAACGGTGAGTTGGCCATTGATATCGGTGGCCGTGAAGTTGGGGGCGAAGTTTCCATCGTTCAATTGGCTCCGAACAAGGTGTTAATCAAAACCTCGATTGAGGGATTCGGCGATCAAAATCAGGGCTTTGACGGAACGGTTGGCTGGCAACTTTCCGATCGGGAAGGTGCCCAAGTCCTGGCAGGGGAGCCCTTGCAAATGCTCAAATTGCAGGCAGACATCAATCAGTACATGAATTTGGCAGATCACTTTAGTGAGTTGAAATGTACCGGCGAGGAGGAATACAACGGCGAAGCTTGTTACGTTGTCGAGGCTTCGCGTGGAGAAGATTCCAAACCGCTTGTCGCCTACTTTTCAAAAGAGTCGAAGTACCTGGTTGGAAGCAAGATGTCACTGGAGCTACCTCAGGTCGTGCTGCAGATTGAGAATCAAATTTCAGACTATCGTGATGTTGGAGACGTCAAAATGAGCTTCAAGACGATTTCCAAAAATCAACTTTACCAGCAATTGATCACTTTGGAAAAAATTGAAATCAATTCGGAGCTGGATGAATCTGTTTTCGCATTGCCGGAAGAAGTGCAGGACCTGGTGGACGAAGACTAGTTCCTGGGACGGTTTAGTGCTTTTCACATTTTGCATTGACGGGTAACAAGGCTTAGAAAACCTGTGTATCTGATGTTCTCGGCCCGCCAATCGAAGGCGGGCGAGGTACTGGGCAGTTGGCAGAACACCACATGCCCACGCAAGCGTGGAGCATGGCACCCGTCGTTGAGGTTTTTGCCTTTTGCGGGAGGTTGAGGCTCCTGCCGAAACAATTCTTTTTTCTCTCAAACGTGGAATGTGGGGCTAGTTCCTGGGACGGTTTAGTGCTTTTCACATTTTGCATTGACGGGTAACAAGGCTTAGAAAACCTGTGTGCCTGATGTTCTCAGGGGGCAGATTTGAAAAGCGTTCCTCGGAGTTCTGTGGAACGATAGGCCATATAGTGGGACTTACGTCCCACCATTTGTTTCGGCGGGAGCCTCAACCTCCCATTTGTGGAGCAAGCTTTGCGACGGGCGGTGTCCGCGTTTTCTTATCCAAATGCCTGTTCTAACGTGGCAACTGTCGCTGCGACCTTGTCACCGTCTGTGCGGCGAATTGAGTCGTTGGGGGCGAACCGAACTGGTGCGTCAAGATAGCCGGGATCTTCGCTCACCGTTGAAAAGGTGCCATGAATTTGACTGCATCCAGTCGTTTTGACAACCTCCAAGGCGTTAGTATCGTTGATTCCGCCGGCAGGAAGGATTTCGATTCGCGACCCGGCATGTTTGATAACGTTTGCGATGTCGGTCAGGCCATCGGGGACGCTTTTTGCAAAACCGCTGGTCATGACTCGCTTGATGCCGCAATCGACCAATTGATTGATCGCTCGTTTCCAGTCGTCGACTAAATCAAACGCTCGATGAAACACCAGTTCCGAATCCGGAAAAAGTGATCGAAGTTGTTGGACTTTCTCCACATCGATTGAACGGTCAGCATGTAAGCAACCGAAGGCCAGGCCGTGGACTCCTGCTTCGATAAACCAGGTTGAATCGTCCAGCAAGGTTTTCCAATCATCGGCATCGTAGGCAAATCCTCCAGGGCGAGGTCGCACCATGGCGATCACAGGCAGTTGGCAAGCCTGCAGAGCCCGCAGTACCAATGCCGGCGAAGGCGTCAGCCCTCCCAGTGGCAGGCTGCAATTGAGTTCTAGGCGATCCGCACCCGCCGACTCAGCGATAACGCACTCTGCGACCGAGGCAACACATACTTCTACGATGGGGCGTGTCATGTCGGGTCCAAAAAGAAAGGCAAGCCAGTGCTTGCCGAAGTGATTGACGGTTAAAGGGATCGTGTTTACTTGTCCATTTCAGGATGGCAAAAGCTAAGGGCAAGCAACGAGTAACAGGTAACGAGGTTCTTGTCGCCCTCGTACCAGCGATCCACATCATTTGTCCAGGATCCATCGTTCAACTGCCGTTTAGCCAACTCTTGAACAAGGTCAGCGCGCCAGTTGTGTGCTTTGCCATCAGAGTCAACCAAGGTTCGCTCACCGAATACGTGAAGAGCCTTGGCGAAAACATGGTAGTAGTAATACAGGCCTTGGCCGCCCATGCCTGGGTTGGATTCCAAATTGTAGTTGCGCTGGATCCAATCGAATGCGGCTTGGACTCGTGCATCGTCTTTGGTAAGCCCGGCGTAGAGGAAGCTTTTCAAGCCAACATAGGTCATGGAGGCATAGCTTCGAAGTCCGCCCCCGTCGGTTTCACCGGCTTTGGTTTCTCCACCGTTGGCGGGGCTGTAGATGAATCCGCCCCGATTTTCTTCATTTGTTTTGGTCGCAAATTCCAACGTGTTGTGCTTGGAAGCAAGGTTTTGCGTTCGAGAGGTAAACGTCAGACTTTTTTGAATGGGGGTACTGGCCGGGTCCATTCCAGCAGCAATCATGGCATCCAGGGCAAAACCAGCGTTGCTCATGTCGGGTCGTTTATGCTTGCCGTATCCCCATCCTCCGTGGAAGGGGCTATTAAGCGCGTGGCCTTCAGCGTCATCCCATTGAATGCCCGTGAGGTACTCACTCGCTTTTCTGATTTCTTCGTCGTATTTGCCGTCGGTATTGGCTTCGACAAGACACATGAGCCCGAGACTAGTCTCATAGTTTCTCAGTGTGCTTTCATCGGAGTAGATACCGCCGTCATCACGTACGTGCTTGAGCACATACTGAATTGCCATCTGCACTTTTGCGTTGGTGACAGGAACTCCATTGCGAATCAGAGCCGTCGCACTCATGGCGGTGACGGCTGTGCTGAGTTGGCTACTGAATGAACCGTCGCGGCGATCTTGCCCTTTTTCAAGCAAATAGTTGATCGCGCGATCGACCGTTTTCTTGTAAAGGGCTGCATCCACGCCTGCAGGCTCTTGTAGCGATTCGTCTTGAGCCGCGATCGGGCTGGCAAAACTGACAAGCATTACCGCTACGGCAAAAAAGTTTGCAAGTCGAAAAAGCATGGTCGTCCTCTATTTCTTGATTCGCTGGTATTCGCCATTGTCGAAGCGAATACACGGAAAGAGACTGAAAGCTGAGCGTATTGGGCTCTTAGGTTCATTCCATGATTGCCAGAATGTCATCTTCGCTCATGATCAATAGTTGCTCGCCATTCACTTCGATTTCGGTTCCGGCGTAGCTGGTAAAGACAACTCGGTCGCCTTCCTGAACTTGGAGTGTTGATCGGGAACCATCAGCCATGACTTTGCCACCCCCGACAGAGAGGACTTTTCCTTCTTGGGGCTTTTCTTGCGAGCTGTCAGGAAGCACGATTCCACCTGTGGTGGTTTGTTCGGCTTCAGTTCGCTTGACGACTAATTTGTCGCCAAGGGGTTCAATTCTCATGTATCCAACCTGTGTTGATTATCGCTTCGTGTGTCGTGTTCAGGGCCTTGCCGACGAACCGCCACAATCCCGCCATTGTTTCACGCGACAATTTTGCCTTCAAGGCTCCAATTAGAATTCGCCGAGGAAATGTGCAAATCCCCGTATGCCACCGCAATTATGCGCTGATTTATTGTCTGGCAGTATAAATTACCCAGTCCAAAAAGACTTGTGTCGCGTTCAAGCGGTCTATGACGGTTGCTCTTGACGCTGGCGTTGTTCCCAAGGGGGGCCGGAATTCGTTCGCCTTTAGCCAACCACGCTTGCCAGCACGCTGATTTATCGGCGATGGCCGATACTGTTGGCAGAACACCACATGCCCACGCAAGCGAGGAGCATGGCACCCGTCGTCGAGGTTGTTGCCTTTTACGGGAGCCTCAACCTCATGTATCCGTGTAGGTTTCGGCGGGAGCCTCAACCTCCCAAAAAACAACAACCCTAGAGCCTAGTCAAGAAAATCTCGATCTTGAAGTCGCTGCGGAACGTACTCCTCAGTCACGTAACTAATGTCTTTGCTAATCAAAGATTCCACTTCCAGCTTGAAATCATTTGAAAGCATTTTTTTGATTTCTTTTTGCCAGGCACTCTTCTTCTCAAACCAGGGGTAATTCGCAATTTGCTTGACTCGCTTTTTGTCGGTTTCGCTCAACTTGATTGTCACACTGTCATTGAGACCACAGCGATCATAATCGATACTTCTCAAACCAATAAACCGCGCCGCCGGAATCGCCATCCGTCTGGACTCGTAAGCCAAATTGATCGACCCTTGCTTGATTACACTGTAGATGTAGTATCCCCATGGATCATTATCCAGCAAACAGTAAACCGGCAATTTCAATTCGTGATGAAGCCGATTGAGCATGCGCCGAACTCCACGAGGCGGTTGCCCGCTACCATGCGACAGCAAACATTTGTACTTATCATGAAAGCCGTCCTCAACAAAACGACTGTAGACCGTATCTTTTTCGACATGCAAGATGAACCTCAGATTGTGTTTTACAAACTTCAATACATTCGGTTCCACAATCGACGGAATACTGTATCCATTTCGGCCAACGCGAGCACAATTGAGTTCCTGCCCCGAGTCATTAATGGTCAAGTCGCCCACCATGTTCCCGCGATTTGACGCATAGAGATGCAACTCTTCTCGCAGTGAATCCAGGGTAACTTCCAAGTCTTCGATGATCGGATCGCAATCTCCCTGATCATCAAACGTCTCTTCTTTGGTGCCTTCGATCGTGTGCTTGAGCATGTAGTACAAACCACGAATACTCGTTGTCTTACCTTCTTCAATCAGCCGTTTGCAGCCACTCCCAACGAGAATCGTCTGCATGTAACTCTTGGCCTGGGAGAGGTTGAAAAGTTCACGACGGTTCTTGCCGCTCCCCATTTCAAGAATCTTTTGAGACTTGTTGAAGCGGACATTCTTCAAAGATCTCGAAGGAATATCCAAGTGAGGTGCTCGTGATCGTTGAGCAACTGAGGCAACCTGATTCGCTAGATCTTTCAGCGACTTCAAGGTTTTTTTGTCGCGAGTAGTAAGTATCGCCGTAGCTTTCTTTTTCTCGGGTGCTTTAGCTTTTGTTCGTTTTGCCATTTTGTACTATCGGAATTCTGAATGTATTAAAGTTACCAAGACGCAGGACGTTTACTTTTTCTTGATGCGTTTCTTTTTCACTCTCTTCTTGACCTTCTTTTTCATTTTCTTTTTGGGGCGAGGAGTTTCCTGCTCGTCAAACAATTCGCTCTGAACCTTACCTTCGGAAGCCTTTCCGTTTTTGCTGGCGGGCGCTGCGGCACCCTCCGCGTTTCCAGGCGTCGCTCCCACTTTGGTTTTCCTGGGTCGATCAGGAGCATCCCCGTCGACGATCAGAACGTTGTCACCATAAAGCTCGTCAGCTTCTCGCTCAATTTTCTTGCCGCGTTTATCAAGCTTGGTATCCGCTTCTTGCGTTTTTCGTTGCGCAACTTTCATCAAATCGTCGTAAACTTTTTCGCGATCTGCGCCACTAATTTCGTTAACCGCTGAAGCGACCTCGCCAAGATAGCGAAGAAAAATACTACGACGCTCTCCTTCCTGTTTGATCGATTTTCGTCGCCGCAAAAAGATCCCCAACTTTCGACCGACAGCCTGCATTGCCAGACGAATCTCTTTCTCGATTTCTGGATAGGACGCAATCGCTTCTTTGGATTCACTGGTGAACGGCACCCAGACACTGGCCATATGGACCATGATGGCAATCGGTCCTGTCGGCAATGAGCCGCGGGACTGGCTCAATCCGTAGGAACGCCAATTCGTCTGGGTTACGGTTTTTGTGATCGCACAATCACCCATCTTGAACTGGAGGGGAACTCGATTGGCGTAACGCATCACCTGCATCGATTGCGTGTCACCAATCGTGACGTTTTGCATTGCATCAAAGAGCTCGTCAATCTGGTTCTTCTTCAGCTTGGAAGGAGACTGGCGCGTGGCCAAACCGGCAGCCTTGCCAATTTTGTCGGCAGAATCGTTCCCAAGTCCGGAAAACGTATTGACCAGAAACTGTTTGATCGTTCTAGAGTCCGTTTCCTCAATCATTCGATCAAGCTCATCTCGCGTGATCTTTTTAGTGGCTACATTCCCACCGTATGCCAATGCAACTTCGATCTGGAATGGATTTCCGCGATAGACACCTGGCGGGCGTGTCGCCGCCACGTAAAACTCTCCAGGAACAACCTGATAGAGCCCTTTCAGCAACAACTCTTCGCCGATCGGAGAAATACAATCTGTCGATGGATTGCTGATCTTGGTTTTCTGAATGGCTTGATAAATTTTATCCGCTTCTTCACGCCCGATCTTTTTGGCCGACGAACGAGTACTTACCCCAGCCGCTTCACAGATTTTTCTTGCGATCGATCCGCTCACACGAGAAAAGTTGCTGGTCAGGAACTGGGAAACCGTGATTCCTTCGGTTCCCTTGAACATATTGACCAGCCGCCCCAATTCAACGCCATAGGGATGCGGCTTGATTTCTTTGGGCTCAGGGGGAAGCTCGTCAGTGCTCCGCCTGTAGGTAATCTGCTTGTTATCGGGATCAACGTAGTGGACCGTCACATGTGGGTTGGCAATCGCTGTTTGCTCAAGGTATTCATCCACACTACCTTTGCCACGTTTGTAAATTCCCTCCAGCTCGATCGTAACGCGTGTACCACTCTTAATGGGCGCCGCCTCTTTGATGACTTCGCCTTCTGCGTCCAGCTCCGCCGAATACTCAGAGATCCACTGAATGCCTTTTTTCTCGCAATACTTGGTACCCTTCTCACCGGGCGGGATGTCCTCACCCTCTCCCTTGTTGTTCAAGATCTCGGGATTGTTGGTTTTCGTGTTGATCTGAATTTCAAAGTAGTGTGCAGGCTTTCGAATCGAAATCTTGGAAACGACTTTGATGGGTTTGCCGGTCGTCAACTGACCGTACATTCCGGCCGCGCTAATCCCAATCCCTTGCTGACCGCGGCTCATACGCAGCCGGTGAAACTTGGAACCGTATAGCAGCTTGCCAAAGATCAATGGAATCTGTTTTTTGACAATCCCAGGTCCATTGTCTTGAATCGTAATTTTGAAACGATTGTTTTTAAGCGGTTCCAGCAGCACCCAAAGCTCGGGCGGAATGCCCGCTTCTTCGCAGGCATCAATCGAATTATCGACTGCTTCTTTAACGGCGGTCAGCAATGCCTTTCGGGGATTATCGAAGCCAAGCAGGTGCCGGTTCTTGGTGAAGAATTCACTAACCGAAATGCTGCGTTGTGCTGCGGCCATATCCTGCGCGGTTGCGCGTCGACGTCGCTTTTTCTGAGTTGTATTAGTCAAAGGTTCAAGCACTCCTTTACCTGAATTCGCCGGGAAACGGTCATGCATGTTTGAAAATTCAGGCGATCTAGGGGGATTATAACAGTCGGGTGATCTCGGTCACAGACGGTTTTTCGGGTTGTAGTATTGGGCTTTTTCTAATGGCAGCTGACGGACAACAAAAGAGTGTGTGTTTGCGAAACGATTTGCCGAAAAATCGAACATACGTCGTCGCGCAAAAGGACTCAAACAAGCAAAAAAATGGCTTGTCGCGACCAAAACAGCTGCGTACTTTCCAGTTTGGGTGCGTGGAAACGGATATCCAGGAGCCAACTCAATGTTAAAACGCACTATCACAACAACTGCCATGGTGGCAATTGTCACAATGTTCGCTGCCGTCGCGTCGGCTCAGCAACCCTACGGAAATAATCTTTTCGGGCAATACTCTACCTACGGTGCAAATCAAGTCAACGCGAGTATGTACCCAGCCCCCCATCCAGTACCAGCATATGTTGGCGGCTCGATGTACACCTACGAGCCGTTGATGCCCCACGAAATGATGTATACCCATGAACGTAACTACTACAACTACTATGGCGGTCCAGAGCAGTATTACCAGGACCCCTACGGTGCACGTGCTCACCGTGGCGGTGGAAGCCTCAACATCACTCGAGTCCGGTGGCAAAATGGCTCCAACGGATTTGCCCCCATGCCGGGCGTAGGCAACTTCGGCGCTTCGCTCAACTACAAATGGGCCCAGTACTGGTATTGCATCAGCAAGGGTGGAAGTCCTGGCAGCTGCAAAGGTCGTATCTTCGGTGGCGGTCTTCGCGGAGGTTTGGGTTGCACATCAGGAAACTGTGGCGGAGCCGGCTACAACTACCAAGGTGACTACACCATGCCAACGGCGGGTTGCTCTGGCTGCAGTGCAAACCTTTCCGACTCGACACCGATCACACGCAAGTAAAACATTTCATCGCCGCTGTATCCACTGCCCCGCCCCAACCGACTAACCCAAAGTTGCCGGGCTTGAGCATTGAAAAACTACATTGAAATTTCACAGCACTCTTCGCTCAATCCAAGAGAGAACCGATGAAAAAATTAACCGTGATCCTGGGGCTGGCATTGTTCGGCTCCATGTTTGCCACTGAGCAAGTCAACGCTCAAAACGACATGACCTATACAACTCCAGTTCGAACTCGTTCCACCTACCCCCGTTTTGCCAGATCAAGAATCATGGCGGCGAGGGATCATTTCAGTCCGCAACCAGCTTACGCTTACAGCCGAGCCGGAATTGATGCACAGCGGATGCATGAGTGGAACGTAAACCAAGCCAACAGCCACGCTTGGCATGGTCAGTACAATTACTGGCGCTGGCAACGTCCAACGGCTTTGGTCGTTCCACCAACTGCTTCGTTTCAGACCAGCTACAACTGGGGCGTTGGGCAAACGCGAAGCGATCCCATCTACCATCAATTCGGCCTGGATCAAGGTGGAATCGTAGGTGGCGATTTCGGTGGCGGTGGATATGGGTTTGGCAACACACCTTACTGGCCAAGCAGCACCGACCAAATGGGCGTCTACCCCGTTCGCGCGCCTTGGCACCACTAAGACAATCACGTCATTAAGAAATTCAAACGGCGATGCATCCAATGCATCGCCGTTTTTTTATGGGAGGTTGAGGCTCCCGCCGAAACCTATCTGCTTTTCTCACAAATTCGTCACAAGAATTTTTTGTGAAAATTGGTATGAAAGGTCATTGGGTTTCGAGACTGAGGCTCCACCAATGAAAAGAGTTTCTCAGTTCTGGCATCAATTCGTGTAGGTTTCGGCAGGAGCCTCAACCTCCCTGTGATATGATCCCAGCCTCTTGTCTACTCTTCTAATAACGCAGTTCCCGTGTCTGATCCGTCCAATAGAAAACCGACCCACGGTGTCCTTTATCTTGAGGGGCGGCCAACGGTGGTGTTCGATACGATTTGTACCAAGGAAAAGATGTCGTGGCTGGCGAATGCTCGCGTTCACGAACAACTTGTTGATGTCTGGAGCCACGCAGACCTTTGGCTAGTCGGTAGATACGTCATCATGCCCAACCACATTCACCTATTTGCTTGGGCAACTGAGTATTTCGTTGAATACGAAAATTGGGTCCGGTATTGGAAATCACAATTTTCGAAACTTCATCGAGTTACGGAACATCTTTGGCAACCGGATCATTGGGACAGGCGAGTTCGCAGCAAACTGGTGTACGAAGAGAAATGGAGTTATGTCCGACAAAATCCTGTACGGGCGAATTTGGTCGCAGACGAGAATGGCTGGCCTTATCAAGGCGAGGTGTTTCAGTTGCGATGGTGAAACCGGGAGGTTGAGGCTCCTGCCGAAACAGAAAAATCAATTGCTGGAAGTCGTTAGCAAACCAATGGTTGGAAAATAAAAGTGGGAACTGATGGTGACTCAGATAGGTTTCGGCGGGAGCCTCAACCTCCCGGAAAACCACTATCGATTCAGCTCGGAGTAGAGCTGATCAAATTCACTCTTAAGGCTGGAGTCTTCCCAACCGGGGGGAATCTTCAGATAGTCAAGCAACTTTTTGGCGTCCTCAGCCTTGCCGCTTTTCATAAGTTGCTTTGCCACAAAATGCCAATCTCTCGCTACCGCGAAGTAACCCTTGGCGGCACACAAATTCTCAGCGACGATAATTTCATGGGAGGTTGAGGCTCCTGCCGAAACCTACACGAATTGATGCCAGAACTGAAAATCTCTTTTCATTGGCGGAGCCTCAGTCTCGAAACCCAATGACCCGTCATGCCAATTTTCGCAAAAACTTTCGTTACGCTTTTGTGAATAACTCAGATAGGTTTCGGCGGGAGCCTCAACCTCCCGGAAAACCATTATCGATTCAGCTCTGAGTAGAGCTGATCAAATTCACTCTTAAGGCTGGAGTCTTCCCAGCCGGGGGGAATCTTCAGATAGTCAAGCAGCTTTTTGGCATCCTCAGTCTTGCCACTTTTCATAAGTTGCTTTGCCACAAAATACTTGGCTTCGAACCAATTCGCAGAATAGGCCTTGGAACCCACCGCAACCTTTCGCCACTGCAAAAGTGATTCGTCGGTTTTGCCTTCGGCCGAGGTCAACGCTCTTGCCAACGCGATCTGCAAATCAGCGCGACGAGGATTGTTCTCAATCAACTGCTCCAGCATTCCGATGGCTTCTTGGCCTCTCCCCGTCGCCACCAACAGCGTTGATTTTCGGCTGAGCCAACGTCCGCGAGCCGCGGCATCCTGCTTCGTTTGTTCCAGCGCGAACTCAATCAATTTCAACTTCAGTTCATTCAACTGCGCCGCATCAACCGCTGACGAAATCCTCACGACCCCTTCGAAACATTCTGCTAATACGGGTTCATCGAAACCTGCAAGCTCATCTGCCAACTCAATAGACTCTCTCAATGATTCGTTCCGAGTCGCCTTGGCAACAACCAACCATGCCATGGCCAAACGCCGCCAGGTTTCATCCGCGTCACTGGATTCTGACAGGGCTCTTTTCAACAGTCGCCCCAGCTTCAACGTATCCCCCACGCCTTGTTTCATGGAAAACTGGGTGATGGAAAGCAACAACTTTCGGGTCGCGTCGGTCCAACGATCGTTTGGTCCCACCCCTGCCTGCGTCAACTTATCGAACATTTGCTGGGCGAGGTCGGTACTGTCAACGAGGGTCGGCAGGTCTTGCTTTTTCAATTCAGCAACGTATGCTCCGGCGATGACCGGCAAAAGCGTAGCCGCCTCGGCAAGCAATCGACTCTCTTCAGGAACATCAATCAATGTTCTAAAAGCATCTTTCCATCGTTTCTGCGAACCGTAATATCTTCCCAGCCAAATTCTTGCTTGCGCAACCGAAGTCGCCGTTGGCCAACTCGCAATATGATCTTCAAGCCGCTCCGCATAGTTCTCGGCAAGTTCGGGCTCTTTGGCTGCAGCCCGAGCAAGATTCCAACATCCGGCAAAATGTGCCGCAGAAGCACTTTCATGATTCAAGTGTTTCGTTGCGACCGCGATGAATCGTTGCCCTGCTTCTTTGTTCTGGCCTTGCTGTTCAACGACTTTGGCGGCCTTCATTCCAGCCGCCATTGCGGCCGAACCATTGCCTTCTAAAACCGCTTGAGAATATGCTTTATCGAACGCTTTGATGGCATCTTCAAAGTTGCTTTTCCGCCAAGCCTCATCTCCAATGCCCAACAATATATCGAGTTCCGTCGTTGTCGACCTGGCCCCTCCGCCAATCACGACCAATTCGGATAGTCGCCCCCAATATCGCCCGTGCCTCTGTGCAATCACCTTGGTCAATTGATTGGCGGCCTGCTGCCATTTTTCTCGCTCGGCCTGTTCAGCACTCCCTCCGGTCTGCATCATCAATCGAACCAATGACAAATCAAGTTCCGGGGTCGGTTGCTTGATCGCCTGGGCCGCCGCGACAAGCTTCGCCGGATCACCTTGTTTTTGCTCCAGAGATAACTCAATTTGCTGTCGCAGAAAATCAGATCTGCGTAAATCGGAGTTCAGAATTTGCTTGGTGGAAAGCCTCTTGAGCTCTTCATTCAACAAATCTAACCTTCCCTGCAACCGAAACGCCTCCATCCGATCCACTTGAACGTTCCACCAAAGTGGCATCTCTGAATTGGTTTGATTGGCAACCTGATCCAGCCTTTGCACGACCTGCAGTAGCGCATCAATGCGATTCTTTCGGTCATCCTTGGGAAAAAGTCGAGCCGCCTGAAGATTGCAGCTGGCGATCTGATATTGAACATTTTTCTGCAATGATCTCAACTCCGCCGCAGAAAAATCATCGGGGGCACGGGAAACCCGTGGAATCGCCTGAGAAATTTCTCGATCAATTTTCTCCAAACCACGCCGGGCATCCGAAATGGCTCGAATCGCTCGATTGCGCAAATCCGTCCCAGAAATCCCGGCCGCCAACTGCTGAGCAAGAAACTTTCCATGCGTCAGTCGAACCAATTCCAACTGAACGCGAATCACCAATTCCCTTGGATGATTTCGATTTTTGATGAAGTCCTCACCCACCGCAATGGCCGCACCCCAAATCGCTTCCCGATTCGAATCCTCGGCCTGAATCGCCGATGCCATACGAATCCGAATCAATTCGATAATCAAGTTCCCTTCTTCGGTCGCTGAAATCGTTTTGTCGGCCAACCGATCCGCAACGTACTTCTCCGCAAGTTGAAACAATTGCCGAGTCCGCAGCCCATCCAGAAAAACTTGGTCATCTGTCTTCTGAGCGAATGCAGACGCGGCCTGCAAACTCAACAAAAGAACAACGAGCAAGCGATTCAGCCACGCTTGTTTCAATAAAGAAAAATGCCCCAACACTCTCGGCTTACCGACTCGCGGAGGACTCACAAAAGATGAGGATAACTTTCTCGACCCAATCATGGCTTACTCGGATTCACAGCAAAGGACACTTCCTGGAACCCTACTTGCTTGGAAACATCGTAGGCTTCGATCACCACCCCCAGGGGTACGACGGGGTCGGGATGCAAGATAATCGGGGCGTCAATTTTCACGTCAGCAATTGCCTGCATCATGGAACGCACTTCTTCGATCGAACCCAAGGGCTGATCGCGAACGGTCCAGGTCGCGCTAGTACCATTCCAGCGAATCCGAACAACGATCTTGTCAAAGTCCTGTTCGGGAACAGGATCCACAGGTTGACTGGCGTCCGTTCCCATCTGCGCTGTCATCTCGCTGGACAAGACGTGCTCGATCAACTGAAAACTGGCCGTCCACACAAAAAACACCAACAACAAGAAAACGACATCAATCATCGGTGTCATGGCGGAATCCATATCCGCACCACGTTCGCGGCTGACAAGCGGACTCATTCGTCTCATTGATTGTCCTCCCGATAGACTGCGTATTTCACGTTCCAAATACCGACCTTGGTACAAGCTAACATGATCGGCTCAACACTACCGTAACTTGCATCTCGACTGCCTCGAATGCGAACTTCCAAATCTCCCCCATCCCTTTCCATGGCAGCCAACAATTGAGAGCTGAGGTCCTTGGGGTCGATTTGAGCACCTGCGACCCAAAGCAATCCGCTCTCATCAACATTAATCGTTACCCGCGGAGTGGGTTGTTGAGGCTCTTCGTCACCGCTGGCCGCAACGGGCAACGATAGCTCCATCTGAGTTTCTTGTCGCACCAAATGACTGGACACAAGAAAAAAGATAATCAACAAGAATACGACATCGATCATCGGTGTCATATTAATGCCCAAGCGGCGACTCGACTTGTATAGCGTAGCTCGCATCAGTTGCGTTTCGTCTTGCGTCTAAGGGGCGAGAAAACATGCTGCGTCAAATAAGCCGCTTCGGCGACAAACTGATCGATACGGTTTCGGAAAATGGCAAATGCGCCAATTGCCGGAATCGCCACGATCAAACCGCCCACGGTAGTTACCAAGGCCTGGTAAATCCCCTCGGCAAGCTGCGGTGCACTGGTCATCCCTGGCGTCGCAACCTGCTGAAAAGCCATGATCATTCCGATCACGGTTCCCAACAGTCCAACCATCGGCGCAATACTTCCAATCACACTCAGGTATTCAATCTTGCGAAACAATCGAGCCGACTGTTCTGCCAGAGCATCTTCGACTGATTTTTCAACCGCGCTCCAACCATATTCCAGTTCAGAAATCCCGTGCATCAGCACAAAGGACAAAAAGCTTGGCCGCTCGTTGCACGCCTGCTTGGCAGACTGAATGTCGCCCGCAATGAGTGCCGTTCGAACATGCTCGCTTAGCCCTTCGGGCATCAAGTCCTTTCGTCGAATGGTCATCAAATGATCAAAAATCAAATACGCCGCCGTAAACGAGAGTGCCAAAAGAATCAGCATCATGGTCGCTCCGACAATGCCGCCGGAAAAAACAATCTGCAGAAATCCAGCAGGTGCGGCGGCTTCTTCAGCTCCTTCTTGAGCCGAGGCAACCTGGTACCCCATGGCCATGGCACCCACTAACACTCCAAACCCAACGGAACGTATCTGCCGGGTTTTCGGGACTCCAAATTTCATCTTTTACCTGTCCTGAAAAACTTATTGTTTACCTTGGAGCAATTGAAGTTGCGCCGATGCGTCCCGGGCGAATCGAGTTCCACCGAAGTCTCGCTCAATCTCCCGGTACAAACGAACCGCCTGCGCGGTCTGCCCCGAATCGCTCAAGTGAGCCGCACTCTTTTGCAGTGCGGCAACACTCAGTGTTAAATTTTCTGTATGGATAATTGGGATCCGCATCAACGTCAGCACCGCTTCGTCTCCTAGTTTCAATCGCGATTGTACGTCGCTCAAGATCCATAGCGCAGGGGCTTGAATCAGTTTTGGCATTCGTTCGATTTGCGATTGAAGTCGCCCCATCTCTTTCAAATCTGCCGTCAAAACTTTTGCCTTCCACAATTGCAACTTGGCAAAATGTGCAACGCTTGGATTGAGATCCAACCCAAGTTCTTCCAGCGCCGCTTGTGCTTCGACTCGATCCGCACCTCCAAGCAACCAACTTGCCCCCAACAGCCTGAGCGCAGGCGTGCGAGACTGGAGCCAGGCTCGAGCGTTCTCTTCGGCCCTCGCTTCAATTCGAGAGCTCAACCAAGGCAAAGGGATCAAATGAATAAACCGAGTCTGTGGATCTGCTTTGACGATTTGAGCAAAACAGGCGCTCGCCAATGCATGCTCATCGAGTAAATTGCCACACTGAACCATTCTGGCAAGGATAATGTTCTGCGCCCAACCTCGTTGCTCCGCCCTCAACGCCGTCTGATAGGACTCAATCGCACTGGGAAACTTTCTCTCACTGAACAGCGTCTCAGCCTGTTGATAAGCTTCGCTCCACACAGTCTCAATCCGAAGAATCTCTTCGTTCTTGAGCTGCCGCGATCGCCCGTTGACTTCTATCGTGAGTGAACCGCTGACCCAATCGACAATCGTCCCCTTTCGAGGGACTTCACTTCCCGACTCGGAACGAGTGAAGACGACATCCTGAGCAGCTGCAAAATTCGCATTTCCCAACAATACAAAAATCGCAGAGCAAACGACTGCCCATGAAAAAAGATTGAGTCGCAGATTCAACGGTCCACCTTCAGCGTGAGAATATTCTTATAGGTGTACTGACCACCGCTTTCCTTGGCGACCTGCTCCAGCGAGTGATCATTGGTTCGCCCCTTGGATCCTACTCCGAACTCGATCGCATTGATCACCGTTCCACCACGGTTCCAGTCAGAGATGGCGCCCATCTCTGCGGGCGTGAAACCTCCCTCCGCGTCAGTCAACAAAAACACAACGTCGGGAGCCAATGACAATCCGAACTTGAGCGCGGCCAGGTGGTCTGTCCCTCCAGAACCGCTGATCGAATCGACGAAGCGAATTCCAGCGTTTCTATTTACTTCCGTTGCAAAAAACATGGTTGTCGGTTCACCGCCGATCTCCAGCACTCGAATCTTGTCGTTATAGAAAACTATTTGGAACTGCTGAACCTTGCCCAACGAGGCCAAACTTTCTTTCAATGCTGATCTGGCTGCCAACAAAGGTCGGCGCTCGTAGCCTTCCATACTGTCCGAACGATCAAAGATATAGAGAAATCGCGAGCCGGTTCCCTTGACGCCAAAAACCTCTGTCGTGACCTCACCACCAATTTGAAAACTTTCTTTTCCGTCGAGCAATGAATCCGCTCCCTGAAAAGATTCCATCAGGTCCTCACCGATTCCAGCAATCTCTGCTGGAGAGGCAGCCAGCCCGGGCAAATCAGGGGGCAGTTCAGAATCGCTCGGCAAAGGCGGTGGACTTTGCTGCGCCGCCGCACTAGCGGAGGAATCCGACTGATCGCCTTCCGACAAATACTCCGTGACCTTCGAAGTCGCATCGACAAGAACAATTCCGCCCGAACGAGTTTCAACTTCACCCGCCCCACCTCGATACTGGCTCAACAGTAAAAAGAGTGCCAAAAAAATCAACGTGTGAAACCCAAATGACAAAAGCCAAGCGGGGATTTTACGATCGGGGACCGACGGATTCGGATCAAAAGATTGTACCGATGAAGAGTTGGGGGTCGCCGAAGAAGTGTTCATGCAATTTCACCATCAATGGTGTTCGGCCACCACGCCATGTCTGCCCCAATCCCTCAATTTTAGAAGCGGTGTTGATTCGCGTCAACGACATTGTTGACGTGAACTCCTCTCCACTTCATAAAAAATCAACTTCCTTCACCAACAATTGCCCAAACATTACCGATGCAAGTAACACAAGAGCAAGTGAATTCCCATCTCATAGTCGTCCGGACATCTCCTCATCTTCAACAATGCACCAATCTCAACATTGTTCCAATGAGCAAACCGAGGCCCCTGGAAAATTCGACATAAAAGCTTGAAGTCGACCTCAAAATAGATAAACGGCTCCACAAACGCTTCTTCTTGATGGTCAACGATTGCGAATTCCGACCTGTCTTTGTGGCAACGAATCTTCAGCAGTTTGGACTCCGGAAGTCGTATTAAAATACTCGTATCCGTTTCAAAACCAATCTCCTGCCGCTTTCTCTCCATCCGAGCACAAGCGTCCGGGATGACTTCCTGAAAATCCACAAGTGAAACCGCATCGTCGTCCTCGAAAACGTATTTCTGGTTCGACAATTCGTTCTCGATATAATTCCAACGCTCCGCTTTGTCGATCGGTTGATACGCTTTGCTCTGTGACTCAGACTCCAAATTAAACGTCTCGCCAGAGTTCAACAGCACCGCCTGGGTTCCATTGGCATTGATCTCTGGCGTCGAATCAAAAAACTCAACCGCTTCTTCAAGTTCCGGGCTGGGTGAATATCGATTGAGTTCCCAATTGGAACCACCCAACACATAGGTTCCGGCAAACGGCATGTAAAACCGAGGCTGTGTTTCTTTAATAATTTTCGCGCCAAACCCAAGACTCTTCAATCGCGTCCGCTCTTTGGCCGCATGCAGTTCTTCCTCGCTGTAGTCCATCATGGCGTAGGGGTAAAGCGACGCACCGGTATATCCGACTAGCAAAAAGTCGATCCGCGGATACTGTTGCTTCACCTTGCCAATAGCCTCATAGGCAATCGGATAAGGACAATCGTTGGTATTTAGAAGCACGAACCTTTCGTTGTCGATGACGCACATCGAATCGATTTGATTCGAACCACCCGCTTGCTGAGCAAAAGAGAAACAACCAAATGCTCTTCCGCAGATCTCTGGATTGCAATTATCAGCCGCGATAATGTTGATATACACATTGTCCTTTAACAATGTCCTTTGATTGTTTTCCAGTTCAATGACGGTAAAGCCCATCGACTCGATTCGCCGTTTGAGAAACGGCTCTTGGTATCGATGAATCAACACGGGAACGCTTTTATCCAAACGTCGCATCGACGCATCACAAAAGTGGTCGGGATGAATGTGGCTAACGTAAATAAAATCGATATCCGCCAAAATTGAATCAGGCAATCGATAGGGCGGATAGAGGAACCACGAACCATAGTAGATCCCGTCATCTAGCCAAGGGTCGGTAAGGATTTTGACTCCATCAACCTCAATGATTTCCGTCGCGGATGTCATGTGGGTTATCTTCATGCCGAACTCAGTTTTACAACCATTGAAATTCCCCTGCCAAACGAAAGATTGGCGTAAGCTTCGCGGAGCCTGACAAACTCTTCAATCCCTGACCGCAGCAAAAAGTTTGAAATTCGACAGCGAGCGAGATGGGCTTCCCGACCCAAATCACGATCCTTGGCATAATTGGAATGCCCATTCAACAGGAATTGTTCGATCGCAAACTCAGCCTGTGCACTCACAATCGTCAGACCATGGGATTCAAGAAACGAGCGAAGTGAAGCAAACTGAAAATAGTGCAAATGCTGGGGCGGACAATACCAGGTATTCTCTGTCACTTCGTTCTCCAACAAATAAGCTTGAAAGCTTGAATAGTCGTTGGGCACGTCGATGCATAGCAACGTCTCCTCGTCCATGATCATCTTGAGCTGCTCAATTGACTTGGCAGGATCAATCACGTGCTCCAAAATGTTTTTCAACAAGACAATCGAAAACCGTTCATTGTCGGCAACCAATTTCGAAACGATGCTTTCAAAATCTCCCTGAAGCATAAATGGCTTGAGATGAGGATGGTGCATCTCAAGACCAAAGTCGGAATAGTCGACACAGGTCACCTGCCAATCATTCTGATAAAAGAAGTTGGCTTGATAGCCTTCACCGCATCCAACGTCCAGAAAGGATTTGCGAGAACTATCGGGAAACGTTTTCGCAAAAAGATGCTCCAGGACTTGGCATTCAATCTGAAAATACTCCACTTCTTCCGGCGAGTATTGCTTGCTGTATTGGCCCGTATCGTTCTGGTAGTACAGTTGCTCGTAGAATGCCGCAAGTTCCGCTTGAGTAGGAAGCGGTCTCACGGAATAGAATCCGAACCGCTCATCCTGATGAAGTTCGAAGTTGCTCATTTGCCAATCAATCCGTTTCGTTCAGCGCAAGTCCCATCAATTAGAATGAAATTTCTGTCCAAACGCCATGCGGTCTAACAAGACATCGAGCCCCCAAATTCCGATCGGATGATGCCAACATAAAGTACCCTTCCGCCGGGAGAGCGTCCGAGAGAGGAAGCCCAGCCGGCCTCGATTTCATAGCGTGGCACTCGACCGCGCGACTAACCCAACAGATGCCGTCGCTCCGAGGTTGTGAATTTTTCGGGGCCACCGAACGGCATAGATATTGCGTTTAGATTTTCCTGGCGCTAAATTTGAGACATGAGTAAAAGTAAACAAGAGCAGCGTGGTAATTCTCGGGTGAAATTGCCGCAACGTCATCAGGCGGAGATATTTGGTCGTTCGCTCGATCAATTGATTCGCGAGAATCATTTGGTTCGGACGGTCGTAGCCTATTGCGACTCGCTCGATCTTTCGGTGCTTTATGAAACGATCAAAGCAACGCAAGGTAAAGTCGGACGTGACCCGATCGACCCACGCTTGCTTTTTGCCTTGTGGCTTTTCGCGACGCTCGAAGGCGAAAACAGCGGACGGCGAATCGCGGATGTACGACGACATTTGTCAGCGGTACGGCCGTCCTGAGAAATATCTGGCTGACGGCGGCTTTAGTAAAAAGGAAGGCGTGACACATTTGGAACGCGAAGGCACTCAATTTTACGGTCGGTTGTACAACGAGAAGAAAATACTTGCAGGCGGCAAAGATCCCTATGCAGCCAAGCCGCGAGAGAACAAACATTTCACGGCCTTCCGGGAGCGGATGGGTACCGAAGAGGCTCAAGCTATTTATCGCCGCAGAGCACCAGCCGCGGAGTTCCCCAACGCAGTTTGTCGCAACCAAGGGCTGACGCAATTCTCAGTCCGAGGGTTAGTCAAAGCGAAGGCACAAGTGTTGTGGCATGCGTTGTCTCATAATTTCCGTCGATTCATGAATTTGGTTGACGAGAAAACGGGTAAGAATTATTTGGAGGTGTTGATGACGAGTTAAAATCCAACGGGGAAACGTAAGGCAGCGAGCAAGCCACATTGGTTGCTCGACACGGATTGAAGGTTGCAGAGCCGCCCCGAAAATTCGATTCAAAAAATATCTCTCTGGGAAATACTAGCAGATCGAAGAGTCCGTTTTTTTCACAGCCTCTCCGCGACTCGGATTTTTGGGTTGGCTGGATACCCCAGACTTGAAGTCTGGGGCTAAAGGAAATAGCCGCTCAGCGGCAAGAGCACGACGAAGATTGAGGATTTGCACATTGTGGAATGAGATGGCAAGGAAACCCGATGCGTATGCAAGCCGCAGCACACAATCAAAGCCACACTCTCCGGGAGGGCCGGACGCGACCGGAGAGGGGAAGCCATGACGATCATCCGTTTTGTAGTTGGACAGGACCACCGGGAACCCACCGATCGGCCGGTAGGAACCGGCCCTACGCAGTGCATCTTGATTGAGTATTACAACGAAGTCTTTTCCAAGTAGGGCCGGTTCCCACCGGCCAACCCAAAGATCGGACCATTGCGCGCGACAATTCCGAAGCATGGAAAATGATCGCGGGGAAGCCCTGACGATCCTCAAATGAGGCGGAGTAGAATGCCCTCTATCGTTTTCTAGTTTCGAAGACCCAACACCCTTGCGGTGAACGAGGCTACCAATTGGTCGTCGGTGACACCAAACGAGCGACTGGATTGCTGACTTGCCGTTGCTTCGACGGTCTGCTTTGGAGCCATCGATCGTAATGGCCGCAGTAAATCGCGAATCGCCGTACGCGCCAAACTGACCGACTGAATGGTTTGCCCAAGACCCGTGTTGACCACTTGCATGCCTCTCTCCGCATCCGCTGCTGGCAAGACATCTTCCACTACCTCAGGTAGCTCAACTGTTTCACTTGGTACCTGAACCGTTTGGTTCTCAGTAGATCTGTTTGCCGTGAAAAGCGACGCAAGTAGCACAAGTGCCGCCGCGACCGTTGCCACAGCAGCAACCCACGCGACCAACTTCCCGCGTGATCGGCTTTTGTCCACGGCGACTTCTTGACTCGCCAAACGAACAGGCTGCAAACCGCCGGCCATCAATTCGCTTTCGATCTTGGCCCGCAATCGGCTGGCAAATTCGTCCGAGCCCTTCACCTTGCTCTGCTCGGCTGCACTTGCCCGGCAAAGCAGTTCAGCGATGGGGTCATTCGGATCTTCGTCGTGTGAGTTGTCGGGATGGATATTCATTTTCAGGCCGCTTTCATTTTCGGGTCGAACAAGTCGATCCCAGAATCAGTTTCAGTAAACGGCCGCAAATGCGGGTGCAGCCGTTTTCTTAAACGAGACAGTTGCATTTTCAAGGCATCTTCCGAACGTTGCATCACCATGGCAATTTCCTTGAGCGAAAGCTGTTCGGCGTACCGAAACCACATCAGCTGAAACTCATCATCCGAAGTTGCGTGTCGAACGGTTGCCCAAATCGAAGCACGATGATCGGAATGCTCGGCCAACGCTTTCGGGTCGGCAGAGTTTCCGATCAGCCCATCTAGAGCTTCGGGGCTGGATGTTGATTTCGTTTGCAAGCGAGGAATCGTGCGTCGGGCGATCGTGTACAGCCAATTCTTGAACTTGCGGTCGACATCAAACTGATCCAGATGAGTGAAGCACCTCAAAAAAGCTTCTTGAGCAACGTCCTCAACGTCCGTGCTTTCTGAACTGAAGAACTTAAGAAACGAAATCAACGGAGCATGATATCGACGTACCAACTCGTCGAATGCGCTGAGATCGCCACCCCGAGTCCACTCGACGAGCGAGCGGTCATCGGCGTCACGACGTTTTTCAAATTCCGAGTCCATGGACTGTGCACTGCGACGAAAACAAACGAGATAAAAAACAAAAATGAGCGAAGCGACTCAATCGCCGCTTCGCCTCAAACCATCTAATCTTTGATGGATACGAAACGGCGGGTTACTAGCGTCGTTCCAGCTCGGTCGCCTGCTTTTCTGCGAGTCGTTCCGCTGCCTGACGCTCTTCAGCGGTGGTGTAAACATTGAAGAAGAACTGCATCACGCTATAACTTCGCCCCTGGGCAATTCCCTCTTCTGAGTCCCGTGGGATATTCACAACTCGGCTGGGGCCCAGAAACATTTTGACGTCAAGCGTTAGCGTATCCGCTTGGTGCTCACATTGAACACAATCCAAGAAGAATCTTTCCATCATGCCATTCCAGTCGCCTGGCTCCAACGTCGCCGAATTCATCTGAATGCCAAGCGATAGCTGGGCGGCGTGCCCTGATGGCGGGGAAGCTATTTCCTCGTTTATATCGACGGGCGGATTTTCTTCAACCGGCTGTTTTTCGGCGTAGTCGGGGTTCGGCACAACAGCAAACATTTGCATGGCAGCCTCGGGGTCTTGAATAACGGACGCGATCATTGTTGCCATTTGCTTTTCCGCTTCATTGCGACTCTTCAAGGAAGCACGTATTCGCAACTGACCAGAGTCCTCTTCACGGACAACCGCAGTCAACTCACCAGGCACCTCGTCGCCAGTAACTGCCACGTGCAGCGAAATCAGGTTGTCGCCTGTTCCGAATTTGTCAAACCCGGCGGGTTGTCTTACCAGTGAACGGCCCGAATCTGCCAACACCTCGGTCAGTTTCGCCAGCGAAGTTGACACCACAAAACGGTTTGCCGTTGGCATCGCGAGATAGACAGAATCCGGTTTATTGTCTGCCCACGACTTCTCGCCTTCCCCGATGAACTGTTTGCCGAGCGTTTCAAAATCGGTAACCCAATGATGGATGTCGACGCCATTAGATTGAACCTTGGCGTATCCGTTGGCGTGAGAGAGCAGGTCAAACAGCTTTTGCTCGTTCAACTCACAGGCAACGTCCAAGACAGCCGTTTGCTGTTGCTGACTGCCACTTACTTGCAGCGTTATCGATTCGCACTTGGCGTCTGTTAAGAACATTAGGTTCTCGGGGATCGAATTAAGCTGCTTACTCACATACGGAATCTTGTATAGAGAATCGACGAGCACCTTGCCAGTTTGCGACTGACCCAATTTACTCAGGTCCAAATGCACAAACACCTGATCCGGTTTGGGTGATTCGTTGTCCGTTTGTTGTGCGAAGGCGATTGGTGCCAGCATCAACAACAGGATGGGGACTTTGAAGGCGGCGAACTTCGTTTTGCGAACGAGGTTGAAAAACATTGCGAATCCTTTCAGCAATGAAGGGAGCGTTTAAAGTGGTAAAAGCGAAGACATCTCATCCGTCTATAGGCATCGCACATCTAAAAGGTAACAACTTTTTCGAAGATTTGCCAAAGTGCCAGCACTTTATGCGATTGAGAGAGCCCATTCCGCGCTCAAGGCACAAATCGGCCGGTAGGAACCGGCCCTACCAACAAGCATACCTCCGCGGCTCTGCGCCTCAGCGCGAGACAATTCCGTAGCATGGAAGATGATCGCGCAGAGACGGTCGAGTAGAAAAGGAGCGTCCATGACGCTCCTTCTCTACTCGACCTTTTAGGGTGGTTGGATACCCCGGACTGAAGGGCTTGTTGATTAAGTACTTGCCTGGGGTGTTAAAAATTTATGAGAACCCGGATGATGTTTGGAAAGGAGTCAAACATGGATTGGGCCAAGGTCAAAGAGAGTCGCGATCAATTAGTTTTGTTTCCGGAGCGTCTGGACGAATCAATTCCGGCCAACCATGACGTTCGCGTGTTGGACCGGATTCTTCGAGGTGTCGACTGGTCAAGTTGGGAAACGAAGTATGCCCTTGTCAGGGGTCGTCCTCCGCTTCACCCGCGAATCGTGGCCAGCGTCATCCTCTACGGCTTGTTTTGCCGGATCATCAGCAGTCGGATGCTGGAGGAAGCGTTAACGATTCGCTTGGATTTCCGCTGGCTCGTCGAAAGTCGTTCGATCGACCACACAACGATTTGCAAATTCCGGATCGGGAACCAAGAAGCCCTGAGCGGACTGTTCATCCAGATGGCATTGCTTGGACAAGAACTGGGCTGGGTACGCCTGGACAGCCTCGGCTTCGACGCGACCCGCATGCGTTCCAACAACTCGCGCCAAGCCAGTCGGACTCCGGAGCGTCTGCGTGAACTTTACGCACCGACCAAAACGACAGATCCCACAAAAAACCCAGCAGTTCGCGAGAATCTCAAGGAGCCGGTCGCCCCATCAGACCGAGGCAGGCTGCCCGTCGTCAACGTGACGGTGGCAGGCGTTAAGCGAACACAACTTTCCAAAGACGCTTTCGTTTTCGATTCGGAGAACGATTGTTACTGGTGCCCCAATGGCCAAGCACTGGAGTTCAAAGGCAAATCGCGTGATAAGCGTTCTTCTGGCGAAAGTCGCATGCGTTTCCGTTACAAGATCGACAGCGAAGTTTGTTCTGGCTGCCCGCTGGCGGCACTTTGCATACGCAAGGCGGGCACTGGCCGTCAGGTGACCCATGAAGAGCACGAACTTTCGCGGGTTGCTCATGCTCAGAAGATGGCGACGGAGGAAGCGAAAGAGATCTACCGGAAACGTCAACATCCGACCGAGCGTCCGTTCGCCGTGATTAAGTCACAGTTTGGGATGCGACAGTTCCTGACTCGAACCCTCGAGCGTGTAAGCCAGGAATGGAATTGGTGCGTGGCCGCTTTCAACGTCCATCGGTTGATCGGACTGTCTCGCAACCATGCCGGTCCTCCGCCACCAGCATGCGAAGTTTCCCCGTCCCTTTCACCCTTTTAATTTGAGTCGTCGCTGCCCCCGCCACCGGTCTGTTTCGACCGAGCGGGGGAATGGGGGGAAACCAAACTCAAACCAACGAAACTGAAATTAATCAACAAGCCCTAGAAGTCTGGGGCTAATGGAAATAGCCGCTCAGCGGCAAATGCACGTGAGGAATGAGGTGGCATGGAAACCCGACGCGTGAGCGAGGACGTGTCAGGTTCGTCCTCGCTCACGCTTCGGGTTTCCATAAAGCACTGCTTCCAAGTTATCGCTTCATACGCGAAAGAAAAAGTCACAGCCTCGTCGGGTTAAGGCAAAGCCCAACCCCAAAAGCCTGGCGGAACGACCAAACGCAAAAGCCTATAGCGCAAAGCTTGGACACAAACGCCCAATGAAAAGGACAACATGCGCTACTTGGCACTAGCCAACCGTTTGCAAGCCCGCCGCGATGCCGTTGACGGATTGCAGGAGGGCTTGGCGGATGGATTCGGAGTCGGGACCGTCAGGATCGGCACGAAGACGATTCAACAATTCAACCTGAATGTAGTTGAGCGGATCAACGTAAGGATTCCGAACTCGAATACTGTGCTGTAACCACGGCTCAGCATGCAACAACTCGTCTCCACCGGTGATTTGCAATACGTGTTTGCGGCTAAGTTCAAACTCGTTAGAAATGTCCTGGAAGACTGCCGCGCCGATTTCATCATCAGCCAACCGAGAATAAAGTTGAGCGATCGCCATGTCGGCTCGGCCCATCCCCAAATGAACATTGCCCATCAAGGTGCGGAAGAACGGCCACTTCTCATACATCTCTTTCAATGTCGCCAACTGCTTATCAGAATCAGCCTCCATGGAAAGCCAACTAGCAAACCCGGTTCCCACTCCATACCAACTTGGAACGTCAGTTCTTGATTGAGTCCAAGCAAAGACCCAAGGAATCGCGCGAAGATCATCAAGAGTACTCGCACCACGCCGATGCGAAGGACGAGAGCCGATGTTCAGGTTCCCAATTTGATCGATCGGAGAAGCCGATTGAAAGTAGACGACGAAATCATCTCGCTCGACCAAAGAACGGTATTTGTCGTAGGCAGCCTTGCTCAAGCGATCCATAATCTCGGACCACTCGTCCAGCTTTTCGTATTTGGGGCGATTGCCCGTCGAGCACAACACCGCGTGACAAAGTTGCTGAAGGTGACGATTGGCAATCTCCGGCTCGCTGTATCGCGAACTCACCACTTCGCCTTGCTCGGTAATCCGAATCCGTCCGCGGACCGACTCATGAGGCTGAGCAAGTATGGCACGGTTGGCCGGTCCACCGCCCCGCCCTAACGATCCACCACGACCATGGAACAAGGTCAATGAAACGTCATGCTGCAGACAGACTTCGGCAATGCGCCGTTGGGCAGTGAACAGTTTCCAGTTAGCCTGCAAGAACCCACCGTCTTTGTTGCTGTCGCTATAGCCGATCATGATTTGTTGCTGCGATCCACGTTCACGCAAATGTTTGGCGTAAACCGGATTGGCAAACAAGTCAGTCATGATTTGCGGAGCAGCTTGCAAGTCGTCAACCGTTTCGAACAATGGAACGATGTCGATGCGACCGAACAGTTCGGCATCAAGGGCAAGCAACAAGACCTCTAACAAATTGCTGACGCCTTCAGTCATACTAATAATGTATGTCGAAATCGCCTGAGGTCCGACTTCTTCTTGAACGCTACGGATCACACGAAACAAAGTCAAAAGCTGATTGGTTTCGTCGCTGAATCCAAACCCGCCGTCGGCTACCTTTCCTCCGCTCCATGAACGCGGGCACTGCAACTCTTTCGTCAGGACCTTGATCTTTGCCGCTTCGTCTAGCGATTGATAGTCATCAACCGTTTCATTGCGAGCGAAAATTTCCTGAGCGGCTTGGCGATGCCAACGTGCATGCTGGCGAATATCAAGGGTCGCCATGTGAAACCCAAAGACCTGAACAGCGCGAAGCAGCCGCGAGAACTTACCTCGCACGAGCTGTTCGCCTTTGTTTTGCAGCAGGCTGTCCCGAATCAAAATCAGGTCCGCCCAAAAATCGTCAACCGATGCATAGGCGCGAGGTTGAACCTGCCGGTTTGATTTCCCTTTCCCCCAAGGCTTTTTATTGTGTTCACGGCTGGCAAGGAGCCGCCGATACATCATGACCAGTTTCTGACGATAGGGTTCCTGGTGAAAGCGATCAAGCACTTCGAACTCATCCGCAGGAACGAGCTTTTTGTCCTCTTCGAGGCTGGCCAGAAACGGCTCGCTGAAATTCGCCCGCGTTGCAGACGGCGAGAGCAATTCGTACATCGAGGAAACCTCGCGGCAATAAAATGCCAACACGGTATCGCGATGTTCTCTCACCGCCTCCCGAGTCACATCCGGAGTGACGTGTGGATTGCCGTCACGATCGCCACCGATCCAGGATCCATAGTGCAGAAAAGGTGGGATCTCAAAGTCGTGTTCCGGAAAAACCTTTTGTAATGCCGTTTCCAGTTCTTCGTAAATTCTCGGCACCAGGTCGAACAGTGTGTTTTCGAAAAAGTAGATTCCCGTATTGCGCACTTCGTCCATAACCGTCGGCCGGCGATCTCGCGCCTCGTCACTTTGCCACAGCAAGACAATATGATCGTGCAAAGACTGTTGAGCTTCTAGCCGCTCGTGCTCGAACAGGTCCGCCGATTGACTTTCCTGAAGTAGTTCGGACACGGTGCTGAGGATCTGTCGTATCAACCGCCGCCGGGATTCGGTCGGATGAGCAGTAAAAACCGGCGACACGGCCATTTGCTGAATGGATTCCTGCAGTTGCTCAGCCGTAACGCCCTCGTGTTTCAGGATAGCCAGTGCCTCGCCAATCGTTTCATCCATCGGAACCTCCGACTGGAATGCCGTTTGCGCCCGCTCGCGCAGGACTCGAACACGTTCGCGTTCCTCGCAAAGGTTGACCAGTTGAAAATAGGTTGAGAAGGCTTTCACGTTCGCGGTGGCCAAGGGCAGATCGCCGACCATTTTTGGAATAATCTCGCCAAGTTTCTTGTTGGCCGATTCATCGCCAGCCCGCCAGGCTTTGGAGAGCGCGCGAATCTCTTCTTCCATCTCAAAGACGGCTTGGCCTTCTTGGTCGATAATAGTTTGTCCCAATAGCCCACCCAGCAATCGGATCGAGGCACTCAGTTCGTTTTGTTTGATGTTCATTCTTTTGCGATGCAAGGCGTAGGTGACAGGGCGATTCACCACGCAGTCTAACGGAATTTGCGATTCCTGTCTGAGCCCTACCCGCGTTGGGTCAGATCGATACATAGATTTTTTTGCCGACACGAACATTCATTGCTAGAACATGTTTTCATTTTCCAGAGAAAGTTGGCCATGTCCTGCAAGCGAACGATGTGTGCATAAACCGGACGATCGAGGCTCCCACCGAAACAATTTTTCTTGTGTGCATAAACCGGGAGGTTGAGGCTCCCGCCGAAACATTTGACCTGTTTTGATTCGGCAGGTTTCGGCGGAAGCCTCAACCTCCCATTTCAATCCCTACCCGGCAAAAACTCCCCGCCGGTATTTGGGGGCAACCTATAGTTGCGTGCGCTTGCATTGCGCAAAGACCGAAAATGGCCGGCTGTAACGATTAAGCAGGTCAGCCGGATCCAACCACTCGCCTGGAACAATTCCAACTCTTGAAGTGACTGAAAAGAACTCTCAAAAAGCGAAACTTCCGATGCCCGGCCCTGCAGCTGACGGTAACGGAGTCGTCGCACCCAAAACTGAGATTGAACCCACGCCACAAAAGTTAACCCCCAATCGCACGCAGAGGAAACTCGATCAACAAAGCTTGATCCAACCCGGCAAGCCTACATCGAAAAACCCGCCCCGACGCAAAAGAAAACGACGAGTCCAGATCACCCAATTCACAGCGGTCGCAACGGATCCCTCCAACACGGAGGATCAAACGATCACTGAACGGCTTGGCGAGAGTCGCACGCCGTTGTCCGGCATGATGGCAAGCATGATCTTGCACTCGCTGTTATTGATTGCACTTGCCCTGAGCACCTACCTCTGGCCCGCCAAAGAAAAAAACAAAGGCATTTCGCTCAACGTCGTGATGGTCGACGCGCCGATCATCGAACAACCCAAAGACAACACCGAAACCATCCAAATCGACTTGCCAGAGGAAGACGAAACCGCACCAACGGAACTTGATGAGCAAAACATACTCGACGATATCGATGAATTGACTCCGCTACTTTCCGACAACGACGACCTTTCCAAAGACGATGAAGTTAATCCAATTCCCGTTGAACCGGCCCCCATAACCGAAAGCGGACTGCTGCCAACCGGAGGCGGACTGGCTGGTCGCGATTCGGAAGCTCGTGCAAAGCGAGCCGGAAGCAGCGGCGGTTCGAATGCCAGTGAGGATGCGGTCGAACTCGGGCTCAAATGGATCGCAGCACATCAGAGACTGGATGGTAGCTGGCGATTGAATCTAAAAGACACACTCTGCAAAGGACAATGCCAACATAGTGGAACCCGAGAATCGTCAACCGCCGCAACGGGTCTGGCTTTACTCGCTTTTCTGGGCGCTGGATACACCCAAGACACCGGCCCTTATCAAGACGAAGTCCAACGAGGCTTGGACTATCTTCAATCCAAAATTCGGATCAGCAAGTTTGGAGGTTCACTGGCCGAACCGACCATGTACTCACATGCGATCGCCACGATGGCGCTGGGCGAAGCCTATGCGATGACCGAAGACGGCGAACTCCATAGCTCGTTGCAGGCAGCCATGGATTACATCATCGCCGCACAACATCACGGTGGCGGTTGGCGATACAACGTCCAGCAACCCGGAGACATGACCGTCACCGGTTGGCAGATCATGGCTCTGAAAAGCTGCGAACTGGCCGGCCTGGATGTTCCCGATGAAGTGTGGACAGCTGCGGATAAGTTCCTGGACAGCAAACAAAGCAACTACGGTTCGACTTATGGGTACATCAAACCTGGCGAGAAAAATTCTCCGACGGCAGTTGGGTTACTGGCAAGGATGTACTCGGGTTGGAGCCGCGACACCGTGGCTCTTCAGCAAGGTGCCGAGCGAGTCGCCGAGTGGGGACCTTCTCAGTCCGATATCTACTTTGATTATTATGGAACCCTGGTTCTTCATCATCTTCAAGGTGATTACTGGAAGGATTGGAACGTTCAAATGCGAGATTATCTCGTGAGTACGCAAGACCGGCGTGGCCATCAGAACGGCAGTTGGCATTTTGAAGATCAACACGGCTCAGTCGGCGGGCGGCTTTATACGACCGCAATGGCTGTCATGATTCTGGAAGTTTATTATCGATACCTTCCGCTGTATGAAGAAAAGGCAGTTCAGGGAGATTAGGATCGGTTGAACAGAAAGCAACGAAGGTTGCCAGATAATAAAACCAACAACAATGCCGGACCAAACCTCTGCGGCTCTGCGCCTCTGCGCGAGCCAATTCCGTTGCTTC
Source organism: Mariniblastus sp. (assembly GCA_965224765.1). Taxonomy (GTDB): domain Bacteria; phylum Planctomycetota; class Planctomycetia; order Pirellulales; family Pirellulaceae; genus CAZDBA01. The sequence continues at coordinate 782,913 of CBDDAC010000029.1, forward strand.
TGGAATATGATCGCGCAGAGGTGCGGAGACTTAGAGAAAACGATAAGTATCAGCGCCAGGTTTCTTGGAAACCCGATGCGTTAGCGAGGACGAACCCGACACGTCCTCGCTCACGCGTCGGGTTACCATTGAATCTTCGAGAAAAACGATTCCACAATATGTATTTGCTGCAGAGCGGCTATTTCCATTAGCCCCAGACTTTCAGTCTGGGCTCACATCACTCAAACGCAATCTCCGCGTTTCCCTGCTGCTCAAACCCTGCGCAGCCAACTCTTCGTTTTCACGTGCATGATGTCTTTCTCGGTTCACACCCAAGACCTGCTAGCGAAATCATGAAGTCGCTTTCGTGTAAGAAACGCCGATTCGCATTGATCCAATTCTCGGTAATCTTTACAACGCCCATGCAAGAAGTTCACGCTACCACGCAACCGCTCGTGCAGTGAATCATCACTACCCGAGAAAAGCGAAAGTAAATCGAACTTTGCAAGTTCTGGCACGGAACATGCAACTGGAAAAACCGTTCGATCGCTTGACCACTTGCAACGACCAATGCCTCATGGATGAGGGGCCGTCGGTTTTGCCCGCGAACGATTTACATTACACACATTACCCCAAAATACGAATTGCATCCGTTTTATCGTCAAGGAGGACGAGCGTTGAATAATAAAATAACCTTCGCAATTGTCGTCGCGATCGTCGCGGCTGGATTTTCTCAAGTGGCTCATGCTCAAGATAGCGGAATCGTCGCAGTCCTTGATGTTGCCAAAGTCTTTCGAGCAAATAAAGGCTTGGATGATCAGCTGCAGTTGCTTCGCGACGAAGCGAGCATGTTGATGAATCGGGTCAAACAGCAACAAGCTGCTATCCAGGAACAAGCCAAACAGGTCATGACTTTCGAAGTCGGAACGGCCGAGCGAAACCGCAAAGAGACCGAAGTCGAACAGAAACAAGCTAAATTGCGAACTGAAGTTCGACAATTGGAAACGGACTTGATGATTCGCGAAGCCAAACTTTTGCATCAAACCTACGAGCAAATGAAACAGGTCGTCGGGTCGGCTGCAAAGACTAACGGAATCTCTCTCGTACTTCGCTTCGACAGCACTCCTATGAACGCGGAAAATCCAAAAGATGTCATGCAGGGTGTGAACCGCTCAGTGGTCTTTCATGACCAACTTGACTTGACCAGCATGGTGATCAGCACCATGGGGCCAGTCACCGCTGAATACGCCGCAGCCTTAGAACAACAACAAGGCGGAGAACAGCGCCGATAAACCACGCCGTAAAGGCAACTCCGAAAACTCTCGACCAAGCCGACGTTCTTTGCACGTCGGCTTTTTCGCGCGCTATCACAATCAAATTCGACCTCCAGCCGAACTTAAACTCTGCCTCATCCCTACATCTCCTCGCCCATGGTATCGACATGTGTTTTGCGAGTTGGAAGTTTGCCCCTGGGCTGGTACAACGTTTGCCATGGTTACTGCTAGTGCCAATCATTCGCGAAGGCCGGTGGTTGCTGGCCAAGCTGAACGATTGGATCAGACGGCACACAAGTCGGCGCAGCGCGTTCAACCCAGCAAAACCAACGGTTGCCGAAAACATAATCGGCCGGTGGGAACCGGCCCTACCAACACCTCTCCTCTGAATTTTTAATGAACATTGTTGTTGTCGAAGACGCGAGCGTTGACCGCCTCTATCCCGTCACGGTGGGCAGGCCAGCGTATACCATCACCTGTGCGACCTACCAACTTCAGGATTGGCTGCCGACACTTGGACCTAACGTCAAAGCAATTGTGCGTCCGCACCTGCGTGAGATTCAAAAGCTGGACACTCCACACCTTACGGGCAGTATCGACCCGAACAAGCCTTGGACGCTGGTTGTTAACGCTAGGATGGTTCCGTCGACTAAGAATCTCGAACAACTGACGCGGTTTTCCAAAAAGAAGGAAGCGGGAATCGTCAAGCTGAACCCACAGTCAATCGCTACGGCGATGATTCCCACGGCAAATCTCGACTTGAAGTCCGATGATGAGTTGCTCACTTCTATCGAACGGTTTTACAGTTCGGATCCACCAAGCCAAGCTCTGCCGATTCGATTGTTCGATTATCCTCACGATATTGTTCGCGAAAACCTGGACACGTTTTCTGACAACATTCAATATCGAATCAGCCAAAGTGAGTATCGCGAGATTGCCGATGGGGTGTTCGTCCAAGGTGATGTCACGATCAGCGACTTTGTTGTCACCAACACTGAACATGGGCCCATCGTCATTGATGACGGAAGTGTCATCGGGCCCTTTTGCTTCCTCCGCGGTCCGATTCATATCGGAAAAAACTGCAGCATCAACGAGCACGCAGCAATCAAAGACAGTGTCTCGATTGCCCATACCATCAAGATTGGCGGAGAAATCGAAGCCTCGGTGATTGAACCCTATTCCAACAAGCAGCATCATGGCTTTTTGGGACACAGCTATCTGGGCAGCTGGATCAATCTAGGGGCCGGGACCTGCAACAGCGATTTGAAGAACACCTACGGTGAAGTCAAAATGCAATACGAAGGCGAAAGGGTTTCAACAGGCATGCAGTTCGTCGGATGCATCATTGGCGATTATGCAAAAAGTGCCATCAACACCAGCATCTTTACGGGCAAGTTGGTTGGTGCGGGCAGCATGCTATACGGCTTCGTCACCACCAACGTACCGTCTTTCGTGAACTACGCCCGTGCGTTCGGACAAATCACCGAGTCACCACCGTCTATTCTGGAATTGACCCAAAACCGTATGTTCTCACGTCGAAACGTTGAACAACGCCCTTGCGATATTCAGCTTATCTACGACATGTACGAACTGACGCGTGCAGAACGACAGATCTCTGAAGAACCTTTGATGCTGTAGGTCACCGCGTTTTAGCAGACCCTGGAACCTAAGGTTGAAACCCAAGCTATTAGAAATTGTCGTTCCACGACAAAGACCGAGTACGATGTCGAATCCCGACAGAGATCTATGGAAACCCGACGCGTCAGCGAGGACGAACCTGGATTGTCCTCGCTCACGCGTCGGGTTTCCGTCGTGCCGGATGCCTTCGCCAATCTTTTCGTACATGAATCAAAAATCACAACGCCTCCGCGTCTCTACCTCTCACGGGGGCTTGGAACCTAAGGTTGAAACCCAAGGCTATTAGAAATTGTCGTTCCACGACAAAAACCGAGTACGATGTCCTGTCCCGACAGAAATCTATGGCGGCAAGCGGAGACATCGACTTCACCTACCTACGGCAACCCGAAAAACCTGACGTCGATACCAATCTGGTTGCGATCAACGCTCGTCTTCCAACTTTCCCTGATCCTTCATGTAGGCAAGCAAATCCAAGATGTCTTCGCGTGTCATTGAATCCAACAAACCAGTTGGCATCATCGAAACCTCTGAATCTTTCATGCCCTCGATTTGACGCGAATTAACGCGAGCCAATTTCCCCGGGTCAAGCAAATCCGTCTGCACCATGTAGTCATCGCCGTTCAGGTTCGCAACTCGGCCGATGATCGTTTCGCCGGTCTCCAATTGAAACTTGGTCGCACGATACTGATCGGAGACTTCCTTGCTGGGATCAACCAATGTCTCAATCATATCTCGAGCCGAAAAACGACGGCCGGCTGCAGTCAAATCCGGACCCACAATTCCACCTTCGCCACTGATACGATGACATTTGTAGCACTGCCCGACAGCAAACATCTCCTTGCCGTTCTCCAGATTTCTATTGACCAACTCGGATTCTTCAACCGGTGTCAGATCGTCTAAAGTCCACTTCTTCACAAGGGGCCGAGCCTTCAAATTTTCGTAGGGGTCTTTCGGTTGAATCGGTTGAGCCAAAACGGTTGCCAGCGCAGCTCGGTCACCCGGCGGTAACTTCTCGATAGCTTCGTTGCGAATGTTCTGCAAAAATCGACTAAACGAATTGCCGCCTTTGAAACTGGCCGCGTCTAGAAACCATTGAAAGTAATTGCGGCGCAGCTCTGACGTCCAACCTGAATTGAGCGACCGCAAAGAAAAGACATAGTGAATCTGTTCTTCCTGGGTACGAGCCTTGGTCAGCAACTCCATCGTCTTGGCGGCAACCGTTGGTTCTTCAACCGCAATCAACAAACGACTCAACTCGCGATTCAGCAACTTGGACGAACTTGGGTAATGATTCGCAAATCGCTCACGGACCGTTTGAGCGGTTGCCTTGGAAGCAGGGGCAGTTCGAATCAAAATTAACGAGTAGCTTCTTAGCAATTGCAATTTTTGCGACTCATCGAATCCATCCCAATCCAGTCGCTCCAATTTTTCAATCCATTTTCTCTCGACGTCGCGATCACCCGCAAATTGCTTGGCAACAGCAACGGAAAGCTCCAGGACTGTCTGTGGATCCTCGGTCTGCAGCGCCCGATTCAGCCATTGGGCAGCCGGTTGATGTTCAACAGCAACCCGCGCCGAATAACGGATAAAGCGATCGGTATGCGAAAGAAGAGGCCAAGCCGTATCAATCGCTTTGTCAAAATCGACTTCCGAAGAATGCAGTTCATCAAGCGACCGACGCAGCGTCACCAATTCATTGGCCTCCGATAAGAAGCCGTTTCCGTGCTCTCCGCTCCAGTGTAGTTAATTCGGAATAGTGCCGATTGACTTCGCCGTCCACCAATCAAAAAGTATAGAGCTCCATCAACAGGATTCACGATCATATCCGTTACAGCAAGCCCTGGTGCGGTACAGAAAATCTCTTTTTCGCCCCCGTAGGTAGCACCGTCCTGTTGCATATGAATTGCATAGATGACTCCGTAACTCCAATCGGCAATAAACAACGCGTTCTGATACTTGGCAGGGAACTTGGCTCCGTTTCCAAACACAATTCCCGTCGGCGAACCTGGACCGATATCCAAAACAGGAGGCAGGCTGTCTTGGTAGTAGGTAGGCCATTTTCCGGTTCCACTTCGCCAACCGTACTCACTTCCGCTGACCACATGGCACATGCGAGTGGGACGATACCATGGCAAACCAATGTCCCATTCCATATCCGCGTCATAGGTGAAAAGCGCACTATCAGGAGCAAAAGCGATGTCATATTCATTTCGAAAGCCACAGCCAATCAACTCAAACGATTTTCCCTCAGGATCCGTCTTGCAAACCCAACCACCGGGTGCGAGTTTTCCCACCGCATGGCCGCCAGGATCCCACATACGGGGAAGCAACTGATCCTCCTGCCAGTTGCGAGGCACTCGGGATTTTTCTGGAGTAGGGAGCTCCGTATGGTTGCCCGCGCAAAGATAAATTGATTTTTTGTCGGGGCTCAAAATTACAGCATGAGGGCCGTGCTCGCCCCCACCTTCAAACTGCCGCAACAGCTTGACCGTATCGTACTGGTCATCCCGATTCGAATCGGTAACTCGATAGAGTCCAGCGGGTTGGCCATCGCCGGCGTGTGACATCACATAAAGGCTATCGAAGGCACACAGCAAACCATGTGCTCGCCCCGTTGGCACGTTGATTGGCTCAACCTTTTGAACGGCGCCTTCTTTCATTGTCGTCCGATATAGCTTTCCGTATTGATCACAGGAAATCAGGCGACCTTCAGGATCCACTGCCAGACTGACCCAGGAGCCTTGGGGCTGGGGAACGTCATAGAGTCGCTGAACTTCAAATCCGTCGGGAATTCTCAGTTGGGCGTCCAGCGTCGTGGCCGCCCAAAGGGCAAAAGCAATCAAAGCAACGTGAAATTTCAAGCAGTTCATCTTCGGGCACCTGTTCCAATCGGTTGATCCGCGTATTGTCGCAGCAAATGTATCAAATTCCAAACCGCTCGGGGATCACCAATTGAATTTGGATGTTGTGAACCACACAACCATCTAAGATGGCGGGAAGCAGATGAAGGAGTGAGAAAGCGATTGTCGGCATTTTTGCAGCGATTCGATCGATCCATTGGCGCGACGCTGAGAAAACAGAGTTGTTTCGCAACAACCGTTTGGCTCGTTTTTCCTGACCCGCAATATGGAAGCCACTCCAAAAAACCGATTACCAAAACCTGTAATTTGTGGTTGGAATGATCAAAACCGTCTGTGACAATGCATCGCAAAAAAAGGAATATCGTGAGCAACACCCAACTGAAAACTCTGGGGGATTTCGTAGAGATTCGAAACACGCTGGAAGTCGGCCACATCGTTCGCGCAGCAATCTCGAGCGGAATCATTGCCACCCTGGCTGATGGTCAAAAAACGGTTGACGAAATTTCCCAACAAGCCAAGCTGAATCAAAAAGCGGTCGAGCTCATCACCAGCGCGCTGTTGCCAACGGGAATTTTGGAAAAGTACGATACGTATATCGCACTTTCTCCAGCAGCCCAGATGTTGCCCGATAACTTCTTGCACGACGAATATTGGCAGCATCTGGAACATTTCATTCGAACGGGTGAAAGCATCTCTCAACGCGTAGATTTGCCAGAAGACGATAGTCCTTACGATATCCAGCAAACCCAGAATGAATGGATGCAAACTCCTGCGGCAATGGATGCCGCCGCTGCGCTGGACTATGGAAAATCACGACGCGGGATGCGGGTTCTGGAACTTGGATGCGGCTCGGGAATTTTCAGTGCAACCCTGGCACACCGCGATCCCGATTCAACGTTTGTCCTTGCCGACCTTCCTGAGAACCTGCCTCAGGCAAAAAAGACCGTCAAGAGCATTGGCGTTGAGAAGCAGTTTGAATACACCGAAAGCCAGAACTTGACTCCGCCAACGGAAATGGGAGGCTTTGATTTGGTCATCGTCGCGGGCCAGCTATTTCGAAAACCAGCCAGCTGGTTTTCTGCTTGGCTAAAAGACATCCGTCGCGTGATGCACTTCGACGGCGAGCTGGTCATCGTGGACCTGTTTCCCGGACAAGACTCTGGCATCAAGAATCTGGCGTTCTTTGAATTGCAGCTGGAATTGCGCACTGCAGACGGGCAATTGCACTCCCCAACCTGGCTTCAGGAGACGCTCAAGAAAAACGATTTCGGAAAAATTCAGTTCGCTCACCTACCATCTCCGCCCCACTATTGGGGACTCATGGTCGCGGCATTCAGTGATTGAGTTGCCACGTTGCGCGGGATGGACTTCACGAACGATTCCAATTGCTGCATGTTGTCGCAGAACGCAGAAAACTTGATTCGCTGACGAACTTCCGATGTCAATGCACGACCACCAACAACAAAGGTCAGTTGTCCTGCAAACTCAGAATAGAACCTCTGGTAGTCCTGAATGAATCGCTCTTCGGATTCAAGATAAGACACCGACAACCAAAACAATTGGGGACGATGAGTCCTTATCGCCACAGCCAAACTTTCCAGCGGAACGTTTTCCCCCATCGAAGTTGCATTCCAGTTAGCATTCCTTAGTACGACCTCAGTCATCATAGTAGGCAATCGGTACAGGTCGCCTTGCGGAGTCGCGCCAATCGCAACGGGGGAGTTTTCGTCTGGCGACGAACCCAGCCGGCGAATTTCATTGATGACTCGCTGGCTCATCTCGCATGCCCGTCTTTCCTGATAAACTTCCGCCTCACCACATTGCCAAAGATCACCGATCTGATGGAATGCCACCGCCAAATAGGCATCCATGATTTTGGGAATGCTTTCCTCAACCAGGAACAACTCGACGACTGCCTGCACCAGGACCGTCTCGTTGCCACTCACCATCGCATCGACAATCACCTTGCACGTTTCTTCATAACCTGAAGCAACCACGTAAGAACGATCTGGCAATCCAATCGCTTGGGGGTTAATCAAGTCATGCTTGGAATCGCGGAGAAATGAAAGGATGGCGTTCACGGGGATCCTGCGATGTCCGCCTGCCGTATAACTCGTTTGTATTTTCCCTTTGTCGCACCATCGTTTGACTGACGATTCACTGACTTTGATGGCGCTGGCAATTTGGCGAGGAGTTAACAGATCTTTCATTAAGCTAATTTCTCCTCAGGCAGGTTTGGTAGATAAGTCCATCTGAACGCGATTTGCGATTCAAGCTGGACGTTCACCTACACGTGACGAACCCTGATTTGATGACCGATTCAACAAAAAAAAGAACGAATTGAACGTTTTGCTCGCTCAAAACGTTCAATTGTTCGTACGATGGCCAGAAAGTGGGCGGTTGAGGCTCCCCCGAAACAGGTTGATGGCTTGCTTTGGCTTCACCATCCGTCGTGGGTTCGGTAAACCGAATTAGCCATAACAAATCTTTTTCACCGCACGTCGTCAAAGAAAAACAACAGCGCTGTGGATTGGACTATTCTCGGACGACTGCCAACCTGGAGCGCAACCGAGTGGACAGACACCTATGCACTTGCAAGTAACAAAAAGCAATTCACTCGACTGCGCTTCACGTTAGCGGACGTACTTGCCTAGTGAGCCAAAAGACCAGCAACCCACGCAAGCTCCACCCGAAAGTGCGAACCCAATTGGATTAAACCAACCACCAAAATGCCGCCGTATCAATCGATTTTTCAAATCGGAATTGTATAGAAACACGGCAAAAAGTAGTTGTGGCCCATAACAGAAGAATGAGCTCAAATCCAATCCAGCACCAGTATGCTTGAACGTCATTCGGCCGCAAGCAATTTTCCAAAATTGCTGTAAACGCTTCGAGCAGCGTGGCCGGACCAACGGTACAAGTTGTCAATCTCATATGAGTGATCGCATGGGGGCGCGAAAGTTATAGCCCCAACATAGCCATGGGTCCTGAACGATTTGAACGAACCAGATCAATCCAGTCATCCACCCGGTCGATGTGAGGTCGTGATTTTTTATTCGTACGTGGTTGGATAGGCGTAGAAGCCAGACTTTATGGAACCCCGCCGCGTAAGCGAGGACGAACCCGTCACGTCCTCGCTCACGCGTCGGGTTTCCATTGACTCCTCAAGAAACATGAGCCAGAAAATCCTCACGCGTCGGGTCACCGATTGCGATTCGATAAAACATGAGCCGGAAATGCAATTGCCCATCAGCCGCTATTGCCTTAGCCCCAGACTTTCAGGCTGGGGAATCCTCCCGCTCCAAAAAACAGAATCATTGTGAGGTTGGCGAGCAGTTCCAACTCGAACCAATTCATCGTTAGAACAAGTTTCGGCAGGAGCCTCAACCTCCCGATTTACCAATGCGATTGACACACACGAATCGCTATCCGACCTACCAATAGGTAACTCTCAACAAAACGTTCAAATCGTTAAAAATATCGCACGGAGCATTGTTACCGCAGATTTTGAACGGTTTCAACAGACATAACGAAAAATTCCGTTCGTTCGCTCAATCGGATTTACGCTTCCCCTATTTGCAACGCAATTTCCTGGAGTCGACCATGCGACCGAAGAAGTACTCAATGATTTTCACAGGCGTCATGCTTTTGTCGATTTCGATATCTCAATCCAACGCCCAGGACTGGACACAGTGGCGAGGGCCGGAACGCACGGGTGTCGTCGAGAACGAGTTTCTGTCATCGGCGACGTCTGACCAAAGGCTGGCATGTCGAGCTGGGCCCCAGCTACTCGGCCCCATTGTGGTCGGCGACAAAGTCTTTGTAACCGAAACCAAAGACAAGCAATCCGAGGTGATTCGAGCGTTGAACCGCGCCGATGGCTCACAACTTTGGGAAGCGAAATGGGATAGTGCGATGACAGTTCCGTTTTTCGCCAAAGCCAATGGTGACTGGATTCGAGCGACTCCCATCTATGACGATGGCAAACTGTATATCTTGGGAATGTGTGACATCCTTGTGTGCTTGAACGCCGAGGACGGCCAGGAAATCTGGCGACGAAATTTTGTCGAAGAAACGAACGGAAAGAACCCTTCATTTGGCGCGGTATGCTCGCCACTCATTCGAGGTGATCATCTCTAAATCCAGGCCGGAGGTAGTTTCAAGAAGCTCAACAAACTTGACGGCAAAACTGTTTGGTCAGTGCTTAAAGATGAAGGGGGAATGATGGACGGAGCGTTTTCATCTCCCACTTTGGCAACAGTTGCTGGACGCGAACAGCTTCTAGTGCAAACTCGATCGACTCTTGCAGGAGTTGATCCAGATGGCGGCGAGGTCTTATGGTCTCAGGAAGTCCCTGCCTACCGCGGAATGAATATCCTCACGCCTACGGTTCACAATGATTCTGTCTTTACCAGCTCCTATAACAACGGCTCGTTTCTATTTAACGTTAGCGCTGAAGGCAGCGGTTTTACTTCCAGCCAACAATGGCAAGGTCGTGAACGAGGCTACATGTCTTCCCCGATCAAAATTGGCAACTTCGTTTACATGCACCTGCAAAACACGCGCATGGCATGCCTGGACCTGGAAACGGGCCAGACCCAATGGAAATCGAAACAGCTTGGGAAATACTGGAGCATGATCAACAGCGGTGATCGAATCCTGGCTCTCGACGAAAAAGGTGAATTGCTCCTGATTCGTGCCGACCCGAAATCCTTTGACTTGCTCGACCGCAAAGCCGTGTCCGAACAATCGACTTGGGCTCATCTTGCCATGTCGGACAACGAAATCTTCGTACGTGAACTCAAGGGCCTGACGATGTACTTCCTGGACACACCCGAGTTATAAACGCGTTTGGTAAAATTGTAGCCGCTGAAGGTTTGCATGCGAACCTAACACCAAGGACCCGTGAACAATGTTTGCTGGTCCTGCTGTCTTGATCGTCAAAACGGTTTGTCAGAATCTCAGGCATGCGCCACGCAAGCGTGGCGCATGGCACCCATCCATTTCGCATGACCAGGCTTGCCCACGCCCCATGCCGAGGTGAGCAATGGATTGACTTTGCAACGCACAGACTCCACTAGCAAAATCGGGTGCAGCAACTCACCGATGCCTCACTCCGACTTGGCTCGATCCTTGGCAATTCTTCGCCGGTCTTTTTCGATTTTTTCCAGACCTCGTTGCATCTTCTCGGGATCCGTGGATGCAATTTCGACTGCGACGTCAAGAGCCGCCGAAGCATCATCAAAACGATTCAAGTGCCGCAAGATGCGGGACTTGAGTCTTAGCGGAACAATCGCCAACTCAGGAGTACTCAATCTCATTTTCAGATAGTGAATCAAAACCGGCTCCAGAACCTCAAGTGCCTCTTCATAGCGTTTCGCTCGATCGACAGTTTGTGCCAACCGAACTCCAGCCTGCAAGGTTGTTCGATGATCCTCGCCCAATATTTTACGTGCCGACTGGTAAGTGGATCGATGAAGATCAAGTCCCTCTTCAATCTTGTCCTGGCTCAAATAAAGAGAACCCAAATTGGCCGAAGTAATCAAGGTGGTTTGAGCGGTTTCGCCGAGATACTTCCGTTGCAACGTCAGAGCTTCAACAAAAATTTCCTCTGCCTCTTCAAGTCGATCTCGCCGACGCAGCCAATCGGCAAGATTATTCATGCTTTGCAGCGTCGCCAAATGGGATTTCCCAAGGGTAAGTGTCCGTCCATCGACTGCGCGCCGAAGCAGCGACTCCGTCGTTTCATGGCTACCAGAATACATTTGAGCAAGTGCCAAGTTATTGACTGCTTTCAGGGTGTCAGCATGCATTGGCCCAAGTTCTGTTTCCCACAGCAACAAAGCCCGTTCGTACTGTTGAACTGCTTTTTTCGGCGCTCCAACATTGAGATAAATGGTGCCAACTTCGTTGCATATCGCGGCGTGAATTGTTGGTTGTTTTGCAAACATGGATTCAATATGAGCTGCCGAATCGTCCACGACTTTCTCCACCGCATGAGGATCTTCTGGATCCGGATCACGAGAAACAACTAACAGGCGAGTAAGAAAATCATTGGTAATATAACTACTGACGGCGACCGCTTTTTCCGCTTCGTAGTTTGCTGCCGCTGCCGCTTTGCGCGACACGCCTGCTTCACGCGCATAGAGAAACAAACCAACCGAAAGCGCAAGGATCGTCGCCGACACTCCAGCGACCAACAAACGATTTCGTTTGAGGAACTTGGTCCCAATGTACAAAGCGGACGGCGGCCTCGCCTTGATGGGCTCATTGGCAAGCATACGTTTGATATCGGCCGCGAACTCACTGACCGATTCGTATCGCCGATTGGGTTGGCCACGTGTCGCCTTTTCGACAATCACATCCAACTCCCGCGAAAATCCAGAATCGACTTCTCGCAGGCGCAATGCGCTCTCCTGTTCGATATGACCAATCACATGGACGAGTGAGTTACTTCTGCGATAGTGCGGCAATCGGCCAGTCAACATTTCAAACAGGATCAAGCCCAATGCATAAACATCGCAGCGATGATCCACTTCCGCTTGTCCGCCAACCACTTGTTCGGGGCTAAAATAGTTCACCGTTCCAAGGATGTCTGATTCAGTCGTCAACAGCGTCGTTTTCAAGTCATCCGTTTGCAAGATCATGGCGATCCCAAAGTCCAGCACCTTGGGCTGCAACCGCGTCGAAATTGGGCCACTGAAAGCATTCTGCTGAACCAAGATATTCGCGGGTTTCAAATCGCGATGAACAATACCAACCTCATGGGCATAGGAAACAGCGTCACAGATCTTAAGAAACAGTTGTAGTTTTTCTTCACGACTCAGATGCATTTCCAGAAGTTGTTTCGAAAGATTGGGACCATCGATCAACTCCATCGCGAACCAAGGCTGGTTTCCGCCAAGTGAAGCTAACTTGCCCGATTCATAGACGTGTGCGATACCAGGGTGACTGAGCTGGGCAAGTATTTGAGACTCGTTTTCGAAACGCTTCAAATGGGTCGGCGATAAGGGCAAGTCCTGACGCAAGAACTTGATGGCGACCTGCCTTGTGGGAGTTGCTTGAGTCCCCTGGTAAACCGCACCAGAACCACCGCGCCCAATCAGACTTTCAACCACGAAGGAGCCAACCCGCTGACCAATCAACGGGTCCTGCAGTTCAACGGATGGAGATTCTCCAAGGGGCGTCTTAAGAAATTCGGGAGATTGCCGATGCGCCTCCAGTAGCGTGAGAATTTGCTGGACCAACTCAGCGTCAGAACAATGTTCACGCACAAAGGAATCACGCTGCGCCTCAGGTTGCTCGAGGGCTCCGGCGAAGAGCTCTTTTGATTGTTGCCATCGTTCGGACATCATTCGATGATGATTTGAGTTTGAAGCCATGCACGCGCATGGGCCCATTCATAGTAAGCTGCACGCTCTGAAATACCAAGTAACTTGGCTGCTTCCTGTGTGCTGACCCCAGCAAAAAACCGTAAATGGACCAACCGGTGCTGGACGGGATCCAGTTCAGCCAGGCGGTCCAACGCGTCATCCAGCGCTATCAAATCAACAGAACGCTGCGTAAACACCTCGGCAACCTGCTCCAATGAAAATACGTTTTGGTCACCTCCTCGCTTTGCCGTGCTCTTCGCCTTGGCATGGTTAACCAAAATCCGTCGCATCACCAAGGCAGCGGTGTTGATGAAATGGGCTCGGTTCTGCCAGGTCGAAGAATCGGGTGGAGGTTCACATTCCGCTTTGTCTTTTCCGTTGGCCCCCGTCAGCCGGAGAAAGGCTTCATGGATCAGAGCCGTTGGCTGCAATGTATGGTCGGGTCGCTCATGGCTCATATAGCGAGATGCGATTTGATGAAGCTCTCGGTACACGACCGGGAACAGTTGCTCCGCAGCTTCTTGGTCGCCTGCGGCTGCGGATTCAAGCAACAAATTGAAGTCATCGGGCTGAGGCATCAGATCGCAGACCACTTTTTTCGGGAAAAAAATAATTCTTTGCAGTATCGAATCAAAAAAGTTGCATTCACAAATAGGAAAATTCATTTGAAAACAAAGGCTCATCCAATGCAAACTCTTCCTTGGAAAACTGCAACATTGTCGTTTGCTATGCTACTTTTCTCGGCTTTTGGGGCATCCCCCATCACCGCAGACATCGTAACTCTGGTGCCCATGCCCGGAGAACCGACCGGTGCGTCTCACAATGCCTTGGCGGGTCCGCTATCCTCCAGCGATCTAGACTCTGTGGCAATTCCAGGTGCGGGATCCAGCATCGCCATGGCAGCGAAAGACGGAAACTCCGCCGCACACACTAGTATCGTCGAGCTAGACTACTCTCTGACTCCAGCATTTTTTGACAGTGATTATTCCGCGGGATTCTTGCGTACGTCCACGCTAGGACATCGGGCTTCGGCCGAAAGCATCTTTCATTTCACTGTCGATTCGATGGCAACCTACGAAGCAATGGGATTCTTCAGTGTCACGGATGAAATTGGCACGACCATCCCTGGAAATGTCGAGCTGGAAATCGAGTTACTCGCTTTTGATCTGGCAGACCCGATGGCTTCTCCACCAGAAGTCGTGCTTTACAGCTACCAGGTGAGTAAATCCACAATTGACGCGGGATTCGTTGTGGGAGGAATGGACGGTGACGACACAAGCACTTTGATCGGCGACATTTCCGGGTTACTTTTCACCGACAAACTCTACAGCTACCGCACACTTGTAACGACCAATGCCATCGATATCGACGGAATTGATGCCGCACTCCCAACTGACGGCGGCGCCACCGCAACGGGTGGGCACACACTGGCCATTTCCGCGATGTCGGTTCCAGAACCGAGTGGCTGTCTTGTCCTGTCTCTGTTTGGTCTTGTTTTGGCAAAGCGTCGACGCAGAGTCTGAGCATCAAATCCAACCAGCCCTTGGCCCTTGATGGGAGGTCGAGTCTCCAGCCGATACAATCATTTTTTCTTAGCGGGAGTGTTTCTGGGCACACGGCAACGCATATTTTGTGAACACAGATTTCATCTTCACTCTATAGATTTGCTAGAGCTAACCTGCCGTTGGAGCAATCCATCTCGCAATCTCCTCGTTGGCACCGGATCGTCAAAATAGCTTCCGGCGTTCCATATTGCGGTCAACCCGACGAGGTTGTGACTTTTTCATTCGTACATGAAGCAAAAACTTAGAAGCAGTGGTTTATGGAAACCCGACGCGTCAGCGAGGACGTGTTGGGTTCGTCCTCGCTGACGCGTCGGGTTTCCAACAGGTGCCGTTGGTACTGAGTCAGCCACCAGTCGACGCAGGCGGTTTTTTGCTGCTTCGGAATACGGCGGTGGCTTCTCCTCCCCGGTCGTTGCGTTCTCGACCCTCCCCGTGGCCCGGAGGAGGGTGGCTTTGTTTGGGTTTTTCTTTGCGTAGTGCCCGGAAGGGGACGTTTGTTGAAACCGACATTGATTGAATGGGTAGGTTTCGGCAGGAGCCTCAACCTCCCGAGAGTGTGCAAGCACACTCAGTTCATTCCGTTGCCATTCTATCTTGTTTCAGGAACGAAATCGGTTGGCGACTGCAAGAACGCTTGCCGCTCTCTGTCTGATGGAAACAGAAAACGAAAACCATTGTGAATGGCCGTAAACTCGGAGCTGCCCGGCACCTCTTTGTTCATCTTTACGGAACAAACAATGCAATTTCCGTTGGCGGCCAAATCGACATTCTCGAACTCATCTGGCGATGCATCGAATACTGCTTTCTCATCATTGCTGGGAAACAAATAGACTCGATTTTCGTGCAATGATGCAAATCGAATGTTACCAGCGACTCGCTTTCCTGCTTTGGCAAGACAGACGATGCAATCGCCGCCCAGTGCTGGGACATAGGCTGCTGGGTTTTCAACGAACTTTTGCTTGGTATCACGATCTGGAAAGTAGTAGGAAACTCCATCGTAGGTGACTTGATGGTCTGGAGAGCCCTGAACCCATTTCTTAACGGCAACGATGCAAACGGGACAGTAGCCTTCGTATCCTAGTTTCGTTTCCGGCTGAACCGAATTTCGATTGGCTTGATCGTTTGTCTGTGGTTGACTTCTTGCTCCCGATTGAGCTTGGGCCGTTGCCGCCATCAGCAGCACAAAGCCCACAACCAAAAATGAAAATCTTACGATTCGGTTTTGCTGTACATCAAAGTTCACAGTTCTCTTCCTTTTCCAAAAGTGATTAGCTGTTCCGGGCCGCCTTCGTTAATGAACAACGAGTAAAAAAGTTGCGACCACTTGTCAGATACGACGCAGCAACTAACAAACGCTTACGAAAGTACCGAAGAGAATTATTGGTGACTCTCCATGCCAGCACCAGCGCGACGACTTCTGAGAACCAGCCAGTAACTCAGCTAACTCACCCACCGCTTTGTGTCTAATCGCCAACAGATCTTTGAGCGAAAGAGGACGAGATCCGTTGGCGATTGAAGAAGGCGATGAACCAAGACGATTTATTTGTAGATCAAACGGGTCTTGGGATATTGAGCGTACCAGCCAAACCAGAACACTCGATGCGCCGGCAACCGCATCAACTTGTCGCCGCTTGTCGGAGTAATCGAATCCTCAGTCACCGTCCAACTGGCGCCCCCGTCGTCAATCACCGCTTTACCATCGAAAGACAAAAACTCATTTTCCCCTGACACATAGACCCGGTTTGCCCCGGAACGATCTGTCAGGATCACCAAGTTCTGCCCATCAATTTGTGCATGGAAAACTGGATGCTTGGCAAGATACGCTGCAGATACGGCCAGTTGATCTTCACCTCGGCGCAGTGCAACCACTTCGCTTTTATTCTCAAGCCGACCATCAGTTTCCGGAACTTGGAACATCAGCTTGTGCGAAGAAAAATAGTCTTTGTATGCGGCGCCTTCATCGTAGTTTCGGATGTGCCCCGTGCTCAACGAAAGCACTGTCGTATTTGGATGCCGACGTTTCCATTCGCCCCAGGTACTGGTCACAACGTGTCCGCGTTCCAATGCAAGCCCCTTGCCAACCAATGGCCCAACTACGGGTGTTCCTTGCAAGGTCGACCAAAACGATTTCGTCTCGACGTCGTACATCAATTTATTGGAACGATAAAGAAAGCCACTTGTGCCAAGCTCGTAATGCTTGCCATTGATTTCAGTCTGATACACGATCAGAGATCCACACAGCGTTCAGTAAACTCCACAGACGGACTGCCCGCCAATTGTGTCTTTGAACATTTCATGCCAGGCGAGAATTCGTTTCGGGTAGCAACGGAAATCGTCGTTAATCGCAATTCCAAAAACGACATCGGTATCTGCAAGATACTGCGCGTCCTGAGCGAGCATCATTTCTGGGACCTTGAGCGGAGGAATCCCATCTCGCACGACTCCGCCCCAGCGAATTTCGTCCAAGCGAATCGTCGCGTCCTCGGTTTCAACAAAGTACTCAGCAAACCGGACATCCACTCGTGAGTAAAGATGGGTTTTAAACAAAGTGTATTGAGGATGCGGTCGGTATTCCTGGCCCCAAATCCAACGGAACCATTCGTCACGATCGTTCGCGAACCCTTGTCCTGTTTTCTTCCGCAGCAAATCAAAAACCTGGCCCACCGATCTAGGATTTCGCCGGATCGATACCATCGACACCACCTCGAGAAGCATTGCTGCCGAACCGGAATGCCACCCTTTTTCGATATTTTCTAGCGATGATTCAACCGCTCCTTCAGAAAGTAGATTGACGAAATTTCGGTAATCAGCGGTATCACCAGTTTGCGGTGGTACCTCCAGCGGCAATGACGCCTGATTTCCGTCCCGAGACTTTGCCCGTGATAGCGGTTGATGGACTTCGAAAACGCCTTCCTTCGTCCAGTCGTTTCCAAACCAGAATACCCCAGCAACAGCTATTGTTAAGACCAACAATAAACCGACGACTACTTTCATCTTTTCCCTCTCAGGCTCCAGCCCTCAATAACACGGCAGCAAGTGAAGTTGCCTTCGGGCAATTTGCATAAAACTCGACCATTTTGTCACGACGAAGTTGTGGACCATAACTTACCGAAATTCGGGCAATTTGGATAAAACTCTCGTCAGCCTGTATTTCAAGTTCGTCTCAGGCACCCATCAAGAAAGTGCTGAGACGTCTTTCCACACTTCATTCTGCGCAAAACCCGTATTCCCATACCGCTTCTAAGCTTTCCTACGCAAACCGCCATCTCTTCAGTTCACAGGGGACATAACTGAATATTGACGCATGGCAGTTTACCTGCCAAAACGAAATCTCAAATAAAAAATGTTCGGACATCTTTTCTGGCATGGGTTGGTAGTGACACGCCAATACCAAATCGCTATTATCCTCCCGCTTCGATTTTCGTTGGAACCCGTGGCTCCAATCTTTTTGTCCATTTTCAAGGATGCGTGCAGTGCGAACTTTATCCATTCTGCTGTTGTCACTAGCTTTGTCAGGCTGTGCCTCAATGTTTGATTTTGGCAGCATGAACCGAGGTTCGTCGGTACAAATTCAGCAAGAGGATTTGCCGATCGCCGTTGTAGACGCTCTACACCAAGAAGGCTCTGACGCCGGGATAAAATCAATTCGTAGATTCGGCCAGTTTCCCAATCTCCAATTCGAAATTCAATTTGAAAATGGGAAAAGTCAGAATTACGACATGGATGGCGGAAGCATTTGACCGCAAGTCACTGAGTGATAATTACTCTGGCATCAGTTTAGCCAACATCCCTTCTGAGGAAACTCGCGTTGGATAACTGATTAAGAGGCCTCCCGCCCTCCACTCTTCGATGCTTCTGCAGCTCTCGGTGGGAAGTGGTCGTCTAATGACTCCAGCAAGGCACCGTCGCGTCAAATAATGCGATGAGTTCCAACGCGAAATGCGAACTCCAGACTTGCAGTCCAATCTGGCACCCATCTCACAACACCCAAAACCGTTCCGCAGAACGCAGCTTAGGGCGAGGCAAGTTCCCGATAATTCTCCGGCGTGAATCGCGACTGAGCAAACCCAAAAAAATGTGTATAATTCTCGATTCAGCCGTTTGCTGATTTTCCGCTTTATCCAAGGGTCCACCGTGTCACTTCAAACAGCCTTCCAGGCAGAACGATTTGTAATCAGTTTTGAACTGTTCCCTCCCAAAACCTCAAAGGGAGAGGCGAATCTCTATCGTCATGTGAAAAAACTCATGCAGTTTCAACCTGACTTCATTACTTGCACCTATGGAGCCGGAGGTTCGACTCGCGACAAAACGCTAGAAATCGTTCAGAATGTGAAATCGGAGTTTCAAATCCCAGTCGCTTCCCATTTGACGCTGGTCGGCAGCACCGTTGACCAGCTTCGCGATTACCTCACAACGGCTCAAGAATCTGGCGTAGATTACATTGTCGCCCTTCGAGGCGATCCCCCCCAAGGCAGCAACCAATTTGTTCAAACGGAGGGCGGATATCGATATGCCAACGAACTCGTCGAGTTGATCAACCAGGAATTTTCTGGCATGGATGTGTTGGTGGCAGGCTATCCAGAAACTCATCGCGAAGCGCCCAGCCCTGAACTTGATCTGGAAAACCTCAAACGAAAAGTCGATGCGGGCGCTGACGTGGTCGTAACCCAATTGTTTTATCACAACGATGACTTCTTTCGTTTTCGTGATCGCTGCGAAGCAATCGGCATCAACGTCCCCATCGTTCCAGGAATTTTACCCGTTACCAATCTTGGGCAAATCGAAAGAATTGCTTCTTTGTGCGGGGCCTGTCTACCAAGCGAATTCACTCAACGGCTGGGTGAAAAAGACGACAAAGAGTGGCAATTCGAGGTCGGCGTTGAGTTTGCCATCCAACAGACCAGAGAATTGATCAACGCCGGTGTGCCTGGGATTCACTATTATGTACTGAATCAATCGCCAGCAACCATTAGAATACTTGACGCAGTCAATGTGCAAAACCTTCGCGCCTGAGTTGCCAATCCCAATCCAAGGACCATTCGATGAACCTTCGTCAATTGCTCGTAATAGCGGCAGTGATTTTCCTGCTTGGTTGCCAAGCAAGTTTTGCGCTGCAGAATACTTCGGGTGCTGCACAGCTCCAGACCTCATCACAAGATCAGTCTCGGCAAATTGCCTATGAGACTTTGCTTCGCGAATTGGGAGAAATGCTCCCCGAAGGTATTGATTCGACACCACAGCGTTCCGTGGCCATCAAAACGCTGGTTGAAACGTTTTTAAGCGGCCAAGGGGCGAGCGCGCTTGAACAAATCAAGGCGCTTGCTCAGTCGGATCCAACGTTTCCGCCTTCTGAACTCGTCATCGCATCATTGCAATTCAGTTCCAACAATGCCGCCAGCGGACGGCAAACGATCGAAGCGGCCGCGCTGGAACACCCCAAATATCCAGGCGTGTTCCTTGCCCTATCGCGTCTAGCAATCAATGAGAACAGAACCGCTGATGGGCTGGCCCAACTCGAAAAAGCCAATCGATTGACGATGGAAGGCCAGTGGTCGGCAGCGGAACGAAACCATTTTCGCCTCAAGTACCTGGACAACATGGCGGACGTGCAGATTCGTTATCAGAATTGGGATGAAGCTCTCTCACTTCTCGGTGATATTGCGAAAACGATGCCCAACGATCCCAAACTGCTGGTTCGACAAGCAGAAATCATGTATCGCAAAGAGAACATCGATCAAAGCATTCAATTGCTAAGCAGATTCTCTGATGCGATGAAAGCGAATGGCAATGAACAGGGCCGCAGACCAGAATTGATGTTGGCGACATGGTTAAATCGCGACAACAAAATTGAAGAAGCGCAGAACTGGATTATCGCCGCCAATAACAAGTATCCGAACGATGTCGAAGTTGCTGCAGAGTATGCCAATTGGATGGTTGGTCGCGAACGTTTTGCCGACGCTCAGATTGCGATCCAAAAAATCGTTGAAGTAAAGGGCGAAACAGTCGCCACCAAATTCATCAAAGGCAAAATCGCATTCGCCCAAGAGGACTATGGATTGGCCGAAGCCTATTTTGCTGAACTGTCGCTCACGGAACCAGGCAACTTTGAGCTGGCAAACCTCTGGGCGCTCTCGCTTATTGAGACCGGAGGAAATGAAAACAATCAACGCTCACTGCAAGTGGCACAGCGGAACGTCCAAGTCCAACCTAAAAACGGGGTATCGTTGGGAATCTTGGGGTGGGTCTACTATCGACTTGGTGATGCTGAACAGGCACAAAATTGGTTGAATCGAGCAAGCCAGACGGGTGTCGAATCAGCAGAACTCTCGTACTTTGTCGCGATGATCCTCAATGAACAGGGCCAAAAAGAACAAGCCAAAATGTTTGTCGAGAAATCCCTACAGCAAAAGGGGGTCTTCCTTTATCGCAACGCGGCGAATCAACTCATGGAGAGTTTGAAAGCGCAAGGCGGAGCCAATCTGCCGGTTCCCTCAAAACGATAATCACTTCACGCTGATGAATTGGCATCAACCAGCTTTTGGGCTGCCAATTCACGCAAACGTTTTACCATCGAAAACAAACCATTTCGGCGCTGCGGACTGAGATGAGAACTAAGACCCAATTGAGTGAATAGCTCCTTGGCGTCTTTGTCCAAAATAGCTTTGGCAGTTAGCCCGGAATAATAGCTCATCAATACGACAATCAAACCTTTGACGATTAGTGAATCGCTATCGGCAATAATAAAAATCGTTTCCGGTTCCGACTCAGGACTTTGCGTTACCAACCAAACCGTACTCATACAGCCCTTCACCAAATTGGCTTCGGTTTGATTTGCGGTGGAAAGCTCAGGCAACTCGCGGCCCAACTCGATTAGATAATCAAAACGTTCGTCCCAATCTTCCATCTCTTGGAATTCTTCCAAAAGTTCGTCGACTGTGGGCGGTGTATAAGAATCAGACATGGTTACTCAACAGGTTGGGGTGCAGCCCTTATCCTAGGCAGAATTCCCGATTCAGGTTAGATCTGATAAAGCTTTTTCGATCGAGAATCAAAAAAGCGACACGAACCTCAACGTTCGTGTCGCTATGGAATCGTCTCCAAGCGTGCAGTACTAACCGCAATCTGGTCATCTCGCCAACACAAGACCAGGCGAAATCGACCAAATTCTAGCGATTGATCTGCTCTGGTGCCTCAAGCGGCAAAATGATTGGGTCCTCGCCCTCAAGAACAGACTTCAAATTCCGCTGTGGCAGAACAGGCTGACCATATGGCGTCATCTCAATTGGCTGAATTACAGGAGCGCCCGGAGCCATGGTTGGCTCAACAAAAACCGGCTCGGCGATCAGTTGATACTGAGCAGGCACGGCCAATCCAAGGCGGTGACATGTTTCCACTTGAGCACAAGCAGCTAGGCTGCGGATGGCATTAATCTTGGCTTGAACATGTCCTACGTCACCACAGACGGGACGACGCGAAGTCGAGCATTCAAGAATTTCGTCGAAGCGTTCCTGCAACTCGCAAGCCAGCTCGTTCAATCGAGAAACATCCGCCTCTAAACGGCGATAACAGGAATTGCGTCTAACTCGGCGCTGAATTGCTGCGGCTTTGGTACGCAATACCGCGTTGGTCGCGAGCATTTTGACGTAGCCCCTTGTGCCACGGAAATGGGTTTTGATTTCATCTTTCATATCAAGAGAAGCACATCGAATGTCTTCTACATGTTGAGAGATAACGTCATTGGGTCCAGCAGGCTGGTCGGCACTTGCCAGGCTGGAAAAAGTAACTGTCGCCATAACGACGACAACTAGGGTCGCGAATTTCATCACTCCACCTTCTTGGTAAGTCTGGGTCTCTGTCACAGTTGTTCTACAATACTAGGCAATTCTCGAGCCAACATTCCCTTTTTTTGGCATTTCAACTCGAAAAATCGCCATTTTGTCGCAAGAAAACGGGGATTGGCGGGTCAGCCAACATTCTTCCGTATCTGCGAAACGCGTCTTCAAAATGATAACGACGCAGAAGTTCATGCGACAGTCCGGGAACGAGTCCGCCAGCCAAATCCAGGAAGCGGTTCATCGTCAAATCCCGACAAGGATTTATGGAAACCCGACGCGTGAATGGAGGACGAACCAGACCGGGAGCCGGTTTCCATTATTTCCTTGAAGAACTTGAGTCCTCAAAATGTAATTGCCGGAGAGCAGAGATTTTTATTGGCTCCGGACAATCAGCCCGGAAGAGCACTTCCCGAGCCTTGGTACGCGCGTGAGATCATGCGAGGCCGGGTTCCCCCTACCGCCCCCATGAATCAGAGGCAGGAGCGCCTCACTTTGCCATGATTTGGGACTCAGCCTCAGCTTCAGGAGCCATTGTCAACGGAATCAATGTCGACTGTTCCAGAACCTCCATGGCAAGGCTCTGATAGTCCTGAGCACCATTGGAGCCAATCGCATACTGAAAAATCGATTGGCCAAAGCTGGGAGCTTCCGCCAGACGCACATTGCGACGAATGCGCGTATCAAAGCTGAATGCCTCAGGCCATGTACCCTTCGTTTTACGTTCGTTGTCAAAGAACGCATCAATGTCACTGGTCACTTCGTGAGCCAAACGAGTTCCCCCGTCGAACATACAGAATACAATCCCTGAGAGAGTCAACACTGGATTCAAGCGACGTGCGACAATCTCAATGGTTCGCAGTAGTTTGCTCAATCCATGAAGTGCCAAGAAGTGAGGCTGCATCGGCAAGAAAACTTCACCCGCTGTCGTCAGTGCATTGAGCGTCAATACACCCAGTGAGGGAGGACAGTCAATAATAATAAAATCAAAGTCTTCGGGATCATTTTCAATCAAGTCCCTCAAGATGATTTCGCGTCCTACTTCACCAGCCAACTCCATTTCCGCAGCTGCCAGATCAATATGTGCAGGAAGGACGTGGAGGTTCTCGTCAACTTGAACACGTACGTCCTCCAATTTGACATCGTCCGTCAGACAATCGTAAATCGATTTTTGCTCAGGATCGAGTGTGACGCCAAGATGAAGTGTTGCGTGAGCTTGCGGATCCATGTCAATCACGCAAACTCGATTCCCAAGCTCCGCCAAGGCAGCGCTCAAATTTACCGCTGATGTCGTTTTGCCAACGCCACCTTTTTGATTGATGATAGCGATTCTGCGCATGGGAAACTCCATTTTCCAAGTCAGTTGATGAGGAAAAGACCTTCTCCTCGCTGGCCGTGATTATAGATGGCGACCAAAGGTACAATCCAGACGAATGCTGCCGAAAACTCAATCAGAAAAAGAGCTAGCGTTTTCAAAGGCTTGGAACCTTGGGTTGAAACCCCAAGGCTATTGGAAATTGTCGCTCTGCGACAAAAGACCGAGTACATCGTCACATCCCGACAAGTATCCATGGAAACCCGACGCGTGAGCGAGGACGAACCAGACCGGCCTCCCTCACGCATCGGGTTTCCATTATTCATCACGATCACCTGCGAACTTCGAGCACCCGATTCACACATCGAAATAAACCACCTAGGCGATCAAGATTTTTCGCTTCTCTGCCTCCCCCATTCGCCGAGCCTTAATTCGGACATAAGGCGCAACCCGTGCACTCCGATGGCCAAAGCTACCGGGTGGATCCTGGGGATTCGCGTGATTTGGCTCGGTCAAGTCTTCGATCAAAAATCCCGCTCGACACATTCCACCAATCAATTGCTCCCAGCGATGTATGAACTCATGGGTTCCAGGCTCCCGAATCTGGTTCGCCTGCGTCGTGGGTGGAATCGGTCGATCGCAATAGTAAGACTGTTCGATTTCATAACAGCCACGGTTTTGATTGGGCTGCAAAGTGGCTTGCAAGCTGGTTGGCGTTTTGTGCTGGCTGACGTATAGCCCGCCTGCACGGATCACTCTTGCCACCTCGGCAAAAACCCGGCTGATATCCTGAACATAGCAAGTGCTAACCGGATGGATCACTAAGTCGAAGGAACTCTCTTCGATCTCTGCCAAGCGATCCATCGAAGCCTTGATGGTTTTGATGTTGAAATTCTTCTCGCGGGCTACGGCCCGATCCAGCTTCAACATCTCCTCACTGATGTCGACGACGGTTACGATCGCACCGGCCGCAGCATAAATGGGCCCCTGCCGGCCACCTCCCGCAGCCAGACACAGTACCGCCTTGCCCCGAATGTCACCTCCCAACCAACCACATCCATCGACGGTAGACAACGGATCGACAAAGTCCTCCTGGCGAGCAGGTTTTGCAAGACGATTTTGTTGACGAGCCATCTGGTCCCAGGCGGCTTCGTTTATCGAGCGATAATCTGATTCGGACACGGAATGCTACGGGAAAAACAAATTTTGCCAGTGGGATCGAGAGTGTGTGAGTGGTACTATTTTGAACCTACATCGGGAAAATAAAATGAAGTTCAAAAAGATTCTAAAACGAATGACATGGATCCTACTACCGCTGATGGCGATCTGGCTAGCCGGCGATTTTGGATACTCAAAATATGTCGCGCATAAACTCAATCAATGGGAAGCAACCGTTACGCGAGACCAAGACGGCGTAATGCAAGGCTGCCAGGCGTTTTCCCTGGGCGATGGCGACACCGCCGTTCTACTTGTTCACGGTATCAATGACACTCCCTATACCTACCGCAAACTGGCCCCGGAGCTCGGCAAAACATTTCATGTAAGAGCGATGCGAATGCCCGGGTTTGGCGAGCCACTCAAATCCTGTGCCGAGAAAACATCCAAAGACTGGATTGCAGAAGTCAAGCGCGAAGCCGACGTACTGCGACAGACTCACGGCAAAGTCTACGTTGTGGCTCATTCACTTGGCGGCGCCGTGACGATTCAATCGATCCTGCAAGCAGGCGAACAACAGGGCAAGTTGTTTGACGGGGCCATCTTTCTCGCTCCTGCAATCGAAGTCTCCAACCGCCGAAGCCCACTCTTGCCGACCCGCATTTGGCATCGATTGTCAGCTGGGCTTTTGTTTACCCGCATGACCTACAATCCGTTCGGAAACGACTGCCAGGACCCCAGCGAAAAGGAAACATCCAATCGTGTTGCCTTTACTCCCCGCTCGATTATCAATGAAACGTTCAAATTGATTGACGCCAATCGAGGGCAAGAATCAAAAATCACCATCCCCGTTCTCGTCGTCCTTTCGAACCAAGATCAAGTCAATGACCACGAAGCCAGTGAGAAATGGTTAGAGAAACTGGCTTCCACAAAAAAAGAACAGTTCTGGAACAATGAATCTGGACATGCCTTGCAGTACGACTTGGGCTGGCAGAAGGTCGCGACTAGAATTGCCGAGTTCATTGAATCGGATTCCAGCCCCAACAACGAATGATTGATACGCCTGTTCACTTCGAATACGAAAGAGCGGTTCGCTGGCGCGACACGGATGCCAGCGGGTTCGCCCAGATGGCCGCGTACATTACCTGGATGGAAGAAACCGAGTATGAATTTCTACGGTCTCGAAACCTGAGTGTCGTCCTCAGTGATGAAAAAGGTCGAATCGGATTCCCGCGTCTTACGAGCGAAATCGAGATTGCCCAATCGGTCAGTTTCGAACAAAAGCTTCGCGTCAATTTGGAATTGACCGTGATGGACGGAAAACGCCTTGGGTACGATTTTAAAATTCATTCGTCATTAAAAGAGCAATTGGTGGCCAAGGGAAAATTCACCATGGCCTGTTGCCGGTTTCCCGGCGACCAACTGCCTTATGCGATTCTGATACCACAATGGATCGAGGAACGACTTTTGGGCTGTGGGTAAGAAAGCTGAACGGTTCCGAAACCTTTTGTGTGAGTCACAATCGCAAATCATAGGTGATGCCTATTGACTAGTTTTCGTACCACGCAAATGTGGCTTGAGTATTTTGGTCAGTCTCCACGCCAACGATTGGAGCCTGTCGAGCTCGTTTGTGCTGCTGGCGCATCTGATCCTGAATTTCGTACTGCTTGATCAAAAGCTCAACAAGACGAGAAATGTTCTGCATGCCGCCGCGTGGTTTTGCGCTTACCAAATCTGGATAAGCACCTCGGTCGTTGTCTGCTCGCTTAATCATTCTCGTGTCCTTTCATCCAAAGGTCTCAAACTTCTGATGTAAGAATGATTGGCTTGGGCAGGGACACATTTGGTCACACCAGCAAAAAAATAATTCAGTTTTGAGATTTGCGCAGGTGCGTGCAGCGAGCGATTCGCCGAACAAATGTAGAAAACACCCGCAAAAACAAGCGGAAAACCAGTGAGTGACCAGAGGTGTCACGCTTGCACTCAGGACGTCGAAAACACCGAGTCTCGCGACTGGATGTCGCTGACAGCTTGGTATTCGCCTCCTGAAGAAGACCGAGACAACATCAATTGGCACAGAGAAATGATTCGCACAGGAAGAACACTCACCTGCACTTCACGATTGGAATTTCCTAAAAAGGCAAACCCTGGACTACTGGTCGATTTCGGCCTCGTCCTGAAACTGGAGCAACTCAAATCCGTTTGCCTGTAGTTTGGCAACTTGGTGCAGCCCCATCTCCTGCGCCTGAAAATCCCAACTGCGTGTTGGCCAGAGGTTTACCGGATGGCGGCCCATTTTCCGAGCAGCCGAAACCGCCCAAACGGTGTCCGACTCAGGAGAACCGGAAGTTAGTTGGGCGATGGGAATCGCCAGTTCTACGGACCATGATTTCTCATCTTCGGCTTTGGCGATAAACCACTCGGGATCCCATCCCGGGCTCCCGTTGGCGGCATCATTACACCAGCCGCGATGATCGACCGAAAACTGAAGAAAGGTCTGATAGTCGCGATCCGTGTCCAGTGCGAACTCGAGGCGATCTCGGTTTCTAAGATCGGCATCCCGTTCTCGTGCAGAGTCGGTACTGCGATAAGGGTAGTCTGAAAATTTATTACAACGGGCAGCGATGTAGAGAAATTCCTCATCGTAGGCAAAAATCACAACATCAGTTTTTGCGGTAGCATTCTCACCAGGAGGAGTCATTCTGAGAAACGCAGCGTTCCCTTCGGCCATCATGGAATTCCAGCAAGGGTCACTCAGATCACCATCAAGGTTGGGGCGGGTTTTCAGGGCCCCACAGACCATCCCTTCCAGCGGCTGATTGGGTTTGGATAACCGAATTTCGCGGCCGCCAGCGACAAATACCGGGGCACCTGGAGAACTACTGCGCACCAATTGCCGAAACAAGTTCTCCGCGGATGAACTATTTTGAACCCGACTCATTAACTTGGCTTCCAGGTATCGCAAATGTTGGTCTTTGGCGAGATCTGGATCGCGGGCCCGAATCGTGGCCACAATCGAATTGGCCTGGCGGTAAGATTCCGTGGCAAGATCAACCTTGGGCGCCACAAATCCTTGTGCAGCTCGTTCCTCATCGACTTCTCGTTTGATTTCATCGGGAACCCAGACCATATGAGTCATACCGTCTTGTTGAATCATTTGGGCTTGAGCCTCGTAGCTGGCAGGTTGGACACCAAACTCACTCAGATCCGCTTCGATAGAATCGGATATTTCGTCAATCTGTGTGGAGCGGATCCGTTCAGCCAACATCTCATCGCTCGCGTGATAATGGGCCAGCCACAACATTGCAGCGGGCGTGAGCGGGTGATTCTCCAATCGAGCTACCATCTGATTCAACGTAATTGCCGCCATCTGCCACTGCCCTTCATTCATGTAGGCCTTGGACAGTCGAGAAAGCCACACACCGGCAAGATCATTGTCCTGACCGACAATAATTGAATTCAACTTCTGGCGCCAAACCAACAGTGAATTGGGAGTAAGATCTACCCACTGCGCTAGCGTCTTAAGATCGCCAATTCGGCGTACATTCTGTTGCATCAATTGCAGGTTTCCGCGACGGGTCTGGCGGTCATTGCGTGTGGGAATCTGGCGACTCATTTGCCGCAAATCTGAAAAAAGATCGGAGCCACGGAAGTTGCGAGCGATACCGAACTGTTTGACTCGCAACGTTTTCTCCTGACTCAAAGCGATCGGCATTCCCAACAGAGAAGTGCTGATTGCGCTATAATCCTCAATCGTCCGACCGGTTGACGGCAAAAATCGATCGGTCGTAATCTTCAAATCGCCGCGTCCAGTAGGGTCGTATACCGCCAGCCGATCGGTTTGCCATGTCGATAAGCCAAGCTCCACCAACTGGTCTGAAAATTGGTGGCGATCAGCTGCAGCTTCAATCGCCTGGACCAACAAACTGTGGGGATCAATCAATCCCTCCACTCGGTGAATGACGGGCGACTCACAGAGAATCACATTTGGCTGAAGTGTTCGAATCGAAAGAGTCAATTGCCGCAGGGCATCCCCCGAAAGCTTGTGTTGCTGAGGATAGTGGACGCGACAAACGTTACAACCAATTCGGCTTGTTGCCTGCTGGATTCGGCCAATCGCATCGAGTGGTAACTTGCTCGGATCAAGGGCAATATGAACCGAAGCGGTCGCCAGGTTGTTTTCGCCTGCGTACTGCGAAAGAGAAGCGAGCGGCGTGTTTTCCAAGTCAAAGGAAACGCCCATCAGCGCAACACGCTGGTAAGCCGAGCGTTGCACCTGCCAAGTCTGCCCTCCATCGACTGTCGCCAAAATGTTTCCGCAATCGCCGACCGCCCAGCCATTCTTGGCCGTGGGAAAAACGATCGAATTGATCGCTGTAGTTATCGGTGTCCGGTGTCTCGAGAGTGCTCCTGTTTCCAAGTCGATCGAAACAAAATAAGTTCCAGGGTTTCCTGCACACCAGAGTTTTCCGTGGGCTAACGTCATTGCATGAAAATTGATTCCCGAATCCTGCTGTGGCCACGAAATCACGTTCCATGACGCGCCACCATCCCGCGTGAAAAGAATTTGTCCGGAATAGCCAACAGCCCATCCAGATTTTGCATCCATCATCTTCACTTGGCTAATCGGCATCGGTTCATCAGTCCCAAGAATCACTGATGCTTCCATTTGCTGCCCGCGAATCACCACAAGTTTGCCCGCTGAGGTCACAGCGACCATGGAGCCTCCCGTTCGCTCCGCATCTCGGTACTCACCTTGGAGCTTGCCCGATTGATTTGACCAAGAATAACCTCCGTCAGAACTGGTATAGATACCGGCGCGATTCAAGTTGCTCGAATCCCCGACAGCCCATGCTGACGCTTCGTTGTCCATGTGAACTTTGGCCAGCTTGGGAATCACCAGACCCTTCACGATTTTCCAGCTAGCTCCCCCGTCAAGCGTTCGCATCACGACCGCTCGGGACCGATCCAGATAAGGAACATCGTATCCGCCAACAACCGTACCGTTCATTGCGTCAGAAAAATGCACCGACTCAAATCGAAAATTGACTCCGGTTGGAACAAGACGAGTGACAGGAGCGGAACCATGCCCCAGGTTATTCTGAAGCGTATTGATCACGCGTTTCATATCTGGATTCAGCTGCAGATCGCGGTCGGAAACTCGTTGAAGGTTTGCCGTATTGTTCCAAGTTTCCCCACCATCGACGGTCTTCAGAACGGTGCCATGCTCACCTACTGCCCAACCGGTTTTTGAGTCATGAAAGAATACGTCCGTTAGCTCTGCATCCTGAAGCCATGACAAAGGGATGTCTTCGGTGGGTGGCTGTGCCCACAGACTGTTTGGCTGAATCGACACTAACGCAACCAGACCAGCCGTAAAGATGAACAAAACAGCGATTCGATTTTTCAGTTTATGCATAGCAACGCCGCGCGAAAATTAGAGTGAAAATCGCCGGGAGTTTAGCAGGCTACCTGATGAGCCTCCACGCATATTTGACTGCTAGCTTGAATCGGCCGATGGACAAAAATCCAGAGCAAGCAATTTCCCTCAAGTGGTTCGTCAGAGCTGATTTGACCAGTTTTAGGCCAGTCTTTAGTGGGTGCCATACTTCACGCTGCGCAAGCGCAAGGCAACCTTCAGTTCGGGTTGGTTGAACCACTAATACCCGTACCGTTTTGAATTGACGGGTAACAAGGCGAAGAAAACCGGTGTAGCTGATGTTCTCGGCCAGCAAATCGAAGACGGGCCTGAGGTACAAGGCTGTTGGCAGAACACCACATGCCCACGCAAGCGAGGAGCATGGCACCCGTCGTCGAGTTTTTGCCTTTTCGGGAGGTTGAGGCTGGGGTGATGAATCTGAGAAATCAGTTAAGTTACTCTGTTGTTTTGCCGGTATGTGCTTTGTAGGCTTCAATTTTTTTGGCATGCGTGGAATTGGCAAGGTTTGATTCTGTAACCCAGAGCTTCCATTTCTTGTTGCTGACTTCTTTTAACAGTCTCTTGATTTCGGAAGGCGTTTGCTTTGACATCAATGTCGGTAATGCTGCCAGCAGCGACGTGAATCCGCCCCGCGTGTGTTGCCGCTGAAGCCTTTTGTATCCGCCCAACGTTGACTCCAGCACCTCGGTGCTCACCACCAGACGAAACTTGGAGTACGGCGAATCGAGCAAGCGATGTTCGCATTGCTCATAGACTTGAACCAACATCAAATAAACTTTCTGAACGATGTCTCCCTGCAAATTAAGTTTGGCCAATTGCCGTTTCAATTGATTCGTCGCCCCAGCATACACACCTTGCTGGTTACTAAATCGTAGCACACTTGAGACGATCGCCTGGCACTGCCGCCATTGCCGAGCGGATTCAGCAAATGCCTGGACCCAACCAAGTTTTTCCTTCAACCGATCCGTTGTCACGCCCTGGCTTTCAGCGGTTTCAGGATTTTCGAGGTGATGCTGGATCATCCGTTGCCATTTGAGTAACGGCGAAAGAGTCATAAAGCGGCACTTGGATTTTTTCTTGGGCGGCAGAAAATGAGCCAACTCGGTTTGTTGAATCTGCGCAGCGGTGGTCTCGAGTTGCGATTCGAATTCCTGAAAGACATCATCTTTGCCAAGGGTGTGTTTGAGAATGTTGGCTGCTTTATGCTTGATGTCGTCCATCACTAGCACGGTTTTCCCCTGTTTTTCAAAGCCTTTAATGCCCTCGTGCAGTTCACGGGCTCCGTCAACGACGATGCTCATCGGAACTCCAATCTTGCTTGAGAGCTCATCCAGCGCCAACGCGACCGATTGCTTGTCACGCAAATCACCAGGCACGATTGCCAACACCGACATGTCGTCACGCCGCAACGAACGACCCTTGGGCAAGTCCGATTGCCGAATCCCAAGGATGAGTAAAACGTTTTGCTTGGCCAGTTGAACACTGTGGTCGACCATCCATATCCAGTCGTCGGCCCGAGTGCCCGATGCCTGCAGCAAGCCAACGCCGCAGCGGCATAACCAGGTGCGAACCGTCGTCCAGTGCGGAATCTTGAATTCGACTCCCAACCATTGCTGGACGACTGAAAGGACCGCTTCGATAGGACGAAACCCAATCACTTTGACCAGTTCCAAGCACATCGAAATCATTCTGGGGCCGAAGCTGTGATTGGCAATGATCGGAGCAGCGGGCAGGCATTGGTGATCACGCCGTTGTTGGAGCTCCCGCTTGAGTTGAGCGAGTTCATTGGCTTGACGGGTAACCTGAAGTTCAACAGCACGCTTCTCATTGACCAGTCGTTGTCGATGATGGTCTGAATCTGCCAGCTGTTGCTTAAGACGTTGGTTTGCGTCACGTTGCTTTTCGCGTGAGCGAAAAAGACTACGTACAATTTCTCGGGCACGTGACTTGAAATGAGGGACCGTAAAAGTAGATAATGTCATCGTTGCGTTTCTTCGTTATGGGATTTTTTACCGAAGAGACTATTTCGCGGAAACGCAACACTTTTAAAATACCAATCTTCCCCAAATTTCCCAATCGTGCCTGGATTCATCACCCCAGGTTGAGGCTCCTGCCGAAACCATTCTTGTTCCTCTCAAACGTGGATCTTGGCGCTAGTACCCGTACCGTTTTGAATTGATGGGTAACCAAGGCGAAGAAAACCGGTGTAGCTGATGTTCTCGCCCCGCCAATCGAAGCCGCGCAAACCACCAGGCTGTTGGCAGAACACCACATGCCCACGCAAGCGTGGAGCATGGCACCCGTCGTCGAGGTTTTGCCTTTTACAGGAGGTTGAGGCTCCTGCCGATACAATTCTTGTTCCTCCCCAACGTGGAACTTGGCGCTAGTACCCGTACCGTTTTGAATTGATGGGTAACCAAGGCGAAGAAAACCGGTGTAGCTGATGTTCTCGCCCCGCCAATCGAAGCCGCGCAAACCACCAGGCTGTTGGCAGAACACCACATGCCCACGCAAGCGTGGAGCATGGCACCCGTCGTCAAGGTTTTTGCCTTTTACGGGAGGTTGAGGCTCCCGCCGAAACAACAGCATCCTGCGCGGGGCCGTCATCCGTTGACATTCCTGTTCCTTTTGGATGAGCCAGCATGCACGCCAGCCTCATAATTCCGAATAGGTCAGCGAGGGGCGCTCCAATTCAGCCCGTTCTCAATGCGACCGCAAAGTCGCTGGACTTCCCTTGGTTTTGGAAACCCGACGCGTGAGCGAGGAACAGCCCAGCTCCGTCCTCGCTCACGCGTCGGGTTTCCATGCAGAAACGGTGATTCCACGCATCACAATGCCGCGGAGCGGCTATCTCCATTAGCCCCAGACTTTCAGTCTGGGGTATCATTCCCAATCAAAACCGAGTCGCGGAGAGGCTGTGAAAAAAACGGACTCTTCGATTTGCTAGTATTTCCCAGAGAGATATTTTTGAATCGAATTTTCGGGGCGGCTCTGCAACCTTCAATCCGTGTCGAGCAACCAATGTGGCTTGCTCGCTGCCTTACGTTTCCCCGTTGGATTTTAACTCGTCATCAACACCTCCAAATAATTCTTACCCGTTTTCTCGTCAACCAAATTCATGAATCGACGGAAATTATGAGACAACGCATGCCACAACACTTGTGCCTTCGCTTTGACTAACCCTCGGACTGAGAATTGCGTCAGCCCTTGGTTGCGACAAACTGCGTTGGGGAACTCCGCGGCTGGTGCTCTGCGGCGATAAATAGCTTGAGCCTCTTCGGTACCCATCCGCTCCCGGAAGGCCGTGAAATGTTTGTTCTCTCGCGGCTTGGCTGCATAGGGATCTTTGCCGCCTGCAAGTATTTTCTTCTCGTTGTACAACCGACCGTAAAATTGAGTGCCTTCGCGTTCCAAATGTGTCACGCCTTCCTTTTTACTAAAGCCGCCGTCAGCCAGATATTTCTCAGGACGGCCGTACCGCTGACAAATGTCGTCGTACATCCGCGATTCGCCGTCCGCTGTTTTCGCCTTCGAGCGTCGCGAAAAGCCACAAGGCAAAAAGCAAGCGTGGGTCGATCGGGTCACGTCCGACTTTACCTTGCGTTGCTTTGATCGTTTCATAAAGCACCGAAAGATCGAGCGAGTCGCAATAGGCTACGACCGTCCGAACCAAATGATTCTCGCGAATCAATTGATCGAGCGAACGACCAAATATCTCCGCCTGATGACGTTGCGGCAATTTCACCCGAGAATTACCACGCTGCTCTTGTTTACTTTTACTCATGTCTCAAATTTAGCGCCAGGAAAATCTAAACGCAATATCTATGCCGTTCGGTGGCCCCGAAAAATTCACAACCTCGGAGCGACACGCGTAGGTTGGGTGAATCGCTTCCAGACTGAAGTGGATCGGCCTCAGCTGAAAATCAGGGGTAAATGGTGCCGATCCGCGGCAAGTGCATCGTGAGGAATTGTAGGAGACAATGGAAACCCGACGCGTGAGCGAGGACGTGTCAGGTTCGTCCTCGCTGACGCGTCGGGTTTCCATGAAGCCGATGCCAACTCCGATTGATTCGTACGCGATTGAAAGATCACAACCTCTACGCGTCAACCCTCACGAATGGCCAGAATGGTGGGTGGCATATGTTGGCCGTGCCGTTGGCCCTTAGAGGATTTCTTCTAACGAAATCCAATCGATATCACTTCGAGTGTAGAGTCGTTTGGTTAGCTCGAGGCAATCCGGGCGAAACTGCAGAAGGCGAAACGCGACGTTTGCGAGCGGTATATCTTCCCCTTCGCTAACCACGATGAGATCGCCAAAACTTCCCGAAATGAGTTCGCGACGAGGCTGTTCGGGGTCGGATACGCGACTAGCAACTAATGGAGATTCAGCGTCTGATGGGGAGATGATGGCCTGTCGCACCTCTCCTCCACATTCGTCAAGGTAAATTCCGGCGTCAGAATTCAGGCTTTTGAGCCACTCAGATACTTCCTTCTCACCGAGTTCGCTTTCCTGAATCGCCAAATCGATGTCGAGGCGTTTTGTGGCGCTTGCCACTTCAACCTGAGCGATTTGTCGAAGTTTCTCGGGAATCAAATAGTTCAAGCAGTTGGCGTCATCGAGGACCTCTGAGTAACCGCCGTGCTCTTCAATCAAATTGTGAAAAAGCTGTAGCTCGACTGAGCCCACCAGGGATGGTAATTGACTCTGAATTCGGTTTGCAAGCGCGACTTCAATTGGGCTAACGCCCTCAAGTTCTACCTTTCCATAAAATGAACTTCCTACCGTCGTTTCAAGTTGCTGAGCGTATTGGGTAAAAAGCTCGTGCAAATTGCCTATCTGTGATGAAAGACTTCGGAAGAAATGCTCGGTGTAGCGAAGTTTCAGTTCTTCGATGTTTGCTTCCAGGTAGGATTCGACGAGTGAATCCAATGGTTTTTCGTTAGGAGTATGCCCATGCTGGCTATGCCAACGAAGTAACTTATCTTCGAGCTGTTCTACTCTCGACAACTGGGCCGATATCGTTTTGCGCAATAGATCTCTTTGTGAGCCGATGAAATCGCGAAATGCGGCGGTGCTCATAAGGCAGGCATGGAGATCGAGCCGACTTTGTTTGAGGAGACCGCCGAGCAGTTCTGAGATGTCCTTTCCGTTTTCACTGGCACAGCTGTTTACCCACACGGTCAGCGTTTGACAGAGATCGGGACGCGCATTCAGGGAGTTTTGCGAGCGACGGTCACCAAAGACTTGCTCGATTTCCTCGCTCAACAGTTCTGTCGAAATTTGATGCTGGTTTGAGAACTTGGCGTTTAACGAAGCTCGCAGTGAACTGACATCGTGGTGATGTGTGAAGGAGAGTGTTTGCGTGCTGATTTCCGACATTACTTTTTCGCAGTCAATTCGCGAATGGTCAAAGGCTTTGAAAACCTCGA
Source organism: Mariniblastus sp. (assembly GCA_965224765.1). Taxonomy (GTDB): domain Bacteria; phylum Planctomycetota; class Planctomycetia; order Pirellulales; family Pirellulaceae; genus CAZDBA01. Next base: position 818,775 of record CBDDAC010000029.1, read on the forward strand.
TGGCAAGTTCGCTCGAATTGCGACTTCCTTTTGTCCACTTGGAAAGTAATTGTTGGCAAAGTTGTTCCACCAAGCCCTGGTAGCAGTCGATACTGGTTAGCCCGTACGATGCCAAGCCGAAACTTCGTAGAGCAAAATGTTCAATCTCTGATTCGAGGTCTCGGCATTTGGTGAAAAATCGATTGGATTTGGAAAGTGAGTTGAGGAACAGGTACTCAGCGACGTTATCAAATTTCGCATCTAAATCGTCCAGCGAAAGGTCATTTCCAAGATCTAGGAAATAGGAGGATTCAAAGGGGGCTTCGTCTGGCAACTCGGGTAGGCCTTTGGAATCGTCGCCAGGATATCCAAACTGGGTGAAGTGTCTCAGTTCAGTGAGGAAGGCAAACGAGTTCGCCGCAGCCAGTCCAGGGTCGCTGACATTTGCTGCTGTGGAATGCATCATGATGCCTCGAATACGGTCGCGTGGCTTGCCGTACTCTGAGAGGACCAACCGCGTGACATAGGCAACATCGTTCATCATTCCGCTTCCGGAACCTCCGCTGATGGACGAAACGATGAACACGTCGGGTTCGACACTGCCAGGTTCCATTCCGATATTTTCGGCGGACTTGGCAAGTAATTCTGGCTTGGCCAGCTCTTCAATCGTAGATTGAAGTTTTTCGAAAATCGATTCAAAGTTGTCGATTAATGCAAGGCGACCAAGAGGCCGAATTCCTTCGGTTTTCAAAGTCTTGGGAACGTTGTAGATCCAACGGCGACTCAGCCAGTTCAGAATTGATTTCTGCCGAGTGCGATAGTCTTCTGGTTTCCTGAGTGGCAAAGCGAGTGTTTCGGAAGCACTGAGGTCGAAACCATCGTTCATTCGCGAAAGGTTGGTTAGGTCATGCCGATCAGTATCAATGCAAATCAGTTTGAAGGCAGGAATGTTCTCTAGATTGCCAAAACGTTCAATCGCCCGCTGGCGCAACTTTCGCAGGACTTGGTTTGCCGAGTTGCCGATTCCTATGAACAGGGTTGGCTTGAGAACGCAGGGCAGTTCTGAACAATCGGGGGCGTCAATGGTCTTGGAAGGTACATCTTGATAGACCGATTTGTTCAACAGTTGAGTGGCTTCAGTACGATTGATTCCACTGCGGACTTTGATTTCCCGGCATTCGGTGTCTTGAACCTTTCGTGTCGGCGCAAATTTTCGTTTTGGCGATTTCGTAACCGAGTGTCGACTGATTAACTCCTCAATCATCGCGACACAGTTGGGGAACCGCACGTTCGAGTCTTTGGAAAGCGCTTTGGAGATGACTAACTGATCACTTTTGGGCAGCGGGCGGAGATTTGGTTTTCCGTTCATGTGCTGTGCAGCCAGTGCCGCTGGCGTCGTGCCTGGGAATGGACGCTGCCCGGTTAACATTTCCTGAAACACAATTGCCAAACTGTATTGATCACTTGAGGTGCTTGGTCGACCGTCGAAAAGTTCCGGTGCCGCGTAGGCTGGAGTCAGACCTCCCATCAGCGATTGGGAAACGTCTTGTAGGTCTTTGACCAAACCAAAGTCGGCGACTTTGATGTGGCGCCCTACCAGGAGAAGGTTCTCCGGTTTGATATCCAGGTGCTGTAGCGAATGCTTTTCGGAGATGTAGTCGAGTGCGTCGGCTGCTTCGATTAGCTGGTTAAGCAGATATTCGCGTGGAATTCCCATTTCGCCATCCATGACAAAATCATTGAATTCGTCAGCGAGGCTTTTGTCGGCGAGTTCCGTGATGATGACTAACTGACCATCAACGATATCGATTCGTTCGAGGTTGAGTAGAAACGGGTGTCTGAGTGACTTGATTCGATCCAGGGACCGGAGTTCGTTTTGGGCACGGCGTTCATCGTGATATCCAAAGACGATTTTTATGGCTTTCATGATGCCGCCAGGAGCCTCGGCGCTCCAGACTTCGCCGTAGCCACCTGCGCCGATTCGATCTTTGAGACGATAGCCTAGCAGGTCTTGGTTTACGTTGATTGGTTTCTGGACCACGGTAATTTAGTCTTTTCGAGGTTAGATTGTTATTCCGAGTGGAGCTAACTAACTCCCTTGGCCATCGTTTTTGGCGAATCGCCGCCAAGCACTGTCGTAAAATAGCTTTTTACAACGCGATCAAAATATTCTGGTCGGATCTCCATGGGCAGATCGTTGTAGGTGCAAAAGTTTCGGATCTGGCTGAGCAGATCACGAGGGTGGCATCGGCGAAGTCTGCGACGCGCTTTGAGGTAGTGATTTTCCAGCAGGTAATTCACGATTTCAGGGACATAGTCACACTCGAACTTGTGACAATAAATCTCAAACAGGTGATGGAATTCTTGAGGCGAGGGATCGGCAATCTCGATTTTGTATGGAATCCTTCGCATGAACGCTTCATCGACCAATTGGGATGGCTCCAGATTGGTCGAGAAGATAATCAATTGTTCAAAGGGAACCTGAATCTTCTTTCCGGAAGGCAATGCCAAATAGTCGATTCGACTTTCCAGGGGGACGATCCAGCGATTGAGCAACTCCGCTGCTTCGATTCTTTGTCGACCAAAGTCATCAATCAACAGACAGCCACAATTGCTTTTCATCTGCAGAGAAGCTTCGCAGGTGTTGCTGTTGGGGTCGTGGCGAATTTCCAGTGCATCGATCGTCAGTTCTCCACCCACGATTACCGTCGGGCGGCGAATCTTGACCCATCGGCGATCGAAGGATTGAAGGCTAACCAGATTCTCATGTTCATCATTGGAAATCTGATGATAGGCGGCATCATAGAATTTGATGATGTTCCCGTCTTCATAGATTGCGTGCGGTACCCAGATCTCATGTCCAAAGCACTGGGTGATTCGCTGAGCCAGTGTCGACTTTCCATTGCCTGGTTCACCGTAAAGAAATAAACCTGCTCCAGAGTTGATCGCGGGACCCAGGCTATCGAAAAGGGTTTCGTCAACGGAAATATCGCTAAACGCTTTGCGAAGTTCCATTGCCTTGGGAGATTCGGCTCGAATGGTTTGAGCTTCTGCGCTAAGCACATACTCCATCAATGGAACGGGAGCGGGTCCGCTGTACGAACAAGCCTGAATTGCGATCCTTGCTCGATCGCGACCATTTTCCGTCAATGAATAATTGTAGTCGTTCAGAGGGGCCGAGCCCTTGTGGACGATGATCTGCCTGGATCGAAGTTGAAGAAAAAGTTCTTCCAATACGGGGAAGGGGAGACAAAGGTCGTTTGCCAGCTGACGGCCACTGCTGACTCCGACAACGCCCAGCCGCTTAATGATCAACCCTTCGATCAATGAAATGGGTAGGCCGGTATCTGCCATCATCGTCGGTTCACCGGGACGGAATGTCTCGTCCGAGAGAATCGTGGCTAACAGATTCTCAGAAAGTGAACTTGAAGGTGATTGCGCATTGATCATAGGGGAAGGTATCGGCTAATTCCCCCCGGCAAAAGCAGTATTGAAACGGTATGGCCAGTTAGTCCTGTCGTGATGACCAGGCATCCAATAGGACTGGAAAATAATCATGTCAATTCATGTGTTCGAACCAACCGTTAAGACCCCAACTCGAATTTACAACTTCAATTCAAAAAATGACAGTTCTTGTGAAACACGTAGTCTCTATCGGAATGCAGACCTATATCTTGATGATTCTTGTTTATTTCCAAACGGAAAAATGGAAAACACACACGTAAATTCAATTAGTCAACCGACGCAAAAGTCTTGCGAGTGGTTTTTGTGCGGACAAGTGTCCGATCACGAGCCGGTACGCGAGATTCCTATCCACTCGACCACTTTTTCGGTGGGACGTCGTACAGGTTCATCACTCTGCTTGACAGTTGGGTGTATTTCAAGTAACCACGCGGAACTGGAAGTGAACGAGACGAGTCTTAGGGTTCGGGATTTGGACAGCACCAACGGGACTTTTGTCAATGGCAAGCAAATCGATGGTGAAGTGAATGTTGCCGAAGGTGACTTGATTCAGTTCGCCTCGCTGGTTTTCCGGGTTGGCACGAGTGCAATGGTGCAGGAAAGTCGTACCATTGCCGAAGATACTCATGACCGCGCCTTGGCGATGATGCAGTTTGATCGGCTCATCAGCGAAGGTGGTGTTCATCCTTACTTTCAACCCTTGGTCAATTTGAGCGATCGCAGTTTGATCGGCTATGAGATCCTGGGGCGAAGTCGACTGTTTGGATTGCAGACTCCGGGTGAAATGTTTCACGCTGCCAGCCAACTAGACTTGGAAGCGGAGTTGAGCGAAGTCTTTCGCCTCAAAGGAATTCATGTTGGACAGGTGTTGCCCTACGACAAGAACCTTTTTGTTAATACACATCCCAAAGAGCTGGGACATCCCAGACTCTATGATTCTCTAAAAGCGCTTCGAGAAGCTGATCCCGATCGTCCGATTACGTTGGAGATTCACGAAGCGGCAACTACCGACCTCAAGATGATGTTGGAACTACAGGCCGTTCTCAAAGACCTGGACATGAAACTTGCCTTTGACGATTTTGGAGTCGGTCGAGCTCGACTTGTTGAACTTGCAGAAGTTCGCCCCGAGTATCTCAAGTTCGATATGAAACTGACTCAGAATCTGGAGCAAGCGCCGAAAAAACGACAGGAAGTAGTCGCACTCTTTGCCAAGATGGTGAAAGAGCTTGGCATCCAAACTTTGGCTGAGGGCGTCGAAACCGAAGAATGTCACGCCATTCTTATTGATATGGGTTTTGATCTTGGGCAAGGATTTCTTTATGGGAAACCCCGTCCGATCGATCGCTATAATGGCGAAGGGTCAATCATCCAAACCAGCTAGTCTGGTTGCACAGATCGATAAGTGCATTTAAACGAAACTCGCTTTGGTCGTGCAAGTTGCACCTCGCAAAGCGTTTTTTTTGCGCCCAACAGATGCCATCGCTCCGCGATTCAATGATTCCCGGGACTAGGACCTAAGGTTGAAACCCAAGGCTGTTAGAAATAGTCGCTCTGCGACACGCGTCGGTTGGGTGGAGTGCATCCAAACTGAAGTGGATCGGCCTCAAGCTGAAAGGCTGGGGCAAATGGATTTGAGGAATCACATTTCTGCTATGGAAACCCGACGCGTTAGCGAGGACGGAGTTGGCTGTTCCTTGCTGACGCGTCGGGTTTCCAAAAAGCCGATGCCAACGCTGATCGATTCGTACGCGATTGAAAAGATCAAAACCTCAGACTGAAAGATCGGGGGTTAAAGGAGATAGCCGCTCTGGGGCAAATGGATTTGAGGAATCACATTTCTGCCATGGAAACCCGACGCGTTAGCGAGGACGGAGTTGGCTGTTCCTCGCTGACGCGTCGGGTTTCCAAAAAGCCAAACGCCAAACACTAAATGCCAAACACTAAATGCCAAACACTAAATGCCAAACACTAAATGCCAAACACTAAATGCCAAACACTAAATGCCAAACACTAAATGCCAAACACTAAATGCCAAACGCAAAAACGTTTCGAACGGATATGGAATAATCACAACCCCTCCGCAACAAAAGGGTGGATTCAACGCGGTTGCCAAACAAGAGGCCGACGACGGTTCATTTCATGGAGCGTTTTGCGCGGATCGGCTACTTCCCTTTGCCTTGGAGTTTCAGTCCGGGAACCTCGCAAGTTTTTTTACTTGGCGCGTTTCAGGTACGCGCGAAGTGATCGGTCAAAGCTGCTGAAATGATCGCCGGGAACCATTTCGATCGTTAGTTTGGACTGGTCGGGGACTTCTTGCTCGGCAGCGATTTTGGAATCTCCAAAGGTATCGCTACTCCCCAGATAGGCGTAGTGAGGTCGTTGCATATGTTGGATGTTGCCAAGCAGCAAACGTGCCATGCGCTCTTCTTGGGTATTGTTGAAGGGCAAAATGTCGGCCCATCCCCAAAATACGTCAGGTGGATAAAGTCCTCCTGAACTTCCGCAGTGTTGAATTGGTACATCGTCCAGCAAGGAAAGCACTGCAGAAACACCACCGCCAACGCTATGTCCAAACACATAGATGCGATCTGGATCTACGTAGTCTTGTTTTGCCAGCCATTTTACGGCGGCACGTGCGTCATCAACTTCACCCATGAATAATTCGAAATTCCCTGGGTTGCCATTTTCACCGCGAAGCGAAGGTGCCATCACAACGAACCCGCGGTCAATCGCTGGTTGACAGGATTCGAGGTCACCCATCCCGAAAGCAAAACCTCCGTGCAGGAACACAAGTGCCGGGCTTCGTTCGGAGGTTGTGGAAGGTTTTGCGATCCAGGCTTGCAACTGGAGACTGCCAGATGGATACCTAACCTGTTCAATATCTCGGGCAGATTCCCGTTGATACTCCTGAGGAGCTGGGCCGCGCTTGGTCAGTTTGGTTTTGAAACTCGTCCGCCATTGGGTGTAAGTCATTCCTTCTGGCAGTGAATTTGCCGCGCCAAACGATTGGCCGAGACTCCAGAATAGCCAAATGCCTAATCCGGCGATGAGCATTGCCGAAACACAGAGGACGCCAATAGCGGCAAAAATGATTGCGGTGTTGTTTTTCCGACGTGGTTTCTTTTGAACTCGGTACTTCTTTTGAACTCGATTCATTCCGTGTGGATTCCATAGGGTTGTGCAGTTGTCATGGTTATAAAAACTTGGGGTAGGAGATGCCAGTTTTTGTTGTCTTTTCGCGGGCTTCTCGCCTTGAAAGGTGAGCTTCGGTAGATTTTGTCGGACCTTGAGGCTTACTTGGGACTTCGTGCTCCAGGAAGTTCCTCTTGCCGATAGAGGTAATGCGGAAAGGCTGCGTCTGCTCGATTTGAACTCAATGAATGCAGAAGGTCCAAAAAACCTTGGAATTCTCGGCTTTTTGGCGAACCTAAGCCTACCTTCGAAACGTGATTCTGCTAGAATTCGGGACTCAAATTTGAACACGAAATTGAAATGGAGACGCCGTCATGGCCAAAAAGGGCGGAAGAAAGATTGAAATCATTTATCTCGTCTGCGAAGAGTCGGGAGACTACAACTACACCCTGCGACGAAAGTCTGGCGGTGAAAAACTCAAGCTGAAGAAGTATTGTCCTCGCTTGCGCAAGCACACAATACATAACGAAAAGAAGAAGTAGAACCTACTTCGAGTCGTATGGTCGAAAGCACGCGCCAAAAAGCGCATAATTGCTTTCGACTTTTTTTATGCGCTGATGGATCAATCGCTTGGTTCCTCAAGGCCCTGATACAGTTCATCTTACTAAGCTGGCGAAACACGAACGCCAAGGAAAACGGTATGGCGATGAAATGGAAGATCCGCCCACACGATACGGCGTTGATCCAGTCAATTGAGCGGAACTCCAAGGTGACGGCCGTTGTCGCTCAGTTGTTGGCACTGCGAGGCATCACCCACGCGGATCAGGTGCAGGCATTTTTGAACCTGAAAATGACCAACATGGCGGACCCGTTTGAACTGCCGGGGATGGAGCCGGCTTGTCAAACGATTCTTGCTGCGATTGCCGCCAACCAAAAGATCACGGTCTATGGTGACTATGATTGCGATGGAATGACGTCGACCGCAATCCTTTGCGGATGTATCAAGCTGCTCGGAGGGGATGTCAATTATTTTGTTCCCAATCGTTTGGACGATGGTTACGGAGTCAACACTGATGCGATTGATCGGCTTCACAAAAAAGGTACTGCGCTGATCATTACCGTTGATTGCGGTATCTCGAGTGTGCACGAAGTCGCGTATGCCAATCAGCTTGGCATTAAGATGATTGTGACGGATCATCATCAACCAGGAGCAACTCTTCCAGCCGCAGAGGCCATTGTACATCCGGCATTGCCTGACCAGCCCTATCGCTTTGCAGGACTGTGCGGAGCGGGAGTGGCGTTTAAATTGACATGGGGATTGTGTCAGCGAAAATCGGGCTCTGAGAAGTTGCCTCCACCGCTGCGAGATTTTCTCTTCAAAGCCATTGGGTTGGCAGCCATCGGAACCGTTGCCGATGTGGTTCCGTTGCTGGATGAGAATCGAATCATTGTTCACTACGGCCTCAATGTGATGCGCAAGTTTTGCAGCGTGGGTTTGACGGAATTGATTCGCGTTGCCGCACTGGCGGACAAACAGCAGCTGGGCGCAGAGGACATCGCGTTTACCCTGGGGCCGCGTTTGAATGCCGCAGGCCGTTTGGGGCAGGCGCAATTGGGCGTGGAATTGCTGATGTGTGAAGACCAGCACCGCGCTACTCAACTGGCTGAGTACATCAACGAGCTGAACAAAAGCAGGGATAGCCTGGAAACCAGCATGCGTCGCGCGGCGAAAAAGATGATCAAAGAAAATCATGATCCAGAGAATGAACCCGCGATCGTATTGGCTCAGCCTGATTGGCACCAGGGAGTGCTGGGCATTGTCGCTGGCCGCATTGCTGAACTTTACAATCGACCAACCATTCTGATTTCGATTGATAAAATGGGTGAGAAACAGGCGGTTGGATCGTGCCGTAGTGCGTGCGGTTTGAATCTTTATCAGGCGCTGGATTCCTGTAGTGACCTGCTGGCCAAGTTTGGCGGGCATGTCGCTGCGGCCGGGCTGAAAATCGATGCGGAAAACATTGATCGCTTTCGCGAAGAGTTTTGTGATCACGTCTCAAATGTGGTTCCTGCGGACAAGTTTCAACCGCAGCTCAGTGTTGATGCAGAGGCGCCTCTCAGCCAGTTGACGATGGATACTTTGTTCCAGATGGAAAAACTGGCGCCATTTGGGATGCGTAATCCCCGGCCAGTGATTTGTGCCACTGAAGTCCGACTTGCCTCTCCAGCAAAAACGATGGGGGCTGACGACAAGCATCTATCGCTCAATTTGACTCAGCACGGTGCTGAAATACGTGCTGTCGCTTTTGGAAAGGGTGAGTGGGCTCAGGAATTAGACCACGAAAACGGTGTCTACGATTTTGCCTTCAAACCATCGATCAATGAGTTCCGTGGAAGACGCAGTGTTCAGCTTAAGTTAATCGACTTTCGCGTCTCGGGATCTGAAGTTCCCCAAATGAAAACAACGCTAAAACGCGATGCAGGCTCCGTTCAAGCCGGGTCGAATTGAGGAAGATTATGTCCGCCAGGTTTCCCATGAATTGGCCCGTCGACTCCGATTGGACGGATCGACTTGGAGACGTTTTCGAAACGGAGACTTTTGAATCGCTGGTCGGTTTCGTTGAATCCGAACGCGCGGAGCATACGATCTTTCCGCCCGAAGAGGATGTGTTCGTAGCGTTTCGTGAGACTTCGTTCGCCGATACCAAGGTCGTCATTTTAGGGCAGGATCCCTATCATGGGGCTGGGCAGGCCCATGGCCTTAGTTTTTCGGTGAAGGACGGGGTAAAGCATCCTCCGTCGCTGCGCAATATCTTTAAGGAACTTGCCAGTGACATTGGAATTGAGGTACCTGAGTCGGGAAATTTGCTGCCCTGGAGTCGGCAAGGCGTTTTGATGCTCAATACGGTGTTGACCGTTCGAGAGAGCGAAGCCAACTCCCATCGAAAAAAAGGATGGGAAGAGTTCACGGATGCGGTGATTAGCTCGTTCAACGAACATCCGGATTCGATTGTTTTCATTCTCTGGGGATCGCCAGCTCAAAAGAAGGAAAAGTTGATTGATGGGCGACATCATTTGATCAAGTCGGTGCATCCATCACCACTCTCAGCACATCGAGGCTTTTTTGGCAGCGCCCCTTTTTCTCAAGCCAACGAGTTGCTGGTAGCGGAAGGTTTGTCGGCTGTTGATTGGTAGCTTGACTGAAAACAATAGCGGCTGATGGGCAATTGCATTTTCGGCTCATGTTTTATCGAATCGCAATCGGTGACTCGATGCGTGAGGATTTTCTGGCTCATGTTTCTTGAGGAGTCAATGGAAACCCGACGCGTGAGCGAGGACAAGTTTGGTTCGTCCTCGCTCACGCGTCGGGTTTCCCAAAAGCGTAGTGTCTACGCGGGCTATGTCGTGCCCTGTTTGGCTCGCACAAGAGCCCACAACGTCATCGCAACTCCGTATTTGTTTGGTGCCGTGCCCCGAGCCTGAAAATCTGGGGCTAAGGCAATAGCGGCTGATGGGCAATTGCATTTTCGGCTCATGTTTTATCGAATCGCAATCGGTGACTCGATGCGTGAGGATTTTTCGGCTCATGTTTCTTGAGGAGTCAATGGAAATCCGACGCGTGAGCGAGGTTCATCCTGTGCGGATTCTGCTTCTCAATCGCAAACGGCGGAGCGCGACTAGTCGGCGATTTTCAAAATGCAAGCGAAAAGAAAAAAATTGCCAGATCGAATCTGACGTTTGTGCAAAATCCTTCCAAGTTTCACTAGAAAAAAAATCAAGAATTGTCTGAAAACAAATGCCATGCATCCAACATTTTTTTACAACAAAAATTTGCCAAAAAGATTTTCTTGTGCGTAATGAAGTTCACGCGTGTTTTCGTGTTTCAATTTTGGAGTTTATTATTGTCAATAGCCATTTCGACAAAACAGTTCAAAAGAAATTCAACCCGCATTCGTTTTTGAATTTATAATGCACTGGCCAGGCAATGTGTTTTCTGCCAACCTCTTGAACTCAAATTAGCAACAACTTGTTTACTGATTTAGCTAGTCGAATTCGTGTTATCCGTCCGACCTAAAATTACCGACTTGACTTTCCACCTGTTTGGGAGATCCATTCATCCTGAGCTTTTCGGGGTCTGCGCGAGTCGGTTAATTGAACGCGAAAACTATCGTTTGCAAATCAATATTACATCGGCCGGTCATTGGCTTTCGTTTGCCCACGAAGACTTGTTGATATCGGAAGTATGTGCCAGTTCGCTTCATCCGTTACCACAACAGAATCGATTGTTCTCACAGGACTTGCGTTCAAACCACGAGCAACATCGATTGATCGAAGATCGAATTCAGTACGAAAGCCGCTTTCAAATCGAAGGCGTGAATCCACGGCTGTTTGTTACGATTGCACAGCAACTAAAAGAGCAGGGACAGTGCGAGGGTCTTGTGCATCAGTTTGACTCTAGTGGGCGAATCGCGATTGGCGCCCTAAGCTACATCAACATTCAAGCTTTCAATAAAAAAGTGCTCGTCCGTTCATTGCATACTTTTCCAGATACTTGTGCCGTTGTCAAAAGCGAAACCAGTTTTGAAGTTCGCAGCCTTGGCTAGTGCGACTTGACCTTGTCTCTCTTCATTCAACGCTGACTAGCGTCATTCCTCACAAACTGGAAACGCGATTTGTTTCCGGTGAGTTTCAACGTCTCGTTGACGGGCCGAGCCCAGAAGGTTGGGTAGAATCGAGTCCGTTTCCTCGATGGTTTGCAGCGATTGTCTTCGCAAAATCATAAATCTCCAAATCCAATTCGTTGAGCGAACGAATTTTCTTTAAGGTGTCAGGATCGACTTGGAGTCGTCGTGAATCGGAGACGTTTATCTTTTGCAATTTTGGAGCAAGCTTGAGCTTGTCCAAAATGAATCTGGCATCTGCTTCGAATTGATCAACAAAGCCGATGAATCGCATCTGCTGGAGTAGCCATTTGGCTTTGTCCGCAGCGGTTTTTGGATTGGGGTGCCACCAGCTATCTCCAGATTCCTCGTCAGAGCTGGCTGCGGCAAGAGTTCTGGTCAGAATGTCTCGGCCTTTTTCCTGCTCAACAAATTCCTGAATTGAGATGATTCGTCCGTCGCTCACGATACGCTTGCTTGCCATTGAATAGCTGGGATTTCTCTGGTCAGTTGCGCATTTCGCTAGATAGCTATAGTGGGAAATGAACCGTTCGATCGGGTCTCTTAGGAAAGTGAAATAGAAGGGAGGCCGCGGGAATGGCAAATGCATTCCATAGTAGATGTTTCGGCCGGCGATAACATCGAGTTGCCCGATATCGATGTTTTGCTTTTCGATGTTTGAATTGAGAAGCTGCAATGCGTCTTTTTTGGTTTGAGTCTCCGCAACGACGACAAAGCGTTGTGTCCCGATTTTCGAGAGCATTTTGAGAAGCGACGTTCCCGCGCATTTGGGTAGATGGACAAAAAGATACAGTTCGTCCAGGTTTTTTCGTGGAAGCCATTGCTTCAGAAATCGTTTCATCATTGCCCATTCGTTTGTTCTAGAAACTGTTCCACAATGCCATTGAATTGTTGAGGCGCCTCCAGCGGAGTCATATGCCCAACTCCCGGGATACTGACGAACACGACATTGGGAATTGATTGAGACATGCTTTCCATTTCTTTTGACGGCGTGATCGTGTCATCATCACCACCAATCAACAACGTGGGCTGATTAATCTTGGGGAGAAAGTCCGTCATGTTAGGTCGCATAGCCATCGCCAATTGTCCCGCAGCGATGGTTTCAGGTGGAGTTGCGATGATGACTTGGCGAATTTCACTGGCTAATAAGCTGGGCGCGTTGGGCCCCAGCAATTTGATTGGCATGTGGCTGACGATTTCACTGACGCCGTGTTTAAGGACTTGGCTGGCAGCCAGTCGTCGACCACGTGCGGTTTTCTCGTCGTCTGCTGCAGAACGCGTATTGCACTGGATGACTCGGTCGACGAGGTGTCCGTAAGTTTGGAGAAATTGCCAGCCGATGTAACCGCCCATGGAAAGTCCACAGTAGGTTACCGAGCTCTGTAGCATTAACTGCGTGATGAGTTCCGCCAAGTCGTCCGCATAGTCATTCATGGTGAGCTGGACGCGATCCTCGGGTCCGCTTGTTCCATACCCGATCAAGTCCGGGGCGATAACTTGCATGAAGTGGGAGAAGTGCTCGATTTGATGACGCCACATCTTGTGGTCCAGCGGAAAGCCGTGAACCAACAAAAGGGGACGTCCCGTTCCCTGGATACGAACATCGAGTCGTCTGCCGTTCACGATAAAGTTCTTTTGCATGTGCAATCCAGGGCCTGAAGCGAGGTACATTTAGTTTATCGGCAGTTTCACCGCAAAAACAAAACGATGATACGCTTTTCGGGGCGCGCAGCTTGCACTAGGTAACGTGCATTCCCAGCGAAAGTTTCGTCACCCATTGAATGACAAGGCCCAACATACAGGCCAGTAGCGGGGCGAAAACCCAGAGTGATTCGATAATGGGTTTTCCGGTTCGGATTCTCCAGAGCTGGAAAATTTGCCAGGGAATTTGGATGGCCACAAAAGTGTAGACCAATAGGCTTGCCGGGTTCAGACGCCACGCAGACGTAAACTCTCCATGGGAAATTGCGATGAAGGATCGAGTTAAGCCACAGCCAGGGCAACTGATTCCCAGATAAGCTTTTGAGCTACACAATTCAGGAAGTGGCGTAGTGAATCCTGGCAGCGTGACTGTCTGTCGACCATCGGAGCTCATTGCAAACGAAAGCAGCATTATCGTTAGAGACATTGCCAGAAACACATAGTGAATCATTCTCGTACTGGGAGGTGACGGGATCGTAGGTGGATTCTCGGGCATCATTGGTCACGCCAAAATGCTGGGACAAACAAAACGAGTACGGGAAAGATTTCAAGTCTTCCCAGCATCATCAAGACGGTAAACAGCAGCTTGGTCAGACTCGTGAAATTGCCATAGTTCCGAGTGGCGCCAACTTCTCCCAGTCCCGGGCCAATATTGTTCAAGGTCGATGCAGCCGCGCTTGCCGAGTCGATCAGTTTGTTGGAACTATCCAGCCCCCAAGTGGTGTCCGGCTCAATCATCAGAATCGCCAAAAAACTGAAGCTGAAGATTAACGCGATGAGCCCAAAGTATACGAGAATTCCATTTTTCAGGTTCTTGTCCTCGACGGGTTTGCCGCCCACTTTCAAGAGTCGAACGACTTTGGGCTGGAAGGCTCGGTCAACTTCCATCCCAAGGATCTTGACGCACAACAGGTGCCGAATCACCTTCATGCCTCCACCCGTGCTTCCCGCACATCCACCGATAAACATCAGTACCAACATCAATGCCCGACCGAACTGGTTCCACTGATCAAAATCATTGGTGCCAAATCCGGTGGTCGTAATAATGGAGACGACTTGGAACAAGCCGTTGCGAACGGCATTGTCGACTCGAGTAAATCCCTGGTCGCCATGGTAAATGCCAAAGCAAATAATTGCGATGGAAACGCCTATGATGATCCCTAGGTAAGTTCGAAACTCCGCATCGCGAATTAGTTTTGCGGGTTTCCCGATCAAAACAAAAAACAGCAACGTAAAATTGGTTCCGGCTAGGATCATGAACAAAATAATGATGTACTCGATTGCTTCGCCATTCACGTTTGCCACGCTGCTAAAGTGCCCAAGACTTGCGTTGTAGGTGCTGAAACCACCGGTTGCCATTGTAGCGAACGCGTGGCAAATGGCATCAAAAAGGCTCATTCCCATGAAAAGCAGGATCAGAGTTAAAACCAGATTGAGACCCAGGTATATCCCGCCGAATAACCAGGCGGTATGTTGGATGCGAGTCGTGGAACCTTCGGCGGTTGGTCCTGGCATCTCTGTGCGCATCAGGGCTTTGCCTGCCGATCCTTGGCCAAGAATAACCACGAACAATACGATAATGCCAAGTCCACCGAGGAAGTGCGTGCTGGCCCGCCAGAACAGAATGCAATGGGGAACTTCGAACCCGTCTTCGAGGTCGGAGATTACGGTGGCGCCAGTAGTGCTGAATCCCGATTGGGCTTCGAACATCGCGTCGACAAAGTCCATCTTGCGTCGTTTGATACGAAAGTTGGCAACGCGGTCTGCCGGCACGGTGCCGCTGAAATCGCCAGGTAGCACAATCAGGTGCTTCCAGGGTTCGCGTTTTTTGAGCTGAGTCACGATTTCGGAAGCGGTAGGAATTTTCTCGCTTAGTTCAAGTTCAGACAGTCCCTTCGGTCCTGCCTTTTCCAGGCAGCTCAACAGGGCAAGTTCGTTTGGTGAGACCGGGGCAACCTCCCACGAATTCCAAAACCTCCACCCCGAACTGGCAACAAGAATCGTTTGATGGGCTTCGAAAACTCGAATCGCCGGGCCTCTGGCCGTTTCGCTCAAGACGAAGGGCAGGGCACCTAGAATCGTGGCCAGGATCCAGCTGAGTCCAACAACGGCCATCGCTTCCTTGCGGAATAGTTCTCCGCTGCTTTTTCGGCCCCAGCCATAGAGGAGTCCGCCAACACCGAAGGAGATCAGCATACTGAAAAGCAACCCCAGAAACCCTCTGCGTTCAAACTGCTCGGCCAAAACAGTGACATCTGTTCGGTAGCCGAATCGCGGCAATGCCCAAATCAAGCTGAGCAACATGAATGCGCCGATCAGAATACACAACACGCCAAGTAGCTTGCAGAGCAGTCGAATATTCATGAATCGGGAGCGTTTTTTTGTTTAGGGGTCGGAGATACAGGGTAAAGATCCAGAGGTACAATCGTAACTTGTCCCCAGTCGATTAGATACCGGAAACGATGGTGAAGCGGTTAGAGCGAGCATTCTTTGCAAAGGACACGGAAAACGTAGCTCGATCTTTGCTCGGTCACCGTTTGATTAGCTGCATTCAGGGGCAGCGCACTGGAGGCCGGATTGTCGAATCCGAGGCCTATCTGCCGGTAGGGGATTCTGCTTGTCACGCAACGAAAAGCCGAACGTCGCGGACCGAGGTCATGTTCGGCCAGCCGGGCTTGGCATATGTCTATCCCATTCACGCCAAGCATTGCTTCAATGTGGTCACGGATTCCAAGGAAGTTGGATGCGCGGTATTGATTCGAGCTTTGGAGCCGCTTGAAGGAATTGAAGTGATGGAATCACGGCGAGGTTTGACGGTTCGAGCGCGGCTGACAACAGGTCCGGCTTGTCTGTGCCAAGCACTTGCAATCGATCGCCGTTTCAGTGGCCAGGACCTGATTGGCAATGACCAGGTTTGGATCGAAGAAGGTGAAGTGGTTTCCGCCGATAACATTCGATCGACGGTGCGGATCGGTGTGACGAGTGCCGAGGATCTGGAGCTTCGGTTCGTGGTCTCTGGCAATGAGTATGTCAGTGGGCCATCGCGGCTTCGGTGACGAGGTTGCGATCGGTTCAGCGGGGTCGCAGGATTTAGCTACGCTTCGCCCTGCGGTATTTTCTGTCCACCATGCATTTTAGCGCCAATCAGAATTGCAATTGGGAATACTAATATCATTACCAGGAACATCCATTGATTGTCTCCTGAACACTTGACTGCGGCCTGAATTCTGTCCACGAAGACAATGATGGCAACAAACAACGCGTGATGAGTCTTGGCAAATGGAGGGAGTTTTGAGGCCAGCCATCCGATGGGTACGCAAATTAAAGCAGTGCTGGCCAGCCATGCCCAAAAGAGATTGATGGGCAGTCCAAGCGTGGGCGCGGACGCTAACAACTCTTCGAGAGGTTTGTCGGTATTTTGGACAAACAGAAAGTCATGGGTCTCAGGGAAAAACCAGTTCGCCAACAGAATCAACATCGTGCCGTACACGATACTGAATACGATGTAACTCCCCCCCACGATTAAGAAGCTTCGGAATAGCAACTTAGGAGGAATCCGATATTGTTGTTGTTCTTCTTCCATCGAAACCATGTTTGGTTGGCGGTATGAATACTTGCGCCCGACCTGGGATGTGCGTAAAAACGCGGGCGAACGGTATTCTATGGCGTTTCATCGGAAAGGACAAACCGAGCGCAGCGCAAGTCGGTCTGATTCGAGGTTGATTGAAAACCCCTTGTAGGACACGGTCCCCACCGGCCAATCCCGGCAGATGAGAACTGGTTCTACAATTGAAGATCAGTTTGAAACCACTTCAAGTAGGTTGTCGGTGCTAAACTGCAGGGTCTGTATTACCGCCTTTTAGGCGGAAGAATCCGGCTGAAGCCGATACTACGAATGGTCAACTTAGCTTTGACATACCACCAGTGGTTTTTTCAACGAACCGTCTTATCGAGTAACGTCTTCGCCGGTGGTTTCCGCGGTTCGATCATCGACGAAGTTGTTTTGCTTTGAAAAGATTAATAGCGGGTTGCATTGAGACAGGGAGTCTCCAACCGGAGCCGGCATCGCAAAGCTGTTTTTGTCTGGGTAAAGTTGGAATAAGCGTTCTGCGGTAACTTCATTACCTTCAGCGTCCCGTTCCACGGTTTCAACAATCAGCTTATCGCCTTGCTGGTCCCGAACACGCCAAGTTCCTTCTCCTACCTGGCGAAGTCCCGAAGCAGACTGTTCGATATCCTGTTCAAAGGTCCCATCCGCCTTGAAATGAATTGCAACGATCGTTGTCAAAAAAAGTTCCGCTTCATTGACAAATGCGTTTTTCTCTTCGTCGCTTGGTTTGGCTTCAAACTCCGCTTCGACCAATTGGTCCTCAAGGAAGGCAGTGCCCAGCCAGACGCCGGCAAGCGTTTGTTCGGCCGCAGTGAGAACGCGCTGACCTGATTCTGTTGAGTTGGATACCGTCTTCTTGGTCTTGGTGTCGTCGCTGGATTGACTGTCGTTCTTCTCAGATGAGCAACCGAGGGCGAATGTCAGTACACAAAGCAATAGGAGCGAAAGTCCGTTTCGTGGCACAGCTACATCCTTCAATTCAAAATCGTTTTCAACCGTCTTTGATTATCGGATGGTTATGTATCGACTGAACAGTTTAACTGAGTGAAAGTTGAATGCTTTCGCTACTCAAGTTGGAATTCCAGTTTGCTGTTCAGTCCTGCCATGTTGGGCGGAGTCAGTTTAATTCTGTTGTCGGGAAGAAATTCAATTTTGTGTTCGGTGGATTGGGTTTCCAGCAGGCATTTGATATCCATGATTTGAGTTTTCTCGTCAAAACTCAAGAACTCCCAGCTACCAGTTTTTTGGCTATCAATGTTTCCCATTCGAGTAATCGTTGAGAGCCCCCCATTAGATTTGAATCGCAGTGACATTTTGCTAGCTACCGAGTCTCCAGTTTCTGAAATGCGTTTTTCGACTGCGCTCGATTGCTTTAGACGCCAGGTTCCAACAAGCTTTTGGCGATCGGGGTCACCACACCCAATGCAAAACAGGGTGATTGCGAAGATGAGGCAGCAGTTTTTCATTATTGTGACGGCTTGGAAGCGTGGTGAGGGCATGAGTGGTTTCACTTTGGAAGACGTTAGATTGTGAAAGTTTGTCAATTATCGGGATTCGTTTGATTGGGGAGGCTTTTCTGTCCGATAAGTCCTTTGAGGAAATCAGTGAGGAACCCGGTATGTTACAAAAATCGATGAATCTGCTGTTCGGGGTTGTTGCTCTGGCAGTTTGTGTCTTGGCGACTGGCTGTTGTGGTCCATTCGGTGTTGGATGTGGAGTCCCAGGCGATAGTTGCAATGACTGTAATTGCTATTCGCCCGAGCGACCCATTGCTCAAGGGCCGATTGACGCGTTTCGACTTTGGAAACGATCGCTCGTTTGCGGCGGCGGTTGTGGCGAAGTCTATTATGGTGAGTGGATGAGTACTCCACCAGATGCACATGACCCCTGCTGCGGAGAACAGTTTGTAGGTGGCGCAACCAAATGTCGCCCCTTTTGCTGGCAGCCGGGCGCGTTGATGGGAAATTTATACGGTCGCCGATTCTGTGAAGGCGGAGTTGACTGCGATTGTGGAGGTGAAGGTTGTGGCCAGGTTGGCTATGGCGATTATGGATGTGATTCATGCGGAGGCAGCGTTGATTCGGTCGGCGGGTGTGCAACCTGTGACGCCAGTTCGATGGCAGGGCCCGCTCGGATTGCTAATCAACGAGGGCAACGAGTTAATACTCCAATGACCCAACAGCAAGTCATGGCACAACAACAAATGCAACGAACGGCAAGCCGAATGCGATCAACGCGGCGAAGCAACCAGCCAGGCCAGCCCATTCGACGTTAAAGTCAAAAATACAATTGATACAGCCACGTGTGCTGAGTCGTCCAATTTGGATGGCTCGGCATATTTTTTTGTATTGCCTGACGAATCACCTATTCTTTGATTGCATACGATGCAGGTAAATTGATAAGGGGCGGCAATGCCAAGGTTTTCGATTTTCAGTTTGTTGACATTAACATTTTGGATTGCGGCAACGACTGCGAGTATTTCTCTGATGAGATCAGCAGGTGTTGAACGTGGTGCACGAAGCAAAAACTTAGCCGTGGCGTATGGAAACTCGACGCGTCAGCGAGGACGTGTCGGGTTCGTCCTCGCTGACGCGTCGGGTTTCCAAAACAGGCGGAATGTGGATGTTCAGATGCCATTGGCTTCTGAATCAGCCACCAGTCGAAAAAGTCACAGCCTCGACGCGTGAGCGAGGAACGGCCAGGTATTTCCTCGCTTTCTAGGATATTGCATCATGCTACATAAAGTGTTCGTAGTACCGGCTTTAGCTGGCTGGATACGATTCCGCCTAAAGGCGGGACTACAAACGAGTTAAAGCACCCGTCGAGGCTGTGACTTTTTCATTCGTACACGAAGCAAAAACTTAGAAGCAGTGGCGTATGGAAACCCGACGCGTGAGCGAGGACGTGTCGGGTTCGTCCTCGCTCACGCGCCGGGTTTCCATAGTGCGGCATCTGTGCCAACTAACCATGCAATAAGAAAATCCACAAACTCTCCAGCACTAAGCGTTCAGTGACTTGACCGAAACAGCTTCGTCTTGAATCAGGCTAACGATGCCGGATCGGATCGCGTAAATCCAGGATTGATCCTCGTTGGCCAGAGCTTCCTCCATTTCATGCTGAATGGTTTTACCGATTCGATTGACTAGTTTTTTGTCTCGGATTGATTGATTGAGCTGGTCAATTTGTGTTTGCTCCAAAGGTTGCAGCTGGGAGCCGGTTGTTGGGCAACGTAGAAGAGCAATCATAGATTGAGTAATGGGCATTTTTTGGTGGCTTTCGAGTACAGTGTGGACAAATATGATAGCACTTTGCCCGGTGCGTACAACGATTTCGCTTGCTTCGTCGATTCGTCTTGCCCAAATTTGAAGCCTGTTATCAAATCGGCTTTCCCGATCACCCGAGACTTGTGCAAGGAGCGAATCAATGTCACGGAATTTGAGATTCTCAAGAGCAATTGCCCTAGTTGGATTTTTTGCAGTTGGTTGCATGGTGGCAACTGCGCAAGAGTCTGACTCAGGCGAAAGAATATCTACCATTGCTGAGCAACTTGACGCTGAGGTTACCCAAACACTGGAACTGATTCGCTCTGATTTTCAGCGGCCAGAATCCGATGTTCGAACGGCAAGCTTTGCTAACCAGGACGATGGTTGTCCGGCCTGTGCTGCTTCGAATGCAAACACCACTGCGGTTACCTCTTGTCCAGCCTGTCGCGATGGTAATGGATCGGAAAGTTGCCCAGCACTTCAGCAATCCGAATGTGCTGCAAAGGATGAAGTTGTTGCCATCCCGCAAGGTTTTAAGGTAGTTGCCGTAAAGGTTTCGGCGGACGATTCGATCAACGGCCTGTTGCAGCCCGGTGACTATGTCGACGTTCTCGGCGTTTACAAAATGCGAACAAATGGAGAGAACACTTCAATAAGCAAAACATTTTTGAAAAACGTCAAAGTCTTTAGCGTGGAACCCTATGGTTCCCAAGATGTAGACGCCGGAAGTAAAACGATCGTTGGTTTGCTCGTCAATGAACGCCAATCAGAACACCTTTTAAGGGCCCAAAAAGTGGCTCAGGTGAAATTGGCAATTCGCGGAGACGTCGACGAAAGGGTGACTGAACTGGTTCAATTTGACGAACGACTTCTGCCGCCACGCCAGTCAACGATTGTCTCTATTTCTGATGGGCCAAAACCAGGTTTTATTCAGAATCAGCATCTTGAATCGTCTGCGTATCGACATTGCGACGATCTTGCCGATACGATGTCGGATTGCCTTGCTGATTCGAATATGTCGCCCGATTCTCGTCGACGAATCTTGGAAACAACGATGAAGCTGTTGGTACGCAATGCGGAATTGGAGTCGCAAGTTCAAGTTGCCCGATTGCAGTTAGAGCATGAGCGAGAGTTGTCCAGCATGCGAGGCGAGGTCGCTCATTTGCGAGCTCAAATATCTGCTGTCGGTGAGATCAAGACCTGGATGGGGCCGCTGTATACCAATCAGAATCAATCGCAGCAGCAGATGAACAATTTGATGACTAATCTTCAGCTGGTCAATCGAACACTTCGAATGTTGGAGAAAGAGAAAGATGATTCCAGCCGAATGCAAGCGAATCAACCTCTTCCAGCTCAGCTGATTGTTCCCCAAACACAACCCCTCCGCTCTCAACGTCCAGAACGTTGGTCTCAATTGCCGAGTCACGCCCGACCCCAGCCCCAGCTCCAACCGCAGCTTCGCCCGCGAACGGAGCGGGACGATCACACGACTCAGAACAATGCAGACAATCGAGGCGATACGTATTTGTCGAGGTCGACTTCTCAGGTTGCTCCACCGCGCCTTACTGACGAGGCGGTGCGTCGGCAGCAGTTGAAAAGCCATTTGAGGCAGTTGCAAGCTGAGCTTGATCGAACCAATTCACAAGCGATTCAGCCTGCTGGATGGGAGCAGCCGATTCCGCAGCAGTATCCAAACCAGCTTCGTCCGTTACCTGCGGTTCAGTCAATTCCTTCATCCGTTCAGCGACGCTAGTCTTGATAACCACGGTAGGTTGAGGCTCCTGCTAAAACCTTCATGTGGATTTTTGTTTCTGCAGGACCTCGCGCTCCCGGAAAACCAAAGTCGCCAGCGAAGACGTTCAGTCTTCTAGCTCGACTCCCAAGCCATCGGCGACGCGATTGACGAATGCAAAGTATCCGACGATACATGCAATATCGTGAATCGCGCGGTCATCGAACCCGACCTCACGCAATTGAGATACATCCTCAGCGTTGACCTCACCAGGGGCGCGAGTTAGTTTGACGCTGTAGGCGAGCATGGCTCGATCAGGCTCACTCAAAGGGGCATTGTTAAACTGTTCTGGAGTCAGAGAGGTGACAATCGACTTGATCGTCTCATGATCGTGCTTGCCTTTGGATAGTGCAAAACGCAGACCGCGCGTGTGGTGGACGGTTCAGTAATGACATTGGTTAATTAAGGAGACCAGGACTCCGATCAGCTCTCTCTGGATTCTTGAAAGCGGTCCAGGTCGGTGCATCAACTCAACGTATAGATCAAAATGCAATCGAATCACGCGTGGGTGAACGCCGTGGATTTGCAGAATGTTGTCATGATCATCGACCTGATGTTCCTGGGGAATTTTTTCGGACGGAACATAGTCGATAAATGTCATAGCGAAATCGCCAAGAAAGTGCTGTTGAACGTTATGCGGCTTCGGATTGACCGGAAAGTGCAAACCAGTCGATGGCGTTATCAAAGGCCTCCGCTTGGAAACGCAGTCGACCAAGTACCGGAGCGAGGCAACGTTTGGTGATCTCTTCCAGATTCGATTCGATGCTGATATCACCTTCGATCAATTGGGCGTCGTTCAAGACGATGCCGGCGACATCGAGGCCATCTCGAAAACAAGATGCCGTAATGGTCGTTTGCAGCGTTTGGTTGATCACACCCAGTACGTTGGGAGCAACGACGATAAGCGGATAGCCCAAGTCAAATGCCAGATCGGCGATGTACTCTTCATCGCTGACCGGGGTCATTAGTCCGCCCGCACCTTCGACAATAACGATATCGCAATTGTCCGCCCAAGCCTCGATGCCTTGGCGAAGTTGGTTTGGGTCAAGTTGTTTGCCTTCCGCTTTGGCGGCCAGGTGAGGAGCGAGGGCAGCGCGAAAACGTTGAGGGCAGACATCACTGAGGTTTCCCAGTTTTCCGGCGGCCTCCCACAACGCGACAGCATCTTCGCTGACCAAGTCCTGACCATCGGAAACGCAATCAGCGGCGGACGGTTTGTAGACGCCGACCCGATGGCCTGCTTCACGCAAACTTTTTACGATAATGCTACCGACATAGGTTTTGCCAACTTCGGTGTCCGTGCCGGTAACAAACAAACCGCGAGCAGGTTTTCTAATCATTACGTTAAAGTACCAATTGAGATCGCTTCGTCCAGCGGTCTAATGGAACTTAACTCCACTTGTTAGGTCAAATGAATGAAAGATTCAAAAAGGATGGTTCGACTGGGGATTATCCAGCTCAATTGTGACACCAATCCTAAAAACAATATCGACCGAACTGTTGCGCAGATCGAGTTGGTTGCAAATGATGGCGCACAAGTTGTTTGTCTTCAAGAGCTGTTTGCAAGTCAATATTTCTGTCAGACCGAAAACCACGACCACTTTGAGTTGGCTGAGCCCATTCCAGGGCCCATATCTGATCAATTAGCCGATTTGGCTCAGAAATTGAAAATCGTCATTGTTAGTAGCCATTTTGAGCGACGGACGGCTGGACTCTTTCACAATACGGCGGTTACCACGGATTCTGACGGCAGTATTGCTGGCATTTACCGGAAGATGCATATTCCGCATGATCCTTGTTTTGAAGAAAAGTTTTATTTTACGCCTGGCGATCTTGGATTTCAGGCGGCTGCGACGAGCTTTGGGAAGTTGGGTGTTTGCGTCTGTTGGGACCAGTGGTTTCCCGAAGCTGCACGGCTCACGACGCTGGCAGGCGCCGAGATATTGATTTATCCCACCGCGATTGGCTGGCTGGCTGACGAAAAAGCAGCGGATGGAGCGAGTCAGCTTGATGCCTGGATTACGATGATGCGAAGCCACGCTATTGCCAACGGCGTCTATGTGGTTGCTGCCAATCGAGTCGGAGTCGAAGGTGAAATCGAGTTTTGGGGCTCATCGTTTGTTTGTGATCCATACGGTAAACTGATTGCACAAGCAGGAGAAGGGTCACAGAGTTTGATCGTCGATTGCGATTTGTCTTTGATCGAAGCCGCTCGAACCTGGTGGCCTTTTCTGCGCGACCGACGTATCGACGCTTACTCGGGGCTAACGGAAAGAATGCTCGATCAATAATCGGAATCTTTCGATAGGTCGTTGTTTGCGTTCGCTACAAGATTGGCATGTCCCGCCGTTTATTTTCCGAATAGGGCTTGGCGATGACGCTCTCGATGGCATTTAATTTTGGTAGAGTGTAGTTTTCGTCATTTCACCTGCAACTTGATTTTTCAATGAATGAACCCACCAAATCTATCTCGACGATTTCATTGAGTGAGCAAGGCTTCATGATGCCTCCCGAATGGCATCCCCATGTGGCCACGTGGATGTCCTGGCCGCACAATCAGAAAACATGGCCCCAAAACCTGGAGGCAGCCCAAACGGAATACCTTGAGTTGGTTGCTGCAATCGCCGAAGACGAACCTGTGATGCTGATGTGCAGTGGGGAAGAGAAACTGGACCAATTTCTCTCGACTGTAAGTAAACGAAGCGGCCGACTGACGAATGTGCAAATCGTTGATATTCCGACCAACGATGCTTGGGCGCGAGACTACGCACCAACATTTGTGATCAATTGGGAAACAAACGAGCAGATTGGTATCGACTGGTTTTACAACGCCTGGGGCGGCAAGTACCCGCCTTTTGATCTGGATCAGAATGTTTCCAAGTTGATTTGTGAGCAAATCGTCAAAGCAAAACCCAACCTGGGGCCAGGCTGCTCCCATCAGAAAATGGAGTTCTGCATCGAGGGAGGGGCAATTGAAATCAATCAGGCAGGAGTCGTCCTTTGCACGAAAAGTTGTGCATTGGATCCCAAGCGAAATTCAAAAATCAGTGAAGGGAAAGTCGAACGTTTGCTTTCGGATACCCTCGGTGCATCCAGCGTGATTTGGCTGGCTGGAGGTGTGATCACTGGAGACGATACCGATGGGCACATTGATCAGCTTGCCAGATTCACCCCTAGTGGAGCGGTGCTCTATGCTCATTGCCTAGACGAGTCGGATGCTCAGCACGCAATACTGGCAGCGAATTTACAGGACTTACAGAGTGGCTTCAAACTGCTTGGGCAGGATGTAGATCTAATTCCTTTGCCGCTGCCAGAACCAATTAAATTGCATGGCCAACGTTTGCCCGCGAGTTACTGCAACTTCTACATTACCAATGGCAAAGTGATTGTGCCTCAATTCGGACAAGCTTCCGATGCGGCGGCGATTCGTGTGATCGAGGAGCAGTTCCCAGGGCGAACGGTGATCGGCTTGCCTTCGTTGAATCTGGCATATGGTTTGGGATCGTTTCATTGCTTGACTCAGCAGCAGCCTGAGATCGCTGGCGTTGGTTAAAGCATTTTCGATTCGGAACATGCGAAATTCAGCGGATGCAGCCACTTCATCGCTACGAATCCATTACTGGGTGAAAAAGCGATGGAAGAGTGTTGAATCAGACATAGGGTCGAACAAACCGAATTCATAAAACATGATTATCACCAGCGGGCTGACGAAAAGGCTGATCAAGATCATGCGAAGCACCGAGATCCAGCCACCGGAGCCCTGTGAATATTCGGGATCCTCTGTGTGGTCTTTTTTTGAAAGAGGCCGTTTCGAGAACACCAATTCAAAAAGTAGTTCGATCAAGATTGTGATGACAAAGATGAGAAGGATTGCAACGGCGTTGCAGATGACAACTCAGATCAAGAACGGCGAGTCGGGATCCACGTCTGACGAAGTAAGTCAGTTGGACATTCAAGAAGACGATGAAGAAGCCACGTCCGATCAAGAAGAAGAGTCAGACGACTCTGTTGAAGCGATTGCCAAAAAGTTTCAAGAGGCCCAAGATGAGTTTCGCAAGAAAGTCAGGAGTGCTTCGCCGGAAGAACGAGAAGAACTTTATGGCAATCGCCCGACGGCAGAACCTTACATTCCAGAAATGGAGAAAATTGCCAGCGAGAATCCAAAGACTGAACTCGCTGAGTCCGCTTGCCTGTGGTTAGTGAGAAATGGCAGAGGATTTCCCGAGGTTGCTGACAAAGCATTTGAGACGCTTCTCAACGATTTTATCGAGAGTGAAAGGCTGCATGATATTTGCTTGAGCATGCGATATGCAAAACCCTCTCCTCAAGTGGCTGAGCGGCTTGATGCGTTGATCAACAAATCGCCACATGATTTGGTCAAAGCAAAAGCGACCTTTACCAAGGCGTGTTATTTGGAAGAAACGGTTTCTTTAAAGCGGAGAATCGGTGATCCGGATGTGGCTGAGGCTCTAGGTGAAGAAACGGTTGGCTATTTGAAAGATCTGGTAATTGAAAGAGAGTCGATCGAATCTTTGTACCAGACCGTCATCGATGAGTATTCCGAGGTTGAAGTCTATGGCGATCGCAAACTGGGCCAACTATCTGAGTCTTCGCTGTTCGGACTTCGCAACCTCTCCATTGGTTGTGTCGCACCCGACATCGTTGGAGCAGACATTGATGGCAAAGAGTTCAAGCTGAGTGACTATCGTGGCAAGGTCGTCATGATTGATTTCTGGGGCGATTGGTGAGGTCCCTGCCGGGCAATGTATCCCCACGAGCGGTCGCTCGTCAAAATGTTGGCAGACAAACCTTTCGCAATCATTGGCGTAAACAGTGACGGTGATCTTGATGCAATTCGAGAGATTGTCAAAGAGAAAGATATCACTTGGCGTAGTTTTTGGAATGGAGAAGAAGGCACCAATGGCCCGATCTCTACGAAGTGGAACATTAACGGATGGCCATCAATTTTTGTGCTGGACGCAGAAGGGAAGATTCGTTTCAAAGATGTTCGAGGTGAACAGCTTGATAAAGCGATTATTGAATTGCTGGCAGAGATGGATATCGAAGTTGATCTTTCAGAGCATTCCGAAGAAGAGGCGGACGGTTCTAATCATTAGTCCTTTGGTCCGATAGACGATTCAAACCCAGATCGCACTGGGTTGTTGGCGGAACACCCCATGCCCAACTAAGCGAGGAGCATGGCACCCGTCGTCGAGGTTTTTGCCTTTTACGGGAGGTTGAGGCTCCTGCCGAAACAATTCTTGTTCCTCTCAAACTTGGCCCTAGTACCCGGACCTTTTTGAATTGACGGGTAACAAGGCGAAGAAGACCGGTGTATCTGATGTTCTCGGCCCGCCAATCGAAGACGGACGAAGCACTAGTTGCCATCAATCACATTGAGCGGTTGATTGGTGGGGAAGTTCGTTGCATACAATGACAAATTCGCTTCGTATTTTCCGTCACTCCATTTGGAATCAAAAACCTTTGCCTCGATGATATCGAATTCGCCAATTATCAAATTCATGTCTGCAGCCAGTTCGGGGATCTCCTGGTAGGCGAGTTCTCTTGCGGACTCCTTTTGTTCTGCCCGCCCCATAATCAGGAAAGGCCCGTAGCATTCAATCTTTGGCCTGGAACGTGTGCCATATGAGTACACGCGGTTGGCGATCAACAGTATGGCGAAGAAATTGAGTGAAACGACAAGGATAAACGCAATTCGAAATAGCTGTCGCCAGAAGCCAATGACAGGACGTAGTCCCAGGGTATTCAAAAATCCGATTCGGTAGTTGGGACTTAATGCTTTGTTCCGACTCGCGGCAATGATCCTGCGGGATGCGTCTTGTGGATCGTTTGAGGTGTCGTTAGTTCTGTGAACTTGGTTTACCATTCGGGCCTTACGAAAATCGTGATTTGCTTGTTAGTGTTTCACTATAAAAGTTCAATTTCGGAACTGCGCCACAATTGATTCCTCGAGTGCATTGCTGCACTCGAGGTGGCACTTTCCTAGTGCATCATTTCGCAGGCCGTCAGCTTGAATTGAGTAGGCTATCGTTAGGACGCCAGACTTGAAAGTACCTTACCGTTGGCAATCATGACTTGTTGAGATTCGTGATTGATATGAAAGGTGCGCTACTTGGAGTTTGGGTTTGCCCCCCCATTGGGGCGTGAGTGCCGGCCAAATCAATGGAAACGCATTCCAGTTAAAGAGTGAGGTTAGACACCGAGACGGTACCCATACGCGGCGGGCTAAGCGGATTGTGCGGGTTGGGCTTGTTGCCGGGGGATTGAGAACGCGGCTATCCGCTTTCGTTCCCTATCTACTCGCAGTTCGGAGCGCGTAACCTAGTCTTGATCAACATACTTAGATGAGGTTCAGGAATGAGAGAATCCGCACAACTAGATAAATCCATTCGGTCAGTTGTTAATGCCATCGAATTGGCCTATATGCTGGACATGCCCTTGGCGGGAAAAGGCCGCAGGAGTCACAAGCGTTTGTCAATTACCATGCCTGTTGTGGTCGAGTCTTTGGATGAAAGTTTTCAGAGGTTGCTCTGTCGCCACGATACGATTAGCCGAGACATCGGTCCAATGGGAATCGGTTTGGTTTCAATGAATCCAATTCCTACCGACTATGTTTTGTTGACTCTTGAAAGTTGCCAAGGGGATCAATTTAAAATCGTTTCCCGCGTCACTTATTGCAACGAATCAGGTTATTATTTCCAGGTCGGATGCGAGTTTCTGGAATTGTGGGATGGCAACTCGTTTAGTTGATTGCCCGTTCGGATTTTGATGCCCCAAAGGATGGCACCCGTCGTCGAGGTTTTTGCCTTTTACGGGAGGTTGAGGCTCCTGCCGAAACAATTCTTGTTGCTCTCAAACGTGGAACTTGGAACTAGTACCCGGATCGTTTTGAATTGACGGGTAACAAGGCTAAGAAAACCGGTGTATCTGATGTTCTCGGCCGGCCAGTCGAAGACGGGCGAGGCACTCGTGGCTTTTGAGGATCATGGCAGAGTGGCCTAGGCAGGCGAAGGTGGTATACCTGCTTGATTGGTGTCCAGTCGAGCGGGGCGGTGGGGTCCGAGAGGCGATTGTAATTTGGCCGCGTCCTTTGAATTTCGAAACAACTTTTTGCCTCGTTCGATGTCCTCGACCGTTGGGCTAAAAGTCTTATGTTTTCCCCTTCGGTAGGGCTCGGGGATGGCGTCATAAAGTTGTGTACCAACTTTTACGGCGAGCTCTGGCTTTGGTTTGGGGGGCTCAAGATTGGGTTTGATCGCACAACCTAGAAGCAGAAAGTTGACGATCTCTGCAGCGCTATGCCCTTCGGCTCTCAATTTGTCAATCATCG
Source organism: Mariniblastus sp. (assembly GCA_965224765.1). Lineage (GTDB taxonomy): Bacteria > Planctomycetota > Planctomycetia > Pirellulales > Pirellulaceae > CAZDBA01. The sequence goes on from CBDDAC010000029.1 coordinate 847,747, forward strand.
CAATCCATTTGGTAAAAATCGTTTCAATAGGTTGCCCACATCAAGCTAGGCAACGCAAAAACCTCTCGCTAGCCAAAATAAGACAACGAACAGATGCAAGATGCACATATCGAGGGTTTTGGGCACCGTTTTCTGCCGAACTTCCAATTGGGCAATGAGAGAATGATTCCAAGTAGGCAAAAGGACTCACAAATAGACCTGCCAAGCTTGAGTCATTCATCCTTATCGTCCGACGGTTCTTCTTGCTCGGCGTTCACTGGAGTAGGCGACTCTGCTTCAGCGTTCTTCCTTTCCAGTCGACGTTGACGTTTTTCATCAGCTTTACGTTTTTTTTCCCGTTCGCGTTGCAACTTTGCGAAGGTATTTTGATTTTTTCCGATAGATAGTCCCTTTCAAGCTTACATTCGACCAGATTAATGATCACAAATCGGTCCAATGGAGCAGTGTACGAGTGCCAAAGAGTGCCGCACAAAAAATAGTAAAGGGCCAAGTAGCTCCAACCGGCGGCAAAAACGAAAGCATATGATGCTCTCGAGAATATGGGCGTCCGGCCCAATGGATTAATCCCGGAAAAGATCCATGTGCAATCTTTCCTTGATGTCGATGAATTCTACACCCTGAATGCAGATGGAATCTGAGAAAACGCAAATTTCGATATAATTGCCGAGATCGACGCGATAGAAAGAGATCGCGCTGCTTGCGTTACCTTGTGGGCACAATCGTTATGGGGGCGGCTGTTTAGCGAGAAATGGAAGGAATCGGCAGCCTAATGAGATTTCTGAAACGCCGATTGATTCCAAGCCACTGATTTACGATGGTTGTTGTTCATGTAGCGAATGGGTCTCGAGCGAGGGTGATTTCTGAAAAAACACGCATAAGCCAATTGGATGGGTGCGAATTTTCCTCTTATTGTGGAGGCAAAATTTGATTCATTAGGGCATTCTCAAAATCTGGTGTCACAAAGAGAGGTGCAAGCTGTATTGGCTGAGTACCTACCTTAGACACTGACGGGAATCCCAAATGAACACGCATGGAAATCGAACAAGAGAATGTGACCTGTGCAATGAAAAAGCTCACGGTGTTGAGCCAACCCAAAACGCGTTCTACGCTACGATCGGGAAAGTAGGAGCTGGCCCTGTCGGGATGAATGCGCAGGGAATGATCGTGAAAGGGGATTGCTGCGAAGCGTGCAAAAAGAAAATTCGCGTTCGGCGAAATCTTTGGATTCTTATGGTTTTGGTACTTTCAACAGGTATGTTCACAATCACCTTGCCGCTGATATTCCTATTCAAAGAAGTCTTCGATTGGATGCCAGGTTTTCTGGTACTCGTCTTTCTTGCTGCCCCATTGGTGATAAGTTTTTGGATCGGACTCGTTTCCATCCCGAAGAGGGATCGCCAAATGGTAGCCAACTCTCCCTACAGAACTCTCTTTCTCAGCAACAAGACGCACAAACCCAAGCTCGGCATTCTAAATTTCGTAAATCGCCGAATCCTCGCGTTTCATTTATCCGTGGATAAAGCCAGACGATCAACCGCAATTCCCCTTTCAAAATTCAGCCAGTCATTTTGATCCCGTCCAGAAAGTCGCGAATTCGGTTTGCCAAACCGCGCAAGCGTTGATCACTGTTCTATCTTGATCGGGAACCTGACATTCTCCAATTCTCTGCGCTCTCGGTGACCTTTGTAGTTAATTTTTGGATGACCACAGAGAACAAAGAAATCGGTGGCTTTTGGAGATCAGGATATAGGGGCTAAGCCTGGGCTATCTAACGGCCTCCTCATTGATTGGAAAGCGTCCAAACTGCGGCACCTATTGGATAGATCTGCGTCGTCGGCAAACCATGTAGTACCGTTGGCCAAGACTGGCCGCAAAAGCTTCCCCCATAGGAAAGGCCGCGTAGGCCGGCGGCGGTGTTAGACCGATTACAGCTCTCAGAACCTTTGAGGTGGTCACCATCAGGCTACCTCGAATCTTCATTTAGGCACAAACATCGCCTAATAAAGTGTGGGCTTGTGATGAGCTCTGAAATTCAATGTTGAGATTGATAGTCTTCTCGAAGTGGAGAAAATACGTCATGTATTCTGCAGTTGGTGATTGCTTTGCCGGAATGTATGGCATTGGAAGATATCACCAAGACCTCGCCTGGCCTCATTAGATAAACATCTCCGTCCACCACCAATTCAAATTCTCCTTCTAGAACGTGAACCACCTGTTCATGAATATGTGAATGTTCTGGTAGGGCCGCGCCCGCTTCAATTTCCCAATATGCTTGGGTCATCATTTCAGAATGGACAAATTTCACCTTGAAGCCCGGCAGTAACTCTTTTTGCAGGACCTTGGATAATTCGAATTTTGTGCTCATGAATGTATCGCCTATTTTCGGTCTGCTTATTCGATGTGCACCCTAAGTTCTTCCGCCCCAAAATTTGTTTCGCTCAGCAAGGGAGGTATCGCAGCGTCGACCTAGAAGATCTCAGTCGTACTCCAAACAAAGTGCGTTAGCATTCTAGCAAAGTCATTGTGGTTTGCTGGCAGAATCTTGGTCACATCGTTCGCGAAACTGTCGAATGGAGAAGGCAGGCGAATACACGATTGCGGCGAATTGCTTTGGTGTTTTTTCATCTCATGGCTCACTGTGACCTCTGCGGATAATTTCCGGATGAACCACAGAGAACACGGAGGTTCACAGAGAATCTTCTACATGGTGGTGGGTGAAAATAAGAGGCTCTCCGACGGAATGAGTGGGTGAAAAGTGGTTGTTTCGCATCCTCACTCGGGTTCCTCAGGCTTGTCGGGACTTGTCACAGAGTGACAATTTCTTTTAGCCCCAGACTTTTAGTCTGGGGTAACATCCCACCCAAAAGCCAGAGTCGCGGGAGCGACGGCATCCGTGATTCCACGTCCAATTTCAAGGTTCGTCCACGGAATGAGTGGGTGAATACGGTTTAGGTTTGCAGCCTCGCTCTAGCTCTTCAGAATGGCCCGCCCATGTCTCGGTCCCCATGTTTCAGCCTCAATCTGCTGCGCAGGCCGAAACGATGGTGACGCGGAATGGGCTACGGGAATCATTCGTTGAGGGTGGAAGAGTGGACTCGGAACCCCAAACCCTTGAACCACAATCAATCATGCGGCAAGGCGGCTGACATTTCAACATAAGATTTCTTTGAGGAAATCTATTCGTCTTCTTCGTTGTCGTCGTCACCTTCCTCTTCGACAGCTTCAACTGCATCGACAACAATTCCTCCGGCTGGACCTCCAATCATGTTGAAAGCGCCAAAAGCACCTCCTCCTCCATTACCCAAATTGGAAAGTTGACCTTCAAATGAATTCATCCATTCAGTCAATTGAGATTCACTCAAGATTTTCTTCAGTGCTTCGTCAGCATCATCGGGGGCGGCACCACCCTGCATTCCCATTCCACCATCAAAGAACATGTCCATTCCGTAAGGGGAGTCCGTCTGGGATTGTTCGTAGAGTTCTTTTCCATAACTTTCGTCGACATACTTGATAAGTTCGTCGCGTTGTTCAGGTGCAAGGAGAAGTTTGCGATCGACCTTTGCGATAAAGTTCTTGACGGCAACTCGACGCTGGTATACCGCTCGCTGTTCACTCCATTCGTTCCATTTGTTTGTCTGTTCTTCGGTGAGGACTTTTTTGACAGCTGAAGTCCAGACCTTGTTCTTGTCGACTTGGACAGTCTGACTACCCATCATCTCACCGACTATAAATCCCAGCTCCATCATCCCGGCTTGGGGAATGTCTTCATCCTCTTTTTCTTCTTCTGGAGCCTCGTCTGGGTCAAATTCAAAACCCATATTTTGGGCTTGTTGGGCAATGTTCTTTTTCGCTTCGGTCATACTCGCCTTGACAGCGCCTTTGGAGGCGATCGAAAGTTTTTTCTTTTGGCTATCCGATAGTTCGCAAGCTCGATCGATATCTGCGATTCTTGAAACGATCCGATTTTCAAAGGCAACCTTTTGTTGTTTCAAAGAATCCTGAAATTGCTTTCGCATCATCTCCCCTTCACCACCAGCACCGAACTGGGCCTGTAGTGGTGAGCTCAAAGCCAACACAAATAAAATGAAGATGGGCATTGAAACTGGAGCCAAAAGTCTCCGCGAATTAAATATCATTTCCTTATTCCTTTTTTGAGTAAACGTTGAATATTAGTATTGAAAATACTGTGTGAGAAACGAATGAGACGGATGTTTTTAGCAGTGTTTCGTTGTAACAAAGTGCGTCCCAGTGTGATCTGTCTCGCCATAAAAGTCGGGTTTTCGAAAAAATCGTTACTATTTGCCAGCGACAAACGCCTAGATAAGGAGCAAGTGCATTCCACTTCTTGACTTCCTTTTCCCGCCTCTGAGCAGTTTCAAAGCTTCTTTGCGATCCATGATTTCCTACTACGGATTTGGCTGTGAAGCCTCGATAGAAGTGTTACGAAGTCGAGTAAGATCGGGGATCTCACATGTGCGCGATGAGCGCTTGCAATCCGGCCTCACCCTGCAAGCAATACTTAGGCAACATCCAATTTTTGACTTTGCCGAGCTGGATGATTTCCGCCGGTATGCTCCACGGCATCATCGTTAACTATCCGGGGCCGACAACATGGTTTTTACACAGGCAAACCTAAACTGTTCGTTCCAGCCATGCCCGGCTACTTAGAGGGTATCTGTGCTGAGCTTGGCAATCCAACGATCAAGCTGGACGGACAGGAAACACCTGTTTCGTTGGCCGCTCATGCGATCAGCAGCAACATGAGTGAAAAAGAGTGCAAATTGGAGGCGAAGTTGTTTGATCTTGAACGAAAGTCGGGAGGTTCAACGCCTGCGATTCACGTACCTGGTGATGTCGAGTCGAGCATTGAGCAAGAAACGCTATGTGCTTCCCTCGCGATGACCCATTTCGGAATCACCGAAGAGTCCGCGGGTACGGGATGCTTCGAAGCACGTTGAACGGAATGATTAGCCAGTGCCACCGTTTCACGTTTCTAGGGTTCATCGTTTCCAAGTTCGTTGGGAATTCAGAAGTTGGTACATCTGCAGATGAATGGGAAAAAAAGCGGGTATATTTTATCAAATCGCTCCCCGCCGAGCATCAGGCTAATTTCGAGAAGCAATGGGAAAGTGCGCGGCGTGCGATCTCAGTGCATTTCGTCTTCACGTCATTTCCCCCGGGCATTTGTATGGTGTTACTCAGTTTCGCAGTTTTGCTAACTCAACTTACGAAGATACTGAAGCGTGACGTGGCACATACGCTCTATATTTTATTGAAGCGCATTGCTGGAATCCCTTGGATTCGCCGAATGGCTGGCTTGGCACAACAGTTTGGCTTTGACTACAACGCGGCCTTTCATCCGAATCAAACGGTTTAGGATTGGCGGGCCGTACACCATTTCAAAACCCCAGCGGTCCTGTTTCCCCAATCGCGGTCAACTCCGCATCGCGTTTCTTGGTTGCCGCATTTTGTGACGGGCGATGTGACAAAGAACGGTTAGAGGATCTGAAATGTTCCGAATCCGTTGGTTTGCCAAAAAAACCACCACACGATCGTTAAGATTGCTGCGATCACATTCAGGCAAATGCCAGCAATACCCATGCTGTTTCGGCCTCCCGGCCTCTTGCTGGAGACGAATTTTTCTGATGTGGGCTCCGCCTTGGAAACTACGTCTGTGATCCCTAGCCCAAGTCCTATTACGACATGCACTGCGACAACTGGCCAAAGGCAGGATACCCAAGATAGCAAAATACCAAAAATTCCAATTATGGTTGATGCAATTCCCAAAACGTTCTCGCAAGTTACAACAGGTTGCTCAATCTCTAGAACGATGTTGCACAGGGAATTGATCAGAGTCAAGATCATTGACTACTTCTTGACCTCTTTGCTGGACGGTCGCTAATCCCCAATCGGCCAGCTCATGGTGGTTCGAGACGGTGGTGTACATGTTGCACATGGCAGGCTCTTACGTTGGAATATCAAGCAAGCAATTCAGCGTTTACGGTACTTGGACCATCTATCAACAATCCAAAACACAATCCCGATTGACCCGCAGAACGCTGCAAAGATGGCCAAGTAGATAACTGCACCAACAACCAAATGCGCAATGCGATAAGCAATCGGGCTAATACCAAAACACAAATACCAAATCCCGTACGCGGCAGGAATCAGAAAAGGGATCCAAATAAGGAGTGGGTGAACTTTTGTATTCATATGCTATTCGAATCCACTCGTGGGTCAGAACAAAGACTTTATCCCAAGTGTGAATGTTCCAATATCAGCCGTGTAACACTGTGAGTCCAGGTGTGGCACCATCAGTATCGAGCGAATCACGAGGCGTGCAAGTAGTACCTACATACCAGCGTGATGGAGTCTTGCCAATCGGTTTCGGGTCAAAAGTGCATGGCCAGCTATTAACAATTTTACAATCCCAGCGATCGGCGTTCTGTGACATGATCAACTCGGTGGCCAACCGAACAGCCTCCGCAGATGCATCATCGCGAGACATCCTGCGAACTGCCTTGGAATGGTTGCCTGTTACGGGACATCTCGAGCTGGCTGTGGGGAATCCGCCCGCTAGCATACCCAAAAAACTGATCACTGTAAGCTGAACTCCTATTCAGATCTTTTCGTAGTACCGTCCAGCTTTCTGTGAGTTACATTCTCTCATCCCTCTTCGAACGATCAAGGACCGATCCGATGACATTTTCTCGATTCATTTTGTTTTGCAGTACTCCATTGCTTTTTTTCTCTGGCCAAGCCACTGCGCAACAGCAATACCCCAGCCAACAACAAACTGGCCAACAGTACTCCAATCAACAGCAAATTGGAGCTCAACAGAATCAGGCGGCTGGAAACCAGCAATTCATGCAGGCAGCCCCATTGCCTCAAAGACCGTTCGCTGAGCTTCAAACTGATCACGCCCAGTTTCTTGATCAGGTTCTCGATCTATGGCAGCAAAGTAGCGGTCAAGTCAAACAATACACCTCTGACTTTCGTCGATGGGATTACGATCAAACTTATTGCAATTACCGCGACCCGCAAGACAACCGCCTATCCGCCTATCAAGTCTCTGATGGCATGGTTCGATATGCATCGCCTGACAAAGGGATGTTCGAAACCACGGTAGTCTGCGATTTCACGAAGGAGGAAGGACAGGCTCCAGTATACAAGAAACGAAAAAATGAGCAGCAAAACCATGAAAAGTGGATCTGCAACGGAAAATCAATCTACGAGTTCGATTTCACCAACAAGAAACTTTATGAGATGGCGATTCCCCAGGAAATGCAGGGCCAAAGTCTGGTCAACAGCCCTCTACCGTTCCTGTTTGGCGTTGAGAAAGAAGTCATCAAGGAACGTTTTTGGATTCGCGTCATTACGCCCCAACAAGTCCAAGAAACTGAGGTTTGGCTGCAAGCGTATCCGAAGAACATTGAAGATGCGAGAAACTACCAGCGTTTGGAAATCATCCTTTCTCGGGTTGATTGGATGCCGCAAATACTTCACATCTACCCCCCAAATTATGATGAGAGGACGAATCCCATCAGCCGAGTTTTCGAGTTTGAAAACCGACAAGTCAACTCACAACTTCAAAAATTCCAAAACTTCATGGGCTTCTTCGGAAGGCCAACAACTCCACTTGGTTGGGATCGAGTGGACCGTATGGCGTTGGCTGAAGAAAATTCAAATCCGCCCCCAGTGAATGCGCAACCGCGAAGATGAAGTCTGAAACGCTAATTTGCAAACTCCTTAACCAACACGGAGTTTGCAAATGTCACCTACTTAGGTTTCCTTGGATACCTGCCGCTCCGAATGTCAACAACAAGATATTGACGCTCCCCCCAAACTTCAAAACCCCAGCGGCCCAGTTTCCCCAATCGCGGTCAGCTCCGACCATTTGCCCGACGTCGGGAATATGGTCTCATGGCCCATCGCTCCTCACTCCAGGCATTCATGAACAAGACCCCAACACAGCTCCAAGCCTTCTGGAAGACCCTGCAGCACTCCGCTAAGGCCACGTTTGAGACCAGCCAAGAATCTTGCTTGCCGGAGTTTACCCTGCTCATACGAAAGCACACAGAAGCGTTCCGAGATCAACCAGCTCCGAACAACGACAACGAGATGTCTGAGCTAAACGTGAAGCGGGTGAATCTACGTGGGATCGTAGCGAGTATCATATCTGCGTCACAAGCCGCTGAGTTGAACCCACAGGTTGCAATTCAGATAATGGGAGTCACCAAGGCTTTCTCTAGTCGAGTTTCTGTCGCGGAGTATTCACGTGCCGATTCACGCGAGCTGGATGAGGCGATTGCGAAGATCTGTGAACGCTGAACTAGTCTGTGTACATATTATCTAACTTTTCGATATTGAATGAACAATTGGTACCTCAATTTCATCGCACTCGCACTCGCATTCCTTGCACTTGGCATTGGCTTGACTGCTGGCTGGATAGCTTCATTCATAATCTGGGATACAAACCTACAGAAAGGAATTGGATTTCTCGCCGCTGGAATTGGGGTAATTCTTGTCGATATAGTCGTTCGAAACAAATTCGATCCTGAAGGTATTTACCTACAGTTTTACCTTGCCCCGTTCGTCCCGCTATTTAGAATTCCAGCATATGCATTTGGTCTTTCGATCGCCGTTGGCGGGATCGTTGTACTCAGTTCAAAGGGATAGCACGACAGGATTGATTCAGGCGACAAGCAGGGAACCTCAAAATCCCAGCGGCCCGGCATCCTCGATCGCAGCCAGCTCCGCATCACGTTTCTTTGTTGCCGATTCAGCTTCAACGAAAAAAGCCTGACCTGTTAACACTAATCAGGCTTCGAAAATCACGTTGAATCTCGGCAACAGAAGGTCTTACTTGCGTCGACGGGCCAAACCAGCCAAACCGATCAGACCAAACATGGCAAAAGTGCTAGGTTCTGGGACTGAGGCTACCGAAATATCAAATGCCTCGATACCAATCGTTCCAGCTGTCGATGACAACGTAAAATCGGTATTTGCGGCAATAGATAATGGAACCGTAAAATCAAAAATATCCGTTGATGTGTTTGTCAAATCACCGAAGCCAATACTTGTGCCAGCAAAATCAAATACTTCGCCAGTACTGAACGTAGTAAAGTCTAGTTGGGAAACTGTAACGGATTGGTTGAAACGAAACGTGGCCGACTGCGAGAAGCCGGCCTCAAATGCATCTGTGTCACCGTCACCCGCCGCATTAATTCCCATAGAAGTTGCCGTTACATTGAGTACTGCGCCAGACGGCCCGCCACCGGTATTTAGTCCAGTTACTGTCATCGTAAGTCCAGGGATTTCGATAACATTGACCGTTGCGGCGGCGGTACCAATATCACCAACGTCGATATTGTCAAGCGAAAGTCCCGTACCAGCAGTGTCCAGCCTGACCAAGTCCGCAGAAGCATTAGGGATCGCGAAAACCGCCGCAATCAAAACTGTGATAATCGAACTGATATTTGTATTAATAATGTGGTCTCCAGAGGTGCTAAGTGATTTTTTGCAGGGTAAAGTATGCACATGGGGACGGCTCGTTTGGTGCATTGTGTTAAATGGCGTTTCCATCATCTAGATCAGGTTTAGAATATCGAGTGCCGGCGGTCCCGATTCGATTCAATAGTCGTTCCATGATTTCGGCGAGACTAAATGAAGCGCCGATTATTGTGAACATCGGCGAAACGCCAAAACACCAATCAAACATCGCCCCTGCCAAAATGGGACCAACCAACACGGCGACAAAAAACATGATTCGAGATCCTTTTTGGTTGGTGGTGTACATGTTGCACATGGTGAAGGTTTCCACTCGCTGCGACATCAATTCATTACCCAGCTATCCAGGTCAGGCGTTTCGCTTCGATCAGCCCAGGAACTTGCTCGACATTCCAAGCCAGAACTGACCGCCAATATCTACACACATCTGTCGATTCGAGACACTGTGGCAGATGTTGAGAAGCTTCCACCTATACCAACACGGAAAAGGCCCAAACGGAAAAATCTTGGCTAAGCACATGGCTAAGCAGATTTGGACACAATGGGCCACAACGTGACACAAGTTAGGCTTAAAACTGAGACAAGAGTTTGGGTCGGAACGTAAAAAAACCTCGGAAAAACGAATGTTATCCGAGGTTTTGCGAGAGGGTGGAAGAGGGGACTCGAACCCCCAACCCCTGGAACCACAATCCAGTGCTCTAACCAATTGAGCTACAACCACCATTTTTTTCGGTCTTGCGACGAGCAAGGATTTTAAGCAGCCAAGTTTTGATGGTCAACGGCGAGATTGCGGAATTGCTCGACACAGGCCGTTTTCCTTGCCTTCAACCGTCAAAACCCTCATGCTGCTGCTCAATTCCGCACCGTTCTCACTGCCAAACACTACTTTCGCACTTCCAAATTAGGAAGCTTCGTCTTCAGCCGCGAAATCGCCGAGTCAGAAATTGACGTTCCCATCACCGATACGGACTTTAGCCCCCTACAGGCACCCAATGCCAGAAACTCGGAATCCGTGCAATTGCTGGCCGCCAAATCGATCGTTTTCAAGCCCTCCAGCTCGGCAAGTTTTTTTAAGGAACCCGGCTCAATTTTGCAATTGGATAAGAATATCTCGTCGATCCGGTCACAGTCGGCAATCAATTCCAAATCCGTGGCGTCGATCCTGTTTTCAGACAAATCCAGCAGTTGGAGGTTCGTGCATTTGCCAATTTGTTCCATCGCCGTCTGGCTGATATTTGCATTTCCCAACGAGAATTCCGTCCGTGAAAGCGGGAAAAGCAAGAACTGTTCAATCGTTTCGTTGGGAGTTTTTAAGTATTCAAAATATTCGTCTTGAAAACTCGCATCGTCCAATCCAACAATCTTCTCGAAGGTGTTTTTTTTAAGTTTGCCTTGGTAGATCAATTTCAGGAACTCGATCAGATTTGCTCGGTAAACTCCTTGGCCGCCGTTCATCAAAAAATGACACATTCCGGCGGATTGGCTATAGAGTTGCCCGCGGTCTTCACTCGATTGAAATTCGGCTTGAGTCATCGCCGTCAATTTGACGGGCTCTACAAAAAAGCGTTCGCGAAAAATTCGAATGCGGGCGTATTGCAATCGCTGCGCATCAAACCCACCCAGGGTAACATAGTCGCCGAAGTCGTTCAGGGATTCCATGTACATCGCAATGCCTTCGCCCAACCAGAGGAAGTTTTCTTCGAATGGACTTGCACTTGACCTACGTGTCTCCTGAAGCAGTTGGTGAGTCAGTTCGTGACGCCAAGTTGTTTCTTCGCCAGCGTAGAAAAACGAAGCTTTCAATGCATCGCTGTAGTAACCACTGGAAGCGCTGATTCCTGGGATCTGCGGTTCCAACTGTTCCGCATAACTTTCCTTGTCAGGAAAAAAGATGACTTGAAATTTTCGGCTGGGATTCTTGGGGGCTCCCCGGCCCTGAATCCATCGCTCAACCGCTTGGCCGTTACTCCAGAACTCAAAGAAGATTTGGCGCCAAACGCCATGCCATCGTTCCAGCTTTTCAGCCAGAGCGACCGTCGCCGCTTCATCCGCTGTGCTTTCAATCACAAAGTGTGCCGTGGTGATTTGCAAATAGGATTTTGATTTCCATCCCATGATCTGCTGGGTCTTGGTGCCTTGCCTGAGTCTTATTTTTTCTGAGGCAACTCGCCAGCCCGTTTCCGTTCTGCGATGCGCCAGGATTTTTCGAACCTCGGCATGTTTGGAGTTGAAATACAAAACTTCATGAAGGAATTGAAATGATTCCGCTCCGTCCCCCTGGGTGGCCGCGTTCTTGGCCAGTTCAAAAATGCGTTCCGCGTGAGCCGCATGGACCTTCTCTAGTTGCACTTCAGTGGGGTCGACTGGAGTAGGGCGAAAGTCCTCGGTAGGAAGAAAGATGTACTGTCGTTGGGGATCACGAACTTGAAATTGCTCAAGAACGGTTTTCGCACCACTAGAATCGCCGTCAGCTCTCCGTTCGTTTGCCAGTTGTTGAAGGTCGTCTGCGTAAAGTTGATCAAGCCTCTGGCGATCCAGTCGCCAGTTTTTCTGAGTTGTTTGCGCGTCGATCCAGCTATCGCCTAAAGCGAAAAGAATGATGACGAACGATATGGTGAGAAATCGCATTCCGACTCCGAATAAATGCCTATGCCCCTGAAGTTCGTTTCCGAACCGAATTTTTGGTTCTCGCGCAAGATTGAACCCAAGTTGAGCGATAACTGCGAAACGACTTCTAGGGTTATTATAGTACGCGAGTTGTAGAAAGTGACAACGCTGTGCAACAAAAGCAGCAGGTGTATCAGATTGCCGAGTCAAGCTTGCAAGTCTTGAGGTTGTGTGTCGCGACAATGTTTGCCTCACCGGCTCTCCGATTTCCAATCGGCGTAATCTTCTTTTGTCGCGGTGCGACCATTTTCCCTTGGCGTTCAATGGATCCAACGGTTGCCGTCGCGCCGCGACTCTGTTTTTGGTTGGTTCCGTTACCCCAGACTTGAAGTCTGGGGCTATTGGAAATAGCCGCTCCGCGGCAAGTGCACCTGGAGGAGTGGCAGAAGTCAGTGGTAGCCCGTCGCGCGACTCTGTTTTTGGTTGGTTCCGTTACCCCAGACTGAAGTCTGGAGCTATTGGAAATAGCCGCTCCACGGCACAAGCGTCGTGAGGAATTGCGGGAGTTAGCGGTTGCCGTCGCGTCGCGCTGCAGCACGTGTATTGCGAGGGTGCATTTCTTGAGGAGTCAAAAGGAAACCCGACTAGGTTGTGATTAAATCAACTGGGCTGGAGCAAGTATTTGTTTTGCGCTAAAACTTAGTAATGAACAATAAAAAAAAGAGTGTTTGCACGAGTGCAACGGCCAGAACGTCAGCAAGCAGAATGGAAACCTTTCTGCCTCGACGAACTTCTTTCGACAGACCATCGTGCTCGCGTGGTTTGGGAATATGTAGAGTCACTGGATTTTTCAAAGCTTTACGGAAAGATCCTGGCAGTGGAAGGGCGTGCAGGACGGACGCCGGTCGATCCGAAAATTCTTCTTTCACTTTGGATGTTCGCGACGCTCGAAGGGATCAGCAGCGCCCGTCACGTGGCACGGTTGTGCGAACGCGACCTTGGCTACATGTGGATTTGCGGCGGAGTCAGCGTCAACCACCACCTCTTGAGTGATTTCCGCTCAACCAACCCCGAGTTCTTTGACGAGCTTCTCAGCGAAACGGTCGGCACGCTGATCTCGCAAGGTTTAGTTGAACTCGATGTGATTGCTCAAGATGGCATGCGTGTTCGCGCCAGCGCTGGTGGAGGTTCGTTTCGCCGCCAAGGCACGCTCACAGAAAGCTTGAGCCAGGCCAAGCAACGCGTAGAACAATTGCGAGCAGAAACGGACGATTCTTCTATCGGGCAAACAAGTCGTTCAAAGCAAGAAGCGGCTCAACTTCGCTCCGCCGAAGAACGCCAATCACGGCTCGCTGACGCTCTGGAACAACTTCAAGAACTTCGCGCCCGCAAAGAAAAACGCAAGAAGGGTAGCGGTGCTGAAGCTCGTTGTAGCACAACAGACCCTGACGCCCGCAAGATGAAAGTGGCCAGCGGTGGCTACCGTCCTTGCTACAACGTTCACCTTGCGACGACAGCAGATTCTCGTGTAATCCTCGACGTGGAAGTCAACAACAATGGCAGTGACGGCGGGCAGATGAGCGTCATGCACAAAAAAGTAGTTGCTCGGCATGGCGAGGTTCCAGAGAAAATGCTGGTAGATGGCGGCTTTACGACGCACGCTGATATCACGTTGCTTGAAAGGCAAGGCACTGCGGTTTATGGTCCGATTCCTAAAGAAGCAAAGCTGCTAAAAAACGGCAACGATCCGCATGAACGTCAGCCGAAAGACACCGACGAGGTGTTCAAGTTTCGGCAGCGAATGGCAACGGACTCAGCAAAGGAACTTTATAAAGCGCGGCCTTCGATCGCAGAGTTTCCTAACGCGGAGTTCCGCAACCGAGGGCTCCAGCAGTTTCGAGTTCGAGGTTTGGCTCGAGTGCAATCGTCAACGTTACTCGTAGCGTTGACGTTTAACTTTATGCGTTGGATGGCGTTAAAGGGCGTCAAAGCGGCGATTTAAAGCAGAAAGGGCGCGATTGAATGCTACAAAAAGCAACCAATCGAAACACAAAAACATACCAAGCCTGAAAAACGGCAAACAAAAATTCAAAATCAAAAATCCAGCGCCAAAATTTCGCTAAAACTGTCGCTGCAGAATTTAATCACAACCTAGACGCGTTAGCGAGGACGAACCTGACACGTCCTCGCTAACGCAGCGGGTTTCCAAAACAGGCGGAATGTGGATGTTTAGATGCCGTTGGCTACTGAGTCAGCCACCAGTCGAGGTAGGCGATTTTGCTGCTTGGGAACACGGCAGTGGCTTTCCCTTCCTACCCTTCTGGTGGTGCATTGGCGTTTAGTTTCCTGGCCGGCGGGAGGATGACTCGTGCCGCACCGGTGAAGTGGTGTTCGTCGGCACATTTTCTACTACCTGTCCAAGTCGCAAAGTGCATTTGCCGCGGAGCGGCTATTTCTCTTAGCCCCAGACTTTTAGTCTGGGGTAAAACGTCCCCAACCAAAACCTAATCGCGGAGCGATGGCATCCGTTTTCCAGCCAATCGGTTCTATCCTGATACCTCGTAATCGAGAACCTGTGCTTCCCCTCCCCAGCCGCTTTGCGTCCGACCCTCCCCGGAGAGCCCGGAGGGAGGGTGTCTATATTGTTTGCTTCCAAAATGCGGATGGCGTCGCGCAGAAATGAAACCGCTTGAGTTCACTCAGTCGAACCAAGAAGTCCTTCGAGTTGGTCAACCAGATTGGAGAAATGTTGCAGTGCAGAATCAACTGGCTCGGGCTTTTCGAGGTCGACGCCTGCATCTCGCAACAGTTCAAGCGGGTACTTGCTGCACCCACCTCTGAGGAAACTCATGTAGTCGTTGAGTTCCGCGTCACCCCCGTTGAGTACACGTTGGCTGAGGGCGATCGCTGCCGACAAACCCGTTGCATATTTGTAAACGTAGAACGAGCGATAGAAATGTGGGATTCGCAAGCATTCCAGTTTGAGTTCATCGTCGAGTGTAAAATCGGGACCAAAATAGTCGACCAGCAGCTTGCCATAGATTTCCTTAAAGGCATCGACAGTAAGTGGTTCGCCTGCTTCTGCCATCTCATGCGAAGTCTTCTCGAACTCAGCGAACATCGTCTGGCGAATGATGGTGCTGCGAATGTCGTCGATTTGGTTGTTAAGCAAATAGGCTCGCATGCGATCATCTTCAGCTTGATCAAACAGATGCTTGGAAAGCAATTGTTCATTGAAGGTGCTTGCGACTTCGGCAACGAAGATCGTGTAGTTGTGGTACTCGTAGGGTTGGTTTTGCACTGAGAAATGCGTGTGCATCGAGTGTCCGGCCTCGTGCTCAGAGGTAAACACATCGTTGAGGACCTTGGGTTTGTAGTTCATCATGATGTAGGGCTGACCATCGTAGCTGCCGTAACTGAAGGCACCACTTTGCTTGTTCTGATTTGGGTACTTGTCGCACCATCGTCCGCTTGAGAGACCGTTCCGTAGCACATCGGTGTATTGTTCACCCAAAGGTGCCAGGGATGCACAACGGCTTCGACGGCTTGGTCCCAGGTGTGCTCGACTCGATTTCGCTCAAACTGGAACGTAGGTATCGTAGTGATGAATTTCATCGAGATCCATTTTGCGGCGACGCAAATCGTAATACTTGTATAGGGCCGGGAGGTTCTTTCTGACCGCGGCAATCAAACTGTCGTAGACGTTGGCCGGAACGTCATCCTCGTAGAGGGCTTCGTGGAGAGCACTGTCATACCCTCGAGCTCGAGCGTAATAGATGTCCTTTTGAATCGAACCGCTGAGCATTGCAGCTAGGGAGTTTTCATGTCCGGTAAACTGCTCATAGAATGATGAAAAAGCATTCTGCCGAACTTCTCGTTTGGGAGAGATCAGAAACTGAGAAAAAGTTGATGGGGTCAGTTCTACCCAACCTCCGCTCGTCTTCCTTTTCTACGGCGCCGAACTTGAGATCTGAATCGTGAAGTTGTCGGAAGATCTTGTTAGTCGCGCCTGCCATTTCCACCTTGCATGGCGAGAAGCTGTTCTTCTTTTTCGCCCAAGGTATATTTTTTGTAGCGGGTCAGACGCTCCATCAAAAGACGATAGGGCTGCATCACCTCCGCTTCGAGGAATGTTGTTAATTGGGAGCTTCGATGGCGAGAATTTCAGGCCGCATGAAACTGCTGGCTTCGCTGGCACGAACCGCAATGTTTTGGAAACGACCAATCATGCGTTGGTAATCGCCGTTGGTTTGGTCTTCTGTCGTTTTTAAATAAGCGTAGTTGCCCATCCGGTCGCCCAGGCGGTTGACTTTCATGTCGAATTCAAGACACATCGCAAGCTGACCGGCTTTGGGCCCAAGCTGCCAGCGAAGGGTTCGTAGCCAGGGGAGTAGGGCTTCAAATTCCAAGAAGCCTTTTCCCAGGCATCGTCGTTGGGGAAAAGCGAGGAAAGGTTCCAGGTGTCTTCTGTTTTGACGTCGCTTCGTTCGGGGAGTCTCCTTGATGTCGTTCATAGTTTTTTTGGCTGGGTTAGATAGTGCTCGTTTCGCACGTCAGTATTCATTTTGTGAGGTCGTTTTTGCTGCCATCAAGTTAGCAAAAATCATGGATCGCGAGAAATTGGAGTCTGTCGGCCAGAATGCGAGGTGGAATCGCAAATTCACGCTTGCCTTGGTTTCCATTCGTCTTTTGCGTTTTGGAACTACGGACAATTCCAGTTAGGATACTGTTTTTCAGAAAAAGCTTTCGTGATGGGACAATTGCAATGAGAACGATACGGTTAGCGGTAATGGGGCTGATGTTGATTGGTTCTCAATTATGTTGTGGGATGCAAGATTTAGCCGAAATCGACCTGAATCGGCTGGGGAAAATTCCAGCACGTTTCAATGGTCGGCTTACGAACCTTGAAGAGGTTGCCAATAACTATGCTCGTAGTTTCGGAGCCACAACAGCTTTCAAGAACTCCGAGGGCAAGGAATACAGCGCACTGGAGTGGTATTTATTGACGATCTCGAACCATGATGCAGCTGAAGCGATTTGTAGTATCGGGATCAGCAATGGCTTGTGCGAACAGTTGGAATTGCCGAAGGTACCCGACGGCCGATACTCGATGGAGCAATTACTCACGGTGAGTGAAAATTTTGCTACTGAGATGAGGCGTATTTATGAAAAAGACGTTCAAGATTACACGGAGCAAGATCGGGGATTTTTGCGGCTCTCCTCCTCTCTTGGCGATGTAAATCGCCTGATTGCCAGTCACCGATCTCCATGGGAATTGAAAGCGGGTGATGTCAGCGCTGAACTGCAATTTGTCGATGCATTAGAGAGCTTTCGAATTCCTCGGATGGCGATTCCGAACGACCGTGATTCAGGACGCTGGCAAGTGCTTTTTGTGCCTGCTTTTAAAGAGCGTGTTGCAGAGTTCGTAGCAGATCAGCTTGACGAGAATGAGCAGCAGGCTGCTCGAAATCCCTATGCGAGGTCGCTTACCGAGTTGCTCGTTGCCATTCGACTTTCTGATGGCGAAGGATTTGCAAGGCATCTGCAAGAAGTTGAATCCATGTTGGAGGAGAAACCATTCGATCAAACAGCACTTCGTTTCACTCCTCCGAAAAAATGGATCGAAGACGGCAAGGAATCTCCCCATGATTTTCAGTTGTATTCAGATGCGTTTACCGACGGAATCCCAATGGCGATAATACTTCACCCCGACTACAAAAATGATGCATCCATTACGATTAATCATTTTCCTGATAAGAAAATTGATCCCCTTTTGCTCTGCAATTCTTGGCGGCTCAGCGAGGGTCTGGTTTTGTTGACCAAGGGTGAATTTGAGGCCCAGATTTCACACGATTTGGAAAACGGGACGTCGATTTGGTCCGTCGATCTATCTACACCTTCCGTGGTGCCAAAAGAGGAACGAAGAATCGTTGCCCGAATTATCCATCATTCCACCGGGACTTGGACTTCCTCGCTTTATGGTGACCCCAAAACCGTCGCAGAAGAACTCGAGGCGTTTGATACGTATCTGGATTCGTTGTCGATCCCAGACGGCGTAGGGCAGTGGGTTGCTCCAAATGCGGCCTTGGACTTCACGAAAGAAGCACTGCTTGGAATCGTAAAGCATGGGAAGAGCGTAGACTGGTTGGTGCGAGTTCATGGGGAGCCCAAGGTGATTGAGAGTGTTCGCGAAGAGATCGTGAAAGCAATTTCAGAGCTTCAGGATATTGAGCAGGCCAGCAACGCTTTGGATTTTGAACAACTTACAAACTGGACGCCACCAAGGACTTGGGAGGAGCTTCCTGGCCAACCCGAGCATCAGCGTATCTATTCGCTTGGTGTGGAGGAGCAAGGGGCCGCACTGCTGATTGAACTAATGCCCCTTGAACCGATGGGAAATGATCAGATTATTACGATGGTGAATTACTTGCGTGCATCCAAAGGTATGGAGCCTTTGCCAGCTGAAGAAATCCAGGCAACCATGGATTTGAAAAACTCCCAAGTCTAATTGAAATCCCCATTGGGTTTTAGGCATTTGCTTCCGGTGTTGTCTCACAAAAAAGCCCCGCATTGGAGCGGGGCGATGGGTCGTTGTGTTTGTTGGTCGAGCAGCGACTAAGGTTTTCGCGAGCAACGTGTGGAAACAATGGGCGTCAGCCAACTTGGTGCGACGACCGAATCGTAGCGATCAGCACCAGGAGCAACGAGGCCAAGGTTGTTTTCATAAATGGCGTCTTCGCCCACAAACCCGATGGTGTAGAACTGGACGTGTCCGTCTTCGAACAGCAGGTTTTGTCCGTTGCCCGCGTGGTTATTGCTGGCCTTGTGTGGGTTGCGGCAGGAAGGTTGATCGGCCAGTAAGACGTAGTGGGCTCGGCCAAGGCGAGCTGCTGGCTGGTACTTACCGTCTTCTTCGTGTCCAAGAGAGTAAGCAAAGTCACCGCCCATGGTCTGTTGGTAAAGGCGATTTTGTTGATCACACTCACACGCAGTAATCGCTTCAATCGAAGGAATCTTCATCGGAGTGTCACGTTTTGAGCCTAAACCTGGGCAGGAAAAGGTACTATCGTCAGTGATCAGGCTGACATCCTTCAAAATCGGAGCGTAGCAACCTGCGACTGAAAGATTTCCATCTTTTGGAATCGATGGAAAATGCCCCTCGTGCATTTCGCTGAACGAGAGAAAGGCCATGCCCAAGTTGCTCAAATTGCTTTGGCAGGCAGTGAGTCGGCTGTTGTATCGGAACATGGCAAGTGCTGGCAGCAGGATGGCAGCGAATACCAAGAGTACACCACAGGTGACCAGGAAATCGGTCATGGACCATCCGCCCCGACCGGCAAATGCAGAATCAGTGGTGGCCATCGAAGTCGAACGAGTGGATTCGAATTCGGGTTGTGATTGAGAGTTTGCCACTGTTTCACATGTACGCCGTGCCAAACCGGGAGGCGGACCTGCCGGCGAGTCGATGGCTTCCAAGGGGAGCAGCGAGTTTTTGATTTCGACGAGGGTTTCTTCGAGAGCGGGATCATTATCGATCTGCTCTTGAATCTGTTGTTGTTCTGTCGCGTCCAATGCTCCAAGAACAAAACCCAGCATGTCTTCTTGCGAAGGCTGTTTCACTTTTGACTTACTCTACGTTTGAAGTTTTCCAAACATCTGTCAGTTTCGCAACGGCGGCATGTAATCGGCTTTTTACCGTGCCAACAGGGATGTCCAGAACGTCAGCAGCTTCTCGATACTTCATGCCTTGGTAGTAAACCAATTGAATAACGGCATGCATATTTTCGGGAAGTGAGTTCAACGTATGGCGAACGATTCTTTCGCGTTCCGCACGTACTGCTGAGTCCATTGGGCCCTGGTCGTTGCTTTCCAACAGATTGACCAGTCGACCAACATCTTCGTGATCTTGCTCTCGCGGTGTATCCAAGCTGACCATCCTGTGTCGCTTGTTACGTCGCCGAGCGTCAATCGCTTGATTGGTCGCAATCGTATAAAGCCAAGGACGAAAACGTCGTCCTTCCTGAAATTGCTCACACTTCAAGTGGACTTGTAAAAAGGCCCCTTGAAAAGCATCTTCGGCCATTTCCACGTTTCCGAGGTATCGGCGAAGATAGTTGAACAACTCGCGTTCGTACCGATAGACCAGCTGGGCGTACAGTTCTCTGTCGCCTGTTTGACGATATTCCAAAAGGAGTTGTTCGTCGGTCACTGGGTTCTCTTTTGCCTTGAGTTGTCTCTTGTGATCAAAGTGCAATTCGGTAACTGTGGCTTGCATAGTCTTTTACGCATTCTATTGGGTTCTGTTCGGGGATCAGGCTGAAAATGCCCAATCTGACCGGATTTTCCCCAGTTGCGTCCCTTTGAGTAGTGAAATTAACCTTCCTGATGGTTACTTCGCGGACTGTTGGACTCGTTAGGTCGGTTTACAGTCCTTTTTTCGCGATTTACACTCGCGGCGTCTCAAATACCGGAAAACAGAGGACGAATTCGCGAAGGTCGTTTTCGCGCCAGCGATTGTTAGTTTGCCGTTTAGGGCATCCGTGCTGGCAAAATCGTCGTCATCCTGTCTTCCAAGCTCAAATAACTCTTTTGCAAAGCCCGTGCCGATTGGTTGGAACATGAGAAAAATTCCTTACAGATGGGCGAGTGCTGGCGACGTTAACGCCTTCTTTGGCTTGATGTTAGACAATATTGCCGGTTTGGTTCTTACGGTTAGCTTGCTAAGTCTAACTTTTGGATTCCCTGTAGAGTTTGCACTTGCTTACATGGTCCCCGGCACGGCTATCGGTGTCATGTTGGGCGACTTGCTGTATTTTTGGCTAGCATTTCGCCTCGCCAAGCGCGAGAACCGCGATGACGTTTGTGCGATGCCTCTGGGGTTGGATACGCCCAGTACGATTGGAATGGTCTTTTTTGTGCTTGGCCCCGCGTTCTTGTTCAAGACAAAGGAGCTTGCCAAAGCGGCAGGCCAAAGTTTTGGTTCGCTCTCCGAATCAGTCAGCGACGGGACGGCAACGGCTTCAATGGTCGAGCAGTTCAATCAGATCCAGCACGATGCGGCCGTTTATACCTGGCATGTTGGCATTTGCGCGTTGTTACTTACTGGCTTGATCAAGCTGGGTTTTTCCTACTGGTCAAATTGGCTGAAGGAGTCCTTTCCAAGAGCTGGATTGCTGGGTTCCCTGGCTGCAATCGCCTTGGCGCTGATTGGCTTCATTCAGTTTCAAAAGATGTGTGAAAGTCCAATCGTTGGATTTGCCTCGATGGGCTTAATCATTTTGACGCTGTTGGCCAGAGGCAAGTTGCCAGGCCGCGTACCCGGTGCATTGGCTGCGGTTGCGCTAGGCTGTGCTCTTCACTATTTGCTTCGAGGTGTTGAAGGATTTACGGATTTGACGTTGTTGCCAATGGAGAAGTCACCGCTGAGTGAGGGCATTTCCTTAACCGCCTGGTTGGAGGCTTGGCGTTTTGGCTGGGTGGCTGCGTTCAACGACTCGCTGACTTATTTGCCCTACATCATTCCCTTTGCGATTACGACCATAATTGGTGGCATCGACTGCACCGAAAGTGCGGCTTCCGCGGGAGACGAATTTGACACCCGAAAAATTATTGGGGTGGAGGCGATTTCGACCGTCGTTGCCAGTCTGTGCGGAGGCGTCGTCCAGAATACACCCTACATTGGGCATCCAGCCTACAAAGCCATGGGAGCGCGGGCTGCCTACGTTTTAGCAACAGCGTTGTTCGTTGGCGGCGCAGGCCTGTTAGGGTATTTCAGATACATCTTTGTGTGGATTCCTGATGTGGCGGTGTTGCCCGTACTGGTGTTTATCGGCTTGGAGATTACCGGGCAGAGCTTTATCGCGACTCCCAAACGTCACTATGCAGCTTTGGCCATCGCATTTATTCCGGCGCTTGCCAAACTGATCATCATTTACCTAGACCAGTATCTGTCTGAATGGCTTGGCCCAAATTTCCCGATCGGCATCGACAAACCGCACCTTGTGACTCAATACATGTTGCTGCGAATGTTGTCTGGCGGTTTCATTATTTCTAGCCTGATTTGGGCTGCGGCCGTCGCGAAAATGATTGATCGCCGTCTTGGTGATGCGTCGATTTACTTTGCGATTGCAGGTTTGTTAACATTGTTTGGTGTGATTCATTCGCCAATTGCGGGCGAGAAAATGTTTTTCCCCTGGTGGATGTCAGACCATCCTGATTTTGCACGAGTACTTCAATTTGCGATTGGTTATCTTGTCATGGCGAGCATATTGTTCGTGGTGGCATGGTTGATGCGAAACGAATTGACTCCCATTGCGTCTGACGAAGAATTTGAAAATCTGGAGTAGATACTGGAATGTTAGAGCGATTGCTTGAACCCGAAGTCATGGATTCCTCTGAGGAGGCACGTGACTACAACAACATGGATCACTCCACGGTGAACGATGTGTTCACTAACGACTTGATCAGATTCTCTGCGACGGTCGATGGAGAAATCAACGACGTGCTTGATTTTGGAACGGGAACTGCATTGATTCCGATCATGCTTTGCAGAAAGGTAGAACAATGTCGAGTGATGGCGGTTGATATGGCCGTGCATATGCTTGACCTTGCTCGCTACAACGTCGAAGTTGAAAGCTTGATCGAGCGGATCACGCTTTACAAAGTCGATGCCAAAGCAATGGGCTTCGACGATGAAATGTTTGACGTGACGATGAGTAATAGTATCGTTCACCATATTCCTGAACCTGTCGAATGCCTGAAAGAAGCGGTTCGTGTGACTGACGTTGGGGGCATTTTGTTCGTGCGTGACTTGATGCGACCAGAGTCTGATGAGCAGGTTAGTCGTCTTGTCCAGCTTTACACGGGTGAGGAAAACGAGCATTCACAGAAAATGTTCGATGATTCACTGCGGGCCGCGCTGTCGTTGGAGGAAATCCGAGCGATCGTAGTAGAACTGGGATTTGATGCAGAATCGGTCCAGGCAACGACAGATCGACATTGGACATGGGCGGCGAAAAAGAACTCATGAAGCTAATTGTTGCGATTGTGAAGCCGTTCTTGGCAGAGCGAGTGCTGAACGCATTGGCGGAGCTTGAGATCGAAGAATTGAATGTTCGAGAGGTCAAAGGCTATGGTCGCCAAAAAAACTATCTCGAACGCTACCTAAGCAATGAGTATTCCCACGCATTTGTTGCCAAGGTCGAAATATCGATTTGGATTGAGGATGATCTTGCAGAATCAGCCATCGAACGAATCAATTTCGCTTCGCGGACCGGGCGGCTGGGTGACGGCAAGATACTGGTTTTGCCAGTAGAATAAGCTTGGCAGGTTGGTGGAAGTTTTCCGAATCATTCCCGCAATTTGCAGTGGTTGCTCGATTTGGTCGCTTTTAGTTTAATTCAACCAGTAATTGCGCTTGTTGAGAATTGTCGCTATTCACCTAGAATGATTTTATGCGAAGCTGTCTTCGCGTGAATCGCGATGGGGTGCAATTCTATCTTTTTTTAAATCTCAGGACAGAAACATGGCTTTCCAAAAGGCTTGGCTGCAAAAGTTGTTGATCGGAATTGTTGTATTGATTTCCGGTTCGATCTCGGGAACGCTCTACGGTCAGGACGCCAAAGTTGACTTTGCCAAAGACATCAAGCCGCTTATAGAAGCCAAGTGTATGGAGTGTCACAACGAAGATCGCGAAGAAGGCGGGTTTCGTATTGACGATCGTGATACATTATTTGATGAGTGGGTTTTTGCAGGTGAGGGTAGCGACAGTCCTCTAATCGAAGAACACGTTCTCAGTACTAACAAAGACAGTATGATGCCACCTCCGGAATCGAAAGATCCGGAGAGTAACGGTCCATTGCCAAAAGAAGAAATTGACCTATTGATTCGCTGGATCGACGAAGGTGCGGAGTGGCCAGAGGATGTGGAGCTCGTTGTTCTGACGCAGGATCCAAAGCGTACCTCGGATGAGCAGGACGGGAAAAAGAAAAAGGCCGCCAGGGTTTACCATCCCAAGCCCTATGATGCTGTGGGCTCATTGCATCCAGCTGCCATTCACTTGCCCGTGGGCCTATTGATGGCTGCCGGACTTTTTGCACTGCTTGGCCTGCGTGGCAATTTTGTGATGAGTGATTGTGCCTACTATTGTTTGTGGTTGGGTACGATCGGAGCAATTTTGGCATGTGTTACAGGTTGGTGGTTTAGTCCGATGGAAGGGCAGGGGACGGTAACCAACTTCAAAGATCTCTTGGATCAGGAACAACCGATTTTCTGGCATCGAACCGGTGGACTGGTCGTTACAACTTTTGCTTTTCTTTTGGCGCTCTTCGCTGCTGGGGCTCGCAATCGCGATCCGGACGATGGCTTTTTGTGGAAGCTCGGTTTGATTGTACTTGCCGGTGGGATTGGTTGGGTCGGACACGAAGGTGGCAAGCTGACTCACAAAGGTCTTTACAAAGATGTAAACGGAATATCTGAGGCGGTTTCCGGTTGGGATATCGATGGCAATGGCGTCGTGGACCAGTGGGCCGATGAAAAGGAAGACGACAAGGATGAGCCGGATTCCAAGGACGAAAAGACCGAGTCGGATTCCAAAGATGAGAAGGCCGGAAATATTGTCGGAAGAACCTCTGGCGAAGACAATTCGTTAGATTCACCAACACGAGATGCCAATTGATTTGGATAAAAAGCCTTTGATGTCAAATTCCAAACCCAACGTCGCGCAACTCGGTGTAATGGTTGCTTGCTTGGCTGTCTTTGTCACGCTGGCGTTAGTTATCAAGACGTGGCTTGGATTTTCCGACGTAATGTCTGGAGCCGTTTTTGGCGCGGTCGGTGGTGGTATTGGTGGAGCGATCGGGCAGGTGCTTGCCAGGTCGTTCTTCAAAAACGAACAGTAGCCGCTCTCGTATCGGTGAAGAGTTTCAGGCGCTGGATTGGCGACGTCCTTGGTATTGCCCTGTTACCATTTCGCCCTCCCGCTTTTTTTGACGCATGCAATTTCGTCAAGTCAATGAGCCTCGTCCGGGTCGAGGCAAACTTCTCGAACTGTCGCGTAGGTGGTGTCGACGCTCAGTTTTCCAACCGTGGATGCGCCAAGTTTTCGTGGCACAAGCGGTGCTCTGTTGCAGCTGTCGGCGAGCTCGCAAGTTGCGAGTCCAGATGCTGGAATTGCGTTATTGGTGATTCGCCATCGCCTTCTGGAAATTTCTCTATTTGGCTGAGTATTGTCAGGCGGTTTTCCTTGTGAATTCTGGGAAATCATGTCTATTTGGTGAGAGTTTCTCCAATTTTGAGTTTTCAAAATTATCGGCTAAACCTCTTTGGCCATTCCTGCATTAACGACTAAAGGGGAACGTCTTTTGCCTGAGCGAGTTGATTTGAATTCGGAAAAAGGTATTCAGCTTTGGAACTCGGCGCGGAGCGGAGATTCGCAGGCGCTTGCGCAGTTGTTGCGAAATTCTCAGGACATGATTTTCCGTTTTTGCTGTTCTCGACTTGACGACAAGTCGTTGGCAGTTGAGGCGACACAAGAAACGGCAGTTCGTTTGATTGACAAACTGTCGACGTTTAGTGGGCGGGGAAAGCTGTCTACCTGGATCCTTGGGTTCGCAAACAATGTTTGTCGAGAGCAACGCCGATTGCGCCAACGTTGGAAGAATATCGATCAAACGGAGGTTGAATCAGAGCCGACATCCGATGGATCTGTTTCAGGGGTACTGGCGGCTCAAGAGGAAGCAGGTCGGCTGCGGCTGGCGATCGCAAAATTGCCCGAACGACAACAGGAAGCGATTGTGTTGAGGTATTTGGAATCGTTGTCCGTCGATGAAACGGCAAAAGTCATGAAAGTTTCCAGTGGTACCGTCAAAGCAACCATCAGTCAGGCGTTGAACAACCTGCGAGCCAAATTCAAGCCATAAATGATCAATGAATAAACCCGATGAACAATTTGAGCCCCTTCGTCAGGATTACATGAAACAAACGTTTCCTGATGATTTGGGGAAACTGGTTTCGACTGATGAGTCAAAGCTGTTGGTACAAGCGACGAAGGCGCCACCCGCAATGATTGGTGGCTGGCTGGTTGCCGCACTTCTGTTACTTGGCGCTACTGTTGGGCTGCTTTGGTTCAACCGGGACCAGCCGACTGAAACTGTCAAGCTGGGTGCTCCTGAAATGATCGGAAACGAAGGCTCAAGCCGTCGCACGTTGGCTCGGTTTTTTCGACCGAATCGCGCGGTTTCACTGCGTCTCAAATTGCCTGAGGCGAAGAAGAGCAAGCAACCCACACAACTCAATCACAATTCAACATTTGCGGCCAAAAAGAAGCGACCCCGATTTTGGATGATGGGGCCGTTGCAATTGACACGCAGTCACTCGAGAAGTCGAGGCGACTCTTCACCGAGGAAACGGGCTCGAAAGCCTGACACCAATCCAAAATTTCGTCACTTATTTCGATTTGAACCTATCCGGTACAGGAGATCTTGAAAATGCGTTTTTCGAATTCCGTCTTTAGTTTGATTGTTAGTCCGCTTGTTGTTTTGATGTTCGTCATCACGATAAATTTGACGACTGGAAGCCACGTTGCCGCGGAGAATCTAAGGGCCGCTGCTCCCTTGCCTCAAGTCAGCGCAGTGAGTCTGCGCCCAATTCAAGAGGACGATGAAGAGCGAGACGACGATCAAGACTTGGACGACGATCAAGACTTGGATGACGATGAAGACTTGGATGACGATGAAGACTTGGATGACGATGAAGATGAAGGGGACGATGAAGATGAAGGGGACGATGAAGATGAAGGGGACGATGATGCCCATCATGGTCATAATCATTTCACTGATGATGAAGGAGAACAAGACAAGGGCGATGATGCCCATCATGGTCATAATCATTTCACTGATGATGAAGGAGAACAAGACAAGGGCGATGATGCCCATCATGGTCATAATCATTTCACTGATGATGAAGGAGAACAAGACAAGGGCGATGATGCCCATCATGGTCATAATCATTTCACTGACGATGAAGGAGAGCAAGACGAGGACGATGCTGACGAAGAAGACATATTCTTCAACGAAATCGAAAAGGATCGAATGGAAATTGAAAGCAATATCGGTCATTTGGAAACAATCAATCGCCTTGCTGAAATCGCTCAGGACGATACGAAAATGGCCAGCTATGCGATCATGCACCTGAGCGATTTCATGGAAAGCGAAGAAGAAGCGGTTCAGATGCTGAAGGAATTGATTGATTCAGACGGTGTCTCCAAGCCAGCGAAGAACCTGCTCAAGATGAAGCTTGCCGAAGTTTACTCATGGCAAGATCGACGAGAAGATGCTTTGGAAGTATTCAAGTCGATGTTGATGTCCCGCTAGAATTTGGCTCCTAAACGGGAGGTTGAGGCTCCCGCCGAAACCTGTCGTTAATTTTCCTAGTTTCGAAGGGGCGTAAGTATTTTCCCTCTTGGAAGGTGCGAAATCGAATAGGGCTGGTTCCTGCCGAGGCGTGAAGTCGACCGGAACGGATCCAGCTTTTCTATCGTGAACATGGTCCTGGGAACTCTGCAAGTCCTACAGAGTTTCTAGTTCGATTTGGCATTCAGGGAGCGAATCGATAAAAATTCGACCGTAATATTTTGAGTTGATACGTGGGTCGAGGACAACCACGATTCCGGTATCGCTTTTACTGCGAATGAGTCGCCCAAATCCCTGTTTGAATTTGATGACGGCTTCTGGCAACTGATAGTCATTGAACGGGTTTCCACCCGCCTGTTTGATCGCATCGAGCCTGGCGGACAACAAGGGTTGATCGGGAACGCTGAATGGCAGTCGCGTTATGATGACGTTTTGTAGTGCATCACCCTGAACGTCGACGCCTTGCCAGAAACTGTCTGTGCCAAACAGCACGCCGCGTGGATTCTTCTTGAAGTTTTCCAACAGTTGAGTGCGTGGAACTCCGTCGCCTTGACTGTAGATCGCAAGTTCCTTGTCGACCATCCAGGGCGTCAAGCCGCGAACTGCACGATTGAGTGAAGCGAAGCTGGTGAAGAGAACGAAGGCTCGTCCGTCGGTTTTGGAGACATAGTGTTTGATCGCATCCAATGATTGGCGTTCATGTAAATCGCGATCACGAGACGGGTCGGCCATGTTGGTCAAGATGATCAGACGCGATTGTTCCAGATAATTGAATGGACTGCCTAGCTGCTTGGATTCACATTGGGTCAGGCCGACTCGTGATTGAAAGAAATGAAATGATTTCTGTTTGCCGGCTGCAATTGTTGCGCTTGCCATGATGCAGCAGGGAGTTTTGTCGAAAAGGTTCTCGCGCAGGGTGGGGCCGATGTCGATTGGGGCAGAAGCAAGTTTTACGTTGACGCCACCGCGGCGATTGTGAACGACTTCGGTCCAGTAAACATCATCTGGTGCCGTTTGTAGTCGCCAATTTTCCAAGGAATCCGCTAGTGAATTTAGGCGTTCATGAGCTGAATAGAAATCCTGTCGATCCGAAGCGTTATCCAGTGATTCGCCAAATTTTCGCGAAATGGTCGCCAGGTGGTTTAACGCGGGCGATAGCGCATTGTTCACAATTCCAGCGGTGGATATTCGTTCGGTCCAACTGGTTTGATTGGTTTGGATTCCTTTTTCTTTGGCGAGCCAGTTTTGTAGATCACTGAAAAAGTCTTCTGCCATGATCTGGCATTTTTCGACTCCTGCAATTCCTGGTTCCACGCCGTAGTGTTTGAAAAGTCCTTTTTGTTGGCGGCTGTTGTAAAGTTTGTTGAGGATGAATTTGATTTGCTGCCAGGTGACGCTGAGCCCAAGATGATTGGCCGCGACATTCTCCAGCGTGTGAGCTTCGTCCAGAATGACGGTGTGGTAGTCCGGTAGGATACTGACGCCCATCCGCCTCAACGACAGGTCGCTAAAGAACAACGCGTGGTTGACGATCAGGATATCGGCGTTTTGCAGCCTTCGACGTGCGGCAAAATGGAAGCAGTTGTTGTAGGTTGGGCATGTGCGTCCCATGCAGTTGCCAGAGTCACTTTTGACTTCATCCCATACGTTGGGACTTGGGCGGAAATTCATGGAGGATCGGGAGCCGTCGGCGGTCCCAGCATTCCAGACTCGGATTTGCTCTAAATTGTCAAATTCGGCAGACTCATCGAAAAGACTTTTTGACTTTTTCATCGCTTGATTGAGCCTCCGTTTGCTCAGATAGTTTCCACGCCCTTTGGCCATCACGGCGGAAAACTCAACGGGAAGCAGGCTATTCAAAAGCGGAATGTCTTTGGAGAGAAGTTGCTCCTGGAGGCTGATCGTATGAGTCGAAATGACGATCCGTTTTCGATCTTCATCGGATTCAGGTGCCTGATTCTCTCCCAGGCTGAGGATAGCGGGGACCAAATAGCCAAAACTTTTTCCGACGCCGGTTCCCGCCTCGACGATCAAATGGTGAGGTTTTTCCATAGCCTCGGCCGCTGCTTGGGCCATTTCGATCTGCTGCGGGCGATGTTCGAACTGCGGAACACGACCGGCAATCAAGCCTCCAGGGCCAAGGACATCTTCGACTTGCACAGTTGCTTTCGTGAATTGCGGAGTTGTCGATATGAGATTATGAGAGCGAAGTCACACAGGTTCATGAACTCTGGATTATCAAGGCCCTGCGAGGCCTTAAGTTAGCGTAAATATCTGGACATTTGCAGAGCCCGTTCCGCACTAAACGTTTGGCGCAGATCGTTCAGACATCTTCGTGTAATTGCCAGTATTTCTTCAGATGTTTGAGCGCTTCGGATTTCTTCCAACATCGACGTATGGAGTGTGAGTTTTGACAATTCGGCGAGGATTTTGAGGTGAACGGTTCGATCGCTTGGCGGTCCCATCGTGAAAAAGAAAATGTCGACTTGTTTTCCGTCAGGTGCCCCGTAATCAATTGGCTTGGCAGCTTTCAGGATTGCGACAAAGGACTGGCCCGGTTTTGCGCGTGCCAGCGTTGCATGTGGCATCGCGACCCCGGCTCCCACAGATGTGTTCTGCATTTGCTCGCGTTCCCACAACGCTGTCGTGATAATGATCGGGCTGATGTCATCGTCATATAGTCCCGCAAACACATCCGAAGCAAGTCGGAAATAGTCTTCCTTTTTAGGGAGGCTCAAACCAATCTGCGTACAATTTGCGGCTAGGTAATCCATCAAGTTGAATTCGCGTTCGACCGGCAAGTGTGCGACATCAAATGAACCATGGGTCTGGGAACGCGGCGTCTTAAGCCACAACACGGAACATGATGCATTGCGAGTCAGCTTGTCTTTGGGAGTTCCCAGCAGGCGTGCTACGAAACTACGGTCTGGAGGTGCTCCCATAATCAGTAAATCATGCGAATCAGCTGCCTTTTCAATCGCTTCCATTTCATTGTCGCCATGCAGCACAATTGCATTGGAAGGCGAAACGCACATTTCTCGCAACTGATCGATATAGTCCGCGCGTGCCTGGGCGCTGTGCACATCAAGACCATCGTGTGAAAAACAGATAAAGTCTAGCTCTGCCTGGTATACCTTTGCCAGATGATCGGCGGTTGTCACTACCAGTGAATCATGGGGTCCAGGTTCGGCGTACACCAGAATTTTGCGAATGTACCGCACACCCGCGTCCTTGAATACTGCCAGGTTGCAAGGCAAATGATCTTGTAGCCAGCCCAACGGGTTTTGGAAAGTAACTCCCCATTGTCGACGTTGGGCCGATTCCATCACGACCCATTCGCAATGCAGTCGATCGGCAACCGAGTGAATTGTATGCACGACGTCCCTGGAAACGGTCGTGTTGTAATCCAACGCAACGCCCTCTTCCCTGGCCATGGCATGGACCCGGCGTCTGAGCGAAATGGACTGATGGTCTTCCTCGAGAGAATCGGCCAGGCTCAGTTGCTCCGGAATCGCGGAAACATGGAGAACCTCCAGCTGGCGATCGTGTGCGAGCGCCGCTCCCATTTCAACAAGTGTTTCTGGAGATCGCTCCGTACCGAAAAGCGGGACGACGACTGCGGCCTGCGCTGGAAGCTCGTCTTCCAGGGTATGCGATTCGTCGTTTTCCGCCAGCAGATCTGGTCGTCTCCCCATTTTTCCAATCTCTCCCTTGCGGGACGTTTTCCGACGACCGTA
This sequence comes from Mariniblastus sp., assembly GCA_965224765.1. Taxonomy (GTDB): domain Bacteria; phylum Planctomycetota; class Planctomycetia; order Pirellulales; family Pirellulaceae; genus CAZDBA01. The sequence goes on from CBDDAC010000029.1 coordinate 879,011, forward strand.
TCCGAAATAGACAATCGCTCCCATCAACGTAATTCCAATGATCGCAATAATTCCGGTAAGTCCCATCGAGCAAATGAGTACAGCACCAGCGACAATGCCGAACAATTGCAGCCATGGATAGATTGGCGATCGGAATTTGGGGTTGTACCATTGGCTGGCGTTTTCTCTCAACACTATCACAGTGCCACATACCAAAACGAATTCCAGTATCTTGAAGGAACTGGCCAGCTTCGCAATTTGTTCGATGGGAAGAAAGAGAATACTCACGGCCATTACAATCGCTGTGAGAAAAATGCTGTTCATTGGTGTCTTGAATGTAGCGCTCACATTCTGGAGTTGCACAGGCAGTAGTTTGTCGCGGCCCATGGCGAATGGAAAGCGGGAGGCGGCAAGCAATCCCGACACTGCCATTGATGTCATCGTCAACACGGCGAATATCGCCGCAACGATGCCGATTGTTTTTCCACCGATCACTGTGGCCAATGTGTGAATCGGATGGTAGTCAGGTTTTCCGCTGCCATTGTAGTTGGTTAATTGATCGAGAGGAACATTGGCCACCAACAGGAAAACAACGAATACATAGACACACATGACCAAGAACCAGGAAAGCAATATCCCCAGCGGCAGATTTCGGTCGGGGTTTTTTACCTCTTCCGCAATCGCTGCAATTTTGGTGACTCCGTCGTAGGAGACGAACACGAATGCGGCCGCGGCGATGAAACCACCCGTTCCATGCGATAACTCGAAGTTGAGGTAATCCAGATTCATGGTTTGCAAACCAGCCAGCGCCAGTACCATGGTCCCGGCAAGCACGGCCATGATGATAATTTTCTGAATCTTGCCGATCACGCTCACGCCCAGCAAATTTAACGCAGTGATAGCGACGAGCAGTGCGAGAGCTACGGGGATGTTGGGAAGATCCGGCAACAGCACCGAAAGGTATGCGCTGAAACCAATCAACGCAAAAGCGCTCTTCAGCAAAAGTGAAAGCCATAATCCGAACCCGAAAATCGTACCGGCCAACGGGCCGAATGATCTCTCAAGATAGACGTAAGTGCCCCCTGAAGTCGGCATTGCGGTCGCCAACTCCGACTTTGACAAAGCGGCAGGGAGAGCGCACAATCCGGCCACCAGGTAGGCAAGCCAGACCATTGTTCCCGTTTTGGCAGCTGCCATTCCTGGTAGAACAAAAATGCCACTGCCCAACATCGCGCTGATGCTGATAGCAACTACGGCACCCAGGCCTAGTCTGCGTTCTAACGTCTTCAAGCGTCTTTTCTCCGGTGGCGATTCAACATCGCATCCATTTGCAAGTGGATTCGCTCACAAATCAGGTTGACGACGTCAGTAAAAGCATAGTTGAGAATAGCGGAATATGCACTCCGACTGACAGGCCGTTCTTGCGGTAAGGCTTGATCGTCAGTTGAAATGACCTCTATTCTTCGATGATGCCCGCACGTTCCTGGGCGTCTTCGAGGAAGTAGTTTAGATCTTCAAGATCCTCGGCGTGGAGAACTTCATAGGCATGAGCAGCGCTTCGGGCGTGATAAAGCTGTTCACGAAGGTTGATGTCTTTGGTGATTGCTGTGGCAAAAGCGGCGATGACTTCAAGGTGACGATTCCGGCTTGCTTCAGGTGTGGCAAGCATCAGCACCGCGTGGACGACACGTCCATCAGGCGCACCAAGATCCAAGCCCTCTGAGCTGATTCCCAAGACACCTTTGACTTGGTCTTCCTCGACTTCGGCAAGAATGGCATGGGGAATCATCAAACCTTTTCCAAGGCAGGTGGTTTCATCGTTGTCACGATCAGAAATTTTTTGAATAAACTCATCTTGAGGGATCGTGAGAGGAGTCGTCGAATAAAGCAGGTTGGAAAGCTTCGCAAAGATTTCTTCCTTGCTGCCGGTCAGGCCCACGACAATTCGATGCTCCTGCAAAAAGTCGAGAAGGCGAGGGCGGTCCTTATGGTCCTCACCAGCTTTAGTAAGCGAAAATCGCGTTGCACTGGGACCCAGCAACTGGTTGATGGCAAGTGCCGCCAGACCAACCGTCGTTACGGTCGCTTTGACTTCGTCAGAAAATCCTGAGTTTTCATTTTCCACCAACAGGATCAAACCAACCGCAACTCCACCATGAGGCAGCAAGGCGATACCAAGGTAGTTTCTGACGTTGTGAGTAACGCCAGCGAGGCTCATTGCGGTAAATGCACTGAGGGTTTTGGCAATCAGTCGAGCTAGGAAAAACAACAGAACCAATCCCAATGCCATTGGGACTTTGGTAAAGTCAAGTTTCATTCCGGCAAAAGTGAAAAACAGCGCGAACAGCACACCGCCAATTGATTTGAGGTAAGCCTCACCCGCTCGGACCAGATCGTGACGCAAGTTGGTGAGGGCGATTCCGGCAAAGGTGCATGCCAAAATACCCCCGGAGGTTCCAAAGCCCGCGGCAGCGCCCCAAGCGCCCAGAACGACGGCAACCATCGTCGGGCCGAGAAAGGCTGGGCTAACAATCGTTCTGGTCAAGCCAATTGCGACGACGGCACACCCCGTTCCAATGACGAGAGTGACCGCAAACTGAATTCCGACGCTTTGCATCGCGTGAAGCCAGCCCGTATCGTCGCCAAGAAACGTGGATACGAAAACAAAAACCGCAACCGCGACCATGTCAATTAAACCGATCGCCGCCAACAAAGTACGAGTCAAAATTCCACGCGCACGCGCTTCCTGAATCACAAGGACTGTTGTGCCTGGTGCACCAGCGATTGCGATCGCTGCTAACAAAGCCGCTGGGTGCATTGTCATATCTGAGCTAATGAGCGGTCCGATAAAATACATCGTCGCCCCGACGAAAATCGGAGTGATAAAGGCTTCACCTAGCAGCAACAGCCCGATTCGTTTTTCCGTGTTTTTTAGGCTTGCCGTGTAAAGCGAGGCGCCAACGGTAAACGCAATAAATCCGAGAACAAAATTCATGTAAGGGAGAAACTTGTCCAAAGCCCTTGGGTCTTCGGATGTGTCCATGCCCGGTAGACAGAGTTGGCGAAGCATTATTCCCGTTGCGATCCATCCAGTGACTTTGGGAAGTTTGACTAACGCAAACAGCTCTCCACCTATGATGCCAGCAAGTAAGACGGCCGCCATATTGAGAAGGGGGTCATCAAAATGAAAATTTTCAAACATTCCGTGCGTGGTTGGCTCAAATAGGACTTATGGACCGCTGTATGTTACGAGCGAAGGCTTTTTGTGGGAACCCGCAATGGAATTCTGGTTTGTGTGGTTTGCCTGAATAAGCTGCATCCGATGGTGACGCTTGAAAATTTCAATTGGCTTTAGAGATTTACCGGTGCATTCACGATGAAAACACCAGTTGAGGGGAAGATCGTTGCGGATTCTAAAGGGCAGTGATCTCACAAGTTTTCATTTGGCAGGCGGCTGAAAAGGACGTCCAGGAAGTTGGCTCCTGTGATAAGAGCTGTCCCACTAATGTTGGCGACCCGTCAAAGGAGAGTCGGAATTGCGCGTGCGGGCAAGGAAGACTCAGCCGGTGAACGATTTCACTGCGGTTGGGAAAAACAGCTCGACCAGCAATTCCCTCCCATTGGCTCATATCCAGGGAAAGTAACGTCAGATCTTTCTCAATTTAAGATCGCTGTCTCAGATTGGGGCGCATTGTTGGTTCTGACGAGGCAGGTTTTGGGAAAAAACGATGTTTTTTGCTTTGGCACGGAGCTTGCACTAAAGATGTTCTGAAGGGATGAGAAACCTTCTTCATTGATCTCCCGAAGCTATTGCCTCCTTCTCATCCCTTCATTTTTATTCTCATCCCTTCATTTTTATTCTCATCCCTTCATTTTTATTCTCTTGCCTCATGATTCTTTGCTGTCTGGCAAAGTTGTGAAGCCGAACCCAACCACCTATGGTACACGTCGCTCTTTCCGGGTTCGGCTTTTTCTATGCGCGGTTGGTTTTTTGACGCGTCGGATTACCATGGATGAACCTTCAGTTGCCAAAAACCGGCACCCTTCCTCCAGAGGTCGGGAGCGCAGCGACCGGGGAGGGAAAGCCACTGCCGTTTTCCCAAGCAGCAAATCGCCTGTCTCGATTGGCGGCTGACTCAGTAGCCAACTGCATCTGAACATCAACATTCCCCTGTATTGGAAACCTGACGCGTGAACGAGGACGAACCTGACACGTCCTCGCTGACGCGTCTAGGTAGTGATTAAATTCTGCAGCGACAGTTTTAGCGAAATTTTGGCGCTGGATTTTTGATTTTGAATTTTTGTTTGCCGTTTTCAGGCTTGGTATGTTTTTGTGTTTCGATTGGTTGCTTTTTGTAGCATTCAATCGCGCCCTTTCTGCTTTAAATCGCCGCTTTGACGCCCTTTAACGCCATCCAACGCATAAAGTTAAACGTCAACGCTACGAGTAACGTTGCCGATTGCACTCGAGCCAAACCTCGAACTCGAAACTGCTGGAGCCCTCGGTTGCGGAACTCCGCGTTAGGAAACTCTGCGATCGAAGGCCGCGCTTTATAAAGTTCCTTTGCTGAGTCCGTTGCCATTCGCTGCCGAAACTTGAACACCTCGTCGGTGTCTTTCGGCTGACGTTCATGCGGATCGTTGCCGTTTTTTAGCAGCTTTGCTTCTTTAGGAATCGGACCATAAACCGCAGTGCCTTGCCTTTCAAGCAACGTGATATCAGCGTGCGTCGTAAAGCCGCCATCTACCAGCATTTTCTCTGGAACCTCGCCATGCCGAGCAACTACTTTTTTGTGCATGACGCTCATCTGCCCGCCGTCACTGCCATTGTTGTTGACTTCCACGTCGAGGATTACACGAGAATCTGCTGTCGTCGCAAGGTGAACGTTGTAGCAAGGACGGTAGCCACCACTGGCCACTTTCATCTTGCGGGCGTCAGGGGCTGTTGTGCTACAACGAGCTTCAGCACCGCTACCCTTCTTGCGTTTTTCTTTGCGGGCGCGAAGTTCTTGAAGTTGTTCCAGAGCGTCAGCGAGCCGTGATTGGCGTTCTTCGGCGGAGCGAAGTTGAGCCGCTTCTTGCTTTGAACGACTTGTTTGCCCGATAGAAGAATCGTCCGTTTCTGCTCGCAATTGTTCTACGCGTTGCTTGGCCTGGCTCAAGCTTTCTGTGAGCGTGCCTTGGCGGCGAAACGAACCTCCACCAGCGCTGGCGCGAACACGCATCCCATCTTGAGCAATCACATCGAGTTCAACTAAACCTTGCGAGATCAGCGTGCCGACCGTTTCGCTGAGAAGCTCGTCAAAGAACTCGGGGTTGGTTGAGCGGAAATCACTCAAGAGGTGGTGGTTGACGCTGACTCCGCCGCAAATCCACATGTAGCCAAGGTCGCGTTCGCACAACCGTGCCACGTGACGGGCGCTGCTGATCCCTTCGAGCGTCGCGAACATCCAAAGTGAAAGAAGAATTTTCGGATCGACCGGCGTCCGTCCTGCACGCCCTTCCACTGCCAGGATCTTTCCGTAAAGCTTTGAAAAATCCAGTGACTCTACATATTCCCAAACCACGCGAGCACGATGGTCTGTCGAAAGAAGTTCGTCGAGGCAGAAAGGTTTCCATTCTGATTGATGACGTTCTGGCCGTTGCACTCGTGCAAACACTCTTTTTTTATTGTTCATTACTAAGTTTTAGCGCAAAACAAATACTTGCTCCAGCCCAGTTGATTTAATCACAACCTAGTCGGGTTACCATGGATGAATACTTCTAAGTTATCGCTTCGTGTACGAATGAAAGATCGCAGCCACTTCACGGAGACCAGATTCAAAGCGGAAGTTGATGAACTAAGGGCTCATGTGCAAATCGCGCAGGATGAATTCTTGGGTGCCATGCTCCTCGCAACGCGTGGGCTACGCCTTAACGAGAATCGATTGAGTAGATTTCGAAGCTTAGACTGCCAACGAACCAATCTCAAAAGAACATGGCCACGCGAGCGAGGCCATGGCACCCAGTGCTCGGGTTTCTATGAACCACTGTTTCTAAGTTTTCGCTTCATGTCCAAATGAAAAAGTCACAGCCTTGTCGGGTTTCTATGAACCACTGCTTCAAAGTGTCGATTCGTGTACGAATGAAAAGTCACCGCCTCGTTCCGTACGCTCTATATTGCGCACTCGTGTAGGAGTTGAAACAAAATCAGAATTGTTTCGGCAGGAGCCTCAACCTCCCAGTTAAGCAGCTCAATTCAATTCCAGCGTTGGTTGAACTCGTTGTCCCGTTTCAGGAAGTCCATTTTGCGCGACTCCATTCGATTCGCGCTGAGGCGGTATCTCACTTTCTGCTTCGCCTTGTCCGCGGTGTTCACTGGCAAGTAGCAAGTACAAGGCGGGAACAACGAATAGAGTGAAAAACGTCCCGGTCGCCATGCCAACGACCAAAACAATTCCAATGCTGTTTCGAGCTGCGGCTCCGGCGCCGACAACAAAGACTAGCGGCAGGTGCCCCAGGACCGTCGCAAATGAGGTCATCAGTACTGGACGCAATCGAGTTTTCGCTGCTTGAGTAAGGGCCGTTCGCTTGTCAGCCCCTCGTTCTTTTAATGCGTTGGCAAATTCGACAATCAAGATTCCGTTTTTGGCAACGAGTCCGACCAACGTAATCAATCCGACTTGCGAATAGATGTTGATTGTGGTGAAGTCTAAGCAGGTCAACGTTAACACTGCCGCCATGGCCAGTGGAACCGAACCAAGCAATACGATTAATGGGTCGCGGAACGATCTGAACTGAGCAGCCAGGACCAGATAAATCAAAACAAGCGCAAACCCCAGTGTGGTGGCGAGTTTCGAACCCTCGTTTTTGATCTGCCGTGACTCTCCAGCGTAGTCCAGTGATACCGCTGGTCCCGCAACATCTTTTGCGATCTGTTCAAGCACGTCCAGTCCGCTCGATTTCGTAACGCCTGGAAAAACTGCCGCATTAATTCGCACCGCGCTTTGTTGTTGGAAACGGGCCAGCGTACGGGGTGCCGTTTCAGGCTCAATGGATGCGAACGTAGATACTGGGATCAATTGACCGTCCGAACTTCGCACGCGAAGATCCATCAGCGCACCGGGTGATTGACGGTCAGCGGATTCAAGCTGAGGGATCACACGATAGGAGCGATTGAAGAAATTGAAGCGATTGACGTATCCGCCACCCAGTAAAACCCCCAGTTCCTGGCCGACGGCTGCCTGGTCCAATCCAAAATCCGCCAAACGCTCGCGGTCAACAATGACACGAGCTTGAGGAAGGTCAATTTTCAGGTCTGAATCTACAAAGAGAAATAGGTTGGCTTCTCGGGCTCTGCGAACAATCTCGTCGGCGAGTTCACGTTGGCGGGTCACCGGAAGGTCACTCTTTATCACCAATTCAACGTCGAAATTGCCAGCACCGGGCAAAGGCGGCACCAGTACGGGAAAGGCCTCCAGGCCAGGATTCATTGCTGCGGCCATAAAGACGTCGGGCAATATCTCCTGGGTGTTGCGTGTTCTTTCGTCCCAGTCCGTGGTGACCACACCGCCAAAGCCACCGCCGGCTGTTACAAGCGACCACATATAATCAGTCTCAGGGATCTGCTGAAACCCTTGGGCAAGCTGGCCCGCCCATTTCGTCGAAGCCTCCAAAGTTGCATCAGGTGCTGAGGTCAGCACCACCGTAATTGCTCCTTCGTCTTCGACGGGAGCAAGTTCTTTCGCGGAAAACATGTAAAGCGGAACTGCCGTCATGGCAAACAGAAGTGTGGCTAAAGCGACAGCAATTCGCAGGTCCAACACGAGATGGAGTAGACCGCCGTACCAACGCTTGATGACTTCAAAAAGACGGTTTACTTGGCGGGTCAGCCAACCTTCACGTCCGCCTTCAGGAATCAAGTACGCGCTCATGATCGGTGAAAGTGTCACTGCGACGATTCCTGAAACCACGACGGCAGCCGCCAACGTGAACGCAAACTCCCGGAACAGCATTCCCGTCAAGCCACCTTGGAACCCGATGGGTGCATAGACAACCGCCAGAGTAATCGTCATGGCGATTACCGGGCCGACCAATTCGCGCGCGCCGATCAGCGCAGCGTTGATTCGCCCATTCCCGTTTTGTATATGCCGTTGGATATTTTCAACGACGACAATGGCGTCATCTACAACCAGCCCGACCGCCAGCACGATGGCCAACAAGGTCAACAGATTTAGTGAGAAACCCATCAACAGCATGAATAAGGTGGCGCCAACCAATGAAACTGGCATGGCAACCAGGGGAACCAGGGCGGTTCGAACGGACCCCATGAAAAGGAACACCACCAGCCCGACGATCAGTACCGTCTCACCCAGGGTTTTTGAGATTTCTGCGAGTGACTTACGCATGAACATTGTGCCGTCATAAGCTAGCTGCATTTCAACATGCGCAGGCAAGTCAGCTTTCAGCTCGTCCATGGCGGCTTGTAGGCCAGTCGAAACGTCGATCTCGTTGGTGCCGGGCAGCGGCCAAACACTGATGTAAACCGCTTTCTTTCCGCGATGCATCGCAGTAGCCATCGGTTCTTCGCTCCCCAGTTCCACACGGGCGACATCATGCAGGCGGATCGTTTGACCTGGAGAGTCCGCGGTCGAGGGAGTTTGGCTGACGATCATTTCGTTAAACTCCTCCACAGAACGTAAATCTGTGTTGGTCAACAAGTCGATTTGCACGCTTTCGCTTTTGACTTGTCCGATTGCCGCCAGAAAATTGTTTCTTTGTAGCGCGGAGTAGATATCTCCGGGGGTCAGATTGAGTTCGCTCAAGCGGGTCGGTGAAATCCAAATTCGCATCGCTGGCGTTTGCCCCGCTTCGATTCCGACTCGTTGGACGCCTGGAAGAATGGAGAGTCTTGGCTGTACATTTCGAGTCAAAAAGTCCGTGAGCTGAGACAGGTCATACTCATCCGAAGTAAAACTCAGGTAGAACGTTGCATAGGGTCGGTCTGCCCGAATCAATTCGATCGATGGAGGCTCAGCCTCGCTGGGCAGTTCACTTCGGACTTGCTGCAATCGGGCGTTGACCTCCGCCAGGGCTTTGGTCGAATCGTGGTTCAAGTTCAATCGAAGTGTGACGGTGCTGACTCCAGCAGTGCTGCTTGATTCAACGTAGTCAATTCCTGCAATCGACGAGATGGCTCGCTCGATGGGAGTCGTCAGGAATCCTCGCACGGTTTCTGCACTTGCGCCAAAGTACACCGTGGACACCATGATCGAAGTGCTCTCAAGTTTGGGGTACTGTTGAACTGGTAGGTTCATCGCACAGCGAACGCCAACCAATACGAGAATCAGGTTGATGACGATCGCCAATACCGGATGTCGAATAAAAAGATCCGTAATCGATTTCATGGTCGTTCTCCCGCTGAGGGAATGAGTAGCGAACCCTCCATGATTTTGAACGAGCCATCGGTAACCACCTCGTCGCCTGAGGACAGGCCGTCGACAACATAATTGAGTTCCCCGCTGCTTCCAGCGACCAGGACAACTTGTGCTTTCGCCCTAAGTTCAGGGAGCGAGCCTTGGCTCTTATCCTGGGCATCCTTTTTAACAGCTACGTAGACCATCGTCCCGGCGGGGCTACGCCGAATGGCAGTTGCCGGAACGGCCAAAGCTTGAACGGGCGGACCGTAGTCAACGGTAATACGTACGGAATTGCCTGGGCGTAGCGTGTCTGGATAGGTTGTGAGTTTGGCCCTCGCCATGAGAGATCGTGACGCCGGATCGGCTCGCGAATCCAACGCGACAATCTGGGCCATCACTTCACCGTCCAGTTGCATGGTTACGCTGTCACCGATCTTGACCGAATTGCCCACATGGGCCGGCATCGAGAAATCGACAAACAGATAATCCGCAATGCCCTCTAGGGTCGTAATTTCGCTTCCTTCCAACAAGTATTGGCCTGGGTGAAGTTCGAACAACCCGACTTGAGCATCGAATTTGGCCACGATCGTTTTACGTTCCACGATTGCTTTTAGTCGTTCGCATTCGGCTTGAGCGCGTGCCGCTTCTGCTTCTGCGACCTCGTATTCCTGTTGGGTATTTGCGTTCGCTTGGCTCAAACGCCGAGAGCGATTCAAAGCGGCTTCGGCCAAACGGAATGTTGCTTGAGCTATTTTTAGGTCAGCTTGCTCGATTCGATCATCGAATTGGACAAGCACATCACCAGCTTTTACGGTTCCGCCGGGAACCATTGCCACTTCCTTGACAACGCCTGTTAGTTCGTTGCGGAGGCGAACTGACTTATGGGCAAGTACACTGCCAACGATGACCGTTTGGTTTCGAAACACGATTGGCACCGCTTCTTCAAGTGAAACGGCAACCGGCATTTCAGGAGGGGGAGGTGCCGACATCGCTGCATTCATCTGGCTATACTTTGTCCAATAGATTAATGCGATGATTGAGGCGACAGCGGCCAACAGCCCAATGGAGAGCAAGAATCTGATTGTGTAGCGTCCCCAGACTCGAAGTGTTTCTTTTGCAATCATGATGCGTCTCCTGCTACCAGTTTCTTCTTCGTTGTCGTCTTGGGTTTGCCAGGCTTGGCTTGCGAGTTGATTTCGGTGTCGATCATTCGAATGAGTTGCAATCGAATCTTGGTCGCCTTCTTGGTGACAGCTGCGTGAGGCAAAACGGCCGATTGCAGCCAGAGTCCGTCAACGGTCGCAACGATCAGTTCGAGCAATGCTGTTGAAATCCCGTCTCCTTTCAGTTCCTTTTCCAGGCGAGCGTAATAGTCTTTTGCTGCAGAAATACCTTGACCCTGCATCAGCGCAATCATGACCGAGGCGTCGTCTCGGCGATCTGTCGGATTGCACATTGCTGGATCCTTCAACATCAAATCGACATAGGCCTTGATGCGCCGGCCTGTTCCTTTTCGTAGCGTTGCCAGATGTTCATGAACGGAATCCAGGCATGCGGTAGAGGACCGATCAATAAATGCGTCCACCAAGGCTTCTTTGGTGGAGTAGTGGTGCATCAGTCCACCCTTGCTGACCTTGGAGCGATTGCAAACGGCCGACAATGTCACCGCTGCCAACCCACCCTCATGGATAAGATCTCTTACGGCAAAAAAGATCAGGTCAATTTTTGATTCGCCAGTCGATTTATTCATAAGTACCAGAGTACAGACCAACCGGTCGGTCGCTAGGTGCAATCGCGAATTTTGGCGAGAAAAAGCTACGCAGACGTCAGCGTTTTAGTCTCGAAAGACTTTCGGAGACGAGTAATGGAATCTGGTTGAGCCGATCGCAACAAGAATTGCCGGGCAGACAAGTGCGTTCTGGGCCTTTGAGCTGCCGCCATCCCGACCATGGACCCATGGAGAACGGAACTTTGTTCTTGGGCGGCAAGAGCGTTTACTCGTCCATGTTCTTCAGGTTGCCGTTTTCGTCGTAACGAACAATCGCAAAATAGATAAACGTTACGATGGAGATCGGAAAGATGGACATGAATATGGGATGCACAAAGATGGCCAGGAAGATTCCGCTAAGTAGAAACCCGATCCAGAGCCACCAAGTGTCTCGCAAAAGTCCTTCAAAGGGTTTCATCGTTCAGAGTTTCGCTTAGGTGAATCGCAGTTTTGGTCGCTATTGTCGAGAAGCATCGCGAGGGAGGTTTTGGAACGGTGCAGTTTGCACTAGCCTTTGTCGCCGTCGGCTTCAGCGGGATTTTTACCCACCAATGGCGAAATGTTTTCGCGAACCCAGATGTTTCGAAAGCGAACTGGATTGCCATGATTTTGAATCGAAAATGGAAGCTTCTCCGCATGTTGAGAATAAGATGCGGGTTTCTCCCAGAATGTACCACCTTGAACTTCAAAGTGATTGTGAATCAAAACTCCGTTGTGTAGCACCGTGATGTACGCGGGTGATTGGAGACTTCCATCTTCCGCCCATCGTGGCGCTTGAAAAATAATGTCATAGGTCTGCCATTCACCGGGAGCTCGACATGCGTTGACCGTTGGGGGTTGTTGTTTGTAGACCGCTCCACACTGTCCGTCGAAATAAGTTTCGTTCTCAAAGGAATCGAGGATTTGAACTTCGTATTTGCCCATCAGGTAGACGCCGCTGTTGCCACGGCCTTGTCCATTGCCCTGGACCTTTTCAGGCGAGGTAAACTCAAGATGCAGTTGGCAGTCACCAAATGCCTGCAATGACTGGATGCCCGCGCCCTGGACTTCCGCATAGCCATTTTCGACTTTCCATTTTTCGCCATTCTTGAATGCCGACATGTCGGTTCCGTCAAAAAGAACGACTGCATCCGATGGGGCTTTTTCTGTGCTGCCCGGATTTACAACAGGTGGCTGGGGCCAAACGATTCCGCTCTTGTATTCATCGACCGACGAAAACCCTGAGCCAGATGCAACGATCGCTCCAATGGTGAAGCAGGTGACGAGGGATAAAACTTGTTTGGATAGGGAATTGATCATTGTTGGCAAATCAAATATTCAGAAACGATAGTTGATGGGGTTAATGCCATCACGCTTTTTCGAAAATTAACAAGTTGGGAATTGTACAAAAAAATTCGCGGCATCAACATTAGCTGAATGGATTTACACGAGAAATTGAGTCGATTTGTCGCGATTCTTGGTCAGGATGATGAAACCTTGTGTGTTCCCAGACAATCGAATCCACTGTTCTGGGGGGCCATAAGGATTAGGGGTTCTCCGGGGTTCTCCAGGATAGCCCGGATGGAATCTTGGCTATTTTTTTCCAGGCCCGCGACGGTGTATTGTGAGCTATTTTCTAAGCCGTGATGGACAAGGCCGTATTCCAATATTGATTGGAGAATCAGCTCTTTTGCCCCGTGAAGTCTTACTCGGGATCAGGGGGCGTATCGAGTTGGTTCGCAGTCATGAAGGCGAGCCGGTTTTGCGACCGGTCGAACCCTGCGCGGCTGCTGCGAGAATTGAACGATGTCAGGCTGGCAGAGCGAGGTTCGCATCAATGGAACGATCGTTCACTCAATCCCATGACGAGACGAAAAGGGAGTGGGTCACTTGCACTGGAACTTGCGCACCAGGATGGACATTCCCTGACCACCTCCAACGCAAAGTGTAGCCAAGCCCAGTGCACCGTTTTCGAATTGTGATGTGGCCAATCGATGTTCCAGCGTCATCAAGAGTCTCAGGCCACTGGCACCGAGCGGATGCCCGAGGGCCATTGCGCCTCCCCAGCAATTCACGACGTCCAGCGGGATCGATAACTCTTCAAGCGAGGCAAGTACCTGAATTGCAAACGCTTCGTTGATTTCTACCGCGGCAAGGTCTGATCCTGAGATGCTTTGTCGTTCGAAAATGATTTGAGTTGCTGGAACGGGTCCCATTCCCATGAGCTCCGGTGGCACATGGCCAACGGCGATGTCAACAATCTCCAGACCACAGGTAACGCCGTTTTCAACAGCAAAGTCTTTTTGCAAAACCCACCCCGCTGTGGCGCCGTCAGAAAGTGGTGAACTGGTTGCCGCAGTGACAGAACCGTTCTCTCGAAATGCCGGTTTCAGACTGGCGATTTTTTCGTGATTGACGGGGAAGCGAATGAACTCATCACGGTCGACCAGCAATGGGTGAATGTGTTTTTGATAGTGGCCTGCCTCGTAGGCTGCGAATGCACATTGATGGCTTCGCGCAGCGAGTTCCTCTTGCTTCTGCCTATTCAGATGCGGGTAGTTGTCGGCAACCCGCTCGGCGGTTTCGCCGTTGGGAGTGTAGGCCAACGGATTGGTTTTTTTGATCCGGTCAGATTCACTGAAGTTCGAGCCTCGACGGGGGACACGGCTCATGGACTCAATGCCGCCGACGGCAAACATTTTTCCCCATCCACCAGCGACACGGCCAGCAGCAATTGCAGCAGCTTCGAGGCTGCTGGCGCAAAGTCGATTTACGGTCGCCCCGGGAACCGGCCAATCCAGTCCTATCGAAGTCATCCGAGCCAGGTTGTAGCCTTGTTCTCCTTCTGGGTAGGCACATCCCACCAGAAGATCGTCTGGGACGGCGGCCTGAAGTTTTTGAGGAAGTTGGCTTTGAGCTGCATCGAACAACTCGATCAGCATGTCGTCAGGTCTCAAGTCAACGTAGGCACCCTTGTGGGCTCGACAGAATGGTGTTCGGATTCCGCCTGTAAAGATAGCTGTGGTCATCGAATTCAATCAGTTGGGCCGTTGAGTTTATGCGAGTAGTGAGGGATCAAGTCCAAGGTCGTCGCGTGAGACGCCTGGTGCCAGTTTGATAACTTCGAATGCTGCACCGGTCGGAACAAAAATCCCCAGGTTGGTGACGATCTTGTGGACCACCTTCATTCCCGTAAGGGGAAGTTGGCAACGCTTTAGGAGTTTACAATCGCCGCGTTTGGAAAAATGGCTGAGCATGGTAATGATTAGCTTGGCGCCGTGCACGAGATCCATTGCTCCGCCCATTCCCGTCACTTTTTTTCCGGGGATCATCCAATTGGCAAGATTGCCTTCGACGTCGACTTCCATGGCTCCCAGGATGCAGCAGTCGATGTGGCCACCGCGAATCATCCCGAAGCTCATTGAACTGTCAAAGTAGCTCGCGCCAGCTCGAACAGAGATGGTCTCTTTTCCCGCGTTGATAAGCGTTGGCGAAACGGTTTGCTCGGTTGGTCTTCCGCTGACACCGAGGACACCGTTTTCGGAATGAATGATGATTTGCTTTTCTGCAGGGATACGTTCAGCCACCAGCGTAGGCATTCCGATGCCGAGATTGAGGCTGGATCCAGGTACCAGAGTCGAGGCGACTTCGTCGGCCATCTCGATTTTGGACCAACCGTCTGGTTTGTTTTCGGTGTTCATGTGGACTCGATATTCTGGGTAAGCCGTTTAATCGTTACAGGCGAATCAATTTCAGTCTTTTGTTTTGTGGGCGAAGTTAAACGCCGTCGAGCTCAACGCAACGTACTATCTTCAAGTATCTGATTCCACATGCAATGGCTTTTCAATCGATGTCCCAAAATCGTCGTCAGTATTCTCGTCTTACCATCAATGGTGAACCCTCCACGATTGTTCTTCGTGGCTTGGAATATGAGTGTCAGTTGTTGGAGGAATCCATCGGCGGGCTCAAAATCGGAGGTGTGAAACTGCTCAACCTTGTGCGGGGAGAGCCGATTATTGTGAGCATCCGAGACGAAGAGTTTCTTGGCTGGAGTCGTAACGTTGAACGAGTTGGAGACGGGACCTTTACGATTGGAATTGAGCGATCCAAGGGCGAGGAAACGGAAGCTTCGAAACGCATGTTGGTTAATACCTACATTGTGAATGAGGGCTACCACTTTATTTGCTACGCAACTTCGGCACGACGACAGGATTCCGTCGAAGTATGTCTGTGGGATCGTCATCAGTTAGTCGTGAAAGGGGAACAGCTTGTTTCTCTGACGGAACAGGATCGACAGAGGCAGTTAGGCAGCGCCGAATATTTATCCGTTGTTTCTGCCATTTACGGGAGGGATCCTGACTCAACGCTGCCAGAGCAAATTCTCAATTTCGAATTTTGAATTTGCTCCGCATTCATTGTTGCCTAGCGGCAAATCCTACGGCGTGTAGGCTCGCCATCATTTGGAGCATGTGAATCCGTTTCGGATTACTGATTCTCTGCGGAAGTTGGTTACTTCTGCTGGAAGCTTTGCTCAAGTCGCTGGCTGATTTTTTTCAGGCCTTCTGCATCCAGTTCACGTCCCGCATGGCTCAATGCGTCGTAGACCATTTTCTCTCGGGTTTCGGGTTTGCCCCAGCGATCGTTTGCCTCTTGGGACAATTTGTATAGCGGGTCAAAGTAAAGGAACAGCTCGTCAGGTTTCACATTGGGAGCTCGCCAAACGCTGATCCCATTTTCCTGGTCGTAGTACTCATGCGAAGCTACGTGACGTTTTCCACCGCCTCCGGGAGCGTCACAGACAAAGGTTGGTGTGTTGAATCCAGCAGTGACGCCGCGGACTTGTTTTTCCAACTCGATGCCTTCACCCAATGTCGTACGCAAGTGCTCGCAACCAGGGACCATGTCGTGGATGTAAACGTAGTAAGGGCGAATGTTAATGTAGGACAGCTTTTTGGTCATCCCAACCATGATGTCCATGTCACTGTTAACGCCTTCCTGCATAACGGCCTGGTTACGGACCAGTACATTTTCCGCGAACAACTTCTCCATGGCCAATCGACTCCACTCCGTGATCTCAATCGGAGAAGAGAAGTGGGTGTGGATGACAACTTGCTTGCCCATCTCACGACCTTTTCGATTGATGTCGAGAAATGCATCCATCCATTTTTCGTCAGTCGTGATTTTCATTGGCAAGATCGCGATGCCTTTGGTGGCATAGCGAATTCGACGAATATGATCGATTCCAAGTAGTCGCTCACCGATCAACCGAATGTGTTTGCCAGTCATGTTGAATGCATCACCGCCGGAGATGACCACATCTTCGATTTGTGGAGTTTTCTCGATGTATTCAAAAGCGGCTTCCCATTTTGCGGCGTTGGCACCGTAGGTATCCTTCTCGACGTTCTCGGTGCTGCCTCCAATGATTCGACTGCGAGTACAGTAGGAGCAATAAACCGGGCAAGTGGTAAGCGGCAAGAATAAAACTTTGTCCGGGTAGCGGTGGGTCAGCATCGGCACTGGCGAATCAACGTCTTCGTAAAGTGAGTCGGCCAGATAGTAAGGGTGGTCGGGAAGCATCTGTGAAGCGATTGGCAGGAACTGCTTGCGAAGTGGGTCTTCGACAGGGTTGTCCCAGTCAAACAGTGCAAAAACGTATGGCGTGATACGAATGTTCATCGGCGCAATTTTCAAGCCCGCTTCGATGTCAGCAATAAACTCATCACTGATCCGATGTTTCAAAACGTCTTTGACGTTGGATAACTTTCGGACCGCATTCTTGGATTGCCAATGATGATCCCCAAATTGTTCTCTTGTGATGCCTGCCCATTCAGGAATCTCTTTCCAGAATTCGTCATCACGAAAATTACGATGTTCAAGTGAATGAGCGATAGATTTGGGGTTATATTGAATCATGGCAAGACACTATTTTTAGGTGATTGTTGTTCTCATTTCATACCGCGAAAAAGACACCGAAGACCACATCAATATGATGAAAAAATAGCTAAGGTTCATGGTGCTGGCATGGTTTGGCTTATTCTATTCCAGCAACTTCATCTGGACAGGCTAAATGCTTTCAGTTGGTTGGAAATCTTCTTCGTTTGTGCCGCAAATCGTCCTATTTGTTGAGTTGTTTTTCCCGTAAGGAAAGTACGCGACTCAACGCGTAGATTGGCATCTTTCGATCGATAGCAATTGGACTCCTTGGGGAGCGGCGTTGATCGATAGCACTAGAATTTTATCGTCCGCTTGTTCGCCTTTCACGAGTCGCAAAATGAAAATTCGAAAGTCGAGGATGCATAGACCTTTGCCTTTTCGCTCACTTGGATTCACGGCTTCCGGGCTCGGCAGCGGTCATAGTAATTTTTTGTAGCAATCTTTGCCGCGGAGCGGCTACTTCCAAGAGCCCCGGGTTTTAGTCCGGGGTGCACGGGACCGTAACTTTATTAGGCGCGGCATCCGTTCGGTTTGGACAGCAGATGTGCTTGGAGTTCTGGACACTGCTCTGGCGTGCGTTGCTGTTGTAGCGCGGGCATGCTCACGCAAGCGTGAAGCATGGCACCCCTGTTTTGGAAACCCGATGCGTGAGCGAGGACGAACCCGATTCGTCCTCGCTCACGCATCGGGTTACCATGGGTGAACCTTCTGGGGCTTGCCTTGCACGCCGGGTTATCATGAACAGATCTTCGATTAAAAAGAATCACAGTCTCGAAGAGAGGGCCCTACGCGTTGGTTGGGGGTGGAAGGGCGTCGGGTTACGATGGACGAACCTTCTGGGGCTTACCCGGCACGCCGGGTTACCATGAACAGGTCTGCAATAAAAAAATCACAGGAGACTAGGAAATCGCCGCTTGCTGGTACGAGAAGGAGCACTTTAGGCTTCCGCAAATTTTGGGATTTCAATCGCATTTTCGTAGTTGGAACCCTGGTAAATTCGTTGCACAAACACTCCAGGTAGGTGGACGTCCTCTGCCCGAATGTCACCCGGCTCAACCAGCTCTTCTACTTCAACGATCGAAATCCTGGCGGCCATCGCCATCAAAGGTGAGAAGTTGCGAGCAGTCTCTTGAAACCAGAGATTGCCCATCGTATCGCCGCGTTGGGCTTTGATGATCGCAAAGTCCGCATGCAGCGGGTATTCAAGCATGCAGGGGATATCGAATTCGCGTACTTCTTTGCCTTCTGCGATTGGAGTACCCACTCCCGCTGGTGTGAAGAACGCACGGATGCCCATGCCGGCAGCTCGAATCCTTTCGCTGAAGGTTCCTTGAGGCACCAGGTTAACTTTGACTTCGCCGGCCAGCATTTGCGCCTCGAGATCAGGGTTCCCGCCTACATAACTACAGGTGGCCTCACTGATTTGCCGTTGTTTTAGGAGTAGCGCCAGCCCGCGCCCCGAGTTGCCAATGTTGTTGGAAATCGCGTGCACATTGTTGATGCCTCGAGCCACGATTTCATGGATGCAGTTTTCAGGGATGCCACATAAACCGAATCCTCCACTCATGAGTGAAATGCCATCGGTCAGGTCGTGCAGTGCGGCTTGGGCGTCGGTAAAAACTTTTGAATTGTTCATGTTCTCGTTGTAGTTTAAGTGACTGATTTTGTGAACGCCTGTGAAGAAAATTCGTGGCATTCTGCAGCACTCGGTGGATCCAACTTTTCAATCAGCCTCTCGATGACGGCGTCAGGAACCTTTGCCACCCTCTGCTGGTTTTGGGCAATCAGCGTCGGCAAATCTGGCTCGATGTAGACAATCTCGATTTTGGCCCCGTAGTCGGCGCCGATATCAATCCAGAGTTGCCGAATTTGGCGGGTCGTATTGGTGGCGTTGAGCACAAAGTCCTGATGGTTCCGGAGATGCTCTCGGCATCGTTCTCGAGCAGCCTGGACGACTTGTCCTTGATTGTCGGTCGGTGAGATTTTCAGCTGTTTTCGAAACTCGTCCAGTGAAATGACTGGGGTTTCACTCCGATGTTCCTTTAACCAAGAGTCTTTTCCAGCTCCTGGAAGCCCGACCATAATGGTCATCTTGCAGCGATAGTCTTCATGCGGGGTATAGTGCAGGTTGTCGAGGCGTCCGCGGAAGAAAAGAAATCGCGCGTGTGAGTTGGTGAATTGGTAAGGTCGATCCAGGCACTGATTCTCCTCGGCAACCAGCTTCCAGAGGTTCAACGTGTCTTCGGAGTAGGGAGTGTCGGTGATCCGACCTCGCGTATCGGCCAGGGCAAACAAATAGAGCAGACGATGGTCGACATACCAGGATAGTTTGATCAATTCCCGTTGCGGTGATTCTTGCTTTTCCAAGTAGGGGGGCCGGCCGTGAAACAGGACCAGGCGACATATTTCTTCTCGCGTTTTGAAATCGCAACCGAGTTCCATTAAGACTCGTCTTGCAATGCGAGTTCCAAACTGCGCATGCTTGGGCGAGCGAATTCGATTGGTACCTTCTTCGACGCGCGTCGTCGCGGGCTTGCCCGAGTCATGGAAAATAGCCGTCAGCAGAAGCTTGATCTGTGATTGACGCGGCAGTCCTGACCATTCATCGAGCTTGAAAAGCTCTTGGCAAACCATTTGAGTGTGAGTCCATACGTCGCCTTCGGCATGCCAGCCCGGGTCTTGCTGGCAACTTGCCATGTCACGAGCCCAGGTTTGCTGGTCTGCCCATTGAAGGATGTCAGAGTCTTCGGATGTTGACAGGATCGACCATTTGGGTAGTGAAGCATTCATGACCAGATATCCGCAGATTCGCTCAGTTGATTAGGAATCATTTTTTCATATTGCCAGTGCGAACTCTGTTTGACCTTTTCCGTAAACTCGGGGCGAACGAATTTCGCTCTGGCAGTCACGGTGCCCGCAGACTCGGTGCGCAGGTAAACGCCTTCCATGATCGCGTCTGTTCGGCTTGACAAGGGATTTTCAAATTGAGAATCGAACTGGCTGGTTGAAATCAATGCTAGAAGTTCGTTTAGACAAATGGCTCCACGGTGAATCACTGGAACGGTTTCAATTCCGGTGCCCGAAAGCAGGTCCAACCGCCGTTCCAGATCCAAAAAGACTTGCTCTTGTTTGTCGAAAATGTCAAACTCAAAAAAGTAGTGAGGGAGTTGGCGATAGAAAATCGAATGTTTGGCGTAAAGCCACTCACCGTACATCAGAAATCGCTGCCCAAGAATTCGCTCGAACGTCGTTCGCTTGGTCGTCGCCCATTGTTTGAATAAATCGTATTGGGGATGCATTCCGGCGGTGATCTCATGTCCTCGGCATTGAAGGACAAGACGACCGTCAGTCATGTGAATCCCAACGTTGGTGCCGTCCAGCTTCTCTTCGACGACCAGTGACTCATCGTCCAGAATTCGCGATGTATCAGCGCTGCCCAGTTGCTTGTCGTCAGAAGTGCCTTCGGATCCTGCAAGGTGTGGGGTTCGCGGATACTTGAAGAAATCGCCTTGTGTTATGCCCATTGGGTATTTGCTCAGTAAAAACGCATTGGGCACAAAGTCTAGCCGCAGATTCGCCGTATTGGCGAATGGGACCTTAGGCCGGTTTGCGTTGGACACTCGATATTGAAAAAAGGTTCGCTACACAGAAGTTGAACGTGCATCCATCGTCTTCTGAGGATTGAGGGATTTGTTCTGCAGTGAATCGGCGGAGTTGTTGCCCCGAGCTCAATTGAATTGCCTTGGCAAGTATTCGCTGATCAAGCCATCTTCAAGCTGAACTTGCCAGTTTTCTGAGAAAGAGAATTAATGATTGTCATTGGTGACTTCAAAATGCTGACCATCGACCGTTGGCGCTATGAATGAAATGTCGATTTGCGAAGCGGACCGTTTCTCATGGATTGACGCAATCCACTCTTCGTTTTCATGCAAAATGAATCGTGTCGAAACGAAGCCTGGCAGTAAAGTGTATTGCCTTCGGTTGATTGAAATCTGATTTGGGAAAGTTGTTCAGTATCGCTTTTGAGTTCCTCTTTCGAAATCCATTGTCCGGAAGTCGTGGGTTGATCGTCGAGACCCAGCGGCGGAATCGAGCTGATTTTTCGGTTAGTTTCGTCGATGAATTTGGCGGGAGAAACGACTGCGCTATAAATGACCGTTGCCGCAACTAGCAAGAAGATGCCAAGCATTACCGCAATCAACGAGCCGCCAACGACCCATGTCAATTTTGCAGTTTGGGTCCCCTTGCGGGGATTTGCCATCGCGAGAAAGTTGACTCCAAATTGACTTGCAATCGCCAGCAACAAGAATGGTACATCCGCCATCAATCCCACAATTTCCAACGCGCGTCCGATTGCTCCACCGATGAGTAAGTTGCCAAACATGCCAATCAAGAAAATGCTGCCCAAAATCATGAGTGTCAAGATGAGCAATCCGTGTACGGCTCTTGGCCAGCCTTCGTCAGATGCATAGTAGGATGACAAAGCAGGGATCGTTAGCGCCGAGGACAACGCAACCGAAAGCCAATTGTAACTACCTGCAAACATCCACCCCAACAAGCAAATCACTGTCGACAATAAAGCAAGACCGACCCAGGTCGACGTTCTCGTTTCTTCTCGAGACAGTACCATCCTGCCAAACTTGCTAGTTCGCAACAGCAAGTTGAACAGTGGCATCGCAACCCAAGTCATCAGGACAAAACCCAGGTACAGACCGATGATCGGCAGCAGAACCCATTTGAGGCCGGGGTTTGCCTTCAGTAGCGACATGCAGATTCGAAATCCGACATAGCCACCGAGGACAATCCCCATCAAGTACTTTCCTTTTAATTGACCGCAAAAGAGCAGCCAGCTCAAAAAGATACGATAGATAAAGAACTGCCCCTTCATCGCTTCGACGA
Source organism: Mariniblastus sp. (assembly GCA_965224765.1). Classification (GTDB taxonomy): domain Bacteria; phylum Planctomycetota; class Planctomycetia; order Pirellulales; family Pirellulaceae; genus CAZDBA01. The sequence goes on from CBDDAC010000029.1 coordinate 900,968, forward strand.
CACCGGTTCGCGCGTATTCCATTTCTGGCTGCAGTCGTAGGGCTTCCTTGAAATGGGGAAGTGCCTGTTTGGCTTGACCTTGATGGAGTAATTCCCAGCCCATGTTCGCGTGTGAGAATGCATCGTCCGGAGCATGCTGGAGTGTCGAATTAATCGATGCTCCAGCTTCGTCACGTCGCCCCAATTTGGTTAGCGCAATAGCGCGAAAATTGGAACATGCGACGTGTTCAGGATCAAGTTCCAGACCATGTTCTGCACACTCGATTACCTGCTGCCAGTTTTTGTTTTGTATCTCGATGATTGCCACATGCGCATAATAGTCCGCATTGTATGGATCGATCTGAATCGCCTGCAGAATCTCAGTTTTGGCTTTTTTCAGATCTCCTCGCTCCAGGCTGACTACCGAAGCCGCGTAGAAACTGTATGGCGAATCGGGCGCAAGACTAATCGCATTGGCAGCGGCTTCTTCCGCTTTGGCGTATTGCTTCGTGCTCGACAAACAAATTGCCAACAGCGACATTGCGTAGGCATCGTTGGGATCAGTTAGTAGCGCCTGTTGAAGTTCTTCGATCGCCTGATCAAATCGTTCCTGCTGGAGCAACATCAAGGCGCGTTGTAGGTTTGGGTTCATAGATTCAGGTATTTGAGGACGTCATCGTAGACGCCGCCCTGGTTAGAGTAAGTCGCGTAGTTTTTCGCAGTGGAAAACCACTCTTGTGTTGTGGGCCTAAGTGTTTTGGCCGCTTTGATTAAATCGTTGGTTTCGATGGGCGATGGAACGCCCGTTTTCATGGCGTCGCGAAGTTTCAATTCGATTGTCTGGTCGACCACCGCTTTGACGTCAGCACCCGAGAAACCTTTGAGCTTCTTGGCGACTTTAGAAAAGTTGATTGCGTTTTGCGGCTTGCCTTTGAGTTGAATTTGCAGAATGGAAGCCAATCCCGCTTCGTCTGGTGGGGGTACGAATAGCACGCGATCAAACCTACCTGGACGACGAAAAGCGGGATCAACATGCCAAGGGGCATTGGTTGCAGCCAGCACTAGCACGCCTTCGTTGGATTTGTCGACACCATCCATTTCGCTGAGGAATTGGTTGATGACCTGGCGTCCGGCTCCACCGCTCATGTCGCGACGCTTGCCACCCAACGCATCGACTTCGTCAAAAAATAAAACGCAGGGTGTGTTTCGGCGTGCATGATCAAATATCGACGAAAGGTTTCTTTCGCTCTGGCCAATCCACATGTCCAAAACGTCGCTGATTCCTACCGAGATGAAACCTGCACCGATTTCGCCGGCCGTTGCACGAGCCAGATAGGTTTTGCCACAGCCAGGTGCACCGTACATCAGGATCCCCCCTCCAGCCTGTTTGCCATAAGCGGCGTACATTTCAGGGTGTTGCAGAGGGTAAAGGATTTTGATGCTGATTTCTTCCTTGGTCGCTTCCATGCCACCGACGTCTTCGAACTTGATTTTGGGTCGTTCGATTTCAACATCGTCCGGTTGGTCGTCAGATTGATCCGACTGTCGAACTCTTCCTTCGAAGACCTCACTTTGATCAAAACTCTTCCCGAATCCAAACTCTTTGTCGAGCTCCGGGTCTGAGACGCTTGGATCCAACTCAATTCCTTGTTTGTACTGAGCGACCGCGCCCCTCGCATCACCGCCGTCATTGAGTAATTTTGCGTAGACGACAAACGCCGCGGCGGGAGGATCGGGTTTGGAGCAAATGTCTTCGATCACGACCAATGCCTGGCTCGATTTTCCTTGCCCGGAATAGACCTCCACGAGCGCAAGTCCCGCGTCGGCATTTCGAGGGTTCAGTTTGAGCACTTCGCGGTATTCAGTTTCTGCTTCGGCTAGAAAGCCATAACTCACGAGTGTTTGTGCGAGGTGCATGCGAAGCGGAATATTCTCCGGAGAGACTTGTAGTGCTTCGCGAAGCCCTTTGATTATTGCGTCTGCTGATGACAAGGGATTTCTCCACCCAATATTGCCTTCGTAAAATGGAAGGGGGATTATAGCCAACAAACACGAGGTTGGACTCAACTTGCCAGAATAAATTTGAGACTGTTGTTTTCCTGCCCTTTGTTTTTGCGTGTGGCAGCGTTTTAGTATTGGGAAAAGCTGGAGTCAGCGGTTGAGCTTTGATTCTGAAGGGCCAAAAACGCATCGCTCGACTGCTGGTACCCCAATCTTTACCTTTGACTGACCACTAAAATCATCTAGCCAAGAAGATTTGCATAGGTCTCCAACGCTCTGGTTAGCCTTTCGCCATCGCTGTTGTATGGCGGCGCGAGGAGGTTCAGGTTTTCTTTCCCGTAAAGGTGGAGTCCCGCGTCGAAGCCTGTTTGCCACGAGGGGGCGGGGCGGTCCAGATAAATCGCAGCCATCAGCCCGCGTTGTCTCAGGTCCATGATGGATGAATGCTTTTGGCCCAACTCTGCAAGAAATTCGCCAAACAATTTCTCATTGGCTTGCTTTTGCTGCTGAAACTCTTGATCGGCAAGGAGGTCAAGTACGGCACCGAGCGCAGCCAATCCCAGCGGATGTCCGTAGTTGGTGAGGCCGCATGACATTGTATTTTGGTCGTAGTGTTGGGCAATTTCTTGCGACGTCCAAACCGCACCGAAGGGAATGTAGCCGCCTGATATGGCCTTGGACATCGCAATCATGTCGGGCTGAAGCCCGTAGTCATGGAAGGCAAATGCAGGACCGCATCGTCCAAAACCTACTAGGACTTCGTCAAGTATCAGCATGATCTTGTGTTGGCGACAGATCGCTTGAATTCCGGCAAACCATTCGGAGGGGGGCACAGACATGCCGTTGGTTCCGCTGATGGTTTCCAGAATGATCGCCGCGATGTCGTGAGCGCCTGTTTTCTCAATGATGGAGCTGGTCACGGACAAGTCGGGATCGTCTTGGAAATCGGGAATCCTGACGGTGCCCTCATCGAAGGTCAGATGCGGACTGTTGCGCCAATCTCCGGTTACACTTAAAGCACCAAGTGACGCGCCGTGATAGCTTTTCTGTCGAGCGAGGACAATTTTTCGCCCAGTGTTTTGCCTCGCGATTTTGAGGGCGTTTTCAACTGCTTCCGCACCACTGACCGTGTAAAAGATTTTGCCAGGTCCGAGGTCGATCAATTGAATCAGGCGATCGGATACAGACTGCTTGAGCCCAAACGTGCTTTTGGGGGATGCGATGGGCATCGTTTTGAGCTGCTCAGCAATGCGGCTTTGAATCAAGGGTTGGCTGTGGCCAAAATTGGTTTGAAAGCTCGTTGAGATGAAGTCGTAAACTCGCCGACCATCCTCAAGGATGAATTCGTCCCCCGTCGCAGTGGAGACGGGAAAGTCCACCGGGGAATCCTGACGAGTCCAAGAGTAGTAAAAGTCATTCATGAACTTACTCAGAAATGGAAAGTTGTGCCCTGGGCTAACGTCGGATTTCTAGTTGAAACTCATGTTCAACAAAATCTTCGTCGTAAATTTTGTCACCTCGCCACATGACGACCTTGCCTTGAGTCAAATGGCCCGCAGCACCGCCACAAGTAATTGATGGATCTTGAGCATCTGTTTGAAAGTTCGAACAAATGGCTTTGGGGTACCCCTCGTGATCATGCATCAACCCGTAGATTTGCGGATAATTTTCAATCGCGGGCAGCTTATTGGCCAGGAGGTCATGGCGAATGTGTGTTGTTGAGTTCTGTGAGATTTTTGTCTCGCGAGCAGCGACCTCAGTGCCCATGCAATGGTTGGTGTGAAACAAGAATCCCTTTTCTCCACGCGTTTTGTGGCTTACCCGTTCGCTGACGCCGGGAGCGACTTCCCACATTTCGCCGATGTCGCCGTCGGCCAGTAAGTAGTTGTGGCCGGAGGTGACGTTGGCGGAAGTCAAGCAGTTGACCATGCTGTCCTGATCGGTTTGCTCCAGAATTTGTCGGACCAGAGCGGGCCAGAGGATGCCGGCTTTTGCGCCGTTGGTGTTGATGTTGTTGACTCCAATAACCGTTCCATGCGATGTGAATCCCATCATGCCTAGGCAGCCAACAAGGCTGAAGGCGATCGCGCGATGGCCGTTGGCCAGAGGGATATCCAATACGCTTACGTATCGTTTGGCACTGCCATGCATGTCCCAGGTTTGGCCAATTGAGGGGCCGTCATCCGAGTTCAGGTAAACCAGGCTGCAGCCTTGGTCTTCGACGGGCTGAATGTCACGGAAGTCGGTATAGTTGTTGAGCACAATCAAATCAGAGCGGGTGGCTCCGCTTCCTTGTGCGATTCCCAGCAACTCGTCGAGGTAGTTTGGGGCGTCGCGTTTCGTGACTTCCGATTGTTCGTCAGCGAGTGCTTTGATTCGTTCCGGTGTTAGCGTCGGGTTTTTGTCGCGAATAAGGTCGGTACGAATTTCTACTAATTCAGCGATGGCGCCGCGGTAGGATTCTCCATGGGCTTGTCCCCATTGCTGATGTGTTTTCCCTCGCTCGTATTTTATGATTGGGAAGTTGACGTTGGTCGTCATGGGAAAAGGTCGATTCAAAGAAAAATTAGGTAGGGTGAGTTCGCTCAATTGTAGACGCGCCGAGTTTTTAATCGCGATTGATCGTATGAATTCGTGGGTACTATCCCTTAGAATACGGCTTCGTTTTTCGGTTTTGGAATCTATCAGCTTTCCTCTTAGCCCAAAAGACGATCGAGGAAGGTTTTGTTGAATTGCAAGCTGGTGCGAGCAACTCAGGTCAATTGGAGTGATCTAAAATTGGCGTATTGGACTGCTTCCTGGTTGGAGGTTCTCGTTGCTTGGTATGTCAACTCCCAGAATCCGTCAGAAAAGAACCATCACCGAGTGGATTTCGTAAAACGAGAATTGCCAAATCTTTCCATTTCCTTTTCCAATTTTATAGCAAGCTATGAACGTCAAAAAGAAACTCTTGTTACTCGGTGTCCTTCTGACGTTGGGCGTTGCCGCAGTTGTGACGTATTCCTACGCTAGCGCCGCAAAAGTACAAAAAGAGCTTGTCAAAAAGATGGGGGGCCTGCTTGTTGCAGAACCTGATCAATACGATGCGGTGATCGACGAGATTATGAAGGCTTCGCCGACTTCAGCGGATATCGTTGACGCAATTCGCACTGGGATTATGGCTGAGACGAGCCCGGATCGCCAGAAGAAGTTGGTTGCCGGATGGTCGGAGTGGACTGCGACTGACGGACAGGGAGTGACACGTCCCTATCAAATGTATGTGCCCCAATCGATCATGAAGGGAGCTAGTCCAACGGCACTCATTGTGCATATGCATGGGGGGGTTGGACGCCCCGATTTTGGTTCTGGTCAAGGGACGCTTCAGGCGATTGGCTATACAAGTATCCTTTGGCCAAATCTTGCCGACACGGAGGACTTGATTATTGTGTGTCCAGTCGGTCGAAAGGAATGTTCTTGGTGGCTGGACAACGGAGTTGCTCATGTGGATGCGGTGATTCGCGATGTTCGCCGAACGATCTATTTTCCAGAAGATTCTCTATTTGCGTCAGGGTTTTCTGATGGTGGTTCCGGGTGTTACTACCGAGCGATGGCTGCTCCCGATCCATTTGTCGGATTCATCGCACTCAATGGCCATCCTCGTGTTTCCGCCTACGCATCCAAAAAACAGATTTACCTGCCCAACATGGCGATGACCAAGACTCTGGCCGCCATGACACAACAGGATGCTTTGTACCCTTCTAAAAGCATATTGCCTCATATCTTGAAGGCGCTAGAGTTCAACGCCGATATCCTTACGCTGTCCTATCCAAAGATGGGTCATCAACCCACCTACTTCGAAGAGCAATCGGCGGCAGTATTGAATTTCATCAAGACAACGAAGGCAACGGAGCGAACCCATTTTCGATGGTATTCGGCGAATCCAAAAATTGGAAGGATTGGTCGAGTCGCTGGGGTAGAACTGTTGGGCTTTGTTTCCGCTGAAGATGCGGTTGAGTTGCGTGACTCAAACGTCATGTCGACTCCCGAGCATCTCCGGTTTGGTGTTCAGTTTGTTCCAGATACCAAAAAAATATTAATGTATTCTATGAAGACTGCTGCGGCCACTTCTGGAATCCTTCAAAATGACGTGTTCTTAAAGTTTGACGGTCGAACGTTCGATGATGCGTCTGCTCTGGGGGAATTGCTGGCCTTCAAAAGCCCAGGCGAATCCTTTACTTGTACGGTGTTACGCAAAGGAAAGGAACTCAAATTGACCGGGCAGTTTCCTCCGTTTAAATCCAAACCGCACTATCTTCGCGACCGGCCCACCGGGTTCGCTGATTGCCATTTTGTTCAAGACGATGAACCGATGATTGTCTTGAAAACCACGAATGTCAACCATTTGAGAGTTTGGCTTCCCGAAGAGATGTCATCGCTTTCGGAAATCCAAGTTGATCACAATGGCGAGGCAAAGGAGTATTCGGTCGTCCATCTTTCTCCCCAGGAAGTGTTGGCCGAGTATGCGGCGAGGGGTTCCCAGGTACCGAGGGCCTACGTCGAAATCAAGTGATACGTCTGATTCATGCAACGTACCTCCAGTCCGACGGAGAAGGGGGAACTAACGTTGTGCTGCGAACGATTTAACGTTGTGCCGCGAACGTTTGGTCCATCCGTTGCATTTGGCCGTATGTGGGGCAAAGAAGGTACCGGCCATGTTCGTTTTGTTCCAATAGAATTGAGAGGTGTGCTGGGATGTTGCCCTCAATCCAGCCAACGCCCTTTTTGACTTGGAATCGTTCTGCATGTTTGTCGACGATTGAATGAATGGCTTGATCAAAGTCGGCAAGGGTTTCTTGATACTTGGCTGGGTTGCGGCGAATTTGGCGCAGCAGTTCATTGAATCCAAATAGACTGATTGGCTCTCCGCCGTGAAAAAATCTGTTTGGGAGAAATTCTTTTCGCCCCAGCAGGACTGACATTGAGTTGCCCAGCTGGGCGATGACGAGATCAGGTTGCAAGCCTTCCTCACAGCTGGCTGCAAATTCCGACCCATAGCGGTACAGGAGAGAGGCTGACTCGATGAATACGACAGGCACATGGTAATCTTGGCCAATTTCAAGCACTTCTTTCAATAACTCGCTGGACAGTCGGTCAAAAGAATCTGAAGTGATGGGTTCGATCACGATGGCAGTACAGTTGTCGGATCTAGCTTTCAAAGTCGCGCGAAGTTGTTCTAGAAATTGAACTTGTCCCGAACTGGATGGATTCGCGATTGCGATCGTTTTGCAGGATTCTGGGAATTGTTGGGTGCAACTCTGAATGAAAATGATGGTCGAATTTTGCGGATCTGCGGATCTGCTTCTTCGGTTCAATGCATCTACGATTTGTTGTCCGGCTGAGGTTGGTCGACAGGTTGCGAGGATGTGTCTTAATTCCGTTGGCCAGAGGCTAGCAAGGAATTTGAGTTCTTGTATGAACTTAAAGCTCACTGTGTTTGATTCGCCTCCACCATTGACGATGACTGCCATGTTTTCAGTGAAGAATTGATCTGGCAATTTTAGTTGATTGAGAGGTGAGCGGTTTCCCTGCGACCAGCAAACGGTTTCCTCACGAAATTTCCAGCGCAATGGACATCGATAGTAAATGCAATCGCGAAATTGATTGTTGTCAGGGTAGTCGTCAGGTAGGTGTTGAAGCTCATAGCTTCCCAGTGAAATGTTGATGGCCCACATACCTCGTGCCAGTCGATCGCGATTTCGGCCATGGATTGCGTGGATTCCGGTTTGAGACGCGAGCAAAGTGATTGCGTTTTTCATCGGCCGCCCCAGCTTGCCGCGATATGATTCAATCACGGTCAGGTCGAGCATGTAGTAGGTCGTTGGGTGTTCCAGGTAAGGGTCGGTGGAGACGCCTCTCTCACAAGTGAACATGTCCAGAGGCCCAGCAAAAGCCATGGAAACGATTCTTTCATTCTCGAGTACGACGATCGCCAAGGGAGGGCGTTGGATGGAAGGATCGCCTTGGAATCTGAGTTTGTCTTTATCGAACAGCGCATCGAATTCTTCAGGAGGTGTCTGTCTCGCAGGCTCGTAGACTTCGAACTGCATGTCGAGAATCTGTTGCCGATAATTAGGGTAACTCTCCTGTGTCAAGATTTGAATATCAAAGTTGATGTTGGGGAGAGTCCGAGCGAGTTCACCTTTTAGATAACTATCAGCGGTCATCGCGTTTGAGGGCTGAGGGTTTTCTGGACAGGTGAGTTCGGCAAATTTCTGTTCAAGGAACTGGCGATGAAACTGATAGTTGCCAATGGCCTTGGAATTATTTGATGAAATGTCCTGTGGGCGCGCGGAATCCAACCAGTATCGAATCTGGTTCCAGAACATGTCGAGGTGATTGCTACGAAAGCCCAGGTGCAAAGAAAGTTGAAACTCTTGTCCACGAATGTCAAAAAGCAATCCGTATCGAAGCCGCGATTCAAGTAATCGTTTTCGAGTCGCTTGGTCCACCGGTGTTATGGCAAAAGTCAAATTGCTGATGGTTTTTACAGCGACAAGTTTAGCGAATCGCTCTTCAATCTCTATGAGCTCAGGACCGATGCGTTCTGCTAACAGTTGAGCTTGATCGGAATACTGCACGCCAATGACGGAGCCGATATAGTCGCGATTGATGGCGGCAGCGGATTGCTTGTCACTCAAAGGCTCCCATCCCATTCGGCTACGGAATTGTTGATATGAATTTCGAAGGGAGCCGGCTTCGTTGCCAGTCGCAGTGGAATTGCACAGCCAATTTTCTAGACGATGAAGTGCGCCAAAGAGTGGGCTGGCATTGTAGCCAATCGGAGGTGGCCCCAACTTTCGAACGTCGAATACATCTCGGTCATCACAGAGCCGAAGAAACGGTCCGCTGGAGTTTTGTAGATCAACTAGCAGTTGGCTTTCCTGAGGGAGGAAGTCGGAAAGGTTGAGCGTTGTAAGCAGACGCAGGCTTTCCTGGTGCTGATCGCAGAAATCTTGAGTCATTTGCAGGTTTCGATGGTTAGCGGTCACTGGAATTGAGAGCTTTTTGAACCTGATCAGGGAGAAGCCCTTTTGCTTCGGTGGCCCATTTCTGTTTCAGCGAATCGCTCACAGATAAGCGAAAGTCGTCCCGGTGCTCAGTCAGTTGGTGGTTAATCTTTTGTACCAGCTCCTTTTCCTTCTCGGCAACTTCTTCGTCCAGGATTTTACGTGCGGCGCGCGTTATCTGTTGTGCGAATTCACCGCCCAGTTTGCTGATTCGGTCAATACGAAATTCGTCAATAATGATATCGGCTGAGTCGACGGTCGGCGTAAAAACCAAAGTGGGAGGAAACTGAGTGATGTCTAGATCCGTAGCAAGTTCACAGGAGACGACGAGTCGGACTTTGCCGTGACCTTCTGCACTCAAACTGTAAAGCTGCAATCCCTTGGACCATTTCGCTTGCCGAGCATCAAAACGTAGACGCGACGCGAAATGGAGGTCGAACGCAAGTTTGCCGTTTGCGGCTTGGTGAAGATTCATGACCTGGATAGAAAAGTTGTTTTCTGGATCGATCAGTGATGCAGAGTATTTTTTCCAAGTCCCATGATTGACCATCTTCCATTTTCGCTTTGTCTTGACGCGGCCGTTTTCGCGGCGGAATTCGATTCCGTCCCAGCGTCGATCCTGCCCGCCCCAGTCTTTGTCTTTGGTGTAGGAATGAGGAATCGCATCCAGGGCAAGACGCGTTACGATCCGGTTGATTTGGTCGCTGGCGTTCTGAGAAGTCGGGGCCGTCGCCTGGTTGGTTAGGTCCAAAACCGAATGCGGGTGACGCAAAGGAGCAGGCTGGGTTGATTGGCCGACGCCGGTAAAGGCCCACGCCAAGATGAGGGTGAGGCTAAGCGAGACGGTTTTGAATCGACGCATTGGCATGTTTGAACTATGGGCAGGTTGGAAATGATTCGTCTCCATAGTATCGGTTTTTGCCCAAAGGGATGACATTAATTACTCTCAAAATTGGTTTGGAACCCTCAAAAGCGTTTGATAGCGTTTTTCAGCGAGCTTTTGGATTTCGGCAATGGTTGGCATGTTTCTGCTTTCTGGATGTAGTGAACGATTGAGCCTAATGGCTCCAACCTTGGTGGCACTCCTGGCGAAAGAGTTGCATCCCACCCCCCCAAGTCTGGGTGATAGGAATCTCCCTATATTCGTTACGATCGATTGGTTGAGCCTGTGTTGGTCGCGGAAGTGCCTGAAGGACTCGTTGTGATTCGAAAAAATGACCTAGGGTTTAGATGTCAGTTTTCTTCAATTCGAGAGTGAGTTTATGTCAGGCAGTCAAGAATTGGTTAGTGCGAAGTACATTCAAGATGAGGTGATTCTAGAAGAGGCTCGCCGCGGTGATCGTCGTTCACGCGAGAACTGTAACGCAAGCGCCGAGGGTTTCATGGTCTGGGGATTCTTCGCCGTGGCAATGTGTGCGATTGTGATGATCACTCGCTCGACCATGTAAGCATTGCGACTTCATTGGGAACGCAATCGAGTTTGCGTTCTGCAAATGGTCGCCCTGGAGCTCAGCGCGTTTCCAATACGATCACATTTGAAGTTCATGCCAAATTCCGCCAACCAAGGGGCCAGCTCCTGTGTACGGAGCCACCCTGCGTTTGGCGTTACTTCAACAGAACCCAGAAGGCTTAGCGAGTTTTTTCGTCGTAAATCGGTAGCGGAAAATCCGTTTCGACGGTTCGAGTTTTCAGATAGGCTTGTTCGAGCCGTTCCACGATTTCTGGATTTGCCGCTGCAATATTGGTGGTTTCATTGCGATCATCGGCGAGGTTGTACAATTCCCAATCTAGTGGTTGGGGCTTTTTGAGTTTTCTGCGGACTGCCTTCCAATCGCCTACTCGAATTGCAGCGATTCCACCGTATCCACCGAATTCCCAGATCATGGGTTCCTCACGTTCTGGTGCTTCGCCACCTTTGAGTGCCGCAGTTAGATCCACGCCGTCCAGTTGTTGAGCGGGCAGTTGACCTCCGGCAATCTTTGTCAGTGTCGGAAACCAATCCGGGAAATAACTGGGGAATTGAGTTTCGCTTCCCGCGGTGACATGGCCTGGCCATCGAACAATGCAGGGGACTCGGATGCCGCCTTCGTAACAACTTCCTTTGTACCCCTTGAGTCCGTCGGTTGAATCAAAGAAAGTACATGCCGCCCCGCCAACGTGCCAGTTGGGATCTCTGCTGCGATGTGTAGGTCCGTTGTCTGAAGTGAAAATCACGATGGTGTTTTCGCTGAGCCCATGTTTTTCAAGCCGTTGAAGAATTTTTCCGACATGTTCATCCAGGTCGGAGATCATCGAAGCATAAGCGGCTCTTGGACGTGGGTGCGGTAGGTAGCCATTCTGGCCCCGATAGGCTCCATGTTCTTGGTCCCATTCCTCAGGGTATTGGTCGAGCCATTCCTGAGGTGGCTGCATTGCGACATGGGGTTCAACCAAAGGTAGATACAAAAAGAAGGGATCGTCATGGTTGTTGTCGACAAACTTCAAGGCTTGTTCCAGGATCTTGTCAGGAGCATAGTTGGTTGCTCGATAGTCTTCCGCAAGAACTTCTCCCTCAGGTTTTTTGTCATGTCCTGGAATGGGGTAGTTGTTGATTCGTTCTTCGCGCTCATCGCTGTCAAGAAAAGGTGGATAGAAACTGTGCGCGTTTCGCTGGCAGTTGTAGCCATAGTAACGGTCAAATCCCTGACGGATCGGGGAGCCCGTTGTGTTGGACGGGCCTAGTCCCCATTTTCCAAAGGCACCTGTCTCATAACCTGAGTCCTTAAGGACCTCCGCGATCGTGACGATTTCTGACGTGATTGGCCACTGTCCTGGAAAGACTCTTCCATTGCCAGAGTCGCGGTTGGCACGAATTTCCGCATGAGCCAAATGTTGGCCAGTCATGAGAACGCAGCGAGCCGGTGCGCAGACTGGCGCTCCTGTATAGTGGTCAGTGAATCGCATGCCTTGTTGGGCCAATTGGTCCAGGTTGGGTGTGCGGATTTTCTCTTGACCGTAGCAGCCTAGTTCTCCATACCCCAAATCGTCAGCGAGAATGAAAACGATATTGGGTGGAGATTCTTTTTGCTGGGAGCACGCCGAGTCGGCGTAAATGAGAAAACTGAGAATGACGCATGTGATGGATATTGTGTTTTTCATCGACTCATTTTAGCCTGCTGGCTCTGTGGTCGTAAAGTTCCTGTCGCCAAACATCTTTTCAAGATTGGTTAATCAGCGACAACAGCCCCGTTATTTCTTTATACTGTTTTGATCTGCCCCCGCTTTGCCGGCAGTTTTTGATTTCAGTTTACAACGTGGGATTCAGCACAATGTCAAAATGTCAAAAACTTTCGGTAGGAATTGATCTGGGTACGACTTTTTCTGTGGTGGCCAGTATGGATCGAGATGGCAAGGCCGTAACGATCCCCAATGACGAAGGTGATTTGAGTACTCCGAGTGTTGTTTACTTTGATTCCGATTGCACGGTTGTTGGAAACGAAGCGGTGAGTGCGTCTGAATTCGCACCGGAGAGAGCTGCCTGGTTTGCAAAACGAGACATCGGAGAGGACTCGATTCATCGCGATATTCTTGGGCATGCCTACCCGCCAGAAGTCGTCTTGGGGTTGATTCTCAAGAAACTAAAAAATGATGCGGAGCTTAAGATTGGTGAATTCACCCAAGCCGTCATTACCGTGCCCGCGTACTTTAACGAGCCACGTCGAAAGGCGATTCAGGACGCAGGGCGATTGGCCGGAATCAAAGTTCTTGACATTATCAACGAACCCACTGCCGCGGCAATTGCATTTGGTGTCGCCAATGGATACGTGGGCGAAGACGGAAATGCAAAAGACGCAGAACGCGTACTTGTTTACGATTTGGGAGGCGGAACATTTGACGTCACCTTGATGGATATCAAGGGAGGTGATTTTGAAACCATCGGCACCGCGGGCGATGTGCATCTTGGCGGCATGGATTGGGATGGACGCATCTTGCATCACCTTGCCGATCAATTTGAGCACGAGAATGGACTCGATCCAAGAAGTGAACCTCATCATTTTCAAAAACTATTGCAGCAGGCGACTCGAGCCAAAAAGACTTTGACGTCCCGCATGCAAGCGCAAGTTCGGTTTTCCATGGAGGGCAAAAATTCTGTTCTGACGATCACACGCGATGAGTTTGTTTCGATGACCGCAGACCTGGTGGAACGGACCCGGATGACGGTGAAACGCTTGTTGAAAGAGGCCAATACTTCTTGGACAGAAGTGACGCGTTTGCTGTTGGTCGGTGGATCAACACGAATGCAGATGATCCAGGATATGTTAGAGGCCGACTCTGGTTTGAATTGTGATCGATCGCTTTCACCTGATGAGGCGGTTGCTCAGGGGGCTGCAATTTACGCACAAAATATTATGACTGCTGGCCAAACACCAGGGTTGCTCGTTTCGAATGTTAACTCGCATGATTTGGGCGTGCTGGGCCGCGACCCCAAGTCTGGGCAACGGACGCGCCAGATGATGATTCCTAGAAACAGCAAGATCCCTTTTACGCAACGCAAAAAATTTGTGACCTCCAAGGAGGGGCAAAAAGAGGTGGTCGTTACAGTAGTAGAAGGGGGCGCGGACTCAGGCGAGGGTGCGACCAAAATTGGCAAATGTCGAGTTTCTAACCTGCCGGAGAACCTTCCAAAAAACACTCCTGTTTACGTGACATTTCAATACACCTCTGACGGGCGGTTGTCAGTTCGGGCGGAACTACCGTCTGCCGAAATTCAAACTCAAATTTCTGTCCAGCGTTCATCAGGGATGTCGGACGACCAGTTAGCTTTTTGGCAGAAGCGAATTGAAACGGGGATCAAAATCGATTCGGATGAACCGGTGCCGAAACCAAAGAAACCGACTGCAAAGCCGAAGGTTCAATTGCCAAAAATTGCTCCAGTGCCTCCAGTGCAGGCTCGGCAATCCGAAACTCCTGCCAATAAATCGCAGCCAAGTATTCCGGTGTTCGAAGAGACTGTTCCTCAGGTGGATGAATCTTGCATCGTTGTAGGTGATCTTGAGGCAGTGGGAAATTCCAGCGCGGTATCGAAAATTGGCAAATTGGGGACTGACGAGGAACCGCTTGAGAAAGTGGGCGAGTCAAAGATTATTGTGGATAACGATTCGGAAAAGCCTAAGAGCATCAAGCTGGATGCGCTGGATGATTTTTTGAAAAATCTAGATGGCTAGCGCAAGTTGCCCGAACTGACAACCTTTGGCGGTGTTGATCGGTTGCGATTGGAGGATTCCGCTCAGCGACAAGTCCATCGTGAGGAGTCAATGGAAACCCGACGCGTCAGCGAGGACGTGTCAGGTTCGTCCTCGCTCACGCGTCGGGTTTCCAAAAAGCAGGTCGTTTTCGTCCAGTTTTCATGCACGAATGAAAACTCATAGCCTCTAGGCGTCGGCATCTGTTGGCTTGTGGTGCCGCAATCAAGGTATCGCAGCAAACCAATTCTGCTACTCATGGTTGGAGGAAGGAGTTTAATTCCAAATCGATCTGCGAAACTGCTCAAGCTTTGGTCAGGCAACTTGCGTGAGTCGCTGAATCGGCAACAATTTATGGGATAGTTAAACGTTCCGACGGCGCGTTTTTGTGTTGCTTTTTCAACTCCGTTTTTCATAATGTCGAAATCTTTTGATCCGTATCGCAATTGGTTAGGGCTTTCCGAACAGGAAACGCCACCGAACCATTATCAACTTTTGGGGCTAACAGATTTCGAGCCTGATGTTGAAGTCATTCGCGCAGCGGGCGACATGCGGACACAATTTCTTCAGGATGTTTCCAGTGGTGAGCATGTGGTAGAGGCTCAGCGTCTTTTAAACCAAGTTGCAGCGGCTCTGCTGTGCCTGACAAATCTCGCCCAGAAACAAGCTTACGATTCTCAATTGCGACAGGACGGGCAGAACAAGTCAGATACCCACGAACGAAACAAGAATCCAGGGTTTAAGGGCCGAACGGTGAAAGGGGCGGTGCCTCCTGAGAAACCGGTGGTCACCCAACAGGCGAAGCGAGCATTTCCCCTATGGGGTTATTGGGTGACACTTTTCTTGATCGGCGGAGTTGCCATTGGCGCCTTGTTGCTGACGCAAGGGAAGGACAAAACAGCGGGGCAGGGCGGTTTCGAAGGTCGCAAAGGACAACCAGAAAAGACGGTAATCGCCGATTTTTTGAGCGCGAAGAATGGCGAGATGCAATGGAGTTCGGAAATTGGCAGCTGGAAGTTAAACGAGGGTGTGCAGATTAATGATACTCGCGATGAAGGAAGGAAGTACCTTCATTTGACGGGTGGGAAAAATCGAATGGCATCAGTTCAGCTTTCGCAAGATGTAGATCGTCAAGGGATTTTGACGGTGCATGCTGAACGTTGGTCAAACCGTGGGGAGTTTGATTTTCAAGTTCAAGAGTCTTCTGATGGATTGAACTGGAAAGTCATCGAGCAAGAGGCCTATGGTGACGAAATCAAGAAACGTTCCAAGGGCAGCAGCGGGGCGGCTTGGGCAGTGATCTACCAATTGAAGAACCCTCGGATGACTCACCTTCGATTCGTATGCGAAAGTGCGGAGCGGCGAGATCCAAAAACAGGGGGTGTTTTGATTGGGCGAGTCATGATTGCTCCCCCGGCACGCTAAAAATTCTCCAGTATCTTTAATTTCGGTTTTTCGTGATGATACAGGGTCAAAAATTGCTGTCTTTCTAAACAAGAAATCATGCGAAAACGGATTTTCAAAACGGTGCCATTGTTGGCGATACTTTTCTGCGGATTGCTCGCAGGAGTTCAATGGGCCAATGCCCAGCAGGTGGTCAAAAACGATATGGCTTCGTTGGTCACCAATGATGACGTGACTTCTGAGGATATCGCTGGACTTCGAGCACTGATTCCAGCTGACGACGAGAAGTTGGCAGCGGAAATCCAGGAAGTACTCAATCATGCCGACCTCAATCTGAAGCAGGCTGACACTTTTCGACAGGCCAGTGAAGAAAATGATCGCGTGCGGAAAGACGTTGCTGGGCACGTTGAGGAGCTCAATCGCAGGGCTCCTGGTGGTGGAGGAGCGGATCGGGACTGGTCCAAGATGTCCATAGATGCGTTGCAAAGCTTTGTTCTAGAGCAAACGGAGTCGGTAAACCAGACGCGAGAATTGTCTGAGAAAGCGGCTGCCCATCTGGGAGCAAGAATCACGCGTCGGCAGCAGATTCGCGAAAAACTGCCAGTAATTGATCAGTCCCGAGAGGACCTCAAGCAACGGTTGCAGGAGGCGCCTCAAGATCAAGTGATCGACCAGGCAAGAAGTCTGGATATGAGAACCAAGGTTCAGGCATTGGCGTTGGAGAAAAAGGCCTTGGATTCGGAGCTATCGCGATTCGATGCCGAGGATCAAGTTGACTTTCCGAGACTCAACTCGGAATCTCTTAAGCAGCAGACTGCTGAAATTCAGGAGGTGCTTGAAGCTGCACAGGGAGAGCTCAATCGACGGCGTACCGCAGAAGCTGCAGAGACGGAGCGGGAAACTCGACTGAGTCGGCTTGGCGATAATCCGCTCATGAAACCAAGTTTTGAGAAGAACCTGAAGCTGGCAGAAGACAATCTCGCTGCGGCCGGACAAATTTCAGAAGCTGAATCCTTGCTGACCGATAAGACGGAAGAACTTAGTCAGCTAAAAAAACAGTTTAACGATGCGAAGTTTCGTGTACGGGAAATTGGGCTTTCGGGTTCGGTTGGTGCGATGTTGAGGAATCAGAAGGATCAGCTACCCAGCCAGCTAAGCCTTGCCGTGATTGCTGCAGGTAACAGCGAATCCAAGGATGTCCAGTTTCAACTTTACGAAGTTAAACAGCAATTGAAGAGCCATGACGAAAATACGATCCGCGATGAAATCTTGAAGTCGGGCATGGGAACGGTAAAGGAGCTTGAGGAACTTTCCGATTCAGTCAACCAGCTGAACAGTCAGCGAAGTTCGCTGTTGGTAGCGGCGAGTAAAAACTTCAATGCACGGCATGAGTTAGTGATCGAACTGGAACTGGTGAATAGTCAACTGACTGATTTGGTTGGCCAGTATCGAGATTTTATCAATGAGCACATCCTTTGGATTCGCAGCAACGAGTTGCTTTTTGCTTCCATCAAAATTGATGAGAGTGATCGTAATGCATTCGTTTCCCATCAGTGGATTCGAGTTTGGAATCTGTTGGCTGCCGACTGGTCTCGACATGCTTGGATCTATTTATCGATGGCTTCGGTGGTGCTTTTTCTGTTGCTGGTCAAACCGAGAATGCGAAGGGCAGTCGATGAGTTTGGAGTGGAAGCAGCCCAAGGAGGGTGCATCAGTTTTTGGCCTACCGCGAAATCGTTAGTTTTGTCTGTGACCATGGCGTTGATTGTCCCGATGATTCTGCTGTTTGTGGCTTGGCGACTGCTGATGGCTGTGCGATGGGGTGCAGAGAATGGATGGTTGGTTTCCGCAATTGCCAACGCACTTTTTTACACAAGTTGGTTTGCCATCCCCGCTGAAATTTTGAAACGATTCTGCCGTCGTTCTGGATTGGCACACATGCATTTCAATTGGACCAACGATAGTGTCAGGATGATTCAGCGGAACCTGAAGTGGGCAAGTCCTTTGGGAAGTCTTGTCGTTTTCAGCATTTCGTTTTTCTACTTTCTCGATACGCATCATCAGAATGACTTGATTGAGCGAGGGGTGTTTTTGATTGGAATGGTCATGTTGACCGTGTTGCTCTTTCGTTGTTTGAATCCAAATTCAGGGGTGTTTCGTGACTACTTGCGCCAGCATGAGGGCTCTTGGGCGAATCAGCTCAGCACGGTTTGGTTTGGTTTTCTGCTACTTGTGCCGGTGACTTTAGGCTTGCTCACGGTGGTGGGCTATTTCTACACCAGCTTGAATTTGGCTGCCTGCGTGTTCATGACGTTTGTATTTGGGTTGATTGTTGAGACGGTTCGCGCATTGTTAATGCGATTTATTTTGACCCGCCGCCGCCATGCACATATTGAACTGGCGCGACGTCGAAGAGAGGCAAGTTTTCAAGAGAACCCAAAAAAGGAAACCAATGGCCAGGGAGAATTGGCTGCCGCGGTTGGAGGCAAGGGATTTACAGATTTGGAATTGTTGGAGGGCTTTAATGTTGACGAATATGCAACGCAGAGCCGAAAACTGATCGGATTAAGTCTAGGAGTGATCTGGTTTCTGGGTTTGTGGATGATCTGGACGGATGTTTTGCCAGCGCTTCGAGCGTTGGATCGATATCCCGTTTGGGCAACGGCAACGGAATCGGATACTTCGACGGTGGCTGATGCCAGCGTAACGTCGGGTGGCGGAAGTTTTCCATCGGGATCGGTGGAAGTAACGGATGTTGAGGCCAAAGGCACCCGCATCACGATTCACGATCTATTAGTCTTTGTCTTGATTGCGATGATCACAATGGTCCTCGCTCGGAACTTGCCAGGTTTAGTGGAGATGACGTTTCTTAATCATCTGCCGGTCGAGCCATCGGTTCGCTATGCATCCAAGTCAATCATGAGCTATTTGATTGTTTTGCTGGGGATTGTGTTGGCGTTTCGCAGTATTCAGGTGGGATGGGCTCAGGTTCAGTGGCTGGCAACTGCACTCACCTTTGGGTTGGCGTTTGGCTTGCAGGAAATTTTCGCGAACTTTGTTGCAGGAATTATTTTGCTTTTCGAGCGACCCATTCGAATTGGTGACGTCGTGACCATCGACGAAGTTACCGGGGTGGTGACGAAGATTCGCACTCGCGCGACGACGGTATCGAACTGGGACCGAAAAGAGTACGTGATTCCCAATAAGGAGTTCATCACTGGACGCGTGTTGAATTGGACGTTGACCGATGAAGTCAATCGAATCGTGATTAACGTGGGGATAGCGTACGGATCGGATGTAGAGTTGGCCAAGCGAATTCTTCTCGAAATTTGCGAAGGACATCCTAAAACGATCGAGAATCCTTCGACCAACGTGACGTTTGAGCAATTTGGCGATAGCTCGTTGTTGTTGACCGTTCGAACATTCGTGCCCAACGTTGATAGTCGGTTGACGGTGATTGATCAGTTGCATACGAGCATCAACAAGGCCTTTGAAGATGCCGGGATTGAAATCAGCTTTCCGCAAATGGATTTGCATATTCGCGGTGCCGACGATGCTTTGTTGAAGAGCTTGAAACCCTAATCGAGTCGTCGATCGCAGACTCGTTGTTGTAATTGAGGTGGACAACTTGAAGAAGAGAATTTGTTTCGTACTCGCCGCTTTTCATTTGATTGCTTTGGCGGTTTGCACCTACATCGCCGCAATCGAAATTGAGACGATTCTTGTAACGGGCTGGATCTGTTCCGCAACGGGAATCGTCTCGGGTATCGCTGCCAGAGTTGCAAAGCAGCAGCTGCTTGCCGTTATTCAATTCTTGACACCAGTACTCGCGGCGACCTTGTATCTGCTGGAATCGAATTTTCTCCATCTCGGACCGGAGGATGCCGCGTTGCCGTTTTGTGTGGCTTTTGTTGCGAACCAATTGTTAACGACCATTGCAACGTTGGTTCAATTGAATCGAACGGCGGATTCCCAAGTTCGAAGTAAGATGCAACTATCCATTCAATCAATGTTGTTCTGTACTCTAAGCTGCTCAGTTTTTTTCGCGGCAACTCGATATCTATTGGAGAGAGAGCATGACGTGATGATGGCAATTGCATTGGCCTTGGCAGGCTTAACATTTGTTGGCCTACTTCTTACCCTGTACAATGCTTTGGTTTCATCTCGCTCCGTCGTGTAGAAACGTATCGGAACCGACTTGCCTCACGGACGACATTGGCCCCAGCATGTATGGACCAACATTAGAGGTCTCTTTGACGATTGATTCATGTTGAAATTACACGACAATGGCGGATGCTTGGACTCAAAAACGCAAAGGTGTATTGAGTGAATCACAATCCATATGAATCTCCATCGATCGGTGACGATGAAGGTGCTTTAGGCGACTTCACCGAATTTGCCAAAGATACTCATGAGGCTTCGGATAATCTTCGGTTTGCGTCTCGAATTGTCCGTGGGATATCCATTTGTTGCGCCTTGGCTGCGGTGTATTCATTGGTTTCACTTGTCATGGGATTCTACTACCTGGTTTTCACTGGAAGTTGGTCTTGGTTTCACACTCAGACGATGGTCAAAGGCTTGACGGTTCCGGCGTACGTGATCCTTTGTCGATTTTCATGGTGCTATGCAAAAACTTTACGACATCTTTCAGTTTCGATGTCCCGCTCAAACGAGATGAAGACTGAGTCCCATATTGAAAATTTGACTTGGTTGTCCTTGGGGGTAGCATTCTTGATCTTTTGCAAAACCTCCGATTTTTGTGTCCAACTTTCAATGGCACTTTTCTTTTTCCAGATGGTAAAGCGTATCGATGGCTGGCCAAGAACATAGATACACCAGTTTTCTTCGCCTTGTTGCCCGTCCATTCAAAACGGTCCGGGTATTATCCCCAAGTTCCACGTTTGAGAGGAACAAGAATTGTTTCGGCAGGAGCCTCAACCTCCCGTAAAAGGCAAAAACCCCGACGACGGGTGCCATGCTCCTCGCTTGCGTGGGCATGTGTTGTTCTGCCAACAGCCTAGTGCCTATACCCGTATTCGGTTGGCGGGCTGAGACATCAGATACACCGGTTTTTCTTCGCCTTGTTACCCGTCCATTCAAAACGGTCCGGGTAGTAGTGAATTGTTGCTCAGCCACCAAGTGTCTCGTCAACAAGAAATGTTTGTGGGAATAATTGTGTTGCTTTCCCCAGTGTCTTCGTTTTTGGGGAAACCGAATGCTTCTTCTTTTTTAGAAAAGATATTTTGAATTTATTTAATTTTCTCTCGTACAAGCGGTTCGTTTCTTGGTCTCTATCTGTGGCGGCCGCAATGAGACTTTGGATTTAATCAACTGTTTCGCCCAGGCGTCTCGGTGATCGTTGATTGGTTTTTTGAAAACCAATGACATAGAACGAGCCCTCACCGAGTGGGTAAATCGTTTTCCTGTATTTTTGATGAAGATCCGTTGGAGCTTGACAATGTCGAAACGCGTGTTTGTTTCTCTGTGTCTGGTATTTGTGCTGGGCGTCGGCGTTCTGTGCTATGGCAGTTGGCGAAATTGGTTTGATGGTGGCGAAAACCAAGTTCGGGAAACCGCCGAGGGTGACCACGGATCGGTTGCTGAAGATTCGCCACATGACCCACGTTGGTTGGAGGCCTTAGACGTAAAAGAATCGGAATTGACAACGATCGGTGATGTGATTCGTCCTTCACGCGATGTTGATTTCAAGGGAGACGCAGGTCGGTCTAAAGAGTCGACTTTCAAAAGTCCTTTCGCCTATCCAGGGAAGTCTCCTTCGCTCAAGGGAACGGAAAATTCGCAGGTGGCGGGTCTGTTTCAGGAGTTAAAGGATCCCGAAGGTCCCCTCGCCGCGAGATCGGCACTTTTCCCACCAGAGCCTTTTGATTTGGAGGCTTATCAGGCGGAACCGGAGGCCTACTTGAGCAAGATTCGTCCTGGGCGTGTCTTTTATCCTGCTCAGCCAGCGCAAGATGTTTCGCCATTGCGGCCCAAATCATCGAAATTTAACAAGATATTGCAGGGGGAAACGGTGGTTCTTCGTGTCAAAGCGGATCCAAAATCACCCGTTGCCTTTTACTCGTCAGATGGGGTAGGGCGTTTCGATAACCAGCTCAAGTCGATCACGGTGGCGGCAGGAGAAGATGGAATCGCTGAAGTTCGTTACACCGCGGTGGCTGGCACCGTGGGGCTGCAATCGATCCTTGCGGCTTCACCGCTGCATAGCCAGCAATTGAAGTTCGTCGTGAAAGTTGCATTGCCTCAGTAGCTTTCTTGGTCTCGAACTTGTGATGACCACCATAGATGATTTTTGCACGATTGAATTGAATCCAAAATCGTATACAGCCTTTATTTCAGGAACAAGAAGATGAATTTGGCAAAACGTTTTACTGCTACTTTGTCCTATTTCGCAGTGTTGTTTGTACTGACCACACCGGCCTTTGCTCAATTGACAACAGAAGATCGGAACATTTCTTCTAGCTGGTTCAGATTTGGCCAATCGCTGATGCCGGTAAGTCCGCCTGACGAAACCAATACGGTTTCGGGAAGCGAATGGACCTGGACGGCAGGCTTTCGAAACGCATCTGGTATTCCACTGTCGCTGGCATACACGTCTTCCAACAATGTCACGCTCACCGGGACTCACAGTACCATTATGCCAGGTCAAACTCGTACGATTACTGGCACGATTCAGTTGAGTGGCAGTGCCGGAAGTGGCTGGGTGAGAATACGAGAAACGAAATTCAACAAATGGGTCGAGTTGACTTGGAACTGGGGGGATCTTGATCCCGTAGTGACTCCTCCACCACCCCCTTGCGAACGAGTCAAGAAGAAAAGTAAGTGCGGCGATTCGAAATGGGTGACTGTTTGCCCGCCGCTCCGACATTTGCAGTCCTACGGTCGCAAGCTGAGGTTTTCTGTCGGTGGGGCAGGTAGCGGAGGCGGTTGCGGTTCTTGTGGGAGTTCAGCGCCGAGTGTTGGCACCGACAATTTGCTTGATGTTTCGTACAAGATTGTTCCCAGTAACCAGGCTTCGCTCGGCAATGGCTCTCCCGGCGTCTATTTCAACTATGACCAGCGTATCGAGTTTTATCCGGACCTCGGTAGCACGAGTGTGGCGATGTTGTTTGATCCAGACTCGGAACAGACGTTCTACTACGAATGGGACGCGGCTTCATCGAGCTACAAAGGCAAGATCGATATCGCAGGAACGACCTACGATGATGATACGTACTTTGGTGCAATTACGCTTGAGGATACCAATGGAAATACGGTTACCGACCCAACAACGATTGATACTCAAACCGTTTATGCCATGGTAAAAAACACTGATGGCTGGGAGTACCGTTCTCAGTTGGTCGATATTCGAGCCGATCCAAGTGACGATATTCAGCCCGTTTCTCGCCTGACCAAAATCACCAGCCCCACCAATCAAGAAGTAAACTTTACGTATCACCACCAACCGGGCGATAGCGCTCTGACTGGAGCACCGAGAAAGGTCTTGCAGATCGACGAGGTCACGGACGAGGCGGGGAACACTGACAGCTACACCTACAAGACTCAGCAGCAGGCAGGGCGCTGGGTGATTTCTGATATTGATCGTACGCTTGCTAGTCACGCGGGGAATGTAAGTCGCTCACTACGATTTACCTACAATACCGCGGGACATATCAACGGAGTTTATGCCGACGTTACAGGGACGGAAGAGAAAGTCGCCACCTATACCTACGGTACCGATACGGCTTGGCAAGCGGCAACGATCGTGATGGATGAGCATTTTGGTGATCTCCCTGAAAAGGAAACCGTTTACGTTTCCTCGGACTATCGAATGTGGGAAAACGAATTGGTTAACCAGTTTGCCAATTGTTTGTTGGGCGTGGCCGATGGATCGGGTTACAAGTACGTGAGAGTTTTTCGCGATAACTCGACCACAGGGCGTTTTCGTATTTTAGAAAATGGTCGCTTGTCCGAATGGCGAGCTGGCGATTCGCTACGTCATTTTGAATCGTTTACCAACAACAGCTCTGGGTTCAACGGATTCGGTAGCCTTGTTGAAGAGAGCTATTACCGGCGCTATATGAATGCCAGCGGCGGAACGCCAACGGCAGTGCAGGCTCAGCGGTTGCAGCCTGCCAAGGTTTCTGACGAGATTCCAAGCTCAGTCGTCGAGCCGACTTTCGATGCCAGCGGCAATCCAACGCGACTCGACTATGCCGATAGTTCCTATGAGCAGTGGCAATACAACGCAAACAATGATGAGACATATGCTCGTGATCGAAGTGGCTTTGTCACGCTGACGGAGCGAGATTCCAATGGCAATATCGTTCGGGTTGTGCGTGGACTTAAAGACGTATCAGGGCCGGGGACAGAGACCACAATCGTCGGGACGGTTCCCGTGCAAGACATTCGCGGTTACTACGGTAGCGGGCATGCCAATGCAGGATTGTTGCAGTGGGAAGCCACCAATGCCTATGTGTCCGGCGCGATTTCGGCACCTGCGGCCAACACTCGGACGGACTATGTTTACTATTCGACCGGTCAACTCAAGGAAGTTCTCCAGCCATTGGCTCCCGGCCAATCGTCGCGACCCAAGACCAGTTACACCTGGGATGGCGAGCGATTGGCTTCAACGATCGTTTCTCGTCCCTCAGGCACTGAGACGACATCCTATCAATACGACTCCCGCGGTCGCTTGAAGGAAACGCTGTACCATGACTCGACGACAGAGCAGGTTTTCTATTCAACCAACGGATTGACGGTTTATCAGAAAAACCGTGTCAACGTAGTACAGCGAACGGTACGAGATTCAGCGGGTCGCACTACCAGTCGCACCGGAGCGTTTGCCTATGACACCAATCTACATGATGGCAATACTGCAAGTGGAACGTTTGATACGTTGCATGATGAGCAGATTGCCAGTGAAACCACTTACTCGTATCAACCTGGAGAGAGTCAAGCCTTCGCGATCGCGACCAATGGAAAAACGACTTTGCACGAGTTCGATTACAAAGGCCGATTGCTTGAAACGATTCGCAAGGCCGGTGAACGTGGCGGAAGTGAAATCGCCCAAGCCACACAATCGACTTATGTCGACAATCAACTGTTTTCCCAAGCTCAGACGTTTGGCTCATACAATGGTAGCGGCGATCTGGTCGCGGACTTTACGCGGCGAACGTACTTCGGATACTCGGCAAACGGTTTGACGGTTCGAACGATAGACACCGCACTTTCTACGACAAACTTTGCCGACAATGCAGCGGTTCTCGCCGCGGCAAGACCACAAACTGCCGATCCGGCCCATGTCGTCAACGATGCAATTCGAGACCTGCGCGGCAATATCGTCGAGCTAATCAATCCCCGAGGAACCAGTACGTTTTCACTTTACGATGGAATCAATCGTGCGGTTTCGCGAACCGAAGGCTATGGTACTGCGCTCGCGTTAACGACCAGTTCTGAGTATGACGTTTCGAGCAACGTTGTGAAAACGATTTCCCCGTCTGGAGCAGAAACCACTCGGGCTTACGATGTTTCGGGCGCCTATCTGGCCGGACAAACTACCGCAGCGAACGATACCCAATTGTCGGCAACCACAGCGTTCACCTACGATTCGAGTGGACGTCGCAAAACGGTCGTGGCACCAGGTAGTAACGGTTTGGCGGATTCAAATCGAACCACCGAGACGTTTTACGATGCGAGTTGCTGTGGGCAAACGATCGGCACGAAAAACGCCTTGGGGCATGGCCAGGTTCAGAGCACCAACGCGCTAGGTCAAGCTGTGCATTCAGTTGTCGTTGAGGACTACGATTCGCATTCGTCGCTCTTGAATCCATTGGATGCGAAGACGCTTAGCGAGACGACCACACGCTATTTTGACAATGGACGTGTGCAATATCAAACTCGTTGGAAGGTGGCGTTGGACGAAAATGTGAACCGAAACCTGC
The DNA here is from genome assembly GCA_965224765.1 of Mariniblastus sp. Taxonomy (GTDB): domain Bacteria; phylum Planctomycetota; class Planctomycetia; order Pirellulales; family Pirellulaceae; genus CAZDBA01. The sequence continues at coordinate 926,561 of CBDDAC010000029.1, forward strand.
CGCAGATTGCAGGGCTTAGTAAGCCGATTGCCAATGGAATTACGATTCAGTACGCCTACGATTTACAAGTAGGTGATGGCTTGGGACTGGAGACAGTTAGTGGGATCAATATAACTCGGCTTTCGACTTCAACGACGACATCGATTTCGATTGCGGCGGCGGTCAGTAAACTGGCAGAAACTCCCGCAAACGGAGGCGCAGGTCTGTCACTTGCTTTGAATCATGGCAGTGCGACAGTGACGATCAGTCCTGACGAGAAAACGATGCTTGTTTCGATCAATGATGCGAGTGGGCGTAACGCAATGACAGCAACCATGACCGGACCTGCTGCAACAACGCCCAATCAGTTGGTTGACTGGACCTGCACTCAGCATGACCAAGTCTATAGTTTGGCAGGATTTGGAGATGTTGAGCAGGTCAAGCAAATTGACGCCGATGGTAATGTTGCCAGCCGTTTGAGCGATGGATACAGCTGGGCGATCGGTTCGCTGGATCAAGACAGTAACCAGGCCAGGGCCAAATTCAATCCGGCGGGTCAACCGTTGGAAGTGGTTAACGCACTGAGCAACAGTACGACTTATGTCTATGACTTGCTGGGGAGACAAACGTCAATGACGACACCCGCAGGAACGACATCGACCACTTATGATGCGGCGACGGGACGGGTGGCTTCTCGAACCGATGGTAAGAGTAATTCCACCAGCTTTACTTACGATATTTTGAACCGACAAACGGCGGCCACTGATCGTTTGGGGGAACAAACCCTGCGTGGCTACAACCGCTGTTGCGGACAGCTGGCTTGGGTTGAGGACGCCGAGGGCAAGCGAACCGACTATGCCTACGATGTGCTCGGCAGGCGTCTAACAACTACGTTGCACGACAATAGTGTGACGACGGTTGCCTATGATGCAGCAGGCCGCCGTTCCAAAGTGACGAAACAATCGGGAGTTGAACAGCAACTTATTTATCAGGCGATGACTGGCTTGCTTACCGAGATCAAACACTACGATGCAACACCGGCGCTAATCGGAAGCGATACCTTTACTTATGACAACTATTTACGACCAACGGGTTCGGCTAGTGTCGATGGGGTAACGACCGCCGTGACCTATACGGATCGAGGGCAGTTGGCCAGCGATACGATGACCTATCAAAGCCAGCCATACGCGGTGAATTTTGATTACGATTCACGCGGAAGGTTGTTGGATGCAACTTATCCCTCAGGCCGCAAGGCGGAATACACGTACACCAATCGAAGTCAGTTGGAGAAGATCAAATGGGATGGAGCCCAGTTGGAAAATCGATCCTATGATGCATTGGGACGTATGATGTTAAATTTTCGTGCCTACACCGACGAAATCCGTACCTACGATGCAGCGAATCGTTTGGACGTCGATTGACAACAATCATGGTGCCGGAAAAGCCAGTTACACTTACGATGCGAACAGCAATAAGCTATCAGAAACTTGGGATAGCGTTAGTAATATGGCTGCCTGGAGCTTCACGACCGAAGAAGCAGGCAATGACGGCTACGATGCAGAAGATCGTTTCGCCAGGTTTAAGCGAAGCGGGCAAAGTGAAGATATTGATCTTTTGCGTACCGATATCGGAAATGTTTCCAACTTGAAACTGAACGGCAATGACAACCTGCGCAGCTATGACGATGCTCATGCGTTAACTTCGATCGCAGGGATTGCTCAGCAATTTGATGCGGATGGGAATTTGACACTTAGTCAACATGGTAGCTCATTTAGCTGGGATGAAGCCGGGCGGATGAAACAAGCGATCGTGCCTTTTGATTCTTCAGTTGGAATCACTGGAGGTGTTAAGTATGGATATGACGCAACAGGTAAGCGTGTTTGGAAAACTGTTTCGCCGGGAGTTGGTGATGTGCAGCTTGGCATCGCCGCACAGGATAACGCCTCGGGAACTGGCTATGTGATGTACAGTGTTGCCAGTGTTCACACGCGGTTTCAAGGGCTGTTTAGCGTTCAGGCTGACCACCTTATAGTCGTGCGGCACAATGGCACCAGTTGGCAATATGACAACAACAACAGTTGGGTTGATTTTACATCCCAAGCAGGAGACCGTTTGCTGGCGGATGTGGATTTTGGGATTCCGGGAAGTGGCATTGATAGCGTGACGGCAATTACCACGCTGGGTGTGCATGCTCAAGGTATCAACCAGGGCTTGACCGATACGGATCTCGTTTTTACTCCAAACATCTGGAACGGCATTGGCAACTCTGGAGAAGTCGGAGTCGCTGGAACTTGGTTCGACTCGGATGACTCGCAGAGTACCGTCTATATCTACTCTGGACCAAATTGCATTGCCGAATACACAGCCGGCACTGCAGCCAGTAGTCCAGATCAAGAGTATGTCTATGCGGATCATATCGATTCATTAGTTTTGATCGATAACGGTAGTGAGGAACTAACTGTTCTTCGTAATCAACAGTGGAGTGTTTCAGCTCTGATTGATCGGACTAACGGCAACGTCTTGGAACGGTATGCTTACGATGTGTTCGGAAAGCGGACGATCTTGGCTCCAGATGGAAGCACAATTCGCATTGAGTCTTCTTACAACAACCCGTACGGTTACACGAGCCGTCGGCACGACAAAGAAACAGGGTTCTGTTACTTCCGTGCTCGATTCTACGATCCATCAAGTGGCGAGTTTATCTCTCGTGACCCACTGGAATACGTGGATGGGATGAGCCTGATGAGGGGGTATTTTGTGCCTGACAAAATTGACCCAAAGGGAACGCAGTTATACCCTATCGTTGAAACCGTTGATGGAAGAACTATTTGGTTCTGTGACGGATGTAATCGATGTCACTATAAGGACGAAAATGGAGAGGTAGTATTTGTGGATTGCCCGTTCTCAGGATTGGATTGGAAAGAAGTTTCGATTGATGATGCTATCGATGCGTTCGGCAAGTTCAATGAGGGATTAGAAGCTTGTCGAAACCCAGGAAAAGTTGGTGTGTCAGATGCAGCAAACACTTTTTTGGGAATTTACATCGACGCGTATCTAAGTGGAATCAAGGAGTTTGCAGATAAGAACAGCCCCTGTGCGAAGTGGTACGAAGAAACCGCGCGTACACTTAAAGATGCAGCTGCTGGAAAATCCGTAAATTGCCCTGATATTGGAGCAAGCTTTACTGGCGAGGGAACTGACGCTGCGGATTTGTGTATGGCACATTTATACCCTGCGGTCAAAGGAAGGATCGCTCCACTGAATAGTTTCTTTAAGTTTTCGCAGAAGCTTAGCGCCGCCTGTGCAAATCTTCGAGATTGCAACAAGTGCGACGAGTTGGATGAGCAAACAAAAGAACGGCGAAGGCGGCGGGGCGAGGGGCGAGGGCGACGACGTCCAAGGTAACGCGCGATCAAAGGGGTCTGGTAAGAGTTTAGTTCTTTGGGGGCGATCAAAGGGGTCAGGGGGCGATCAAAGGGGTCAGGAGCCGAATTGGTGGATTAGGCAATTGGTGTTTGTGTTAGTAGAATTCGGTTCTCATCTTTTTGACCGAATCAGGAAATACTCATGCCACGCCCCCTTCGCGCTGATGAAGCCGGAGCGATTTATCATGCATTGAATCGCGGTAACGGACGCCATACGATTTTTCACAAAACGAAGGACTACGAAGCTTTTGAGAAAGTGATTGCTGACGTGGGATCAAAGGGGTCAGGAGCCGACGTGGGATCAAAGGGGTCAGGAGCCGAATTGGTGGATTAGGCAATTGGTGTTTGTGTTATTAGAATTCGGTTCTCATCTTTTTTACCGAATCAGGAAATACTCATGCCACGCCCCCTTCGCGCTGATGAAGCCGGAGCGATTTATCATACATTGAATCGCGGTAACGGACGCCATACGATTTTTCACAAAACGAATGACTACGAAGCTTTTGAGAAAGTGATTGCTGAAGGTTTGGAGAAGTATCCTGTTGACTTGCTCGCCTATCAGTGGATGCCCAATCATTGGCACATGGTTTTGACTCCTCAAGCCGACAAAGCAATGTCGGCTTTTCTTTATTGGGTAACGATGACTCACACGCAGCGTCACCACGCACACTATCACACCATTGGCGAAGGCCATTTGTATCAGGGACGTTACAAAAGCTTTCCCGTTCAGGACGATGCTCATTTCCACACGCTTTGCCGATATGTCGAACGCAATGCGTTAACGGCGAATCTTGTCCAGAAGGCAGAAGATTGGCTGTGGGGTAGTCTTTGGAATTGGTGTGGCGGTGAGTCGCTGGTGAAACTGTCACCTTGGCCGCTGGCGAGACTGGCCAAATGGGTAGACCATGTCAATCGACCTATCACCGAGCGAGAGACGGTTGCAGTGCAGAGGAGCATTTCGAGGAGCTGTCCTTGGGGAAGCGAAGCTTGGATTGAGTCAACTGCAAAACGGTTGGGGCTGAAGTCAACGACCCGACCACGTGGTCGCCCCAAGAAACTTGCCTAGGCGACCAATTCGGCTCCTGCCCCCTTTTACACCAGCAAGAACTGTTTCGGCAGGAGCCTCAACCTCCCATAAAAGCAAGAACCTCGACGTGGATCAGATGGGGCTTGATTGCCTGAGTCGGGCAAAAATTTGTGTTTGGATGGTCAACCAGTCACAATGAAGTTTGGTCACTCGATCCCACTTCCACAAAAAGGGCGATGATGCATACGCAAACAATGTTTAACGATTTGCCATGGACGCAGGTTGCAGATCTAGTTCGACAGAAGTCAACTCATGTTGATGAGAAAACGGTTCGTCTTCTTGAACTTCAAGATGGGTTTACTGAAATCCAGTGGTGTTACAAAGGCCACATTGGAGTCGTCTTGTCAGGAATGCTCGTAATTGAATACGAAGATGACGAGCAGACGTTCTGCGCAGGTGATGTCTTGGTGCTTCAATCGGCCATTGGCCACAAAGCAAAGTCGACCGGCAAGACGATGCTTTTTCTGGTTGATGGTTAGCGACCTGTTTTTCAGCATCAATGCGAAAGGGCTTTGCGAGTATATGCGTGATCTCAGGCTTTCCTTCCACCGGGCCCGCCGGGAGGGTGTCTTTAATTGGGAGGTCGAGGCTCCTGCCGAGACAAGCACATTTCTAGACTCGCCGGCTCCTGGAACCGCAAAGCAGATCTTGAGACAGGCAGATCTTAAGGCAATCAGATTCTCAATAGGCCTGGGATGAAAACCGTCAGGAGGGATGAAGCGGCGCCGCATTTTTTTCCGGCTCCTTCTCTTGCACAGCTCGGCCTTCACGAACGAAGGTGGCGCAAAACGATTTCATCAGAAATTCAACATTGCTCTAGCGAGTCTTGGTTTTCGATTCAATCGCATCGAGGATTGAGCCAAAGACTTGCTGCGATTCACTTGAATCGGTTTCGCTGGCGTTGTAGAGATCGTACTGATGCATGATCTCGGCTGAGGTGAGAAGGATTCCGTTTTCATCCACCGAACTTTTAAATGCAGCTGCAGCAGATTGTCGGTTTTCGATTGGCAAGGCGGCTTCACTGGCATAGCCGACTAGTAAACGTTGTGACTGCGGAGTACCAAGTGCCGAAATCATTCGGGCAGCCGCTTGTTCCAAACCATGGGTGAAGATCAACTTGCCTAACTGATTTTCATGGGACGGAAGATCAAGGTAAGCATACTTCTCTCCGCCCTGGGCCGCTTTGATCAACCAGTTGACCGCGAATTCTGAATGCAATCGGCGATCATCCAGTGTCACTGGCCAAACGGAACTGAATCGTGAAAGCTGTTGAACTTGCAACGTTACCAACTCAGGATTGACGGTGAACGGCATGGCCACGGTAAGATCGTCATTGTCGGCAACTCGTATCGCACGTCGTTCATTCTCTTGGCGATAGAGAATCGCAATTGGCAGACGGCGGGTTCGCCAGTCCTGGCGAAGTTGTTGTACGAGTTCGGCATAGTCGGGACGGTGGAAGGTGTCACACACCAAGAGGAACTGTAGGTTGGCGTCTTGCGTCGCCATTCGGTAAAAATCACGACCGTTGGCTGCGGTGGACCCATTCAGTCCCGACGGGATCATCCTGCCTGCCAATGTGATTGCCAGGTCCTCGCGTGAGTTTCCAATCAACGCTCCGGGTTTTTCCGCAAAGTTTGCCATGTAGACTGAGCACTGAGTGAAGTAACTGCTGCCGGCAAAATTGTTTTGTGGATCGATGGCCGCGATTGCCCGAACTGCTGCGTATTGAAGATGACGATCACCGTATAGAATCGCTTGGATCAACGAACAAGGTCGATGGGTACCAGAAGAAAGCACCAAGGGATCTGCCATTTCTTCGAGAACTTCGCAGGCCGCGATGGCAGCGGAAACCAAGTTCCTTTCCAGTGCGGTCTCCAAGACGCGACTCACGTTTTGCGAGTCGAATTTGAAGCTTTGGCGAAGCGCAGGGACATTGATTCTGCGAGCGGGGCCAGCCAACTGTTTTTGGGCTTCGAGCTGTGTAAGCAATTGCAGCTGTTGTAGTTCCGAGTTGGCCGGGTTGATTTCGGCAAGGATGGAAGCTTTGTCTGCAGCGCGGATGCGCCGGGCTGCAGTTCGGTAGAGTTGAAAGCTTTCAAGTCTTTGCTGGTCAACGTTCCATCGCCAAACAACATCGGGAGTATCCCCAAAGCCCAATCTGCGGGCGCCCATTTCCAAATCATCTTCGAGAAGTTCGTTGGTCCGCTGGTACCAAGCTCGTGATGCACGCATGCGGTCAGGAAAATATCCGTACTGATCCGTAAACGCTTTTGACGCGATGTCCTTGACTCGCTGCGGAGAGTTGGCCGAATAGTAGCTGGCCACGATCGCATCGAAGGCCTCGGGATCTTTGACATTGGAAAGTGCAAAAACCGATTCGAATTGAACTTGTTCGCTGTTTGAATGCGTGGCTGCGACCAGGGGGTGTAATCCCGTGGAGCCAATGATTTGCAGGGAGGCTCGAATGGAGGCAAATTGATCGGCTCGCGAGTCATCGGCAAAGACGTTGATCATTTGTGCGATGGCATTTTCGCCCAGTCGGCCCAATTCCCGCGACGCATCGGAACGAATCGCAATGTTCTGATGCTCAAGCTTGTCAATCAAATCATTGATACGCGATGGAGCGTTGGCCGTTTTGGTGGCAGCAAGCATCAGCCGAGTGCCAAAGTTGAAACCTTCAGGAGCCATTTTATCGCTTCGCGACAGGCGAAAGAAAAAGGCTGAGCCAATCGATTCATTGAGTTCGAATAGCGCCTGATCGTCCAGTTCAATATTGGCCAAGCGATCGAGGTAGATCTTCGCTTCGTCAAACAGGTCCAAGTTCATCAATGTGCGGACTGCATCAGCGAGCCTACGGGGAGTTTGTGGGTTCGCCTTTCGAAATGAATCGACGATCAGGCGAACACTTGGATCAAAGGACTTGAGATTGGGAGGCCCAGTTGGAACTGTTTCATCGGTTGGCGTGACAGGGTTTGAGCTGCCGGGGCCGAATATGTCCTCGTCCTGGAGGGCGCAGGCGGGTGCAACACAAGGAAGAAAAGCACTGAGTGTAAGTGCTGATAGCAAAAGTATTAAGAGCCTGTTCATATCCCAATCAAGGTCGTCAATCTCAGTAGCGTTGCATCAGGCTTGCAACGGACAAAACGATTATTCCAGCAAAATCGAATAATTCGGTGCCCGTAGTCCATTCCGGATCACCGGATGGAACCTTCCCACATGTTTTAACCCGTAAGGTTGGACCGTGTATTTGTTGGTCCTAGCCATGCGTTTCAGCATCCATCGCTGTCTAGTTTGCTTTTCCAGCGTTCTATTTGGGATCGAACCTGCGTTGGTGCAGTCGACCCGTAACTTTGAACGGCAGAGATAGCTCCTTCCACTCCCAATACACTATAGACAGAGTCGTCCACAGATGGGGCAAGACCCTGGAAATCTTTTAATTCTAATTGGGAAAGCCGAAGGTTCAGGCGAGTTGCCTTTTGAACAAGCTCACCCACAAAATGGTGGGCTTTTCGCTGGCTGACTCCCTGTTTGATCAGGTACTCCATGAGCGAGGTGGCGTCCAGGAATCCTTCTTCCAGGCGGTTCTGAATTCGTTCTCGGTTCAGTTTTGCCTCGGAAACGAGTGGTTCGGCCAACTCAAGGCAGTCGGAAATGATCCTGACCGAATCCATCAGCGCAGGTTTGTCTTCCTGTAGATCCCGGTGATAGGCCAGTGGGAGTCCGTTGGTCAGCACCAAAAGCGTCTGCAGGTTCCCGATTACCCGAGACGATCTACCCCGAGTAAGCTCCAACACGTCTGGATTAATTTTCTGGGGCATGATCGACGAACCCGTGCAAAACGCATGGGGCAGGTCAATAAAACCAAATTCCATCGATGACCAGAGGATCCATTCGTCGGCCCATGTACTTAGGTGATTGCCGATCACCGTCAGGCAAAATGCTGTCTCCAGTACGTAGTCTCGATCGCTGGAGATGTCGAGGCTGTTGGCTTCGACTCGTTCGAACCCCAGTCGCTTGGCGGTGTTATCACGATCAATCGGAATCGAGGTTCCCGTTAGCGCTGCAGCCCCCAGGCTGTTTCGGTTGACACGACTGCGGCAGTCGGCCAAGCGTTCTCGGTCTCGTTGTAATTTCTCACAGTAGGCCAGCCAGTAATGTGGAGCGAGTACCGGCTGGGCGCGGCGCAGGTGAGTGTAGGCGGGTAAGATTATGTCAAAGTCGTCGTCACATCGCTGTACAAATGCCCGTTGCAATTTGGTCAACAATCGATCCAACTTGTCGATGGCCTCGCGCACCCACAATCTCAGGTCAGTAGAAACCTGGTCGTTGCGGCTGCGACCGGTGTGAAGCTTTCGACCCACATCACCGATTCGATCGATCAGGGCTTGCTCGATGTTCATGTGAATATCTTCAAGTTCGGTTTTTAGTTCGAACTGTCCAGTGGCAAGTTCCGATTCTATCTGAGTGAGCGTTGTGACGATTTGGTCGCACTCGTCGTGTGAAAGCACGTTTTGATCAGCAAGCATCTGTGCGTGCGCAATCGATCCGGCAATGTCTTGACGGTACAATAAGCGGTCGATTTCGATACTTTCGGTGAATTTCTCGACGCGTTGATCGACTTCACCCTCAAAAGCGCCGGATCGACTTGGAGAACGACGGGAATTGGCCACAACTTTTTCCAATCAAGCTATACTGAAATCTAAGAAATTTGGGAATGTACCTCACGTGTTGGTTCGTATCCTAACAAGCTAGGCAAATCCCTGAAACTCACGAAGTGAACCTGATGAAGACGACCTCCATAGCACCTGTTTTGTTGATATTGCTTGCCGTCACCTCTGTCGCGCTTGCACAAGATAAGACAGAAAGCTCCGAATGGATTGAAGTTCGCCCTCCAGGAACTCGGTTGGTGGTCCAGATGCCGGCTGAACCTCGACATCAGGAACAAGTGATGTCACCCAAAGAGGGTGTTGAAATTACTCAGCATCAATATGTTGTGACAATGGGTGAGGACAAACATACGGCACTTTTTTTCAACCATCACGATTTGCCAGAGGTGCCAATTGGGGCGGCGCAAATTCGCCAGATCCTTGATTCCACGGTGGGGGGGATGGTTGCTCGCGTCGACGGGACCGCCAAGACGCATAAGGAAATCGAGTATCGTGGACAGCCGGGTCGCGAAGTGGTCTTTCATTTTTCCGACAGGAAAAATAATCAGTATGTTTTCCACAGTCGAATTTATCTGCGTGGAGACAGGATGTATCAGCTCAACGTCGTATCCACGGAACCCAACTATTCCCCGGACGTTGTGGATAAGTTCTTCGAGTCATTCAAATTCACTTCGGTGCTTAATGAGGCGCCCGAAGAGAAAAATGGCCAATCCAAGACCGATGGCTAGATTCGCGTTTTTGAAAGTCTCATGTTGTTTTTCAGATTGAGGTCGGGAGCCCTAGAAATTTCCTGCCCAATTGGTACGCTTAGTCAGTTTTGCGCTACGAAAGCAAAGCGATGTGAAAAAACAATGATTTTCAATGAAGTGAGGCATCGACGTGCCACGTCGCGAAGATATTAAACGGATTCTGCTTATTGGGTCCGGTCCCATTGTCATCGGTCAGGCCTGTGAGTTTGACTATTCGGGTACCCAAGCTTGCAAGGCTCTTCGAGAAGAGGGCTATGAAGTTATTCTGGTAAATTCAAACCCTGCCACGATTATGACCGATCCCAGTACCGCGGATCGGACCTATATCGAGCCACTGACTTGGCAGATTATTGAAAAGATCATTGAAAAGGAAAAACCAGATGCTTTGCTGCCGACACTCGGCGGCCAAACAGGTTTGAACCTTGCCATGGAGCTGGCCAAAAATGGCGTGCTTGAGAAACATGGCGTGGAGATGATTGGTGCCCGCGCCGATGTAATCGCCAAAGCGGAAGAACGCGACAAGTTCTCCATTGCCATGAATGAGATCGGCCTTGAGGTTTGCAATGGCGAGACGATTCACTCATTGGAAGAGGGGCGACAGTTTATTGATCAAATTGGTTTGCCCTGCGTCGTCCGTCCGAGTTTTACTCTAGGCGGTTCGGGCAGCGCGATCGCTTACAACCGAGATGAGTTTGATGTGCTCGTTCAACGCGGGCTCGACCAGTCGCCGGTCAACGAGGTGCTCATCGAGGAATCCATCATCGGCTGGAAAGAGTACGAGATGGAAGTGATGCGGGACCTTGATGACAACGTGGTCATCATTTGCTCGATCGAGAACTTCGACCCGATGGGGGTTCACACAGGAGATTCGATTACCGTCGCACCGGCTCAGACGTTAACCGACAAAGAATACCAACGCATGCGTGATGCCAGTATCGAAGTCATTCGAGAGATTGGCGTAGAAACGGGGGGATCCAACATCCAGTTTGCGATTCATCCTGACACGGGTCGCATGATCGTGATTGAGATGAATCCGCGTGTAAGTCGTTCCAGTGCATTGGCTTCCAAGGCAACCGGATTCCCGATTGCCAAAATTGCGGCCAAGTTGGCGGTCGGATATCGACTGTGGGAGCTTCCCAACGATATCACCCGTGAAACGACAGCCTGCTTTGAGCCTACGATTGACTACGTCGTTACTAAGATTCCACGTTTTGCTTTTGAGAAGTTTCCCGAGGCGGATTCGACATTGACCACACAAATGAAAAGTGTGGGAGAAACGATGGCGATCGGGCGCACTTTTAAGGAGTCATTTCAAAAGGCGCTTCGTGGACTGGAAGTGGGTAGTTTCGGATTCGGTTGTGACAAGCAGGATTTGTGGGGCACCGATGAGCAACCGGATCGAGCCGAGATTCGCGCCAAACTTTCACAACCCAACTCGGAGCGAGTTTGGCATTTGCGATATGCGCTGAAGTCGGGAATGACGCTGGAAGAAATTTTTGAACTAACATACATCGACCCTTGGTTTCTGCATCAACTTCGAGACCTTGTCATTATGGAAGAGAGTTTGCGTGCCATTGGTAAGTTGGAAGCCATTGATGCGCCGACCTTAAAACGAGCCAAACAGTCAGGTTTTTCGGATCGACAACTTGCCAGTATTTTGAACTCGACCGAAGTCAAAGTCAGTTCCTACCGACGGAATCTTGGAGTGATCGCGACCTTCAAATCGGTTGATACTTGTGCGGCTGAGTTCGAAGCTTATACGCCCTATTATTACAGTACTTACGAAGACGAGGACGAGACTCCGCCCAAAAAGGACGGTACCAAGCGGGTTGTGATTCTGGGCGGCGGACCGAATCGAATTGGCCAGGGAATTGAGTTTGACTATTGCTGCTGTCATGCAAGTTTTGCTCTTCGCGAAATGAACATTGAGTCGGTGATGGTGAACTCGAACCCGGAAACGGTAAGTACCGATTACGACACCAGCGATTTGCTGTTTTTTGAACCGCTTACCGTCGAAGATGTGCTGAATGTTTGTGATCGAGTTCAGCCGGACGGTGTGATTGTTCAGTTTGGTGGCCAAACTCCTCTGAATCTTGCTCGCGCTCTTTTGAATGCGGGCGTTCCGATTATTGGAACCAGTGTCGATACGATCGAAGCGGCTGAGGATCGCGAGAAGTTCCAACAGCTTTTGGAGAAACTCGAGCTAAAGCAGCCGGCCAATGGCATCGCGCGGACAATGAATCAGGCGCGAAACGTCGTTGCAGAAGTTGGCTTTCCGGCCTTGGTTCGCCCGAGTTTTGTACTCGGAGGTCGTGCGATGGAGATTTGCTACGACCAAACCCAGTTTGAGAAATTCGTGGTTGAGGCGTTCCATGTCGCGCAAGGCCAGCCAGTATTGATTGACCGGTTTTTGGAAGACGCAATCGAGGTGGATGTCGACTGTATTTGTGACGGAAACCGAGTGGTTGTTGCTGGGATCATGGAACATATCGAAGAAGCGGGAGTTCACTCGGGTGATTCGGCTTGTTCCATACCGCCCTATAGTTTGTCAGAGGAAACAATTGACGAGATTCGTGAAGCCACGGTCGCGATGGCAAATCGCTTGAAAGTCATTGGCCTGATGAACGTTCAGTTTGCGGTCAAGAACGTAGGGGGCAAAGATTTGGTGTATGTGTTGGAAGTGAATCCGCGTGCCAGCCGAACGGTTCCATTTGTTGCGAAGGCGACTGGAGTGCCTGTGGCAAAAATTGCCGCCAAAGTCATGGCCGGAATGACACTGGATGAACTTGGCGTCGATCAGGAAATTCGCCCAGACCAATTCTGTGTGAAGGAAAGTGTTTTTCCGTTTCGGAAATTCGTGGGAGTCGATATCGTGCTTGGGCCTGAGATGCGAAGCACTGGCGAAGTGATGGGAACTAGCTCTCAGTTCGCTGTGGCATTTGCCAAAAGCCAACTTGGCGCAGGTGTCGTGTTGCCAAATTCAGGACGTGTGTTTATCAGTGTAAGTACACGGCACAAAGCAACCGCCGCTAAATTGGCGAGACGTTTGTATGAGATGGGGTACGAAATCTTGGCAACCGCCGGGACTGCGAAACGCCTGACGGAGGAGGGAGTTCCTGTCGAAAGAGTGAAGAAAATCATCGAGGGGCATCCGAACTTGATCGACCATATGAAGAACAAAGCCGTCGATCTGATTTTGAATACTCCCAATGGTAAGGGCGCTCGTACCGATGAAGGCAGGATTCGGGCTACGGCGGTTCAACACGGTATCCCTTGCATCACAACGATTCAGGCTGCCGAAGCAGCAGTGGGTGCTCTTGAGGCGCTTCGCGACCAGGATATGGAAGTCGAAGCCCTTCAGGATCGTTTGGCGAATTCACTTGCGGCATCCAGCTAATCGCAAATCCCTGTAGTGTTGCATGGCCTCAAATCGTTTTGCCGTGAACGGTTCGGTAGCCGCAGGCTGAAAAGCAGCTCGCCTAGTGCTTCATCCAGATTTGGAATTAGGGTTGGCTGTTCGTTTCACCAAGGCATTGATTCGCGAATCGTCCCTCCAACCCTAAGATTAAATATTGCCGAAGCACTAGCCTGTTGGCAGAACACCGCATGCCCACGCAAGCGAGGAGCATGGCACCCGTGGTTGAGGTTTTTGCCTTTTACGGGAGGTTGAGGCTCCTGCCGAAACAATTCTTGTTCCTCTCAAACGAGGAACTTGGGGCGAGTATCCGGACCGTTTTTCTTAGCCTTGTTGCCCGCCAATTCAAAACGGTCCGGGTACTAAGGTCGCTTTCGAGAATTGGGGGCCGCGATCGATTGAGATGAACGTTTTGAGCTGAGGAAGGGCTTGCTGGCCCAAGATTGCGTAATTCAAGGTGAGTGAGTCGTCATCATGGAAATCGCCTCGATTGATTGTCCCGGGGCGTATTAGGGTGAGCTTTCTAACTCAGGCGGGCCACACGGAGGAAATTCGAAGAGTTTCCGGGAACGCCTTGTATTGTCGTGAGCGGGTTCGTAATACAATCTGTTAACGTCCGGGAAACAGAATTCTGGGCAGTAATACAGGCCAGTGCCGAATCTTTGAACTGAACCTTTTAGGGAACGCCCAAGACTCGACGCGCCGACCCGGCTCGGTGGTTACATCCGTAACTTGATTGCTGCTTTGATAGAAAATTTTTGAATAGGAGAGATGAGTGCCTAAGTACATTCTATGTCTTTCTGCCGCATGGTTAATGATGGCATTACCCTTGTCAGCGCAAGAAGACGACACGAAGCCCGCCAAGCCGCAAGCTGCCGCGGAATCCGGCGATGAGCAAGAAGATGATTCGCCCAGCGCCAAATTGGAGCAGCTAGAGAAAGATCAGAAAGCTCAACAACGAGCACTTCGCAAGCGCAGTAGAGAGTTGCGGAAGGAGGTCGAGGGCAATCGCGAAGACTTCATGAAGGCGATGCAGGAAGTTCAAGATGAAATGAAACCTGAGACCGACCGAATCACCATTGGCGTACTCGAAGTCGCTGCCATGGCTGAGGAGGACGAAGACACTTCTCTGAAGGCAATTGGAATTGTCCTTAGCCAACCAGAAACTGAATTCCAAGAAAAAGCAGGCGCATTGCTTGTCAAGTATCATGCAAACAATGATGGCGTTGTCAAAGTTTTGAGCGGTATCCGAATGCCGACACAAGCGTCTTATGACCTGTTTGGAGCAGTTATTGAGAACACCGAAAGCGACGGAATTCGTGCCAAGGCAAGTTTCGCATTGATGAACTTCGTTGTTCAGGCGTCAGAGATGGCTCCCATGTTCAGCGATGATCCTCAAATCGCAAAAACATATCCTGCAATGGCTGAGTTCATGAAATCGGAAACGGTTGCTGGTATGAACGAAGAATCGTTGATGGAGGGAATGAAAGAACTCGCCGACAAGTATGGCGATGTTGAATTGGAAGAAGGCTCCACTATCGGTGAGATGGTTGCTCGCAAGATCAAGGCTATCGAAATTCGCAGTCGAGTTGCTGTCGGGAAAGTTGCTCCCGATATCGCAGGACCCGATATTGATGGTGAGGAATTCAAGTTGAGTGACTATCGCGGCAAAGTTGTCATGCTTGATTTTTGGGGCGATTGGTGAGGTCCTTGCCGGGCTATGTACCCTCACGAGCGGTCGCTCGTGAATCAGCTTAATGGACAACCTTTTGCTTTGATTGGCGTTAACAGTGATGGTGATATTGATGAACTAAAAGATGTCATCAAAGAGAAGAACCTGACTTGGCGTAGCTTCCAGAATGACGAAGGCACCGACGGCGTGATTTCGGATATGTGGGGCATCAAAGGATGGCCGACTGTCTTTATTATTGACGCTGAAGGTGTGATTCGATGGACTGGCCATGGTGCCAATGACAAAATGATCGAAGAATGCCTTGCTGAAATGGGTCATGAAGTCGAAATCTCTCACGAAGATGAGAAGAAAGACGACGACAAAGACGAGAAGAATGATGATGACAAAGACGACAAAGATGATGACGACAAAGATGATGACGACAAAGACGCTGACAACTAGGGTCTAAGTTCGACATTTATTGATTTCCCAAAACCTGCTTTCACGAGCAGGTTTTTTTATTGGACTCGTATGTTTTCCAAGTTGTTGGCCAAAAAAGTGATCGGGTCCGATTCTGAAGAGCTAGAGCGAGGATGCAAACCAACCGTATTCACCCACTCATTCCGTGGGCGAACCTTGAAATTGGTGGTGGAATCACGGATGCCGTCGCTCCCGCGACTTTTGCTTTTGGGTGGGATGTACCCCAGACTAAAAGTCTGGGGCTAAAAGAAATTGTCACTCTGTGACAAGTGCCGACAAGCCTGAGGAACCCGAGTGAGGATGCGAAACAACCACTTTTCACCCACTCATTCCGTCAGAGAGCCAAAAATTTTGGAGGGGAAAGCCGTACAGCCATCGTTGAATTGCTAGCGGACTGCTGTCGTCTGGGTTCACGTTGCTTCGGTTATGGACCTGGGATTAGAATCCCGTCTGATTGCCGTTGGATTTCCACAATTAAAATGCCGTTCCCGATGAAGCTCGATCCTCGAATTCAACCCATTCAATTAATCATATCCGATGTGGATGGGGTGCTTACGGATGGGGGGATTTCTTTTGACAACCAAGGTATCGAGACAAAAAAATTCCATGTCCGTGACGGGATGGGGATTAAGCTTTGGCAGCGTGCGGGACATCATTTTGCGATATTGACTGCCCGTTCGTCACACATTGTGAAACTGCGGGCGGCAGAACTAAATATTCCAATTGTTAGACAGGGCTTTGAGGACAAGTTTCCCATTGCGCAACAGATCATGGACGAATTGCGATTGGCTCCGGAAAATGTCTGTTACATCGGAGATGACTTGACCGATTTGCGGGTAATGAATTCCGTTGGGCTTTCTGTTGCGGTGGCGGATGCAGCAACGGACGTTCTCGCGGCGGCCCATATGACGACGAATGCACCGGGTGGCTTTGGGGCCGTTCGGGAGTTAGTTGAGAAAATTTTGAGAACACAAAAACGCTGGGACGAATTGGTGCGTAGTTACGTTGGTTTGTAACTTTTCATCAATTTCACAGAGTTTGCAATTGGAAAGGAATTCAGTTGCCAAAACGGATAAATCCACTTTTGCAGTACTTCATCTACCTGGCTGGTACGCTTGCCGCCTATGGGGTGTATGCCACTGTGGTTGTTCCGAAGATTGAATCCAACGAAACGGTTGCTGAACGCGAGTTTACTCCTCGTACCGCATCTTTTCGAACGGATCGAAAGCAGAGATTTGCTCATTTATTCCCTTCCGACGCATGGGAAATGGGGCCCTGCAAAGTTCTCGAGACATCGCAGGGGACCGTTCTATTCAAAGACTATCAGCCCTACGATGACGGCCACGTTGAGGTTTATCCATTTACGATGATCATTCGTGGGGAAAAACTCAACGAAGACGGAGCCATCGTTCCGATTGTGTTGCGTTGCAGCAATAAGGCGGTTTTAAAGTTTGAACGCCCTTTTCAATTGAATGGGGGGGATCCCGGCAAGATTCAAAATGGTCAGCTTGCTGGGCAGGTTTCAATCTATCGCCCTCCATCGGCGGAGGGCGCGGATGACTTCCTGAAAGTGCTCACCAGCAATGTGCAGCTTGAGAAGCATCGGATCTACACAATCGACAATGTTGAGTTTGAATTCGGTAATAGCCACGGAAAAGGAAGAAACCTTGGCATCGAACTCTCACATGATACACCGTTGGATGCGATCAATACAGATTTTTCCAAGATCAACGGAATCAAAGAACTAAAGCTTGGCTTCCTTCAAAAGATGCGGATTCAAGCGCCCTCCAAAAAGACCAGTTCGAATCGAATGTTGTCCGGCCAGAACTCGCCATTGGAGATTCGCTGTCAGGGGGCGTTTGGTTTTGACTTTGAGAATCAACAAGCCAACTTCTTTGACCGGGTTGTGGTCAAGCAGTTGGATGACACCGGGCAAAGTCTTCAATGCGAACAGCTAACCTTGATCTTCGACTCGAAGGTCAAGGATGCCGCTCGGCCCATGGAGCTGCCCAAGTCAAATAAGTTGACTGATCAAGAACTTCATCTTCGCCAAGTCGTTGCTACAGGAAGTCCTTTGAGGCTGGTCGCGAAAAACAAAGATGCAACAGTCCAAGCGGAGTACTTGGATTACGATATCAGCTCGAACACGGTGATTGCGCGAGGTCAAAATGGCGTCCTGTTTCAAATGGGAAACCAGCAATTCACGGGGAGTGATATCAAGTATCAGATTCGTGAGGATGGCGCGATTGGGCCGTTGCTGGTTCAAGGTGCGGGCAGTATGCGTCGAGTGGACAAAGATAAAAGTTTTGCCGTCCGCTGGACCGAATCGTTATCGATTCAGCCCGAAGGTGATCGGCAAAAGTTGGTATTGCTCAAAGGCAGGTCAGAACTGAATCTCGATCAGCAAACTACGATTGTTGGCGATA
The DNA here is from genome assembly GCA_965224765.1 of Mariniblastus sp. Lineage (GTDB taxonomy): Bacteria > Planctomycetota > Planctomycetia > Pirellulales > Pirellulaceae > CAZDBA01. The sequence goes on from CBDDAC010000029.1 coordinate 944,461, forward strand.
ACATGGAGATTCGCCTGTGGGAGGTTCTGCTGCCGCGATCGGCATCAGCCACGACCCAATTGGGGAAGGATTCGACACGGACCAAATCGTCTTGGGAGTATCTGCCCCATGAGTTGCGCTCGTCCGGAAATGTCAGAATTGAATCGGAAAAACTAAGCGGCGATACGCAAAATTTACTTGCGCGTTGGCCTGCTCCTGATTTGAACGGGCAAGTTGGACTTGCTCCATCAAATGACTTCAATCGAACTGCGATTGTCCAGCAGCAAGGACGCGAGCCCAAGTTTGAAACCCAGACGAATTTGACATCGATTGCACCACGTTCATCTTCAAACTTTCAGGCGACGTTGGATTCCAACGTAAAACAAGTCGGGTTTGCTCAGTCCATCGAGCCCAAAATCAACAAGCTTCCTACCAAACTGAAATTCACTGGAAAGACCGTCGAAGTTGACTTTTCAGGTTCCGATCGCGATGCCGAGATTTCACAGCTTGTGATTGAAGGGCAAGTTGTGATCCACGAGATTCAACCTTCCGATCCAAGTTCGCCGCCTTTGGAAATCGCCGGCGAACAGGTCTTTCTTCTTCCTCAAGGAAAAGATCTATTTCGACTCAACGTCGCAGGCAATGCAAGAATTATTGGTAAGGGACTCCATTTGACCGGACCCGATATACATCTGGATCAAAGGGCAAATCGTCTTTGGGTGGTGGGCGCCGGGACCATGAATGTAGAGAAGCCTCAAGAAGCTGAAGAAATCGGAAACGCGAATTCACGCCCCGAAAACATTGCAATCTCCTGGCAGGGCGGGATGATCTTCGACGGCCTGAAAATGTATTTCGAAGATAATGTGACCGCTGCCGGAGTTCAGCAAGACAACGAAAAAAATTCGCAGGTGCGTTCCTTGAGTGCCGCGTTGAGCGTGATGCTAAAGAATGAAATTGACTTCAAGCAGTTGAAAGGAGATGGCGGCTCAGATATTGGAAAAGTCGAGATTCGCGAGATGATTCTTGTCGACCGGCTATCCGATGATAAGCGGGTGTTTGACAAGTCACCGGTGACTGCGGCCGATGGAGGATACCGTCCCGTCGTTTTTGAGAAACTGGAATTTGATGATTTTGGGCAAATTGTCAGCAAACAGAAGATGATCGTGCCTCATGCGTCGATCGACATGGTCAATGGGGATGTTCGAGCTTCTGGACCAGGCACGTTGATGAACTGGCAAAACGGCAAGATGGAAGGGGCGAGTGGAATGTTTCGGCAGGCTTCTGCACCCATGAATCGGGAAGGCGAGCAAGAATCCAAATCGTTCGTTCGAATCAATTTTGACAAGCTGTTGATCGCCGACGGGCAGAATGATCACGTCCGCATCGATGGAAAGGTGCGGATGCTTTACGCTCCAGTCGATCACTTTGAGCAGCAGTTTAACCCGGACAACGCAACTCGCCCTGTGGGTGCAGTCAAGCTAACATGCGAGCAAATGGAAATGGCTCAATGGAAACAGAGGGGAAATGCCAAGAAGACCAATGAGTTTTCCGCAAGTGGCAATGCTCGAATCGTGGGTGATCAATTTGATGCGACGGCCGATCGATTAAACTATAGCGAGATCAAGGATCTGTTGACGTTGGAAGGCTCCACTCGAACCACTGCCAATTTGTCTTATGTTGAGCCGAATTCAACAGGGCAACGCAAGCTTGCTGCAGGAAAGATTCTCTACCGCCCCAGTGATGGTTGGACGGAGATTCAGCAAGTTCAAGAAGCATCAATGAATCAGCAAGGAAGTCTCTTCCCAGGGCGCTAGACGTAAATGTGCTTGATTCGGTCGTCTCCGTTCCAATATTCTTCGCCACTCTCCCTTCCGGGCCTTCCGGGAGGGGAATCCCAGCGGGTTTGATGTTATGTCGATTGGCTGGGACTGCTGGATTGCCCACAGATGGCATCGCCCGCGACAAGTGCATCATGAGGGGGCAATGGTAACTCGACGCGTCAGCGAGGACGAACCCGCCCCGTCCTCGCTGACGCGTCGGGTTTCCGTAAAGAACTGCTTCTATGTTGTTGCTCCTGGATAAAGGCAGGATGCAAAGACTGTGATTGGAAGACGACGTCGCCCGCGACAAGTGCATCGTGAGGGGGCTGTGGTAACCCGACGCGTCAGCGAGGACGAACCCGACACGTCCTGGCTGACGCGTCGGGTTTCCATAAAGAACTGCTTCTAAGTTGTTGCTCCTGGATAAAGGCAGGATGCAAAGACTGTGATTGGAAGACGACGTCGCCCGCGACAAGTGCATCGTGAGGGGTCTGTGGCTACCCGACGAGGCTGTGACTTTTTCGACTGGTGGCTGACTCAGTAGCCAAAGGCATCTGAATATCCACATCCGCCTATTTGGAAACCCGACTAGGTTGTGATTAAATCAACTGGGCTGGAGCAAGTATTTGTTTTGCGCTAAAACTTAGTAATGAACAATAAAAAAAGAGTGTTTGCACGAGTGCAACGGCCAGAACGTCATCAATCAGAATGGAAACCTTTCTGCCTCGACGAACTTCTTTCGACAGACCATCGTGCTCGCGTGGTTTGGGAATATGTAGAGTCATTGGATTTTTCAAAGCTTTACGGAAAGATCCTGGCAGTGGAAGGGCGTGCAGGACGGACGCCGGTCGATCCGAAAATTCTTCTTTCACTTTGGATGTTCGCGACGCTCGAAGGGATCAGCAGCGCCCGTCACGTGGCACGGTTGTGCGAACGCGACCTTGGCTACATGTGGATTTGCGGCGGAGTCAGCGTCAACCACCACCTCTTGAGTGATTTCCGCTCAACCAACCCCGAGTTCTTTGACGAGCTTCTCAGCGAAACGGTCGGCACGCTGATCTCGCAAGGTTTAGTTGAACTCGATGTGATTGCTCAAGATGGGATGCGTGTTCGCGCCAGCGCTGGTGGAGGTTCGTTTCGCCGCCAAGGCACGCTCACAGAAAGCTTGAGCCAGGCCAAGCAACGCGTAGAACAATTGCGAGCAGAAATGGACGATTCTTCTATCGGGCAAACAAGTCGTTCAAAGCAAGAAGCGGCTCAACTTCGCTCCGCCGAAGAACGCCAATCACGGCTCGCTGACGCTCTGGAACAACTTCAAGAACTTCGCGCCCGCAAAGAAAAACGCAAGAAGGGTAGCGGTGCTGAAGCTCGTTGTAGCACAACAGACCCTGACGCCCGCAAGATGAAAGTGGCCAGCGGTGGCTACCGTCCTTGCTACAACGTTCACCTTGCGACGACAGCAGATTCTCGTGTAATCCTCGACGTGGAAGTCAACAACAATGGCAGTGACGGCGGGCAGATGAGCGTCATGCACAAAAAAGTAGTTGCTCGGCATGGCGAGGTTCCAGAGAAAATGCTGGTAGATGGCGGCTTTACGACGCACGCTGATATCACGTTGCTTGAAAGGCAAGGCACTGCGGTTTATGGTCCGATTCCTAAAGAAGCAAAGCTGCTAAAAAACGGCAACGATCCGCATGAACGTCAGCCGAAAGACACCGACGAGGTGTTCAAGTTTCGGCAGCGAATGGCAACGGACTCAGCAAAGGAACTTTATAAAGCGCGGCCTTCGATCGCAGAGTTTCCTAACGCGGAGTTCCGCAATCGAGGGCTCCAGCAGTTTCGAGTTCGAGGTTTGGCTCGAGTGCAATCGGCAACGTTACTCGTAGCGTTGACGTTTAACTTTATGCGTTGGATGGCGTTAAAGGGCGTCAAAGCGGCGATTTAAAGCAGAAAGGGCGCGATTGAATGCTACAAAAAGCAACCAATCGAAACACAAAAACATACCAAGCCTGAAAAACGGCAAACAAAAATTCAAAATCGAAAAATCCAGCGCCAAAATTTCGCTAAAACTGTCGCTGCAGAATTTAATCACTACCTAGACGCGTCAGCGAGGACGAACGAACCCGACACGTCCTGGCTGACGCGTCGGGTTTCCATAAAGAACTGCTTCTAAGTTATCGCTTCATGCGCGAATGGAAAGATCACAGCCTCGACGCCTAAGCGAGGCTCTCCCTGCACGATTCTAGCTCAAGCGTCGCGTTTCCATTGGCCAAACGCCAGGCTGTTCATAATGCAAATAATCACAAACTCCCCGGACGCTTGCGACCGGGGAGGGAAGCTCCTAGCCGAAGCTCTACCTCTTCGCCTCATCGATTGCCTCAAGGTAGGTCTCGGCAGGAGCCTTGACCTCCCGGAAAAGCATCCAGTCGTTATCTCTCGGCAGAAAACGCTATTGCTCTAATTGCCTCAAATCGATACAAGCCAGCCTATGGCTGCGAAAAATTACATTGGCAAATTCATTTTGATCATCGTATTGTTGGTGCTCTCCGGGTGTCAGCCCTTGATGATCAACAATATTCGCGATCGTTTCCGGGCGTCGAATGACCGTAACTGGTCGCCAGAGCTGGCGGTGTTACCGCTAGTGGAATTTGATGGTCCAGCCGTTCATATTCAAAATATTCGCAACTGCAACTATCTCTCCAAGGATGACTTCGTCATCAATCATTACGATCGTACGGTGCAGATCGGAGATGTGCAGTCGGTTGATTTTATCGTCGTTCCCTTCAAACAATCAAAAGCGTTGGCGCATACGATGCTCAGTTTTGGGCTTAGGGATGGTAGCTATCTTGGTGTGTCTGTTGAGGTCCGTAACGAAAAAAATGAGTCATACAAACCCTTGCTTGGCGTCAGTAATCAATATGAAATCATGTATGTTGTTGCCGACGAGAAAGACTTGATCCGTTTGCGGACTCGGCATCGAGACGATGACGTTTACGTCTATCCAACGATTGCGTCGCCTCAGCAATCGCGAGAGCTTTTCTCTAGTGTGATGGAGCGAGTCAATAAATTGGCGGGGGAACCAGAGTTCTATCATTCCCTCGGGAATAACTGCACGACCAATCTCGTTGGGCATGTGAATCAACTTCAAGCAAAGAAGGTGCCATTTAGTTGGAAAGTTCTTCTGCCAGGCTTTTCAGCCAAATATGCCTATGACTTGGGATTGTTGGACGATCGAATTCCGTTCGCCGATTTGGAAATGATTGCCCATGTGAACGAGCTTGCCAATCGACATTTCGACGACGAGAATTTTTCTCAATTGATCCGCAGCAATCGCGGCAGGATTGAGCGTGCCGCTGTAAGAGAGCGGTGGCGCGAACAAAACCGTGTCACTGCAGGTTTGCAGGTGCTAGAGCAACTGCGTTGATAGAACGCGAGTGAATCCTGCTTCGTTTGCCGGAATGTTGCGGTGGCTATCGCCAGCTGTCGACAACGTCCTGCAGGATTTGATTGAATTCATCAATGGTGAAGTCCATTCGCGCTGATGCCGTCGCACAAAGGCTTTTTTCCATTTCAGCAAGTTCACCATCAGCCGCCATTAGAGCGATCATCTCACGCATCAGCTGCACCCGGTCGTCATGGCTTTCCGGCACGGTGATTTCGATTTGGCCTTCGTTGATTCCAGCCAACGCGGTTTCAAACTCGTCATTGGAAATGCCCCATGCTTGGGCGCGAGCGACAAGGAAATCGACTTCTTCCTGTGTGAATTTTCCGTCTGCTGCTGCGAGATTGACGAGATTGTGAAAGAGTTCAATTTTGTCCATGGAATTATAACTTTTCATGAAAAGGAGGAGCGTCAGTGCAACATGTTGGACAGAATTGATTCGGTCAAACACGACGAATGAAGTCCGCAGCATAACTTCGAACTTGTTTTCCGTTAAGTACGTGCACCATCCGCAATTGCTGAATGGTTGAATCGCTAAAACGTGAGAGGGGCAAGTGGACCCATGTTTTACCATAGTGCTTCGCCAGTTTTCGCCAACCTGGTCCAGGCATCGCACTACTTATCAAAGCGATATGTTTGCTTTCACTATGCAGACAAGCTGCCGCCAACAAGCGTTCTTCGAGTGTTTCGGTGAAATTGAGTCGCGGATCCTGCCAGATGTCGGGGATGGCAACAGGTGGATAGAGGAATAACGCTCCACCATAGTTTGCCAGGCAGATTCCAGGCCCCACTGTCTCTTCGGCAAAGTCAGTGGCGTAGAAGGCCAAGGTGGATTCGTTTTTGTGTTCCGCAAACCAAGTTGTTCGCCAAGGGTAATCACGCGGGTCGGCGGGACTATCGAAAAGCATCACGGCGGCGTCGAGCTTGCCACGGTTGGGAGGCAGGACTTTGACATAGATTTCACCGTCGTACCAATGTCGGAGCGTATCTCGGATATCGATTCCATCTTTGATACTGGTGGTGAATTTTTCGGTTTTGGCAAGGTCCGCGCCCATTACTTCTTGGGCGCGTTCAAAAACAGCTTGCCGAAAGTTCTCGATGATTTCATCTTCTGGCGGCCAACTGCATTGGGCATAGGGATTCCATTTTTGCTTCCATTCCTTCTGCTGCTTTTTGTCAGGTTTGGGAATGAGTTTCAGCTGCGACCAGACTAGGGGCGGCCCTGGCAATCGGCTGACCATGGTAGCCACGTCGTCGTCAGGAAACTGTGCTTGATCAATGGCCATTTTGATGGGAGCGAGTCCAATCTCCTGGCTCAATTCATACTCTTTGGCTTTTTCAAGAACTTCGATTGCATAGCCATCCCCAGCGACTTGTTGTGCCGCCGTAACCAGAGTTGCTAACTGCGGAGTAAAGCAGCCCTCCATCAGCGTCAAGTTTCGTGCGTACTTTAGGCACTGCGCCAATAATTTAGGAGTGATCCTTCTTGCACGTCGACCGAACTGAATTTTGTATTCTGTCCTCGCAGAAATGAGAAGTTCCTTGACTCCATCAACGGAGAGGTTGTCATCACTTCCCAGTTCACTTCGGGCAACCTCATACAGCTGAGTGATGAACGGGATTTCTCCAAGCAGAAAATAGAGCGTTTCCGGCGAGACGCCAAACTTCTTACATTCTTGAACACTTTCGTGTTCGGTTCGTTCCAGCTCCCGGTTATTAAACGACTCTCGAATCCAAGGCCAATCAAGAATGCTACAGACAAACAAGATGTTCTGGTAGTCAACCGAAAGTTCACGCAGGCGCCATGCCATCTGCTCCATCCGCAATTGCCACTGTCTGGATTTGGATTTGGCGAGAAAGGGAAGTACGGCGGCGGCGAATTTTTCGATGTTGGTTTGCTTCAATGCGTAGGCATCAGGCAATACCCGAGTATGAATTTCATACCGACTGGTTTCCAGGTCGATAAACTCGCATGGAATTCGTTCGCCAAGTGCGGTGCGGATTGCACTGATTACAGGTTGGCAAGGATCAATGGGCACATAGCTGAATTCATCATCAGGTTCCTCCGGTGTATCTTCGGATTCGGAAGTCCATTGAGTTTGGTAGTCGGGAATCGCCTGTTGGACTACAACCGATGGCGTAGGCAACTGCAGGACTTGTTCCTGCACACTTTCTTGAAACGAATAGGGAAGCGGAACCGCCAGGCAATCGAATCGATTGGCCATCATGATCCGTCTTATTTCCACGGAGAAGTCGCCGCTTCCATGGACCACTGGAAGTACGGTTACGCGCGGACCGATTTTGAGCAATTCACTTTCCATTTCTGGCCAGCTCAATAATCTCTGTCATCGTCTTCGTCTTCGTCGTCGATATCAGGGTGAAGTGGATCGTCGGGGGAAAAGAAGAAATCACCAAAGCCCAAGGGGACAGCTTGTCCGCCTAAGGTCGATTTTCTGGCCTGCGCAAGTCGTTCGAGATCCATCGCTTCTTCTCCCAGACATTTGGACAAGGCTTCTCGCCACGCCACATCCTGATTGACGGGATGCTCTGGGTCTTGCCGAATGCGTTTCATGGCGTATCGCAACAAATTGATCCCGTCTCGAATGGAGAAGTCGAGTTTCAGCTCGTGGGAATGTTGCAAAAAGTCGACGGTCATCGCAAGCATTTCCGCACTACAAAACGGAAGATGATATTCAAGGATAGAAATTTCGTCATCGCGGCTGGGGAAACTCAGTGGCAATGTGGGTTGAAGTCGACTGAGGATATAGTCAGGAATCTCGAATGTCGATTCATCCTGATTCATCGTGACGGCACAGCGAAAATCAGGATGGGCCTTTACAGAGATCCCGGCAACGATGGATTCGACGTAGCGACGATGATCCAGCAGCGGTGCCAATGAAGCCCAGGATTTTTCGTTCATTCGATTGCCTTCGTCGAGAATGCAAACCCCGCCGCGAAGCATCGCTGTTACCAAGGGAGAGGCGTGGTAGGCAATTCGCCCGCTCTCGGCCAACACTGGCGTGACTAGCAAATCTTCAGGGCGCGTATCCGCCGTACATTGATAGATGTACAACTCTTGCTGGCGGGCTTCTGCGGCTGCCGTGGCCAGAGCGGTTTTGCCGATTCCTGGTGTGCCAATCAAACGAGGAGTTAGCGGCATATCCTTTTCATCGACGACCAACCAGCAAGCCAGGATCTGTTTGAGAATTTCATGTTGGCCAATCCATTGACCACTGAACTTGTGGGGCTGGCTAAGGTGTAGCTGAACCCCTTGTACTTCTTGGATACTTTTTACCATGGTTGGTTCTGAGAATCATTTGGTTGTAAGGCGCCAAAAAGGTTTTTGCCGAGGTCAGTTGGAGAGCGCCTTGAGAAAGTCTACCAGATTATCAACCTCTTCATCGGACAGGTTAAGCGGTTCGATATCTTTGGACAATGTTGGATCCTCTGGAGAACCGCCTTTGTTGTAGAATTCGACAACCTCACGCAGAGTTTTTACGCTTCCGTCATGCATATAGGGTGCAGTTTTTTCGACACCTCGGAGGGAAGGTGTTTTGAATTTGAACTTGTCGACTTCGGTTTTGCTGTGTTCAAATCGGCCCGCGTCACGGCTGTCTTCGCCGAAGCTGACTCCGGTGTTATGAAACTCTTGATCAGAAAATGTTGTTCCATTGTGGCATTTCCAGCATTTTCCACGACTTTCAAAAATCCACATGCCTTGTCGGGCGGATTCGGTGAGTGCGTCGTATTCAGCAGCGTGGAATCTGTCGACCTGAGTGTTTCCCATGACCAAGGTTCGTTCGAAACTCGCGATGGCTTTGCCAATGTGTTCGGGTGTAATCGCTTTGTCGTTGTTGGTATCAAATACATTGGCAAACAATGCGATGTATTCTTCGTTGGAGCGTAGCTTCGCAAGAACCAGTTCAATGTCACTCGCCAACTCGTCACGGTTGGAAAGCGGTTTCAGTGCCTGTTCTTCCAGAGTTTCCGCACGGCCATCCCAAAAGAGGTGGGTCGCGAAGCCCTTGTTGAACAATGAGGGTGCGTTTCGTTTGCCCGTGCGTCCGGCCAATCCGATCGCTTTGGGATCTGGGCTGGCGAATCCATGATCTGGTTGATGGCAGCTGGCACAGGAGACCGTGCCGTTTTCGGATAGGATAGGATCGAAGAAGAGCTTTCTACCGAGAGCAACGCGAACATCTGATAGAGGGTTGTTTTCGGGAACCGATGGCAATTCCATAAGCCCCAAAGGAGCTTCCTGATTGAGTTTGATCTCAGGAAGATTGTCTTTGGGAATGACAGGAGTCTTTTTTTCATCGTCTTGCTGAAACTGGGCAATTCCCCAGCCAAATGCCAGACTAGTGACCAGGAAGATGATCGACTTTGCAATACTGACGTTCTTCATATGCCTCGCTCTTTAGAAACTTCAATGTCAGTATTCTAACAGCAGTGACGAGGTAGGAGAAACGAGGGCAAAGGAGTCGGTGTTCCAGTTGGGTTGCAAATAACCGATTTACCCAAAAATATGGTCTTTCCCCCACGCAAGTACTTTCGTCACGGAAGCAAAATGACAAATGGGTGGGGTTTCGGGCAAGTCGATGCCGAGCCAATCTGTCATTGTGTTGTAGTGCACAATCGCTTGGGCATCTCGAAGTTGCCAAGGGTCGTGGTCGATTTCACCTCGATAGAATCGTGATTTGGAGTCTGCCATATACATACAGTATCGCGATGTCAGCCAGTGTTCCAAAGTGCCTGGCTTCGCCTCAAACGGACGTCCCAAGGGACGGTATTCGCAACCAAGCTTTGCAGAAGGTTCTCCGCGGTGAGTGCGGTCACTGCTGTAGTGTATCCATTCGGCTTCACGCTTGACGCTGATCTTTGCGTCCATGTACGGCAGATGGAAAAGAAAACGAGCGCCGCGAACTGCTATCGGGTTTGTCGCATCAAGACTAAAAAACCAGACGCCGGGTTTGTTGTCAATCGTCACGTAGGTGCGGACATTCAGTTCTGGAAATCGAGAAAGGTAAGGTAGGTTGGGAGTCCACCGCACGCCAACTCCGGACATCCAAAAGGGGACAATGCCAATCCATGCTTGTCCTTCAAACAGATCGACTTTCAATCCTTCGGGAAGTTGTGTTTGGATTTGCTCTTCATCAACCGGCCAGTGCATGAACAACAAATCGTGCCAATTCATCCTCATCAGCCAGGACCGACGGGGCGTAGGCCAACTGCGATCGGTTAAATGACTGGCTTTCGAAGTTGGAGCGGCAGGCATTGTTGTCCTGTTCAGAAAAAAAGTTACTCATGTAGAAGGAAGGACCGATGGTGCTCAAGGAAATTAACGGGTTCCGATCGATTTGACGTAGGTGGAAACGCGCTCGCGCAACTCCGATGTACACCAGCAATCAATCATTTTCTGGTCCGCAAAGTCGAATTGTTGCAGCTGTTTTTCATCTCTTGGACGCGGTTGAAAGCTCGCAAGTGAAATTTCATTCACTTGCTGTTGAACGGCTTCAGGCAGTTCAGACTCGTGTACGATTTCAGAAATAAATCCACAATCTCTGGCAGCTTCGGCAGAAAGCAGTCGCTCTTCGTGTAACTGTTTGGCAACGGATGGGGGGGCGGCAGAACTCAAGATGACGGGGGCAAGCTGTGGAATCGGGACATCAAGCTTTTTGTTGGGCATTCCAAACGCGGCTTTTGGAGTCCCGATCCGTCGTGAGCAGGCCGCGGACATCACACAGCCACCTGCAATGGCAACACCTTCGACGACTGCCAGGGTTGGTTTTGTGTAGAAGTAAATTCTTTCAAAAAGTCGAATCATACTGGGCATGTATTGGCGAGTGTAACTTGGCGGCTCGGAGAGAATGCGCTTTAGATCAATTCCAGCGGAGAAGATTTTGCGGGGAGTGTTTGATTGAAATACCAGGCAAGCGATGTCGGAACTCTCGAGAGCATCTAGTTCACGGTTTAAGGCATCGCAAAATTCAAGGTCCATTGCGTTGACCTTGCCATGATTCATTTGCAGAACGGCAAAATGAACGTTTCGGATTATTTGCAGCATGGTTTGTCTCGAAATGGTTCTAGGTCTCTCAAAACGAGACAAAGGCGATACGGAAAGGAGGTTGAAGGATTCATATGGCTGAGCGAAATCGTAAAAACCGCGGGAAACTTGAGAGGTTGGCTTTGAGTAGATATTTTTCGCCGTTTGGCACACCCATTGCGATGTACTTATTTCAGTGAGCGGGCACAAAGACCCATCGTTCTTATCTCCCTTTCCGCCGTCTATATGGGTCGCCCGCTCATCCTCTTAATTATTATCAAACGCCTGAGGCCACTTTATTAGCCGAGGGCGTTTGTTTTTTTATGCCATCAATCGTTGCAATGCAACTTTCGATTGCTGTGGCCTCTCGTTCCCTTATCATCATCGCTTGGATCGGGTTTCACTTTTTTAGAACGGCCACTGAATTTGTAGCAGTGGATGAGCAGTCGAAGGCGAGACCCAACACTTTCGAAGTGAGGGTGGATTTGCCAACCCGACACTTCCCAGATGGCGAGCTCGTCTTTCTACGCCAAGTCCGTTTAGAAGGCGGGGTTGGGCCGGAATATGCGTTCAATATAGTTGGTTTTTGGCTTTCTTCGTCTATTTTGAGTATTTTTGGTTGTAGAGCATAAAAATCTCGAATTTTCGCAGAGAGTATAGAAAAGGAACCAACTTCGCTTTGCCAGCCTCTGTCAAAATTGGAACGGAATGAGCCAACTTCCTAAAACTCGCCAAAGTCTGTTAATTCGGCTGCGTCAACGAAGCCAAGACGCTTGGTCTGAGTTTTTGGAGATCTACGAACAGGCGATTATCGATTACGCTCGCCGTCGGGGGCTTCAAGACGCCGATGCGAGAGATGTCACGCAGGAAGTGCTGGCTGCGGTTGACAAGAAGATTGAACAGTGGAGAGATGACCCAAGCATCGGAAAGTTTCGTGGCTGGCTTTTTCGCGTGGCTCGAAATATCGCTGTCGACAAAGTTGTCCAGCAGTCCCGTCGAGCGGCGGCTAGCGGCGACTCACGTGTGAATCAAATGTTGGCCGAGCAGCCAGGGGCTTCGGAAACGGAGTCAACGGTATTTTGGACAGAGTACCGCCGAACTCTTTTGAACTGGGCGGCGGAACAAGTTCAGCCAGGCGTGAAAGAGTCGTCCTGGAACTCATTTTTGCTCACCGCCATCGAAGGAAAAAAACCGGAAGAGGTTGCTCAGCAACTCAACGTTTCGGTGGGCAGTGTATACGCTGCCAAGTTTCGTATTGTTTCTCGGATTAGGAAAATCGTTTCTCAATTCGATGATAGTGAAAACGTCGAAGATGACTTGTTAAACGAATTCAGAGACACTAAGTAGACTGATGTACTAAGGAGTAACGTCAATGCCTCAACAAAAACAAATCTGTTTTGATGAACAGTTGCTTCAGCAATTCGTCGATGAACGAGTTGATGAAAGCCTGGAATCAGAAATTCTTGATCATATCGGGAGTTGTGAATCCTGTCAGGTAAGAATGGAAGGTCTTGCAGCAAACCAGAACGTTTGGGCGGACATCAAAGACAATTTGGATGAGCACCGGTTCAAGGCCGTGGGTTGCGAAACGACCGACTTGGTCGAAGCGGATCGAAACCGCGATTTGAATTTCATGCAAAACATTCTGGCGCCCACAGACGACCCTTCCAAAATCGGACGGCTTGGTAGCTATGAAATCTGTGGCATCATTGGCCGCGGAAGTGCGGGAATTGTTGTCAAAGCTCTGGATACTCGCCTCAATCGTTTTGTTGCCATCAAGATACTGGCTCCCGTTTATTCCAGTAATGGATCGGCGCGTCGAAGGTTCGAACGCGAAGGCCGATCCATTGCTTCTGTCAAAGACGATCACGTGATCCCGGTCTATACCGTCGATGAATTTCAAGGTAATCCCTATATCGTGATGCAGTACGTTCCAGGTGGATCGTTGCTTCAGCGAATCGAAAAGAAGGGCGCTTTGGAAACCGATGAAGTCGTTTGCGTGGCAATGCAAATTGCCAAAGGCCTGTCGGCCGCCCATGACCGCGGCATCGTTCATCGAGATGTCAAACCCGCCAACGTGTTGTTGGAAAGCGGTGTGGATCGCGCGATGGTAACGGATTTTGGGTTGGCACGTGTCGTCGATGAAGCAACGATGACGCGAAGCGGAGCGATTTCTGGAACCCCTCAATTCATGTCTCCCGAACAGGCCATGGGCGAATCGCTGGATCAGAGGTCCGATTTGTTCAGTCTTGGCAGCGTGATGTATGCCGCATGCACCGGCCGATCCCCGTTTCGAAGTGAAACCGTGTTTGGAGTGATCAAACGCGTTTGCGATTCAGAGCCGCGGCCGATTCGCGAGATCAATCCGAAAATTGATGAATGGTTGGTGCAGTTTATCGAGAAGCTTCACGCCAAAAATCCAGACGACCGTTTCGATTCTTCGGCCCAAGTCGCCCAGCTACTTTCCCAGGAGCTTGCCTATATGCGTTCCCCAACACTCGTGCAATCGCCCCAACGAACTTGGGCACCGACCAAGCCCAAATTGAAATACGGATTCTCAGGGTGGGGATACCTCACCGCTGCAGTTGCAATCACCGCATTGCTGATCGGAAGCTGGCAAGCTGGGTTGGGGTCCTATGTTGCACATGGATCGAATTGGTTCGGCGTCAGTAGCCTTTTCCAAGAGCAAGAGCAAGAGTTGCCCAGGTTCAAGAATACGATCGAAACTACTATCGACGTTGAAGACGACGGAAATTTGTTCCTGCGAACCAATCTGGGAACCCTGTCCGTCAAAACTCATGACAAGCCGATCGTGGAAATGCGTCTGACCTACACGGTTGCCGCAGAAGATCAGGAGTCGGCCGCCAAAGTCTTTCGACTTTTGGAAATGAATTATGATGCCGACAACGATGAAGTGGCAGAGTTCGATTTGAAGAAGAAACAGGATGCCGTAATCATTGCCAAGTTCCCCGAGCAGCGAACAACGTTTACCGCTGAAGAGATTAAGGATTCTGATGACCTGGAAACGCTTAAGGAAAAGTTGCTTTTGGACAACGAATCCTACCGCAGCGCGAAGTTTGAACTGCTCGTACCGGAAACATTCAATCTCAACCTGAAAACGGAAGCAGGTCCCATCCTGTTAACCAGTGTCGACGGCACCGTCACCCTCCACACCGATGGCGGGCATGTCGAAGCGACGAATATCAGCGGAAAAACCAAGATCTACTCAGCTGGCGGACATGTTGAAGTCGGCAATGTAGATTCGAATTTAGAAATCGTGACCAATGGCGGGCATATTGCAGTCGGTAATGTTGACGGCGATCTACTTGCTCATACGGCAGGTGGACACATTCAAGTCGGGCAGGTTGAAGGTGAGTCGGACATCAAGACCAGCGGAGGCGCGATTCGGTTGGAGCGAACCCGAGGTCGGGTTGCCGCGATTACCGCTGGTGGTCAGGTTGTCGTTCGAAGGGCAGAAGAAGCCGTTAACATCGATTCGGCAAGCGGAGAGATTCAAGTCTACTTTGTCGGACAACCCTCCGAAGAATCTGTACTTAACTCCGGACAGGGGCAGATCAAAATTGGATTGACCCGGGACTTGGGCTTCAAAATCGACTCGTCAACCGGAAACGGAAGAGTGGTTGGGCCGTTCGTTCATGGCAAGACTCGTTTCTTTCATGAATCAGTCAACGATGGCGAGCAGAAGCTTATCGCAAAGACCAGTAACGGAAACGTCGAATTTTTCTATCTAGAAGATTCAGTGGATGGAGCGAGATTCCATCAGATCCCTGAAGAAATGGCCGACCGTAGCCCGTTTGACATCGCATTCAATTTGCACAACGAAGGCCGGTTGGAAGAGTCGATCAAGGCCTATGAGGAAGCGATTGAGCTTGGCGTAAAGCCCGGAGTATCGACATTCAACCTTGGTTGCGTTTGGGCGGAGAAGGGAAACCCAGAGAAAGCATTCGCATCTCTGAATAAAGCGATTGAGCTTGGATTCCGGGATCTGGATCAATACGAATTTGATGAGGATCTGGAGTCACTTCACAATGATGAACGCTTTGTTGAACTTCTCGGTCGCATCAAGGAGATTGATGAAGCAGGTAAGTTGCTAAACAAGGCGATGCGACAAACAGGTAACAAAGAGTACAAAGAGGCTGCCGAGCTGTTGGGTGCTCTGATGGAAGTCATTCCAGAGAACGAAACCGCTGTGTTCTATTATGGTTTCACACTCCATATGAGTGGGGATGTGGATGCGGCAATGCCGTACCATCATCAGGCTGCGGCAACCCAAAGGTATGCCGGACTAGGCAACTACAACTTGGCTTGTGCCTACTCGCTCAAAGGCGAATCAGAATTGGCCTTGGAGCATCTCGAAACCGCACTGGATTCTGGCTTCCGCGATTTTGACCACATAAAGGATGATCCAGATTTGGACAACATTCGCTACGAAGATCGCTACAAAGAACTTATGGACGAAGGTGCTTCGGACGACGAATGTGAATGCGAAGAATGTGAGTGCGAAGAATGCGACGAGTGCGAGTGTGATGAGTGCGAGGCCGCTCGGGAAAAGGCGGAATCGATTGCTGAAGAAGCCGACGAGTCCGACAAAGACGCGGATGAAATTGAGTCGTCTAGCGACAAGCAAAGGATGAGATCAATTACATAAACTCAGCCAACGCAGAGTTTGAATCAGTTTTTAAAACAAGGCAGTGTTCCGCTGCCTTGTTTTTTTGCGCAAAAATGTGCTGAAGGATGCGAATGGTAAGATGCAACCATCGCCAGGATGTCATAATAGTTTGCGACACTCAGATTGTTTTTGGGGTTTGACATGCCATTTATCGAAGACCAAATCCGCCGCGCCGTGGAGCAGAAGGAAAAAACAAACTTCGATTGGTGCGTCGCCTTGGAATCGAAGATCCGATCCGAAATCTGGGTGCAGCTGACCTGGGACTGCGTCAATCTCTACTACCCATTTGCTGACGACCCGATGATTCGGCTTGGTTCGTTGGATTGGCCCACTGAATCACTTGAATTGGTTTCATGGGAAGCTGATTTGTTCTTGACCCTGTCGTTTCAATCAGCTGAATCCATCCCCACCGTTTCCGCGTTTGTTTGCCGATACCTTGAAATCATGCTGGACCATTCGACGGCTTGGGACGCCTGGCAACAGGATGAGTATGACCTTGATAGTTGAATTTGACTTCGGTTTTGATTGAGTGTCTGCCAATGACTATTGTTCGCGGCGATCGGGTATCCATGGATTGGTGTCGGTTTGGCTGGTGGCGATTGAAAGGCTTTTTCCAAAATTATCGATACTGAACTTGAAGGGAGCATCATGCGCTGGTGGAGTACGACGCGTCGTGAGAATTGAACAATGAATGAATCGAGTATCGTTGGCTGCATCCTTGGTACCGTTGTGGGAGATTCAATTGGTTTGCCATATGAGAAGGTTTCGCGGCAGCGTTCGCCTCGCCTCTTGGGCCCTCCTGACAGGCATCGATTTCTGTTTGGACGTGGGATGGTGTCAGATGATACTGAGCATTCTTGCCTGGTTGCTCAGTCGTTGATTTCCTCCGATTTCGAGCTGCCGGCAACGGTCCTGCGATGCGTTCCGCAATCTTTGGTGCGGTGTTTGACGATCTGAACCGGATGGTTGAGTTTGTACGCGCCTCGACACGGATTTCACATACCGATCCCAAGGCGGAGTACGGAGCCATCGCGGTTGCCCTGGCGGCTTATTGGGGGTGAGTGCATTCAGAAGTTGACGGTGAGAAATATCTTGAGCAGCTTGGCGAGCTAATTGGCCAGGAAGGTGAAGAGCTTCTTGCGTTGTTGCGTCAAGTAGTTTCTAGCGTCTCGACAGGCGAATCGACACTGGACTTTGCCGCAAGTAACGGTCATGCCAGTGGCGTTTCGGGCTACACCTACCATACCGTTCCTGTTGCAATTCATGCTTGGCTTTCCAATCCAAAAGATGTTCGCAAAGCTATCGTGTCTGTTGTTGAATGCGGTGGCGACGCGGACGCAGTGGCGGCGATTGTTGGTGGTATCATTGGTGCTGCAACAGGCGAAGCTGAGATTCCCAAAGATTGGTTGGCGGGGATTTGGGAATGGCCTCGGACGGTGAATTGGATGAAGCAGCTTGCGAAACAATTGAGTGAGTCAACGAGTGGGCATGCTCAGGCAAAGCCGATTTCGTTGAATTTCGTTGCCTTGTTAATGCGGAATCTGCTATTCCTTTTGATTGTGCTTTTTCACGGATTTCGGCGATTGCTTCCGCCGTATTGACTCGGGAACTCATCCTGTTAATCCTGTCTGAAAAACAAGCCAAGCGACCCAACCGAAATTGGCCAGTCATCTTCAATCTAGCATCAGGAATTGAAGATGCCCCACAGGCAAGACCGAGTTTTAGACTGGGGTGTGTGAGGCAATTTTCTGACAGGATTTACATGATGAACGGGATGCCACACATACCCAGCTCTCCCGTCGATTCAATGGCGAATTACCTGTTTTGTACGATATGTTCTTCGATCGACGTACGGCACACACTGCTGCGGTCTCTTGGTGACCGACCGACTCGTTGCCCTTTTTCGTGAACACGCTCGATTCGATTCAGCATGTTCACGAAAATTGAACGGTGACGGAACGCCAGACATTTTTCTAGCGTCTTGGTTCTACACTGTGCAAATGTCTGACAAAGAAGTCCTGTCTTCGGCGGCGTGCATAAGAGCTCTCCCCGATACCGTGACCTGCGCCAGGTACGATCAAAAAATTCAGCTTGGATCAATGCATTGACGACTTGCATCGTAGAAGCCGGATCGACGTTGCGATCCAGTTCGCCCACTGTCAACATTAGCTTCCCTTTCAATCGATGGGCGTTTGTGACATTAGATTGCTCATCATAATGAGGTCCGATAGGGTATCCCATCCATTGTTCGTTCCACCAAACTTTGTCCATTCGGTTGTCGTGGCATCCGCAATCCGATACGGCAACTTGGTAAAAGTCACCGTGCGCAAGCAACGCCCGTAGTGAACTTTGCCCGCCTGCTGATCCACCGTAGATTCCAACTCGACTCAAATCCATTTGAGGATGTTGCTCCGCGGCGGCTTTCATCCAGCGTATCCGATCCGGGAAACCTGAGTCGCCGAGATTTTTCCAGCACACATCGTGAAAGGCCTTGGATCGATTCGAAGTCCCCATCCCGTCGATTTGAACAACGATGAACCCCAGTTCCGTGAGTTCACGTTGGGAGTGATGGACTTGAAATGATTTGGGTACAAACGAATCGTGTGGCCCTGCGTAGATGTATTCAATCACCGGATACGTTTTGGATTCGTCAAAGTTGGTTGGCAGGTAAATTACGCCCCAGATATCGGTCTCGTCATCTCGCCCCTTAGCACGGAAGGGGATTGTCGATCTCCAGCCTGTTTTCAAAAGTGAGCTCCAGTCAGCTTGTTCAAGTCGGCAAACCAGCGATCCATTATCGGTGCGTCGTACCTGGGAAACAGGTGGCATATCGACTCGCGAAAAGGTATCGATCAAATAGCGATTGTCGGGCGAGTACTCAACGAAATGGGTGCCGTCTCCTTCGGTCAAGACCGTCAGCCCACTGCCATCGAAGTTCACTCGGCAATGGTGAATAAAGTAAGGATCCTGACCGGATACGATTCCGCTTGCGCGAAACCAGATCTGTCGCTCGTTTTCGTCAACTCGGTCCACTCCTCGAACAATCCAGTTTCCACGTGTGATTTGATTTTTTACTGCGCCTGAGGATTGATCATAAAGGTAGAGATGGTTCCAGCCATCGCGTTCTGACATCCAGATGATTTCATCAGTTGCTTCCAGGTATCGGTTGAAAACTTTGCTGGTGTAATCGACAAAGGTTTTTGTCTCCTCATTGATGATCGCTCGAGTTTCACCATCTGACGGATTGATGCCCACGATGCGAACCGTTTGATGCCCACGCTGATTGAAGAAGAAACTGAATTCCGACGAATCGGTCTTCCAACGATAGTCATTGATCTCCCATCGGTTGGCAAAGAGTTCTTCGTTGATGGCAACTTCTTCCCCTTCAGCAATGTTGAACAGGCGAGGAGTTTGAGACCAAAGCTTGTCACCCGGTTTGAGATAATTCATCTCATGCAATTTGGGTTGAAGCTGGTCACGAGGTGCCGACTCGACCATGTAGACCGTTCGCTCATCTCCCGGTTCGACTTGGATCGCCATGAGAAACTTGGAATTGGGTGACCAAAAAAAGTGACGATCGGAAAAGTCGCGGTTGTTCTTTGGGGACTTGGCAAGCCTTCGTTCTTCGTTGGAATTTTGATCGCGAAGAAATAGGGCACCGTCTCGAACGAAGACCATGAATTTTCCGTCAGGCGATTTGGAATCAGATCGCTGGGTGTTTCGTCGACGGTTACGTTGGTTTTTGGGTTGCCTTATGTTCGGCTTGCTGGAACCGTTGACGCGAACAGTTTTTTGAGCCTCATTCGCCTCGTAGTGTGCCAATGGAGTCTCGTTGAGGTCGGTGACAAGCCAGACGTGGCCGACAAATGTGTGTTGCTTGAATGACTCGCCCGGATTCAATGTCTGGTAAGGTTGTCGTCCGCCTTGTCGGTCGATCCAGACCATTTGGACCCGCTTGTCGGTTTCGTTGGTGACTTCAAAATGTATCTCCCCGCCCTTGTTACGAGACGGACGAATTTCGACAGGGGTTGTATAGACAGCCTTGGCAAAGTCCTCATCCTTGGCCATGTGGACTTGCGAATTTGTCCGTTCGACTTGGAAGTTTTCTTGTGCCAGCGAGAAAAAGACGCTAGAGGTATCGTGGGAGAAAAAGAGCTGGTTGATCGGCAATGCCTCTGGGTTAACCTCAATTTTGAGTTGCTTCGACAAAGCCTCAGCGACTTTTGTGTGGTCGAACGCAGGAGTTCGCTTGCCCATTTCGAGGTCCACGAAAACATATTCATGAGAGTTTGCACCTGTTTTGATCTGGTACCAAAAGTGGCTGTTGTCAGAGAGCCAATTGGGGCGCACGTTGTTTCGGTAAACTTTACCCTGGGTGCGTTCTCGCAGGCCATGCATTCGATCGTAGTCGATTTGAGTGCCTTGCCCCAAAGCCATATTGAAGGCGAAGAGGGATAGAGTGAGATACCAAAAAACAATCCTGGCGTTGAGCATAGGGTCCTCTGAACGGCGTTCGATTTGAAGAATTGTGTTGGTGAACCGGATTTGTTCCCAATACGGTATTGACGGTGCGTCGAAACATCAATGTAATCCAGATTGAGTTCTCGTTCTATAAAGTGTGTCATGCCTCGCATTGTCTACTCCAGGAATTACAACATTGGGTTTTACGGGCTAGAACTTCTTCATCCGTTTGACTCACGGAAGTACGGTCGCGCCTGGAAGCTCCTTCGTCGGCATTTTGGCTCGAAGTTGCGATCCTTACATCTAAGGCCAGAAGGCCCCGCGACGCGAGACGAACTATTGCTTGTGCATTCGTCCCGCTATTTGGACGAGCTTTGTGATGCGAAATACGTTGCAGGTGCACTTGAGTTTCCGCCTGTTGGTCGCCTACCTGGCTGGCTGGTTGATCGGCAGGTGCTTCGCCCAATGCGTTGGGCAACTCGAGGGACCATCGATGCTGCACGACAATCACTTGTTCACGGTTTGGTGGTCAATTTAAGTGGCGGCTACCACCACGCCAAACCGGAACGTGGCGAAGGATTTTCAATCTATTCGGATATCGGAATCGCGGTCGCTTCTCTACGTTCAGAGGAGTTGATTTCTGAAAATGAGCGTATCGTCTACATTGACACCGATGCCCATCAAGGCAATGGAGTTTGCCATACATTCATGGATGACCCCCGCGTATTCATCTTTGATATTTTCAACCGCCAAATTTATCCAGCACATGATGTGGATGCGCGAAATCGTATCGATTGCGATTTGGGAATCACGGGTGCGATTTCGAATGCTGAATACCTTCAAGAACTCTATGATCGCCTTCCTGGGTTCCTCGATTCGGTCGGTCGAACGCCCGTGGGCCTTGCGATCTACAATGCCGGTACGGATGTTTACTCGGGTGATCCACTCGGTGGTTTTGATATTTCGGCCGCGACGATTCGCCAGCGCGATCTCTATGTTGTTGGTGAACTTCGCAAGCGTGGTATTCCAACCACCATGGTTCTTAGCGGTGGTTATACAAAGCAAAGTTTTCGATTGGTTGCCGACTCAGTGATTGGGCTCCTTGAGATGGAGTTGGAGAAGTGCAAGTCGTAAGGGGAGTTGTTTCTTGAAAGTCATTGTGACAGAGGGTGATGTGCTCGATGCAAAGGCCGACGTGTTGGTTGCAACCGCAAATCCTTGGCTGAATATGTCTGGCGGAGTCAATGGCGCTATCTGCGAATGTTGTCCAGAGATTCAAGTTGAGTTGCACAGTCATCTTAAATCCTTGGGGCTGTCATCGGTGCCCGCGACAACGGTGGTGCGGACGTCGGCAGGTTCGCTGCCGTTTTCGCATATTATTCATGCCGTCGCGATTGACCCATTTTATGATTCATCGGTGGAGCTCGTTGGAGAAACCTTGGCCGCTGTCTTTGAACTCGCCTGGTCGCTGGATGCACGTTCGGTGTCATTGCCGACACTCGCGACGGGGTATGGCCCGCTGTCCGTTGCTGATTTTGGACGGGCATTTGCCGAGTTTGTGGTGGGCCGTTTTGAAATAGATGTGGTTACTCTTGTGCTGCGGTCTCAAGCCGATGCAGACACAATTAGCGTAGAGTTGGATAATGAGAAATCGTGAGCGAGACCAAATCGGCCTTGGAAGTTGCTTTGAAGAGGATGCAATGCGAGCCAAAACAAATTTGTCTAGTTGATAATTCTCACGGGTTCGTACTAAGGATCTGGCTTCTCAATCCCTAGAGCCTTCATGCGATAGGTTAGCGTAGAAGGCTTAATGCCTAGCAAATCGGCGGCGCCCTTGTCTCCCGAGATTCGCCAACCGGCATGTTTCAGCGCAGCCACCAGGTTTTGCTTTTCCTTGATCTGAAACTCCGCGTCGGTCAGGAAATCGTCGCTGGCGGTTGATGCCAAATCAATGGATGTTGTTTGCGTCTTTACTGGTGTATGGTTTGGCAGTGCGAGATCCAAGCGAAGGCGACTGCCCTTGCTCAAGATGATCGCGCGTTCCAGCACGTTTTTCAATTCGCGAATGTTGCCTGGCCACGAAAGGCCTTGCAGGAATTCTCCTTGTTGTCGGGAAAGTGCAAGGGGCTCTTTACCCATCGAGCGGCAGATGAGTTCGATCAAGTGCTTTGTCAAAGGAAGGATGTCTTCTTTGCGTTCTCTAAGCGGTGGTACTTGTATTGGAAACACACTTAATCGGTAGAAAAGGTCTTCACGAAAACGACCGGCCTTGATTTCGGCTTCCAGGTCCCGGTTGGTCGCCGCAACGACGCGAACATCTACCGAAACCGTCTTGTCATCACCCACCCGTTCGAATTCGTGCTCCTGCAACGCTCGCAACAATTTGCTTTGTAGCGAAAGTGGAATCTCGCCGACTTCATCCAGAAACAAGGTTCCGCCATCGGCCAACTGCATGCGGCCGACACGATCTTGGTGAGCACCGGTGAAGGCGCCTTTTACATGACCAAAAAACTCGCTTTCGAAAAGTTCCTTCGGTATCGAAGCGCAGTTTACTTTCACGAGCGCTCTGTCTGCACGGGGGCTATGAGTGTGGATCGCCCGAGCAATCATTTCCTTGCCGACTCCGGATTCGCCAAGGACCAACACATTGGCTTTCGTTTGTGCGACCGCTTCAACCTGTTCGAGTGTTCGCTTGAGCGGGTTGGAGTTCCCAATGATCTCTCCAAAGCTTGTGATGACTTTGATTTCGTCGCGAAGGTAATCCCGTTCCTGTTCAAGTTGTTCTTTCAGCCTAGAGATTTCGTCGTAGGCGTCTTCTCGCTGTTTCGTGATCTCGATTCGCTCGGTGATATCACGAAAGACAACGACCGCGCCATCGAGTTTTCCGTCTTTCCAAATTGGCGTGCTAGTGTACTCGACTGGCACAGGCCTTCCGTCGGCATGCCAGAAAACTTCACAATCGACACGATGAACTTCGCCATCCTTAAATGCCGCATAAATCGGGCATTTCTGACGCTCGTAATTTGACCCATCGAGATGGGAGTGGTGATGAACTTCATGCGCGGACTTGCCAATACACTCCTCGGCACTCCAGCCGAGAATGTCAACAGAAGCCTGATTGGCGAATGTCATTAATCCGTTGCAGTCCAATCCGTAAATGCCTTCGCCCGCGGCATTCATGATCTGCGGGATCAACTCTTTGGCTGGGTTTTTCATGAGTGAGTCACAGGAAATTGAGTTTTGAGGCTGGGGAATTCGTGAATCACAGGTTTTCGTGACTTGATTTGTTGGAAATTCCCTTGTTTTCTAACTTTATCGCTTTGGCACGACAAATGCAAATAGACGATTGAACAATTAAATTGGCTCTCAGAAATCTGTGTTGATCGCCGTCAAAGCAAAAAAAGGAGCAACCATGATCAAGCCCATCGAACTCACCGAATCACAATCAATCAATCAGACGGCGAAACCAGGCCGAGCCACCAAGATCGTACTCGCACTAATGTTGGGAGTTTTGTCAGCGACGCTTGTGATGGCACAAGAGCCAACGAACGCAAACAATCCGAACTCGGTCAAGTTCAAAACTGAGAAGATCGACGGGCTCGATATTTTTTACCGTGAAGCTGGCCCCAAAGACGCGCCAACTATCTTGCTGCTTCATGGTTTTCCAACTTCGTCACACATGTTTCGGGACCTGATTCCTAAACTGGCGGAAAATTACCACGTGATCGCGCCCGACTATCCAGGATATGGAAACAGCTCGATGCCTGCGGTCGATGAATTCGAATACACGTTCGATAGCATGACCAACATCGTTGACAAACTCGTTCAAAAGATTGGCGTTGAGAAGTACAGCATCTACTTGATGGACTATGGGGCACCCGTTGGTTTTCGTTTGGCCGTAAAACACCCGGAACGAGTTCAGTCTCTCATCATTCAAAACGGCAACGCCTATGAAGAAGGGCTGTTGGATTTCTGGACTCCTTTGAAAGCATATTGGAAAGACCAAACGCCCGAAAATGCCAAAGCTCTGGCTGGATTGCTAACGCTTGATGCAACAAAGTGGCAATACACTCACGGGGTACGCAACGTCGAGGCGATCAGTCCTGATAACTGGGGCCACGTGCAACCGTTACTCGATCGTCCCGGCAATCAGGAAATCCAGCTTGCCATGTTCCTCGACTACGGAAGCAATCCAGCTCGCTACCCAAAATGGCAAACGTATATGCGAGAGCACCAACCACCGACACTTATTGTCTGGGGACAGAACGACCACATATTTCCTGCCGACGGAGCTCATCCCTACAAGCGGGATTTGAAGAACTTGGAATTTCACTTGCTGGACACAGGTCACTTTGCCCTCGAAGAAGACGGAGACGTGATCGCAAAACACATGCAGGATTTCCTCGGGCGAAATGTTCTGAAGCAAAAGGTGTCCTGCCCAACCAATTCGAAGTAGGAATCACCCAATGGCCGCCATGCCAAATGGGTAAGGCGGCCATTTATTGGGGGTTTTCAATGAAAGGAATCCCGGTTTTACTGTTGAACGTTGTGGCCTGAGACGATATGTTTGCATATACAACTATGTGGGGCAGGCGAATCAATGGCAAAAAAGCAACAAAAGAATACCGAGAATACGATCGCTTCGGAATGCATTGCCATGCGACTTCGAATGCTCAATCGGGTTACGACCAGAATTTACGATGACGCATTACGATCGTTGGGATTGCGATCGGCCCAGTTAACAATTCTGGTGGCGGCGGCGAAACTTGACGTGGCACGTCCGGCGGAACTCAGTGAGAGATTGCAGATAGAAGTCTCTACACTCAGCCGAAACCTGGAGCGAATGAAAGAAAACGGATGGCTGGAAGTAGTCCGAGACGAAGATGGGAGAGCCCAGCCGCTGCGACTGACTCGAAAAGGAAGAGCATTGCTGGAGCGAGCCAAACCGAAATGGGACAAGGCTCAATTAGAGATTAAGCAACTGCTGGGGGCAAACGCCTTTGACACGATTGAAGACGCCGCCCAGCGAGTGCGTGGCAGGAACACCAGGTAATTTTTATTTGACTCAATAGTTGTATATACATATAAATTAGGTCGCCGGAGAATTGAGGTGAACATCGACAGAAAGGTACGGGCCATGGGCTTTGGTTACGGGAGCTTCCTCTGGCTTGGGAATCGAGTTCGCTCGGCGATTCGCGAGGGACGGATTGAACATCGAGCTTGTTGCACGTCGCAAGAACCGGCCGGACCAACTTGCCTGCGAGCTGAGTCAAGAATACGGAACTGAATTCTTTGGCCAAGTGGTGAAGTACATGCCAACCGGAAAGTCTTCGTGCAAGACCGCTTGAAAGGACTTCAGACAAACCTGAAGCAACTGAAATGAATACAAGTAACGGAACAATCCGCGATGCAGTCAACGGTTCATCCAACAACACGAATCGTATCCAGAACGGTGATCATCATCTGATCGGAAGCCAGTTAACTGGTCGACCCGATGAACGGCCAAAAGACAAGCCTTCGGTCGGGAAGCTACTGGCCAGTTCGTTGAGGCGTTTTGCAATACCATTTGCAATTGCAGCGGCTGTGCTGTCGATTCTTGCTTTCGCCGGCCGCTCGTGCATTGGACGTCGAAGTCGTGACCGCCGCTGCAGAGTCAAGCTATCAAGTGTACCGCAGCTATCTCGGCACGATCGAGTCGCGTCGAGAAAGCAGCCTCAGTTTTGAGGTTGGTGGCAAACTCATTGCGCTGGCAGTGGACGAAGGACAAACCGTCGAAAAAGGGCAGGTTCTCGCCGAGTTGGACACGAAAATCCTGCGATCCAACCGAAACGCTACTGTATCGCGAATTGGCACTGCCCAAGCCAGGCTCGACGAGTTGATCGCCGGGCCGCGAGCGGAAGATATTGAATCTGCAAGAGCTCAAGTTCGGCGCTGGCAGTCGCAATTAAAACTGGCCGAAATCACGTCAAATCGATTGCTTGCATTAAACCGATCCAAAGCCATTGCCCAGCAGGAAGCAGACGATGCGGTTTACAACGAACAAGTCGTCAAGGCCCAACTCGATTTGGCCACGTCTGGTTTGGCGGAGCTGGAAAACGGAACACGTAAGGAGCAGGTTGCAGCCCAACGGGCAACCGTCAACGAGCTAAAGGCCGAGCTCGGAACCCTCGATATCAACATCGAAAAGTCGCAGTTACTCGCCCCTTATCGCGGCGTTATTTCGACGAGACTGCTGGACGAGGGCGAAGTCATTGCCAGCGGGCAACCGGTATTTGAACTGCTGGACAACCGTCGGTTGGAGGCCCGCATTGGACTACCTGTTGGATCCATCGAATTACCAATCGGAATCCAAACATCATCACCACACTACCTGGCGCATCTGCGGCGCGGGTCGAAGCATTGGTGACGAAAAAAATTGAAACGGAACTCAGAGACATCGCAGAAATCAAAACGCTGGAGTCTCAATCGCGGGCCAACGTCTCGTCGATACAGATCGAACTGGCGGACAACATTTACAACGAGCAGGAAGTCTTTACGCGGATTCGGGACAAACTGGCTGACATTGAAAGCCAACTGCCTGTTAACGCCTCCAAGCCCGATTTCGACGGTGATCGGGGAGCCGTTGCCTTCACCGTGATTCTTGGCTTGACTTGGGATGGCGACGGCGATCACGAAATGCTGAACATCCTCAATCGCAGGGCAGAGGAGCTTGCAGACCGAATGCGGAATATCGTTGGCACCGATCTTGTGCGAATTTATGGCGAGCCAAACGAAGAGATCACCGTCGAACTTTCCCGCGACAAGCTCGCAGAGCTAGGACTATCAACCAGCAATATCGCCCTTCGCATCAACAACGCCGACTCCAAAGTCGCCTCCGGAACGCTCAGGTCTTCCTCCAGCAACCTCGTTATGGAAGTCACTGGGGCATTTGAAACGACCAATCGCATTTCAAATATCCCCGTCGCGAGCGGTGCCAGTGGCGAGATCGTTCGTTTGTCAGACATTGCGAGCGTGCGAAAAAGCTGGCAGGAACCGCCTGAAGAAATTGCCATCACGAACTCAAAACGGGGCATCTATGTCGCCGTGCGGATGCTGGCCGATCGCCGTGTCGACAGCTGGATGAAAGAAGCAAACCGCGTGATTGACGACTTTCGTTCGACGCTATCGCCTTCGATACAACTCACGTCCGTTTTCGAGCAGGAGCAATACACCGTTGCACGACTGAGTGAATTGGGAATGAACCTTTTCCTTGGCTCTCTGGTCGTGGTGTTGGTGATCTTTGTGATGATGGGCTGGCGAAGTTCGCTGCTGGTCGGCATTGGTGTCGGCAATGGTTTTGTTCACGATACAGCTGCTCGGCATCCCGCTTCACCAAATGTCGATTTTCGGGCTGATCGTCGCGATTGGCTTGTTGATTGATAACGCAATCGTGGTTGTTGATGACGTGACGACCAAAATTCGCGAGGGAGAAACTCGCCGTCAGGCCATCGCTCACACCGTGCAGCACTTATTTATCCCGCTACTCGGTTCGACGGTAACGACGGTACTAGCTTTTTTGCCGATCTTTTTGCTACCTGGAAACGTTGGGGAGTTTGTTGGCTCGATTGCCACCACCGTGATCCTCACGCTGATTTTTTCGCTGTTTGTTTCGCTGACGATCATTCCTGCTTTGACCGGCATCTTTGCTCGCATCAAGGAGCGACCAACGTTTTCGAGCAACGGCGTGCAGGTGCAGTGGTTCACGGGTGCCTTTCGCAGTTTGTTGACCTTTCTTGTGAAACATCCGGTGCTGGGAATTCTGTTGGCGACCAGTATCCCAATCGTCGGGTTCATGCGAGTTGGGGAGTTGCGAAACCAGTTTTTTCCAGGTGCGGATCGAAATCAGTTTTACGTACAGGTCTGGGCGCCGCCGCAATCGTCGATTCATGCCACGGCGCCATCGTTGACGAAGTCATGTCCACCGGTCGTCACGTCGTCTCAACCACGCTGACAACGATTGGTGGTTTCATTCCGTTGCTATTTGCCGGCGGATCCTTTTGGCCTCCATTGGCGATCGTGATCGCCGGTGGCGTCAGCGGTGCCACGATCCTCGCGACGCTTTTCATTCCATCTACCTACGTTCTCGTTCGTCCGTGGGTGGAAAGAAAATCTGAACACGAAACATTGGTTGACTCAGTAAACTGTTATCCTGCTAAGTCCCCGTTGGCGGGCTTGTCGGCAAACTGAAGCTGCGACGGGAAGCGACGAAAACGGATCGCAGCTTGGCGAATTCGGTGGATCCGTGATTCCACTGATTGGTGTTTTAGTCAAAGATGTTGTCAGACAAGTGCACTGGTCCCCTAAGACTACTGGATGGTTGACTGGCTCCAAAGGCATTAGACGTTCAAGTTCAGAATTCCTGTTTCCGAGATCCCAACATGGCTGTGCCACAAAAGCCAAGAGAAAGCATTTTTGAAAAGATTCCCAATACCACGCACGTCGAACCGGCGATCCAAACCGACGCGGTTGAATTCGAGAAAGTTGTACGGTCGCGGCGTAGTACTCGCGTGTATTCTGACGAACAAGTGCCAGAATCGGTGATCCGAAAATGCTTGGAACTCGCAACGCTTGCGCCCAATTCTTCGAACTTGCAATGTTGGGAGTTCTACTGGGTCCGGGACGAAACCAAAAAGAAGGAGCTGGTCAAACTCTGTCTTGGGCAACCCGCTGCAGCGACGGCTCAAGAGATGGTTGTCTGCGTGGCTCGACTGGATACGTGGAAACGAAATTCGAAGATGATGCTGGAGCATCTGGTCGCCGACGACCCCGATGTGCCGGAAGCAAAGTTGCACTATCACCGCAAGATTGTTCCGCTGGCCTACGGTCAAGGTCCGTTTTACATTCTCGGGCCGCTCAAGAAATTGGTGATCGCCGCGATGGGATTGGCTCGAATCATTCCCCGTGGGCCAGCCGGTAAAGCTGACATGCGAGTTTGGGCTCACAAATCTACAGCGCTGGCTTGCGAAAATCTAATGCTCTCGTTGCGTGCGTTCGGATTCGACAGCTGCCCAATGGAGGGCATGGACGAGCGACGGATTCAAAAGCTACTTGGCCTACCACGAGCAGCGGAAGTTTGCATGGTAATTTCTGCCGGCAAACGGGCCAAGCATGGAATCTACGCCAAGCAGTTTCGCTTTGATCCGTCGCTATTCGTTTTCGAAGTCTGATGCGATTCTGCGATCCGAAAACTTTGGCCTGAATCATGGACAGTTTATTGTTGAGCTTATCAGTGAACGGAGATGATTCAGGACCTCTGCGGCTTGGCGTCTCTGCTCGCGGCCCTAGGAGTTGATGGAACGCGATTATGAATAGGATCTATTCAATGAACATTGTTGGCCGCATTTTCACCTTCACGCTGGCGATGTTGAGTAGCACGATTTGCTCCATCAGTTGTCAAAGAACAACGACCGTTGCTGTCCATGTAGCTTCAGAGAGGAACGCATCGCAGCGTTGTCGTTCAAGAAAACCGAATTCGGCTAACTCTCGTTAGTAGACTTCAGTCGATACAGCGATGTCACTTCTTTTGAACGCGCTTCAAAGAGAGGGTCTGATCGCTTAGTTGACTTCGCATGTTTCGGCGAGGTGTTTTGTTTTTCAATCACGCTCAAGCCAGCTTGCCTAAACCAATTCTGCAAATCATCAGGACTCCGCAGGCCAATAAGCTCTGCCAGATTTGACATAACCAACCAGGCTTCACCGTTTGCCTTTAGGTGTGCTTTTGCACCGTTTAGAAAGCCCTTCAGCATTTGGCTCTGCGGATCGTAGATGGCACTTTCGATCGGTGTGTTGATTTTGGCTGGCAGCCATGGCGTGTTGCAGACGATGAGGTCAGCTTTGCCTTCGGGAAACAGGCTTGTCTCAACCAGGCTGACTTTTGTTTGCATATTCAGGCGTTGGAAATTCTCAGCGGCACATTGCAGGGCGCGGCCGCTGGTGTCTGTGGCGATCACTTGTTGAACACCACGTGCCACCAACACGGCAGCGATGACACCCGTTCCGGTCCCGATGTCCCACGCGATCTGAGGGTTGTTCAGTTCAGCCGCATTGATGAGTTCCAGGTACTCGCCGCGAATCGGTGAAAACACTCCGTAGTTCGCGTGGATTTTCGCTTTCAAGGCAGCGACGTACACGCCTTTTTTTCTCCACTCGTTTGCGCCGATCATGCCCAACGTTTCACGTAGAGATAACACCATCGCCAGCGGGGCTTTTTCGCCTATCGCAGCTTCAACTGCTTCCTGTAGTTCCGGCGATCGACGGAGATTGCATTGGCCGTGCTGCAACTCAATCAGAATCTTGTTCGTGATGTTGGCTCGGACGAGCTGCCGTGCTCGATGTTGATGGAAGGTCTGAAGCAGCGTGTCGGCCGGCCTGGCTGATTTACGGTCGGCTCGCCGAGTCACGGCTTGCAGCAGCTGTTTGGCATTTTGAAAATCACCGGTGTAGAGCATCGCGGTGCCCGCGCATGCTCGCCGGTAGGCGGCATCACCCGTCATGGTGTCATCTACCATGATAAGCATTTCAGGCGGTGGATTCCCAGCTTCAGATTGCCAAACAGCAGTGCTGGTTTTTGAATTGCTCTGCCAGGATAGGGTTTGCGACGTTTTCACGCCGTACTTTCGTGTCTGTGCATGCGGCGAGTGTACCACACAAATTACCGTCGCTCGGCCAATCACGGAGATTAGCCCCAAATCAGCTCAGCTCCGGAGAACGGAGTGGCCTGGGAGCGAATGAAGGGTAGGGGAAGCGTCGATGTCAGAACGAGAACATGCAGACCGCGGAGGTCTCAATGAGTGAATCTAACTCTCGCCCTTGAGTAAATGGGTCAGCTTCGAAAGGAAATCGAGCCAGTCTTTTCAAACGCTCGACCCGAGACTGATTTCTTGGAGGCCACCGTGTAACGGTTGCAGCACCAATGGAATTGAAGGCGATGTGATCGCGAAACCCATTCATGATTTGGCTGGGCGAAAAGAATTGAATCAGAACGTGTCGTTCGATGCCAACAAGAGGCAAATCTCACTCTAACTCGCGCCGATGGCTTCCGACTGCTACGTCGTCTCAGTTTGCATGGCCCAATAAAAAAAGACAGATTCAATTGGATTGAACCTGTCCTGGTATTGCTACATCGCCTGTCCGGACTAACTCGTGCTCTTTTTTTCCTTTTGAGCTTTTCGTTTTTCCTTTGGACTTAGCTTTGCTTTTTTTTGCTTTTCTTTTTTGCCCTTGTCTTTGCTTCCGCCCTTGTCACCCATCCTGTTTCTCCAAAATCGAGGAAGTTGAAATTCGAACGAATAGCTTCATGGACGCTACGCTACTTGAACATTCTCGGCACAAGGGCCTTTTTGTCCGCGTGCTTCTGTGAATGTGACGCGCTGACCTTCGCGGAGTTCATCAAAGTTTACGCCTTCGAGGCTAGAAGAATGAAAGAACAAGTCCTTATCGCTCCCAACGTCAATGAATCCAAAACCTTTGTCAGTAAGTCGTTTAATCGTGCCTTCAGCCATCATCAAATCCTAAAAAGTGTTGCGCAGCATTCGGTTGAATCGAATTATCCAACTCGAATAACTGCGCCGTCATCCTACCAGTAAAATCACAAAGTTGTTGAAATAAGTTTCGATTTGTAGAACCCTTTTTCACTTCAACCTTGCCGAACTTATCAAACGCTTTCAAATACCTGTGAAAATAGAGTCTCAGGTTTTTGAATTCGCGAAAATTTGTGAACTCAAAACTCGCAAAATAAAGGGTTTTTTGGCGTATTCCTATTTGGCACGTCGCTTGCTTTACGCAAATTGCCAACCAAGGCGAGCCAGGTTTTGCAAAGTTTGCAATGACTAAAAGAAGAAAATTATGCCACTTACATTAACACTCACCGAAGGCGTTACCCCCGCCGGAGCCAAAAAGTAGGCTTTTGTTCTGTTGTTTGCCATCGAGGTGATGCCGGGAATCGGGATACTCTCCGACCGTGGATTTCTGCAAGCGTTTCAGGTCATCGATAAGGTGATTCAGAACAATCAGGCGATTTTTGTCTTCATTTGGATCGGGTCGGTCGTGACTCTGGTCGTCGCAACTGCCCTGGGTGTTTGGCAGCTCGAGGGGACGGGGCGAATTCTGATCGTCATTGCCGCGGTCGCATATTTAGGTGGAGCCCAGCTGCCGACTTTCACAATCAATATTCCACTGAACAATCGGAGTTCAAACGCTGAATCTGGACACGTTGGATGCCGAGTCGCAGGCTATCGAACGACTGTAATTTGAGACTCGCTGGAACGTCATTTGCACGGTTTTTGCATGCCTGGCATCAATCTTGTTGATAATGGTTGTGCGACTTATTTAGGGAATAGACGCAGGAGTTTGCCGTCTTTTTAAGGTTCTGCGAATACGGTTCGGTTGGTCGTTGAATTTTCTTATTAAAAAGTGGTCGAGATATGTCCAAAACGACGGCTCTCACGCGTCAAAGGATGTTGGTAATAATAAAATGAAATCACATTCAAAGGAAAAACACGATGTCCAAAAAGCAGTATTTATGTATTCAACGAAGTCAGCCTGGCGAATGCGAGCAACCATCTCCCGCTCAGATGGAGCAGATGTTTGCGAAATTCAATGCTTGGAAAGAAAAATTCAAGGATAACATTCCCGACATGGGTGGAAAGCTTGGTGGTGGCAGTGTTGTAACCTCCGAAGGCGCGACGGACGGGCCGTTCATCGAAGCCAAAGAGATTGTTGGCGGTTTCATGATCGTCGAAGCTGAGAGTTTGGAAAAAGCGATCGAAGTCGCTCGCGAGTCACCTGGAGTCGCGATGCCTGGTTCGAGTGTTGAGGTCCGTGAGATTTGCAGCCCTTGCAAAGGCGACTAACCGTTGACAACGCCTCAATTGGTCGAACACTTTTTCCGACACGAGTATGGCAGGATCGTCGCCACGCTATCCAATAGGGTAGGGGTGGAACATCTTGAGGATATCGAGGACGCAGTTCAGGCTGCGCTGATGGCCGCGGTTGAGAGCTGGACTTTCGGCGGCTTGCCGGCCAGCCCTTCTGCTTGGCTGTTTCGTGTAGCAAGCAATAATTTGTTGGATGAGCTGCGCAAGCGTACCCGCCGTCGGCGCATTCTTCAGGATAATGCAACTGAAGACGTCGGTTCCGAGGACGCCCAAGAAGTCTTTTTTGCCGGCGAGCTACCGGATGATCTGTTACGTATGTTGTTTGTCTGCTGCGACGACGCGATTCCTGTCGAATCTCAATTGGTCATTGCTCTCAAGACCCTGTGCGGCTTTGACGTTCGCGAAATTGCGATTCGGTTGTTTACGAGCGAGGCCAGCATTTACAAGCGATTGGGCAGGGCACAAAGTCGCTTGCGAGAATTTCGCCCACGAGTTGATTCACTGACGCACGATCAGTATTCCGCGCGGTTGGCTTCAGTACACAAGGTGTTGTATCTCCTTTTTACCGAAGGCTACCTGTCTTCTGATGTGAAGATTGCTGTTCGCCGCGAACTTTGTGACGAGGCGATTCGGCTGGTGGAAATTTTGGCCGATCATCCGGTGGGTAAGGCTCCCGAGACGTTTGCTTTGTTGGCCTTGATGCATCTTCATGTAGCAAGGATGTCTGCTCGGCAGGACGGTGCTGGCGGGCTGTTGTTGTTGGAGGAGCAGGACAGGAGTCTCTGGGATATGGATCGAATTCAGGAGGGACTGAAATGGCTGGCCAATTCCGCAGAAGGTGATAGGTTTTCCCGTTATCACGCCGAGGCCGGGATCGCTGCAGAACATTGTCTCGCTCCGTCGTTTCGAAAGACTCGCTGGGGTAAGGTCGCCGAATGCTACGCGATGCTTGAGCATTTTACGCATTCACCAATCCACAAGCTGAACCGGGCGGTCGCGATTGCGGAATGGAAAGGTCCTGCGAAATCGCTTGATTTCCTTGAAGGATTCGAGCCTCCAACCTGGCTTGCGGGCTCTTACATGTGGGCTGCGGTTTTGGCGGATTTGCATCGAAGATGCGGGGATTCGGTTTTGTCAAAACGCTACCGAGAGATCGCCTACAGCTCCGCCCCAACACCACTCGTGAAGCAACTCTTGCAGAGGCGATTGCAACCCGATTTGATTTGACACGCTAGAGCGCGTTTAGTTTAGGCATGGCAGTATTTTCGTCGTTTTGTCTTGGAAACAACGGCGAGGTGACGCTAGTACTACAGTTGCACTTCGATGGTGTGAATTGCCTATAGCGGTGTGACTCTTCGAAAAAAGCACGTTCCGATTCGTTGGGAGTTGTTCAATAACACCTGCAAATTAAACATCTGCGACTGAAGTACTAGGCTGTCATGCGATGTGATCGCAGACTGTCTCCGCGCGTCCAATTATTTGATTTTGTCAGTTCGAATGAAATCGTTTCCTGGAGCGTGACAGCCCACGCAGTTTACATTTCCAAGTGAAGCCGCGATGGGGTTGGAGGTATCCGTTAGGCTCAAGTTTTCATACCAGTACCAGCCATTCCCTTTCCCGTCATCTTCTTTCGATTTGAGAGCAAGTGCCCAGCCAATCAATTCTCCATCTTTGTAGAGTTCTTTGACTGACATTGAGCCGACTGGATGAGTCGTGTTGCCGGCTTTCATGCTGGCATCGAGTTTGTCGTTAACGAAGACTTTCACATCGCCATGAACTGCGGGCCCCGAACTTGAGGGATGAACTTCTGGCTCTGATCGAAAATCTGAATACTTCTTGTCTGCCAACCACTTAAATACGCGTTGTGTGTACTCATCTACCGTCACCGTCTCATCATCGCTTCCCATTGCGGCCATCGCTGCTTTCATGGCAGTTTCGTCCATTTTCTTACTGGACTGTTTTTCCGTTTCCATCATTTTCCGTTTGTTGGATGGCATTGCCTCTTTCAAGACTGGATAGTATTGCGTGAATACGAAATCGGTGTCAGCGCTGGCGGCATGGCAAGCGTTGCATGAAGCGGCGGGAAAAGCCTTGGCCGTTTTTTCGTACTCGGCCTTGTGACCGAAACTAAAGTATGCCCAACCGCCCGGCTCGTCTTTGAATCGCACCGTGTCTTTGATGGCAACTTCCAGGCCAGCAAAGTCGCCCATGAAATAACCCTTGCCACTAACGGCTGCTTTGGATCCAACCAGCACCAGCTCCTTCACCAACTGCGTTCCATTGGGGAATTCGCCGGATCGTTCAAACGTAGCAAAGCTCTCAGGATCGACATAGACATTGTGGAATTCTGGAAATGCAGCTTTGCCGTCATTCATGTCGTGGGGCGTAAGTGGAGTTCCAACGTAAACCCACTTTCG
Organism: Mariniblastus sp.; assembly: GCA_965224765.1. Classification (GTDB taxonomy): domain Bacteria; phylum Planctomycetota; class Planctomycetia; order Pirellulales; family Pirellulaceae; genus CAZDBA01. Next base: position 980,227 of record CBDDAC010000029.1, read on the forward strand.
CCATCCGGTGGGTCGAACCAACTCGCCCGCCTCTGTATATCGTGGAGCATGAGCATTTGATGAGCCTCTCGCGTCAATCAAATCGACAATTTCAGCGGGTGTCGTGTCACCGTTTTGCGTAGCACCATCTTGCATCGTCAGTGCGCACATTACCGAACCGCCTAACAACATTACGATGGAGAAAATGGTTTTCATAGCTTGGTTCCGGTAATTGAGGTGAAGGGTTGGTTGTTGGGCATTTGGCAGCGAATACGAACGCAATTGCAGATCGACATCATCTGTTCAGTAAAGATTAACGGAGAACGGGCAATTCAAATATGATTCAGATCATATTTGAATGCGGGTTCTGACAAATTGAAATGATTCCGCTGCTGCGTTTGATCGCTCCGTCTTTTTCCAATTCTTTAAGGGCACGATACGTTGCTTCGTGGGATAGGTTTAGTTCTCACGCAGCCCTTTTCGACAAAATAAATCGACGTGGCAGGTTCGCCTTCGGAAAAAACGATCTCGTTCGCATTGTGCGACTGTCGCCTTGCACCACGTCGGACCGTTTCGGAGAAGATGTTGAAATTGAGCAACGACATGGTTCTCTGGTGCGTGACAGGTTGAGTGACGAAGGTGCTTAGCAGTCGCGGTCAAGTTTATGCTGTCTGGGGGAGACTTGTTTCTGGCTTGTGCAATGCAACAACGAACATCACGGCAAGCCCATTTGCCCAGTAGTACATCGCGTCCATTCCCGCAAAGCCCAGGGCAAACGGAGCAGCCAGGAACACAATCCCGACGATCGCGTCAACTGTCAAATGGAGCGAGTAGGGGAGCACGCGGACCATGCCAAGCTGATGGTCAGTTAGCAGTGTTAGAATAAATGCAGCGACTCCCGTTCCGACCGACAACCAGAGTGCGATTGGGTTGGTCTGGCCGAGGTTGAGAATGAAGGGTGCAGCCATCAGGACGATTGCAACTGGATAGTCAAGAAAGGCGTGAATCGTTTTTGTGATGAATCTTGGGTTCATGGTCGTCTCCGTCATTGTCATAGAATTGAATTGTTCGAGTTGGTCGATTGACACGAACTCTTGGAACAATTCTTTGATGATGGAGATCGGGAATTCTTACGTCACGATGTTTGCAAAATTTGAAATTCGAAAAGTTACTGCTGGATTCGATGCGGTCGGTGAAAAAACTTGTGCCAACCTGTCGGTTGCAAATAGGTGCAGTGTCGGAGCCTCGGCTCCAACTTCCAGAATCGCAAATCACCACCGTTCAAGGAACCGTCAAAAGCAGGCAGGCATAGTCGGCGATCGACAGTGCACTTCAGTTCGGGCGGGAATTAGCCCGAAGGAAAAAATCGCCAATGCAATGACAAGAATTGATTCCATGCGTGCTCGCAAAGTCTATTGCTAAAGGGCCTGCACAACCAAAGGAGTAAGTTGATCGGGCTGCCTTTGAGATATGTCCCAGGAACGTCTGATTTCGGGACTGGCGAACGAAGTTTTGGATGCCGTGGCGACGCTTGACGTGGCATGAATTCAGATGTGTTCAGAGTTTGCGTCGCGCTGCGTGCGACTCATGGCGCCTGGAATTCATTCGCTTTCACACGACCCATCGAAAAAGCCACGATAGAAAATCGTGGCTCAGCTCGATGTCGCTTTACAAAGTCTTGGTAGCGGGAAAGGCAACTATCAAGAAGGATCAAAGTTCCCGTAAAAACGAATGCTTTGGACCTTTCCATTTTTCCATCGCTCGACGACGGTTTGCTGAACTTCCACATGGCCTTTGTCCGATTGGTCCCATTTCATAACCGCTTCGTAAAATACCGTGCCATTGCCATCACCTTGATCGTCGATTGCTGTTCCTAAGACGTCGATGCCGTGGAAGGCCGTTACTTTCTTAAGAAACTCTGCCTCACCCTCCGCCATGACTTGGCGCCCCGTGGTAAGGGCATTGTTGTTTTCCTGGGCTGTTACGTCTTCGGCATAAAAGTCGTTGATGCCTTCTACGAATTTTCCCTGTTTCAAATAGTCGATAACTTGTTCGTGACGTTCTGTAAGATTCATTCTATTCTCGCTTATGTTCGTTGTTTTAACTAGAAATTCGCGTGATTTTGGTTTGATTCATTGGTGATTGGCCGGGTTGGCCGTTTTTCCTTGGTACCTTGGCGACATGAAGTCTGAGTTCTTACGTAACAATTCAATTTTTATTTTTTATGACAATTAACACGGACGATAAACAACTTGGCGACCTTGTTGCTTTGGTTCAGAAACCAGTAAACAATGGTCGAGAGCATATTGAAAGGCAGGACGAATGGGCGAAAAAATAAAAATTGCGTTGTGGAGTGAACTCGAAGACCGAAAGCCCGCCTACGCGATCGCGGAAGAAGTTGACCTGGTTGTCATTCGATACGACGACCAAGTTTCTGTCTTATACGGGCGCTGCTTGCACCGCGCGGCTTTGATGAGCGACGGGCATGTCAGCGGAAATAACCTGTTTTGCGGTGTTCACAATTGGGACTATCGAATCGACTCGGGCGTCAGCGAATACAACAACAAGGAAGCGCTTCAGAAATTTGGCGCTGAAATCGTTGACGATGAAGTGCTGGTGGAACGATCTGAGATTCAGGCGTTTGTGAAGTCGCATCCACAGCCTTTCAACCGCGATGAATACCTTGGTCTTTATCAGGACATTCATGGCTCGCCGGAAGAGCCTCACAACGGCTACATTCAAATGTTGGCTCGTCAGGGCAAATCTGGTATTGGTCATCACGGACCTGTTAGCTCGATGGGCGTTCCGACAACCGAACTTCCCCAATGGGGCGACATTCAATTTGTCACGGCTCAGCTCGCCAAACAACCTTTGCTCGATGACGAAGTTGTCGGCACAGAGTTGGTTGTGGGTCCTAATGCAAACAAGCCGCTTAAACTTGCGATTCCTTTGTTCGTCTCAGATATGTCTTTCGGTGCGCTCAGTGAAGAAGCAAAAGTCGCACTGGCGATGGGAGCTGAACTGGCGAAAACCGGAATTTGCAGTGGCGAAGGTGGAATGTTGCCTGAAGAACAGGCCGCCAACGGTCGTTATTTTTACGAATTGGCTTCGGGAAGATTTGGATATTCGATTGACAAGGTGAAGAAGTGCCAGGCCTTTCATTTCAAAGCCGGACAAGGGGCGAAAACGGGTACTGGTGGCCACTTGCCAGGCAGCAAAGTTGTCGGCAAGATCGCCAAAGTCCGTGAATTAAAGGAAGGTCAGGACGCGGTCAGCCCGGCTAGATTCCCAGATTTCAATGCTGTTGAAGACTATCAACGGGTTGCTGCCGAAATCAGAGAAGCCAGCGGGGGGATACCGATTGGCGTTAAGATGTCGGCTCAGCACATCGAAGCGGACATCGACTTTGCCTTGGAGATCGACGTTGACTACATTATTATTGACGGGCGGGGCGGCGGAACCGGAGCAGCTCCCAATGTTTTCAAGAACAACATCTCTGTTCCCACCATGGCCGCGATCGGACGCGCACGAAAACATCTGGATGCTTGTGGCAAAGAACAGGTCACGTTGATCGCAACGGGTGGTTTGCGCACCGATGCCGATTTTGCAAAAGCGATTGCGCTCGGAGCCAACGGAGTCGCAATTTCAAATTCTGCCATGCAAGCGATCGGTTGTCTTGGGATGCGAGCTTGTTCGACGAACAATTGCCCCGTGGGAATCGCAACACAAAAAGAAAATCTGCGTGCCCGCCTGAAAGTCCAGGCATCTGCCAAGAGACTGCAAAACTTCTTTGAAGCTTCGGCTCAAATGATGGTCGTTCTTGCTCGCGCGTGTGGCCACGACGATTTGCAGAAGTTCAATTTCGACGATCTGACGACGTGGAAACGAGACGTGGCAGAATTGGCGGGGATTCGGTTCGCCGGTGTCGGCTCGAAATGACCGTCCGAGAACAGTCGCCAAAGGTTGTAGCGATCTGAGAAGAATTCTGGGGGATTTACGGTTTTATCAAGTAAGATTTCGTTATTGATGTAGTCAAATGAACTGCCAAACACTGAAGACGTTGTAGTGGAAACATTTCAAGAAAATTGGGTCGACCTGCTTAGCCAGGAAAACGATGCGCAATCCGAAGCGCTCGCTCAGTTACGTGAAATTCTGGTGAAACGATTAAGTATTTCATTTCAAAATCAACCGGCTGTCGATTCGGCTTTTGTCGAGGACACGGTACAGGACGCGTTGTTGAAGATTTTGAAATCGCTTGATCAGTTTGAAAATCGAAGTAAATTTACGACGTGGGCAACGACGATTGCGATACGTACGGCATACACTGAATTGAGAAGAAAGCGTTGGAAAGATTTTTCGCTTGACGAGATGATTGAAGCACAAGGCGAATTTTTTTCGGCTCCGAATCCAAGTCAAGGCATTGAAACTGATCGACAGAAGATGATTGATGCTATGAATTCGGCGATTAACCATCGTTTGACCGAAAAACAGCGAATCGCGATTCAGGCTGAATTGGCAGGGCTACCAATGGAAGAAATTGGTCGGCGAACCGGGAGCAATCGGAATGCCATTTATAAGTTGACTCATGATGCAAGAAAACGACTGAAGGTCGAACTCGAAGCCTGCGGATTTTCCCAAGCAGACTTCTTGGCGCTTCAAGGGAGTGGCGAATGACAATTTCCAACGAACAGATTGATATGATGCTTGAAATGCTCTCGCTGACCAATGATCAGGAAGAGGATTGCCGCGGCTGTTTGGTCAAGTTGGCAGAATTTGCAGAGAATTCGCTGGCGGGAAAATCAGTTCCCGAAGGCCTCAGTAAAATTGATGAGCATTTGAAGATATGCGGAGAATGTCGCGAAGAGTTTGAAACGCTCAAGCTCGCTCTTTCCAGCGAGCTGGATTAGTTGGTCTCTCTGAGGAAACAAAAAAAGGACTCACAACAATTGTTGCGAGTCCTTTTTGAGTACCGGAGACAGGACTTGAACCTGCACGCCTTGCGGCAATAGATCCTAAATCTATCGTGTCTGCCAATTCCACCACTCCGGCATAGAATGGATCAGCGTTCAGCTGACCGACACAGATTTTAGATTTCGCTTCGAAATTGTCCAGTGGAAATCAGGCTGTTTCTGCCGCAATCATGGGCCAGCTTGAAAAATCAGGTCGGTGTGAAGCGACTTTGCGACTTAAAGGTTCGAAATTGCGTGTTTTTGGGTGCCTGATTCACTGATGGGACTCACCTATAACTGGCAAAATAGGAGTTTGGGCGCGGTTGATTGGATCGTTCCCAAGCCTTCTCGAATGAATTCAACCATTTTCCGTCGATGGAATGAGCTAAAATATGCCGTGGAGTGAACTTGCTCCAGAGTGGCTGATACGAAGTGCTTTCGGGCACCGCAGACTGACAGATTGGGATTTATGAACGAGCACCTACGCCAGCGACCTGGTCGCTGTTTTCTTGCCATACTGTTTCCGATTCTGTTGCTTAGCACGGTTGCTTCGGCTCAGCGCATTAGTAGAACCGGCGACTTCGAGTTTTCCGGTACGATTCGTTCCGTCCGACCGGGACAGCTCGTCATTCAAAATGAAACGGGTGGGTCCGACGTCTACAAAATTCAGGATGCCGATGAGGAAGCTATTTCTCTTGGCGGTGAGGCAATTATTCGAGCGCCAGCAAAAATCAAAGTCAGTGGCACCTTGCCGATCAACCTTTTAGAGCAGGGCATGGTTGTCCGATTCGACAGCAAAGTGAGTCGTGGCGGAAAATCCAAAGGCGAAGTCAATCAGCTGCAGGTCGTTGACGTACCTGGCAAACAGCATCTCGTGACCAGCGATCAGGAACCCAAGGCCGGAAGTTTCCTGGATTGCCAGGTGACAGGAAGAGTCAAAAGGGTAATCAAGAACAAACTGGTTTTGACCGTTCAAAGGTCTGACCACTGCCGGCAGGATCGGGTGACTTTTGTACTGGGAAAAAACGCCACCTTTGATATCGCTGGCGACAATCTCAATCGAGTTCGAGCTGGTGATGAAGTTGTTTCTGTCAAAGGCGTCAGCCTCTCATCAGGGCACAAGGTGATTCGTCAAGTTGAAGTTCGGCTCACCGCAAGACGCAAGGCTGCTACAACTTCCTTTCACGAGCTGTTGGAACAGAAGTACAGTTCCTTGCCGGATGATCCGCGTGAACTTCGACAGGAACGCTCAAAGCACTTTATTCTCTACACCGATATTTCTGATCGCAATGCAGCTGTCCTTCTTGAAAAGCTGGAAACGATGTACGACTTGATCGGACGCTACTACAACCGTCGCCCTAACGATGTGATTGAATGCTGGGTGGCTAAAGACTTACGTAAGTTTGACGGTCAGATCTCACAAGGAGGAGCTAGGAAGATCGCCGAAGGCGCCGGTGTCACGGAAAGTCTTTCCAACGGACGAATCACCAAATCGATCGTCTATTCATGCGACAAACAGCGGGTCGTGCAGCACGAGTCGGTTCATGCCTTCTGCAATCAGGCGTTTGGCAGCACGGGCCCCACTTGGTACTCCGAGGGAATGGCCGAGCTTGGGCAGTACTGGAGACCAGGCGAATTGGCTGTGAATATTGATCCTGTAGTGATTGATTATCTGACCAATGCCGAGCCCAAAAAACTACTTGATATCGTGGCAGCAAATCAAATCACTGGCGATAGTTGGCAAGCTTATGCCTGGCGATGGGCGCTATGTTATTTGTTGGCGACCAATCCCAATTATCAACGCGATTTCAAAGCGCTGGGAATCGCGATGATGTTCGGCGAGCCCGATGCAACTTTTGAAAACGCGTTTGGATCCGTCGCTTCAGAAGTTTCGTTCGAGTACGATCAATTTGTCAAGCATTTTGGGAATGGTTATCGCGCAGACCTTTGCGCATGGGACTGGAAGACCAAGGCCAGTAACCTGACCGGGAAGGAACGTACTCGAGTCGTCGTCAAAGCTGCTGCGGGCTGGCAATCGGCTCGACTTCGTGTTCGCGCCGACAAAGGTTATGACTTTGTGACTCAGGGAGATTGGAAGATCGATGAGGAGGGAGAGTCGATTTCGGCAAATGGTAATGCGCAGGGCATTGGGCGAATGGTTGCCGCGATTTTGACTCAGTCGGATACGGGGGAGTATTCGCTGTCCGAGCCCTTTGATCTGGGGGCCAAAGGAACCTTTACTGCCTCCTTTGATGGCCAGTTGGTTGTCCGCTGCGAAGATGAATGGACGGATTTGAGTGAAAACTCCGGCGAAATTCAGTTGTTCTTTCGACTAGCGGCCAAGAAGTAGGCTTTGATCGCGACGCCTTTTTTATGTTGATATGGGCGTATGCGCAACACAAATTAAGCCACGCTCTAACGATTTCATCGCAGGTAGGTCCTCGCTCACGCGAGTCGAGTTGCCATTGATGCTTCGCGAACGTGATTCCTTACAATGCATTTGCCGCGGAGCGGCTATTTCTCTTAGCCCCAGACTTTTCAGCCAGGGGTAACGTGGCCCCTGAAACATGAGTCGCGGAGAGGTTGTGATTTCTGGGTGAGTCCAGCTGGCAACAATTGCGTTTGCATCGCCCTGTTTTTGACAGTGGTTCGTGTTGTTCCAGGATTCGAGCCCAACACAATTGTTTCCCGTTAAAACATGCTCACGCGTTGCGTGGAGCATGGCACCCAGAAAATTTTCAGCGGTAGCTCGTGGGCTTGCCCCCAGGAGTTTTGCCCATAGCCACATTAAACTTGGTTGTTGTTAATACCCGGTTGCATTTGCCGCGGAGCGGCTATTTCTCTTAGCCCCAGACTTTCAGCCAGGGGTAACGTTGCGCCCTGAATCATGAGTCGCGGCGCGACGTCATCCGTTGGGTTTGTGCGCATTGAAAGATTGCCGAATCGATATTCTGAGCAGGTGTTCGGAGATGGTTTCCCGCTCCGAAGGCTTCGCATCCGACTCGCTGATGGAGGGTGGTTTCTGCTATCGAGATGACGCTTTTGGGATTTGAAGAAAAATTGAGGCACCATTTTAAAAGTCGTGTAGGTTTCGGCGGGAGCCTCAACCTCCCAAAACATTCTCTATTGCTTGTTTAGTGTTTCCAGCAACTTCTCGTTGACCTGCTTTTGCCGCGGAGCGGCTGTTTCTCTTAGCCTCAGACTTTAGGGCTTGTTGATTAAGTACTTGCCTGGGGTGTTAAAAATTTATGAGAACCCGGATGATGTTTGGAAAGGAGTCAAACATGGATTGGGCCAAGGTCAAAGAGAGTCGCGATCAATTAGTTTTGTTTCCGGAGCGTCTGGACGAATCAATTCCGGCCAACCATGACGTTCGCGTGTTGGACCGGATTCTTCGAGGTGTCGACTGGTCAAGTTGGGAAACGAAGTATGCCCTTGTCAGGGGTCGTCCTCCGCTTCACCCGCGAATCGTGGCCAGCGTCATCCTCTACGGCTTGTTTTGCCGGATCATCAGCAGTCGGATGCTGGAGGAAGCGTTAACGATTCGCTTGGATTTCCGCTGGCTCGTCGAAAGTCGTTCGATCGACCACACAACGATTTGCAAATTCCGGATCGGGAACCAAGAAGCCCTGAGCGGACTGTTCATCCAGATGGCATTGCTTGGACAAGAACTGGGCTGGGTACGCCTGGACAGCCTCGGCTTCGACGCGACCCGCATGCGTTCCAACAACTCGCGCCAAGCCAGTCGGACTCCGGAGCGTCTGCGTGAACTTAAAAAAGAACTCACTGCAGCCTACCAACAATTTGACGCTCAGGCCCAAGCGGCTGATCAACACGAATCCGAGCAGTTTGGCGGAGCTTCGCACCATCAGCTGGAAGTCGATTCGGCTCAGCTGGAGCGGAAACTTGCCAAAGTCAACGCCGCTTTGGCCGAAGTGGAAAAGCTCGAATCGGCGGGCAAAACGGTTCCCGCCCGAATCCCGATGACCGATCCGGAATCACGGATCATGCCCAATAAAGACGGCGGTCACTCTCCCAACTACAGTCCGATCTCAACGGTCGATATCGACAGCGGGGTGATCGTCGACGCGAGCGTGCTCAACGAAATCAACGAAGACGGTCAGCTGATGGGCTCGATCGCAAGGGTTCAAGAAAACTTTGGGCTGGAGTCGGCGCCCGGCAAGGCGTTGGCCGATGGCTTGATGGCCACGGGGGAAAACATCGCCAAGTGCAACGAAGCAGGCGTCGAACTTTACGCACCGACCAAAACGACAGATCCCACAAAAAACCCAGCAGTTCGCGAGAATCTCAAGGAGCCGGTCGCCCCATCAGACCGAGGCAGGCTGCCCGTCGTCAACGTGACGGTGGCAGGCGTTAAGCGAACACAACTTTCCAAAGACGCTTTCGTTTTCGATTCGGAGAACGATTGTTACTGGTGCCCCAATGGCCAAGCACTGGAGTTCAAAGGCAAATCGCGTGATAAGCGTTCTTCTGGCGAAAGTCGCATGCGTTTCCGTTACAAGATCGACAGCGAAGTTTGTTCTGGCTGCCCGCTGGCGGCACTTTGCATACGCAAGGCGGGCACTGGCCGTCAGGTGACCCATGAAGAGCACGAACTTTCGCGGGTTGCTCATGCTCAGAAGATGGCGACGGAGGAAGCGAAAGAGATCTACCGGAAACGTCAACATCCGACCGAGCGTCCGTTCGCCGTGATTAAGTCACAGTTTGGGATGCGACAGTTCCTGACTCGAACCCTCGAGCGTGTAAGCCAGGAATGGAATTGGTGCGTGGCCGCTTTCAACGTCCATCGGTTGATCGGACTGTCTCGCAACCATGCCGGTCCTCCGCCACCAGCATGCGAAGTTTCCCCGTCCCTTTCACCCTTTTAATTTGAGTCGTCGCTGCCCCCGCCACCGGTCTGTTTCGACCGAGCGGGGGAATGGGGGGAAACCAAACTCAAACCAACGAAACTGAAATTAATCAACAAGCCCTTTAGTCTGGGGTAACGTTGGACCCTAGGACATGAGTCGCGGCGCGACTCATCTGTTGGGTTTGTGCACATTGAAGATTGTCGAATCGATATTCTGAGCAGGTATTCGGATATGGCTTCCCGCTCCGAAGGCTTCGCATCCGACTCGCTGATGGAGGGTGGTTTCTGCTATCGAGATGACGCTTTTGGGATTTGAAGAAAAATTGAGGCACCATTTTAAAAGTCGTGTAGGTTTCGGCGGGAGCCTCAACCTCCCAAAACATTCTCTATTGCTTGTTTAGTGTTTCCAGCAACTTCTCGTCGACCTTGCTCTTGACGGTTCGGCGGTCAATTTTTAACCGCCGAGCCGATTCTTCGTAGCTGCCGGTTTGCGAGTAAACCATCGTGCAGTATCGCTGCAATAGTTCATCTACGGTTAAGGATCCGTTCAAGAAGTCGGTCGCCATCGATTCGCGAATTCCCGCCTCCCGGTAATTGGCAGGGCGGTATTCGCCTCGGATCATGACGTTGCGAATGCATTGCTCCAGCTCGCGAACATTGCCTGGCCATTGATAACTCGCACTTAGGTTTCCGCGAATCCAATCCATTACTTCATCAGCGATTGGTCCTGCGTTTGGGGATGTTAGTTGTTTCACGAGGTAGTCGACCAGATTTCGGAGATCTTCAGGTTGACTGGTTAGCTGTTCAGCAAGAGTCGGAGTTTCCACACGATCAGCGCAGAGACGATAGTAAAGGTCTTCGCGGAAGTTTTCTTCCTGCATTTCCAAGGAGAGGTCACGATTGGTCGCCGCGATGACTTTGCCAGTAAACTGTCGGTCAGCCAAATCGCCCAGTCGTTGAAAACGCCTCGATTGAAGAACCCGAAGCAGTTTGACTTGGATCCCGCTGTCCAGTTCTCCGATTTCGTCAAGAAAGACAGTGCCCTGGGGTGTGCATGCTTCGAATAATCCTTGTCGGTCTGCGGTGGCTCCAGTAAAGGCACCTTTGTTGTGGCCGAACAATTCGGACTCAATCAAAGTCGGAGACATGGCAGCGAGATTGACGGCAAAATACGAATCTGAATAGTCTTCTGTGAACGAGCCTTTGGCCGAATCAAAGGGAATGTATTGGGCCATGGCAATCGCGCGTGCGACCAGTTCTTTTCCTGTTCCGCTTGGACCGGTAATCAAAGTTGGGATGTCTCCCATGCATTGGTAGAGAGATTCGTAATACCTGCGCAAGTTATGTGTCAAAACTGACTGCCAGATGGCGGAACGCAGTTTTGCCGCGGAAGAACTACTTCCCACAATCCAGAAAAAGATATGGTGAAAAAGTCGGCAGATTTGAAAGCAGCAGGCGAACATGTGTTCTGGCCGACTTAGCAAATTGAACGAGTATTTGGAGGATGAATCGGCGAGGTAATAATTCACGTCGGATGAAAATCGTTTCCAAACTTCACGGCATTCGACTCGATTTCCTTTTGGATCATCATGAATCAGGCCCCAAAGGTCATCCCGATAACGGACGAAGATGAAATAGTGGATGAGGTCTTCGTAAAGTCCCATGTTGGTGTCGGAGATGTCGGTGCCGTTGGCGAGCTCGGCTCGGATTTGTTCGGCGACAGGTGTCAGTCGCTCGGCGATCATGCGTTCGTTGTGCCATAGGTTTTCAGCCGATGCGCGGTAGCTCCAGACACTTTGTGTTGAATCTGCTTCAGCACCGAGTATCTGTTGTTCAAGTTCGGTGCGGCGCGGAAGAAACGGATTGCAGTAGGCAAGCTCCGACACCGATTCAAGAAAGGCAAGATTCTCAGGCGTAAAGGCAGACATGAAATTGGTTTCCACTAGATCGTATGTATAAATGTAGAGGGCTTTTCGTCGCTTCACTCGTGTAAATACAGCGAGGAGACGCTAAGGGTATCTGCAACTTGCACCTGGTGTAGTGCGATGTTGCGAACCGAGTTTCACTCGATTCTTTCCAAAGACGAAAAGCAATCAGCATGCCAAAGCCAAAACATTGATTTTTGTCGCTGTTTCTTATGCGTTTTTCCACCCAGCAGTCAATCAATGTACATCACCTGTCGAAAATGATCATTGCTTGTCAGGCTGATCATCCGGCGTGGCAGCATCTGGGCCTGGGGACTTTTCCTGGCCGAGTTTCAAAAGTTCGATGGCCGCCCTTGCTTTAGACTCCGCCAAATCAAGTTGCTTTTTGAATCGAAGAAGATCATCCTCGGCAGCTTGAACCTGGCGTTCCGATACGTAGCCGCGATCAAAGAGTTGTTGCGTGTGTGCGAGATTTTCTTCTGCAACTTGCAGGTTTCGTTTCGCTTCGAGCATGTCAATTTGATTGATGATCTCTCGTTGACCGCCTTCGGCTTTTGCCAAATCCAACTGCCTTTCGGCCTGTTGGACCAGGAAACGATCTGATTCCAACTGAGCTGCGGTGAGGAAACCTCTAAGATGTAGTTTGCGGCTTTGGTCGAGTCGAAGTTTTGCTTGGTCAAATTCCTGTTTTGCTTCTATGACAGACAACTGAGAGGTCGCAAACAATATGGATTCAAGCTTTTGAACTCTCTGCTCAAGCAAATTTACGCGTTTCACCAACAGGTCGTCGTCTTGGGTCTTTAATGCGCCAGAACCTGCGACGAGGATAACGGCGGCAGTAAGGGCGCCAAACAGAATTCGGTTATTGGACATGCGTATGCTCCGGTATTTGAGTTCGCTTAACCAGGAAATCGAGACAAGAACAATAGAGACCAATACAAGGTTCAAATCAAGTTTTCGGCGATTGAATGTCGACCGGTTAACGAGTGGAGCTTGGTTATCTCTGGTTGTAGACAATTGGTTTGAAATTGTTGCGGTGTATTACTATAACGGGATTGGAAAAATTGAATGTTCAGCAAAAGACTTTACTGAGAGAAATCGATGAATCATGCCTCAAACTTAGCGACTGCTTGTTTGATTTTTGCCGCAACTTCGCTGCTAACGGCACAGGAGAACTGGCCGCAGTTTCGCGGCGAGGGAGCTAATGGAATTGGTGCCGGCAATCCTCCTACACAGTGGGATGTCAAAACAGGCGAGAATGTTCTTTGGAAGACTGCCATCGAGGGGCTTGGGCACTCGGCCCCGATTGTTTGGGGTGATTCCGTTTTTATCACGACAGCCGTCAGCGCAGATTCTGACAAGCCTTCATTGGAAACCGGATGGGTCGGTGGAAGTGGTGAAGCGGCGCCGGATTCTGGGATTTGGACATGGAAAGTTATTTGCCTGGACCGAAACAGCGGCAAGATCAAATGGACTCGAACTGCGAGCTCTGGTGAACCGACTATCGAAAGACACTTGAAGGCGACCCACGCAAACTGCACCGCGGCGACTGACGGCAATTGCGTGGTTGCCTTTTTTGGTTCAGAGGGGCTTCATTGTTACGATTTCGAAGGTGAGCTGAAATGGAAGAAGGATTTCGGTCGTCTTCATTCGGGGCCTTACAATTCAGAAGAACTTGAATGGGGATTTGCCAGTTCTCCAGTGATCCATAATGGTCACGTTGTTGTGCAGTGCGATTGCCTGAACATTGGTTTCGTTTCGATCTTGAACCTGGAAGATGGAACCGAAGTGCGGAGGATCGTTCGCGAGGATGTGGCGACTTGGTCAACACCTTGTGTGGTTAATGCCAATGGAAAATCTCAAATCGTATGCAATGGTTACAAACAGATGGCCGCCTACGACTTTGAGACCGGAGATTTAATTTGGACATTGAGTGGCGGTGGTGATGTGCCCGTACCGACACCCTTGTTTCATGAGGATAAGTTTTTTGTCACCAACGGTCATGGCCGCAGCCCCGTTTATGCAGTTGCTGCCGACGCGAAAGGGGACATTACTCCGAAGGAAGGAGAGGATCTTCCCGAAGGGCTCGCTTGGTATCAGCCGCGGGGTGGTTCTTATATGCCAACGCCGATCATTGTTGGCGACTTGCTTTACACCTGCAACGACAGTGGAGTCCTGACCGTTCGTGATACGGCAACCGGTGAGAAGCTTTATAAAAGACGTGTTTGGGGGGGCAAGAATACCTTTTCGGCTTCAGCGGTTGCAACCAGTGAGCATCTTTATTTCGCAAGCGAAAGCGGGAATGTAATCGTTGCCAAAACGGGAAGAGAGTTTGAACACATCGCGACCAACGATATGAGAGGCATTGTCATGGCAACTCCAGCCATGGCAGGGGATCAACTGTTTGTAAGGACGGTTGAGTCCTTGGTATGCATTGCTGAGAAACCAATCGCTGAAGACGACGTCGAGTCTTCAGATGAGGGTGATTGAACAAGCTGCAATGGAATACGATTTCAATGAAAAAAAGCTCACCTTGAGAAGGTGAGCTTTTTACATTGCATATTGCGTAAAAGATTCGTGAATGCTTATGATTTTTTCAAAGAGTCGCGAATTTCGGTTAGCAAAACGATATCTGCTGCAGGTGGCTTTTCTTCTTCGGCCTTTTTCATCCAGCGAGCCGCTACCTTAAGGGCGATGAAAATTACGAATGCCAGAATGGTAAAGTTGATGAGTTCTTCGACGAACGAACCAAGTTCAATTGCGGCTTGCTCGGTGACCTTCACTCCATCGACTTCCTTTTCAATCATCGTGCCGATCGGGATTTTCCAGGCGGACATGTCTCCAACTTGGACAATTGATGCAACTAACGGCATGATGATATGTTCGATGAATGACTTGACCATTGCACCGACAGCGGTACCCATGACCAGGCCGACGGCCATATCGATTAAGTTGCCTTTGAACGCGAACTCTTTAAAGTCTTGAATAAACCCCATGATTTTACCTTTCAAGAATGTGGGCAGTGTTCCTTTCGAAGCGGATGCAACATGGAACGACGAGGTGGGACCTCCGCCGCAGGCGAGGGAGGTGTTTGTGAAATTCTTAACGAATTTTTCACAGTTGTATCACAGAAATTCCACAAAGGCTGCTACGCATAATTGCAATTGAAAGAAAATTTTCGATACAGCCATTTCGGGTGATGCTATGCCGCTGACAAACTCATCCTTGCTTCGCTATCTCCACAAGCGTTTGCACCATACAACCACTTGCACCGCCATCGATCCACTTGGTTGGTTTGCTCGCAAAACTGGGGCCAGCGATGTCGATATGGACCCAGGGCGTATCCTCAACGAATTCCTGTAGGAATTTTCCCGCGGTGATCGCGCCACCCCAACGGCCATCCCCGACGTTTTTGATATCGGCGATCTTGCTTTTAATTTGTTCGCTAAAAAATTCGTTCATCGGTAGTTGCCAAGCCAACTCGCCAGCGACTTCAGCAGATTTGATGACTTGATCGCACAAAGGCTGGTCGTTGGTCATTAGCCCGGAAATGTCATTGCCGAGTGCGACAACACATGCGCCAGTTAGCGTCGCGAGGTCAATGATCGCGCGTGGATTCAGTTCTTCAGCGACGTTTAAAGTGTCCGCCAAAACCAGGCGTCCCTCGGCATCCGTATTGTGAACTTCGATGGTCTTGCCATTGCGTGCAACGAGGACATCGCCCAGACGGTAGCAGTCACTGCTAACCATATTTTCTGCCAGTCCGCAGAGTCCGATGACGTTGACCGGAAGCCGAAGCGTCGCGATGGCGTTCATTGCACCCAGGACAGTCGCCGCCCCGGCCATGTCGCACTTCATGTCTAGCATTCCGGCACTTGGTTTCAGGGACAAACCGCCCGAATCAAAGGTGACTCCCTTGCCAACGAAAGCGATCGGAGCTGAATCTTCAGGTGCACCGTTGTATCGCATGATGACCAACCGTGGGGGGCGATCGGATCCTCGCGCGACGGCCAGCAGTGCACCGCACTTCTCGTCAGCCAACTTGTGTTCGTCCCAGATCTCAACGGTGAATCCTGCTGACTTTCCTGAGCTTTGACACTGCTCGGCAAATGATTCTGGAAAGACTTCGTTGGCCGGGAGGTTCACCATTCGCCGGGTCAAGTTGATGCTTTCCCCGAATGAGGTGCCAGTTTGAATTTCCTCATCGGTGGCTGCGTGCCAGGTGATTTCTTCAAATGGATGCAGGTTCAATTCCGTTCGCAGAATGTCCTGGCCTTGGCATCCTACGATCGCGCCGCTGATGCCACGCGCGTTGTCAATGTCCAGGAAAAAAGCCACGGACTTGCGTTTCTTACTGGCCAGGTGCTTGGCGGCAGCTCCTGCGGCTCGATAGGAAAGAGAATTGGGTGCTTCATCGCGGTCGCCCAGCCCAACTACCGCTATTACTGGTGACGCAATGCCTGATATGCCCAACAACACGGACACACTGAAGCGAGAGGAAGAAATCTCTTCGGCTTCGATCATTCGAGTGAGTAATCCATCACTATTTTCGTCAATGATTTTTGCGGGGCCGTCCAGGGGAATGTCTTTCCAGATTCCAATGACAATTGCGTCAGCTTGGATTTCGTGGGGCGGAAGTTGAGTCGTGGTAACTTGCATGGTTCTCTCGATTTTGATTTTTCGTCATTCTAGGAAAACATCAGTGACTCTCCGAGTGGCCTTGCGATTGTGAGCAGATTAAAAATGTATGAATGCCTTCAAGCGGAATTCTGGCCAGACCCGGTACACAACCGATCCAAATGAAGCGTGACGTTGTAAAACGCTGTTTCCGCAGCAATCGCACACATTACGGCCATTCGGGACACTAGCAAGTTGCGACGGATCGTCTTACGATTGAGCGTCGAAAAACTTTGACTTCAACGATGAATCTTTTACGGAAATTCCGGTCCATCTTATATGGGATATCGAACTCTAAGGAAATGTGTTGAAGACCTTCGTAAGAACGGTCATTTGGTTGAAGTGACTGATCCGGTTGATCCGCACTTGGAAATGGCTGAGATTCAACGCCGCGTTTATGTTTCGGGTGGCCCGGCAATTCTGTTTAGCAATCCCATAGGTTGTCGTTTTCCCATGACTTCGAACCTGTTTGGCACGCTGGAAAGGGCGCGGTTTATCTTTCGAGATACGATGGAAAACGTAAAGCGCGCGATTCAACTAAAAGTCGAACCGGAAAAGGCACTCAAGCAGCCGTTGAAATACTGGCGAGCACCCTTCATTGCGATGCAAATGCGACCCAAAGTCGTTCGTCGTGGTCCCGTGATGCAAAACGAAACCAGTATCACTTCGCTCCCCCAGCTGAAGTGCTGGCCGGATGATGGTGGCGCATTTGTTACCTTGCCTCAAGTCTATTCCGAAGACGTTCGCACGCCGGGCGTTAGCAAGTCCAACATGGGAATGTACCGAGTTCAACTTTCAGGAAACCAGTATCAGCCCGATCATCAGATTGGTATGCACTACCAGATTCACCGAGGGATTGGAGTTCATCATCGAGCAGCTATCGAATCCAACAAGCCCTTTCGCGTCAATATTTTTGTGGGCGGTAGCCCAGCGATGACAGTCGCGGCGGTTATGCCTTTGCCGGAAGGAATGAGTGAGCTAACGTTTGCTGGGGCGCTCGCAGGGCATCGAATTCCGATGATTCGCAATGAGCCTTTTGCTTCGGTTTATAGCGATGCAGATTTTTGCATTGTGGGAACCATTGATCCGGAAAAGCAATTGCCGGAAGGACCCTTTGGCGATCATCTGGGGTATTACAGCCTGACCCACGATTTTCCTGTCGTGAATGTCGAGAAGGTTTATCACCGTGACGATGCGATCTGGCCATTTACGGTCGTAGGACGCCCGCCTCAGGAAGACACCGTCTTTGGTGAGCTGATCCACGAGCTGACAGGGCCAGTGATTCCAACGGTGCTTCCAGGAGTGAGAGCCGTGAATGCCGTCG
This sequence comes from Mariniblastus sp., assembly GCA_965224765.1. Taxonomy (GTDB): domain Bacteria; phylum Planctomycetota; class Planctomycetia; order Pirellulales; family Pirellulaceae; genus CAZDBA01. The sequence continues at coordinate 997,951 of CBDDAC010000029.1, forward strand.
ATGCATCCGGTGTCCATCCGCTGCTGTTGGCAATCGGAAGCGAACGATATGTGCCCTATCAGAAAACGACACGGCCACAAGAAATCTTGACCCAAGCCAATGCGATACTTGGTCAAGGACAAATGTCTCTCGCCAAGTATCTTTGGATTATCGATGAAGCCTGTCAGCCCAATCTGGACGTCAATGATATCGCCGCATTCTTCGGTGCGATGTTGGAGCGAGTCGACTGGGAACGGGATCTACATTTTCAAACTCGCACGACCATCGACACGTTGGATTATTCTGGTTCAGGATTTAATGAAGGTTCCAAGGTTGTTGTCGCAGCAGCGGGGCCGGCGATTCGCAGTCTGGCGACCGAAGTTCCTGGTAACTTGAATTTGCCGAGCGGATTTCGGGATCCCGTCATTTGTCTTCCAGGAATTCTTGCAATTCAAGGTCCTGGTTGCCATTCGGGGCGTCAGCCAGACTCGCAGGTTGAAGCACTTTGTAAGCAGTTGCCGGTAGAGTTGGCGGATGCTTTTCCCTTGGTCTTGGTGGTGGATGACAGCAATTTTTGCGGAAGAAGTCTGATTAACTTTTTGTGGACAACGTTTACTCGTAGCAACCCAGCGAGTGATATCTACGGCGTCGATTCCTCGATCAGTGGCAAGCATTGGGGATGCAAAGGAAGTCTTGTGATCGACGCAAGAGTCAAGCCACACCACGCACCACCGCTTCTCGAAGATCCTGATGTTTCTGCAAAAGTCGATGCCATGGCAGTCGGGCAGGGGCCTCTGGCAAAGTACCTTTAGTTCACTTCGTTGGGGCAGGATGGCGGAATCGAATACTGGTTGTGGGATTGCTAATAAGGTCGTTTCGAGGTACCAAGGGACGCTTTGAAACTACATTGCCCACTGGCGACCATCACGGAGGACCACGTGAATCAAGATATATTGAAATCCCGCCTGAACGCGATCATGAGTCACCCCAGCTATCGGCTGGCATATCTTGATCAGGATTACATTCAACGCGAAGACCTTCGACCGCTACGTTTGGAGCTTGAGTTACTCAAGCCCGAGATGCTTCTCATGGAACGCGGAATCAAATCGACCACGGTGGTCTTTGGTGGTACTCAGGTGATCTCCCAAGAACAAGCTGATGCCTTGATGGCAGAAACCAAGGAAGCGGTTGAGAAAGATCCGGAGTCCCATGAATCCAAGCGATTGATGATTCGCGCGGAACGTGTGATGGCGAAAAGTAAGTACTATGAGGACTGCCGAGAGTTCGCACGGCTCGTCACCGAACACACCATTCAGGCAGGTGATGGAGAGTTCATTATCAAAACAGGGGGTGGGCCAGGCATCATGGAAGCCGCCAATCGAGGCGCTTACGAAGCGGGTGGTGACTCGATTGCTTTGAATATCGAACTACCATTCGAACAGGAACCCAATCCATATGTCACGCCCGGTATGTGCTTTCAGTTTAATTACTTTGCCATTCGCAAAATGCATTTTCTGCTAAGGGCAAAGGCGTTAATTTGTTTTCCGGGTGGTTTTGGAACGCTGGATGAACTGTTTACAACTCTGACGCTTCGGCAGACGGGGCGCATGCAGGATGTTCCCATCATTCTCTATTCCAAAGACTATTGGGATGGAATCATTGATTTCCAGTTTCTTGCCGACGAGGGCGTGATTCAGGATAGCCATCTCGAATTGTTTCAGTACACCGAGACTCCGGAAGAAACCTGGAAAGTCATCACCGACTTTTATGATGTCTAGGGCGTCCACAATTTTTTGTTCGCAGTAGAAGAGTAGGATTGGTTCCTGCCGATCAATTCATGAGCAAGCCAGTGGAAACCGGCCTGCTCGTTTTTTTTTGCATTCTCGGTTGCGAATGCTCTTAGGTATCATCGCTTCAAAATGAGCTTCAATTCCGGAGCTGATGTTGCGCTATTGCCACACTCCGTTTGGGTAGTGAGGGATTGCCGTTCTTTGGTGCTCGTCGACCACCCAGTCAAATTCAGAATTCAAAATTGAATTTCTCTGTGCCTTGGTACCTGTTCCGTTATCATTCAATGGGGCAGACAGAGGGGGATTTTTATGTCATTGAATTTAAAAGCTGTTTTTGGGGTGATCGCAGTCGCGATTTGCCATCTGACGACCTTGTCTGCTCAGGATCTTCCGGAGCCTGGAACTGGAACGACGATTCAATTGCCAGTGATTGGCGTTTCCGTTGACGCCAATGGTGTCTTGACGGCCAATGCATCACGGGACCCATCAGGGCGTTTGATGGCGGCAAATCGCATTGCCCAGCAGCGAAGTTTGAACCCAAACATTCAAAAGCGGTCGGCGCTTCGCAAGGTGTCATTGCGAAGGTTGGAGGAGGCGATTCAGCAGGCAATTGCTGATGGAAAGCCTCTTACTGAAGAGATGCATGTGCTGGCCGGCCTTCAAAAGATTCAATACATCTTTGTCCTTCCTGATGAAAACGACATTGTGATTGCCGGACCTGCAGAGGGCTGGGTGGATGACTTGGCAGGTCGCAAAGTTGGTTTGACCTCGGGCATGCCAACGTTGTTGCTGGATGATTTGTTGGTCGCACTTCGGACTTTCGGCCCTCGCCAGAATTTGAATACCTGGGTTGCCGTTTCGATTGACCCAACTGCCCAAGGCATTGCGGACTTTAATGAGTTCCAACGTACCATTCCTGCTCGGATTCCGGTTGCAGCCCGGCAGGAAGTGATGGAACAGATTGTTGAAGGAACCCGGGATAGTCTTGGTCTGGCGGAGATCAAAGTCTACAACGTTCCGAGACAGTCGCACTTGGCACAGGTCATGGTCGAAGCGGACTACCGGATGAAGTTGATGGCGGTCGGGTTGGAGCCCAAGCCAATTGACATGACGACATTCATTGAGGCTTTGCGGGGCGCTCCCAGAAATATGCAGCGTTGGTGGTTGGTTCCCGAATATGAATGCGTGAAAAATTCAGCTGACGGTTTGAGTGTGGAGTTGGTCGGGCGTTCCGTTGTCCTCAAGACCGAGAATATCGATTTTGGCCCCAACGCTCAAATTGTGCAAACGAAGATCAAACCAAGCCGTGCTGCAAGAACCTATGCAAACTCATTTAGCGAGAGCTATGGACAATTGTCGCGGGTGCGGCCGGTTTACGCTCAACTTAGAAACGTTGTTGATGTGTTGGTTGCCGCAGCATGGATCAAGAAGAGCGGGGCCTTTCAAAATTCCGGTTGGACGCCATCGACTTTTCTCGATAATCGGCAGTTGGATGTTGAGACGTTGCCTGATGCGAAAATGGCGCCCTGCGTCGCGAATGCCGTTTGGAAGGATAACGTTCTAATCGCTCTGAGTGGTGGTGGAGTCTCCATTTCCGCCGCAAAAGCACTTTTGGATGAGAATTTGATTGCTGACAAGAAAGGACAGGTTCAGAAGGCACGTGATCAACTCAACGTTCCGGCGGAATGTTGGTGGTGGGATTAGAATTAAAAAACACCTTCCCCGGATGCAGTGTGTCCGGGAAAGGTGAGCGTTGACGAGGAGTTGTTTCGACTAATCCTCGTCTGATTAAATTGGGTATATGTTTCGGTGTGAGTCTCATTCGTCGGAGGCACTATCCTTTTTTCAAGTTGACGCAGATGATTTCCTCGTCGTTGCGTGCATACATTTTGCCGTTGGAGAATGCAGGATGCGACCAAATTACTTTACTTTTTCGGCGTGCGGCGACGCCGGTCGGCTCTAGGATCTTGTCGCGACCGACTTCCTGATATCCTTCGGGAGTCAAATGAGCGATGGCAAATTCACCTAGGTCGGTAAAAACAAAGAACTTGTCTTCGTTCTGAACGATAAACGCGGAACCAAAGACTTCAGGGCCTTCGTCTTTGACCAGCCAGTCTTCCTTGGTCCACTTCATCTCGCCGGTTTCAATTTCGATGCAGCGAAGAACTCCTTGCATCTTTCGATTGAACGCGATTCCGTAGGCATGACCGTCTTTGATCATTGGTGTCGTCATCATTGAGTTGAGCCCCTTTTCATGACGAGGATCGGTTTTGAAACTGCGCCATAATTCTTTGGCCGCTGGCGGGTTGGAGCTGACTTGAAGCAGCAACGAACCTTTGTAGAATTCGCTGACAAAAATTTTGTCGCCGATGATGCGTGGTGTCGCGATTGAAGTTTGTGATGCGTTGGTTTCTTCTGGGAAATTGACTGTCCAGAACTCAGTTCCTTTTTCTGGATCGAGAGAAGTCACTCCATCGGCATGCCAGAAAATCAGCTGACGCTCATCATCGGCTTCGTACATCACCAAGGGTGCATAGGCGACATCCATCGTCGTAACGGCTCGCCAAATTTCTTCACCTGTTTTTTTGTTGAATGCGACGATGCCCGTGCCTTCACCTCCGACGGGAACAATGAGTTTGTCACCGTCCACAAAGGGGTGGGATGAGAATCCCCACAACGGTGGCTTGGTTTCGTACTCGGAACACAGTTTCTTTTGCCAGACGATCGCACCGTCCGAAATTTGAAAGCAAATCAAATCGCCCATCGCCCCGAGCGAGTAAACATGTTTGCCGTCGACCGTCGGAGTGCAGCGAGGTCCTGTTGGAAAGGCAATATTGTAAGGGCAGTCGTATTGGTGTTCCCAGATTGTTTCACCAGACTTCGTGTCAATACATCGAAAGCGTTCGCCGCCCGGCATCTCGCCTCGCTTCTTTTCGACTCCTTCCGCTGGAGCCGTCCGATCGGTAATGAACAGTCGCTCACCCACGACGGATGGGCCAGAGTAACCCGCCCCGATGGGGATCCGCCATTCGACTTCAAGGCCTCCCTCGGGAATCGCATCGATTAAACCGGTCTCGGTTAGGACGCTGGCGTGATTGCCCATCCAGCAAGGCCAGTCATCTGCCATCGACGGATGGCAAGACAAGGCAAGGACAAGTGAGGCAACACAACAAGACAAACTGAATTTCATGGCGGACCTGCTAATAGATAACGGCTTGGGTAAATTTGCTTCCAAATTTGATGCAGGTCGAATAAGTTTCGGGAACGCCGTTCTGATCCATTGCGAATCTTAGTCTGGGCATGCATCAAATGATTGGAGTCGGCTCGGGAAATCAATAATCGCATCGCGAAAAAGAAAGAGCCGATAAGATCTCTCAGATCTAATTAGAAGCAAACTGCTGGGGGTAGTTCAACTGGATTTTTGGCAAACGAGTAATTTGCCGCGCTAACGAATCAGGTCGGAAACTGTGGCGGTGACAGTTTTTTTCGAAGTCGAGATTCACGTGCATTCACGATGCACAAAAAAACCTAATGTCAGCTGGAGCCGGCGCACTGACGTTTCTGAACACCCGTACGAAATGAAACCGGTGCAATGCCAACGCCGGATCGATCGGCAACCGCCGTAATCGGGTCAATTCGCGGAGGTATGGCCGTAACGCGGGATGGTAGGTGACGATCCGCAGCACAGCCGCACAACAGGCAGGCGGCCAACAGTAAGATGGAATTGAGGATTATCGATTGGGTTTGGCGAAACATGATACAACCGCGATGAGTATGTTTTGTGTTTTTTGATGAAGGTGTCGTCACCTTGCTGGGACTAGACTTGGAATTGGGTTGGGCCTTACAAACTCTCCTTAATTTTTATCGGCGGGATGATAGCAAAACTTTGTACAGGGACGTACAAAATCAATCGCTTTTGCGGAGTGTGCATTATTTTGATGTGACAAGGTTTGGTCTTTTTATGACAAAACCAAGTGCCACTGCACAATATGATGTGCATGCAGGGAGCATAGAGATCCACCCACCGTCACCAGTTTGACTTGGCCACTGAAACAACAATTAAGCCAAATTGGATCAAGGGGTGGATCTTCATGCATTTTCATCTGTGGCAGTGGGCAATTCAAATACTGCCGCAGATGTTTCACTTGCAGTGAGTCGTTGGAGGGAGCTTCGATCGCCGACTGCTTTTCCAGAGGCAGGTCTATCGCAGTCACCAAATTGGCGGCTGCAACGTCAGACGATCGAAGCATTTTTTGGGTTGAAACTGAGCTCGAAAAAATGCTGGGTTGAGTAAGCGATTCCGGCTCGAGGTGAGGCATGGGTTGGATCATTAAGAACGAATGATGGGGTTTGTTAATTTGACTTTGTATTGCAAAGTGAATGAGTGAAAGAAAAGGCGTCGCAATGAGACGCCGTCTACCCTGTGGTGGGTTAGTTGTTTCCCGCCAGTCCCAGGCCTTTGTTGGATTTTGAACTGGCCTGTTGGGCTTGTCGCACGATGGCTTCCAGGGAATCGATGTATCGTTGAAAAGCGCGGCTTCCTCCGGCAGTGAGTTTGTAGACGCTGTTGGTGTTGCGTCCCTGTCCCGTCTTTTTCACGTTGAGGATTTTCGCGTCGACCAGGACTTTCAGGTGTCGATTCAAGTTACCATCGGTCAAGCTGCAGAGGTCTTTAAGATCGTTAAAGTTCAAGCCGTCGGAGTTGCCGACCATCGCAGTCAGAATTCCTAGACGAGCCTTTTCATGAAAGACACGATCGATGTTATCAAGTGCCGCTTGGGCGCTTTGTAGCTGCTTTGATTTTTCAGTTTTCTTGGCCATGCCGGCGCTCCAATTTCCAGTACAAAATCCATCCAAGTAAAAACTGTCCGCCGCCGAAGAGGATAACCATGTACCACGCGGAAAGCTGTGGCGTGGCCAGGTCACGGGAAAGAAAACTGTGCGCAAGACAGACCGTCCCACCTACCATGTAGTAGGCTGCAGCCCAGACCGTTAATCGCGGCAAATGCTGGCGACAGGCAAATAGACCCAAACTGTAAATTAATGCCCACATGCCAGGGAGCATCCAGGCAACATGAACGCTAACCACAATTGCTGCCGTCATAACTGCACCAACAAGAAATGAGGGTGCGATCTGAATGAGCAGGTTCCGATACGTCTTCCATACGAGTTGAGTAGAACTTTGGAAGCTGCGAATCCATATTTCAATTACCATCGCGACAACGCTGCACAATGCGACCAAAAGCCAGACCGTCAAGAACTCGCTCAGCGATTGGCCCCAGTTGGCCTGCCAAGTCAGTTGAGAAATGGCTCCTACTGTTGCCAGAATGCCCGAGAGTCCAACCGACATGGAACGAAAACCACGAAATTCTGTGGATCGATCAAGTTGTGCACGTATTTCTTTAAGGTCAGAAAGTGCGTCTCGTAGTTGCATGAAGACAGTCCTTCAATTCGAGGTGTTTTAGCTCTGCAATGCAAAGTATATTGAATGAGCTGCGAAGTCAACGGTCTTCTTAAAAATAAGTCACGCCGTCAGATCTCGCACCCCGATGAAAGGGTCGCTCGCCCCAAGTTCCACGTTTGAGAGGAACAAGAATTGTTTCGGCAGGAGCCTCAACCTCCCGTAAAAGGCAAAAACCTCGACGACGGGTGCCATGCTCCTCGCTTGCGTGGGCATGTGGTGTTCTGCCAACCGCCGAGAACATCAGATGCACCGGTTTTCTTAGCCTTGTTACCCATCAATTCAAAACGGTCAGGGACTAGGTCCCATCGGCCGACATCAACTAGGTGCGGCATGAGCATCAAGACTTCAAGGCGTTGGTGGTGGCTGGAGCCAAGCTATGGAAGGCCCTCCTTTACCCAGTTGATTGCTTGCTCGGTTGAGGCAAGGTCGCCGTCAAGTTGCTTGGTGCGGAGCTCTTTGAGTATCTTGCCGAACGCGGGGCCCGGGGAAACTCCTAGTTTTTTGAGTTGTTCGCCATCCAGCAAGGGTTTGGGATTGAATTGATCTTCGGGCCAAGCCAGGCGATCGCGGCATCGTTCAACTTCTTTTGGCCAGCAACCCTCTGCGTGAAGGACTTGCAGGGCCGCCTTGGCGTCCGGTTGAATCAGCAAAGGTTGCAGAGCGGACCAGGGCAGGGCGGTTGCATTGGCGAGTGTAGATTTGTGGCGGAGAATCCAGCCAATCGTTTTCTTTTCCTCGTTGGAGATTTTCCAGTCTATGGAAAGTTGTTCAACGATAGCCGAATCATTCAGTGGGCCGACCAAAACCGATGTTGCACAGGCAAAATTGCTTTCTCCTAGTGCGGCAAGAGTTTTCAAAACTTGGTCCCATGTTTGACTGTCCAAGGTGTGGGAACCGACAAGAATTTGATCAAGCAGTTTGGACTCACGAAGGAGCATTGCGGCGGTAGCACGATTGGAGCCTCCCAGCATACGACGAAGCTCCGCGCCAATCCGTTCGCCGCTGACGACATTGATTTCATGGGCGTGTTGTTGCACTGCCGCCATGGTGTTGGGCTCCAGTTCAAAGCAAAAAGTCGATGCGAATCGGACGGCGCGCAGCATGCGAAGTTTATCTTCGTCGATTCTTTCGTGCGGGTTGCCGATGGCGCGAATGACTTTTCCATTCAGGTCTTCTTGACCGCCGACGTAGTCGATAACGATATCGGCGATGGGATCGTAAAACATGCCATTGATGGTGAAGTCACGTCGGATCGCGTCCTCGCGTGCGTCGGTGAACTCAACGGAGTCGGGGCGTCGACCATCGGAATATCCTGTTTCGCGTCGGAAAGTGGCGACTTCGATTGGATCTGCAGATCTGGGGCCGAGCACGGTGATGACGCCAAAGGACGCACCGATTGGCAAGGTTCGATTTTCTCCAAACAGTTGGCGAACTTGCTCTGGAGTCGCATTGGTTGCGACATCGTAGTCTTTGGGTTGTTTGTCAAGCAGTTGATCGCGCACGCATCCGCCTGCCCAGAGTGCTGAGTAATTGGCGTCTTGAAGTTGTTGGACGACTTGAACGGCAAATTCGCGAGAGGTGGTCATAAAGGTTTAAATGGAGGATGGGGCTTAATCTATTTATATCGACCTTGTCCCTCGACAAAAAGTTCACTGGAGCAAAGAATAGCCAACTCTTGTTTCAGAAAGATCCTATGTGCACTGAAGAATACCCGATTGAGATTGATGTTCATGCTACTCAAAGCCTTTTCGGGGGTGGCGAGGACTTTTTGCTGCTTGATTGTCGCGAGCAGCACGAGAATGATCATTGCCGAATCGAGGGTTCGATGTTGATTCCGATGAACGAGACTCCATCGCGGGTTGAGGAATTGGAGGAGTATCGTGACAAACGAATTGTGGTTCATTGTCATCACGGGGTTCGTAGTTTGAGTGTCGCTCAATGGTTACGTAATAATGGATTTCCGCGAGTCCAAAGTATGGCAGGTGGAATTGATGCCTGGAGTCTTGAGATCAATTCAGATGTTGCCCGATATTAACGAGTGATGAGGGGCAAGATGGTTTTGTGGATTTGCGGAAGGCTCATTTGGAGCAGCGACGAGTCGAGATTAGGTTTGCGGTAGTCGTCGCTGCAACGGATCTGGAAGTTTCCAATTTTGGGCACGATCTTTGGCAATCCGGGTGCCACTGACAAGCAAACTCAAATGCGTTAAAATCTTCATTGGCCAAAAATTGTCGTACAAAAGCGGATGTGGCGGAATTGGCAGACGCGCTAGATTCAGGTTCTAGTGCCCGCAAGGGCGTGGAGGTTCAAGTCCTCTCATCCGCACTCGATAAAACAAGGGTCTTCGTCGTTCGCTGACGGAAACTTTGTTTTCTCTTTTGTGTCGCATTGGTAAATCAGTGACATTTCAGTGACGCCATCGCGTTAGCATTGCATTCGTATCGCTGTTCATGAAGGCCTCTTTTTCCGAAAATTTCGTAGAAGGAGAAATCATGAGTTCATTACAAAAAGACCCCTCAGGGAACTATCACATTTGCTTTCGTTTTCAGAATCGTAGATTTAAACGGTCGCTCAAGACCAGCAACGAAAAGAAGGCAGAAGCGTCCGTTGTGAAGCTTGATGAACGAGTCTGGATGATTCGCAACGGACATCTCCAGATGCCAGCCGGGGTAGAAGTTGGCACGTTTCTGATTCGTGGCGATAGTCAACGGCAAGTGGTACCATCGGAGAAACCGTCTACGAAGAAGTCACCTCGAAAGCCAGTGCTTTTGACATTGGCCAAACTCTTTGATGAATACTTTCAGACGGCCCGCAATGGGAGTCTGGAACCGTCAACCATCCTAACGCTGGAGGTCCATCGTCGCCATTTGGAGCGTCAATTGGGAAAGACATTTTCCTGCAATGAAATGTCTCCCAGGGATCTGCAACGATACATTAATCAGCGTTCCAAAATGAAAGGGAAGTATGGTCGCCAAATTTGCGGGTCAACCATTCGTAAGGAGCTGGTAACGCTTCGTACGGTCTGGAATTGGGGGAGGGAACTCAAGTTGGTGTCAGGCAAATTATCGTTGCGGAAAATTCAGTTCCCCAAAAATGTTGAGATGGCGCCTTTTCAAACACGAGCACAGATCAAACAGCGAATTATCAAGGGCAAGTTGAGCAAGACGGCAGTTAAAGAAATCTGGGAAGCATTGTTCCTGGTTAAACATGAAGTGTCCGATGTACTGATCCAGATCAGGGATAAGGCGAAAGTGCCGTTTCTCTACCCGATGGTCTGTGTGGCGGCTCACTGCGGAGTCCGGCGATCCGAACTGCTGAGAATGCAAGTAGCGGATATTCATGGCTCGCGTCTGCTGGTGAGAGAACGAAAGCGGGTGCGGGGTCAAATCTCCACTCGATTTGTTCCGCTGACACGGGCTTTGCAGGAGGTGCTGTCGGAATGGTTGAAAGTCCATAGCGGCGGAGAACATCTGTTCGTTGATGAAGTGGGAAAAGCAATTACCAAGGATGTCGCCCATAATCGCCTGAAATCGACGCTGAAAACAACGACATGGGACTGTATTAAGGGATACCATGTCTTCCGACACAGCTTTATCAGTGCGCTTGCGATGGAGGGAGTTGACCAACGTGTGATTGATGAAATCGTTGGACACACGACCGAGCAGCAGAGAAGACGTTATCGGCATTTGACGCCGGACATTACGGCCAATGCGGTGGAGAGTGTATTTGGCGGTTCATAATGAAATCAACGAGACGGCTTCCTGCTTCTCGTTTCGCCAAACAGGCTTGAAAAACATCGTTTCCGGCTCAATTTCACTCCGGCAAGCTGCCCGCCACAAATGGGATCCCTCTTTCTCGGAGAGGCGTCTAATCAACTCATCACGGCGATGTTCTGTCGTCGTGATAAACAGAACCGAGAAGCTATCCAACGTCGAAGTGGGGAAGTGTTTTAGATGCCGACACTGTTGTTTCATTCCCGCATAACCCGCTGGTTTTTTTCGGACAATACGTCGAATGGAGTCGGTGCCTCGATCGACTTCAACATAGAAAACCTTGCGATGCCTGCCACATTCGATCAAGAATGCGGCATCTGGTTGGCAGACCACGGTCGGTTCCTGTCGCAAAATCGAATGAATTGTGAAGTGAAGGTTCTTGTTTGGAACATCTTTGTTGACCACTTCCCACTCGTTGTGCCACTGGGGCATCTTGATCAAGTCAGAATTGCCGACTGCCTGATCTGCCAGGTAATGGGTCTTTGCAATTTCGATCCAGTGAAACAGAAGTCTCGTTGCAGGTGGCTTTATATAGATGTTTAGGTAGCCGTCATCATCATGCGCTGCTGCCAGGGTCTCGGCAGTTTTCCTGTTCGGATAATAGACAGGGGAAGCACTTTGGCCGCTTAAGACGACCTGCATGTTCGCCTGCGATAGAAAGCCTTCTTTTTTTAGCTTTCGAATCCGTTCGCATACGGAACGTGAACTACGAACGTGAGGGAAGCACATGTCCTGAATCATCTTTCGAGTCAGCACGTAGTAACGTGCCAACATTTCAAGCACGAGCAAATTTTTGTCAGTAATTACAACGCCCATCGGATTCCCAAAACGAGAGTTCTCAAACCAGCAATTTTAGAATTTGATTTGAAAATCTTCAATCAATACAAACGAAGTGCAAATCAATTGAACTTCGGGCCACTATCTCCGTCTGCGGCCACTGTGTCGGCCTTTACGACGATCCGTTGCGGACGTAGTAACTTGTCTCGAAGCTTTTCATGTTCTTGCTCAATCACAGCGGGAGAAAGGAATAGGCTGTTTTCAAAATTCCGTTGTTTGAATTCCTCCATTCGGGCTTGAATCCTGGGTGTGTCGCGAATTGGATCAAAGCGAACTTTGCAAAAATGAAGCTGAGGATCGTTTAAGAGCTTCACGTAGGCATAGCCAACTTTCAGACGGCGAATGTCGCGTCCGTATTCCGCTTGTTGCTCTTCGTATGACTTGAATGTCCTGGAAGTCTCCTCTTCAAACGTTCGGAATTTAGCACGATACGATTCAGATAATCCGCAGCCTTCTGATTCAGACTCAGTTGACGAATAGGTTGACGACCAAGTCGATGAGCTACTTGACGCTTTGGAAGTTGACTCGCTGGAAGAGCTCGAGCGGCTATCGTTAACTTTTGAGTTGCTGCTGCTTGTCGATGTTGAACTTGAATTGGCACTTGAACCACCGGAACTGCCTCCTTCCGACCAACCTTTCGATTTAGAGCGGTTGGACGTTTTCAGCATGATTTTTTCATAACCATCGTGCAGTTGTTTCGTACTGAACATGGCGTGCTTGATTTTGTCAGGGTCAAAATTCAGCGTTCCAAATTCATGAGCGAGAATATCTGCGTCTTCTGCACTGTTTGCGAATGCGATTCTGTTTTGAGCCAGCCAAATCAACGACGATAAATCAATATCGTCTCGTTCTAGTTGGGAAAACGATTGATGAGCCAACACCATCCGAAGACCAAACTGCCGGAGTTGCGGCAATGCATCAACCAGATCATTTGTTACAAATTCCTGGAACTCATCCAGCACAAGATAGGTTGGATCAACCTGTTTAGGATCAACCATACTGCGAACAGTTGATACAACTTGATTAACCACAAACGAACCGTACGAACGTTTGACCTCTGTTGAAAGCCGATCAAATCCAGCCAGATTCACAATCACGATATTACGGTTTTCAATAAACTGTTTCACATCAAAATGGTTTTTGTTGATCGCGAATGTGTCTTTCAGAACGCCAGTTGTAAAAGGCTGTAAACGATTTCGAGTTGATTCGAGTAGCGTTGAAAGCTGGTTTGGACTTACACCTTGAATCTCTGCCCACTGATGCTGCAAACTGGCGGGAAGCTTTTCAACGATCGCAGAAAACTCGTTGCTCTCTGGATAGATAAGGTAATTGGCAAAACTCAACGGCAAGCCCAAATGAGCAACGGATCTGAGCGAATTGCTTAACCAACGATAGAGTCGCGGCATCGCCGTGACGTTTTGGTTGTCCCACGCCCTTAGGATCACTTCAACAGCCCGACCAATTCTGAAATCAATCTGTCGTGGATGGTCAATTTGAAGCGGATTGAACGGGATGACGGCTTGGTCGTTTGCGGGCTCGATATAAACAACTCGGTCACGCACAAATTTCGGGCAATGCAACGTGTCAGAAAACCACATCAACAAATCGCGAGACAACCCGCCAAGCGGATCGACGATAAACATGCAGGGCTTGTTGTACGGCGTTTTCAACAAGTCGTGGAAGATCGTGTGAAGGGCCGTTGTTTTGCCTGCACCAGTGGTTCCAATCAGATGCATGTGTCGCGAGAGTTTGTCAGCGGAAAACGAAAGCGTTTCGCCGTTTTCAAGTTTGCCAAGGTTGATATTTGCCATTAGATAAATTCATCCAAAATGCGTTCACGTTTTTCTTGTAACTTTATCAACAGCATTTCTTTCTCGTCTTCATTGATTGGCAACTTGTCAATTTTTTGTGCCTTGCCATTGAAGTACAAGATGGCCGACTCAAGATCGTGATAGTCAGGCTGGTTTTCAGCGGGTGCCTCCGCTAACTGCGGTTGAGGATCAGGAGTAGGTGGCTTGTCGCGCAGGTATTCCGCAAATGTGGGAACAGTGAAGACGTGATTGCAAGTAAAGCACTGGCGGGGTTTTCCACAAAAAACTGAGTTGACCTTGAGACCAATGCCACAATTTGCGCATTCCATCTCAACCCAACGATCGTTGGATTCAGCGATCTTCAAGAGCTTCTTTTCTTCTGTCAATTGTCTGCGGCGTTCCTTGTCTGCGTGAGCGTACTCGTACGTTTCTTTGGCCTTACCAAGAATCTTTTTAAACATCGTTTTCCTAATCTAAGTTGTGTTTGGACATTGCCCCGTTTGCCAAACCTACCCTCAAATGAAGTCATCCAAAACACGCTCGCGTTTTTCTTGGAGTTTTATTAACAGCATTTCTTTCTCATCTTCATTGATTGGCAACTCGTCAATCTTTTGTGCCTTGCCGTTAAAGTACATTATGGCAGACTCTAAGTCATGATAATCTGGCCCTGGTGCCTTCGATTGTTCTTCCGATGTTGGCGTCTTAGATTCAGAACTGTTGGGCGATTCTACCTGCGGGGGATTCTTGGCAAGAAACAACGCAGTCGCAGTAGATGTAATTGTCGTTTTTCAACGCAGCTCGCATCCTGCGACGTTCGCCTTTATCTCCGGTCGCATACCTATGGACGTTGCTTATGGATTTTTTCATCTTCCTAAACATCTCTCACCTAATCTGAATATGGCGGGCTGCTTCCTCAGCTTCGCGACCGGTTTCGTGAAAATATCCTCGCGTGGTACGAATATCACAATGGCCTGCTAAAGCCTGGGCCTGTTCAAGTTTGGCCCCGTGCTGAATAGCATTGGTGATACTGGTACCGCGCAATGAGTGACAACAGATGTCGCGGTTTCCAAACCGGCCAACATCAATTCCTGCGTCGATCGCATGACGTTTGATTCGGTCTAGAATCGAGCGGCGAGAGAGATGCTTGTTAAGCAGTGTCTTGCGATCTTTTGCAACCGGACGAAACAAAGGTGTTTCACCTGGTTCGCCTATAATACCGCCAACCTCCAGATAACGCAAAAGGCTATTTGAAGATTCTAACAACGCTTTCCGTTGTCTCTTACCTCCCTTCTCTTGGACGACTAAATAGAAATCTAGATCTGATCGTTCAATACTCCCTATTTTCGCATTGGCAATTGCAGACACTCGACAAGCGGTTTTGAAAAACACGAACAGCATTGCGTGATCACGAATTCCGGCGATTGTATTTTCGTCTGGTTGATGAAGCAGCTTTTTGGCTTCTGCTTCTGTCAGGATCGGTGTTGCATTCTTTTGAACGCGAGGGGATTCAACCGACTGAATGTCTTGAACTGTTTCCCAATCAACGAGCCCTCGTTTCCCAAATTGCCGATACATTCCGCGAAGCACACTGAGTTGCTTTGCAATCGTTGCCGGTTGCATACCAGCTTGGCGTAGTGCCTCCCGGAATATTCGTACGTCATCACCGCCAACGGATAAGGGATCAAGTCCACAATCCTTCATGTGTAAGACGAAATCACGAATCACCGACGCATACGTCTTGCGACTTTCCTCACTTGGCAGTCGTTCACAGATCCAAGGAACCAACGCTGCGGCTGGATTTTTTTCTTGAGTTGTAGGAACCAGCTTGGAAAGAAACTGCGAAACAGTTTCGCGAGAAGTCAAGCTTTCGGGAACGATTAGTTCGCCGGAGCTTGACTCAGCCAGTGATTTTATTGCGAAATCATCATTCATAGCTCAGATAGAAAAGATGGTTCAACTATACACCCAGAATGTGCTTTCTGGGAAGTCAATTGAGTTGACAATGATTCGTGTAGAATGCCAAATCTACACGCTACTCAAAAAGTGCTGGCTAGAATTTGGAAATGAAAAACAATGGCTAAGATAACCAAAATTCCAACACTTGAAGATTTTCAAAACTATGACGGACTTCATTGCCACATCCTGTGGCGAAAAGTTGGCGACCACTGGATTTGCCCAATCTGTGATCGAACCAAGTACCAAATCATGCGTTGGACAATGCGGTTCCCGACGAAACCCAACAGGTTTGAAGATTGGGTAGCCGTACTACATCGTCATCACGATCATTCTGAGTCCGTCCGTGGTGTCGGCAATGGGCGATTCCCCGCGACTATCGTCTGCGATCAGTGCAATTCCGCAGACGGACTTGCCAAACGCAAACTCGGCCTACCCGAAAATTTCTCGTTTTCGCCAGATGAGATTAGATATTTTGTAACTGCGACACCACACGGAAAACACAAAGTAAGCTTCGAGATTGCTCGGAGGATTTACGAAGAACTTACATCAGTACCTTGGGCGCGTCCCAAACCTTATGATAACAAATAGCAGCCCACTAAGTCATCTCAGCCCTAAGGATTCTCAACGTTTGTTTCTTCGAACGCCACTAATCGCGACCGATAGCTTGCAAGCTTGGCTTCACACTCTTCTTTGGATGGCGTTAGATCAGGAATGCTCCCTCCTTTCACGAACTCAAAAAAGTCCGAAGCAAAACCAATAAACTCTTCTGCAACTTGGACGACAGGGTGATCTGATGGCTCGTGTTGATCTGAGAAAATAATGCATGACATTACATTCGCGATTGTCCGGTCAAAGTTATCCCGGCGAAGGTAGCCGTCTAAAATTTCCATCGCGAACCCAAGTCTGGTTTCGCCGATTTCATCAAGCCATTTTCGCAATAGATCAGCAACAACCCATGCTTCGCTAAGCAATTCTCGAAATAGCATTTCCCTATCGTGGCCATCCCACAGCAGTAGCGTCAACCTATCGAACAGGCGTTCAATCGACTGTCTTTTGTCACCGCCAAAACCAGGTTCGTTATCCCACTCCTCTAAACGGTGTGCATCAAAAGTCGCAAGAAATGTTTGCTTCCAAGCTTGTACTTCTGCTTGCTCAGGAAACTCTTCTGTAAGCTTGGCGTCCATAAATGCGATCAAAATCTCAACTTGGACTATGCCTTCAGCGAGGCCAAGTTTATTTGGAATCAGTAACACTGGAGAACTGGCAAGCTCGCGAATTCTCCTTAGCACATTGCCGGCATGGAGACTCATGAATTCCGTTTCTTCATCGTAGATCGTCATTTGACTCCTTTCTTTGTAACAGCTTCAATCAAATTGTCGACTAATTCTTCGGATCAAAAAGATGCCGATATTTTTGTTCAATGTCTTCGGCACTATGAACAGCGAGTAACACCAAAATACCGTCGTGGCGAGGTTCGTAAATTATGACGTAGTCATAAACTGAAAAACAACGGGCTTCCTTTTTCAAATCTGGACGGGCCTGACCCATATGAGGAAACTCGGCATAGGTTGCGAGTTTTTGGTCAATTTCTAGCAAGACTCGCACTGCAGTCTCAAGACTTTGACTGTGGGCTGCAATGTATTGGCCGATTGAAAGCAGGCTGTCTTCAGCAGCTGTTGTTTTGACAACGGAACCCATTACGATTTTGGCTGGCCGTTCTCGTCAAATTTCAACCTAAGTTGCGCGATGACATCTTCCATTACCAGCGGACTAACGTCCCCAGCGTTTGCCTGTTCAGCTGAGGCGTGAACCTTGGCTTTAAGATCCGCGTGTCGTCGACGAGCATCTTGGAACATTTCCAATGCCATAGCGACAAGCGCAGATTCACTCTCGAATGCACCAGACGAAAGTTCTGATTCAACGAATGGCTTCAATGTTGTTGGGATATTAACGCTCATATTCATCGGGGGTACTCCTTGATTCAATTGTAGCACGATCAGCTCGATGTGGAAACTAAACTTTGACGGACTCGTTTCTCAATAACCCAACGAGACTTCCGCGATGGTTCCTAAACAATTTATCAAAGAGACAGTTGCTGTTGGACAATATATTCGGCAAGTATGCTGCGTAAACTAATTCGCTAGCCGGATTCTCGCGAAACCCATTTGCAAATGCCAAAATATTATTGGCACGGCTCTCACTGCTCGTTGTTAAAAACAAAACGCGAAACGAATTGCCAACTTTCTGGTGATATCGTTCGTAGGCTTCCAGCTTTTTCTGAATCGAAGACGGAATTCTCTGGTTGGTAGCCATACGCTCGCTCGCAGTATCCAGTTCAACGAAGAATCTATAGCTTCGGGCATTTGGAGTTTGAAAACAAATCGTCGCATCAGGCGTGATTGAACTGGCAGCATCAACATCGAGGGAACACTCAATATTGAACTCTTCAACTAAAACCTCCTTCTCGAACGCAGCAAGCAAAACACAAATCAAGAATTCATTGAGGTGGTAGCTATGGAAGTGAAGCGAAACGCCAATTGGCGAAAACATTGTTCGTTTCGGCTCTTTAGATGTTGAGCTGATCAGTCGAAAGGCTGACCGCGTCAGCCTCCAATAGGCTGGGCTTCTCCCTTGGCGAGCAAACGCGAAGTAATATCGTTTCAACAAACCATTGTCGGCAAGTCGTTTCAATCGCCTTTGAAGAATTCGTTGGCAATTGAAAGGTTGATGAAAGGACGCGCTCAGTCGAAACATTTGGTCAGTCGTCAAAGGTAATTTTTTCAAAAGACGAAAAATTTCTAGATCTCGCAAAGTGATTTGTATATTCATCGCGGATAAGAATATCACGATAGGATTTTGACTAGCAATGTTTTTGTCTGTACGCTCCATCAGTATCTGACGATGGACTTGTAGAAATCTTCGAAAAATCCAAAGCTTGATCAGCTTTGTGTCTCGTACCGTGGCTTTGTCTTGTGTTCGAGCCGCGTCACTAAATGCACAAGACGCTAAATCCTCTTGCACAGTGCCAAGGGGTAACAAACCGATCCTCTTTTTGCATTCGCTTCAAGAGGATTTTTTGACAGCGATTTCGTTGTGAGATACGATCATCAACGAAACCAAGCCTATTTATGAAATTTATTCACGTCGACAAACTGCTTCCACAGACAACACTTAAACAGTTTGTTGATCACTACAGCTACGACACTGAGATCCAGCAAAAAGGAAAAGAAGAGCGAATCCGCTCGCCTTTTCCTTGCGACAAATGCCGTGGCAATCAAATCGTGATTGCAGTCGACTGGCAGAAGCAAGTCTTCAAAACACATTGTTACCATTGCGATGTTCGCGGTAGCGTCACGCTGCTCTTGTACGGCATGAAGCATGAGCGATTGCCAAGCTCCGGCCTCAAACTCAAAGGCGACGAATTCAAGGAAATCGCAGAAGACATTGCGGTCGTCGCTGGCCAACGCACGCCATCGGCAGCCGTTGAGCAAACAACAGCGACACCCAAACCAATGGAGCCGAAGCCAACAACAGCGACAGCCGTCAATATCCCCCTATCTCGGAATCCAGAGGAGCGAATCCGAAAACTTGAACATCTCGACGAGCAATTTGTCTACGAATTTGACGAGATGTCGAGTCGAGCAGCGAGCTACCTCAATGATCGCACCTACATGACGCCAGATGTCATGCAAGAGTGGAGCGTTGGCGTCCTGCCTCAGAGCAGTAAATCATATATTCGCGGGTGCATGATCTACGGTTTAAAGAATGAACGAGGGCAACGCCTTGGTTGGGCTGGCCGTTATCTAAACTTTGAGGAGAAAATAAAGAAATGGGAAAAGAGTGACCGGACGGGCGTAGCACCAATCAAAACGAAGTTCCCGCCAAAATTCCACAAAGGCTCATTTTTGTTTGGAGCCGACATCGAGCGAATGGATCAACCCGGAGTAAAGGAACAAATTCAAGACACGGGGCTCATTGTTGTTGAAGGATTCAACGATGTGATCGCATTAGATACCAAAGGTGTCATTGCCGTCGGGCTTTGTGGAAACCAAGTTGCCGAAGGTCAGGTCGAAAAACTTGTTCGCTGGAGTCGAGAATTGGCTGACAGCCGTGTGACATTGTTTCTGGACAACAACGCGGAAGGGCGAAAAGGAACAAAGCAAGCTATTGAACGGCTTGCGGATCATGTGCATGTTCGAACGGTGTGGACGCCCGAAAGTTTTGATGGAGTTTACAGAGATGTTGAGCCAGAGGAATTATCGAGCGATGCTCTTCTTGAATTGTTTTCTCCAGTTTCAAAAACCGGCGTAGTTCTCAATCAGATTTCGGACGCGACTTCCGACTAGATAGCGTGTCGAAACGCACGGGTCGATGATTTCATCATCGTTCAGCCGTCGTTGTAGCCGCTATGCGGAGTTGTGTTTGCTGTGAGCAAACGTAGCTGTTCGCGGCGGCTGTGTCGGGCTATTCAAATCTTGTGCGAAGCACACACAAAGATTTAGCCCCGACACCCGTGCTGGAGCGGCGGAGTCAGGTGATCTGTGTAGCCATTGGTCGGAAGTGCGGGTGTCGGGGGTTCCACCCCACCGACACAGCCGCCGCCTCTGAGTCGTACCGTCGGCTTGTGAATGCCGAATAGTAGCGATCCTTCGCGATGTTGTTAATGGCTGTAGGTTGTGTCGATAGATCACACCTTTACGACTCCCCTTTCGACTAGCTTTGTGACCAATCAAAGTGGGAGGTTGGAAACCTGTTCGTGGGAGGTTGGAAACCTGTTCGTGGGAGGTTGGAAACCCAAAATTGGGAGGTTGGAAACCTGAATGTGGGAGGATGGAAACCTGGCAGACGCACACCAAATCCCTTGTAAAAGCGAAGAAGTGGCTCTTGGTGGTCTGTCCAAACTTTTAAAGTATTCAAAACTACTACAAGGGTTGTGATTCATTAAATAAAAACTTAATAAACTCTACAGCAGCTACAACTCAAAAAAAATTACTGACGGCGTTCCAGTTCATTTAACAAATACATTTCACGAATCTTAGGTTTTGATTCAAACGAATTGACGATCGTACAGTTTTCATTTTGGCGAACGTGGTCGATGATTTTTTTTTGCTGTTCGCTAGAAATTGAATTCCAAATTTTCCGCAGGTGACTTTTTCGATCGTCATTTTTCGTCTGTGTTTTAATCTCATCCTCACGTCTTTGGCGTTCTTGCTCGGCGACTCCTTTCGTTTTCCGAAGCAGTTTATGAGCGGCGTCCCAATAGTCGCGAGTTGCCGTAAAACTTCTTGCTTCTGGCCAGCCGGTTTTCAACACTCGAACAACATATCGGATCGTTTCCTTTGCTTCCATTCTTCCGTATCGCTCAATCATTTTATTTGCCAGTTGTAGCTCTTTCTTATTCACCGGCTTTTCATTGGTTCCTGACCATTTTTGATAGAAAATCGCAATCAATTCTTCGGCTGGCGTAGATGTGCTATGAACTTCAGAAACAGTCATGTCTTCGATGACTTGCTGAATTGAAGGTGACTTCAAAGTTTTGGGCCTTAACAGTTTACTTGGCTTCAGTTTCAACATGATTTGCTCTTGTTTTCCAATAGTCCATTCGAACCCAGAAAGAACTTCGTATTGAATAAGACTTTCAAGCACTCGTCCGAACTGGCGTTCTGCTCGGTATTGGGTTTCGTACTGCTTCACTGGAAGAAATTTGCAAAGTCGATCGTAGTTGATTTTAACTACTGGGTGATTTCCCGAAAACGAATGTAATAAATACTCATACATTCGACTTGCAACTACGCTTTGATCCGCCAGATCCAACCAAACGTCGTAGCGATAGGTTGCGAAGTATCGGGCATTTAGATTAGCGACAAGCCAATCTGAAAACGCAACTCGGTTCCGATTGGTTGTTGTGCCATCATCGAGTCGCATGTTTGCGAAAACGAATTCGTCAATAATTTGAAATCCCTTCTCAACATCTTGAATGGGCTGCCTTGTCGGGCCGTCGATCAAAGCAGATTCTGATGTAATTAGTAACCCTGCAATACTGCGAATCGCGTTTCGCATTTCTGCTGCGAGTTTTCCATGCCACGAAACACGCATTTCAGATGCGAGTTGCCTCCAAGTGAACTCAACAAAATTTGAGTACGGAAGTCCCTTCTTTTGCAATAGACTCATCAATGCATGATGAACTTTGCGAGCGAACGGCCCAGGATAAAGAAAGCGGGAATTGCGTGATGACGTCAATTTGAAATTTTGCGACTTACCTTCAACCGTTCGATTGCCTTCGCAGCTGACGCAGTCGATCGTCGAAAGACCCTTGGTGTGCAAATAGAAAATTGGATAACGAAGGATGTTCGCTTCTGCACGTATTAAGACAGCTGGAGTTAGTCTTTTATCTTGCTGGCCGACGGCTGGCGTTGCGGTTTTCAAATCAGTTATTCGAGAAAGAAATTTTATCAGCAAGTCTTCCCAAGAATCCCCTTTTTCCTCCTGGCTTGGCCTTATCATCTAGTTCGTTTTCTGGCTCAACCGTTGATTCCTGCAACGAATCGGATTCCGTTTCGACTATCTCATGCTGGGGAGTTATGGTTTCACGTTTACTGTCGTTTGGCAAGGGAATTCGTTCTTGGGCAGATGCCACAAGAAAGTTTCCTTGCTGTATCCCATCGGTTAACTTTTGAATGGTTGCATTCAACACGTCGATAGTGCCATCTCTCTTTTCCAGTTGAGTGTCTTTTCTTTCGATCTGTTTGTCCTTCTCTTTGATTTGTTCATCCTTGATGGTCATTTGATTACGCAGTTCATCAACGACATCGTTCAGCAATTTGCTGCCATCTGATTCGGTTTGACTACGCAGTTGGTTGTCGGGTTGATCAGTTCCCTGTGCAGCTGGCGGATCACTCGCGTAGTCACCTGTCGTTTGAGTAGGCACTTGATCAACAATTGTGTTCATTTGATTAGGCAAAGACGTTGAATGACTATTCAAGTGGTCAGTTGTGCTTTCCATCTGGCTAGGCGTCTGAGGCGATGGACTGCTCTTTTGATTAAGCAGTCCTTGATCATCGTGCAAGTGAATAGTCATTTGATCGAGTTGATCAAGTAAACGTTGACGCGTTCCCTTATTTAAGTTGGCATGAGTCACCAAGAAACGCGGTTCAATTCGATACAAGCGTTTTCCTTGTTCGGTGGATTCGACGATGCAGCGATCTGTTTCACTAGTTCGGTTTTTGAGTAGTCGTTTGAGTAAGCGACGAATAGTGACCTCTGCTTTGTCAATGAACTGAGCGGCTTCTTTTATCGTCAGAAATGCGGATTCCATAAGTTGATAGGGGAGTGGATAGGCATTGGCTACTCAGAGTATGCCACGATCCGTTTGGATTTTCGATGTATCGACGTTGACATTGCCACTGGTTGTGGTGCAACACTTCATCTATTGCGAACTTGTTTATCAAATCGGTGAGAAGTGATAACCTGTAAGTCCTATCGTTCGCCAAGGTTGCTTCGGTATTGAGTCGAGAGAACTTGCCGAGCCAACTGATGGTCGTCCCCGATGCGTTGACTTGTTGCGGATCGACCTCACCTACAAGTTGACGACACTCGCAGTATCGCCGTCAGGCAGATCGCGGAACGCAGTATGGTGAACCAGCTAGAGCGTGCGACAGGCCGCCCCGTCGTTGGCGGCAAATCAGCGTCCACGGGGCGGAAAACCTTACACTACCTTTTCAATCTTGCTTTTTCAGTTCACTACCCTCGGCCCAAATGATCGAGAGCAATCCTGTGAGTCGTTCGAATTGTTGCTGAAGACAATTCATGAAGCGATGCAACAGGGGACTAGGCGATCGGAAATCTCGTTAGAGCTTGGAGTTATTAATGGGGAAGTTGTTCAAGCTATTCGCACGTCCGATTCCAATACCGCCAGAATGATCAAATTTCGCCTCAGGAACGATTTTGAAGGCGCAAAGCTAACCAGCTTGCAGGACGACGCGTTCGTTCCGCAGGACGCGAAAGAATCACATTTTGCGGATGTTGTTTTGAAGAACGATTTGTACTCAATCAAAAGGTGGCGTGAGCTATTGACCGAAGCAGATCCAATTAACGGCTTGTTTTCGGCACTGGCAACAAATCAACATTCTCGTTTCTTTGGTCACTTTACATTGTCGCTGACACCGGTTGATTCAAAGACACTTGAGCGTCAACGCAGATGTTTTGAGAAACTTCAAAGCCCTTTCTTCCGTAAACGGCGACGAGTTGCTTCTTGGTTTGAAAAGGGGAGTCGATCGATAAGCCTGTTTGCACGTCTGGCTACACGGCCAATTGGACTTCTTGTGCCAATCGCAAAATTCGACGAGCCAAGTATGAACGTGGCTTCGAGCCGTCATCACGAAAGAGAAACAGATATTCAATCTGGCTCGAATAAACTAAGCGGCTCATGTTTCTATTCTAGGATGAAGGTTTCGATTTACGGAAACCAAGGTGAAATCGCACTGGCCCAAAGCTTAATCCAGCAAATCTATTCGCAGTTGGCCCAGTTCAATTCTCCACGCAATGGACAATTCAAACTGTTTCGAAAACGAGTGAAATCGCGGCGCAGTGTTTTCCTTTTGGATTGCTCAGAGGTCGCGTCAATTTTCCATCCACCCATCCACAACACAGAGCGTCAAGCCAGTAATCGAATGCGGCAACTTGAACCACCAATCAATTTGCCTTTGGCAATTGATCACGACGACTTGTTTCTTTTGGGAAAGACTGCTTATCACGATCAACAATATGTGTTCGGGCTTCACGACCAAGACGCAAGTCTTCACGGATTTGTTGTTGGTTCATCTGGATCTGGAAAAACGACATTGCTAAAGACTGCAATCGCCAGCCTGATAAAGAGGGGAGTTGGATTTACGCTCGTAGATTTCCACGGCGACTTTGCTCGAGAAGTTCGAGCGATGATTCCAAACAATCAAAAATATAATTTCGTTGATTTCGACGCAACGGCTGCAAATCCGATCGCTTTTAATCCTCTCGCCTGTTCAGACAGGAGTCGGTGGCCGGTAATTGCCGATTCAGTGTTGGCAGCAATGAAAAATCTTTTTGGCAACTCATGGGGACCAAGGCTTGAGCAGATTCTATTGAACGCACTATCTGCATGTATCGCTGCAGGCGATACCACACTGATGGATGTACGGAGGATGCTAGAAAACGAACCTCTGCGTGTGAAGATCTTGTCTCGTGTTGATGATCCACTTGTTCGCGAATTCTGGTTGATTACTTTTTCTGGTTGGAGCAAGTCATATCGTCAAGAAGCAATTCAATCCGTAATCAACAAGCTTGACGCACTGCTAACCCCAAAGCTGCGAGCAATGCTCTGTCAAACCAAAACCTCTTTCGACTTTCGACAGGCGTTTGACAATGGAAACTTCGTCATCGTCAACTTGGCTCGCGGCGAAGTAGGTCAAACAGCAGCGTGCACATTCGGAAGTTTAGTGCTAAGCTCAATTCAGAATGCGGCGCTCTCAAGAGCCAGTGTGAAAGAAGACAAGAGGAGACTTCACTACGTTTTCTTTGATGAAGTCCAGCTCTACAGTAATCCAACGGCATTAATGAGTCTCTTGTCAGAGGCGAGAAAATATCGAGTCGCAATTTGGTCAGCGACTCAATCGCTGGCTTCAGTGGATCAACACGGGGTATTGCCAATAATTGTCGGCAATGCCGCAAATTTCGTATGTTTTCGTGTTAGCCAGAATGATGCAGAGCAAATGAACATGTTGTTTGGTCAGTTCACTCAATGCAGTTTGGCAGAATTGCCAAGGTTTTTTGGGATCGCAAGGCTAACTACTAATGGTGAAATTCAAAATGAGTTTTCATTTGTAACTATGAAGCCCAAAAACTAAAAAGCAACATTGAAGCGTCAGCGTGTTTCTCGTACTTTAGGCTTTTGTTTTGTGGATTCCGTGCTTCTAATATCCGCACGCAGCCTACTTGTGACTTACCAATTCTCATATGTTGTGACCGGCTTGTTGTATCGGCACGGGGAATTCTGAAACGAAATTTTTTAGCATTAGAATTGGACGCTTATGTCAACGGAATTGGCTATTGAAAAAGCCTTGAAAGATGTTCAGGGAACCGGGTTCTACGAAAAATTCGCAAATCTCCGTGACTACCTTACTCCAGTGTACAGTCACTGGGCTGCTGATTTTTCTTACGGAAATGATCATGGGCCTGGGCATATTCAGCGAGTCACGGAAAGGCTCGATGAGTTGCTCGGCCCTAGTCCTTTAGAGCATCTTGAATCTCCACTTGAACTATTTCTTTGCATGGCTGCAGTTCAATGGCACGACGTTGGCATGTTGGAATCAAGAAAAGGCCATCCGGCTATCTCTGGGCAATGGGTCAAAAAGCTGAAGGGAGTTGATGCATTGTTAACTGAGCACGAACGAACCATTGTGGCAGTCGCAGCACAAAGCCATGGAAGTAAGTGCGACATTAGAGCCAACTGCAGTTCACTGCCTGACAAGTTGAAGATTGGACAGTTTAGTGTGCGTCCAAAAGTGATTGCTGCTCTTGTCAGATTGGCTGACGAGCTAGACGAAGATTCACGGCGCGCGCCTGAAGTTGCTATGGCGATTATGGGCGATGAAATGCCGGCAGACTCCAAATTTTACTGGACGTTTTGTCAGCGGATTGTCGGAGTATGTCCTGAGGTCGCAAGGCGATCAATCACGTTTAATATTCAGCTAAAACGAAAAGATCTGGACTCGACGGTAATTGTTGATGGAGTATCGAAACCATTCGTTCAAGCAATGCTCGAAAAACTTCGCAAAATTGACATAGAGCGAGAGTTGGTCAACGAGTTTCTTCCTTCTCAGCTGCAATATCAACACGTGCACCTGCAATTTAATGGCGTTTCTGACTGGAAAGCATTAGAGACAGCCAAAGAGTTTGTTCTAACTGATTCAAATAGTGCCCGATCGGTTGTTGATCAACTAATTGGTAGTCAAGGAAGAGAACAAACAAATGCAATCAGCATCCCACTTGGTGAATCCTCCCTGACGCTTGCTCGAGTACCTCCCTTCGGGAGCGATGCTCCGCCCTTCGTTGTTGATCGCTATCATCAAGGACAGTCATTTCTCATTACGTCTACTCCCATAACCAGAGCTCAATGGAATGAAGCTGTTGTGATTTTGAAAGGAGTAGAATCTAAAATTGCTATGAACATTGTTGGAATTCTTCAGAAACTAGCATCAGCGGAGCAGGATGATTTTCCTGTGACGAACGTAAGTTGGGCTGAATGTGCGGCGTTTTGCAACGCGCTTTCTTTGATTCAGTCGAGGCAACCAGCCTATATTCTTGAAGAAGGAAGGCTGCCAGTATTGGATTCCATATCAAACGGTTTCCGGTTGCCTTCGTTTCAATTGTGGGAATACGCAGCAACTTGTGGGGGAACAAATAAATGGGCCGGCAAAGCTATTCCAGCGGATTGGGAAGAAGAAGCATGGTTTGACCGAAGTTCAGGTCCAATGCCAAGTGGCACCAAAGTGAGTAATGATTGGGGGCTGTTTGACATGTGGGGAAATGTGTGGGAATGGTGCGACACGGCTCCCCCAAAAGATCGTCCTACGTACCGTTTGGTGTTGGGAGGGGGATTTGCCAACCCTCCTTCCAAAGAAATAGTTCGCCGACGATTGTTTAGTAATTCATCTAGAAAGGAAGATGATTTGGGCTTTAGAGTGGTTCTCCCAAGTGCATGATTGTTCCTTGGATTAAGCTTTAGTTTGGATACTTTGAATTTCGATAGACAAGGCATTTACAAGAGCGTTCTCATCGCAATCGTGCTCGCGCGCAAATTCCAATACGCTGAGTTCTTCGAGTCCATGGCAATCCGAGCATCGAAGTCCGAATGAATCGAAAGTTTGCTTCGTGTTTGGAAATGCAGCAACGAGCCTTTCTACGGTTGCTCTTGCAATTTGGCCCACGTCGAGCGTTTGAACTTTAGCGAGTGATTCGTTCTCATTTTTGTTGCAGCCCTGTAGGCAAAGCGCTAGGGTTGATTCAAATTCACTATTCGCAACCATTGACGTACTTGGACGCATATCAATGGCTTTTTGAGCATAGGGCATCGCTGCTTCGAACTCACCGGATTTGCAAAAGAGCTGGGCGACGTACAGGCAAGCTTTTTCACAAACCGGGTCTAGTTCTAATGCCTTTAGGTAACAATCAATGGCTTTCGAGTTGTTGCTGCTAAGATGGTGTTGACGGGCCAAAAGAAACCAGATTCCCGGGTCATTAGTCGGAGACACTGCGACGAGTGCGTCGAATTGTTGGATTGCAAGCGTGTGCAATCCACGACTCGAATAGATCATTCCAAGATGAAATCGAGCAAGAGATGAACTTGGGTCTAGTTCCAGTGCCTTTAGTAAAAGTGCCACGGCTTTGTCATGATTGATAAGATTCGCGGCTTCGACCACCAATTGATATGCTTTACTAACACTCATTGCTTGATCTCCAGGTCACCAATAAATCTCAATCATCATATTATACCGCCCAAGTGATGCGCTGCCAAATTACCTAACGCTAACTCACGCTAACTCAAGAATTTGCGTTGTGGCCAATCACCTGCTACGTTAATTCTATATTGAAGAATTAAATTCCTCTGATACTCATCCGATTTTTTCGAAGTTCAATGAATATTATTCCAAAAAGCGACGGCATCTTCGTCAAGAAAGACGAAGGCACAGAAGTTGTTTATCATTTGTTTGATGAGTTTGAAATTCATCACAACATCGTGCCTGCCGGGACAAAACAACAATGGCACCACCATAAGGTTATTGAAGAAGCCCTTTTCATAGTCGATGGAAAACTCGAAGCCCGTTGGAAAGAGGACGGAGCCCTTAAAACCCAAATTGTCCAATCTGGGGATTTGGTACGTGTAGGACAGTCAAGCCATACATTTTGGAATAGCTCTGATGAAGATGTAACTTTCCTTGTATTTCGTTTCGTCCCAACAGGAAAGCCAACCAAAGATATTATTAAGAACGACAAGCAGCTGGATGAATAGTTGGACGAATTATTTGTTCGGCACGCTTGCCATGTTGTTTGTTGTTGGTGAAGACTTAGGTAGGCCATCGGGCCAAGCCCGGTCTTCGCCATCGTTTTGCGAATTCCCCTGACTGTGAAAGCCTTCGCGTTAACGCCAAAGAGCGCGAATGTTTGTTATTTGGAGCAAATCAATTGAGACAGGAACAAACCGCCGCGAAAGATAGGATTAGGTTCAACTACTTGAAAAAACTGTTTCGCGCAGAAATTCGCCAAGACTTGGAGCAGTATGTCAACGGCCAATTACAGGCGCCGCTTTTAGTCGAATTCGATCCCACCACGGCGTGTAACTACAGCTGTCCAGAATGCATTAGTGCTGGACTTTTGAATAAAGCGAGCATCCCAACGGAGCGAATCCGAGA
Source organism: Mariniblastus sp. (assembly GCA_965224765.1). Classification (GTDB taxonomy): domain Bacteria; phylum Planctomycetota; class Planctomycetia; order Pirellulales; family Pirellulaceae; genus CAZDBA01. Next base: position 1,027,003 of record CBDDAC010000029.1, read on the forward strand.
ATTGATCGTCGAGTTTGCTCGTGCGGGCGTAAAGGGAATTATATTCATTGGTGGCGGGGAGCCATTGGCACATAAGTGCATGCCTATGCCGATCGAGTTGGCCCATTCTCATGGGATTGCAGTTGGGCTCACGACGAACGGGAGCTTGATAGAGCGGCACATGGACGTACTTGCGGATTGTGTTTCGTGGACGCGAGTCTCAATGGACGCGGGTACGCCTGAAACATATGACTTGTTTCGGCCAAACCCCATCAAAGATTCTTTCGCGAAGGTTGTTAGAAATATGGAAATTCTTGCAAAACGTAAGAAAGGTGCCTTAGGGTTCAGCTTCTTGGTGATGCAGCGGCCTGCAGTGAAAAGATACGAGAGTTTCGCTGACTTCGTGCCAGGGGCTGCGAATGCTTCGCTTCCGCGATCCTCAGATCCCGCAAAGGACTATCTGACAAATGCTCACGAGATATTCTGCGCTGCAAAGTTGGCGAAAGAAATTGGTTGTGACTACTTTGAGTACAAGCCTATGGTCGATCCTGAGCACTTTTTGTTAGCGTTTGACGAGGAGTTGCGAGGATTGATAGCGGACCAAGATGAGCAATGCAGGCGACTGGAAGATGAGACTTTTGAAGTCATAGCACCAAAGTCGATTGAATACCTGCACCAAATGGATGAACCAATTCAACCAAAGGAATACACCTCGTGTCCGGCTATGGAACTTCGTACGCTTGTGACTCCGTCTGGAATCTATCCGTGTCCGTACCACCGAGGGCGAGAGGATAAGCTGCTTGGGTCAGTCAACGACGCTCCGTTTGACGAGTTTTGGACGAGCGACGAAAGAAAGAAGGCAATGTTGAAGATTGACCCAACGAAGGACTGCGGATTCTATTGCATACGACATAAAACGAATATGGTCTTACACAACTTGAAGCTTATGCATGAGGAAGGCGTCCCATTGCTTGACCACATCAAACAGCATGAAGGAATCGACGATCCGTTCTTTTAGATTGGTTGTCGCACTCGCAAATGAAACAAGCAAGCGTTTCTGTTCCGTGTCGTATTTGCATCGCCGGGGAGAACATCGATTGGATGGTCGGCCCGGTACTGACTGCAACGTTGCATGAACTTCGTACGGATGTGACCGTGGCGGCGAGTAAGCTGAAGGGAATTACCGTCCGGTTCGAGGACGGTAGAGTCGAGGCAATAGACACGAGTTCGTCTTCAGGCGAATTGTCCGATTCTGCGAAGTATGTGTTTGCCGCAGCTAAGGCACTTGCCACAATTGGTGCCGTCATTGAAGGCGTGGACATAACTATTACGTCAACAGTGCCTACGGCTGGTGGACTCGCGTCGTCTGGGGCATTTTGCGTTGCATTGGTCGCGGGTATGGCAGCTTTTAAGGATATATCGCTGACGGAAAGAGATTTAGCATCGCTCGCGTTTGTTGCTGAGCATGATCTATTGAAGATTCCATGTGGACAAATGGATCAATTTGCAATAGTCACTGGAGGGATCGTAGCTTTGAACTGTGCGAATACGCCGCCAGAATGTACGACATTGAAGATACCGTCGAATCTCATCTTCGTTGTGGGTTGGACAGATACGCAAATGAAGTTTTCTGATTCCGCGATTGACTTGCAACACCGCTGGCAAGAGCGTGAGCCGAAGTTGATACAATATATTGAGACGACAGTCGGCTTGATTGACGAACTGGTTGTAGAGTTACGAAACCCGAAAAGTGATTTGCAACGGCTCGGGCGATTGGTCAGCAGCTGTCACGAGTCAATTCGGGACGACAAAGGGATTGTGAATAATGTCATCGAGCGATACTGCAATGTCGCTCGCGAGGCCGGGGCTTTTGGTGCCAAGTCAGCTGGGGCTCGGAGCATTGGAGGTTCAATGTTTGCCTTATGTACCACTCACACATCCCGGGCGGTGTACGAAGCCTTGCGGAATGAGGGTGCACATGCCGTTATAACGACAGTTGATTCAAATGGTGTCCTATTATAAAGTATTCACATGAACCAATACTCGTTTTACGAATCTCTTCGCGAGACACATGAACTCAAGATCCGAAAGCGAGGAGTCGAGCCAGACGGAATGTGGGGGAAGGAGTGTTCTGCCTACAACATCCAGATTCTACTGAATGATGGGACTCGAAACGCCCTATCTGGAATCCAAAACTTGATCAAGGGCAGTATGGATGAACCTCTTTTGCGAGTGCCAGCGCCAACAATGCACGTGTCCGTGGCGCCTTTGTTAGGTGTTCGCCAGGATTATGACCGCCCGAAAGAGCTCATTTGGGAAGACTTTGGCGACGTGTGTGTTGAGAACTTGAGAACAATTGCGGCCGGATGCGAAGAGTTCGAGATAAAGTACACGGGTGTGGTAGCGACAGATACAGCCATCATCGCTGTTGCCAATGATGAAGGGCAGCTGGGACGGCTCCGGGAGAAGATCTTTGAACGCCTGCCGTTACCTGAAAATCGGTCGATTGCAAACGTCGATATGATCCATACGACACTTTTTCGTTACCCCACGCAGCTAAAAGACGTGGGGAGGTTGTTAGACACGGTGGCAGCAGTAGCGCCGGAAGTGGCGTTGATGACAGTGTCAAATTTAGTTCTAAGCAAGGAGTGTGTCTATCCTTCTCTTGAGTCACGGGTATTAGCCACCGTACGACTTGCCTAGTTGCCACGAGGAAATCATGGACAACAAAATAGAATGAAGATTGAGTATATTCCAACTCCCAATCGATACGATGGTCGAATGCCATACCGGAAGTGCGGAAACTCTGGTCTCAAGTTGCCGGCTGTGTCGCTGGGATGCTGGCAAAATTTCGGCGGGGTTGGGCCAACGGATAACCACCGCGAAATGGTTTACGCAGCATTCGATTCCGGTATTACTCACTTCGATCTCGCCAACAATTACGGCACACCGTGCGGAACGGCCGAGTCGAATTGTGGAATAATCCTAAGGGATCTACCGCGAGATGAAATCGTTATATCGTCGAAGGCAGGCTACGACATGTGGCCTGGCCCGTATGGAGAATGGGGATCGCGAAAATACATCATTGCTAGTGCCGATCAGTCGCTCACTCGTCTCGGTTTGGACTATTTGGACATTTTCTATAGCCATCGATTTGACCCGGAGACACCGCTGGAAGAAACTCTTGGAGCCTTGAATTCGCTAGTGCAATCTGGAAAAGCACTGTACATCGGAATTAGCAGCTATTCTACGGAGCAGACAAGGAAGGCAGCCGTAATTTGCAAGGAAAATCGGTGGGCAAACCTCTTGGTTCATCAAGCAAACTATTCGATGCTGAATCGCTGGGTGGAAGACGAATTGCTGACGATCGCGAGGGAATTTGGTATCGGCATCGTCGCGTTTTGTCCGTTGTATCAAGGTGTCCTTAGCGAAAAGTATGTTGACGCGAATTCTCAACCACATAGGAAGACGATTCCAGTCGCTGCTTTTGACTCTAACAACCTCAATAGAGCAGTTCGTGATGTCATTGCTGAACTGAGCAGCATAGCGAAATCTCGCGGCCAAACTGTCTCGCAATTGGCACTCAGTTGGATTCTTCGTTTGCCTGAACTTACGAGTGTTATCGTTGGGGCCAGCAGCGCAAGACAGGTTCTCGAGAATGCGAAGTCCGTGAATCAACTTGCCTTCAGTGATAAGGAACTAAGACAAATCGACGCCGCTCTTGAGCGGGTTGCCTTGCCGAGGGGATGCGAGCGGGAGCACTGGGTACATTGTTAGATTTCATTGTCCATTGATTCGAAAATCGTTTACCTCATTTCATGATTAGGGCGAATGGGCCATACGCCCGCATTCTAAAGAAAGATTCGTGAAGAGAGCGTTTTATCGTTCTCCCGACTTATTCATTTGCTTGTTCCAACCATTGTTCATGCCTGGAACAACACCGGGTTTGCATGTAGTGAGTTGTAAGCTGTGTGTTTCCACCTACTTGCGATTGGGTTGCCGGGGACTCTCACTCTGTTTGAACCCCTGCTGAATACGCTTTTCCATGCCTCCACGGTCCGCCCCACATGGCAAAACGTATTCAGCAGGGGCTGCGCCCCTACAACCCAATCGCAAGACCCACCCATGTTTGTAGGTTGTTTTTGTAGGCTGTTTGATGTGGATGTGTGCTGTTTGTCTGGGGATGTTGGTTTAGCGTTGCACTTGCATGGCATCGCTGGGGAATTTGGCAAGAATGAATTCTGACGAATCGAAAATATCATCGGGCGCCGATTGAATTTGATATAATCCCGATGGACATTTTCGTGTTGCTTATCCACGGACAAGGCTGGATTGGCGTTTTCGTGCGAGTGTCTTTTGGCTGTCGAGATTCGACGGCGTTTGTTTACTCCCCAATTTTTCATATGTCTGATTTTTCAGAACCGCTTAGGCATTTCCACAATTGTGACTGCCGCATGTGTCGGAAATATGAGTTCAAAGAAAAAGCAGTGCGAAATATCGAGCGAAGGATGCATTCTTTCAATCGACAATTTCGCAAAGGATGGAGAGACAGTTATCGCGAACGAGGTTCAGGCTTTGATCGCGCTGTCTTAGGAATGTTTATGATCGGAGCAATTGCAACTGCAGTTGGTTTGATCTAACGTAAGAATACTGCCTGACTAGCGCTTCCTTGTCAAGCGTTTTTCGGGAGTTGGTTCGAGGTTGCCAGCGATATCGTTTTACGATGTGATGCGACTCCCTTTGCCGACGGATTGTAGCCTGCGAAAGCATGGCCTATTTGAGAGAGTGGTATCCCCACTCTCTCAAATCTTTGAACAATCCGATTTCGGTTTCTATAAAGGGAGCATTTTATGAAATGCATTTTGACTGACGTTGCAACTGACAAACAGTGTGCTTTTTGCAACAAGAAAACTGATTGCGTTCAGACTTCGATTGACGGCACGTTTTTTCGCCAGTGTTTCTTATGCTGGAAGTGCTTTCGTAAAGCCGTTGAATTGCGCAAGCGACAGCCTGTTTCAAAAGTGGAACAAGAGTCTCCGAGCAAACAGCCATCCTAAGCGATTGCTTTTGGATCACATCAGTTCGTCAGCGGTTCACGAAGAACAAAGCGGCACTCTGATAGATCGTCCATAGTCTGCTTTTGCAGATCCTTTCTCGTTTCACAAATCAATCAAGAAAGGGGCACGCTATGTCCATAACTCAGGAATCTGTTCACGAGCGTCTCGACCGTATTGAGAAGATGTTGCGTGAACTCGCCAGTCAGCGCGTCGTCAAAGAGTTCTATTCAACCGCCGATCTAGCTCGCATTCTTAAGCGAGCAGAATATACGGTCCGCGAATGGTGCCGAAACCACCGCATTGTCGCCGAGAAAAAGCACTGCGGGCGCGGCAACACATTTGAATGGAAAATAAGCCATGTTGAACTTGAGCGAATCAAGAACGATGGTCTCTTGCCGCTTTAAGATCTGAGGTGCTTCACTGGTTGGGTAGGAATCGATTTCAAGCGTAACGGGGATCGCGTTCATCAATGCCTACGCAGTCTTCGATAGTCGGTCTTTGCGGATAGCATTCGTTTCATGGTATTGCTCCGCATCAGGTTCTAGTTTGAAACTGACTAGACCGTGTAAATCGGCAACAGCATCTTGTATTTCTTTTAGTGAGACACTGAAATATTCTCGTCGCAAATTAACTAAGTTTACTCTGCGGTCATTAAAAACTTTGTGGAGCGCGTGCTCGAGGGCTGGCGCGTCTTCACTGTAAATGATGGCATGCACGTCAAATGGAAAAGGAACTGAAGCATCGCCAAGTTCCTTGACGCGTTCTAGAGGCTCAAGCCGGCGGGTCATGCCTATCTTGAATACACCTTCTCCCATAGTTCCGATATTGGAAAGTACATAAACATGTCCGGATCGTGTGAGCTGGGCACGAGCGATTGCTTTGGCCTTCCGATCGATTGCATCCTTTAGTTCATTTTCGAGTTTGGCAACTAACGATTCTAGTTTTTCATTGTGTTTGCCGTGTTCGTCGGCGAGCTGCTTCCTTGCATCGGCAAGGGCCTTGCCCTTCAACTGTTCTTCCTTTTCTGCTTTTTTCTTTGCTTCTTCAATTTCCTTTTCTGCTTTTTGTTCTTCTCGGATTTGCTCTTTGATCTCACGCTGACGTTCTTTCTCTTCCTGCTTCGCCAGCTCGTACTCGTGAGTCAGGTAAAGCTCCTGCAGTTTCAAATCCAAGTACTCAGAGTTAAAGGTGATTTGTTTGGTGGCGCCCATCTTAGTTAGGGCCTCAAAGCATTTGGTGACTCGTTTCTCGATTGCCACAACGTTCCCGTGTTTGACTTTACCAATTGCCGCATTGCATTCGCCATTGAACGCCCGAAGCATTAGTTTGATTTGTTCGTTGACCATTTTTTTGCCTTTGGCTGCACTTCCCTCCACATGCCATTCGGTGTCGCAGCGACAAGCATCGCCATTTTTTGCCATTAGCTTTTGTTTTTGAACAACTTCCGACATGCGATGTTTGTATTCATCAGGGTGGTCAAACTCAAACTTCCGTTCGTAGAAGCCGATCTCTTGCATGCTCGCAGTTTCTTCAAGTGAACCAAGTTCTGCTTGCATTGCTGAGAGGTGGGATCTGAATTTTTCTATTTTATTCTTGGCATCGGCGACATCTTTGATTGGGCCTACATACGCAATGTACTTTTGCAATTTTTGTTTCGTGGCAGCGATCTCATTGTTCAAGCCTACTGCCTGATTGCGAAGTCCTTGAATTTCGTTTTCGCATTTGGATTTGTATGCTTCAGTGTCATCGATCGCGTCATACTTCTTCAAAAGATTCGCTGCCTTGACCCAAATCAAGATGACGGCGACAAGAGCTCCGATAAGCAAGAAAATGATAATGATCAAGGCAGGGATCACGTTGGCGGCCTCTAGAGTAAAAATGGTTCAATTTCGAATTCTATCAGCCTTGCTCGTTGTCTGCAAAAACCAGTAGAAACAAGGGTAGAGCTCTATCCTGATTTATTGCCACGTCTTTTTGTAGAGGAATGAGGGTTTTATGTTTCTGCACAGTTGCTCAATTTGAAATGCTATTTGTTGAATATCGTTCGAGCTGTGTATTTCGTGTTTTTGAACAAAGAACGTTTCGGGGTTTTTTGGGTTGAATACAACTGCACCACGCCCGATGCGCTTCTCGATAAAGTAACCAGGTAGGGCCAACATCGGTTCGACTTTTACTGGGCGACCAACGGAGCTTTTCAAAAAATTCGAAAGCCAGGCTGCGTTCGTATCAAGCTGTTCGGTAGGCAAACGCCAATCGCGGTCAGAGAATTTGACGCACTTGCGAGGGTAGTCGATTGTGATCTTTGCGGAGCCGCCTTCTCTTAGTTTGCCAATCATTTTGGTCTCAACCACGAAAACTCCGCTTTTGCTCACTACAACATGATCAATGTTGCCGTAATCTGTAGGCACGTCATGGAATACTCGGCAGCCAGAAAGCAGCAATTGATTCAGCTCAGAGCCTGTGTAAAGTTCCCCTTCCATACCCAGTCGTTTTCTTCTTCCGCTGTCTGAAAGCGTTAACACCTTCCACATAGAAAAACCCAAGACGCAAATTCCGGCCGCACCGCTCGCAAGAATGCGTGAAATGGTCTCTGGTTTAGCTGAAAAATATGAGGTGGAGATATGAATCCCATACATCAATAGCGGTGTGAAAATACTTACTATCAGGAAATAGTCTGTTTCTTGATCGATTTTCTCCAGTTGGGATCGGAGTGTCTCGCCAGGGGAGCGTAGTAGGTTTCGAGTGAGAGGACTTCGGCGATTTCTTTTTCGTACGAAGTAGCCCCAGCACGAAATTGCCGCGAACATGATAGCGAAGGTTGCAACAAATAGTATGGAGGGGATGATAAATTGGCTCATGTTTCACTATTGCGAAAAGAAGGACCAGACCAGCAGCAGAAGATAGTTTCGCATTTGAAACAACAAGATGTCATACCACAACAGTAGGCGGCTGAATGTCATGCGTATTGAGGTGAAGCCAGAGGCACTAACACTTTTCCCAAAATACACCCTCGCCAGTCCCATCACCTTTGAATCGAATGCGTTTCGGGTTCAAGCCTCGATTTAGGAACTTGATTGTGTCGTGCAATCGAACTTTGGGATTGACGTCAGTTGGTGGAAGAGGGTCGTTAATTTCTGTTGGCCACCCTCGTTTCTGAAATGCCGCTAGAACCCAAGCGATGTTGGGGGCAAGCCATCGATAGTGTTTGAGCAGTTTGCCATTCCAATGAAGGTTTCCACGATAAGCATCCCAAAAAGGCGTTTTAGTCTTTGCGGGAACTCTTCTGAGCTTCACAAACGTCTTGTGGGCAATCCACTCTCGATCGTCGACAGTAGAAGTATCGAACTGAAGAATAGTTGGATTGCTGAGAATTTGGTTCAAGCTCTTAACGGTGTCTTTCAACCTGGATTTTTTCTTGGCTTTGCTACGACGAAATGGAGAGCGAATCGTTTCTGGCCAATGGCTATGTTGAAATCCTGAAAGGATTTTAACTTGATCGGGAGAGAGCGAAACAAAACGCATCACGAGTCTGCTGCCGATCCATAGCTCGTTTCGGCCTGCTAACCAGTTGATTCTAAGTTCAGTCGAATTCTTCATTCTAGATTTCCTGCTTGGTGTCAGTTTGAACTCTACTTCGGAGCAGTGCCATTTTTGTTGCTGATCCTCTTGGACAGGTAAAATGGGCAAGCGTCTTTACTTTCCACATGGATCTAGCGGGGAAAGATTTGTGATTTGAATGAATGCATTGTAGAATTGATGGCCAATTTGGGTAAGCGTCATCGGCAGCATCCTGCCGACTTCAAATCAAAAACCACAATATCTTTTTGAATTATGAACGGACTTCCTACTGAATTTGAGAAGCGGTTTCGGGCCGTTGCAGAAAAAACCGGCTATCCCTTTGAGGCATTTTTGTTTGTCTTCGGAGGAATTTGGTTTTCCAACGAAAGCTCCGACCAAGTTTTTCTCGTCGATCCAGAGCAGCTTTGTTGGCGACTTCGTGACTACGCGATTATTAAATTCGGGCAATCAGCAGGCGAGCAACTCGAGATTTGGAATATCAGATCGACGCTTGATTTCGGACAAGTTGTTTTTGGGCTAGTCAGAGAAGGAGTGGTCACGCAAGCGACCAGTGATACGCTGGAATGCTTTCGTGATGTATTCGATTTCAAGAAAGAGTTTCGACCAGCTTTGCGCGGTTCTCAGTGGAGTCTGTCAGCACTTTTGTTGCCATGACCGTCGCCGCATTGGTTTTGCCTGAAGTAGTGCGAGGAAGAATTCACGGGGCAGTAGCCAACGCATTTGCCGCTTGGGTTGTTTTTATTGGAGTTTTTTTGATTATTTCAGGAGTGCGAAACGGTTTCAGGTCAGAGTTGCTGAAAATTACTATGGGAATGCTATGCGTTTTGGGAGGCGCGTTGTCATTTGTTAGTATGGTCGTATCCGTGAGATGAGTAAGGATGGAATCTCCTCTCTTTCCTCTGAGATGTAATGGCAATTGTCATATGAATCGTATTTTAGACGAATTTCCGTCAGAACGAATTTCCGTCAGAACGAATTGCGACCACCAATCGATTTGGGGTTGTTATGACGATTGAGTAATTGACTTGGAAAACGATTTGATGGCGATCTTTTTAGTCATGTCCCGTTGATTGCGAGGAAGCGATATTGAGCGCCCAAATGCTTTAGGTTTCTTTCGTGACTGTCCGTTGGAGGGGAAGTAAAAAATGAAAATACTTCACGCATGCAGCTGCTCGTTTAAAAACGAAATTTTCGATTGAAAAGATGTGGAAGAAGTGATCGCAACTCTTTCTATATCCAAGAGTTACGAATCCCTTCCCCATCGAGATGCGGAGCATGAAAATAATTTTGAAATTGTTTGGCATAGATGAGTTTTCAGTAGGAAATAAATTTGTGTGAACAAAAGTTGCTTGATTATCTCTAGCAAGTCGTTAAACATTGTGTGATCAGAAATTGGGGAATCGGAGGGATGGCGGAATGAAGTTTTGGATAGGTGTCTTTGCGTTGGTTTTATGTGCTGGCCTGCTTGTTTGGGGATCTGGTCAAGGTTGGTTTGATGGTGAGCGTGAGCAAGCCTCAATACCGGAACCAGAAAGCACTGTGGTGGCTAAACCGCTTTCTAGGGATGAGGCCAAATCTGAATTGGCGGGATTGCTGGGTGTGAAGGAGGATGGATTCTCTACTATCGGAGGGGTCGAAAGGCCAACTCGCGATATCTCGTTCGATCCGGCAAATCCCAAAACAAATCGATCACGGAAAAGCATTTTACCCAATCCAGGGCGGGCCCCGTTTCTCAAGGGCAACGAGAATTCACAGGTTGCTGGTTTGATGGCGGAGCTCGGGAATCAGGACAAAGAAGCGGCAGATGATTTACGAGTAGCCAAGTCGACTTTCTTTCAGCCAGAGCCCTTTAATCAAGAAAAATACGAGGCAGATCCGCAGGCGCATCTTGAACAGATCAGGCCTGGACGAATTTTCCAATCGGCTCAGCCCGATCCTGATGTCAAACGCCTGACGGCGATTTCAGAACCTTTCATTAGCTTAATGCAAGGTGATGCTGCCCAATTAAAAGTCCAAGCAGAGCCTGGTGCGCCAGTCGTTTTTCATACTCAGGAAACCGGTACTTTCGAGAATCAGTTGAAGACGATTACCGTCGCAGCAGATGAAGATGGGGTTGCAACGGCCAAGTTTACCCTCGGTCGGGGAACTTCGGGATTGGTTAATGTTTTGGCTGCGTTTCCAATCCTTGCAGATCAAGTTGCGTTCACATTTCGAGTTTCCTTACCTGCACAGCAGTAGGCTTTCCCTCTGCATTTTCATTCTCACCAAACAATCTATCCGACATCAACAGACCGAGTGGCATTTACGCCGGTTTGTACATAGGAATACGACGATGATGACTCCCTCGACAAAATCAATCAACAATCGATTTCGACTTTGCATTATTGGAATGCTTCTACTTGCAGGGACGACATTCCCCGCAACAGCATCCGCTCAATTGGTTACTGTGACCAATGTCACATTTAGCCACTCTGTTTTTACTCGTGCTCCGATGGATATCGAGTTCATCAGTGAGACAAGTGCGGTTAGTGGTAGCGATGTGACATGGAGTTGCACCGTAAAGTTCGTCAATTCGCAGATTCCTAACCAGACATTCCCATTCAAGTACCGAGTGAATGGGGCCGGTTGGAACAACCAATTGTTAACTTCAGGGCAGCCACATACATTCAATGGATCAGCGCCCATCAGTCACGATCACTCTTCACTGGAAATCATTCCTCTCCATGGGACGACGCCGAGATTTACAGGGACCTGGCTCTGGGATCATTCCAGTCCAGACCCGGTGACGCACAATCAACTTCCTCCTAGCCCATGTACGACTTGCGGTGGAATCGGTTGTGGACAGCTGTTCAAGTTTCAACCCGTTTGCCCTTCCAATCCCTTGTTGACCTCACTTGGCAACAAAGACCATTGGAAACTAGGAAGCTCTTCGACAAGCGGTTGTAGCTCATGCAGTGGTTCAATTCCCTTGTTTGCCAGCGACGATAACTTGCTTGCGATCAGCCAAAAGTTTATCCCAAATAATCAGAAATCGATTGGAAGCAGCTCACCTGGCGTTTATTACAATTTCGATCAACGGATTGAGTTCTACCCCAATGTGGGCGGCAAGAACGTTGCGATCTTGTTTGATCCGATTTCCGAACGCACTTTTTACTGCGAGTACAAGTCGGGACAGTCTGGTTACGTTCCGCAGATTGAGATTAATGGGGTCGACCAAGACTACGATGTGTATTTTGATCCAATTGAGCTTCAGGATGCGAACGGGAACGCGGTAAGTGATCCTACTCTGATTGCGACACAACCTGTTTATGCGATTTCAAAAAGCCGAGAAGGCTGGAAATACAAATCAGAACTGGTTGATATTGATCCAGGCTCAGGCGTTACGCCTATTTCGCGGGTGGTTCAAATTACTAGCCCCACTGGCCGGATTCAGAATATTACTTACCAATTCAATTACGGCGATCCTGGCTTGGCGGGTGCTCCCAAGAAGATTCTTATGTTGGATGAGTTGAGCGATTGGCAAGGAAATACCGCGAGCTTTTCGTACAGCAACAGTCAACAGGCCGGTCGTTGGGTGGTTTCTGATATCGCGATTGTGGCTCACGGTCCATCGGGCAATGTGACTCGCGATCTTCGCTACACTTACGATTCCAATGGCCATTTGCATCAAGTTTTCCGAACGACAGGTGCCCAGGAAGTGGCGGTTGCGACCTATACCTATGGAATTGACTCGCTTTGGCAAGCTGCCACGATTGTAATGGACGAGCACTTCGGTGATCTTCCCGTCAAGAAAACGATCTACGTTTCCCAGGATTATCGATTGTGGGAGAACGAACTGGTCAATCAGTATTCCAATAACTTGCTTGGTGCGGCAGACGGTGCAGGCGTTCGGAACCTGATCGTATTCCGCGACATGAATAATCCAGGTAACTTCCGAATTCTGGAAAACGATCGACTCACGGAATGGGAAGCGGGAGTTTCTGTGATCGCCTGCAGTTCCTACACGACAGGAAGCGGGCAAGGTTATAGCAACTTTACCAACATCCAGTACGAATCAACTTATCCACAGTACATGACGCTTAGTAATGGCCCACCAACGACGGCCCAAGTGCTTCTGGGGCGACCTGAGAAGGTCGCTGATGGATCCATTCGTTCTGCGGTGATGCCTGTTTATGATGCCAATGGCAATGTAGAGCGAGTTAACTACGGAGACAATTCTTATGAGCTTTATCAATACGATGCATGTCATCGCGAGACTTACTGTCGCGACCGGGAAGGCATCGTCACGCTGACTGAGCGAAATGGCAATGGCCAGATTATCCGCATCGTTCGTGGCTTGGTCGATGTTTCAGGCCCCGGTTCAGAGACCACAGATTCAAGTACGGTCCCCATTCAAAATGTCTGGGGCTATGACAGCAATGGCCTTCTGGAATGGGAAGCCATAACAGCCTATGTTGCCGGGGCAATCACTCCACCTGCGGCGAACGTGCGTACTGACTATGTTTACAACGCCAATAAGCAACTGATCAAAGTCCTCGAGCCTTTGGCTCCAGGTCAGTCGGCTCGTCCAGAAACTCAGTACGTTTGGGAAGGTGAGCAGTTGGCTTCGATGACGGTGATTCGTGACAGCAGTAATGAAACGACTAGTTACGAATACGATGACAACAATCGATTGGTTGAAACTACTTATCCTGACAGCACGACCGAGCAGGTAGGCTACACCTCAAATGGGCTAACAGTTTACCGTAAAGATCGCAGCAATATCGTTGATGCTATGATTCGTGATTCTGTCGGGCGATTGGTTGTTCATCAAAGAACTTTGGCCTACGACTCGGATTTGACCAATGTTGATATCAATGGTGCACCGTCAATAATTTTTGAACGCCTTAGTGACCAAGTTAGCAGTACCAGTAACTTCTTCGCGCCAGGTGAACGTCTGCTGGATTCGACCATCACTGATGGGAAGACCACTGAGTATGTCCGCGACTACAAAAGCCGTTTGACGGAGAAACTTCGATTCATCGGACATCGCGGTGGTGTTGAGCAGGCCCAAGCAACTCGCACCGAATACAAATCGAATATGCGCCTCAGTGAAGAGAGTCTCTTTGGCACGGTGTCTTCAGGAACCTTCACTCCAGCGTATACCCGCAAAACCTACTTCGGTTATGCGGCGGATGGAACCACAGTTCGTACGGTTCAGGTCGCCAGCACAAGCACGACCTACTCTAGCAATGCCTCAGTGATGAACGCAAGCCGTCCATCGAGCACGACTGCCAATCCAACAATTTTGATTTCCGATGCGATCCGTGATCTCAGTGGAAATGTTGTCAGCCTAATCAATGCCCTGAACACAACTCAATTGACGTCCTACGATACGCTTGGGCGGCCGCTTTCTCAGAAGCCAGATTCTGTTAACTTCTCCAATCTTATCAGCACAAGCGAGTACGATGTCTGGAACAATACTACCGAATCAACCAATCCAGCAGGTGTAGAAGCGACACGGCAGTATGATGCATCGGGGCAATATCAAGTTAGTCAAGTTTTTGGGGCCAATACAACAAGTTTGTCAGCGAAAACGGAGTTTACTTATGATCGAAGTGGACGCCGTAAATCCGTAATTGCTCCTGGAACGAATGGGCTCCCTGATTCCAGCCGCACCACCTCAACTTTTTATGATGCAGCTTGCTGCGGACAAACCATTGGAGTTCGCGATTCTCTTGGAAACGGTCAAATCCAAAGTAGCGACCCATCGGGCCGAGTTATTCACACTGCTCAAGTTGAAGATTATGACACGCACACCACGCTCTTGAACCCAACGGATGCAAAAACCAATGGTGAGACAACGACTCGCTACCTAGATGACGGCAAAGTCCAGTTTCGCACTCTATGGACTCAAGCCCTGGACGAAAATGTCAACCGCAACCTTCCACAGCTTGCAGGGCTTGGCAAACCAGCATCGTGGGGTGTTACGACTCAGTATGTTTACGATTCTTCAGTCGGAGACGGTGTAGGCTTGGAAACAACCAGCGGTGTAAGTGTAGTTCGAATTGGCACCTCTCAAAACGTGAATGTTTCGATTGGAGCGGCGATTACCAAACTCGGAGAAAGTGCTGCCAATGGTGGTGCAGATCTATCGCTAACGACTCATAAAGGCAGTGCAACGTTGGTCATCAGCCCTGATGAGAAGACGATGCAATGTTCGATTGCGGATGCATCAGGGCGATCCGTAATGTCAGCTCTCTTGTCAGGTCCAGCGGCAACAACCCCGAATCAGCTACTTGACTGGAGCTGCATCCAGCACGACTTGGTTTACAATCTGAGCGGAGCAGGAAATGTTGAACAAGTGAAACAGATCGACTCTGATGGCAATGTCGTCAGCCGACTCAGCGACGGGTATGGATGGGGAATTGCTTCTCTGGATCAGGACAGCAACCTGACTCAGACCGAATTCAACCCAGGTGGCCAACCCCTTACGGTAACCAATGCATTGTCAAATGACGCTACCTTTGTTTATGACAGTTTGGGACGTCAGACTTCGATAACAACTCCTGCTGCCATAACTACTGCAGTTTACAGTGCGACAACTGGTCAACTAGCCTCACAAACCGACGGCAAGAGCAAGACAACCAGCTTCCAATACGATGCCTTGAGCCGTTTGAGCACTTCCACTGATCGTTTGAACAAACAGTCGAGCCGTAGTTACTACCGTACTGGACAACTTGCGTCGGTGACGGATGCTGAGAGCAATACAACCTCATACGACTATGATGTTTTGGGACATCGTACCGAATTGAGAATGCCTGCCATCGGTGGTGGAACGCCTCAGGAAACGACCTACGCCTATGATTCAGCGGGCCGCATGGAAACGGTAACTCTCCACTCTGGTGCCAAACGCGTACTGAATTATGAGTTCTCGGGAGTCTTGGACAAGGTCGATTACTTTGCACCAAGTGGCAGCACACCGTCTGGAACGGATGACTTCACCTACGATGCATTCCTTCGTCGGACGGGTTCGACAAGTTCTGACAACGTTACGCATACATACACCTATACGGATCGTGGACAGTTGGATACCGACACGACCAACTACACAAGCCAGGACTATGTCGTTGATTATGACTATGACAGTCTAGGGCGTTTGAATGAGATCGCCTATCCATCCAGCCGTGAAGTCGACTATACATTCACCAATCGGGGTGAGCTGGATATCGTCAAGTGGAATGGAAATCAAATCGAAAACCGAGCCTATGACGCTCTTGGCCGAATGACCAATGTGGACCGGGCTCATGTTGATGAAACCCGCGGATATGACAACGCCAACCGAGTTACATCCATCGCCAACACAAATCTCGGCACGGCGACATACGCCTACGATGCAAACAGCAACAAACTGGGGGAAACCTGGACAGGAGTGCTGTCGAATTGGAGCTTCACAACCGAAGACTCCGGTGCCTCTAGTTATCCTGATGGTTATGACGAAGAGGATCGATTCCGACGCTTCTGGCAATCCGGTCAGACCAAAGACTATGACCTAGTTAGGAGTGACATCGGTAGTATTACCGATCGAAAACTCAACGGTACAAATCAACCGCGAACTTTCAACGAAGTTCATCAGCTCGCTAACTTGGCGGGTACTGCACAGACCTTTGACGCCAACGGCAATCTAACGATCTCCCATACCGGAATGACGCTCAATTGGGAGGAAGGCAATGGTCGTCTTGACCAGACGGTTGTTCCCTCCGGCGCCGCCGTGGGGATCGAAGGAACCAACGAATATGGCTATGACGCGGAAAATAGGCGACTCTGGAAAAAGATCACTCGTTCAGGTTCAGTTTCAGAACACACTGTCTTTATTTACGCCGGCCCAAACTGTATCGCGGAGTACGATGCGGGATCTGCTGCTGCTTCTCCTGACCAAGAGTATATTTACGGTCAAGCTATCGATTCACTGCTGCTGATTGCGCACGATAACAATACTGAGCAACTTAATGTCTTACGAAATCAACAATGGAGTATCGCGGGGCTAACGAAAGACAGCGACGGCAGTATTGCGGAACTCTACAGCTATGACGTGTTTGGAAAACGCACGATTTTGGCGGCGAATGGAACCACCATTCGCACAACCAGTAGCTATAATAACCCTTACGGATATACGTCCCGGCGACACGACGACGAGTCCGGCTTAATGTACTATCGGGCAAGATACTACAATCAAGAAACAAGCGAATTTATTTCTCAAGATCCGTTCGAGCATTCTGATGGGATGTCGATGTACCGAGGATATTTTCTGTTAAACGGAATTGATCCATCTGGTCTCAAAATCCTGACTCATTCGAGTATTGATCATTTTTTTGCTAGTCAAGGTATTAAGGTGACGAAGACAAGTTCGAAGCCACACACTTACACAACAGGCGTCGTAAATCGTTCTGGAACAATCGAACAGGAAATCATAACAGCAATGCTTAGTGAGAAGCACTCTTTCGCAATTGCTGGGACATGTCCAGAAGAAATTATCATAAATTTAAAGAGACATATCGAAAGTCGAAAAACCATTGTTCGAAACGCTTATGGGAAGGTCGTGCCATTTAGAAAACCGAGTTGGGAATGGGAAGCCCGTCAGGTCGCCCGTGGCGGGCGAGGATCGCAAGAGTATTGGGATGCGATAAATCGACCGGAAGGTGGGATGATGTGCAAGAACTGTACGGATAGGATTTTCGATACAGGCACAAAGGTGGATAGACGCCATCAAAAAGGAACTCGCATTAAGTCAGTGTGGATTCCTGGTGATGCCGGTTATATTTTCAACGACAACTTTGATGAAGAAACTTGGGGCGCTGGGTATCAAGGTGAGAATGTAATATACGTCGGCAAAGGGCAGTTTTGGGGACATATTAACGATAAGGCAGCGAATGCTGCAAGACTAGGGACAAGCGTTCGTGACGCCCAAACAGTTCAAACTGGAGAATTGTGGTTCCGAGATATAAATAAATATTGGCGTGGTAATCACCGTAGAATTTGGGACTGGCCAGTTCTTGCGGACCCCACTATCATATTTATATGGGGACCGTTGCCTACTTATGAAGATGTTGCTGATCCAGGCTCTGCTCGCTGGAATAGATGGGTAGATTATTCTACTGTTGGATTGAAATGGTAAATGACAATGAAGTTCACATTGAAACGATTTCTGATTTTAATAGGATTTCTTGCTCTAGTAATTTCATTTTTGATCCCATTTGGCTGGGCTAATTTTGCGATCAACACTGAATATATTGCAGAGGGAGGAATTGTTACAACAGTTACTAACCGTTCTTTCGTGCCTGTTTGGTATCGGATGGATATTCGAACCACAGAGCCAATTATCTGTTTGAGAGAACGGAAAACCAATAAGGTTTCTGTCAGCGGCTCCCGAACAATGGATTGGGTTCTACTCGATATCAACGAAAAAATTGAATTCGAAGGTGGTTCATCATCTTATCAAGCTGGGGTTCTGGTTTGCGATTGGTTGGGTAGAGAGAAAACGCTTTTTGATAGAACACCGAACCAGCGAGGTGAATAATGGAAGCACTCTTGCAGAAATCCATTACATCTGGTGAGTTTGTGATTGAAACGGCACGCGGACTGGCCGCCACGGACTGGCGGTACCAAAATGCGGAGGATTTGTTTTATTTCATTGAAGGTTATGTTGAAGAAACAGATGAAGGTTTTATGGATGAACCGAATGATCCAGAGCTCTACCAAAGAGCGATATCGCTGTTGAGTCAACTGAAGCGGCCCGCTCAAAGCGAAGCCGGTGGAACTTTTGTGTAGATATTCCAATTGAAACTGCTGCTCGTTCAACGTGACCTACGTGAATCACTTACCATGCAACGGAACACCGAGCGAACCTGTTGAGCAGGGGTGTTGGTCGCATATGGCTTGGTTCTCATTTATTGAAATTTGTTGATTTGTTGCTTGAAATGCATCAGTGACAAATCAGTGACACAATTTGACATGTAAGTGCCATTTGAATAGCATGTTGAGAGCATTGAGGTTTTTAATCGAACAGTCAAAATTCGAAAAAGCAATGCTGATTACATTCTAATGCAACACAATGATGCTAGATTCAGGTTCTAGTGCCCGCAAGGGCGTGGAGGTTCAAGTCCTCTCATCCGCACTCATTGCGACATAAGGACTTACGACGATTTGTTGTGAGTCCTTTTTTCGTTTCTGAACCAGCTGAATTGCAAATGGGAACGTTTTGGGAACATCGTTGTGTTAACGTTGGCTTTGTGTCGCTGTTCTTCGCCCAGACCAAAGGGAAGAATTCAGTATGGCATTTTTGGAAAACCGTAATGGTAAGTTTCGACTCAAATTTCGATTCAAGGGTAAGCAGGTTTCACGTTCGTTGAGGACCACTAACGAACAGAAAGCGATTCTTGCCAAAGGGCAGATTGAGCGAAATCTCGAGCTGGTGTCACTGGGACTTCTCCAAGTACCAGATGATTGTGATCTCTTTGAGTTTTTTCTCACTGGCAAATCGCCAGGAGAAAGAAACACGCCAACCAAAAGAAAAAACAAGAGGAAGCAAAAGCTTAAGGATCTTTCAATCGAGCGATTGTTTAAGATGTATTTCGATGCGTTCCTCAAGGAATCAATCGAAGAAAATAGCTACAGCATGCTCCAAACCCACCGCAACAACTTGGAGCGTTTGATTGGGAAACGGACCAAAGTCGCGGATTTCGGTACCGACGGCCTTCAAAGGTACGTTGACAAACGCTCGAAAGAGCCAGGACGTCGTGGGCCTGTCAAACCCGTTACCATTCGCAAGGAGGTCACCACACTATCAAGCATTTTCCGGTGGGCCGTGAACAACGGGCATTTGAAAGTAGCGCCTGAGTGAGCGTTCGGTGAACTACACGTCTTTTGCTTCTCTTTCTTTTCTTCGGATGTCGTCGATTGTCCACTTGTGTTGTGGGTTTGTTTTGATCCAGACGTCGGGCAAGAGGTAATCGAGTTCGTTTGAAACGATTGGCTCACCCGCGACGGCTTGGGCGAAAGCGTCGCCGTCGCGATGATAAGGCAAGCGAGTAAAAAGCTCTTTCAGCCAGGCGTACGGTTCGACACCGTTGGACTTGGTGCTGCTGACGAGCGAATAATGAATCGCTGCCCGGCAACCGCCATTGTGACTTGCAACAAACAGATAATTCTTTCGGCCGATCGCCGGAATCTTTACCGTCCGCTCGGCCAGATTATTGCTGTAAGACAGAAAGCCTTCCGTTGTGTAACGGCACAACGCATCCCACTGATTGAGCGTGTACGTGAACGCCGATCGAATCGGGCTCTTGGGCAAGATTCGTTTGTTATCTTTTTCCGCATCGAGCCACGCTTTGAAGCTTTCGAGAATCGGAACCGAATGCTCCTGCCGCGCAGCAGCCACCGCTGCAAAGTCACGATGCCCCTGCAGATTTTCTTCCGGGTAAGACTTGCGAAGCTGTTTCTCGATTTGCGATAGCCTCGCGATAAACGACAACGCCTGGTTGGCCCGGAGCGCATCGTTATCCCGGGCCTGATGCCAGTACCTGCGCGCGTGAACCCAGCAGGCAACTTCATTGACTTGGTGGCCGGCGTAAATCGAATCGTAACCGCTGTAAGCATCGGCTTGCAGAAAGCCATTGAATCCTTCAAGAAACTTCACCGGCCCATCGCGTTCTCGGTTTCGCGTAAAGTCAAACACGATGTAAGGATGGTCGCAGTCGCCAAGGTACGGCCAGAACTTCGCCGTCTGAGCCGGGCCGCCTTCGAGCAGCTTGATCGAAGTGTCGTCGGTGTGAATGACTTTCGACTGCAGAATCAGAAACTTCATCCGCAACACAAACGCCAACGCCAGATCGGCGAGCTGAGCTTGCCAACCGCATTGACTGCTCCGACGAATCGTGTAGCCGTAACGCGATGTGATATCTTCAGTGCGATAAAGCGGCGTGTGATCGCCGAACTTCGAGAGCACGGTGTAAGCACATAACCCCGCCGCGGGAAGGCCTTTTTCGATCGGCTGCGGCGGCTTGTCGGTGATCGCCACTTCCCCAGAGACGCCCTCGTTCTGGCAGTTGCGGCAAGCGTATTTCACACGATCATGCTGGATGACTTTGAGCTTGGCCGGAATTAGCTCCAACTGCTCGCTCGATTCAACGCCGATTTCATGACGCTCGTTGCCGCAGCAGGGGCAAGCCCGCTCTTGATCGTCAAGTTCGTAACGAATGATCTCGCGAGGAAGATTCTCAGGGAGTTTACCTTTGCGACCGCGTCGACGTTTGCCTTTGCCGGAAGGCTCGGTTTCAAGCAGGACTTCATCGCCGGCGTGTTTTTCAAGTTCCGCTGCCAAGGCCTCGAGGTCTTCGAGTGAAAACAAAGTCAGCTGAGCCGGGTCGATACGTTCCTGACGCGAGCCACGAACCTTTTGCAGCAGCAGTTTGATTTGATGTTCCAGCCGGGCAATGGCTTGCTGTTTGCTTTCGATCGTCTGAGTGAACTGCTTCAGTTCGGCCCGGTGTTGTTGACGTTGTTGCTCAATGCTCTTTCGCTGTTGCGCGAGCAGCCCCTTAAGCCGTTCGTTTTCTTTTTGCAGTTCCGTTGCGTCCATGAAAATATAAACCTGCGAAACTCAAAAAGGTTTCACGCAGATTCAAACTTTCCAAAACATTTGCAAAAAAAAAAGCTCCGCCAGTTTGGCAGGTGGCGAAGCATGTTTTGAATTTGAAATGGAGATCGCGATTGAGTTTTGATTAACTCTCCAGCGAGTACCGTTTGCGACGTTTACTCGAAAGGTCAATGCCACGAAGCAGCATCATCAAGTCATCGCTTTTGATTTCGACGTGCGTCTGGTCGGGCTTGAAGCCGGGAATCTGAAAGCTCCCCGCTCTCCAGTCGCTTGTACCAAATCGCCAAACCGTCTTGGTCCCAGTAAAGGATCTTTAGTTTGTCGCGGCGACGATTGACAAACAGAAACAGGTGACCCGAAAGTGGATCCTGCTCCAGCACGCTTGTGACTTGGCCTTGCAGACCGTTGAACCCACGACGCATATCCGTCGCGCCAGCAGCAAGATAAATTCGAGTTCCGCTGGCGAGATTCAGCATGGCTTGGGTTCCCGCGCAAGCCGTTCAAAGGCGACAAGAGTATGAAATATCAAGTCCGGCGTCGCAGCTTGCGTCACGTTGATCGAAAAAACCGCCGGGAGCAGCGATCTCTAAAACGGATGTTTGCTGCAAGCCGCATGCTGGCTCGGATATGATTGATCGAGCTGAATCAGACTGATTCCCTGACGCAGGAAAGCAAACTGGGGCGTTGTCAGCGACCTGCTGGCAAGGCGAGGTCGCTACAATTTTGACTGGCAAAAAGTCCTGCTTGACTGCTTCCGAGTGCCGACCAAGCTTCTTTCGCCACTGATAAAACGAAGCCTCCGAAACACCTTCCTGGCGGCAGAACTCTCGAACACTCTGTCCACTTTGCGATTGCTCTGAAAGCACGAAACTCCAGAATTCTTCCTTCTCATTTGACGCTCGTCCCATTACGGTTCCTCCAAACTGAAAGCAAAAACTTTCAATTTAGCCACCGCGTCAACGTGCAGTTCTACGAACGCTCACGTAGCGCCTGACAAGTCAGGTATTCGCTACCCAAAAGGAAAAGAGAAACCACCGTTTCAAACTTGGGCTGAGATTGAACGGAAAGTGAATTTTGGCGGTTTGTCAAAGGAGCAGGTTGATGAGATGTGGGAGTGCCTTTTCCTCGATACCGGCGAAATTGGCCAGCTGCATGAGCACGTGAAGCAGAATGCTCGCCATGAATTTATTCTCCCTGCGTTCACTTTTGCTGCACATACGGGAGCTCGACGGAGCGAAATTATTCGCTCGCAAATCTCCGATATCGATTTTGAATTGGAGATGATCACTATCCGTGAACCTAAAACGTGTACGGGGTATGCAATCAACACGTCGTGTTCCGATGTCCCCCCTCCTCCATAAAGTTATGAAGGATTGGATCAATAATCATCCTGGTGGCCAGATGACATTTTCAATGCCGGAGTACGTTTGCTTTTCGAAGAAAGATCGTCAGCTCGGTGATCCGATTACACCAGACGAAATGCATGATCATTTCGTAAGGACACTTGCTGGAAGCAGTTGGGAGGTATTGCATGGTTGGCATACACTGCGTCATTCTTTTTGCAGCAATTGTGCAGCGGCAGGAGTTGAGCAACGTGTGATCAACGAATGGGTAGGCCATCAAACCGATGACATGGTTCGTCGATATCGGCACCTATTCCCGAACACGCAACGACAGGCAATTCGTAGTGTGTTCCAATCTTGAAAAGTAGAGTTAGCGTTGTTGCCAGGGCTCACGTTATGACCATTTTGCAGATTTCTCGATTCCAATGTTAAAATGAAAACTGGCAGCACTTTGGCTTGATTAACTGCGTTCGGACGATGAATTCGATGCGTCGAAGCATTTCGCGGAATCTGCATCGGTCACCCGGTCCGATGCAGTTTTCCATATGGCCGATGCTAGCATCGGCCCCTCCGACGCAATACTTCAAGTTCTATTTCGATATCAAAACTTTCCGCCGAATTAATCTAGCTCGATGTAACGGATCTTGGAGCCGACTGCTGGCAGCTAAGAGCGGCGCAGTAGCGGATTGTTGACCGAATTGTTAAAGTACTGATCAACAAGTTTCGGCCAATATGGGAAGGGTTAAGATGCGGTGGATAATTGCATGCACAATCGGTTGGCTAGTTGCACTGACGACAATCTCCTCGCACGCTCAAATGGTGAACCCTGAACAGCTTTTGACACGAGATTCACTTCTATTTGTCGACATTCCCGATGTTCAATCGTTTACAATAAATGCCAAGTCTAATTGGTATGACCATTGGTTCTCAGAATCAAGACACAATGGAGTACTGCGGTGCCTAGACTTCCCTGCTGTCCAGTATGTATTGACTCGGCGATCTCCGAAGGAGCATTGGTTTTCCAATACGGTTTCGTCATTCAGACTGGATAAAAATGAGGTCGTCAAAGAATTGAATGTCTTGGCCGACTCGTTTCAACCCAATTTGTCAGATGCTGGTCAGTTTGACGAGCGTAGAGCAATTGAATTGGTGGCATCAATTTTTCCCGGTTCAGCGCTTTGGGCGGTGGAGCCGCGAGGCAACACTCTGGAGTTTGTATTTGCGTTTGAATTTGATCCCAATTTGTTTGATTGGGAAATGGAACTAATTGAATCGTCTGCGTCGGAAGCAAATGGTGCTGAAGTTGAGCCTGTTGCGAGAGTAGGTGAAATTGAGATCTACTCGTTGCCGGACGAAGAAATCCATTTTTTCGCGTAACAGAAATACCATCTACGGAACGTCATCTATCAACGAAGACCGTTGCAAGTCGATAGCACGTATTGTGCTAAATCCAGGTTCCAACAAAAAAGCCGCTGTCATCTTCCAGATATCTTCAGCGAGTGAAATCCAAGTCAAAATGGACTAGAGGGCAAGATAGCTTTTTTGTTTTTTGTTCGAACCCGCGATTTGTTTCGGTCTCAAATCGCACGGCCGATTGATCGGCTAACCAAAGAGCGTAAAGAACCTTTAGCACCGAGCCAAACGTATTCGGCTTTTGCGGATATGGGGTGGGGCGAGTATTGCGGTGGCGTTGTAACTGTCGGTGCCAAGACGTCACGTCGAATACCGAATTGTGTTTCCGCTTGCACTTCCATTTGGGGATGAGTTGAGAACTTTTTGCGAATTGAATGATCAGGGGCTGAATAAATCTCAAACTTACCTTATGCCTTCCAGTGGAGCTACGTTCCTACAAGGAGTTTTCCATGGTGACCAGGCAAGCTGGAATTGGCTTCCAGCAATGATTTCGCCCCATGTGCTCTCTTTTGTCCGTGAATCGAAACCGATGGTTGACAAAACAATGGACGACGACGGTTTTGCCTCCAATCAGTATTCCAATCTCGATCCGATTAGTATTCGTTCGAAGTTACATCGAACTGGAAATGGTACCTGTTGGACGACACGTTTTCTTCTTAAAGATCATTGGATGGAAAATAGAGACTGGGCTGACGTTAATCCCCATCAGAATTCGGACGGGACTGAAGCGAATTAGGCCTGAAGAAACATTTGCGGATATCGGGCGCGACGAACACTTGATAGCGTTGGCACATGCCAACAAGGCCGCTGAATTCCCTGAGCTTTTCGCGTCATTCCGTCCGCTGTTTGGTTTTATAGGCCGTTGTGACGGCAATAGCCAATTCGGTGTTGGTTCTGGACTGGTCAAAGGCGATTTTGCTGTTTCATTTGATCAAAATGTAATGGCTATTTCAAAAGACAATCCATCAATTACAAATTTAGCTGGAGTTGTAGCGAGCAATTTTTTTGAGCCGCAAGGATTTGTGCAATCCTGGAACCCAATCGAGATTCCCAACGCAAACGTTTCTCATGTCGTACTGATCAGCAAGTCGGACAATAGCATTATCTGTCGCGGAACGCTTGATGTTACGAGTCGACTCGGTAGCCAAGATAAGTCACGCCAATCCGACAGGATGCCGCGAAAATAGCTGATCACCATTAAAGGTAAGTGCCGATCCTACAACATAAAACGACGACCCCGATGCGGAAGAATGGGCCACGGGGCCAATCGAAAGGTCACACCGAGATTCTCGTATTGTTGCTGAAGCATTCTTCAAGGTAGCTGAAAAGGCCGCAAGCAAATCGCATTCGTCATAGTGGCCGATGCAGTTTCGGTCGTTTGCCTAGTCCATTCGGTGTGAAACGCCGAGGAGAGTTCGATGGCTGTCCTTGAGGCGGTTCATCCGCCTTCACGCCCCTACGGCATCAATCTAGAGATTCTGTGTTTGGTTTGCGTTGGTGTAACAGGACACTTGCCCTGTTCACGTTGCGTACGCGAGAGTTCGGCCGGATTCGTGTTGGAACTGCGTTGGTTTAATTTGGTGCTTGGATTGGCAACGCGGTGTCAGAATTGTGTCAGATCTAGAAATCGTTTTCCTGTTAACTCGAATCGATGTAACTTCATCTCTTATGACGCTGACAAAATATCGAGAACCAGACGAGAAGCCGAGTACTGTTGATCAGATGATTGCTAAATCAATGGTTGGCCGTATTGAACGTGGAGCATTGCAGGTATTGCGCTCCGCAATCGACAAAGTCCTCCGCCGAAAAATGAACCCGTATGAGCGGTGTGGCGCCTACGTTTTGCACTCGATCAACGTACTGATTCAGAATGGAGAATCTACATCCGAGATCTTCGAACGTCATGAAAACATTGTTGAGATGATCGCTGATATCAAGCGAGAAAACCTCAAACGGCTTGACGTCGAACAACGCAAACATCGTGTGTTGGGAGGCAAAGAATAATATCTCGAGGCTGCGTTCCACGCTAGAGTTTGAATCTACCAATTCACAATTAGCTTCACGTTGGTAATGCACGGCAAATACGTTGTCCATAAGAGTTTCCGTCGCTTCTGCGTCGGTTTAACATTGTATACACATTGGCCTTGAATGGGCAACGTTGTCACTTGTTTTGTCACTTGCTGCACGTCTTCAAACTGAAACACAGCTTGGTCGCACATACTGTCGGTTGACGGGTTTCGGGTTCTTTGATTCCTGAGACGGCTTTTCGGAACTGTAGATTCTTCCGAACAACGCAAGTCTTGCGGCAAAAATGGCATCCGCCAATTTGAGTGCCAGAAAACGTATTTTCAGCAATTCCCGTCACTCATGGGCTACCGCATATCGACTAAGGTAGCCCCACTTCCTTTTGCCCTCTTCTACTCACTCCCATAGAATTAAGCCTCTCGGCGAGAATCTTATTTGGAGTGTTAAATGTCAAGATTGCTAGAAGAATTTTGTCGCGAACATTGGCGTGGGGGCATGAAACATCGGATGAAAAATACGCGGAAAATTCGAGACGCGATTCACGCTGGGCGAGTCCGGTTAGACTTGCACATGTGGAAAGCTGGGATGGCCGTTGAAGATTATTTGGGGCGAACTTGCTCGCCGTTGGATGCTAGTCTTCAAGATCTCGTGGGAATAGAAGTGGTGAACCAGCGATGGCAAAAATAACCTTTAAGACTTCTCCTCCAAAGAACGAGCCGATTGTCTGTAGTAGACACCAAGCGGCAAACCTTGGAACAAAGTTGAGTATCCGTTTGGGACGTTTGGGAAACGAAAAGGCTTTCTGTAGATTCGCGGAGTAGGTATAGAATAAAACAACTGGGAAGAAGACGATAAAAAATCCGTTGATAAAAAATGCGATCAAATCGATCCTGGTAAACGCATCATTTCCATAAATTATGGGAAGCACCGCATTTAAGAGCTGTGTAAAGCCCCAACTCAGCAAAGGGACCACAACCAGCACCCACACAAATGCCCCGCCCATGAGTTCGAGAAACTTTCCGACATGACCCGTGTGGAAGGATTCAAATTGGCGATAATTGACGAAGATTGCGGTCAACATGCAAATCGGATACCAGAGCAGGCAAAAGCGAAATAGACTCCATGCCTGAGTTGAATGAATCCGAATTGCCCCGACCACTCCGTTTTCGTCGTAGACCACGTTGTGCATAATGCGATCGATTCGAATACTCTTTTTATACCAGTATGTGCAATTGCCTTCAAGACTTTCCTTGTACCACTGGGGAGCAATCAGTTTAGAATCTGGCCCAGCAAGTGATTTAAGTTGTTCCTGCAGTTTCTTTTCGGTGAACTCTTTTGCAGCCACCTGATCGCTTTCGGAGAGGCCCGAGCAACCGGAGAGTCCCGCCGCCAAGAGCGGGATGATCAGGCAGAAACCTAAACGAGCGGTAGCTTCCGCGAACAGTATCTTGATCATTTGGGTTCTGCTCAATCAATGAAATGAATGGAGTCTTTCTGATGCCGTACCGGTGGGTAGGGGGTTCTAGGGCAGGGAACATTCGGGATCCGTTTTTGAAGCATCCCAATTTCGTTCATGACCTTAAATTTGTCTTTTGCTTTGATCGGTCCGTAGATACGGGCAACCAGTGCTCGCAGACAGGCGAGTATGTCTCGTTTGTAGTACGATAGTTTGGTCTCCGGACCAACCGAGCTCTCTCGACGAATCCATCCGAGAGTCAGTCTTGATTTCAGATATCGATAACAGCGGAAGGGGTTTAAGACGTTAATCCAGGAGACGCTTGTGTCAATCAAATGGATCGACTGGACGGATGGGTCCCAGCGGAGTAGAAATCCTAGAAGCTCAGCCGCAAATTCTTTGGACTTCAATTCCAACGCAAAGTCAGTCAACTGGAAACAGAGTTGACACTTTTGGTCGATGGTTAGACTACTCCATCGACGTTCCAGGGTATTCAGGAGTTGGTTCGGTTGTTCGTGGTGATGAATGGGCCATTGGTTGATGTAAATCGCTAATAGCGTGTCGGGGTCTGCTTGACGGAAAGAGTTGAAAACCGCCAGTTCCATCTCAGCATAGTCTGTGGATTCGAAGTCCAGATCTTCGTTGGGAAAAAGGAGTCTGATTAACGGAACGGAGGTTATCCATGGGACACGATTTTTGGCTTCGTGAAGGAGATGTTGAGTTTCATTTTTCCCCGAGTATGCATCCTGAAAGAGGGGAAGTGGATGTCTTAATTCCATGGGCATCGTTGCGCCACGGTGATAGTGAGAAATAAGGAAACAAAGGTTGTTCAGTTCAACGACGCTAGAAACAATTGGCTCAATCCTCGGGTGCAAGTTGTTGCGGCGAAACTGGATGTCGAATCTTTGGATGAACTCATGTTTGGGAAGGGCCGTCAGCGAGACAGGTCTTCTTTCAACTACAGCCTTCAAGAATTGGAGTGCAGGGTCTTCGGACTGACTTCCGGGCGCAGCCGAGAGCAGCAGTTCTTTAACGTCTGTTACGTTCCAATGGTTGAGGACTGCGTTGACAGTGCGTTTGGCAACGTTTTTGTGATTTAGCCTTGCGATGGCGAATTTTTCAAAGTTTGGTGTCAAGTTCAGTTCAAAACTCTGTGGATAGTCGCCAGCCCCAAACAGAATGTGGACCGCTGCATGGCCATGGCAGTGGGCGATGATAGGGTACAGAATCGCCTTGCAGGAATCACTCAATAGATTCCATCGGTCATAGAAGATTTTTAAGACGCGGTCCAGCGCCTTTCCAGACAACTGGTTCCAATGCTGATCCCACAATTCCGCTGCACAATCGTGCAGAAATTCACCCTGAAAATTCGTTTTGGTACTGAGGCAAGCGAACCCGAGGTGCGCTCGCTCTTTCTTTAAGAATTCAGCCAAAACAGGACGAATCTGTGTCTTCAGCTCCTTGCAGAACAGGTCAGCTTCATCGGATTCCAAATCGTCGATCCATTCCAGGAGTTGCGGTAGTTCGTACGGTCCCCGATGCTCTGCGACTTGCCCGACGAATGAGTCTGGCGGCGCCAATAAGGGATCGCGAACGTAAGCAAAGTATTCAAGTAGCCGGAACGCGTTGCGATCCGAGTCCATCCAAAGTTGACCGAGGCGACTGGATCGGATAGCGACTGCCAGAAAAGCCCACTCCGGCCATTTGTTTGGTGTAGATTTTCGAAGGTCATTTGAAAGACGATTTGCGAAAGCAAGCAATTGGGTATCTGAATGCAACCTGCTCTCAATAAACTCAAACCCCTCGAAAACATGTAGTGGTTCGATTCTTCGAATGCCAACCATCTGGGCCACGAGTTGGGCACTCGTGTGACCGGCGGATTGAACGGCTTTCCATTGTTCATCCCAATCCCTTGTTCTGCGCAACAAGGCAATCGACTCCTCATGACTGCGTTTCGCCGGATCCAGAAGCTGCGATAAGATGGAATCAAGTAGCTCGGTGCGATTGAAACTCGCGTCTTCCAAGCGAACTTTGGTGTCTTCGTGTGAAAGCCATTGATTGAGTTGACGGGCGACTAGGCAATCGTCAATTGTTTTGAGGCACGCGTTGAGTCCTTCGACAGGGAGCGAGCAGTAGGAGGCGACTTCTCTTCCACTTGCCTGAAGTTTGAAAGGCTTGTGAGGCAGGCAGCTTAACGGATCCGAAAAGCGTGGAAACAACTCTTGGTCGGACCAAGTTGCCAATTCCGAGGTCGTCCTGACTTTCCCCTCAACCCTCCGCAGTTGATTCAAGTACTCTTCAAAGATGGAATCGTGTGGTAGCGGAGGATCTGAACTGCGTCGAAGAACGGATTGCCAGATTCCAAACTGTACACTGCCTCCGGTTTCTTTCGGATAATAGAGTCCCGAACCAAAAGGGATCTGCCAACGTGTTCCCCCAGGGAGCGCTGCGAGGCATATGGCGCAATTGCGGTAGAATTGGTTCAAGGGCATGTTCTTCGTGGTCACACTCGGAAGTCCCGCAAAGAGATATCCAGTGATAGGTGCGACGACCGAGTCCACCCAATTGTCGGGAAGTTCCAAGTCTATGTTTGGGATATCCAATAGGGGCAGTGAGGATGTAGCCTCGGTTGGAGGGCGAGTTTCGATATGATTTGGGAAATCGAAGATTCCATTTCCCCAACCTTCAGAGCCAACTTTTTTGCTGCAAAAAGAAATATGCGTGTAGAAGCGACCGGGTGAATCCGATTCACCCGATTCTCTTCTGGGACGTATTCGTCCAGCAATTAGATACCACTCATGTTCGAAAAGAAAAGGCTGGCATATGATTGCACCGGCCAGAAACTTGGATCTTCGATTCGTTTCGTCGAGGCCAAGCCAGGGATAGATCCGAAAATCGATCGAGTCGCCGCCTCCAAGGCTGAAGTACTCAGAATGACAGTACTTCAATCCTGGAAAGTTTTGGGACTCGCCAATGAATTGATGTTCAAATCTGGGCAGAATGGGACCGTCGTCGAACTGGACCAATTTGCCGTAGATTGCCTGAAACCACATACGACACTCAAATCCGAACAAGGTTGCAAGGTTCTCCGGTCGCCATATAGATCAGTGGCTCCAGCACCCTGAATGGATTCCAGTGATTGTTAATTATTTCTGGCATTCGGTTCTCTTCCCAAGTCCTCAGCCGATCATCTTGATCAGAAATTCGCAAGAAATTTGGGGTACCTTCCTGGTCAAAACCAAACGACGAAGACCATCCCACATAGATTGGGATTCGTTCGGCGTAGGTCATCAGTGCGCCGATGGAGGGTCCGATAAGTTCTTTGGCTTTCTCCGCAGGGCAATCGCCTTTGAGCAAGTCGATGGCGCCAGCTTCCATCGGAAGGAGTTTTTCAGCCTTTGCCAGATTGATGCAGATTCGTTCAACGGAGAATTTTCCGCTCTTTTCAACTTCGAAAAGAAAACTGGGGGAGGCTCATGATAACCGACTGTGCCCGAATGGGGTCGGACACATCGAGGCAGATGATTAGTCCTGATGCCTTGCGGGTTGCCCTGACCATCGTGTCCCGGTAACGACTGAGCGTGTCGTGGGTGATAGAAGACTCGACGATTTGTTTGTCCAAGCTACCAAATATCGATCCACCTGGGCCATCGACAGCTGTGAATAGATGTTCCTGGACTCGGCCATATCGGTTGATAAACCAATTCAGGACCGGATTGAACGACTGCTCCACTTTCATGTGAAAACGATACTTGGTGATGTTTTCAGTGGCCGAAATATTATTAGGCGCACCCTCAAGGAGAATGGATGCGCCTCGCTCGGCCAACGTATTCATGTCATCATTCAGCGGTTTGAAGAAACATCTACGTACCTTTGCCGGCAGCAACATCTTTTGAGTCATCGCTTTGTGTGCGAATACTTGAAGGATCGACAACCAAACGGTTTTTCCGCAACCACTCGGACCGATGATAATGGTGGACCCTTCTGGAATCGTGAAACGGGGGTCAGGAAGTCCGGCGGATTCCGGCAACGTTTGCTGTGGTGTCGACTCAGCAGGTTGGAACGAAGGTGCAGGCCGCTGAGTTGGAGCGGATTGTCCTCCACCGCCGTGAAGTCGTTTTCTTTCGTCATCGGTCATGGTTATTATTCCATTCGTCTATCGAGGTGTTTCCAGTCGAATGCCCAGAGCATTCCCAGTTCCCGGACTGCCAAATAGGTCAAGAAATCGGTAACGGCAAAGGGTCTCCAGGATCTTGATACCTTGGGGATCGACCACAGATTACCGTCGTAGGTGGCCATGCAGTCATTCTCAAAGTTGAAATTGGCTTCACCGGTCTTTGGTATGAAACCGTATGCTGAACACCAACCGGCAATCAGTTCGGTATCCTCCCGGTTGCAATAGGTGAGAATTGCTCCGAGACCCGCAGGGGTCAGAATCTTGTAAAGAGTTGGCCAGGGATCGGATCGCTGGGCTTTTCGCAACGCAAGGCGCCCGTATTGATGAAAATAGGAGTCAGCTTTGGTCAACAGGATGATTACCGACGAGAATTGGTGTTCGCCCAGGTCATAGAAGAATTTGGGAATTCCCTTGATGAATTCCGGCGACCGGTCGTAATCAATCGAGTCGATGCAAAGCACCAGTGAGTGGCACTTCTTTGCTTTGGCAATCAGTTTTTGATGGTTGGTGTTGTGTTGGTTGAGGTCCACGGTCTCTCCCGTGATGATATCCCCGCCTGGACCGTCCGTAACCCGGAACAAGTTCGATTGTTTGCCGCCCATGAACAGTTTTGCAAACAGCCCCCTGCTCTTTCGGCTGTATTCGAAAACGTATTCGGTGGGGATCGTTGTCGCACCAATAGGAAGTCGCCCGTACTGGATCGCTTTCCACGCCTGATCCGAAACTTCCTGCATCGCCTTGTTGCGAGGGATGATACTTACACCGTAACGCTTACGTGTTACGAGGTCGTTAGAAGAAGAAAGTTGAAGTGCAGCGACAAGCGACGTCTTTCCCGAATTCGAAGGACCGATAATCAACGACTCGCGTTCGAACTGATGAAAACGCTCCAATGTGTTGAGGCTCTTGCACACTGCTTAGGGCTGCCCTGTCGGCTTGAGGAGGTCCTGGTTGTAGCGGACGGTGTCGACGGTGTTAGGTTTCCCGCTACTCCAGGATTGAGATCCTTTCCTTTGGGATTCCAGCCAACCTCGATCCTTACCTTGAACTCGTTCAAAGGCTCGGTTGATCATTCTGGATATAGGGAGTCCGTCTTTCTCCAGGCTGGCGGCCTTTGAAATATCCGATTGGGCGACGGATTCACCCTTTTGATGCTTTGCCAAAATGCGGAAGTAGTGAAACCTTGCATCGAAGTCGTACTTTTCGATCGCCTTGTTGAACTGTGCAATGGCTAAATCCAGATCGCGGTCAAAGAACGCGTGCACACCCTTGCCGAATTCGCATTCGGCAACCTGTTGAACGGTCAAGTTTTCAACTTTGTTAAATCCGGCCATTGTCTTAAGGCGGTCAAGGATGGCGTAAAATCGAGATGTATTTGCCAATGCAGCTTCTGGATCCAATCCAACCGCTTCAAACGCTGTTGCTGCGAATGCCTTATAGCCTTCCAGTTTTTCCATTTGTCGTTTGAATTCATCGGATTCCGAACTGGAAGCGTTGGCGATCAGGTTGTTCACTTCTCTGTCAATGGCTTCGATTGATGCTTTGAGAAGTTCGGCTTCAAGGCTCAAATCAAGATTGAGTAGGCTGGCTACCTTCATAAGCCCACTGGTCAATGCATCGTTGCTTGCCAGTAGTTTCGAATTTTGGTCACGGAGGTTTGTGATCTGCAACTGCGAGTTCGCATCGATTTTTGATGCTTCCAATTTGGTCAATTGGCCGAGTGATATGGCGAGATTGGTCGATAGCTCGCCTTTGATCAAATCAACCTCGATGGGATTGAGGTTTTCCGTTCTGGAGGAGTCCAGCGTGGCCTGAAAGGCCTGTTCCAGAGAATTGAGGATAGATTGATGCGAGGAAAGCCAATCCAGATCTTGTTGATTGAATCGACTACTCAGGATCTTTTTTGCAGTTGCAATTGTGTGGAGAGCGACCACGGAGTCTGGATTACCGCCAATATTTCCAGCTTGCTCAACCATTTGTTTCAGCTCAGTAATTGCGGAATCATCCAGTTTGTTGGAAATGCCAAGTCGCCTGGCGTTTGCGCGTATTGCAGACAGTTGCGCCTTCTTGCGAAGTTCCAATTGGTCCCCTTTGCATTGGGCAACGCTCGATTGGTATGCATCGGCGGCGTCTTGATGTCGACCGAGAAGTTCAAGTGCCAGCCCCTTGAGGTACATCGCTTCGGCTGCTTCATCGCCTTGGTAGCTGTCCTGTGCTTGGTCCAGAGTCGCGATGCAGCTTTCCAAATCCGAATTGTTAGGCATTCCGCTTTGGTTGGATTTTTGAAGCCACAGCCAACCAACGACGATCGCTCGACGACCGGAAGTCCAATTCTCCGATTGAGCGATGGAGTTGATGAGCTCTCCGGTAATTTGTCGCCCCGGTTCGAGGTGATTCTTGAGGGCGCTATTCAAAGCGATAACCTCGGACTCCTTTTGTCTGGCCAACTTGGCATCCTGGATCGCCTGGTCCCTCGTGACGAAGGCATTGTCCCTTTCTGTGTTGGCATTGTTCCTATCGGCGACAGCCTGATCCTTGATTTTGTTGGCATTGTCGCGTTCAAGGACCGCCGAATTCATTTGTGCAATGGCCGCATTTTTGGCTTCGTTGTCAGACTTCGCCTGCTCAATATCTCGATTCGCTTGTTGACGAATGAGCTCGACATCCTTTCGGAGATCTTCGACCTTCTTTGCCTGGTTGTTGTTATATAGATATCCGGGGACACCTACCGCCGCGAATCCAACGATGGCACCGATGGTTAGACCGGCAATACCGATCCTCGTAGCGATCGTACTAATGGTGGGGCGAGCGTTTTTTTTGGTACCGCGAACAGATTCGTTGATTGGTTTGCCGGGATCGTCTTGATCTTCAGGAGGTAAATTCATTTGATGCTTAGTTTATGACCCAGGAATCGTTAGATCCCTGATTCTAACAAACAGTTATATTGCTTTGTTCGGTAATTTGTTTTGGCAATTCTTCTGTCCCCACAGGGTGAACGAATAGCGATTAAAGTATGGTTTGAGTAGTGATATATATTTGTGAAGGGGATGGAAATTCTGGCGTTTGGGGATGCCTAGTGGAATAGTGGAATAGTGGAATAGTGGAGTTGGTGTCACCGGACCTGAAAAAGAGGAGTTAGGGAACTCGAAGTCTTACGCTTTTCAATTCTGATCAAGTTTTCGGATTAGGTCGCCTTTGGCGGCCGTTTCCCAAAACCGTCTTCTTCGTCTCCCTTGAGGGATTTTTCAAATCCTTCAAGAGAGACGAAGTGGCAAAACTTACAAAGGAAGAAATCGTGACACTTCAAACCCTTGGCCTTAAAGGCCAATCCAATCGGGCGATCGCCCGTGTATAGCGACAATTAGGAAAGCGCCGGGATAAACCGGTTTGAAGTCGGGAATGAAAGAGTCCCACGGAGAAGATCTAGCCAATCACTCCGGCCTTGATCCGTACGCTGATGCTGGCAACAGCATGGGTGTAGCATCGGTCAGAGGTACAGTCAGGCGAGCTATTGAGCTCCGAAATCAGCTAAATCCGAGTGCCGACCTTGTCTAATTGTGGGGAAGGCAACACGTCCAACAACGTCATGGCGAGTCGTTGGTCGACACGGCGGAGTCTGAGAACCTCAGCATGATTGAAAACTTCAAACGCGAGAACCGGGAGACCCTGGTGATATCCCAAGGGTCATTCTTTGATCTTTGGGATCGGTCGGAAAACGCCTCAGGCGGTACCTCCGACTTGCACGTCACAGGGGAGTCAGATGAGTCCATAGTACCTTCGACGTCGACGAACAAAGATGCAACTGAAGCATCTGCGGAGTCGGCCGAGGAAAGGGACTCAGCCAATAGAAACGCGATGCAGCCTGCCTCACTCCGGACACCGAGCCGGGATAAACGTGAGTCACGTGGACTGCATGGCGTGCGTGAAGCTGCTCAAAACAGCAGCACACTTCGTTTTACTGCTTTGCTACACCACCTCGATGAACAGTTGTTGTTTGAGAGCTTCATGAACTTGAAGAAACCTGCAGCGGCTGGAATCGACGAGGTGACATGGCATGACTACGAAAAAGACGTGGAGTCCAATCTCAAGGATCTCCACGGTCGCATCCACCGAGGAGCCTATCGAGCCAAGCCCTCTCGTAGAGTCTGGATCCCCAAAGCTGATGGTCGAAAGCGGCCGCTGGCGGTAGCGTCCTTGGAGGACAAGATTGTCCAACAGGCGGTGCTATGGGTGATTCAGTCGATCTACGAACAGGACTTTCTCGGTTTCAGCTATGGGTTCCGCCCCGGTCGCAGCCAACACATGGCGCTTGATGCGCTGAGTGTGGCATTGACCGACAAGAAGGTGAGCTGGGTACTCGACGCCGATTTGGAAGGTTTCTTCGACTCGATTGATCACTCGTGGTTAATCAAATTTCTGGAGCACCGAATCAGCGACAATCGCATTCTTCGGTTAATACGTAAATGGCTTTATGCCGGTGTTATCGAGGAAGGCGTACGGATTCCAGGCGCAGAAGGATCGCCGCAAGGGTCAGTGATTTCACCGATCCTCTCGAACGTGTTTCTTCATTACGTCCTGGATCTATGGATCGTATGGTGGCGTCAGCAAACGGCCTCGGCAGCATTGTCGTCGTGCGCTTTGCGGATGATTGTGCGCCAGGCAATGTGCACTTGAGATGAGGGTTTGTTGGTCCCTCGGAGCCGGCTTGCGGAAGCAGGCTTCAAACCACCATGAGCGGCTTGGGTTAAGAGCCCTGGTCGTGAGCGTTATGGAAAAGGCGAGACTTGATCTTGTCAGGTATGAAACGGAAAGACGAATGCAAATGAACCACTGATGCCCCGTCGAAAGCGTAGGAATGACGTCAAAACCGGGAGGTAGTCGTTAGCCCGGGATGAGTGCTGAAGGTGATCCGCTTACTGTCAGCATGGCGTCCGGCGTAAAGGTGGCGTGAGTCCGTTTCAGGCTCGAGTGTGTAACCTGGGAACCTGTCGCCTCGATGTTAAGGGAGAAGTTCAAGTGGTAGCCCCACAAGGACCTGAGTACCGATGCGAGGCACAGGGGCGGACTGGTCTGTAGTAGTGATGAAGCGACTGTAATGGACGTGGAGCGAAGGGACCAGATTGTTCAGCTAATGAATTGAACCAACTTTTGAAAGGAGGAGTTCATGACAAAGGCAAAGCCGTATGCGATCCCGAAACAAATCGTTTGGGACGCGTACAAGAAAGTGAAAGCGAATCGCGGCGCGGCCGGGGTGGATGGTCAATCGCTGGCGGCGTTCGATAAGGACTTGAAGAATAATCTCTACAAGCTCTGGAATCGAATGTCTTCCGGCAGTTACTTCCCACCTCCGGTTCGTCTTGTCGAGATTCCAAAAGGCACCTCGGGTCAGACTCGACCGCTGGGCATTCCGACTGTTTCAGATCGGATAGCGCAGATGGTCGTGAAGCTGATGTTCGAGCCGCAAGTCGAACCACACTTCCATGAAGATTCGTACGGTTATCGACCGGGCAAGTCGGCATTGGATGCTGTGGGGGTGACTCGCCAGCGTTGCTGGCGTCGCAACTGGGTGATCGATCTGGATATCAAAGGCTTCTTTGATAATCTGCGTTGGGACTTGGTCATGCGAGCGTTAGAGCATCACACCGACGTCCCGTGGATTCTACTTTATGTGGAACGCTGGTTGAGAGCTCCGGTTCAACACGAAGACGGACGGCTCGAAGAACGAACGAAAGGCTCGCCACAGGGTTCTGTGATCAGTCCCTTGTTGTCGAATCTGTTCATGCATTATGCCTTTGACGAATGGCTTCGTCGGACCTATCCGTCGATCCAATTCGCGAGGTACGCGGACGACGCTGTCGTGCATGCTCGTAGTCAGCAAGAAGCGGACACGCTTCTTGCGGCATTACGCGGGCGTCTCGCAGAGTGCGGCTTGGAGCTTCATCCTGAGAAGACCAAGATCGTCTACTGCAAAGACGACGACCTGGTCCTACCCATTATTGGTGGACAGTGGTTAAGCTTTTTACTGCTGTTTACATGATGGAGATTAGAGATGTCAGAACGTCGTATTTATTCATTGGAATACAAGCTTGAGGCGGTCAAATTGATGATTGAGAAGGGTCTGACGGCACGTCAAGTGGCGACAGACCTGGGCCTGGAAGTCAGCAATATCCGTCGCTGGAAAAAGAAGTATGGCGACCAGCCTTTAGAGAATGTTGAAACGGTTTCGCAGGAAATGAAAGTGATTCGGCAGCTCCAGGAGGAAAACCGTCAACTCAAGATCGAGCGAGATATTCTAAAAAAGGTTGCGCCAGGAAAGTCTGGAAGAGGAGGATATTTGATGAGTTGTTGAATTGAAATCTTTTGCTGGAACCCAGTGAGTTAACCTCACCCGGTAAAGCCTAACCAGCAGCCGGAAGCGAGTCTTGCGTGGTGTCCGGGTAACCGGCGCTGCGAAGCGTAGACAGCGATTCCAGAAGCCATGCTATTGAGCCTCGAAAGAGTACAATGTTGGAGCTTTCGTTTTCTTTTTAGCGGGAGCCATGCAACAACCGCGAAGTGGTTAGCGGCCTGTTGTCCGGCCGGGGTCGAAGAACATGTGCAGATGGATATTGGGGTTCCCCAGAAACCTGGGAGGCCCAGTTGTTTCCAAGTGAATCGTCCGGCGAGACCGGAATACCAACTCTCGGTCCGTTGTTTGAGTCTGTGGTGGCAACGGGAGAAACGAAATTAACCGCAGCACACTTGGTATTGCCAAGCGACGCGAACCGGAGCGAGGCAAGATGAACAAACGGGGAATCGGAGCATCCTGATAGTACCGTGGAATTCGGGGAACTTGCGACTCAGCGAGGACCCGATGGAGGGAAGCGGGATGTCACATCAAACAACCGATGTTGGGAACTACGGCGAGTGCACAGAAACTTGAATAACGTATCCATGAAACAGCGTCGGATAGCCGAGTTGGCGAAGCGTTCGCCTGAGTTGGTTTTCACAAGCCTTGCTCACCAGATGGATCTTGAGTGGTTGGCCGAAGCCTTTCGTCGCACACGTAAAGACGGTGCAGCGGGAGTCGACGGCGTGACGGCAGCCGACTACGAATCTAATCTCAATGCCAATTTGCAATCGTTGCTGAAGCGAGTCCAATCGGGGACCTACCGTGCACCACCAGTGCGTCGTGTTCAGATCCCCAAGGGCAACAGCAACGAAACGCGTCCGATTGGTATTCCAACGTTCGAAGACAAGGTTTTGCAGCGAGCAGTGCTGATGCTGTTGGAGCCGATCTACGAACAGGATTTTCTGGATTGTTCGTACGGTTTTCGTCCTGGCCGTTCAGCCCATCAGGCGATTGCATCGACGTGGAAACACACGATGGACTTGAAAGGTGGTTTTGTACTGGAAGTCGATTTGCGAAAGTTTTTCGATACTCTGGACCATGGTCATCTCCGAACGTTTCTACGGCGAAGAGTTTGCGATGGCGTTTTGTTACGTCTGATCGGTAAATGGTTAAATGCGGGTGTGATGGATTCGGGGAACATCAGTTACCCGGGCCGTGGCAGTCCGCAAGGTGGAGTCGTTTCGCCATTATTAGCGAATGCGTTTCTTCACTACGTTTTGGACAGGTGGTTCCACGATGATGTTGTTCCTTGCATGCGGGCCCGAGCTCATTTGGTTCGGTATGCCGATGATGCGGTGATGATTTTCGAAGTGGAATCGGATGCCCGCCGCGTCCTGGCCGTTCTGGGCAAACGTTGCTCCAAGTTCGGTCTGACCATCCATCCAGAGAAAACTCGTCTTGTCGATTTTCGACGTCCGTTGCTGCGCCCACTCACCAGTGGTTCGACCAGCAAACGGCCTGAGACCTTCGACTTGCTGGGTTTTACTCATTACTGGAGTCGCTCCCGAAGCGGCAAACGCGTGGTCAAACGACAGACGATGTCTTCTCGTCTGACCCGCTCAGTCCAGTCCATTTCTCGTTGGTGTCGATCCCATCGTCACGATCGGATCGCCGACCAGCATGCCGCTCTCTGTCGAAAGATTCGAGGACATGACGCGTACTATGGAATTACAGGTAACGGAAGATCACTGCAGAAGTTTCGCTATTTAGTTCATCGTGTCTGGCGTCGTTGGCTTTGCCGCCGCGATCGGAAACGAAAACTGGACTGGCTGAAATTTAATCGTTTGCTTGAGACCTTTCCGCTGCCACCGCTACGTGTTGTTCACTCGGTCATGAAGACACGCAAGGCGAACGTTTGATGTGAGGAGCCGTATGCTCTAATGCGTGCATGTACGGATCTGTGGGAGCCCGGGGCGAGTAATCGCCTCGGGCCACCTGGCCCACGGCCATCTTTGCCAACGGAAGCCGATGAGATTCAAGTTTATTGAAGATCATCGCAAAAGATGGCCTGTGCAAACGATGTGTCGTTTGCTCAAGGTTTCCAGTAGCGGGTTTTACCAGTGGAGCAAGGATCAACGGCGTCAGACTGAATTGGCTGGCGCCCGAGAACAACGTGCGACTCGATTGTTGACGTTGATCAAAGCAATCCACGCCCAACACAAAGGCTACGGCAGTCCGCGAATTCACCGAGAGCTGTTAGCTCATGGTGAACCCTGCAATATCAAAACCGTCGCCCGACTGATGCGGCAAGCATGCATTGCAGCACGATGCAAACGCAGATTCGTAACGACGACCGATTCGAGGCACTCGTTGCCGGTAGCAGAAAACCTGCTTGATCGGAATTTTACGGCTCAAGAACCGAACCAGAAGTGGGTGGCCGATACGACCTACATCGACACCCGCACCGGTTGGATCTACCTGACGACGATCCTGGACTTGTTCTCCAGGCGAATCGTTGGCTGGAAGATCAGTGACCGAATCGACGCTCAGTTGGCCGTCGATGCTTTGCAAATGGCAATCACGATTCGTCAACC
This sequence comes from Mariniblastus sp., assembly GCA_965224765.1. Taxonomy (GTDB): domain Bacteria; phylum Planctomycetota; class Planctomycetia; order Pirellulales; family Pirellulaceae; genus CAZDBA01. Next base: position 1,067,588 of record CBDDAC010000029.1, read on the forward strand.
GAAATCTGATTTGATTGTTCACACCGATCGCGGTAGCCAATTCTGTAGCGAGGCCTTTCAAAAACGAATCGCTGACAACCACTATCGCCCCAGTATGAGCCGCAAAGGCAACTGCTGGGATAACGCCGTGATGGAAAGTTTTTACCGATCGTTAAAGACCGAATGTGTTTATTGGGAAAATTACGTTTGTCAGTTACATGTTCAGCGCAGCTTGAACAAATATATTGAACAATACTACAATCGAATTCGCCTTCACTCATCATTGGGCTACGTCAGTCCAATCCAATTTGAATTGGCGGCCTGACAAAAAGAAGAAAGAGAAAGTCTTAATTGGCCTTGGAGATGTCACCTTCGTTGGAGTCAGCCGTTGGTCGCTCGCGCAGCATTCGCGCCAGCGAACTTGGCGACCGACGATGGCGAAAACAAGGGCGACATCGAAGGCACCTTGGTTGGTGAAGCCAGAGAGCGAAAGCCTTCGCGCTCAATTCGTTTTTCATGCTTAGCAAACTGTACACTTCTGATGGGGAAGACCATGCTGACAAGCAATCTGGCGTTCAGGAACTGCCAAACATAATGCGGCTGACCATTCCGTCTATCCAACGACAGCTTGGCCACCTAAAATCGACATCGCTGCGTTGCAAGAGCTAGCAGCCTGGTGTTCAAAACAATTCGACGACGATTCTCAAGGAGGAGAGCAATGTCTGACCAGCGATACGACTCAACGGATCAAAAAAGGGGCCTCAACAGATTGCACTGAGTCAACTTTGGACTCGGCTGCCAATCGACAACCGCCAAGAAGTGGCGCAGATCGTGGCCCAGATGATTGCCCGACAGATACTTCCAATCTCCAAGGAGGTGTCTGATGAGTCATAAAGGCGAGCTTGATACAGCTTCCAATGCGACTCCTCAAGGAAGTCCATCGGTCACGGCTTGGTCCACAAAGCTAAAGTTGGATCACCACGAACGCTTGGCGATCATTTATGTTCGGCAGTCGACAGCTCATCAGGTACTACACCATCGCGAGTCCACGGCAAGACAATACTCGCTTGTCGATATGGCAGCACAGCTTGGATGGTCGCCAGACCGTATCGAAGTCATCGACGAGGACCAAGGGCAGAGTGGTGCATCGGCTGAGGGACGTAGTGGATTTCAACGGATTTTGGCGGAAGTGAGCCTCAATCATGTCGGAATTATTTTCGGCATCGAGTTGAGTCGACTGGCCAGATCCAACAAAGACTGGCATCAGCTGATTGAGCTGTGTGCCATCTTTGGAACGATGCTGGCCGATCAAGATGGTCTCTACAATCCAACGGACTACAACGATCGGCTTTTGCTCGGTTTGCGTGGGATCATGAATGAGGCTGAGCTTCACATTTTGCAAGGGAGAATGCATCAAGCGTTACTCAACAAAGCGAAGCGAGGTGAAGTTTACATGCGTGCTCCGATTGGATATGTGAAGCTACCCAGCGGGAAGTTTGGGCTTGATCCAGACGAGCAAGTTCAAGGTATCGTGCGAATGATCTTTGATGAGTTTGATCGACGTGGTAGCGCACGGTCTGTATTGCTGTTTTTGCAGCGCAACCAAATCAAGCTACCGATTCGACTTTGTTCTGGTCCTGACAAGGGAGCAATTGAATGGCGAACAGCTTCCCCAGCCGTTGTCAATCGCGTGCTAAGGCATGAGCTGTACGCGGGGACGTACCGTTTTGGTCAACGGCAGACCGACCCTCGCCGCAAACGTGCCGGTCATCCCAACTCGGGACGGGTTGTTGTAACCCCGGATAAATACCATGCGTTGATTCCCAATCACTGCCCTGTTTACATTACCGAAGAGCGCTACCGCCGCAACCAAGAACGCATCAAGAACAATCGTTTTGGGAAAACGTCCAAAGGCAGTGTAAGAAATGGCGCAAGTCTATTGGCTGGCATTCTGTATTGTGCGCGGTGTGGTCGGCGTATGGCAGTTACGTATTCTTCGGGTGTGTTGCGTTACTCCTGCACGACGGGACGCATTGACGCGAGCAAGCCACGTTGCCAGTCCCTGTCGGGAAAAAAGCTAGATGAACTTGTCGCGGAAAAAGTCCTTAAGGCCCTGGAGCCAGCGTCATTGGAAATTAGCATCATGGCGGCAGGTGACCTTCAAGCCGAACGTCGGCGAGTCGACGACAATTGGAAGCAACAACTCGAACGAAGTCGTTTCGAAGCCGATCGGGCTCGACGGCAGTACCAAACAGTTGAACCAGAGAATCGTCTGGTCGCTCGTGAGTTGGAACGACAATGGGAAACAGCACTTGAGCAGAGTCAGTCTATGGAGCAAGAGTACGCACGCTTTCGCCAAACGAGCTCCACGACTCTCACAAAGGAACAGCAAGCGGAGGTTCGATCGCTATCGGAAAACCTGCCATCACTCTGGAGTGCTCAATCCACAAATAATACAGACCGACAACGAATCGTTCAGTCACTCATTGAACGCGTTGAAGTAAACGTGTTGGGAGACACCGAACAAGTTGACGTTTCGGTGCAATGGTCGGGCGGATTTACCAGTCAGCATGAACTGGTGCGTCCCGTGCGGCGTTACGATCAAACGGCGGACTTCGCACGGCTTAAAGCTCGATTGATCGAACTCAGGAACGCTGGGCGATCCTACGCAGAAATTGCCACGGAGCTCAACAGCGAAGGATTCCACCCTGCCAAACAAACTAAACTGTTTAACAAGGCAATTGTCAGTCGGTTCGCAAAAAAATACTGCAACGAACTAACGACCACGAAAAACTGTGCACCGATACAACTCTCCGAGCACGAGTGGACCATCGTCGGTCTATCCGAGGAACTGGGCATCCCACGAAGCACATTGCATTCGTGGAAACAGCGAGGCTGGTTGCGAGCCCACCGTCAACTTCCGGGTTATCATGGCCAAATTATCTATTGGGCTAGTGATCAGGAACTCAAGCGGCTACTTCAATTGAGAAAAACGGATTGGAACTTTGGCGACCCGCCCTTACCAAAAGAGTTGACCATGCCGATTACCAAAGAGAGCAGTGGCGGCCAAGGCTGCAACGACAGCGAGGATGTTGCCAAGAACGATCGAAACTAGTAGCTGTATAGCGATACGAAAGGACTTAGTATGACTGACGCTTCAGCAAGTGGGATCAGATCTTCAAGGACACCATGACGACAGCAGCAGCCATCGACCGGTTGGTACACCACAGCGTGATCATCGAACTCAACGTACCCAGCTACCGCGTCGAAACAGCAAAGAAGTCAAAGGCTTCGCCTACTTCACTCAAGGAATAGCAACGATAGCAAACTTATTGACAGGGAATTCTAATTGTCGCTAATGGGAAGTTCTAATTGTCGCCGAACACGCCCGCCAGCTAAATGTAACTGAAGGCGCCGTTCGCTATCACCGCCGTCAACATTCAAGTGCCTTCCGGTCATCTTCAGTTAGAAAGCAGGGACCGTTGTAACGCCATGGACCACGGTCAAACTCATCATTTCCTCGAACCATTTCACCCCAAATAGCTGCCTGCTGGAAATGCCATTCGCTCTGCATGTCAACATCATCACCGTTTTTTACATTGTCGGGCATCCGATCGGCAAAGTCCTCCGTATATCGAGGGTGATGCTTGAGTAGCCAAACGTAAGCGTTGCGTGTCTCCTCAGGTAACAGATGGTAACAAATCGATCCAGCTAGACGGTTACTGTCATCGAAAGTGAGGTAGAGATTTTCACCTTCGGGTGCAAATGCTACATCGACTAGGTCAAACTCTCCACTGGCGTCACCCGCTGGGCTTTTAGCCACTTGGATGCCTTCGATTTCGATAGCATCACTGATCCTGTTTTGACGTGTCTTCTTTAACGCTTCTGCCTCATTCTTCAAGCTGAATTCGCGAACGATTCGATTACCCTCGGACATATAGTGGGATGAGGGGGGGGACCGCCTGTTCGCTTGAAGTAGCTGGTTCGACCTTCAATGTGGAGCTGCTTTGATAGACCGGTTTCTCGCAACCCAGCAGAATCGCGACTACAAACAACAGGAAATAACGAATCATTGGAATTCTCGTTTTGAATTGGCGTTGCTCGATTATATAGACCAAACGAGCTTTGGCCTACGTCTCGCGGTTTGCCCATCCTTATAGTTCCAGCCATCATTAAACGACCGCCCGCAGACTGGACAAGCCCACGCAAAGTGTGCAGTTTCACCGCTGCTCCCCAGCCATGATCTCAACTTTTACATTTGGGGTGGCAACCTCACATTCTACGATTCTCCATCCCGAATCGCTGTCTCCAGATGCCCACTTATCCCCAACCGCATAGTCGTCTTCAGATGGAGCACCAAAGGCAAAATGCTATTTTACCGAAGCAGTCGCACCTTCCAAACTCAATGCGTGCACATAGTCGATCTCGTTCCATCGTCCGACATATATTGTGGTCTTTTGGTTGTCATATTCATGTCCTTATTTGATGCAGCCACTGTCTCCTGTGAGCAACCCGAAATTTCTCGTGCGAAACAGTCGGCTGACTTTTTGCACCATACGCCTACGTTGTCCTTGGCTTAGCATTTGTTTACGGTGTCATTTCCGTAATTTTTTTCATTGCTTTCCAATGAATCTCATAACATTGAGAGACCTCATCAACTATTTTTTGGCCGCAATTTTCTCGAATTCGATCTAGGTAATAACTAACTTCGTTTTTCAAATAAAGTTTCACAGATTTCTGAGAATCAGGCACGATATGCATCGGCAAGTTGTGGATATGATCAGCTTCAATTTCTGCTCGTAACAAATCTTCACGGAGCAACGCTTTTCCAAGAAACTTCAACCCCACGTCGAGTGAAGAGACAAATGAGACAAACTTTACGTCTGTCCAATTTGGAGCTAACAATTTTGCTCGTGAGACAGCATCGTTCAAAAGTGGTTGATACAGCTCTAACCTGCACTCCAAAACATCATCATCACTTTTTGACACCACAATGGCAAAAGCGTCGAATGCTTGTTGCAACGCTCGTTCCACATTGTGGGAAGTAATTCCATTTCTTATTGCATTCGAAAATGCATGTTCGTGATTGCAACGATTTAGCTTGTTATGGTAAGCAGCATCTCTACATCCGGTTAGGGCAAAGCGTAAAAGTTCCATATTCCCACCTATCTTTGTGTGATCTCGACTGGAAGTCGTGTTATACCAGCTCGTCGAGCGGCTTCAATTCGTGTCATGCCACCTTCAACCCGGAGAATTCCATTCTTATCTCTTATCAATTGGATAGGTTCATCCAGTGAATCCCAATTCCATTTTCCAAGTCTTTGCAGTTTTCCAGGATCAAAAACGTCTCTACCGCCTGGGATTCCGCCAAGGCCAATAAGCTGGTTAATGTCTATCGATTTGGCATTTGGGAAACGTTTTAGAGCATCCTCAAGAGCATTGGCATTTGTTGCTACAAAGTGGGCCACATCGCCGCTCAAGCCAGATTGCATAACGTTTCCAGATTCGTCTAGAACTTCCCAGAGCAGTTTTCCATCAGCACCTCGAATTTTGTCGCCAGCTTCATCCACCATGAATCGAATCGAATAGCTATTGTGTACCCAGACAGAGAATCCCCAGTGTTCGTCACCAACAAAATAAGTGTGATCAAGGGCAATTCTCATGTTGTAGACGGTTTCATATCGATCCGTAGTCGTTACTGATTCAACAGCTGTGAGTTTTTCGTCATGACCGACCATCATGTCACCGGCTTCAAGTTTTTCGGCAGTGACCCACCCTTTTTCTATGACGTAAAATGGGTGCTCTGCAGTAGTTCTAATTGCTTGGCCGCCCAATCGGACTTCCAGAATTGGGGCAGACAACTCAAAAATTTCTTCGACAACACTCGGCCGTGCGGGTACATCAGGTTGATTTTCTGGACGCGATAAAATCGCATCACCTGGCTTGAGTTCTTGGATTGGTTTGTAGCCGTCGGGAGTAATTATTGGAGTATCTGCAACGAAACAGGTCTTGGCGTTAAGCACTTGAAGAGTTGTCCTCAAGCTCGCTCCTATCTCTGGTTGCAGCCTCTTTATCAAGGCCGAGTTCATCAGCAGGTCGGCGATCTTTTCGCCACCTTTCCATTTTCGGACTTGGTTTGCAACTTTTGTTATCGCCTTGGCGGTTTGCGCTGCGAGTACACCACTACTGCCTCCAAGAGTTGCAACCGTTGCTGCTGAGAGTCCTAGCTCAAGGGCAATTTCATAGGTAATCATACCAACCACGCGTCCGACCAATTCTACCTTTTTCATGTCAGGCGAATCCTCGAACTCATGAAGCGTTGTGGCGAGTTCGTCATAAATTACGCTAGCTAGCTCGGCGACAATTCCGACCTTCTCTTGCTGCGGAGGAGTAAGGTCCCAGAGTCGTTTTTCTCCATTCAAAAATTGCCCGATCGCATACAAATCTTGAGCTGTTTCAATCGCTTTTTGTGCAGCACTTCCAATTTCAGCACTTCGCTCAATCGATGACTTGCCCAGCCAGTTATCAAGGCTGACTTTCCACTTTGCGGTTTGTACCACCGCGAATCCAAGTACTGTCCCGAAATTCTCTGGTTTGGTTATGTTTAACAGGTCTATTGCGAGCCGAATGTCACCTCCAGCTCCATCAACGAAAAAGCCAGACAAAAAGCCTTTTTGATATGCGAAGTAGGCGCCTGTACCGAATCTGACAATCTCCCCTACTGTGGGAAGTCCTTCGGTGTCTGAATTGCTCTCTGGATCGCCAATTACTTCTCCTGTTGTGACTCCAATGTCAGCATTTTGACTGGCAATTGGTTCCGTGATCCATTCGTCGAGCACTTCCCAATAGATCTTGCTAATCCAATCTGCCACTTTGCTCAGTGAGGCTCGAGCTTGGTTCAGATAACTATCGTCATCAAAGCCGTCAATTTCTCCGAGCCAATTTTTTCGATTGAGAAAATGGTCCAAATTGTCGGTTACACTGGTTCGAGGATCACCGCCACGCCAGTTCGAAGTTTCTGTTCCTTCATACCAAGATGAGTCGCTACGAGTTCTCAACCATCGAGATTCGAATACAGACCAACTGGTAGTGGCCTCATCAAGGGTCAAGCTGATTTCGGACAGGTCCAGGACGGTATCGTCGAAATCCGCAAACTCAGGTGGCAAATTGGCCGAAGATGCGTCTTTCCAAATTGTGTACTCATTCCATGCCTGATCGACTGCGTTGTCTGCCCTTTCTTTGTTGAACGCAATATCCTTGTTGTAAGAAATCTCGGCACTTTCAAAGGCAAGTGCTAAGTCAGCTACAGCGACAGCAATATCACGAGTTTTTTGGGCGTCAGCCAAAGAAATTGTAAGCACTTCTTCCGCGATGGCTTCAGAAAATAGCAGCGGCATCCAAGCTAGAATCGTGGCGTTCGGATTGAGTGGATCAACCGTTCCATTGTAATTGAGAAGGTTTGTTAGGCCCAACAGAGGGCTATTAGCCGAGTTGACCAGCCAGTCAAACGCCGCCAGCCGGGAAGTGACATCCAACACTCGCAAGTTTCGATTTAGCTCCGCAACCGTTCGATCGAGTCCGCCTTCTCCATAACGTGCGGTAGCAATTGCTTCAGCGAATTTTTTGTCCTCGAGTGCTACGGCATCGGCCAGATCCTGTTCCAAGTCGATCAAGATATTTGATTGGGCCAACTCGCCAGTCGCAAGCTTGTCAATCAAAACACTTTCTAGTTGAAGCGTATTGGTTTTGAATGCTTCTTCGGCGACTTCAATTTGCTGGTTTTTTTCCTCTAAAGTGATTTCTCCCAATGCCGTATCCAAGTTCGCTTTGGCTACTGCACGATCATAGACTAATTCGAATGTCGCGTGATCGATCGAATATTGATGTTGAGCTAAAGCAATAAGTTCAGCAAATGCTTGACTCGCAACGGCTACGCTTTCCGCAGATGCTTTGTTCAAGTCCGCAATCGCCGTTTGTGAAATAACTGTCTGGGTATGTACCGTCGTTGCCAACGCATCATAGGCGGAGGCAATTTGCTCTGCCAAATCAATGCTGGTTACAGTGCCAAACTCACCTCCAGTGCCTTCAAGCGAAAGTGCAAAATACTCGATCATTCCACGAAGAACTAAGCCTGCATATTGGTTTGCATCTCCCAGGTTACTGATTTCTTCAAACCGGCTTTTATTAAAAGTTCGTAGGGCAAGGACATCACGCTTGAACTCATCGCCTTTTGCAACCCAAAAGCTGTAGCTGTTTTCAGCGTCTGCGTTTGCCAGCTCGATGGTCAATGTCCACTGCTTGCTTGCCAAAGTGTTGGCGAAGTTGAAATCTGCCCCGGCGATCGCAAGATCATAATCCTTAAATCGCTCGGCCTCGGCGTTCTGGAATTCATTCCAGGCAATGGCTCGTCCTGATTCACTACCATCTCCGGCAGTGCGGATGATTCGGTCATGCTTGGCTTGGGCGACTGTCTCATCGTAGGCGTCTTTGGCTTCTTGAGTTTGTGTCGCTTTCTCAGCAGTGGTTAGGCTTGTGTCGCGTTTGATGGCATCCAGTGCATTGTCTTGAGTAACTTCGGCAGCAATCAACTCTTCAGCCAGCAACTTGTCGGCGTTGGCTTGAGCCAGGTCTAATGCGTTGTAGTTTGTAGTCGACTGAGTTGCTGAAACTGCTTCCGCTGTGTCAAACTCAATTGCCAACTGATTATTGGCTGCTTGCGAATCGCGTTCGAAGTTGGCCTGCGCGGTTGCTGAGTCGATAACCCGGGTTCCAGAAGCCGTTTCCAGGTCGATCGCCAAATCGCCAGCACTTGCGACGGCTACCTTCTGATAGTCGACATAGCTGTCTTTCATGGCAGACAGCCATGCCTTGTAAGCATATGCCTTGTCTTTGGCGAATACTAACGCCTCATCTGTGCTGGTTCCTAACGCCACAATCGCCTCATCCAAGTCAATCGTGGCAATTGCGATGTGATAGTCAGCGTTGACACCCGCTGCAATCTCGGTTGACGCAACTCGAATGTTTTTCAGGTTGGTCTGGTGTGCAATCGCCGGTTGTTTGCTAAGCGTCGCAAAATCAATCCTTGCCTGAGTCACCGTTTGAGTATAAGTCGTGCCAGCCGCATTGGAACGAGCGACCAGAGCCGCCTCGAACGCGTTCAAGTCGGTGTCGTAGGACACGTAGATAGCGTTCATCGCAACGGTAAAGTCAATCTGCTTCTGCGTGTAATCGGCAACAAACGTAATCCGCTTCTGACCCAGCAATTCGAAGTTCGAATGCTTGGTAGAGCTTGCGTCAACTTCGTAGTCGTCCAAGATTGATTGGCGGCTCATTTCTCGGTCGGTGGAAGCCGTTGTTCGAGCGGAAGTGAGTGTAGCCTCATCTCCCCCATACTCATGGGCATGGACGGCGGTAGCCACGGTCTCAACATAGTCGACTTCCGCATCGGCGTAATCGTTGTCCCGATTGGTTGCCAAAGTCATCATGTCGACATCGTGTTTGCCTTGGACGATCGTACGCTGGTGCAACAGTTCACCCAGAATCGCAACTCGACCCACGGTGCGATCGGCAACTGCTTTGGCTCGTTCAATTTCCAAATCGCGACTGATTTCTTCAGGGAGCGGAACGAGCGTTCCATCCGCCTGAGCCATCCGGTTGGCGTAGATCCTCAAGTCATTGATTCGCTGAATGTTGGCCGTTTGGATATCCGTCTCAAGATTGACGTTCAATAACTCAAGCTCAGCTTCATAACGCTCTTTTTCCGTTCGCCAGTTTTTCCACTGCTCAAACTGCTCCGCTGCTGTATCTCGGTGATACTGCGCGAGGGCTTTTGCTTTTTCGTTGGCAACCGTTGGAGCAGCGACTACGGCAGCGGTTGCACTGGCCAGTGCAACATCCAATGACGCGATATGGCTTTCATGAGCCGCCTTGATTCGATCACGATTTTCCTGGAGCCAGTCACTCTGGAACGCTCGCTCAATCGCTGAGTCTCGTGTGGTCTGAGCTCGGGAGATTTCCAAATCGGAAACTCCGTAGGCTTCGTTGGCGGTTGCAATTGCAATGCGTGATGTAGCCCAAGCATTGGATTCCTGAATTTGAAATCCGTCAGCTTGTTCAGAACCAACCTCGGCAACTCGAATTGCGTCGGTCAATTCATTCTGTTTGCTTACCCAGGTTCCAATATGGGCTGTATTGAGATCCCTGATGTCCGTCGTGTTGTTTAGATCAGCGGTACCTAGATCATTGACCAAAGTTCTTCGGGCATGGGCCAAACCAAATTCATAGCCTTTGTTGGCGTCAGCAACCGACTTTTTGAAATTCAATGCAGCCGTGTCTGAAATCGAATCACGGGCGGCTTGGTCTAAAAGGTAAATACTGTGACTGCCTGCAACATGCTCTCCTCCCAACGTTCCCGTCGCGGCTTCGTAGATAATGGCACCGGTGTATTGCGTGAACTGGTTGGTGTCGATCATCGCGATACTGCGAGTGTGGATTGCAGTCACAATCGTTCCGGCTCGCTCTGCAATCTCTTCGGATCGAGTTTCATGAAATTCATGCAGCTCATTAGCGATTGCCGATTCATGAATCTTTTCCTGGCCCGAGAGAGCAATTTGATGCAGGGCCTCAAGCCTTTGCTCGGCAAGAGCGTCCTGGGCGTCTACAATCGCTTGCGCCCGTTGAACGAATGCTCCATTGGGGCCATAGACTGAATCCGTGTAGGTATCGCTGGCCGTTTGCCGAGTTTCCAACCGAGTCCAATAGATCGCGGCCAGATCTTCGAAATACTGTTGTCTCGAATTGCTCAGGTCGTCATTGCGTGTCGTTTCGCGATTTCCTCGAGCCTCACTGATTTCTTCAGCAAGGACGGCATCCTCAATTACATCTTGGCGAAACTCGGAAAGAGCATTCAGGTCGCGAAGCCACTTGCCGCCCAGCGTGATGCTACTTCCGGCGGCAGGTTGGTCGCCCACCAGTTCATTCAGGACGTTTGTTTTCCAAGTGTCATTCACCCCACTGGCCGCAACCTCTGCTTGAGCACTGGTTTTGGCGAGCCAAACTGACAGGTATCCTGAATTGGCGGTTAAGTCTTGTGTGAATTTGCCACGAGCGTTTTGTACGGCGGTTTTCCAGGAATCGCGAACGCTGTACCAACCCGAGTTCTCTGATCCAGAGGTCGCTTCAAGTGTCAGTGCGTCACGATAGGTTTTGCTGGAGTTATTGCGCCAGGTTTTATCCGCATCAATGGTTGCTTCATCGTAGGTCTTTTGAGCATTAGCAACCTCCGTGTAGAACTCTCTTTTGTGATTGGCTTTCTCCAGATTCAAGTCTACCAGGATTTGATTGAGTTCGGTCGTACTGTGCATCCGATAGGCAAATCCTTGTGGACTTGCGATCAGAGCATACTGAGTGTAATACCAAGTCCGCCCGTAGTAACTCGGGTGAACCATTTGAGTCTTGAACTCGGCCTCGGTTCTCAAATTCTTCTGATAGAGATCTCGATCAGCAGTTGCATCGGCAACTTTGAACTCATGCTCTGCATCACTCCAGGCATCACGTCTCTCTTGCCAAACCGTTGCCAACTCCTGGTCTCGTTGATTTCTCGCGGCACTCGCATCAACTTTCAGGTCGTGTGATGCCTGAGCCAATTCGACCGCCAAGGTCTCAGCGATCTCGGCTTGTGAACTGAACCCCAGCTCCTCGTTGCCGGTTAGGGCGAATTTTTGATGGTCGGCGATCGATGTGGCTGCTGCAAAGTCATTGTTGGCGATTGCAATTGCAGCCGCATGATTCTCACGGTTGACTCCAATCTGATAGGTGTTTTGGCTTTGTGCCAATTTCAATTGGTAGGCACTCCAATGAGTGCTCAGGCCGGTGTCCCAGCGTTCTACGGCATGCAAACGTGCGTTTGCCGACGCATTGTCCCTGACCTGCATGGCATCGGCCATCGCATTTTGGAAGCTTTGCTGATCAGCCGCAACTTCATGGCGATAATCCTTCGTGCGAGTCGCAATGTCCTTGGTGTAGTCTTTGTGAATTCGGGCAACTTCGGTTTTGTAAGTCAGCCAATGTCCTCGTTCGGCAGCGAGCTTGTCATGTTGCGACTGTCGCAGGAGTCGAGAGGTATCTGCCTGTGCTGTGCTCTGTGCTTTTTCAAGCACAGACAGGGCTTCAGCGTCTTGGGTTTTCCATTCCCACATCGCCTCTGAGCGTAGCTTGTGATACTCGTTGTGGAGAGTTTTGAAATTCTCGCTGAACTGCTCGAGAGTCGATTTGATTACCGTCCAACTGCCGGTTCGAGGTGTAGGCAATTGGGCTTGCTCTTCTGCCTGCAAATTAAGCAGGGCAGCAGTGTAACCTGCGTCCAGGTTGGTGATGGTTTGTTCGTATTGCGATTCATGTTCGCGCAGCGCGTCTTCATATTCATCATCTGCCGTTTGCAGGGTTTCCTGGATCGTGGCAAATCCCGAAGTATCTTGGTTGATCGAATTCAGGTTCGTCTGATATTGTTGACGGGCGGTTATGAGATCCGCATTGCGAGTGGTTTTTAGAGTCGCAAGATCGGCTTCCCAAGCGGTCTTCGCCACAGCAAGATCCGCCTTCAAATTGTTTTGAAGGGTTTCTTCTGTTTCGCGAAACTGCTGAACTGCTTCCTGAATATCTTGGTTGTATTGACGATCCTTTGCGGTTTGGAAGTCGGGACCATCAAAATCAAATTGGTAGGGCTTCTCGGATTCGGGAAGTTCAAACGGAATTTTTGTAGGATCATCAGGCCAAGTGAAAGGGTCGAGTTCAAAGCGCCTCAGCGACTCGGGAACGTTCGCCTCAAAGTCCTGACGGGCAGCAGTCATCGCGGCCTCGTATACCGCTTCGGCGATTAGTTTCTGCTGCTTGAGGGTTTCGTTGGCCGCCTCAACGTCGGTGTCGCGAGTTTCCTGAGCTTGAGTGAGCTGGAAGTCAAAATCTTCGTCATTCGAAGTCGATGATTCGTATTCCGCCGTTTGCCAGTTTGTGTCCAGGCTCGTTAGTTCCTGAGCCAAGGTGAGTGAGTCGACTCGTGTGCTGTCCGATTCAAAGATGAAGTTGATTTGCTGCCAGGGAGTGTCGTCGCTACCGGCTACGCGAACTCGGACGCTATGATAGCCCAGTCCCAATTCGGCTTGAGTATACTCACCCAAACCCGCTGTCACGGGGACGTCGACAGTTTCCACTTCGCCGCCATCACGCTGAATCTCTAAGGCAACGGTTGTAGCACTCCCTGCACCGGCGACCTGAATCAGAAGTGTGGCGTCATCACTTACCCCATCGGTGGTACTACCTGTGCCGCCAGTTACGGTGTCCGTCTTTAAGTTGAGCTGATCGATGTAGGTTGTCGGTTGGTAGTTGAAGATTGTGGATAGTTGCTCACCGTAACTCCATCGACCGGAGGAAGCGACTCGTGCACGAGCCTTGAACTGCAAGGCTTCGCCCACCTGAGGTGCAGCAACCAAGTACTCGAAGTTACCTTGCTCATCGACATCAACTTGTGCGATGACAATATCCTGTCCCTCGTGATCGATAAGAATATCGACGATGACGTTACTGAAATCACCGCCAATCGTTCCGGTCACACGAGGCGAATCTCCAGCCGATTGACTGAAGGTAGCTACAACGGGGCCCGATTGGACGACGGGTTGAAAATCGTAGGTCGGCAGGGAAACCCAACTGCCAGAATCGTAACTGGTTTCGTTGACACGAACCTGGGGCGTAACGGTTCCTGCATTCAGCGAGCCAGGACGGAATACAAATTCGCCATAGCCATCGGTACGAACCAAATCGTCAACCACTCCGTCGCCATTGAAATCTACTTCGACCACGATCCCGTCCAAGCGTCCTTCAGTATTGATACGCCCTCGAAGAGTCAGGTCTTTCACTTGACCGGTTGTGGAGTCAATATTGTCAGCGGATGAATCCGCCAATCCAACGGTTCCGATCGTGGCTCGTGCTCCTGATTGGGCGGCAAACTGAAAAGTCACATCTGTGGCGGTTGTATTTCCGTAAGTGTAACTACCGAGAGCGGCATCCCAAGTCGCAAGACGTGCTTGGTAGGTATAGGTCTGTCCCGCGACAAAATCCTCACCGCGATAGATGAAACGACCTGAGGAATCCGTAGTAACAATCACTTCCTGACCGTCATTGCGAGTCAGAGCAACCTGAACTCCTGCAATACGACCCTCACCCGACAGCTTTCCGATCAGAGTTGGGTTGGAGGTTGCTCCGTCGCTGCTCGAAGCCCCTGTGTCGCTATGCAACTCAAATTCGTCAACAACAACAGGTTGCTGGGCTTGAACTTCAAAGGTCAAGTTCGTTGCGGGGCCAGCTTCCACTGTCGCCGTCTGGTAATTCCAATCAAGGACTACCATATCGATGCTTTGGGTACCTACGGAAAGACTATCAAGTGAATAAACAAATCGGCCTGAAGATGAAGTCGTTGTTTGCCCAAGCACGGCGCCCGTAGCCGAGTTGCGGAACTGGACAGTGACCGCAGTTGGAGAATCGTCAGGAAAATCTACCGTACCAGCGATCCTTGCCGAGTCGCCATGGATGACCGCTTGATCCGAAGTGTTGGTCTCTCGGCTACCCAGCACAGACAAGTCACTGATCGTACTGGCTTCATGAGCAGTCGCGTCCAATTGAATCGAGATTTCGGTCCAATCTGAGTAAACCTCTTCGCCGAGTTGAACATGATAGTAAGCAACGCGGGCGCGAACTTTAATAGTCACGCCCTCATGCCCTGCCAAGAGTGGGTAGTAGCTCGTTTTATCTTCGTAGTCGGCGTAGGAACGACGCGTTACATCGGAATTGACGTTGGGTATCTCATGGGCATATTCAACGGCAACCTGATAAGTGTGCAGTGATGTATCGGTCGAAGTCAGGGTTCCCGAAACACGTGGGTCCGATGTTGACCAATAAGTTTCGCCGGTGGTTTCGTCGGTGTGTTCAACCGCCTCAGAATCCAACAGCTCAACGGAAAGCGAGGGAAGCTCAACCGACTCCACTTCAATCGAAACCGATTGGGCCTCTCCGTAAAACGTTTTCCCATTGCCCAACTCGAGCACCGAGCGAATCCAGGCTTGATTGGTGCCGAGACTCAACTCATCAGGTCGGATTTCAAAGTGACCAAATGCGTTTGTTTGCACAGAGTCATTTGCGACAGAATTTTCATCGGGAGCCGTTTCACTGTAATAGACTTCAATACGAACGTTGCTTAGTTCACGGTAGTCCAGTGGATCTTCTGTTTCAGAATTGTCCTCCAAGGCTTCTACCGTCGGAGCGCCCTCCAGAAGGCCGACGATTTTAGGGGCCAATCCCGGACCACGAACGTCAGTGCCTTCACGCTCTGGTTCTTCTTCGAGGTTTACACTGGCCAGGTCAAAGGGTTGCGGCTCTTGAACCGAGGTAACTACCCAGGGACTGTATTTGTACTCACCCAGAATCCACTGTTTTACCCGTGCCCGGACCTGCACAACCGAGTCAGCCTCAACCACGATATGCGTATATTCAAAACGCTCTTCGGTTTCATCGAATCGAACGGCAGCTTCACCCTCTTCATGGAAGGTAACGACTCCGTTTTCGTCCGGAATCCCCACCTCCAGGTCGACCAGATACGGGACGTTGGTATCCTGAACGGTATCAATCAGAAAACCCGATACCAATCGGTCGCCACCGCGATAGGGAGATTCTAGAACTTCGTTAAGCTCGCCAATGGATGCTTCCAGAATGGGAAGATTGCCAAAGGAGAATTGGTCACTGGAAACTTGGCTCCAGGTTGTTCCTCCATCGCTGCTGGACATCAATCGATAATCTAACGCGACCGTTACCTCGTCGTAGGCAAGGTCCGCATTGTTGTCCAAGGGGTTGTAGTTGACCGTTCCAATTTCGGGAACGTCAACATGGTCGGTATGCGTTTGGCCGTCGTGAGAGTATTCGAATTCCAACCGGTATGAATGTGACGCTAAAAGCTCTCCGTGTACGACGACTTCAACACGAGGATCTTGAGTTTGTTGGTCGGTTGGAACATCGGTATCGTTGGCAAGCGCGATATCGACAACACGAACAGCGCCTTCGGCAGGATCTATGAGTTTGAATCCAATGCTTTCCCACGCGGAGGCAAGCATCCTGTCTTCCGAATCGACCAGAACTTGCCCCGCCTCATCAATCGGCACCACTCGGTACGCGATGTTTTTCCAACCTGGGGTACTCTGGAAAGGATTTGAGTTTCCAGGGTTGGCTGGATTGGCAGGGTCGATTTCAAAGGAGGCGTCGAGCGAAGGGTTCTCGATAATCACTGAAGCATCTGAAGAAAACAGACCGCCGATGACTTCGGCTCCTGTTGCTTCAAGATCAAATTGGATCAATAGACGCGGGTAGGTGGTGAAGTCACCTTCAACAATCCCGGTCAAAACCGGGCTCGCGTAGGCTAGATCACCATCAACAATGGTCCCAGGTTCGACCAAATCGATATTTGCAACACGGACATCAGGAATCTGATCCGAAACAAGACTCGGATCTTCTTCAGTCGTTTCGAGCCCCGAGACTACAACAGGCGGCGGAGTGGGATCAGGGTCGGGGAGTGGTGGAGGCGTGTATCCCCTTGCAAGGAGCTTTCGAGGCTCAAGGGGTCCGAATTCGAGATTCGCCGCGTGCTTCCGACGTTTTTTCTTGGTTGGCGTTGCCCACTTAAGGCCAAGAGAGACAAGTGTTTTTCGCCAATGCCTTACTGAAAGCTTCATCGGTGCAATTCCAAATCAAGGGAGGTAAATCAGGGGAGATGATCAAACGCTAGTCACTGCGCTTTACCGCAAAACCAAAGGGCATGGATTTTCCAACAAACTCTGCATCAGATCAAGAGACCTGAGGACGCACGGGGTTCACGTTTTCTCCTCTGCTTCTTTAATTACCAAGCTGAACTGAGGCAGCGACACATTTGGTCAAAATGGAGAGGGAATCTTTCCCCACGTACATGGCCGTTTCAACCCAAGGAATCTCGCATTTCAATTGAATGACATACGGGCCAGCGTTATTGAATAGCGATTGCTTTCCCCAGCAAAAACCACCCATTTTCGTAGCAAATAACCAGTTGGAAAAATGGAAGTTTTTTTGAAAAGAATTTTGGGCGAGGCGCTATTTAGCTGCGAGTTGAGAATATCCACCAATGTGTGTTTTCGTAGTTTGTCCTCGTACAAGACGTCATCGTAGTTAAACTGGTTGCATTCGACAAACCAACAACTTTTCAGCATATCCAATGGCTAAATCAAGACGTACCCGCAAATGGGATTGGCAGTCCGCTCGCTACGCCGATTTGAGTTGTCCTGAATGGCTTGATAAGTGTGTTCCGCAGGGATTCTGGGACGATCTGGAGAACCACCGTCGATACATTGCCTGGCTTGGCCAGAAGCTCAAGATAACGAAATTGGATGATTGGTATTGCGTGACAACTCGAGATTTTCAGGAGAATCGCGGGTATTCCCTGATCAATCAATATGGGGGCTCAAGTCATGTGATTACCAAACTATTTCCCAGCCATGACTGGAAACCCTGGATGTTTCGCACTGCTCCCAGTGGTTTTTGGCTAGAACGTGAAAATCGGGTTGATTACTTACGATGGCTGGGAGAGCAACTCGGTTTTGAAAAACCGGAAGACTGGTATGCGATACAAATAACAGATTTTAACAAGAACTATGGAGGCAGTTTCCTCCTCCGAGGCAAGATGTCGTCACTGGTAAAGGAGCTTTATCCCAAATTCCAATGGCAGGATTGGAAATTTAGCACGACGCCAATAGACTTTTGGCAAGAGCGCGAGAACCGAAAAAGGTACGTCCAGTGGTTGGGTGAGAAGCTCGGCAAACGGCACCCCGAAGACTGGCTCGATGTTTCTTACGCAGATTTCTTTGAAAACCATGGCTCGGGAATTCTGAAGATGTTCCAAAATGAACCTATGACCATCCTTCAGGAACATTTTCCAAAATCTAACTGGCAGCCTTGGGATTTTCTGAATCGAGACCTCCATAAATTCTGGCACGTCAAGAAAAATCGAATCGCATACATGAAATGGCTGGGCCAAAAACTCAACTTCAAGACACTTGACGATTGGTACAAGGTTTCCAAGGAAGATTTCAAGAAGAATCGTGGAATATCGCTGCTGAACAATTGTTATCGACACACTCCCTGGGCTGCAGTCGTTGACTGCTTTCCACAACGCAAATGGCTACTTTGGAAATTCACCCATGCCCCCAGCAATTTCTGGACAAAGAAACAGAATCGGATCGACTACCTGAAATGGCTGGGCAAGCAGATGGGATTCAAAACATGGGAAGACTGGTATTCGATTTCCCAGGATGCCTTTCTGAGCAACCACGGTGCCATGTTATTGCAACGTGCTAACAGCTCGCCTTCTCGGGTCGTGATGGAGTGCTTTTCAATGGAGTACAACTGGTTGCCCTGGTGTTTTCGTATAACACAAGACGGCTATTGGAAGCAACGCAAGAATCGTATTCGATACATGAAGTGGCTGGGCGAACAAATGGGCTATCGATGCAAGGAAGATTGGTATCAGTTGACGGCAACTGATTTTATAACTAACTACGGGGAAAACTTGTGGCGAAGAATTTACAATCAATCAGCCAGCAATGCCCTCAGGGACTACCGA
Source organism: Mariniblastus sp. (assembly GCA_965224765.1). Lineage (GTDB taxonomy): Bacteria > Planctomycetota > Planctomycetia > Pirellulales > Pirellulaceae > CAZDBA01. Next base: position 1,086,252 of record CBDDAC010000029.1, read on the forward strand.
CCCCAAACCAAGTGGGATGAAAGTCGTTGGAACAAGTAACTGCTAGGTTCTACCGAATTGGCAGCAACCCTTCATTCCTGATCCTTGTTAATTCTTCGTGGGAGATCATCCATTCTTTGGCAACTCCACGCCCGCACTTTCGTTTCTCGGCCCAAACTCGGCCAAGGCGACACCATTCTCGCACCGTCCAGTCAGTGCGACTCAGAATCTTTGCGACTTCGGCGGTTGAGTAATAGTCCTTCTTCGTTTCATGTTCGATCAAGGACGAAAGCAATGATTCGATTCGATCAAGTCGAAGAGTCAGTTCGTTTTCAGTCATCTTTTTCTCCAATTGGCCCTTTCTGTTTGCAAGGAAGGTGGAGGAGACGTTCTGTACGAACGCTCCTCCGAAAGACCGAAATGAATCAATCCGTATCCCAATCAGGTGCGCATTTTTCCTGCGACCATGATCTCCAGAAAATGCTTGACGTGGACACGCGTTTTCTGGCAATGTGTAGGCGGTTACATGATTAAGTTTGCGACACCTAAGCTGACAAACGATGCAATCACGCAAAATTCGAGACCAATCCCAGGGATCATCTGGGGCTGGTTTCTTTTTGAAGGTTGTGATGCCCAATCAATTGCCTTCACCCATCTGTTTCTCTTCGCCACTTTCCTGCCAAATCCAGCCTGTTGTTGAATCTGTTTCAACTCGGAGGCCAGGGTGACTTTGCGGAACTCCATTTCCGCTTCCTGCTCGATCAAATTGGCTTGCTGTTGAAGCCAGGACAAACTGACGTAAATGGGAGCACGCCAAAATGCCCATCGACTCACTCGCACCGGCACGAGGTCATTCTGCTTTCGCGTTGAATGAACCTGTACTGCCTGTGAAATACCGTTGATTTGAGGAACGTAATCCATTGTGAAAATTGGGAAGTAAATAAACCATCGTTCGATGGCCGAAAAATCCTGAAATTGAATGCCCGTTTGTCCACGTCCAAACTGACCAGGTTCAATCAAGATATTATCGGTATATAAAACGCGCCAAATTGGTGCGTGTAAAACCCAAGGTTCAGGTCATCAATTGCGATGACCTGAAATGGATCAGTTCTTGATCCAAAAATTCAGCCGGGCTCACCAACTTCCGCACCGAGGTACGTTCAGTTCAGCGTCCATAGCTTCGACAGAATACCGGTCAGGCGACTGTATTCCGTCAAAGTTCATTCCGCCTGGCTATCGACATCCTCATCGTCAGGCATTCCCGTTAGGTGCATCGCGACCTTTGCTTTAGCGCTGCGAATCAGTTTCGCAAGGCAACCAAGGTCCTCTGTCCGAAAGGAATATCTCGTAACAAACTCATCGCCTCGTTTTTCGCGTCTTGAAAACGTGTAGCGATAGCGATTCACCGCTTTGCCTTCAATACGGCATGGATTACCGAATACCGACACAACGCATTCTTTCTCGCGAATCGAGAAGATTGGCCTGTTTCCCTGAGCATGCCCAGGAGCCGATGATTTTTTCTGATGTTTTGTAGTAGCCATTTTCTAGGGTGGTAATAAACAAAAACAGGCATCGCGTTGGCGACAACTGTCCAAAGGTCAAGTTACAGATCTCGCCAAGCCTGACGTTGGCATCTGCAAATCAACGAATTGGTTCCAAATGATTTGTTCGTGATATTTTTGACTTCTCATGTTCTGTTCAACTGGGTCAACCATGGAGGGGGCAAGACTTTGTGACTGCGATAGCAGTACGCGGTTGGAGCGAATGCGGAAACCGTGTCCGTCCTGGCCCGATAGAGCCAGGGCTATCCTAAGGTCCAGCGATAGCGGAAAACCACTCGAATCGTCATAGATGAGAGCAGGTTGGGTCCTTAGGATAGCCCTGGATCGAGTGCATTGGCACAAGAAGACAGGGCGGATCATAAAGTCTTGCGTGGGTGGGGTTTTTATCATTTTTCAATTTCCGTTGGGTGACCACCTACCTGACCGTTTTGACCAAGGGGGGCGGTCACCTTTGGCGCCAAGTCCAAGTCTTGGCTGTTCAATAAATTCGGCTTCGAGTTGACAATTGGCACAGGTGTGTCATCACCACAACGAAATGCGACAGGCTCAAAGAGCAGATTGTCTGGTGTCAGATGATTGTCTTTTTCGTACTTGGCGATGAAGCGAAAGCAATCGACAAATCTGGGATCTTTTCCAGCCAGCTGTCTCTCTGCTTCACGCTTGAGCGCATCTCGCCGTTTCCCAGTGGGACAGACGAACAACACCCGAAACGTTGATGCTAAATCTGGAGCGATCGACTTGTAGTGGGCCAGATGCTTACTTCCTTCAAAAACATACTCAAATCCTGGCAGCTTCTTCTTGAACAGCTTTTTCACCCATGTGCTGCTGCGATCTTCCTCCAGTAGAAACAGACCCTGAACACCATTGGTCTTCATCGAGAAAACTGCGTCGGGCCGACAAAGGGTTGAACTGGCAGAACTTGAGATCACCGTCGTCTTCGATGGTTCTACGAAAGGATTAATCTTTTGGTTTTCATGAAACCAAAAAGCCATTTCCACCTGCTTGGAAACTTGCCCGCGAATCGCCTGATCAAACAGGATATGAGTCTGCGCAACTTCAACACTATGATTGAGGTTCTGCCGAGTTGGAAAGCCAACAGGAAAATGCAAGTAGAAGTCATGCCCCGTTTCCTGCGAAATCGCTTGCAAGCCTTTTTGGCTGGAAGCATAGACAGGAATCGAATTTCCTCCGTTGCAGGAAGGTGTCGAGTGTCGCTTGATGTAATTTGCATCGGCCAAACTGACCAGGCGCCGGCGAATGGAGCGATCCAGTTCACACAATCCATCGCAAACTTGCTTGCGAGTTACGACTCCATAAATCGCCGCAAACTGCAGCACTAAATAATCGCGAATTTGTAAGGTGATTCCCATCGTTCGATTCCTAAAACGGTCCATTGGATTGAGGAGGTGGCAAGATCACGGGTTGATTTGGAACAATAGAAGCATTGGCAATAAAGTCATCCAATGTTTGCTCAAACGCATCGTCAGAAAGGTCAGGCTCCTGCCAATAAGGATGAATGGCTTGGAGTTTGTTCAAATAAAGTTCAATCAACGCCCTTTTCAGCTTGGGATCAGGAAAAGGATCGTGAACGAATGGAACCTCAATGATCTCGGTAAGGGTTCCTTCCCGCCGAATTGCAGCCATCCCTTGCTTGAATGTTGCCACCCATGTTTTGAAGGTCTCATTTTGCATTTCGATTGGAAAGCGAAACTGCCCTGTTGGCTGAAACTCGGCTTCAATTTTCGCCAGTGGCACTTTCTTGAACGATCGAGAATGACCACGTGAATCTGATTGAGCGATACCAATCGTATGCCCGTTGGCTATCGTTTCAGCTGCCGCTTGGCCAAAGGCATTGCTTTGATTTTCGGCATCGCCCTCGATAACAGCAAATCCACTGCCTTCCGCCTCAGATTCGGTATTGGCTTCTCCCAATGAATCCGCATTCCCAGTTGCATGGCCGTGATTCTGAAACGTAGAAATTGTGGGCATTGGTAGCTGACCGCCTCCAGAGTCAAAAGAAAGCAAGGGCGACGACTCTCCAGCACCACTACTTGTCATGTCGGAGCTTGAGCTTGTTGTCGAACGGCTCTTGGTATTCGCTTTTGATTTGCTCCAGTTACTTGAACGGGCGAATGCCTTGCTGATTGCCGTTCCAAAGGCCGCCAGGAATGAATTGGATTCACTGGTCGATAACACTCGTGACCAAGCTTCCTGAACCGTGGTCGTCGTAGACCAATTTTCAGAATGCTCAACAACATCAAACCACTGGTAGCCACGATGCCTATCAACTTCGCGATAAAGTTCATCCAGAACATAGTTGGGGCGAAAGAGATAGGGCACCAAGACATCTAGATCACGCTCAAGTCGCTGCTGAAAACAAAAGACGTTGCTGACCGATCCAAGAACCATATCACCGAATCCCTCCTGAACCATTTCCAAGCTGGAATAGAGCTGTGTGGCCAGAATAGTCATCAGCCCCCATTTGCGACCCCGTGCCAAACCGCCCAGAATGTCTTCGGTCATAAAACGATGACACTCGTCGACGATCAATGCGCAAGCAACTCTTTCACCTCGATCTTCAACCGATTGCATGGCAGAGATCAGCATATAGATAACAATCTTGCCGAGTTGGTCCGCCTGGTGCGGTGAAAAATACTGCGAGTCACGCAGGTTGAAAATCACGATCGATCGGTTGCGAACCAGCTCTTTCAAATTCAACGTCTGTTTGCCAACTTCCGAAAAGATTCCTTGCACGATAACCGTCAATGAACTTCGCAAACGGTTAATGGTTGATTCCGTTTGGCCCAGAAAATCATTGGGGCGATCTTTCAGACCCAGAAGCAAATCAAAATCTTGCCGCAACTCCCTTGGCAAATTCGGCCTGATAAGTGAGTAGATCTTTTCAAACTTGGGATGCTCGAAATTGAGGAGAATGAAGATACAGGCCAACGGCAAGCGGGCACCGTTGGGACCGCAAGTGGTACCAATGGCAAACAAAAGTGTATTCAAAACTCTCTTCAACCTCGGCTTGTCATCAAAACTCACCTCCCCCATCATTCGAATCAGGGCATTGGCCATCTTGTCGCATTGCTGCGTCAGCCAGGCCCTGAATGCCTTTGGATGGTTGGGCATTCCTTCGTAGCGAAACGGATCGATTGTAAACTGGCGTTTCCACTCGATTCGAAGGTAATGCACTCGATCCAGGATGGCTTCCGAACCAACTTTACGAAGCTCATCGATGACGTCTGCAAAAACATCCTCGCTCAAGTCGCCTTCGGCATCAATCATTACGATCGAGACATATAAGTCGATGAGTTGGCGAACAATATGCTGGAGCAACTTACTCTTGCCGCTCCCTGTTCTGCCTAGGATTAAAGTCCCTGTCAGCAATTCTGCAACTTTCATCGACAGCATTGAACGTGCGCTCGGCGAATAGCCCAAGACAATTTCAAGTGATTTATCGAACACGGACTGAAGAGGTCCGTTTCCTGGCGGATTCATGGTGTGCCTCCTAAATCGTGGATTTGACGCGTTAGTCTGGCGACTTCTTCCTTGATCAGGTGCGGCGTAACGCCACTCTTCTTAACCCATTGAATTTTCAAGCGGAGGTCATGAACCTGCTTCTTGTGATCTGCGGCGGGCGCAGGCCCGTTTCCTGAAAGCAACGAAGAACTTTGGCTACTGAATTTGTAACGAAGAAATGTTAGAAATGGTGCCCCGAAAAAAATCAGTGCCGCAACCGAGGCAAATAGCAAAAATGCTGGCGCTGCGAAGTACCCCAACAGTCCGCCACCAATCGTAAAAGCAATCGGAGTACGGTTCTCCCCGACAGATGGCAACTGTTCAGCAAGCTGGAACCCAACCAGAGCCCCGATGATCGTGGCAAACAACCGAAAGTCTTGATACTCCACAAAGGAATAGAGTTTCGACAAAGCCAGAACCGCCACATAGGCGACAACGCAAATAACAAACGTGATCATTAAAGTCACAGTCAACGATTCCAGTTTTTCGCCGGGACTAGCAAACTGGCCTCTCATTCCTCTCAGGCCAACTGCCACCAATGAAAATCCTGCAATGGCAAAAACAATCGCCGAGATTCCCTGCCAGGGATAAATGGAGACAAACTCCAATAAATCCATGGTGGCAAACTTAAACGGGCTAACGCGAGACAAAACAACGTTTGGCGTCACGATGCCGACAATAGCTCCAGTCACAAGCATCAAGCTGTCGATGTGTTTTGAAATAATGTGTTGCATCCTGAATCCTTCAAACAGTGATTGAAGATGTGGTTGCCAGACTCGTAAAGCACCCGGCAATGAGAAGTAGCGAACCAAGCATCAGAAGTGAAGTACCCATCGGAGAATCGAGCAGTAAACCGATTACCAGAAGGACAAATGGCGCCACCACAAAACTGAAGCCCGCGATGGCCCTCGCAAATTCGGCCTTTGAATGGAGTGACGGCAGAATGAACGACGACCGGTTTGACAAATTCAACAATGGTGGGCGTGGAACAATCCTTGGTGAAGTTTGCAAAACAAAGGGACCAAGCCGGGCAATCAGAAACTCATGAGGAGCTGATAAAAACTGGCCCTTCTCATCTGTCGTTTGCATCGCAATGACGCAATCGACACGGACCAAACCGGCCAGGTCTTTACCCACCAGAGCAACCGTTTGTTTTTCAAATGAGTTCCGACGAAGCGACTGTCCAGATTTTTGGTGCACAAGGGCGTCGGTGGTAATTCGCGATCCATCGCTTATCTGATGAACCTTCAGTGCCCCATTCGGCAATTCATCTGCCACCCCAATCGCACCTGCTTCGGCAAGTTCCGTCAAACATTTATCAACTAAATGATTGGCTTGCCGTTGGCAGACACTATCTCGAAATGACTCAATTTCGTTCACAACAGCAGTCGTCGAACCATCAGGTGCCAACAGATCAGGACGAAGTGTTCCCGTATGCTGAAATGGCGCAGGATCCGAACGATGATCACAACGATGGAACTTTGCCAACCTGAAAACGATCCCGTCAATAGACTGGCTTGACCTCAAGAATTCACTTTGGCTTTTCTGCCAGGACAAGACGACAGACGCCTGGCAGCCCGTATCAAGATCGCTCATCTGCCTTTTCAGGCAATCTTTGATGGCGCTTGCCAACGCCTTTCCAGGTTTCAAAGGAACCGTCAATTTAGACATGAGCCTTCTCCCTACGATTCTGCCCAACAATTTTTTCGTTGGAGCATTGCTCATACATGTACGCAACTATCGACCCTTGCTTGATGCGGCGCTGTCCATGTTGATCTTTCCAACGAAATGCGGGAGACAACATTTCACAGACTGTATCGTCGTATCGCTGGTCAGACGTGGGATGACAGGCTTCGACACAAAACAGATCGGGATCAAAAGACACATATTCGTCGACTTGAACGCATTCAATTTCCATCAGCGCCAATTGGTCTTTTGAAAGTTTCAAATTTCGTTTCTGCCGTACCAACAGGTTCGTTATGTGCTTGCCAATTGCAGGATGATCAAAAACGACTCGGGGAATTGAGTGGGTGGACTGGTAGTCACTCAGACATTGAACATGTTTGGCAATCGAGGATTGAATAACTCGGTCGAACCGACAGCCAACAATACTCAGAATCTGCGTAAGCTGTCGGGAAAGGGCCAGATTCAACGGTTCGGGTTGTTGCTCTTTGCGGAGGCAACGCTGTAAAAGCCCGATTGCCTGTTTGAGGTTGGATGTGTTCTTGTTCATTATTGGATCTCCTGGGTTTCAGACTGAGAATCAAGCAGGTACATGTCGACAACTGATGAAAAGACAAGCGGAATATCGTCTGGAGTACCTTCGAAATGATCTTCTGGCGTTGAGGCGACAAAACTCCTCAAAAGCTCATGATCGGCGATGCCTCCAATACCGAACGTGACAACCTTATCCACGATCTTGCGTATCTTTTCTGCGGCAGAAATCAGGTTGCCAGCCGAGTTAGGGAAACCGTCGGTGTACAGAAAGACGATGTTTTGAGAATCCGGTTGGATCAGCTTGGAAACCGACCTCATGGCCGCCGTCATATTGGTCGAACCATTGGCGGTAAGAGACGCGGCAGCAGAAGCGATTTCATTCGCGTTGGTGGAGTGAGTCACCAACGTTTTGACCGTTGACCCAAACGAAACCAGCGAACATTCGATTTGACTGGCTGCAAGTCGCTGGGCCATTTTTTCGATTGCTTGAATCACAATCTTGATATCGCTCCCCATACTGGACGATTCATCAGCTAATAAGATCAAGTGTGATGGCCTAGACGGGCCATGAACAGGCTCGCCATCATCAAGGATACTGAATTGCTGTGGCTCTTGATCGGTTTCCAACGGACGAATTGAAAAGACAGGATTTCGGTTCTGGTAAAGCAAATGCAAATCCAGTTGTTGCCTGCCAACAGCCAAGTTGGCAAACTGAATCCTTCTTTGGCCCAACAGCGTCGCATTGTCCACTGAAACCAACGAATGACCGTTGTGCTCACTGGACTCAACACCTGAATGAACTTCGTAACACTGAATGTCGAATGCCGCAGACCCGTTCTTTGACTCAATAAACTGACCCGAACTCTCAATTCGAAGTCCGTTTGGTGGCACGGTTTCGCCTTGCCTGGCAAGAACTTTGACAACTTCCTCATTGGTGTCTTTGCGGCGCATTCTCACCCCAATGCCGCGATTGAGAATGGAGGTTCCAACACATCCCGTTGCGGCGATCTCGGCGGCACCGTTTGCGATCACATTGACCGAATCAGCCACAAACAACACTTGATCCAGATCTACTCTTGCCGCCAATGCCGACCTTTCCTTGAAATCTCTTAGTAACGCACATCCGCCAACACAAATCAGCAGATCTGGTCGTTGGGATTCAGAAAGCCCATCAACCAACCGGGACAAACAGTCCATCATCTTCTGAGTGATGGGTTCCCACAGAGTATTCGCGGTCTCAAGCGACATGGTCAACTCTTGGAGTCCAACCTCTGGAATCTCGATGTAACGATCTGAAGTTCCCGTATTGGAAAGTTCGATCTTGCACGCTTCGGCCTCTTCGCGAAGCCTAATTGCCAGTGCCCGTTCGTGGCGACTCAGTTCGTCGCAGTTGAACTGGAATCCTTTTTTGTACTGAAAGCACTGGGCCAACTGTGGGTAACCTGCCAGCTCGCAAAAGTGAAGGTAAATGGCACCGGTGAAATCGACCCCACCAAAGTGAATTCCAGAACCTTGAGCGATTTGATGGAACTTGCCATCTTTGTATTCCATGGCCTCGATATCGAACGTTGATGAGCCCGCATCTGAAATAATAATCCTCGTTCCGTTTTTAAAGCAATCAGGATATTGGGCTTTCATGTGTGTTGCAGCAGCAACTGGCTCAGTTGCAAACTCTATATTTGGAATCCCCAGTTCTGCGGATTCCTCGCGGTAGACTTTCTTCTGCGCTTCACCAAAGGTCGATGGAACGGCGATAACCGCTTTGAAGCTGTTGTCCTGAATTGCCTTGCTGAGTACTTGCGAGCCTTTCTTCACCGAATCAATCAACTCGGCCAAACATGCTTGAAGACATTTACGAACGGTTAGTCCACAATCTGTTACCTGACGATCAGGTTCATCCATCTGTCTTTTGATATCGCAAACCAAACCTGAGGGATGACGATAACTTCGATTGATCGCTTTTTTGCCAACGTAGGTCACTCCTTCGTCGACAAGCACAGCATTTGGCATGGCCAGATCACACTGGATACGCATTGGGATTGCCGTACTTCCCGATTCAACAACAGATACAGATGCCAGTTGGTTACCAGGATCAAAGCCCATCGCTGGAAAAAATATTGGTTGTGAACTCATTGAATTTTCCTTGGGTAATTGAGAGTGAGTCCCTGTCCGGACAAGGACAAAGAGAAAACAAAATTAAAAGTCTTTTTTGCCGACTGGTTTTTCAGACGGCTTGGATTGGAGTGAGGGCTCAAACCCGCAGAGCAGGCGGATCACTTGAGGTAGTTCAGAGATGGCAATGATTTGCCGATCAGCATTGGCGTGTTTAATAACAACGCATTCAGCGTTCTTGCCCGACAATTCACTTTGCGTTTTTTCTTTGAGCCGGTGATGGATTTGAATCATGTCAATCTCCTCATGACTTCGATTAGTTGAAATTTGTCTGGATCGTTGGCGAAATACATCGGCGCGATACAGCTTCACAAATGATTTTTTGTTTGGGTTTTCCCCACACGTTGCTGCTGCAGGAAACACAGGTGTACTTCCAGCGATTGCTCGAATCGGTCATTCCTGCCTGGCGTTTCCGTACTTTGGTGGGAGCGGCAGCTGCTGCATCCGTTTGTTTCCAAGTAAAAGAGAATCCATCGTTAAGCAGCTGGCCGCATTCGACGTCAAAGGCTCCACCCTCAGTGACGTAATGAGTCATTTGATAACCGGTTTCACGCCCTCCAGGCTCACCGCTATTGGATGGGTAGAGTCCAATCTCGATCATCCAGTCCGCCCATTGGCGATTGTGATAGCCTCGTCGCCCGACCTTGCCTTGGTGAAATTGGGACAGATGCACCATTTCGTGAACCAAAGTAGAAAGAACACTCTTCTCGCCTCTGGATTCGAAATAGTTTGGATTTAGTGCAATCTCATCGGTGCGTCGCCCCGTTTGATTTGAAAATCGCGATCCACAAAAGTACCCGAAGCTTCGTCCACATCGCTGTGTAGTAATCAAACAGTCGGGCAACGCACCCTGAAACAATCGCTTATTGAAAAACCAATAAGCCTCTTGCAACTCTCCAAACGTTTCCTGTGTAGGAGTGAGAGTCGACTCATGGTTTGTGCAATCCACATTGCCGCTTATCCCATTTGCGTTGGGGGATGTAGGTAATAACATGCCCGGCGAATTGTCCGGTCGCTTTTCGTTTCTCAATGTCATTTCGTTCCTTTGCGGAAAACAGAACTCCTCTACCAACAAGAATGCAGTTTTGAAAATTCTGCCGAAGTGATTTTAAAAGAAATTCGAAAAAACTTGCGAGAAGAACGAAACGCAGGTAAGGTACCGAAGTGGAAGGCGGCCCATCAGAATCGGCGGAATCCACAATGGGTGCGATCCTGAATTTTTTTCAACGTGAAGACATCGGAAAAAATCCTGGTGGCCCGCCTGTTGATGAAGAACAGCTACGACAGTTCCATCACAACGAACTTGATGAAGCGGGAGCCAGAAAGGTGGCAGAACTGATCGCGGTTTGGGAGCCATGGTTCAATGCCTGGATCCAATACAATAGAGCACCACTAAAGGTTGTACTGGAAGTTCTGGAGGAATTAGAAGATGACAACACATGACCTTTCGCGACTTTTCCAAGACTGCGTTGCAGGGGTTGAAACAGCTTGTCATGATCTCCTTGTTTATCTTGGCAAATTTGCCAGAGATGTTCTTTTTCGCAAACTAGGTTCCTACGACCAAGTAGATGATTTGGCCCAAACGGCAATTATCAGATTCAACGACGCCAAGGAACGGTTGCAATTCAAGTCTTCCAACAAGATTAAAGGATACGTAGCGAAGATTTGCTTCAACTTGGTTCACGGTTTACGGAGCCCCAAAAAAAAGATCCCCTTTGTACAGCGCGACAACATAGAAGAACTGCCCAACGTTTCTTACAAAGAAGATAATATTGAGTTTGTACGGTTTTTGCAAAAAGCTCTAATCCAACTGCCACCAAAAGATCGACAGCTTGTCAAATTAAAATACGAGGAGGATTTAAGTTATGCCGAAATAGCAAAGGAGATGGATCGCGACATTGATTTCGTAAGGGTTGGATTGGGTCGAATTAAGAGAAATTTGAAGAAGATCATCATCAAGGAGTTGCCAATTGAATAATTCGATCGACTTCATTAAAGAGCATCTTGAGCAAATAAAATCGGAACTTCGGGATGGTGGGCCTCCTGTGGACTACGATCTGTTAGCGGCTTTTTGTATGGACGTTCTCAAAGAGCCTGATACCAGATTGGTGGTTGAACAAATCGTAACATGGAAGGCTTGGTACGCCGGTTGGATGGAGGTCAATCAGCTTGAAGGAGAATACCAAACCTTTCTTGAGACAGCGGATAATCGCAACACAGCGCCGGGAAACCTTAAGGAAAATAGCAGCAATGCTCCCGCCCTTAATTTTCGAAGTCTGGCCATTGCGGTTTGCATCCTACTGATGGTCACAGCGGCATTGCTATTCCTTCTTCCTCGTGAAAAAAACGGGTTTGCAGATTCCGATCGACAAGTTGCATTGACAGATAATGGAATCAAGGGACTCGAAAGCTTTTCACCTCAATGGCAACAAAAGGCAGAAACCAATCTTAGAAATGGCTTGCCGCGATTACAGATGCTTGAGGACTTGGAAAATCTTGCAGGGCCAGATTCAAAAGGAACATTCACGCTGTTGTTATCACCCAAGTTCACTTTAGTCCGAGAACAAACTCCAACTTTCAAATGGAAACGGCTCAGCGAATCTTCAACCGTTAAACAAGTATTGGTATTTCCAATCAACCGTCCCGATTCAATTGCTTCAGAACCGACAAGTCCAAATTCAACCATCCATCGCCTTCAATACAAACTTCCGCGTGGGAAAATCTATCATTGGAAGCTCCTCTTAACGATTGATGCAGACCAACTGGTATCTCCAGGTGAAGGCCATCAGAAGATGGTATTCAAAGTAATGGACGACGCGACGGAACGCCGAATCCAAGAGGAAGAAAAAGAGCTGGTTGACTCCCCATTCCTGTTATTCCTTCTTTACTACGACGCAGGGTTGTTGATGGATGCTGACAATCAACTCAAGTTGCTTGAACGTGGGAGCCCCAATTCAGCAGAGCTTCAGCAATTTCGAAAAACGCTTGACTCGTTGTTGAAATGAAACACCTTTCTCCCATTCTGTTTGCCTTGATTCTCGTTGTTACAGGATGTGGTAAGCGCGAAAACGCTGGACCAGAAAGCCAACGGGTACCCGAAGAGAAAATATATGCCAATTCGTCCCGAGTCGTGGAAACGGAACTCCCTGGAAAATACAGTCGGTCCTTTGCTGTCCTTATCGGCATTGACAATTACAAAGATTGCTCAAAGAACTTGGGATGTTCAAAGAATGACGTTCGAGAATTAGAACGGGTCTTGATTCGTGACCTCGGATACGACCGTGGGGATATTCGCTGTCTTACGGATAAAGATGCGACTCTGGCAAACATCAAGAAATCACTAACCACATGGCTCAACGCGAAAAACCCCAAACCTACGGACTCGTTCCTCCTTTATTTTTCTGGGCACGGCGAATTGGCGGGCGACCTTGGCGCTGTTATTTGTCCAGCCGATACCAACTTCGATGATTTGAAATCAAAGTCACTGCCGCTGAAATGGATTGTTGAGAATTTGTCAAAGGACAAGATCGCCTGCAACCATAGACTTCTCTTACTGGATTGTTGTTTTTCAGGCTCAGTTTTCAGCCTCGTGCCACGCGGAGAAACCGTAGCAAACAAGCCAGTAAAACTTCTGCGGAACGAGGAAGGGGTTAAGATTCAAACGGTTGATGTACTGCAAAACTATTTGGATCAACCCGTGTTCTATGGAATAACGGCTGGCCAAAAAGAAAAGGTATTTGAGAATTCAACAATCAACAAATTGGTTATCGGGGAGGGTGAGAAACGGCATTCCATCTTCACCGAAATGCTGATTGAGATATTGCGTGAGCGAGCCAATTCCAGTCGAAAAGACCACGCATTTTTTGCACGACAGTTGGCGGCCCAGATACAAGAACGCGTTCGCAACGACTCAAATGGACTACAAATCCCAGATTCAGGCTTCCTAGAAAAAGGTGATGGGGATTTTGTTTTTTTTGAATCCCGTTCACGTAAGACGCCCAATGAACTGGCTTCACGAGTTGACTACTTCCATCGCTTGGTACAATCCCATGCGGAATTCACCAAGGAAAATTCAGCTATCTCTCGACGGCTACTGGCGGAATGTGATTCTAGTGATCGTTGCTGGGTTTGGTCTTACTTCTCAAGAATGGCGAGAGGCGACAAAAGCCATCTGGAGTCCAGCAATCCGAGAGTAGTTTCTGACCGTGATGGCAAATACTTCCTTCTGACAGACGAAAATGGATTCGCTTCACTTTGGGACTGCCGTACGAACCAGCAAGTTTCGCAGATTCCCAAACGCTTTGCGAAGGGTACCCAGTTCGCTATTTGCAAACAGGGACCGTGCATCTTTACAGGAACAACCAATGGCGTAATTCAGTGTTGGAATTGTTCGCACGCAGACGCTACACCTATTTGGAAAAGAAAACTTCCCAGAAATGAGTTGACCGTACTCCAACTTTCGCCGGATCAAGAATACTTGGGAATTGGAATATCTGGCACCATTCATGTTCTACGGCCTGATTCAGGTGATGATTGCTTCGAGCCATTTAGAAATGAAAGGCCGGTGGGTACTGTTGTTGACATTGCATTCGATCCCAATTCCAAAAAGCTCGGCGCAGTTGTCGAAAGCTTCTTGTTGTTTCAGGCTTCGTATATAGCGATATGGGATCTTCACGACCAATCATTGTTAAAAAGCATGGAATCTTCAGAACGGGATTTTGGAGCGATTGAATTTCTTCAGGATGATTTCGTTGCGGTAAGTTATGAAAAGGATCACGAGCGCCTGGATACACCACACGCAGGGATTGCCATTGCCAATTTGTATGAGGATGAAGTTCATTTTTTCAATGGCAACTCAAAAAAGGCAGCCAAAGATTTTGCGTTGAATTCTGAAGCCTCAAGGCTTGTGGCGATTGGTGACGAACTCCAGTTCTGGGATGTCTCGGTGCCAGATCAGGCCTGCCCAATCGTAACGCTAAAGATTCAAGGCGATTTTTGCCGGTTTCTTGAAACCGAGCAACTCTTGGTGTCTGGTGAGAATAGCTCTTCACTCCTCAGCATTGTCCAGAGCAACCAACTCACGCACCTTGCAACAAGCACAGCATGTACGTCTGCATTTATTGACGAGGATTCGTTTGTTGTAGGACATTCAACTGGCGAATTGTCAATTTGGAATTCTGCGAATATGGATCGTGTTGCCCACATTGCACTTCATGATGAGGCCATTCGGTGTATCGCAGTTTCAAAATCAGGCGAACTGGTTGCGACTGTATCGGATGACAATACAACCGCCATCTACAACATCTTCGAAAGAAAAGCCATTCGTCGTTTTCGTTTGCAACCGTGGATTGAAGACGATTTTTATCCGCAGTGCATTGCGTTTTCCGAAAACGGTGAACATGTCTTTATCCCCGTCAGCAAAACTGTCGTTGTAGGTGAATTGCCGACGGGTCTTATTCACGAACTGCAGGGCCATACAGACACGATTAGATCTATCGGCGCACCCCAAGGTTCAGAGATCGTTAGCGTTGCTGACGATGGCAAATTACGCATTTGGGATTTCGAAAAGAAGGAATGTAAGAAGACTGTGGACCTCGAATTTTGTCCATTGGTATGTGGATTTTCAAATCGCTGGTTGGTTGGCGACGCCGATGGTGTCGTCCATAAGGTTGACCAAAACGGCGATGTGACCCCCATTTATTCATATGAACATGCGGCAGTAAAGAACATTTTCACGGACGTCCAATCTCAACTCCCATTGGTTGTTTTTCAGAATGGAAATATTGAGCGAATCTCGCCGACCGTTCAGGAAAATACCAGTTTGAATGTTAAATGCGAAGGATTGGCAGACGTCCAGCAGGACATCAGAAATGGCAGGCTGATTTTTACTGATGTTTACGGCGTTCGGATTTGCGACGCTCTTGGCGAGTCACAACTAATTCGATTTCCCAAGAATTGAAAAGGCTTTGAGGATTTGCAAGTCGCCACAAATTCGGCAAGTGCTATTTGAATCATCGCCAAAAAACTCGATTTCAATACCGAAGTCGCTGATTTGCACCTGGGGAAATTCGAGTTCAAGGCGATTGATTCTCCTGGTCGCCTGAACCTCAATTCCCCACTCTTGAGCACTCAATGCACGCCGATCCTTGGTGTCGCGAAGTTTTTCTAGATAGTCTTGCTCGGCATTGAGCAGGTCGATTATCGGATTGTATGTTAAATGGATCGGCGAGAATTGTTTTGTGTGCAGGTTGTCATGGAAACCATCAATGGAATCTTTGAGGACCGCAGGTTCGGTTTCACCCAAGGTCATCAAAGCTAGTTCGTCCCCAATCCCAATGTACAAGTCGAATTCGCCAACAGTCACCTTGTGGATATTCACATTCCTGTATCGTTCTACATCGAGAATGAAACCGTCGTTGCTCTTTCTATTGAAGTTTTTCGTTTCTTCGCGATATAGCCTTTCCAATCGCTGAAAACCGGGCCACACCGTACCTGCAACCCAAATTTGTTCCTCAAAACTATTTGTCGAGCCCAAAATGCAGAATCCAAACTCAGACGGCATACCTAATGTTTCAAGAACGGCAATCTCTTTTCTAATAAGTGGCTCAAGTTGCTTCGGAAACAGTGAATGTTGAATTCCCCATTCCTTTAGCTCATTGATTGCCTTGTCGATATCAGTCGTATCAAACGCTTTATCCTGATTCTTTGTTTCGCGTTCCATTGGAACCAGCATCGAAATGATCGAATCCTCAGGAAGAAACCCTAGTCGCATCTTGGCTTGTTTTCGGTCGCGGCTTATCGCAGCATTTGGATTTTCTGAAACGTTGACGATTAGTTCCAACAGCTTGTCTGCTGAAGCGACTTCGAATCGAAGTTGGATGTCTTCGATTCGCGAAACAATCTTTCGAAATTCCTCAATTGCTGTTCTCTGACCAAAGTCGTGAAACATGAATTCAAAGTTGCTCGAACGATCCAGCAAGTGAGTAGCCGCCTCATTAAGCCAGTCCATGAAAAACGGCAAATAGAATTCAGGCGCATTTCGGAGATAAATATCTAAACTCAGATCCGACTTGGATGGAATCAATTCAAGTAGCGCCCCTGCGGTGCCTACATCAGCCAAAAGTGCTTCTAGACGATTGGATACATGGAGATAGCCAGAGCGAGTTTTGCAAAACAGTTCAGTACCGTCTACCAGATGAAACTTTTCGATGCCATCCACTTCGGTCTTGCGGCTTTTAGACTCGGTTAACCAGGTCCGGGTCGCTTCTGCACTTTTTGTAGGCAACACAACGACCACGTCAGGCCAATCCACAAACCGATTTGTAAGCAAAGCGTATCCGCCCAAAGGCCGCCGCCGATCGACCAGATTAGCAAAATTGACAATTCCATCTGCCATTGTTTCCCACTCATGCGGGACTCCCGCATAGCTTGCGACATGACGAATTTCGCTGCGTAGTTCATCAAACGAATGTGCTCTTAAAACTGCAAATGGCCGTTCTACATCCTTGTACTTTGCCAGCCGGTTCTTCCACTGAAATCCAGGCGGTACTCCCCCATCCAAAATCCAGTCGGTACTAATTGGTAGCGTGACATAGGTGAACTTTTGCCTCTTCTTCCACCACAGCAGACGATCAGAGTTGTCTGCACTTTGAATTCTATTCAAGCGAATTTTGAGACGATGAATGTTTAGCGAGCCGCCATCGATCTTGAACGTCACATCTACGAGCTCTTCAGTCTCTTCCCAGTTTGATAAGTCGGGTTCCGAAGCATGAAACTGCCTGTGAAAGTGGCAGGTGATATCGCTGTTCTCAATTTCATACTGACCCACGAAATATGACTTGTTTGCTGTGCCCAATTCCCGCTCGAACAAAAGTAGCTTCACAGAACCTGAACCGTCGCCAATCGGTGTGGGTGATTCGAATTGGAACAGGCCCCGTACCTGACTGAATTCGGAATACTCGACGAAGTGCCACTCCGTTTCACAAAGTTTCTCAAGGCTTTGTGCGTGTCCGTTTTGCGGGATAACAAAAGCAAGCAACACAAGTACAAAATGTAGGTTGACCAACCGACATTTTGGTAACTTGCTGAGAAAACGTGCCAGCCTAACCATCAGGTTTAACCAATGCAAAAAAGGGATCTATCTATGACCATGCACGATAACAAGCAAGCTTAGTCATTTCCATCCTCCATTCGATGTTAAAATTCGACAGTTACAGTTCCCTTATACTGACGCATCCATCCCGGCCCATGACAATATGATCGAGCACGTCGATCCCCAGCAACTTGCCGGATTCTTCCAGCCTCTTTGTAACCGCCAAATCTTCGCGACTCGGTGTTGGATCATTGGACGGGTGATTGTGGGCCAAAATCACCGACGAACATGAATCCTTGATTGCAGGACGAAACACTTCTCTGGGATGAACCAGACTAGCATCCAGGGTTCCGATAGTAATACGATGTGTATCGATGACTGAATTTTTGGAGCTTAACGTGACAATATGGAATTCTTCTTGGACAGCTTCCCGTATCAGCGTCGCGAAGTGCTTTTGGCAAAAAGTAATCGCATCCTTGGCGCCATTGATTTTGATCATTTGCGGACCTCTGGCTGCGTCAACGATCCGGCGTCCAAGCTCGATCGCTGCCATCAAACGATCGTATTCGGTATGAGACAGCTCGAGTTCAGGCAGGTGTGCGGCTGCCAGTTCAGACAACGTAAACCTGGCAGCAATCGATTTGGCTTTGGCGGGTGAGTCAAGAATCGATCTCAGAAGTTCCTCATCCCTTTGATATTCAAATTTCAGCAGGCGTTGATGCATCAAGCACAGATTGCCACGAGCTACCAAAATAGCAAGCGTTTTCAACACCAGGATTTACAATGTGATGAAGGTCGGTATTTCAGTCGAAACGCCTGAGTTCAATCAACAACTTTGTCCGATGCCTTGTCCGTACTATTGACCGAACGTGGACAAACTGGCGGACAATTGTTCTTGAACAATTTGCCCACTATCAAGCGATTAACGGCAAATCAACTTTTAGAATAGTTCCTTATTTTAAAGTGAATTCCTTAGTAGGAATCTTCTCATCTACCTTTTTCTCGATTCAAAAAATCAACCGTTTTGTTGATTCCAATCCCCCACCCCAATACAGTAACTTCACTGTTTACTATCCCCTTCCCTGGATGCCAACTGCATTTGCCATTGCCAACGAACACTATGCACAAAAGCCATCCAGTAGCGGCCTCCTGTATTCCAAATACAGCAACCAACTCCTTCCATTCTTTCAACTACATAGAACAGTCTTAGCTCACCACGTCCATCGAGCTTTCCCTCGCTGCTTTCGATATGAGCGTGACGTGCGCCGTCATTTGGATACCTTGGTTGACGCAGGTCAGATCAAGAAGACAGCATTCCGGTCCAGTTTTCGCTCCAATGTTTACAACATCACGCAAATGGGGTTTGAGGCCTATCGAAAACTGAAGGCGTCCAAACGGGGCGTTCCCGATTCCTATACGCCGCCCAAAGGAAAGGACCTTTTGCATGAACTGATGACAACGGAAACTGCAGTTTCGATTTACGAGTTTATCCAATCTCAATCGAGAATCCGCATTCTTCGAGAGGATCGTTTTGAGTTGTGGTGGACAAATCTGCTTCCCAAAGTGCCAGACTACTCATTTCTCTATCACGATAAATGGGGTTTCAATTTCTGCGTACTGGAAATGATTGCAGGCGAAGACTCTACCCAAAGAATTCGTGAATGCCTGCAAGACTACGATACTTTCCTTCAGTCCGCCGACGGCCAACAGGCAATCAAAGATCTATATCAAGCGCACGGAGCCAAGAACCCCAAACCCGAAATGCGAATCTTGTGTGTGACGCAGAATCGCAACATCAACCAGACAGCCCGAGACAAAGAGCGTAAAACACTGGCTCAGTCATTCTTCGTATCTCCAGAAACGCAGCGACGTGTCTGGACCACCAATACCGAGGAACTGGATTCAGCACTAACTACCGGAAATGTCAATGAATCGATCTGGCATTGTGGGGCTGACCTGATCCCCTATCGTCAACAGTGGGCTTCCATGGCCAATCGCCAACGTTCCAATTTTCTGAATGAAATCATGAGAGAGGAATTACCAACCTACTCTCTCTTTTATGACCCTGCCGCTTAGAATCCTGTTGGCTCGTGGCTGTGTCCGTTTCGGCGGCGGGCTAATCTGTTTGAGCCAGATCAGGTGGTGGGGATGGGGCTCTGTCCTGGCTGCCATTGGCTGGTTTGTGATCAGTGATTCGCTCAACCGCTACCTCATCCTGCCGGTTCTTTTTCCAGCGACAACATGCAGTTGTTGTAAGGCTCGATTGAAACTGCGAGCACGCTGGAAGTACGGCAGTCAGTACGTGGACCACAAACAACGTCACATTCTCAACTTTCACACCAATCATGGTATCGAACTGGGAAGTTTCAAATGTCCAGACTGTCAGGCCACGATTCAGGTTCAGAAAGGAAACCGTCAAAAGTACAAGCATGGCGAAATGGCAAATGCGCCACAACAAACGGCGAGCAGAAAGGGAAGCTCTCTTGCAAGAGTTCAGGGGCTCCTGATCGGAACGCTTCGAGGCGAGCACCGTTCTCTACTGCAAAGAATGCTGCGTTGGATTTTGCGGCAACCCAAACACCAACCGGTTATTGCCTCCCCTTCCATTACCAATACCCATGGCTACATCATTGGTGGCAGCGGAATGGGGAAATCCACCCTGATGCTGAACCTGGCCAAACAGAAGTTCGAGTCGGGTGAAGGCTGCCTGTTCCTGGATCCCGCCGGAGATCTGAGTACCGACCTGCTCGGACTCGTACCGAAGAACCGCATTGATGACGTGATTTATCTCAAGCCATCGGATGACTCCTTGCGCTGCGCTTTCAACATCTTTGATGCGGAAAGTCCAATTGAACGAAAGGTACTGGGTGACCATGTGATCGATATCTTCCGCCGTTTGTATCCGAGATCTTGGGGAGACCGAATGGAAGACATCATGCGAATGGCCATTCTGGCAACACTTGACAGTGGTGGCTCGTTCCAGGATTTATTTGATCTGATTGCCGATACTGCAGCCCGTTCCAGAGTCGTTTCCAGACTTCGCAAAAACGCTGCAATAAAATCCGAAAGTGAAAAGCGGTCCATTCAGAAGCTGGTGAGATATTTTGAAGATGAATTCCTGCGAACCACGCCTGCAGTCCGTTCGTCGCTGATCACCAAACTACGTGGCATTGTTGACCATCCGTTTGTAGGACCAATGTTATCGGCCCAACAGTGTGACGTTCAGGCCGACGATGTTATCCACAACAGAAAAATTGTGATTGTCAATCTGGCAACCGGTTCTCCCTCCGACTACACACTGGACATCATCGGAATCTTCATGATCAACAAGTTTGTCGCTGGAATGTACCGCCAACAAAGTATTCCCAAAGAACATCGGATTCCGTTTACCATTTTTGCTGATGAGTTTCAGAACTTTATGCACAAGGCAAACGGGATCGACAAAATCATCTCCGAAAGTCGCAAATACAAACTGACTCTGATCGTGGCCAATCAGTTCTTAACCCAACTCAACCCGACGGTTCGTGATGCCATTTTTGGAAACATTCGCTTTATTACCTGCTTCGGAGTCTCGGCGGATGACGCGAGAATTCTGGGCGCTCAAATCCCCCACTCCAGGAAGCAGGATTTTCTTTCATTAAGACGAGGCCAATGCATAGTAAAACTTGGTGATGATGCGTGGCCAACGTTGACGTACCCACCACCTGAATCTGATAACAATCTCAAAGAATCAATCATTCTGGCCAACCAGAAGAAATATCAGCAACAGGAACCGGTGGTTGCTAAAGAAGTTCGCCGCCGTCCACTCAATAAACCTGCCAACCCAAATCGCGGAATCGCTTTGCCACAACAGGACCGTGAACCCGTTATCCAGTTTGTGAATTAGCCACACGAGTCAAGGGCGTGATCGACACGGAATAACTTTTCCTTGCATGCAACTCTGATTTGTGGCAACATGTAATCGTGATGGGCACCTTCGCAGTTGACACCCACCGGCTCATTGAAGATTTGAAAAGTAAGGGATTCACCGAAACCCAGGCCGAAGGGGTTACTGAAACTCTCAAATCACTCGATCTCGAACATCTGGCTTCCAAGGCAGATGTTAAATCTGAAATCAATGGATTGGAAATCCGGCTGATTAAATGGCTGGTTCCAATGCTCTTGGGACAAATCGGAGTTTTTGCAATCGTGGTAAAGTGGCTTCTTGGGTAGCTGCCCGACGATCTTAAATAGAACCTGATTTTCATTGACGATTCCCATGAGGCGATTGCATGATAGGTCCATGCACGAATTCCCTTTTACATTCAATGCATTCCACGAATTTATGATGACTGCATTCCGTCACCAAAGATGCAAAACGGCGTCTGGCTGGTTTGTCACAACGGTGGACCTGATGTTTTTTGCGATTCAGTTGATCTGGTGGCGAGTTCGTTTCTGGTGGAAACCTGAGTTAAGTCAGCAGCCCTGGTTCTTTGAGTTCGAACTGTCGCCAGTCAACGGGGAAGAAAACCAGATATCGTTCGTTTTGGCAAATCCAACGATGACAGAGGATGAAATACGATCTCAGTTGAAAAATCAAACGGTGAAACCGCAATGATCCTGTTAAGGAAACTACAGAGCATTCTTTGAGAAGCGCCCCGGTCAATCTGGCGACCGGTCTTACTTGCTTGAAAACGCCTTGGGCAAACATGAGCGGAGTGCAGTACCGAGTCGCGACGAAGAATGAGACCAGGACGGGGCGGAATTGAATCAAATTGGTTTGATTTGGCCAGACTCTTTGATATGCTGTTGCCGACCCAACTATCGAGCAAACTTTTTCTTCTCAAACAATGTTTTAAAGGGCACCTTGCCTCGGTTCAACATGTTGTTTGAGAGGTTGCTCTCCGATCTGTTGGGTCAACCGATCAGGGTGTCCCTTATTGCATCATCAAAACCATTCCACCATTTGACCGGCGATTCCGTTGTTCCGACGCATGTCTGGAGTATTTGTACAAGCTTCGTTTCAACGAGGCTACTTGTCCCAGGTGTGACAGGCGAAATGCATATCATCGCCACTCCAACAAACGCTGTTTCAGCTGCAATTGCGGGAATCATCAGATCTATCCAATGAAGGGAACACTTTTTGAAAGTTCTCCACTGCCACTGACGAAATGGTTCTACGCATGCTGGTTGTTCTGGCACCGGGGACAATCTCTTTCTGCCAAAGAACTCCAGCGTCAGATTGAGGTGACCTATCCAACCGCATGGTCGATGGCCAAAAAGCTGCGGGCAGTTTGCAAAGCGATCCCCTGTCGCCATCGTTCATTCGATCAGTTCCTGGCCGTCGCCTGTTCCAGGCGGTTTTGAGTGTTGAAAAAAACTCCCTCGATAAATCGAAGGAGTTGAATTGATCCGCTCATTCACCACGTCAGTATTCATGAGGGTACAGAACACAGGTTGAAGACCGATCCGCTTCGGTAATGATCCAGATTTGCTGCCCTGACGGCATCTCGTATGCGGAACGAATTCTCGTTCCATCTTCATTGGCCAGCGCATCGTCAGCACAGACAGTACCCAGTCACCAGATACATGACGCAACAATGCGGCATGTATCTCCGTTGGGGAACATCATCCATGGTCGCGGGGGTGGCAACCACCTGCCCCAAACTAAATCTTCGTTTCACAATTGGGTTCCTGATTCGTCAAAACACTGCTTTGCCCGTGGCAAAAAGAACAGGTTCGAACGTACCTGTCCAAGCTGTGAAATCGGCGTTGGCTGAATCGTCGAGATACCTTATGACGATGGGATGTCATCAGCCGAGCCAACGATCGACGATCTTCGGTGTTGACGCCTAAGAAAATTCGCGCAAATTCAAGATATTTTGAATTTTGTTAATAGAAATGGCGGTTGTTTGTCGCATTCGTTTACAAGCGTTGTCTAAGAGGGATCTCGTAAAACGTAAAATTCCACCTTAGACGGGTAAATATCTACCAACCCGAGATTCGCGAACTTTTTCCATTAGTTTTTACCGTGCTTTACTTCACCAAACTTCTTTTAAGGACAATGTATGCGTACAACCAATTCTAGGTCGTATTTCTCCGTTTTTATTATTGTTTTCGCGATTTTGATCTCTTCTGGACATTTGACAAATTCGTTGATGGCTTGGCAAGTTGAAACCACGGATGCGACCAGTATCAAGCCAAGCGTGAATCAAAAGCAGGACTCTGATGTCAGGCAGATTGCCACAAAAC
Source organism: Mariniblastus sp. (assembly GCA_965224765.1). GTDB lineage: Bacteria > Planctomycetota > Planctomycetia > Pirellulales > Pirellulaceae > CAZDBA01. The sequence goes on from CBDDAC010000029.1 coordinate 1,110,027, forward strand.
AAACGCAGGAATGGGAGCTTACACTGCACCTAGAGGGCATGGGCGACATGGAAGCTTTGTTGAAACTGGAGGCGGATGCCGCTAACGAGCTTTCAGGAACGTTCGAAATGATGAGCGATGAGCTTGAGTTGTCCAAGATCAAACGTCAAAACGATTCCGGCAAACTGACTTTTGAAGTCAATACGCCGGACATAACGATAGAATTTGACTTGATGCTTGAAGGCGACACTATCAGTGGCACTGTGGCTGCCAGCGATGGAGTGGAAGGAACCGTCAGCGGTAAACTGAAAACCCCAAAGAGAGCTGACGCAACTGAGGGTAGTGACGCAGCAACAAAAAATTCTGCAAAGAAGGAACCTGCATCAAATGCCAAGAATATTGATGTCAAACTTGATCTCAATATTCTGTTCGTTGGTGAGCCTGACACAGAGAGAACCAAGGCCTTTGTTTCTTTTCTTGGCAAGTATGCAAAGGATGTGGCAACAGCTCCGATGGATGGAAGCGCCGTCGAACTGGCCAAAGACGTGGATGTGGTTGTTCTCGATTGGCTGCACAGTATGGACGCTGAGGACCATAAGCCAATTGGTGAGCGAAAAGACTGGAACAAGCCCACTGTTCTCATCGGCCATACGGGGTTGAATCTATCAACTGCGTGGCGATTGCACGGCGGGTTTGGCTGAAGTTGTCTTCACCAATTCGCGTACGGGTTACGCGATCAGCACGATATTTTCAATACTCCCAATAAGATAGATGCGAGCACCACAGAAGACGTTTCGACCCCCGAGGCTTGGGGCCATGCGTGGGAACAAGACCCTATCACCACGGAAACAGTAAAAGGTTTCCCGATATTGACTGATTCGGCAACGGAACACGAAAAAAGAGTACCGGGATGGTGTGTTTATGAGAGCACTCTTGAAGGCACTCCGGAAATTGAGGTTATGTGTGGCGGTCTAAATGATAAGGGACCAAACATGGCGGGGATTTTCCGTCAAGGCAACTTGCTCCATTTCGGCTTTCATCCAGACCCGACCAACAGCACTGAACTTCATCGCGGCCTGTTACTTAATTCCATTGCGTACATTGCAAGATTTACGGAGGATCGGCCTATTGGAAGGATTCCGTCTATCTGGGCGGATGATGTTGAACCAGCGAGTCGTTCTTACCTGAGCCAGTACAAGCATGAATCTATCCCCAAGGGCAAAGAAGAACGCGAAGCGTGGATGAAGGAAAACCGTGGGAAGCTGTCTCCTAACGACGACAACGAGTTGGTCCCAGATGAAAACCTGCAAAAACTAGGCGTTGATTACGAGTCGGATAAATTCTTTGAAGTTGCCATTGCTGCACTTTCGACCGACCTGAAGGCCGAAGCGGTTAAAGCCCTGACACGTTACGCCCCTGATGGGCCAGGCGAAAAGGGAACCGTCGCAGAGTGGGAGGCTTATTGGGAGGAAAACGGTCCCTACTTGTTTTTCAGTGAGAAAGCGGGATACCTGTGGCTGCTAGACCCCTTGGCAAAATCACGCCAAATCCCAACCGGTAAGTTGCGAGGTTCCGCACGGGCCGATAAGTAGGTACTGGAAATGTCAACCATCGGGGGGCGTCATTTCTGATTTCGGTGATCAGCCTCCCGATAGAGTTGCTGGCGATTAAGTTTTGTGTTTAACAATCGGTGGAGCATCCAATGGAAAAATTAGAACGGTCATTTTCAAATCAAATGTGGGTGATGAGCCTTATCGTTTTCATTTGTTTCGGCGGCTGCAATGCGAATCCTCAAGCGGAAAAGAATAACGACGGCGACAAAACCTTACAGGTAATTGCAAACGCAAGAGAATCAAATAATCTTGCGGATGCAAACGATAGTGTTGGTCATGTAGCAAACGACCCTGACGCAGCTCCTGAAATAAAATTGGAACATGTATTCCAGGGTCCCGACGCAGATAAAGTAAACCTAAAAGAGTTGCGAGGAAACGTTATCGTGCTCGACTACTGGGCTACTTGGTGAGCTCCATGCGTGGGTGCCGTGCCGCATACCAACAAGATCATCAAAAAACTGACTGGTCAGCCGATTCAATTCATCGCAATTACAGATGAAGATCCCGAGCTGATCGAAAAGTTTATTTCCAAACGTAAGTTTTTGAGCTGGGTTGGAATCGACACCGACGGGAGCACACTCAAGGACTACAAGATTTCCAGCCGACCGGAAGTGATTGTCATTGACAGAAAGGGGCGAGTCGTTCTGCGAACCAAGCCAAGAAAGCTTTCGGTTGAGCTCCTTACTGAGATTATCGAAGAAACGTACGAGCCATCGACGCTTGATACCGACCATTGACTACACTCGCAGAACAAACTTGTGTTTAACCACCAGCTTGATTTTTTTCTAAACCTTTTATTCGCTTACGTCACTAACAATTAATGCAACTCAGTTGTCGCTCAAGCAAAGTGACTTTGTCCAAGCCGAAGCTTTGGCGAAGGTGTTGCGTACGCACAAGCGTTCTAATCAAGTCCATCCATTTACGGGAAAAGCCATGTTCAGATTTCGAAATACTTACAGAAACATCGGTAATGTTTGTCGATGGAAAGTAAGCTTGATGATTGTATTCGCTACACTGGTTCCGCTTGGATCCCTTTGGGCTCAAGATGCCGGCGATGAAAATGCCGCCAGTCCGTCATTAGACTTCCTGCAACAGGAAATTATTCAGGATCTCGAAACTGCGGCGCGGGTCAATTTGATGCTTCGTGTTAAAACCATGACAGATCTTTTCGATCTTTCAACAAAAGAAACCGAAACACTAGTCATAGCTGCTAAGGGAGCGGCTTCTCGTTATGCCAGCGATTTTGGTGACAAAATCGAACTCAATCTCGGTGATTTTTCCGATATTCTGCCTGGTGTGGTCACCATCAATGGTCGTGAGGTCCGTATTCCCGAGAATGATAAGCCTATTGAAGATGCTTTAGCTTTATTGTCCATTGAAATTACGATTAATGACGAGGACGTTTGGCTTCGACTCCAAAGCATCGATAGTACGTCGGGGAATGGTCAGGATGGTGGACTAAAGGATCTTTTTGACCAAGCTGTTTGGCAGACCAGCGTAAATAAGTTCTTAACTCCAGATCAAGTGGAAAGACTCGATCGATATTATCAGGACAAAATTGCGGATGCCTGCACCGCACAGCTACTGAATTATATGGAATTACATTTATTACTTTCAGAACAGCAGAGTGAACAAGTGCAGGAATGGATCGGACTTAATTTCCGAAAGCAAGCGGAGCTTGAACAATTACGTCATAGTGATGCCGAGGAAATATCAATGCGGCATTTGGGAGACGAAGCAGTATTGCAGGAGATATTGTCAGAGTTGCAATGGACGTATTGGTCAAGCCTGCGTCGTCGTTTGAGTTCGCGATTTTAAAATGTTTTTTCAAACGCAAGATGTTGAGAGTTGGATTGAAATCGACAGCGATGGGAGCACGCTTGAAGACTATCAGATCTCCGGTGGCGATTGTTATTGACAGAAAGGATGAGTCGTTCTGCGCCCCAGCCAAAGGTGCTTTCGACTGAACTCCTTACTGAGATTTTTACGGAAACTATAACCTCCACTCTTTTTTGATACCGACGAATGATTGTAAGCGAACGACAAAGTACATGTTGACGAATCATCTATCCTGAAATCATTTTGATGCGTTAGCGTAAGTAGGCGTCCAAGCTGTGCGCATGGGGAAGTTTGTCGTCTTGGTTACTGGCCGACGATTTGTGGATCGGCTTTGATGATAATTCGTTCTAGAATTCCTTTCTTTTGCGAGAGGTTGTCCGCTTTAATCTCGGAGTTCATGGAGTCAAAGCAACTTTGACCAACCGCGGTCCAGCGTTTGATTTCGTCGATCACCGTTTGAAACCGAAATCTCTCACCTGCTTTCCGACACTCTGCAACACACTGCTATGATGCTCTGCCGCCGAGCGCCGCGTGGTGTCTTGCTCGTGCGTCCCGTCTTGCGGGCCATCGCATCGCCATGCAATTGCCGCTCGGATACGTTGTTGGTGCCCTCCACTTGGTCGACGGTCACGAACAAAAACAACTCTTGATCGATCATCAATCGCATCAGCTCATTGCACAGTCGGCGGTAGTCATTTTCGTGGCCTTGGCCACCGATATTCTCGTTCGTCCAAACCGGCAGGCAAGCGTCAACGATTCGATCCTCCAAATCCAAGACACGCTGCTTGCGACCCGAATCGCTAAATCGACCGTCAGCAGCGAACTTCTTAGCGTCTCGATAAGTTGCCAGCAGTTCGTCGGCAAGCTGGCGGCAATGCTGATTTTTGGTGTCTTCCAGTGTTAGTTTAATCGCCTTGCGAATCAAATGAGCCCAGCATTTTTGAGAGTTTGTAAAGCCTCGATAGATCGCGGCGTTGTCGCTGACTAGCGTTCCTGCGAAAGTACTTTTATCGAGGATCTCCTGCAAGGTCACCGCATCTTTGTGCACGCCGTAAAACAGGACTGACAGTTGCTCGTTCAAAAACGCCCACACGCTGTTGATACTCCACGACGTCTCATCGCAGTGAACCACTGCTGAATTGGCCAGCAACGTGCAAAGTGTTTCAAACTCACCCTCCCAAGCCCGCGCGAGTTGATTCAGCAAAGCATCCGCTTATGATTTGCGAAGTTTGAGCTGTTCGAAAAAGTGCAATAAAAGACAAGCTTTATCGATCGAAATTCCCACGACGTAAACTTGGTAGGCCAGAGACACCATGATCTCAATGCCGAATTCGCCTCGGCCGACCAGTCCGGAAGGTCTTCCGAATTCGTTTCTGAAACGGTAGATCTTGTAGGCGACTAGCACCGCACGTCCATCCTTGATTCGCCACGCCACACGGTCATGGGAGAATTGACAGTCTGCCGGCGAGCGATCTTGGGGATAGGCTGATTCGGTGTGTGCTGCCAGCTTGACCTTGTCCGCCGTTTTCATGCGGGCATTCTTGTTCTTTCGTTTTGCTTTCTTCTTTTTCTTGTCAGCGTCACCATGCTGGCGCGTTTTACGCTTGGCTTCGGCAGAGAGCGAATAGGATTCTTCTACGCGCCGAGTCGGATTCTTACCTGCAAACTTCTCGACTAATGCTTTCAGTTCGGTGATCTGACTCTGTTGCGCAAGAATAATCTTTCGCGCAACATCCAGAGTTAGCTTGTCGCTGGAGAGAATTTCCTCAATGCTGGGCGATCGTGGCATACCAGTTTGATAAAATATCCTGACTTTTTAGCCAATACCGATTTCACAGCTTGGACGCCTACGGTTCGAACCCTACAGGAGCCAGCAATTATGGCGCAAGAAAATGATGCGGTATTTGGGTAGTGGCAGATCTGTTGATCAAACTTGCAACTTCAAACCAACAAAGTTAATTCCCGCCGCTATCAGACGTCAAACCGACGGTTGGCCGGGTAAGGATCAGGACAACATAGAAAACGGCTCACATCCAAAAGAAATGCGATCACGGGCGCCTGAGATTGGGCATCAACGGAAAGATTCCTGCAGCCAGGCTTTGACTTTCTGCCGATCAGTTTCAGCCAACTTTCTGAAGATTAAAAACACACCCGTGTGTTTGAAACCCACTCCAAACAAACTATTAACATACTCCTTTTCAAAATCGGCAGCCCGCTTCTGGCTGACCGAAGCCGTTTTCGATAGTGGCATCTCGGTTCCAACCCCACTCAATTCGGGACCGCCCCCATGTCATTTGGTTCGAAACCCATTCAGCTCAGTTTGAAACCCACTGATTCGGGTTCAACCCCATGGGTCTGGAACTGAATGATTTTCCGATAAAGCAAACAATACAAAATTGCTCACTCCAGGCAGCATTCCGGCGACATCGGTAAAACGTGACAAAACAAAGATTTGATGGTGGGACTACGGGTTTGAAACCGAGTGCTCCATCGGGCCTAAATTATCACTGCTTTTACGATGCAAGCTGTCGTTCGACTTCAGTCAAAATTGCACCACGGACCAGCGGGTCGGTATAGTCCCCTTTTGCAATCTTCTGGCGTACGTAATTGCTGGTTACGGTTGTTTTGACAGTTTCAACAATTTCTTTTTGATCAGATTCAACCATCAATTCAAACTGGTTCCACAACGCATCCTTATGCAAGCGCTCACCTGCCCGCCGCTGGTCCTGCTCTTGTTGCTTCTGTTGTGCGTCATCTTCCAGCACCCTGGTTTTCTTCTCCCTGGCCGCCCGACGTCGTTCCGTCTCCCAATAGGGCATGCTTCCGCCAAAAACTCGGCAATCAAACTTGTTGGTCCGAATATTGGCCACGACGCGAGAAACTCGCTGTTGCGCATTCTCAAATCCAAACCACTCGATCACCTTGGCCGCATGGGCGCGTTCTTTCCCAGTCACCTGGTGGTCGTCCACATTGCGTAAACGGGAATGGAATATCCGTACCAAATCGGCAGCATCATGGCGCAGTGTAGTTGGGTCTGCGGAGTTTTGCTTCAGGCATTTTCGGTGCTCCCCGATCAGTTGCCCCGCAAATATCTTGAGCAGCAGTTGCCCTTCGACTCCGGTTGTCCACTCGTATCCGTCAATCACATGATGACGCTTGAGTGAATCAAGGGCCGGGTTCATCTGTTTTTTGGCGTTGGATTCGTACCGCTCACACCGGACAGGGAGAGCAGAAGCCAGTTTGGGATAACCAATTTTGACAACCGAATTCCCTGCCGCAAAATTATAAATGAGATACTCGTACAAACGGCTTGCCACGGGCGAACGGTCATTGATGGAAGACCAAAGCCGATAATTGATCGGAGCCACGTAGTTGTTGTTCAGGTTGGCCAAGTACCAGTCGGCAACCCACAGGTAATTGGTATCGGCGACTGTTTTGCCGTCAGGCATCACCTCTTCGGCAAACGTATAGGCGGAGTACAGATGAAAGCCCTTTTCTTTCCTGGATGGTTTGGCGCCACTGTGAAGCTGATGCAGGTTGAGATTGGTCGTAATGGTTGCTCCCAGTGTTGCCTTGATAGCGGCTCGTAACTCTTCGTTGTTTCGTCCTCCTCTGGAAGTCCACCCGATCCGTTCCTGAAGTTCATTCCATTCCCACTCAATGGGTTTCTGATACGGCGGCATTTTTTCATCTTCCTGAAATTTCGCCATCAGTGCATGGTGGACCTTTCGCGAAAGCGGCCCCGGATGGCCGTAGTCTTTATTGCCACTGACTTTGTAACAAAACTCGGCATACATGCCGTTGAATTTCTTCCTGGAAGTGAAGTTGATCCCTGGATGCGTATGTAGGTTACGGGTACCCAATGCAAAGAATGGCAAATACAACATACTGGTTTCAATTCGGGCAAACTCGGCAGAATAGATTTTGGGGTTTACTACTTCGCTGGTCGCTTCCTCGACTTGCTTCGTCGCAGACGGTTGGATGATTTGCGGTTCGGGCGGTCCCTCATCACTGAATAGTGGAAGTGACAATTGCGGTTCACCGATCCTGTCACTGGCGCCGGTGGTGGAAGAGGTAAATGCCATTGGGTTATAGACTGGTAAGCCAAAAAATAATCCCGACTGTAACAAAGGAGAAACAGACAGCAGCAGCTGCGACTACGCGTCCCGAATGGATAGGCTGCACTCCCCTCTTGATCTCCGTTACTACTTGGGTTGCATTTTCTCTGGCACCAAAGAGCCTTAGCAACGGCTTTTTTGAATGCTGCGTTGTCAGGTGAAGAGACTGTTCCGCCTGCAAGGATTTCTGAGCATCTTTGAGACGTTCAGTCAGTTCATCAATGTGCCTAGCGTGGGTTTCGATCTGCGTATCCTTGACTCTCAGCTGCTGAACGAGCTCAGGTTCGATCGTTCCCTGAGTCTTTTTTTTGTTGCCTGAATTCAATTTGCTGATGATGACATCATGGACAAAGGATTCCGAGATCTCGTATTCTTTCCGTTTTACTCCTGCCTTGCGCCGGATAATATGCTGTGCTGAATCCATCGTCAGATTGTTGCTCTCAAGATGTTTCTTGTAGGCACGTTCAATTGCTTTCTTGTCCGTTCCTGCCAGCTCGGCTGCACTCCGAAGTGAGATAAATGTTTCCTGGGGCATGGAGAGAGTTTCGCCTGGTTTGCAGGCATACGCAATTGACAACGTGACATGTCACGCGCCAAATCGCACTTTTGTACTGAGACATGACACGCGACAAATGCCCCGAAGATCACGTCATTTGTCGTGACGATTGGGGGTGGGGGAGTCACGAGACCGTCACGAGGTGGCTGTACGATATAGTGAAGTTTGGGCCCTTTATTTCTTTGCTTTCAACCCAACGTAATTTGAGTCATTCTTAGTGAGAATCCCGAACACTGTGCCGTGAGACTGACACAAGCCATGTCCCAGGTTTTGTCTCAAGTCATTGGAGGTCATTTGATCGAGTCGTGTCGTGACATTGGAGTGGAAACTTGGCGCGGCACGTCTCAAGACGTGTCGCGTTGTCGCCCCATTTTTGTCCCGATACACAAACAATTGGACAAATGAAATAGTCATTGCAAAACAATATTGCGTAGAAAAGGAGACTACACAAAATCGCCCCTTCATTGAGTCTACAACCATACCAACCACAAGCACTTACCTTGTCACGCAAACCTTTGCCTTCTCGGTTCGCTACCCAATACAAAGAGGGGATCACGCTCTTGGCATTCAGCAAGATCTCCGAACGTTCTCAATTCAACATTCGCCTAGCCCATTCCACATCCTGGACGATTCGAATTCGGTCTGCGTTACCAAGCATTTTGAAAATCGTGCGTTCTCAATTGGATTCTCTTTTTCCTTGTCAGTTATGGAACGAGTATCTTTATCGACGTTCCCAGTCAATAAAACGCGAATCAAATTTCTTGCAGCCATTTACCGTCCTGCAGTTTTCGGCGATGCCTCATCGCAGAATCAACTTGTCGCTTGCATTGGCCAAGGACAGCTATTTCAATATTTGGCTGTCCCACGGAATGAGTGGGCGAAAAAGAGTGAGTTTGCGTCCTCGCTCGGGCTCTTCAGAATGGGCCGCCCATTTCCTTGCCCCGTGTTTCGGCCTCATCTGCTGGCGCAGGCCGAAACGACGGTGACGCGGAATGGGCTCACAAATTCTTTTTGTTTGAATTAAAAAGGCATTCGGTCAAACATTGGTAAATTGAGTTTGCTACAACTTTCACGCAAGCTCAACCGAATGCTATTAAAGACTATCCTCAATCATCGCTATCCGCTCAAGGGCTTTGTCTACGTCAAGTGTCAGATTGTTGGCAATCGTTCAAACGGCAAGGACGAAATCCATGTGCAGCTCAAGCCACGCAAGAACAGCCGTCCCCGTTGCGGGTCTTGCGGCAAACCGGGTTCGATTTACGACACGCGTAAAGAGCGCAGGTTCCAGTTCGTACCGATTCTGGGCCTTCAGGTGTTCTTTCTCTATGCAATCCGCAGAGTTAACTGCGTCGACTGCGGTGTGAAAACGGAGAGGCTTGGCTGGTTCAGCGGCAAAGAGCGGATGAACTGGAGCGAAGTCGCGAAGGTCTTCGGCACCAGCTGGAACCGCGTCTATCGTAGCGTTCGTCACGCGGTGATGTGGGGCATCGTTCACCGCGAAGAGCCCCCAATTTACGGCCATTGGCGTTGATGAGATCGATTACCAACGCGGGCACAAATACCTGACGATCGTGTACCAGATTGACGCTGGAATGCGTCGATTGTTGTGGGTAGGGCAGAACCGGGAGGAGAAAACATTCGAGCGCTCCGTAAAGCATCATTTGAAATTTGTCTGCAGCGACATGTGGAAGCCTTATCTAAACGTCATCGCCCGGCGAGCCGGTCATGCCGTGCACGTGTTGGACCGTTACCACATCATGGCGACGATGAACAAGAAAGTGGACAAGGTGCGGGCCAAAGAGACACGGCAGCTGAAAGCCGATGGCTACGAGCCAATACTCAAACACAGCCGCTGGTGTTTACTCAAGCGTCCTGAAAACCGAACGGCGAAGCAGACCAGCAAGCTTCGCGATCTGCTGAAGTACAACTTGCGAACGATGCGGGCGTATCTGATCAAGGAGGACTTTCAACAATTCTGGAACTACAAAAGTCCGACTTGGGCAGGCAAGTTCCTCGACCAATGGTGCACACGTGCGATGCGGAGCAAGCTTCAGCCGATGAAGGCAATGGCTGGCACACTTCGGCGTCACCGTGAGTTGTTATTAAACGGGTTCGTCGCCAAAGGAGAGATTTCAAGCGGAAGTGTGGAGGGAATGAACACCAAGGCCAAAGTCGCGCTCAGAAAATCATACGGTTTTAAGACCTTTGAAGTCTATGAAACCGTACTATATCATGAACTTGCGAAGCTACCCGAGCACCAACTCGCCTACCAATTCTGTTAACGAGGCAATTTTTTTCTTTACCTTTACCAGTTGGAGGATATCGACGGGAGCGGGTTTCAGTTTCTGGAGAATCTGAACGCTTTGGAGGTTGTTGATATGTACAGTACAGAGAACAGCACGAAATCCGTGCAATTTCTTATCGACAAGCCCTTTTTGAAAACGATCGAGTTGGGATTTGGGACGCTTCAGCTACGAGACATCGATATTCTTGTGGGACTGCCAAAGTTGGAGTCGTTGGAACTGTCCGATTGTCAAGTTGACGAATCCCTCTTACTCAGGCTTTCCAAGCAACAACGGCTTAAATTTTTGGGGGTCCCAGCCGAGACGACGAAAGCGATGCGTGAGTTGTTAAAAAAGCAACTGAAGTGGACCCCAATTATTGGACCACCGGCGGGCAAAGTTTAGATAGAAGAAGATTTCTTCTTTGATCGGCCGGGACGGTAGACTTCCCATGGTGTTTGACGGTCGAGCGACTGATGACGGCGTTGATGTCCGTAGTAATTCAGGTACTCTCCGAGCCCTTTGTAACAATCGGTTCCGGTGACGTATTCCTTGAGATAGACCTCCTCGTATTTGACAGTTCTCCAGAGTCTTTCGATCATTACGTTGTCGATCGCACGGCCTTTGCCATCCATACTGATGGCGACATCGCTAGACTTGAGTGTTTCAGTAAATTCGCGGCTGGTGAATTGCGAACCTTGATCGGTGTTGAAGATTTCCGGCTTTGATTTTGACAACGCTTCCTCCAATGCTTCTACGCAAAAGTCAACATTCATACTGTTGGACAATCGCCAAGAGATCACATATCGGCTGTACCAATCCATCACGGCCACTAAGTAAAAGAAGCCAAACTGCATCGGGATGTAAGTAATGTCGCAGCACCAAACTTGGTCGGGCCTCACGATATCGAGAGACCTCAACAAGTAGGGGTAAATTCGATGCCCTTCGTTTCGAACCGTTGTGCAAGGCTTGGGAGCCAAGCTTTCAATCCCCATTTTCCTCATTAAACGCTGGATTCGCTTGCGATTGACGCCATGACCCAAGTCCTTCAAAAAGTCGACCATTTGACGCGAACCACGGGCCGGTCGACGCAGATGTTCCTCGTCAATCAGTCGCATCAACCGAAGGTTCTCGACTGTCTCGGGAGCCGGTTGGTAATAAACGTTGCTGCGATGCAAGCCAAGTATTCGACACTGTTGGCGGATACTCAGATCAGGGTTGTCGAAGTCGATCCAGCTCCTTGCTTCACTCACCGTCCTGGGCCACTTTTTTTTTGAGCCACTCCAGTTGAACTTTCAAGCGACCGATCTGCTCGTACAACTCGGCTGCCTGAGGCTCATCGCTGGGCGTCTGAGCCCCTTTCGTCTCGCCTTCAAAAACGACTTCTGCGCCGTCAATCAACTGTTTCTTCCAAAGATTGATTTGGGTCACATGAAGTTTGTGTTTTTTGGCCAACTCCGTAATCGTACGATTCTCTTTGACAGCCTCGATCGCTATCTTCGCCTTAAAAGACGAACCGAAACGACGGCGCTTCCGTGCCATAATTCTTTCCTCAATAATGAAACTAATAATGCTACCAGTTTCACCGATTCAAGCGACTTTTCTATCTAAGCCGGTGGTCCGATAATGGGGGTCCACTTCAAACTTCCCAATTGTGTCGTTCGTTAACCGTTCCAATCGTGTTGGAGCAATAATTCGCTGTTAAGCGTTTCAGATTCAAACCTGAATCGCAACAGTCAGTCCACCTAAGATATTTATGGCCCTTGGCGGACCAACTTTCGTAACTCGCAAGTGGAAGGTAGAAGTCGAGCGTCCGAATGAAAGGGCAAGCCTGGCGACCTCGTCATTGTGGATAATCTCAGCAGTCATAAATGGGCAGGCGTAAAAGAAGCCATCGAAGCGGTTGTTGCACAGCTGTTCTATCTGCCACCATACAGTCCAGATCTCAATCCGATTGAACTGGCTTTTTCCAAACTGAAAACGCTGCTACGCAAAGCAGCCGCAAGAACCGTTGAACAACTCGAGAAAGCGATCGTCAGAATCATTGAACAGTTTAAAACCCAAGAATGCGTAAACTTCTTTTGACATTGCTGATACCGTGAATACTAATATTGGAAGTGCTCTAATGTATTTTTGGTTTCTCGCCCCAGAACATGGCGCGAAAACACACAAAGTACAAAGCTTGAGAAAGTACTCGCTCTGGTGGCATAGCAATTACCGTTTGTCGCACTAGCGCCGCCGTTTTCAGCCGCCGGGCGCCGCTCTTTTCAACCGCCGTCAACAGAAAGGGCTGTTCAAGAATCAAATGCAGTACTGGGTTGATTCTCTCGATTAATGCTTCAGCATTATCGGGGCCAACGTTGTCAGCAATGTAGTCCCAAAGTTCTTGAATGTCACCGCAAGCCTGCAACGTGTACAGAATCTGTGACATCACTAATTGGAACTGTACCGAGTATTGTAGCGTTCTCGTCCGTTTTGGGTGATTGAATTTGGGTTCCAGTCTTCAATCCGTCCTGCGACTATGCAGGCTGCTGTTATGACAATGCTGTGGTGGAACGATTCTTCTGGTCATTAAAACACGAATGGACCAAGTTCGAAGAGTTTAAGAACCTCGATGAAACGCGACTAAGCGTCTTCAAATACATCGAAACGTTTTACAACTCAGAGAGAATTCATCAGACTTTGGAATATCAAACGCCTGACGAAGTTGAAAGAAAGGTAAGAGTTTAGTTCATTGACCGTAGATTTTTTAATCGCAGTCATGATTGGTTGATTTCGAGTCACTAGAATTTTAGTACAGCGCAGCAGCGAACGCAGATCGTTGTTGGATTTTTGAAAGTGGCCTGTGCGCTTTGCCACGATTCGTTTTAAGATAGTTGCTCAAGAGGCGTCTGCATTGAAATCGAAAGCTCAGGCCGGCGATTTCTTTGCGGACGTTTTCCTGTAGATGAACCGCATCACTTTGTCCGGCGGCTGCGTGAAGAGCCGGTAAAACACTCGCAACGGATTGTGGCCGTGACGACGCCCTGTGTCTTTGACCGACATGATCCTCGCCAGTCTCTGGCCACCATCACGGCTGCGATTGCCGAAACAGATCTTTCGCATGATCACCAGCGGTCTGAGCGTGCGCTCAGCCAGATTGTTCGTCGGTGGTACACGAGTGTCTTTGACGAAGACCAACCAGCAATCGGCGTGCTTGATGATTCGGGCTTGCAGCGTAATTGCTTTTTCATGCTTCAGTTTCAAACGCTGAAGCACTGCAAGTTCACGCTCAAGCCACTTGCCATGTTTGCGACGAGTTGCATCTGCCCAGTCCGCTTGCTTCTGGTGATAGTTACAACCTTTCTTGACCCACTCGACGACGCGATCAAAGAACCTGAAGTCGGCCGATCGCTTGTCTGTTAATTTTTGCCAGTCGCGTGCGGTACGAGCCAGATGTGCAAGGCATTTCTGCTTGGCGGCAGACTGCTGAGCTTCATAACCGCTATAGCAATCGGTCACGAGTGTGCCTGCGAAATCCTCTCCCAGGATGTCGCGAGAAACCTGACCACTTCGAGTCGTTGCAAATTCGAAATGAACGAAGTCTTCAGTCGTGTGAACCCCGTAGTAAGCCCGACAGCCATCGAGCGTCCAATACGTTTCGTCCGCGTGAACCGGGCCCTCGGTGCTGGCGATCTTCTTCTCGATATCTGCAACGATCGGTTCGGTCTGCCGCGACAACATCTTTTCAAAGCCAATTATCGCTGCTGGTGTGAAATTCAGACCAAGCAGATCTTCAATCGCTCGCGATACTTTTCGATAGGAGACGCCAATTTCGTTGCGAAGATAAACTGCCATTGCTCGAGCGTGAGGACCGATTCGACTGCCGAGGATTTCTCCCTTTCCGGCTTGCTGCACCCAGCGGCGACAACTCCGACAACGGGCCGAGGGATGAGTAAAAAGCGTGACGTGATACCGGCCGTCAACGATGTCTTCCTGCAAGTGTTCCATCGCGGCTTGGCTTGAGTAGACGGCGATGTTGCGGGAGTTGCAACGAGGGCATCGCCTTGGTGCCCCAACATCGACTCGAACGTCGTATTCAGTGGGCATCTTACGGTACCAGGGGGCATGGCCTTGCGGTGCGCCTCGTTAGCCTTTCTTCTTGGCTGTCGTTTCAGCAGATTCTCTTGGGTCTAATTTGGCTTTCTGCTTGTTCGTCGCAAATTTGTTCTGCCGCTCCAGTCGAAGTTCAAGTTGGAGCTGTTCAATCTTTGTTGCCAACTGCTGGTTCTTGGCAAACAGCTTGCTGTTTCGCTCCCGCTCAGAGTCGATCTGCCGATAAAGACCTTGATAACACGCCTGATGATCGCCGGCGAGCTGTACCAAGTGACCAATCGAAGCACCGCCGGCATGCGGACAATGCCTGACATGCGGACAACCGTATTCGTGTTTTGGGTAGAAAGGAAATGACATCGGTAAGCCTTCAACGAACACCTCTACCGATTTCCGTTGACCATCGCAAGCCGAATCAATAACATCCCGGTCAAAGAACTAAACTCTTACAAAGAAAGTACCACGCAGCTCTAGCTGCTTAACCAAAAACCGGTGTCCGCCAGTACTGGGCCATCGCAGTCAACACGCCAAGGAATGGATCACCATTTTCGTAACCGTTCACGGGTCGTTGTTCATGCAGCTACATTTTCCATTTGACTTTCAGCTTGTTTGGGCACAAGAGAGGGCGCATTGTGGGAATTGAAACTTGCTTCCATCGCTTCGATCAGGAACTGATAGGCGTTGCGACTTTGCTGACGGCACGTCTCCGAAACGGTCAAGATCCGCTCCAGATATCGGCTGCCAGCAGCACTCTGAGTTCCAAAGCTCAGCTTGCGATAAATCACCGCCGGTCGAAGCGCTCGTTCAGCAGGATTGTTAGTTGGCTCAATCCCCTCAACGCGAGTGAACGTCCACAGGTGCTGGCGTCGCGTGTGCAACTCATCGCAAATGCCAACTAGGTTTTCGTTGCCGCTAAAAACTCCGCGTAGCAACACGCATCGAACTCCTTTCGGATCGGTCGAATCTCTCTTTGAAACGTCGGCCATTTGATTTCGCCACTGCGATAGCGTCGCCAGAGTTGGAACAGCAACTTTTGCTGACGGATTAAATCGTCGCCAAGCCGTTTGACTTGCCGGTCCGGCGAATCGATCATCTTCTGAATGTCGCGTTTTAAGTGAGCCCAGCACCACTGCAACTGTTCGCCATCGAAGTACATCTTCGCTCGGTCGCAGTTAAGAATAATCCCTTGGTAGTCGCCGATTAAAGCCTTGAGAGATTCGCGTTTGCGATTGCCGAAGATACCAAAGACGGTAAACATCGAGGCAACGGCAACCCACAGCCAAGCCTTTCCATGTTTCTCTTTCGTCGGAGATTCATCAACGAAGAGTTGCTTTTGAGAATCGAGTGAGTCACGCAATTCCTGACACGGTGCTTCGATTGCGTTGCTGACTAGGTTTTGAATCTTCACCGTCCAAGCTGGACAGCAAGGAATGTTTAGCAAGTCACTAAGGAACATTGCGGCGCGACGCTTGCTCTGACGAAAGTGCCCCCATCAGCAAGCCAGTGAACGCGGCCAGTCGCGGACCACACTGACCTCTTGGTACGCCCACAGGAAGTTCGCCGCAAGTTGTGATACTGCATCGCGAACAGTGACCACGGCGAAGTTGATATTCGGTAACGATAGGTTTGATCGGCGGCAGTTCCCAGACCTGATGTCGCAGGGCGTCAAGGTCCGAAGGCTGGAGCTGACCACCGCAGCCACGACAGGACTCCGGATTGCAAGGCACGACGTGATCGCATTGTTCGGTTGGAATGGGTTCACGGATGGTTCTTTTGTGGCCTTGCTGACCGCCACGTCTTTTCTTCTTTCCGCTTGGCTTGCTGCGAGTCGGCTTGGCGTGCGGATGTTCGCTCCCAGGCGGCTTCGATGAGTTGCGAGATGTTGTCTTTTTCGAAGCGAGTTGATTTGTGAGGTCCGCCACTTCTGCTTTGAGTTCGTCAATCTCTTTGGTGAACTTGGCAAACATCGCTTCGATAAAGTCACGTGCAGGCTCTGCTTCGGGTGGCAGTTCAAGTCGTTCAAATTTCGGGATATTGCTCACCCTGCAACAATCCCAAATTCCACCAATCAGTGGAAGTTCAATTCGACGACCCGTGAACGCTTACCCATTTTCTTCTGACTAAAATCCTTCGTTCGTCCCGTTCAAGAGCAAAGACTCCACGACATCGCGTCGGGACCGGCTGACGGGAATTCGAATCGATGCGCCAGTTAGAAGTAGCTCAACTGTTCCGTCGCGGTTTCGAATCAGTTGCCTAATTTGGGAAGTGCTCACGGCAAAACTCCGATGAACCTGAAGTATTTCAGTCGTATCGAATTGGCTAACGATCTCCTTCATTGTGCAGCGGATAAGATGACAATCGCCAGCAATCCAGACTCTGACATAATTCCCAGAGCCCTCCAAGTATTGAAAATCTGCACGAAGGAAAAAAACGGCTCCACGGACTGTTTGAAGGACCGATTTTTCTTTTACAATTTTTTCGTTCATCTGAACGGTTTGAGCTGCTTGGGTTGACGAACGATAACCTTGAACGAAGTCAATAACGCGTGACAAAGTTCGTTGGAACCGGTCAAGCCGAATTGGCTTTACCACGTAGTCCATCGCCTGAACCTCAAATGCCTGCAAAGCGAATTCCGTTGAAGCGGTCACGAAAACCAATGCAGTATTACCCAAATCTATATTTTGACATACATGGAATCCGTTTGCTTCCGGCATCTGAATATCCAGAAACAAAACGTCGGGCTTTAGTCGCTGAAAATCTACAATCGCGTCCTTGCCGCAGATTGAGTTGCCGACAACTTGAAACCGATTGTCGTCACGAATCAACTCACAAAGCAACTCTCTGGCCGGCTGTTCGTCATCAACAACGAGAACACGGATTGGCTCTGGATCAATCATTTTCATGCCGCGCGGCTTCGATCGGCAGAGACAAATTGACCGTGAATCCTCGAATTGAATTTGATTGAAAATCAATGCTGGCTCGATCTTGATACCGAAGCGCCAAGCGATCTCGCGTCACAGAGAGTCCAATTTTCTCCACGACGGTGTCCGTCTCGCCATCGTCGGGCGAGCCATCGTCGACAACAGAGATCAACAGTTGTTGGTTGTGTTTTGCAGCATTGACCTGAATGGAAACGGAACGGTCGTTAGTTAATCTGGACAAACCGTGCTTGAGTGAATTCTCAACCAAAGGCTGCAACAGGAACGCGGGAATCATCTGTTCTCGAACATCGTCGCCTAGTTCAAGGTTGAACTGCAGCCGATTGCCAAAACGACTTTTTTGAATCATCAAATAATCTTCAACCAACTCGAACTCTTTGTAGAGCTCGATCTCCGGTGTGCTGACCGTATCAAGTGACACCTGCAACAGGGATCCAAGTCTGCCAATTACATCTCTGGCAGCATTGGGATTTGAGTTAACCAAAGATGAAATTGTATTCAATGCATTGAATACAAAGTGCGGCTGCACGCGACTGCAAAGCGCTTCATGTTTTAGCTGCATCAGTTCCTGTTCCATTTGTTTGGACTGAATCGTTTTATGTTCGGCCTGCATCCAGTAGCGAATGGCAAATCCAATCCCCAAAAGGTAAGTGAGGTGTGTGACTTGATAAATGAAGACCAGAAGCAGATTCGCCGGGTCATAAGAGAAGAAGTGTGCAATCGAAGCCTCGACAGCCTCACCTGAGGTTTTATGCTCGAGCCAGTGATCTAATGGCATAAAGACCAGAGGCACCAGAAGCGAACTAAAAAGGAGTAAAGCGGCACCTCTAAAAACCAACGAACTGACACTTAAGTTTAATCTGGACGCAAACGACGCTGCGAATGGGATCAACAGCAGCCAAACAAACTCGGGGAGTAACAGCACGTGCAACCAAACAGACGAAGCAGACTCCTCATTTTGCGTATCGAAGGAATGTAACGACGCATGATGTTCGTCCCACAACAAATAGCTAATCAGTGCGATGTTGATGACTAACAGTAATTGCAATCCCAGCAACACGATCAAAACTCGCCAGAAAATGCGGCGTTCTAGGAAATCGATTGAGCTGTTCGTACTGCTGACTTGTTTCGTCATTGCAATGGGTCGTTTTTTTGTTATTCGAGTCAAAGTATAGAATTCGCAGAACTACGTAACGCTTCAACTTGGCCGACTCTTACACAATTGCCAAGAACGTCCAAAGGAGCAGTCACGTCAATCATCCAATGTACCATTACTTTCCTGCAACTTCCTCGTTACTCGCCACGCGGCGCCGCTGTTCGTCCCCGAACTTCAAAACCGGGCTTCTCGTTCGCGAGTTCCACACCATGATACCCTATGTACTAATCACAGCTCACGGAATCTCATGGTTACCCGACTAAGGCAGCTATTCGAAAAACGATGCCGGCCCATCGCCTACTCCGTCGTAATTGGGGGATTGGTCTGTGCGTTCTGGTTCACTCGTGAGCGATGGATGCCAGCGTCTGCCGAGCCAGTAGTGCAAGAACATCCACAGTCAAAACCACATCTTCCGGGCGAAGCAAAACTGGTAAAGCTTTCAGAAAAGGCTAGATCCAACTTGAATCTTCAATCCGGGAAAGTCGTCACCAGTACCTACTGGCGGAACCTTGACATACCCGGAATCATTGTTGATCGTCAAGGGCTTACAGATCGAGGTGTCAACTCGCCAATTGCCGGAGTCGTTACTCGCGTTCACAAGTTTGAAGGAGAGGTTGTCCGGTCCGGTGAGACGTTGTTCACGATACAAGTTGTTAGCGAACACTTGCAAGAAATCCAGCTTAATTTATTCAAATCCGTTCGAGAATTGCAAATCCAAACTGGGCTGGCGGAGCAAATGCAAAAACTTCTCGTGCAACGCGCTGTTGCCGCTGAAGAAGTTCGCGCAATCAATCGCGAGATCATTCGCCAAACCTCCTTGATCGAAGGGTTTCAGCAAGACTTACTGTCACGTGGGCTCGATGACGTTCAAATCGCAAAAATTAAGGAAGGTGAATTCCTGCGAACGATTGTACTATCGGTTCCAGTAATTGAGAATCCGAAGCAGAAGCTTATTTCACCGAACAGTGTCAAGGACAAGCAGACCTTCGTTTCCTCCGATCAGCCGGAAAAAGAGAGCTGGCTATGGAGCTATTTTGAAGTCCAGCAACTGAGTGTCGAAGTAGGACAGCAAGTCATTGCGGGCCAGCAGCTCAGCATGCTTGCCGACCATCACTCACTTTTCATCGAGGGGCATGCATTCAAGAAAGAAATTGGTTTGTTGGCGAACGCGGCAGAACGCGAACGATCACTGGAAGTCGAGTTCGAAGAAGAGCTTGGGGGTTCCTGGCCGGAGCTTCAGCAGGAATTCCGAATTCATCACATTGCAAACTTTGGAAATGAAGAACTTCGTACCTTTGACTTCTTCATTCCGCTTCTCAACCAGGCGAGAACGTACGGCGATTCGAACAAACTGTTTGTGAACTGGCGATTTCGCCCTGGCCAGCGAGTTCGGATTTCAGTTCCAGTTGAGAAGATGGAGGACGTGATTGTTGTGCCTGTCGCGGCTGTCGTTTTTGAAGGTCCTGAGGCATTTGTTTTTCAACAAAACGGTGATCTCTTCAAACGCCTTTCGGTGCGTATGATTCACCAAGATCGAAAAAACATCGTGATTGCCAACGACGCGAGTGTCCCTGCCGGCGCCTACCTGGCACAGGGATCTGCATCTTCGCTCAATCGTGTGCTGCAAGCTCAGGCTGCTGCCGGAATGCGCAACGACGTACATATGCACGCAGACGGCTCCAGTCACGGAGCCCACTAAAATGCTCAACGCAATTATTCGAGGCGCACTCCGCTATCGCTTTCTGGTTGTTATCGTCAGTCTCGTTTTGCTGGTTTATGGATCCTCTTTGGCGACACAAACGCCGATTGACGTTTTTCCTGACCTCGACCGTCCGCGAGTCATCCTTTTGACGGAATGTTCGGGACTGGCTTCGGAAGAAGTCGAATCGCTGGTGACCCATCCGCTGGAAATTGCATTGCTCGGATCCAGTGGAGTTGAAGCCGTTCGCAGTCAGAGTACGGCGGGGCTGAGTGTTATTTACGTCGAGTTTGACTGGAGCACAAACGCTCGGCAGGCTCGACAGACCGTGCAGGAGCGGCTCTTGATTGTTGCCGATGATTTGCCCGACGGTATCAATCCTCAAATGACGCCTCCTTCTTCGATCATGGGACAGATCGTTATCGCGGGCGTCTACCGGCAGCTTGGACCGGGCGGTGGAAGGCTCGTTCCAATTGAAATGACGGATTTTCTGATCGAGTTGCCGGTGGATGAAGCAGGCAATCACCGAGAGATGTTCCAGAGGGCAGTGAAGGTTTGGAAACTGGTTGATCGTCGAGATCAAAGTACGTGGAAACCTGTTGAGTTTGAATTCCACAGTTCAGAAATTGACTCAAAGACTTTATCGGACTCCATTCAGCTGACAATCGGCGGGGAGCGGTTCACCGTTTCAGTCCCCTCGCCGATGAAACAACAACTTGACTTGAGAACGCTAGGCGACTGGGTCATTCGCCCTCGAATCTTGAAAGTAAGAGGCGTTGCAGAGGCGTTTATTCAAGGCGGAGACACCAAACAATACCAGGTTCTAGTAAATCCGGTCGCCTTGCAGGAATTTGGCGTCACGCTGCAGAATGTTTATCAAGTCTTGAAAGACAGCAATATCAACACCAGTGGGGGGTACGCCACTACGGGTGAATCGGAACGACCGATACGAATCCTCGGGCGAGTCGGACCTGACGCGGATCGCGTGCTTGCCGACCTGCGTATGGTGCCGGTCAAATACCTTGGTGAGCGAAGCGTCCTGCTTGGCGATGTGGCAACGATCCGCGAAGGTCCCCGAGTCAAACGAGGGGACGGAGCTGTCAACGGTCAACCTGGTCTGGTGTTCACGATTGTCAAGCAGCCGCGCGTTGACACTCGCAGTCTGACTGACGAGATCGCCCGTGCATTCGATGAAGTTGAAGCCACGTTGCCGGGTGACGTTCTGGTGAACAGCGAGCTTTTCCGACTGCGAAATTTCATTGACCGGGGAGTTTATAACGTGGGCGAGGCGCTTGTTGTCGGCGCCCTGCTGGTCATTGTTGTGCTGTTTTTGTTTCTGTTCAACTTCCGTACGACATTCATTACGCTGACCGCGATTCCACTTTCACTTGTGATTACCGTTCTGGTATTTCGCTTGATCGGCGTGCTTACCGATTCAACGTTGACCATCAATGTGATGACGTTGGGTGGGATTGCTGTCGCCATGGGCGAGTTAGTCGATGACGCGATTGTCGACGTTGAAAATATCTACCGGCGGCTACGTGAGAATCAGGTGTCGGATCAACCCAAGCCAGCACTTCTCGTGGTTTACGATGCCAGTCGCGAAATCCGCAGTGCCATTGTCTTTGGAACGATCGTTGTGGTGCTGGTGTTTCTACCGCTGTTCGCAATTCCAGAAGTCGCGGGGCGTCTCTTTGCCCCCTTGGCCATCGCCTACATCGTTTCCATCTTGTCTTCGCTGCTGGTTTCGTTGACCGTTACCCCGGTACTTTCTTACTACTTGCTCGCCCGGTCCGGTTCGGTGCACCGTGAGAAGGACGGGATATTGCTGAGGGTATTAAAATGGAATGTCAGTTGGCTGATCCGCGCAAGCATGGCCATTCCCGGCCCGCTTTTACTTTTTTCGTGGGCATTGTTTGGAATCGCCGCATGGCAGTCGACGCAAATGGGGTTCAATTTCCTCCCCGATTTCGATGAGGGGAGCGTGCAAGTCAATGTGACTTTGCCAGCCGGTTCCTCGCTGCAAGCGTCCAATGACGTCTCATCATTGATTGACGCAAAATTTCGCGAGCTTCAAAAATCGCCAACTCGGCCAGGTGGCGAGATCCTGCATTTCGTGCGACGTACCGGTCGTGCCGAAATGGACGAGCACGCATCGCCCGTCAACGTGGGTGAATATATCCTGAGCATGAATCCTGACTTGGATTTGAAACGTGACGAAGTGATCAAGAAACTTCTGGACGAAATCAAGCTGGAAGTTCCCGGTGTTTCTGTCGAAGTCGAGCAACCCCTGGCCCATTTGATCAGCCATATGGTATCCGGCGTATACGCACAGATCGCGGTCAAGTTTTACGGTGATGATCTTAACCAGCTCCAGGCGCTTACGACCAAGGCGTCGGAGGTGATGAAAGAAGTAGAAGGGTTGACCGAGCCAATCATCGAACCGCTTCGCATGTCTGATGAATTGCAAATCCATCTGCTGGCCGAAGAACTGGCCTACCACGGTTTGACACGAGGCCAGGTAGCCAGGTTGCTCGAAACTGCAATTCAAGGAACGGTCGTGTCAGAAGTCCTCGACGGTCAACGTCGTTTTGATCTGCTCGTTCGCTTGGAAGAAAAATTTCGGAGCGACTATGCGAATCTAAAGAAACTGAGAATTGAGTTGCCCGATGGGCGCGGTCAAATTGAACTTGGCGAGATAGCGGTCGTAGAAAATGGAACCGGTCCGAATGCCCTTTATCGCGAGAACGCGAGACGTCGATTAGTCGTTCGCTGCAACACTCAAGGTCGCGATCTGGCCAGCGCCGTTGACGAAATCCGACGCCGACTGGACAGCCAAATAACGCTGCCGGCTGGCTACTCATATGAGTTTTCCGGGCAATTCGAAAGCCAGCAAAAAGCAACTCGTACAATTTTAGTGCTTGGAGCGGTTTCGATTGTCGGTATGTTTGTGGTGTTGTTGATGCTGTTGCCGTCAGTACGTATCGTTTTGCAAGTCCTCAACGCACTGCCAACGGCGTTTATCGGAGGAATGCTGGCGTTACAGTTCACGGGGCAGGATTTAAATATCGCTGCTCTGGTCGGGTTTGTTTCGCTTGGTGGAATTGCCGTTCGAAATGGCGTGTTGCTAGTCACTCACTACATCCATTTGATGAAGGAAGAACACGAGTCTTTTTCGAAAGAGATGATTCTGCGAGGAAGTCTGGAGCGTCTTGCCCCCGTGCTAATGACCGCACTGACGGCCGGTATTGCGCTGTTGCCGCTGGTCTGGGGTGGCCAGGAACCGGGAAGGGAAATCCTCTACCCCGTCGCAACCGTCATTCTTGGTGGTTTGTTCACATCCACGTTCTGTGAGTTCCTGCTGCACCCGGGACTTTTCTGGAAATTCAGTGGCAAGGCGGCCGTTTCAATCGCATCCAGATCGGAGCAAGAGGAAATATGAACATATCAAGGATACCGCATTGTTGCATCGATTTCTACGAATTCGGGCATGCAGTATCAAATTGCCGATCACTCAATTCGCAACTCAATCAAACAACTCGTACTTTGAATCTTTGGAGACTAGAAAAATGAAATTTGCTCAAGCCAACAATTTGATCCCAATCATAGCTCTCACGTTACTGATTGGATTTTCCGGTTGCGGCAAGAAGGCCTCTGACCAGGAACCCGCTGGGAAATCCGCAAAAAACGAGGCGAGTCCAAATGACGATCACGGTCACTCGCATGACGACAGTTCCGACGGCGGTCACACTCATGGGATTGGCCCACATGGCGGTACGGTCGCCGATTGGGGCGGAGGAAAATACCACATCGAATTTGTGGTTGATCGTGCGAAGAACCAGGCATCGGTATACGTGCTTGGCGATAGCCAAAAGGACCCTTCGCCAGTCAAATGCGACTCTATCACGCTGGCCATTTCGAATCCGATGTTTGAAGTTGAACTGAAAGCTGTTCCTCAGGATTCTGATCCTGAGAATTCCTGCTCCCGATTTGTGGGGACGGACGAACAGTTGAGCAATGCGCAAGGGTTCGAGGGAACGATTTCAGGGCTGGTCGCAGGAACCCCTTTTTCTGGCGACTTCAAAGAAAAGGAAGAAAGCGAGCACAACGACGGAGAAATTGGAGGGGTTGCCGCCGAGTTCTTCAAGCAAATGGACTCCAACGGCGACAAGGCTGTCACGCTGGAGGAAATGAAGGCCGGCATGGGAAGTCAAACAGAAGTCGGAGACACCTCCGACCCGGACGCCGCCAGGTTCTTCAAGCAAATGGATTCCAACGGCGACAAGACGGTTACGCTGGAGGAATTGACAGCCGACTTGGAAGGGCAAGACGGAGAGCATGGACACAGTCACGAAGAAGGTGGACATAGTCATGGAGGCGAGGACGGCGAACCGGTAGGCATCGCCGATTTCTTCAAGCAAATGGACACCGATCGCAATGGCAAAATCGAACGCAGCGAAGTTCCGGAAGAGAGCCAAGGTAACTTCGATCAAGCCGACAAGAACGGCGACAAGATAGTGACGCTGGAAGAGCTGAAAGCATCCTTCGGCGGCGAAGAGCCCAATCCCGGAGAAGGTGGAGAAGGTGAACACAGTCACGAGGAAGGTGGGCACAGCCATGAAGAAGGTGGACACAGTCATGGAGACCAGGACGGCGAACCGGATGTCGCCGAATTCTTCAAGCAACGGGACACCGATGGCAATGGCAAAATCGAACGAAGTGAAGTTCCTGAAGAAAACCATGGAGACTTCGACGATGCCGATACAAACGGTGACAAGATTGTGACACTGGAGGAGCTGAAAGCATCCTTCGGCGGCGAAGAGCCCAATCCCGGAGAAGATGGAGAAGGTGAACACAGTCATGAGGAAGGTGGGCACAGTCATGGAGACCAGGACGGCGAACCGGATGTCGCCGAATTCTTCAAGCAATTGGACGCCGATGGCAATGGCAAAATCGAACGAAGTGAAGTTCCTGAAGAGAACCATGGTGACTTCGACGATGCCGATACAAACGGTGACAAGATGGTAACACCAGAGGAGCTGAAGGCATCTTTTGGCGCTGGCGACAACGTTGATCGAAAAGTCATCCCTGGAACCATGACCAAGTTCTATTACGCGATCGGAAATCCGGAGAGTGACACGGTTATTGTCAACACTCAAGGCGGGCCGATGCCCATGCTGCTGACCGATGAATTTTCAGAAGTCTTTTCAGGCGTCGATCTTGACGAAGCGATGGTTGTCAACGTGCATCAATCGCAAACCATTGACTCCGAAAAGTTCAGTGAACGGAAACTCACATTTGAGGAAGCCAAGGCCTATGACACGGAATCTGTGAAGATTCTGGCGGACGTGGTTGATGAGTTTCTTCGCGACAACAAACGCGTCTATGTTGTTGGATTTTCGTACGGAGCGTGGATGGTCCAGGATTTGTTGGCGACTCAAGGCAGCGTAGCAGACGGCTATTTGATAGTGGCCGGACGCCTTGATATGCCTGAGGCAATTTGGATGTCCTTTTCCCAAAGCGGTGGTGGTTATTTCAAAGATGGCATCGAACCAATCATCGAAGAGGCTACAGAAATTGACGAAAGCAAACTTGGCACTGAAGATATCATCGAATTCAACCTTCCCAAAATTGCTGCGGGGTTGGGCCACAAACGCTACACACAACTGCTGCAGGACGTTGACTTAAGCAAGGTTATTTACGTTTATGGCCAACGTGACATTCCCGTTGGCCGGCTTTCAGACGCCGAAGTAAATTTTCTTGAGAGCAAAAGCGTTCAGGTGGTTGCTACAGAAGGCGGGCACATGGACGAAAAGATGATGCAACACATGACCAAAATTCTGGCAGGCTATATTTCAGAAGAAACAGAGTCCGTGGAAGACAAATAAGATTCCAACGGCAAGTAAGGAATTAAAACCCTAGTCGAAGTCTTTTGTCACAGTCAGTGCCATCGCGGCGATCATTGGATTTTGCGGTCACCGAAAAAACGATTCGGATCTAGCCTCGGCGCGACAATCCGGCGAAAACTGAGTGAATTCGAGCGACGGAATCGGTATCGCACTTCCACCGGACCTCGATCGAATGTTCCGGCAGGTGGGTGCTGATGGAGATGGCAAGCTCGATTCTGACGAGAGGCCCAAGAAATGTAGATGGATCAAAACAAGGACGGTTTTGTAACTCGGGAAGAAATTGCGTTCGCTTTTCGCGAAGAATCCGGCGACCATGATGGAAGCGAACTAAAAAGATCTTCGGACAGCGATGCATGAGACTCATTGGCAAATGACAACCAATAAAAACACGACAAAACAAACCTGGCTTGTTTACTTTTTGTTCTTTTGGTCCGGAGCTGCAGCTTTAATCTATGAAATCTCATGGTCGCGGCAGATCGGCCTGCTGTTTGGCCACACGGTTCACGCGTCGTCGATCGTGTTGGCCAGTTATTTCTCCGGAATGGCAATCGGATACTGGCTTGGCGCCAGATGGTCTCGACGCGTTTCGCCGCTAGTCGGTTACGGGATTGCCGAAATAACGGTCGCCGCCTGGGCGTTTGCGATTCCTGCGCTGATTGGTATTTCTGAAGCGGAAACGTTTGCGTCCTGGTTGAGTAGTTCTTCTTTTGTCTGGCAAACATGTATACGGGCGATTTTCAGTTTCCTGCTGTTGCTTCCAGCGACAATTGCCCTTGGGTTTACCTTGCCGATGATGGCGGAGTATTTCTCAAAGAACCACGGCAACGACAAGAACCACGACAACGAAACGGCTGCATCAGTTCGCATCTCGTTTGCCTACGCACTGAATACAGCAGGAGCTTTGGCAGGGGTTTTACTGGCAACTTTCTATCTGTTGGTTTTTGTCGGTGTTTGTAGCAGCAGTTACATTGCGGCAGCCATTACAACCAGCTGTGCTATGGGTGCATTTCTCTTACAGAGCGGGGATTTCAAAACCGGCAATCGGGAAGAAAATCTCGGGATTAGGAAAGGTCCGGTTCAAGCAAGTTCGATTCTGCGTCCTCAGCTCCTGATTCTCAGTTTCCTCAGCGGATTTGGAACGCTGGCTCTTCAAGTTCTTTACACTCGCATGTTCTCGCTTGTGTTTCACAACAGCACCTACACTTTTGGGATCATCGTCGCGGTTTTTCTTGCGTCGCTAGCCATCAGTGCCGGGTTGGCGTCGGGGCTGCAAACGAAATTCAATTGCCGCAAGCTGATGGGAGTGACCGCCGCGCTAGGAGGCATTGTGACGGCCGCATCCATCATCCGTTTTGTCGACATGACCGAGCTGGACTATTTTACCTACGGCGATAATTTTTCAGCCTACATCAGCGGAGCCATCGTTTTGGTTGCCGTTATCGTCGCGCCGTCAATCATATGCCTTGGGATGTTGCTGCCGCTTGTCTGGACCGACGCTGGTTCGGGAGACAACGCGGGTCGAGTCGTCGGGACGATGACCGCCGTCAATACCATTGCAGCAGCGTTCGGTGCCTTGTTTGCAAGCTTTTTCATGTTACCCGTCATTGGGCTTTGGCCATCAATCACATTGATTGGATTTCTATTTTTCATCGCCGGATTCTGTCTGCTTTGGAATGAAAAGTGGCGGGCACCCGCGTTACTGTCGGCGATCCTGTTTGGCGTTGTTTCGGTTTTCGCGATCAGCAGTCCGACAGAATCTGAAAATTCCCGAACCCGATATGAAGAGCAGTTGATTCAGCGCTGGAACTCTGCTTATGGATGGATTGACCTTGTAAAACACAACACCAGCGGTGGGTTTAAGATTCGCCAGAACTTGCACTATCGTTTTGGAAAAACCGGAAACAACGCCCGGGAGTATCGGCAAGCTCAAATCCCGATTCTGCTCCACGAAAATCCAGACGATGTTTTGTTTATGGGTTTGGGAACCGGCTTAACGGCCGGTGGCGCCGTGCCTCATCCCGAAGTCGAGAACATTACGGTCGTGGAGTTGATTCCTGAAGTCGTCGAGGCCGCTCGCGTTCTGGCCGAACATAACAACAACGTGGTGGATCATCCGAAAGTAGAGGTTCATATCGACGATGCTCGCCATCAAATGCTGGCGAGTCAACGACAATACGACGTCATTGTTTCGGATCTGTTTGTCCCGTGGGAAAGCCAGTCGGGCTATCTCTACACCGTCGAACACTATCAGGTTGCGAAAAGTCGATTGAAGGAAAATGGCATGTTCTGCCAATGGCTGCCACTTTATCAAGTCAGCCAGACCGAGTTCGAGCTAATTGCCAACAGTTTATCCAGCGTATTTCCCAATACGACCATCTGGTGGGGAGAATTGAGCTCAAGTTTTCCGGTAATCGCGTTGATTGGAACTCAATCGCCAATCAACTTCGACTCCAGCAGAATCGAAACTCGGATAAGCCAACTTAAACAACACGTTGACTCGGTCGATCCGTCTATTGCGACACCGGAACTTATTCTGGATCTCTACGCGGGCGACTGGAAGTTTCAGGTATCAGCACGACTCAACACCGACGAGCATCCACGAGTCGAATTTCTTACACCCATTTCCCATCGCAATCGAAAATTGCTTTATGGCAAAGTGTTAGAACAATATTACGACCACTCGCTTTCGATGATGGCTGGAGACTCCGTCGCTGTTTCCGGCAGCGAACAATATGAGTCTCACAATCGTCGCCGCACACTCCAACAACTTATCCTGTTTGGCGATAAATTCTGGGGCCGCAAACGATCAACGACGTGGCCAACACGTCGTGGCCTTGCTCCTGGCAAATGAGTCAACCATTTCAACGCAAAGAGTTTCCAGTATGCTGTAACACTTGCTTAGAGTAATGCAAGACACTACCTTAGCACGATTCGGAACCGCGGGGGCCGTTGGACTGTGCCACCGCCTGATCTCAACTTTGTCGGCGATTCCGTCGCAGCATTCTACTTTTGTTTTGATCCTTCTTTGGCTCCTTCATGTTTCTCGCATCCAAAGTCAATTTGAAATTTGGCTGAGGTCTTGATGAGCGCGTTTCCGCAGGTTCTTTTTGCATTTACGTTAGTATTTGCTTTCTTAGTTCAAAGCATTGTGTTAACGCTCCAGAGCAACACGACCATTCCTGGTGCTTTATACGCCTCACTCTGCCAGCGAGACAAACAAGGCACCGGCTTTGGTTTGGGTTCACGGCGGTCCCGGCGGACAGTCGACGGTCAGCTACCGTGGTTTAATCCAACACCTCGTCAATCACGGTTACGTCATCTACGCGATTAACAATCGCGGAAGTAGTGGATATGGCAAGACGTTTCAGCAACTTGATGATCAGAAACACGGTGAAGGCGATCTCGACGACTGCGTCGAAAGCAAAAAGATGCTAATCGCAACCGGAAAAGTCGATCCGAATCGAATTGGCATCATCGGAGGAAGTTATGGCGGCTACATGGTCTGTGCTGCGATGGCATTTCGTCCAGACGAGTTTGCCGTGGGCATCGACATTTTCGGCGTGACTAACTGGCACCGAACCGTTCAGAATATTCCACCATGGTGGGAAGCTCAGCGCAAGTCGCTTGAGAAAGAACTGGGCGACTTCGACAACCTCGAGTACTTCCGAAGTATCTCTCCGCTATTTCATGCCCAGAATATCAAGAACCCGATGATGGTGCTTCAAGGCGCCAACGATCCTCGGGTGATCCAGGCTGAATCCGACGACATGGTCGAAGCCGCTAGGCAAAATGGCGTGCCGGTTGAGTATCTTGTTTTCGAGGATGAAGGCCACGGTTTCCGCAAGAAAAAGAATCAGCTTCGCGGATACAAAGCGATCTTGGACTTCTGCGAAACATATCTTCCGCCGACGAGTAAGTAGTCCAACCGCTCTGACAATTATGGCTCCCTGACAATTACGGCTCCAGCCTGAGTTTAACAGCGAAACTCAGGCTGGTAGCTTTGGTCAATTTCCAGTTCGCCAACCTTGAACGTCCCTGTCTTCAGAAATAGACGGATGATTTTCGCCGCGATCATTCTGAAAACTCCGCCAGGTAATACTCTCTTCTTTGAGAGCTCTTTCGAGGTTTCCCAGATTATCGAATTCAACGTCACTGTTGACGCCGATGATTTCAAAAGGAAGGCTTTTTAGATTTTGTACGAGCGACCGCTCTTGTGGGTACATAGCCCGGCAACGTCCTCACCACTGGCCCCAAAATCAAGCATGACATTCTTCCACGATAGTCGCTGAGATTGAACTCAACGTCATCAAGGTCTTTACCTTGAATTTCAGGAGCCTCTTTTCCAACCGCCAAATGTTCCAAAGCAAACAGGCGACTACGGGCTCTTTCAACGACTCTTTCGTGGTCCTTTTCGTCAGCAATAATTTCCTTCAGCAAGGCAATCGCCTGAGCAGTCACGTCGCGTTCTGCTTCGACGTATTCCACTGCATCAGGACCAAGGTAATTGCGTAATCCTTCGTCGTCCAACTGGCCACGCACTGCTTCGATTTGAAGTAAGGACTCGGCATAAAAAAACTTGGCCGAAACCGGCTTGGTTGGATTATTGTTGTTCGCCAGAATCGCCAGAATCCTCTCTTCACCTTCACGGGAAGTTTGGTCCACGAGATTCCATAAAGCTCGTTGCGCCAGTGGTGAGTCAATGTAATTCTCCACCAACTGTTCCGAGGAAGCACTGTGAGCGTCACTACCAATCAATGCGGCGCCTTGAATCAAACCAAGCGATTTAGGAGCCGCCGCATCGCCGGGGTTATTCCTGACCATTTCGAGGAGAGGTCCCCAAACAACCAGACAAGATACGTACTGATGCCGCCTAGTAGTGATCGTGTTCCATTTCAGATTCTGCAACTCAACAACCCGGCACAACGAGCCCACGAGCATTTCAACGGGTCGATAAAAATCCTCTTGCCCAGACCGGATAACGCAAGCTGATGGACAAAGGCTCGGGAGTTCTCTGCCAGGTCTATTCTGGCGGCGAACAGGATTGGGTCGGCCAAACAGGATTGATCCGGGAGATCGACAGCCAGGTGCATGGAAAGACATACCGCTCACTCCAGGAGTGGGAAGAGTTGTCGACGTTGAATTTGATCCCAATGATGGCGATAGAATGTATGCCGCTCCTGATGCCAATGGGATCTGGTACACCGAAGATCGAGGGAAACACTGGGTGTGTATCACTGACAATATCCCTGAAGTGGACGCGAGGATCTCCGATAGTGAAATCATGGTCGATCCAGACAATTTCGATCAGCTTTATTATGTCGGCGAGTTCGGACATTACTACAAAACGGACAACAGAGGTCAAAGCTGGACGAGGGTAAAAGACGAAAACGGCAAGCCAATCTTTTTGACGGATTTCAAAAGGTCGTTAGTGGCCCGCGATAAAGCGACGGGTGAATTGATCATGGTTTGCACCACCATTGGGCGCGACCATGGAAAAAACTCCTCATGGAGCAAAGGTTTACATGTCAGCCATGATGAAGGAGTCACCTGGAAGCACTTTCCCAACCCCTCGCGAGAAGAAGAGTACTTGGAGATCGCACTCCACCCTACCAATGCCAAGGTTATCTACGCCCCAACAACGCACAGGTTACTTCAGTCCGTTGATGGTGGGCGCTCATTTGAAAGCGTCTATGAGTTTCAGGGGCCCAAGGGAGGTTTCTCGTCGGTGGCAACGATCGAATCGAAACCGGAATGGGTTTATTTAATCACCTCCAATAAAAGCAACCGACGAGAAGGAAACAACACTCCCCAGACAGCTTTGTATTTGTCAAAAGACGAAGGCAAAACCTGGGAGACGATTCAAAATTCCGCCAAGGAAATTGGACAGAAAGCATCGATCTACGGAGACTATGTTTGCGGTAGCCCATGAGTGGCGGACTCGCGAGGAAAATCCCATAATCCTTGCAGGAGTTCATTATGTCAGAAAAACCGAAACGAGTTCGTCGCAGCTTTAATGAAGATTTCAAACGGGACGCAGTTAATCTCGTTGTTAAACAGGGCTATTCGTTCAAGGCGGCAGCCGAAGCAGTAAACGTTTTGCCTCGCAGCCTTCGCGAGTGGCACGAGAAGTACGCGCCCGATCCCGATCCCTTGGGTAGCGATGCCTCTTTGAAAGAGCTTGCGGCCGAAAACAAACGGCTTCGCAAGAAGCTTCAGCAAGCTGAGCTTGAGCGAGATATTCTAAAAAAGGTTGCGCCAGGAAAGTCTGGAAGAGGAGGATATTTGATGAGTTGTTGAATTGAAATCTTTTGCTGGAACCCAGTGAGTTAACCTCACCCGGTAAAGCCTAACCAGCAGCCGGAAGCGAGTCTTGCGTGGTGTCCGGGTAACCGGCGCTGCGAAGCGTAGACAGCGATTCCAGAAGCCATGCTATTGAGCCTCGAAAGAGTACAATGTTGGAGCTTTCGTTTTCTTTTTAGCGGGAGCCATGCAACAACCGCGAAGTGGTTAGCGGCCTGTTGTCCGGCCGGGGTCGAAGAACATGTGCAGATGGATATTGGGGTTCCCCAGAAACCTGGGAGGCCCAGTTGTTTCCAAGTGAATCGTCCGGCGAGACCGGAATACCAACTCTCGGTCCGTTGTTTGAGTCTGTGGTGGCAACGGGAGAAACGAAATTAACCGCAGCACACTTGGTATTGCCAAGCGACGCGAACCGGAGCGAGGCAAGATGAACAAACGGGGAATCGGAGCATCCTGATAGTACCGTGGAATTCGGGGAACTTGCGACTCAGCGAGGACCCGATGGAGGGAAGCGGGATGTCACATCAAACAACCGATGTTGGGAACTACGGCGAGTGCACAGAAACTTGAATAACGTATCCATGAAACAGCGTCGGATAGCCGAGTTGGCGAAGCGTTCGCCTGAGTTGGTTTTCACAAGCCTTGCTCACCAGATGGATCTTGAGTGGTTGGCCGAAGCCTTTCGTCGCACACGTAAAGACGGTGCAGCGGGAGTCGACGGCGTGACGGCAGCCGACTACGAATCTAATCTCAATGCCAATTTGCAATCGTTGCTGAAGCGAGTCCAATCGGGGACCTACCGTGCACCACCAGTGCGTCGTGTTCAGATCCCCAAGGGCAACAGCAACGAAACGCGTCCGATTGGTATTCCAACGTTCGAAGACAAGGTTTTGCAGCGAGCAGTGCTGATGCTGTTGGAGCCGATCTACGAACAGGATTTTCTGGATTGTTCGTACGGTTTTCGTCCTGGCCGTTCAGCCCATCAGGCGATTGCATCGACGTGGAAACACACGATGGACTTGAAAGGTGGTTTTGTACTGGAAGTCGATTTGCGAAAGTTTTTCGATACTCTGGACCATGGTCATCTCCGAACGTTTCTACGGCGAAGAGTTTGCGATGGCGTTTTGTTACGTCTGATCGGTAAATGGTTAAATGCGGGTGTGATGGATTCGGGGAACATCAGTTACCCGGGCCGTGGCAGTCCGCAAGGTGGAGTCGTTTCGCCATTATTAGCGAATGCGTTTCTTCACTACGTTTTGGACAGGTGGTTCCACGATGATGTTGTTCCTTGCATGCGGGCCCGAGCTCATTTGGTTCGGTATGCCGATGATGCGGTGATGATTTTCGAAGTGGAATCGGATGCCCGCCGCGTCCTGGCCGTTCTGGGCAAACGTTGCTCCAAGTTCGGTCTGACCATCCATCCAGAGAAAACTCGTCTTGTCGATTTTCGACGTCCGTTGCTGCGCCCACTCACCAGTGGTTCGACCAGCAAACGGCCTGAGACCTTCGACTTGCTGGGTTTTACTCATTACTGGAGTCGCTCCCGAAGCGGCAAACGCGTGGTCAAACGACAGACGATGTCTTCTCGTCTGACCCGCTCAGTCCAGTCCATTTCTCGTTGGTGTCGATCCCATCGTCACGATCGGATCGCCGACCAGCATGCCGCTCTCTGTCGAAAGATTCGAGGACATGACGCGTACTATGGAATTACAGGTAACGGAAGATCACTGCAGAAGTTTCGCTATTTAGTTCATCGTGTCTGGCGTCGTTGGCTTTGCCGCCGCGATCGGAAACGAAAACTGGACTGGCTGAAATTTAATCGTTTGCTTGAGACCTTTCCGCTGCCACCGCTACGTGTTGTTCACTCGGTCATGAAGACACGCAAGGCGAACGTTTGATGTGAGGAGCCGTATGCTCTAATGCGTGCATGTACGGATCTGTGGGAGCCCGGGGCGAGTAATCGCCTCGGGCCACCTGGCCCACGGCCTTCTTTGCAAAAGAAAACAGTTAAGACTTGAGTTCGTCAAAGAGCACAAGAAATGCTGGCCGATTGAAGTTCTTTGCCGCACGCTTCAAGTGACGCGTGCGGCCTTTTACAAATGGTTTGGTCGCAAGCCATCAGCAACTCAGGAGAAGCAACAGTTGATAGTTTCGGAGATCAAACGCATTCACTCGCTGCCTCGTCATCAGGATTACGGCAGTCCCCGAATACATCGTGAACTTGTCAGACAAGGCATTGCGTGCTCGGAGAACACCGTCGCCAAACTGATGCGAGACCACCAAATTCAGGCACGAAACAGACCTCAATTCAAAATCTCAACTACCGATTCGAACCATGATTTACCGATCGCGCCGAACCGTTTAAACCAGCAATTTGCCGCCGCCAAAATCAATCAAGTATGGCTCACCGATTTCACTTACATCCCAACCAAGGATGGCTTCAGTTATCTCTGTGCATTTAAGGATCTCTGCTCAAGACGCATTGTCGGCTGGGCCATGAGTCGAAAAATTGACGCCCAACTTGCGATCAAAGCACTCAACCAAGCCATCGCTTTAAGAGAACCGTCGCGCGGCCTGATCATTCATTCTGACCGTGGTTCGCAGTTCGCAAGCAAAGTGTTTCGTAAACGGCTACGCGATTGTCGATTCGAACAAAGCATGAGCCGCAAAGGGAACTGTTATGACAATGCACCGATGGAAAGCTTTTTCAAAACCTTCAAAGTCGAAGAAGTTTATCATCGGAATTATGAGTCACACGAGCAGGCCGTTCGTGCCGCCAACGACTACATCGAACGATTTTACAATCCGACCAGATTACATTCGGCACTTGACTACCAGAGCCCACTAGAATTTGAACAGCGGCTATTGTTGAATTGAAAGAGAGTTGGAAATCTGCCTTCGTCGGAGCCATTCGTCGGTCACTCGCCAGGAACTGGTGACCGACAATGGTGACAGAGAAGCATGATTTCAATCTGCCGGGTTGGAAAATTCAGAGTGAGCAAACTACATTTTTTACTCAATCGTTAACACTGATTCACTGTCAACTTTTCTTGGGGAACTCCATCCATCACAAAAAATATTAGCGTCGAGCTATGGTCGAGGCGTTTGGGAAGCGGATCTTGTTGGTGTTTACGAGCGGTTTTTGAATGGCGAAATTGAAATCTCGGAAATCAACAACACAGAGGGCATTCGCACTTTAACAATCAACACACCGTACCACCTACCGGAATACTACAATTATCAATGGAGGGTTAACGGAGTTGGAAGAGGAATGAACTCGATGCTGTTTTCTTCCCGGGAACTTGAAGAGAACGATGTCGTCTCGTGCTCGCTCTCGCCGAAGTACTCTGCGGATATTGTTTTAAAGACAAAGAAACTGAAATTGAAAAAGGTTGAAACACCTGAAGTAGAGAATGTCCTAACAGCCTGTTGATTTTCTCATGAAGCAGGTATCCTTTTTTTTGCCTCGTTAACAGAATTGGTAGGCGAGTTGGTGCTCGGGTAGCTTCGCAAGTTCATGATATAGTACGGTTTCATAGACTTCAAAGGTCTTAAAACCGTATGATTTTCTGAGCGCGACTTTGGCCTTGGTGTTCATTCCCTCCACACTTCCGCTTGAAATCTCTCCTTTGGCGACGAACCCGTTTAATAACAACTCACGGTGACGCCGAAGTGTGCCAGCCATTGCCTTCATCGGCTGAAGCTTGCTCCGCATCGCACGTGTGCACCATTGGTCGAGGAACTTGCCTGCCCAAGTCGGACTTTTGTAGTTCCAGAATTGTTGAAAGTCCTCCTTGATCAGATACGCCCGCATCGTTCGCAAGTTGTACTTCAGCAGATCGCGAAGCTTGCTGGTCTGCTTCGCCGTTCGGTTTTCAGGACGCTTGAGTAAACACCAGCGGCTGTGTTTGAGTATTGGCTCGTAGCCATCGGCTTTCAGCTGCCGTGTCTCTTTGGCCCGCACCTTGTCCACTTTCTTGTTCATCGTCGCCATGATGTGGTAACGGTCCAACACGTGCACGGCATGACCGGCTCGCCGGGCGATGACGTTTAGATAAGGCTTCCACATGTCGCTGCAGACAAATTTCAAATGATGCTTTACGGAGCGCTCGAATGTTTTCTCCTCCCGGTTCTGCCCTACCCACAACAATCGACGCATTCCAGCGTCAATCTGGTACACGATCGTCAGGTATTTGTGCCCGCGTTGGTAATCGATCTCATCAACGCCAATGGCCGTAAATTGGGGGCTCTTCGCGGTGAACGATGCCCCACATCACCGCGTGACGAACGCTACGATAGACGCGGTTCCAGCTGGTGCCGAAGACCTTCGCGACTTCGCTCCAGTTCATCCGCTCTTTGCCGCTGAACCAGCCAAGCCTCTCCGTTTTCACACCGCAGTCGACGCAGTTAACTCTGCGGATTGCATAGAGAAAGAACACCTGAAGGCCCAGAATCGGTACGAACTGGAACCTGCGCTCTTTACGCGTGTCGTAAATCGAACCCGGTTTGCCGCAAGACCCGCAACGGGGACGGCTGTTCTTG
Source organism: Mariniblastus sp. (assembly GCA_965224765.1). GTDB lineage: Bacteria > Planctomycetota > Planctomycetia > Pirellulales > Pirellulaceae > CAZDBA01. The sequence goes on from CBDDAC010000029.1 coordinate 1,147,051, forward strand.
CGTGGCTTGAGCTGCACATGGATTTCGTCCTTGCCGTTTGAACGATTGCCAACAATCTGACACTTGACGTAGACAAAGCCCTTGAGCGGATAGCGATGATTGAGGATAGTCTTTAATAGCATTCGGTTGAGCTTGCGTGAAAGTTGTAGCAAACTCAATTTACCAATGTTTGACCGAATGCCTTTTTAATTCAAACAAAAAGAATTTGTGAGCCCATTCCGCGTCACCGTCGTTTCGGCCTGCGCCAGCAGATGAGGCCGAAACACGGGGCAAGGAAATGGGCGGCCCATTCTGAAGAGCCCGAGCGAGGACGCAAACTCACTCTTTTTCGCCCACTCATTCCGTGGGACAGCCAAATATTGAGGGATACGTGGAATGTACCGACTCTGAAGGACGTATCATCGCCAATGGAATCTTAGCTGACTTCTCGCAATACTCGTATCTGAAGTGGTACATGCATACCATCGACACTCAGCTAGGCTTTACGTCCGATTTTCTTGTCGCGCAAAGAGAAGGCTTCATTGCTTTTTAGATTTCGCGCAAATTGTGTACCGACTCACAAAGGTACTTTGGGTTTCATGAAAGGTGAGAGTAATTGAGGCACTCTCTTAGGTCGCCCCAACGTACCTAGCCGCCAACTCTTCGATGTATTCAATTGCTCGCAGGTCTTTCGAGTTCATGATGTAGGTGCCGTGTTCGTCTTCGAAGGCCGGCATATATTGTCCGGGCCGGTTGGGTTCCTCCAAAAGAAAGACTCGGTCTCCCACGGTTTCTGATTGATGCTGCACTTGTTCTGCGTCAGCCCCGGATGTGCGACAACACGTCCGCGCCAGTTCATAGTCGCCCTCGGGAGTCGCCTTGGCTTCATTGACCTGATACAGCCATCGGCAGGAATTTGTACAGTTACCCTGATTCGAGTCACGGTGATTCGAGTCACGGTGATTCATGTAGCCGGACAACAAGCATCGCCCCGAGTAGGCAATGCATAAGGCTCCGTGCACGAAAACCTCAAGCTCGAAGTCCGGGCACTCTTCTCGAATTTCGCGGATTTCTTTCAATGAAAGTTCTCGCGACAGGATAATTCGTTTGAGTCCAATCTTCTTCCAAAAATTAACGGTCGCAAAGTTGACGGCGTTGGCCTGTACGGACAAGTGAATTGGCATTTCCGGCCATCGCTCGCGCACCATCATGATCAATCCAGGGTCGGACATGATCAACGCATCCGGTTGCATGTCGATCACGGGAGCCATGTTTTTCAGGTACGAGCGGACTTTTGAATTGTGGGCGAGATATTGCTGGCTACAAAAAACAGCTTGCCCTTTTGATGTGCTTCAGCAATTGCCTCCGCCATTACGTCCAGTTTGTTGAATTCATTCTCGCGAATACGCAAACTGTATCGCGGTTGTTTGGCATAAACAGCGTCCGCGCCGTAAGCAAATGCAGCTCGCATCGCCTTGCGCGTTCCAGCGGGTGACAATAATTCCATCGAACTCGTTCTGGTGAGGGTTAGTCCGAAACAAAATACTACTAGATCAAACGCTATTTGAAGAAGTAAATGACTTTACACTGATATTTACGCTAATCGTCTAGTGTGACGAAGGTCTTAACGGCACGAAATCCCAAACGCCCAGCTCCCCGCTTGTTCTTTGACCAGACTTTGCCATCGTAAACAACGATGTAAGCGTGGTCTGAATCCGTTTCGGTCGAAGTCCAGTAATAAATGACTCCATTGTGCATGTTCCATAGCGGAGATTCCTTGTCGGGCCGAATCGAATAGGATGCCATTCCAATTGACGCACTAACCGCGAGCGAGCCAATCGCTCGTCGTACGATGTTGAAATTTTTTGCTTTTGCCTTGCTCAGTCACGTGGAGTCCTGTCGGTCCACATCCAACCTCTTCTTTGTTTGGGTGGAAATCAAAATCAATAACAAGCCAAACAACGCACTGGCTGCAATACCAATGGCGATTCCGAGCGCCAATCGTTGCATTTCAGCACCGAAAAACATTCCAAGAAAACTTCCAAGGGCCAAACTGACGAAAAACCGGTTCCGATGGCTTTTGTCTTTCATGGCACTGCCCGTTTCATTTTGTAAACACCAGTATTCTGTTCAAACACTGGCTATGACGGCTCGGTTCCCCAGTTTTCAATTTCGTCAATGGACCACAACTCCGGAAAGAAGATTCTCTTCTGGTGCTTGGGGTGCATGTATTTCTTCCAGTCGCTACCTCCGGTAGCCTCGGCTTTCTGATCGCCACTGTCCAGGTACTTTGCCGCCGCGTGATAGTGCGCCATGGCCCATGTAATATTGACGGTTTGGTCGTAGTGCCGCATCGAGTTGATCAACTGGGCGTCACCGCGCTCGTCTTCTGGCAACGACTTGTACCTCGACCAGAGGTTGCGCGTGTTGTAGGTCTGCATGAATACAATAAAGTCATCCAAGTAGCGATTTTCAAAATTTTGCAGCAACGTAGATTTCCCGCCGGTTTGATGGTCCTTACCGGCTGCCTGCCAATACAGGTGATTGTACGCATGTGTGAATGGCGTGTCGCGGTCAATCGATTCTCGAAAACGATTGTCAATCAGGTTGATCAGTTCCGTCGAACCAAACTCGATCAACCGGTATTGCGCGCTTTGGAATCCACTTGCTGGAGTCAGAGTGTTGCGGAACTTCATGTACTGTCCAACTTCCATGCCTTCGCCCATGATCTCGAATGAGGACGAAAGCATGTCGAAATAGCGACTGATTCGATCAAGTCGCGACGCAAAGAATTCCGTCGTCAAGCCTTCGCGAAAGGCAACCTGTTCAATCTCCCACAAGATCATCTTGAAGATCAGTTCATTGACCTGATGATAGAGAATAAACACCATCTCATCAGGCAAGTTGGTGCGTTGTACCTGCAGGTTGAGCAAGGCATCCGTTTGAACATAGTCCCAGTAGGTCAACGGTTTTGCGTGTAGCAATCCGTTCAAGTGGGTCGTTACATTCTGCCCAATGGATTCGTATTTTGTTGTAAGTTGTTCAAGTAATTTGCCGTCGTTCATTTCTTGATGATCTCATGATTGGGCTATTTATTGACAGGTACATACCTGCTTCGGGTCGAGTACTTAGTTGATCGAAGTAGCCGATATCAGCTCTTCAAATAGCGAATGAACCAACTGGTCTATTTGTTCGCTTGCAAACATGGCTTTGATATCATGTCCGCTCATGACTTGCCTAATGAATTCGTCTTGTCGCTTGCCTTTCTCTAATGCAACGGAATAAGGAATATGACTGAACGAAACTTGTGAATAGAGCGGTGTATACTGCTCCGGATACAGCTGCTGAATTCTGCGTTCAAGCTTTTTTTGCAGCAAGAATTCCTCGTTGGCCACATGGTCCCGCATCACGTAATAGTTGTCCAAAGACAAATCTTGGACTGCATCGCCCTCCGGTTTGCGCACTTTTTGATATTGATCAAAAATGGTCGTCCAATCATCGCCATGCTGTCGCATCAAATCCCACATGACGGTGCAGTCTTCAAACCCACAGTTCATGCCCTGTCCGTAGAACGGCACTGTGGCATGAGCGGCGTCTCCCATCAGGGCAACTTTGCCATGGGTCCACGGGTAGCAGCGGACAATTGCCAGCGAAGAAAGTGGGTGATTCTGCCAAATGTCAGCGATGTTCGGCATTAGCTTGTAGAAATCAGGAAATTGCGATTGAAAAAACTGTTCGACCTGTTGGCCAGTCGCCAAATTGTCGAAAGCGAACTCGTGATTCTCATGCGGCATGAACAGCGTGCAAGTGAATGATCCATCTTCATTGGGAAGCGCGATCAACATGAATCGACCGCGCGGCCAAATATGCAACGTGTTTTTTTCGAGTTTATATGAGCCATCCGAGTTTGCCGGCAACAGAATTTCCCGATAGCCGTCCTCAATGTAGTTCTGGCTGTACTGAAAACGATCCAGCTTTTGCATGGCTTGATAACGAACAGAAGAGAACGCGCCATCGGCGGCAAATATCTGGTCAGACTGAATATGTGAAAGTTCGCCAGTATTTGTGTTTTCTAAATGCACAACTCCTTTGTTTAGCTCCACACCGATACAGCGCTGATTGAATCGAAAACACGATTGGCTGAAACCATCTGCGATATCCATCAGGCAACAATTGATTGCTCTCCGCGATACCGAGTAAATGGCTTGTCCCGGTTGACCATAGGGTTGAAAGCTCAGATTGCCGTAAACATCGTGCATGGTCCTTCCGTGCATTGGAATCGCAATCTTCCTGATCTCATCCGCTACCCCTGCCGTTTCGAGCGCTCGCCATCCTCGAACCGACATGGCAAGGTTAATCGACTTGCCTGCTGACTCAGTCGCTGCACGCAAATCGTTTCGCATTTCAACAACAGTGACCTCAAAGCCAGCCTTGGCCAGAAAAACCGACCACAGCGAGCCCACCAGACCGCCGCCAACAATCGTCGCAGTTTTCATTCGGTCGAATTCCTTTGTACAGAAAATTGCGATCGTGAGGCTGACTTGAGTTTGGCGATTTCACTGATTGCGTCCATCAGCTTTTCAAGAACCACCCAGGAATCGATGTTCTTTTCCTGGCATACATCCTGTAGCGGCATGAAACCTCCGAAGCAAATGTCAATGTCGAATTCGCAAAAAACTCGAAATGTAACGGGGTATTTGGCGACCCATTCGCCAATCGTACTGTGCACGTTGATCGTCGATCTCTGTTGGTTCGTGTTGGAGCGGTTTTTCTCCACTATTTCCCCTCCACTGAAATGAGCGAAGTTTTATCGTTTCACAGGGTGATTCATTACAGTGCCTGAATCAGCGTGCTTTGGATGCGAGTAGTTCCGGAGTCGGCTTCTTGATGTTCCACGCCAAACCGCAAATCCTCATCGTTTGAATGACCCACCAGCTAAAATCAAACTGCCACCACCGAAAACCGAATTTCGCCAGTGACGGAAATGCGTGATGGTTGTTGTGCCATCCTTCGCCAAGCGCCAATACTCCACAAGCAAAATTGTTCGTGGACAGATCACCCGATTCGTAGGGGCGTTGCCCGAAAACATGACAAATTGAATTGATGGACCATGTGATATGGTGTGTCAGGAAAACTCTTACGAGACCTCCCCAAAGGAATCCGAGCAATGCTCCAAACGGGCCTTCGAGCAGATAGCCGATGGCTGTTGGTATTGCCAGACTGAATAATACAAACAGGAAGTACGAGTTCCCCACAGCAACCAACGATCTTTGTTTCAACAAATCTGGAATGTACCGTTTTAAATCTGGATACGACCAGAACCCGGAAAACAGCCATCCGACCTGGCCATGCCAAAGGCCTTTCAACATGCCACGAAGCCCCGCTCCATGTAAGTTGGGCGAATGCGGATCACCAATCTTGTCACTGCGTTCGTGATGTCGGCGATGGACGGCACACCATACCAAGGGATTGCCCTGTACCGATAACGCGCCGATCATCGCCCACACCGCCTTGACCCAACCATAGGTTTCAAACGAACGATGCGACAACAGTCGGTGAAATCCGACGGTTACGCCCGATGCCGTGATTACCCATCCCGCAATTACCATGGCTAGGTACAACCAACCCATCCAGCCGTATTGCCACAACAGAATCATCGCTGCTAAACAGCCTGCTGGTGGAACAATCACGGCGGTTAACATCATTATTTTTTGACTTCGCGTTGCAGGGGGCGGCAGAAAACCCTGGTCTGGTCGGCTCGTTTTGTCGCTTTTCGTTTCGGAACCATCTTCTCCTTCCAGAACGGCTGTGTTTATTTGATCCATCATGTATTTTTACCTGGGGTAGTTAATGATTGACAATTGAGTTGTTGAGGATTTTCGAGTCCCTGCTTCTGTCGCAATGCCTGAACGGCGACCGGATGGATTCAGGATCCTTGGGAGAACTCTTCTGCGTGGAGCCAATCCGCTTTTTTGGAAGCCCCCTTTGTTTGAGTCCACTCCTCAAGAATCTCCCATTTGACTTCGTTCAGTTTTTCAAGCTGTTCATCGGACGCAGTCACGGAGGTCAATTCCAGCCGATGGCCGTTGGGGTCAAACAGATAGATGGATTTGATGATCCCATGGTCGGTTGGCCCAAGGACTTCGACGTCGGCAGCTTCCATGTCGGCGGAGCCTACGACTCCATCCGCTGGCAACTCCCTTGTACCAACTTCGGCCAGCTTGCCCATTGAATCTGGTTTGTAACCAACCTCCGTCGCAACACCTCGAATTACCTTGACACCGCAAGCCGAACCAGCGTGGTCGTGAATGGGAGTTTGTTGCCCTGGTTCAAAACAAAGCAACAATGCTTCGTAGGATGGGGTGCGATTCAACAGGTTGCGCTGGTATTTTCCATCGTCGAACCGAATGTGGTTGTCAATATTTTCAAATTCGAGGTGCAATTCGCACAGCAGTTCTTTGAGGGCCAGCAAGGGGATGGAATCACCGAGGGCGTCCAGTCGTTCAAAGAATTGGTCTAATGTCATTTCCGTTACCGTATTGATTGTCAGAGGATATTGGGTTATTCAACAAACGTCGTTGCAATGTGCTTCTTGTGCCCGACGGAGACTTTGTTCCCCAGTTATGGTTTTTGAATCGTATTTAAAGATTGCCTCGTCTTTCCTGTTCAATTTCCAACGATTCAAACAAAGCCTTGAAATTACCTTTGCCAAATGATTGGCTGCCACGCCGGCAGATGATCTCGAAGAAGAGAGTAGGTCGATCTTGTAGTGGCTTGGTAAAGATCTGCAGCAGATAGCCTTGATCGTCTCGGTCGGCTAGAAGTCGAAGATCTTTTACCTGCCCCGTATCCTCTTTGATTTCGCCGACGCGGTCCCAGACCTGATCGTAGTAGGCATCCGGAATGGTTAGAAAGTCAACGCCGCGTTTTCGCAGTTGAGCTACCGAATCAATTGCATCAGAAGTTAGCAATGCAAGATGTTGAATACCGGGAGTGTTGTCATGCCATTCGAGATACTCCTGGATCTGACTCTTCTTCTTACCGTCCGCGGGTTCATTGATTGGAATCTTGATCAATTCTCTGCCAGAGTCCATAACCTTTGACATAAGGGCTGAATACTCGGTCGAAATGTCACTATCATCGAAGTGTTTGAATAGTTTGAAATTCAGAACGTCTTCATACCAGGAAACCCAATGATCCATCTTGCCAAGTTCGACATTTCCAACGCAGTGATCAACGTAAAACAGACCACAGGGGGTTTGCTCGTTGAATTGGTTGATTGCCAATTTGCCACAGCCGTTAAACTTTGGTGCGAAAATCCCACCGCGTTTGACGGTCTCAAGTCTGTACTCACCAGTCCGCGAGACAAATGAGTGAATCACACGACCAAATGTCTTGATGCCTGCTTTTACAACGGTCCCCAAGTCATCCTTCAATTCCACGGGTTCGTAGGCGGGTTCAGCACCGTTTTTGATAGCCTGTTCATATGCTGCTGTCGCGTCAGGCACACTGAACGCGATATCCTTGATGCCGTCACCAAAACGAACTAACTCGTCGATGGCCGGATGATCGGCAGACAACCCGCTGGTCATCAACAAACGAATATTGCCTTGGGTCAGCAAGTAAGATGCTTCGATTCGGTTGCCGGTTGTCAGATCAGAAACCTGATCAATTTGGAATCCGAAGCAGGTTGCATAAAAGTAGGCAGCTTGTTTGGCGTTGGCAACGTAAAAGTGAACATGGTCCACATCAATCAGGCGAAGCGGATCGTCAATTGCTGTTTTCTCATTTGGATGATCGTCTGGCTGTGCTTTGGTGCTCATGAACTCTCCCTCCCTATTATCTGGATGTGATAAAGTGCTGTGCGTCAACAATCCCGCCTTTGAGGAGGAACTATTTTTGTTTCCCATCCATCACAGGGAGAATGAAAAATAGAAAAAACATTAGGGCACCGGAAATTCCCACAAAAATTTAAGATCTGCGTCATTAGTTCCTCGTCGACCGACTACCGGCCTGTCAATACTTTCAAAAATGTCTCTTAAATGTCGTTCCGAAACTACGCTAAAACTCCAATGCACTGACGGCAGAAACCGCCAGCAATGATGGTGCACCGGCTGTTTTGATTTCTACTTTTGCAGGCGGTCGCGGTAGTCGGCCAAAATCAAAAATAGCGAAACGGCTAACGTGGCCAGCTTCTTTCTCGAGTTTCGCATTTACTTTTCCTCAACCATCAGCTCTCCACTTGCGAGTGAACTACTTGCTGCTAACTCTGGCGGTTGCATCATGGTGCCACAACCGGAGCAAGTTCGTTTTTCTTCATTGGTGTAGAACTCATTCAGCAACAATGGCAACTGGGTAATGATGTCGTCAAGAAAAAACTCCGCTTTGTGCAACTCCTGATGGCAACTCTCGCAGAACCACATGCACGCGTCTTTCTCGCCCCGTCTACGCTGTCGTTCGACGACAAGTCCGATGGTATGAGGCCCTCGCTGCGGAGAATGTGGAATACAGGGAGGCAAAAGGAAGATTTCACCTTCTTTGATTTCGACATTTTGGACTTCGCCATCAACGATGATCGGCAGGTTGATGTCGCCTTCTAGTTGGTAGAAGAACTCTTCACCTTCGTTGAAGTGAAAATCTTTGCGCGAATTAGGGCCACCGACAACCATGATTATGAAGTCTGTGTCCTTATAGACGACTTGATTGCCGACGGGAGGTTTTAGCAAGTGACGGTGATCGTCAATCCATTTTTTGAAGTTGATCGGAGGTAACATTGGTTTCGATCCTTGTTAGTTTTTCATGCGTTGTTAAGTAGGCTGTTCTTGCATGGCATTGTTCGATAACTCAAACTCTCTTTTTGCGTCGGCTTGTGCAAACTCTTCGACCAGTTCAGCCGGTACAACCGGCAACGCACTTAAGAACTCCTGTTCAACGTCCCCTTCAGGGACAATGCCATCTCCATGCATACGCAGGTTTCGAATCGCTACTCGCGATAAGCACTCGTCCATGGCCTGGCCACTAAGTAACCGATAGTATTTTTCGTTGGCCGAAGCCAGAGTTTTCCCAACGTTGTAAATGTCATCGCCGGGCACGATCTCGCGCCACGTGTGATGCGGAAGCCTTTGAGCTGCGTGGACGGTGTTTACAATCCGCTGAGGTGTCAGGCTTGAAAGTGATTCAAAATCCTTCATCACAAAATATGTTTTCTGAAACTCGCTGATCAGATAGTCCGTGGTCGCCAAACGCAACAGATCACGGTTATGGGAAACATCGACTAAAACGCGATTGGATTCAGTTGAGTCGACGCTGTATTTCGTTTCACCGGGCGACGACAGAATTCCGGCCCCAAATGCCTTTAGATTTCCTTGCTGCAAAACCAGCCCAAACTCAACGGTAAACCAGTAAATCCGCCCCGCGTACAACAACAGCTCTTTCGCTTCGGCGCGAACTCTGCTCCTTTCTTCGTCGCTGGTCGCGTTCTTCAGCTTCTGTTCTTGTTCAAAATGGATGATGTCGTTTGCCAGGCCGTGATTGTTCATCACCTGAGCAACCTGCGGAATGGTAAACGTTGCGACATGTCCGGCGATGTCATGGCCAATGTCGGGCTCTTCCAAATAGTCAGTACCCAGTGGTCGCATGAATGTCGTCACGGGAAAGAATTTGTGACTGTGACAGTGAAAAAACACTTCGGCCGGAATAATTTCGCTGACGGTTGCCAGTTGCCAACCGGTTTGTTGGAAGATTCTGGCATTAAGGACGTAGTAATCAGGAATTACTTTTCCGCCGATTTCAAACAGTTCTTCGCCCAGAAGATATTCTCGACAAGCGTAGTCGTGCTTGGTAGCTTGCTGATCTGCAATCAGGCAGGCCCAACTGACGTGGTCTTCAAAAGTCAGATCTTCATACACCTGTGTGTTGACGTATTTCTGCACGTCAACCGTTTGGTTACTCAGACTGCCAATCCCGAACGGTGTGCCAGACTCGGCAAGGTTGAAATACCTCGCGGCTTTGGCTGGATTGATTGAATGCGGCACATCTCTACGCTGCAGAATTGACCTGAGTTGTTCAAGTCGTTGCTGTTGATCCGGCGGCACAACCTGGGCGATGTCGACTCCGTGTCCCGAAGCGACCCGTTTGACTTTGTCACATTGTTGGGAGCAGCTTCCCGAACATGACGTTTTCAACTCTTTGTTAGTCATCCGATTTCCTCCTCCACCTCTCAGGCAACTGCCTCTGCCTTGAGCAATTGTTTTGGTCCGAAAAACTCGAAACGAATCCGTGACTCTTCGATTCCCAGTTGTTCGAGTGCGGCAATCGCATCTCTCATGAACGGCCTAGGGCCACAAATGTAGAACTCCGCACTCTCCCAAGGCGTCCACTTCTGGATAAGCTCTTTGTTGATCGTTCCAACGTGATCACACTTCCTTGTTTCAATGTCCTGTTGGCTGGGCGAGTCGTAAATAAAACGAGTTTCAACAAAGTCCTTGTCTGAGACCATCTGCTGTATCTCGTCAACAAATGGCTGAACTGAACTGTTACGCACTGCATGCAGAAAGTAAATTGGAGCGAGCACGCCATAATGAACCAGTGTTTTTGCCATCGACAAAAGCGGTGTAACACCGACGCCGCCTGCCAGAAAAACGACGGGACGTTCATTAACCGAGTCAACGTCAACTGTGAATTCGCCGCACGGCGGTCCCACATCAATTAAGTCGCCCGAACTCACCTGCTCATGCAGGAAAGTTGAAACCACCCCGCCTGGGACCTGGGCATTTTTGCTTGTTTCTTTCTTGACACTGATTCGGAAGTAATCGAGACCTGGCCGATGGGAAAGACTGTAATTGCGCGGCGTTGTTGGCGTGGCCGGATTGTCGACACGAAGTGTGATGTATTGGCCGGGTTGGAATTTTGGAAGCTGCCCGCCATCCTGCGGACGCAGATAAAGCGATGTCACAATATCGCTTTCAGGCACCTTACGATCAACAACAAATTTTCGATAACCGTTCCAGCCGCCTTCTGCAGCGATTTGAGATGCATAGATTTCCTTTTCTCTCTGAATGCAAATGTCAGCCAGGAATTGATATGCCTCTCCGACGGCGGCAGCAATTTCGTCGGTAACGGCATCTCCCATGACCTCCTTGATCGCAGCCAGGAGATGCTGCCCAACGATAGGGTAGTGTTCAGGCTGGACTTGCAATGCGCAGTGCTTTTGAGCCAGCACTTCTATGGCTGGGCCAAGAACCTCCAAATTTTCGATGTTTGCAAAGTACGCGCACACAGCTTCGGCAAGGGCTTTCGATTGAGTCCCCTCGCGTTGATGTGCCGGATTGAAAAACGCTTTGACCTCGGGGTTTCTCTGAAACATCAACTCGTAGAATCGACACGTGATTTTTTCCGCGTTTGCAGCGACAAGCGGAGTGATCTTCCTTATGATGTGAATTGTCGATTGACTGAGCATTTTGATTCCCTCAAGCAATCTTTGCTGAGTTGAGGTGGCTAAATATTCAAACGCCTAACTTGGATATCCCTCCAAATTGGCGAAGACACGCGAAACGTACACACAAAGGTACACATTTTATTTGTCCACGTCAATGTGTACAATTGCAGCCAATTCCATGATTTCAAAAACAGCAGAATATGCTCTCCGTGCCGTGGCTTTCATGGCCGCGCAAGAAGACCAATCCGCCTCTGCCAACCTGCTCGCAGAGAAAACGCAGGCGCCACGACGCTATTTGCATCGCGTTTTACAAGATTTGGTTAAAGCGGCATTAGTAAGCTCTCGACCGGGACCCGGTGGAGGCTATGTGCTTACAATTGCACCCAAAGAAATTACATTGCTGGATGTCATTAACGCAGTTTCGCCCATAGAACGGATTAACGCTTGTCCCCTTGGCTTGAAGACGCACACGGACCTTTGCCCGCTTCATTCCGAACTCGACAAGGTCTACGCCGCTAATGAAGCAGGTTTAAAAAACGTTTCTCTTCAGAACCTTCTTGATTCCACCAAAAGAATCATTCCACTTTGCGAGGCAAAACATTCCAAGACGACCAAACGGAAATGACATGAGTGAGAATCAGTCCCGCAACCTTTTGGTATCCGTTCTAGACACTCATTGCACGGTTGGAGAATGGGTTGCCAAGTACCCTACTACGTTACAAGTCTTACGCGATTCTGAAATTGACGTTTGTATTGGTGGATTCCTATCTCTCAATCAAGCCTACCTAAAGAATGGATCTGACCTACCGATCGTTCTCGAAAAATTAATGGATGCAATTCACGCTGGCGCCAGCCCTCGTTCGTGTACAACAATGCGAATGCGCAGGGAAGAAGAGGTCGACGAGAGTAACCCTGCGAACTAGTTCCGCAAGTACTAATTGTCATGCCACCAAGGCGCTTGATTGTTTGTTTTTCTGAGCTTGCCAGCGTTGTCGCCATGTTTTTGGTTTGTTTGCAGGCTTGGTATCGGTAGGTCGACCGGTGTAAGTCCATTGAAATGGACTGGCGAACGTGTTGTTGAAGTATTGGATGAACTTCTCGAGTCGTTCCTTTAATTGATCCATCGAAGGGAAGTTGCCGTGTCTGACTGCTCGCCGGTTTAATGATCCCGAAAATGATTTCGATTTGATTGAGCCACGAGGTGTGCTTGGGCAGGTAAACGAAACGAACGCGATGAGTCTTGTCTTCCAGAAACGCTTTTCGTGTTACCATCGACTTTACAGGGCTATCGCACGTTAGTACGCGACAAATCCGGCCAAAAGTTTCTCTAGAGTATCTTCATTCCATCCGGCGCTCATTCTTTTGCCTCTGACATTATCTTTTATGGTAGTGTCGAGTTTAAGGATATTGGTTGCCATTCTCCGCAAGCATGCTGCAATTTCAGGTCCTGCCCCTTTTCGAATTCGACTTTTGTCCTCTGTAAAGGTTACATCGAGCAAGTGGTGCAGTCCGTTTTCAATTCCCCAATGCCCTCGAATATGCTGGGCCAGTTTTTTTACTTTCGGCTTGCAGGAACTGATGTAGAACATCACGTTTTCCCGCTCTTTCCCACTGCGGGTTTCGGTCGCCGTTCGGTAAACCATGGTGATCGACTCAAGGCCAACCCATTTGGTCAGTTCCCGACATGCAGGAGCTTTGATGGTAATGTGTTCCCGACGTTCGTGACGTCCATGGCTTTTGTCACAAGTGACAAAGCGGTACATGCGAGTCTTTGAACTGTCTTCAAAAGCTTCTTCAAAAAGATCAAAGAGAAAGCTGTAGAGCTTCGGTTGATTATTCTTCACTGCCAAGACATAGTCGGCTCCTGCGTCGAGAATGGCGGCTGCAGTTTCGACTTGGCAGTGCATTGCATCAAGTGTCACAATCGCGCCATTGAGTTCGATCAACTTGAGCAATTCAGGGACCGCTGGGATCTCATTGCTCTTGTCATCTACTTTCATTTGTCGCAGGCAAAGACGAGTCGCTGTCGCATACGCGGTCAGTGTATGAAGGGCTGATTGCCCAACTGCCTTGTCGAAAGAGCCTCTCAATACTTTGCCATCAATGGCAACTCCTTGACCACGCAGGTTGCCTGCAAACCGGTCGACCCAAGCGTGCATTGCAACAAGAAATTGAGCGGTGTCCAGACGAGCAAACACCCGTGAAAACGTATCATGGGAAGGGACTCCAAACGGCAACTCGATGTACTTGGAAAACCAAGGTTCTCGATCCCTCGCGAAACGAGCTACACTCGACCAGTCATTGCAGCCGCAAAGATAACCAACCAGTGAAATGAAAATCATCTCAAGCAACGGATGATTGCTACCACGTTCAACACGTGGATCGGTAACTTCTTCAAAATATGTAACTATTTCACGGCTCATCAAATGCATCGTAACAACTCCGTCCAGAAAAACGACAGCAACCAAACTGCTGACTTGACGGAATAAATTCAAATGCAATTATTGAACCAATAAATCGACGTGCGATAGCCCTGATCGACTTTACTACTCCGCTTTTCCTTTTTTTGCCAAGCGCGTCTTTGGAGATCCCTTCCAGCATTGCTACATACCGCACCAATGATTCACTCAAGTGAATGTTGAGTTGGTCCACCACGAATACCCCGCCCGCTTCCCGGTCGGTGGCAATGGTTTCATGGATGTGCCAAGCGAAATCAATCTCGGTGCGTGTTTTGCGAATTGTCGGAGCGATCATTTCCCCCAGCACAACATCCCAGTTCCCAATCAGGCACAATGTCCCATGTCGCTTGTACTCGAATTCAACCCGCCCGGGCTGCATGGGAATCGAAGGTGAGATTCGTTCCAAAGCCTGGATGCCACACATTTCGTCGACCGATACGGTGCGGATATTCCCGAAGAAATAAAGGTTTGGTGCCCAGAGATAAGTTTGACAAACGTTCTGCACTTGTCGCTTGAATGCTACAGGATCTTTTTCTTTTGTGTTGAGCCAGTACTTGCTTTTGTGAGGTTGCAAGTCCATCTGGTTCAACAAGTTGCCGACGTGACTCTGCGATATTGACTTAACGATACAGCGTTTGATCACTTCGTCAGTCAGCTCGCGATGGGTCCACTTATCAATCGGACGATCAGATTTTGAAGGTGGCTCGCAAGCCGTGGCAACGATTTCAATCACTTGCTCGCCGGTGAATTTGCCTGAACAGCCCGCGCGAGGAGCGTCGCTGAGGACCTCCTCAATTACCCTGCGCAGTTGAGCTTGGGTGCCTCCGCATTCCGCGGCGACTAGGGCATCGAATGACAGTTGCCAACGTCGACGCCACAATCCGACTTGTTTCCGACCGAGCTTAACTTGTTCGCCTATCCTTGTATTAAGCAACCCTTCAAAAGCCAGCAAGACAATGGCGGCTCGTTGAATCAGACGTTGTGAGCAAGTTGTCGAACGCTTAATCTTTTGAAGTTCAATCTGTTGCTTTTCCGTAAGTCGAATTTTGGCTGCCTTGCCAGACATTGATCTTCCTTTGTTGATGACCTGTGTGAGAACCTGTCATCAAACAGGGGAAGATCTTTTTTTAAAAGAGAATATGCGCAGAACAGGGAGGCCACGTGAGTTTCATCCCCGTAAAATCTACTTTTGGTGGGACATCAGTTATTGGTTACGGAACTAGTCCTAAAACAAGCGAAGGTTCATTGTACTTTTTGTTGAATTTTGCTTTCGGGGATGGCGCAGCATTTTGACCGGCTTTTGCCGTCGGATAGTTTCGGATTTACATTGTTTCATCGGCGAGTCTTTCTTGGGCTTGGCGTTTGGGTGGTACCAAAGCATCCTGACTTTGGCTTCTGATTGATTATTTTAAATTTTCAGCGGTCTGCGGATATGGTCGTGAAGCATCAACAGGCAGTCGACCGAAGGTCGATAGGTTAGCAACCTGAAGACAGTTTGCCTTGCGGAGAGGTTGTGAATTTATCATCTCGGATTGAGAAAAAGATACAAACGCGCTAAAACGTATTTATGAATTCTAAAAATAGTATTGCGCGAGTCAATCATCCCGAGCGTTGTCAAATGGAAATGCGATTTCATTCGCTTGACCAGATGCTCTACCAAGACCATCAAGCCCGTATCGTTTGGCGATTCGTTCAAACACTCGATCTGAGTCCTCTGTATCAAGAGATCCAGGTCTCGGGTACTCAGGCCGGTCGTTCGGCGACCAATCCGGAAGTGCTTTTATCGTTGTGGCTTCTGGCGACGCTTGAAGGGATCGGCTCTGCCCGAGAGCTTGCTCGCCGTTGTGAACGCGACATTCCGTACATGTGGCTTTGTGGGGGGGGATCGGAATCAACTACCACACGCTGAGCGATTTCCGTGTCGGGCACGGAGAGTTTCTTGAGCAGCTTTTGACTGACGGCGTGACGAGCTTGATTTATCGCGGCCTGGTTCCGCTTGAGACGATCGCCCAAGACGGGATGCGCGTTCGGGCCAGCGCAGGAACCAGCTCGTTTCGTCGTGAGCCAACACTGAAAAAACTTCAACAAAAGGCCGCCCAACACGTGGAGGACTTGAAGTCTGAAAGCCAGAGCCGGAGAAGCCCGTCGTGAAGCGGCCCAGGAACGTGCCGCGCGAGAGCGTCTTGAGCGAGTCAATCAAGCGTCTGAGACCATCAAGGAGCTTCAGCAAAAACGAGAGAAGCGAAAAAAAGGAACCGGAAAAGAAGCCCGATGCAGCACGACCGATCCTCAATCGCGGCGGATGAAGATGGCCAACGGTGGCTACAACCCGGCTTACAACGTTCAGTTTGCCAGCGATGGCGATGCGCGAGTAATCGTGGGTGTTGGGGTGACCAACGATGGCAGTGACAGTCATCAGATGTCGCCGATGTACCAACACGTGACTTCGGCCTACGACCGAACTCCCCAGCATTATGTAGTCGATGCGGCGTTTCCCACCAAGGACGCAGTGAAAGAACTTGAAGACCAGAATACGAAAGTAGTATCGCCGGTCCCCGCGCCAAAGACGCGATTAAGAAGGGGAAGAATCCTCACCAGAAACAGCCGGGCGAATCGGAAGAGTATGGAAATTTTCGGACTCGGATGGAACAGCAAAAATGCAAAGACATTTTGAAGATGCGACCATCGCAAGCGGAGTTTCCCAACGCAGTGTGACGCAACCACGGCCTGCACCAGTTCAACGTTCGCGGCTTGGTGAAAGCAAAAGCAGTCGCGTTATGGCACGCATTGGCGTTCAATTTCCAACGAATGCAGACAATGAAAGTCATCGCCTGAAAGAAAAGGAGCAACGAACAGTCGAGTTCATTGACCACTGACCAATCAGTGGCCAAGCAAACTCGAACAATCTTCAAAAAACAATCTCCGATTGTCATTCGAAGCAGAATTTCAAAAATCTGAATCTTCGGAAATGCATCCGGCCTGAAATGCTGATAGTTTCGCAAGCTAGGAGCCGCGTCGCAAAAATCGGATGTATTCTGCTTGAAATTGCATCTAGGACGAGGTGATAAATCGCGAATATGAAGTTTAGTCAAAAGAACGAATCGTTATCAAACTCGGGTCCTACTTTGAGATTCATAAACACTTGCTGCAGATGCGCTGGACCCAAGAGGTCGCACCTCGACAACGCACGCCGGAATTTGTCGTCTACAAGTTTCGAATCTTGCGTCGGTTCAATACGCCGAATGCACAAAAACAATCGTCAAAACTGCGTCAAATTCATCGTTCGAACGCAGTTTGGACATGTCAGTCTTTCGCTCTCCGCCGAAGTTGTTGAACTTAGAGAACGGGGAGGGAGTATGGTTGGATGTTGGTTCCAGTGTCGTCTCACCTTCAATTCTCTCAAACAGGCAGTAATTTGACGGTGGTCATTAGCGGTCTTCGGGCTAATGATACGTCAAACAAGAAAGCATTTACGTTTACTCATAAGAAAGGAGTTCACTTGAATACGTACACTATAAAGGAATTCGACAACAAAGATGATGAATTGGCAGCTGAACAGCAAGTCACCGCCGACGGATACACAAGTGCCTTGCGTCTTGTCAAGAACGTCTCATCAGACACTGAGCGAATCGTCGTGTTTGATCAAGACGGGGCGAAAGTCGGAGGAACACTGGTCAGCTTTTGGAAAAAGAATTACCGCCGTCGTTAAGTGTTTTTAAGACTACGCATCGACCCGGAATCTTTTTGCAAATACTTTATCAATACTCGTGAACGGTGCGGATGATCGATGAATCCTCGATTCTCCCAGAATTCACGAGCGGACTGGAGTGGGTGAAGGCAGATATACTCGTTTCCCAACTCGTACCCAAAATGTTGTATTTGATTCACAAGTTTGGTTCCAATGCCACGCTGCCGATCTAGAACTGGAACTTGGATGCGGTCGATCCAAATTTCTGCCTTTCGAAATTGCCAGTGTAGTTTGACAAAAAATGCGTCGTCCGATAAGGCGAGCTGGGAGCTGAAATTAAAACGGATTCCCTCGCTTAAGGCAAAGATTCCCCAGCTGTCAGACGGGATAAGAGTGATATGTTTGTTTAGAAGAGAATTCAAATCACGAAAGTTGTTAGGCCGTAGTCGTGAGTTCGAATGTCCCTGGTGTGATCGCCTAGCGAGCAATGACACTTCTGTCCCCTAATCGGAATATTTTTGATTCTCGTGGTCGTCTCCATTTGGACTTGACCGAGTCCAATATGATATCGCCCCTTCCTTGCAGGCCCGATTTGATCCTGACGAGTGGCGACCAACATGACATCCCTATGTTTATCGTATTTGGCGGTGACTTAGTAGCCCTGACTAGGGGGATCATCCCTACTTGAATGTTTCGGTGCCAACGATCAGGAAGTAAGTCATTCAAGCTCATTTGCGGTTTGAACCCTCATTCATATCTGCACCAGACGTTGCACGTTTCCTGGCTACAAGATCGATACGGTTGACCTTTCCATTTGGAGTTCAGCACAAATTCCGATTTTGACACTGCGATGTGCTGGGAGAAAGGGCAAACTTGAGTTAGACTGGAGCCAGCTCTTAGCGGACCAACTTTCGTAGCTTGCAAGTGAGAAGGTAAAGCTAAGGGCTTTTTTCACAATCGTTTGAGAGTCCAAACTTGATTGAACACTGCACAAGTTTGGAAAAACAACTTCGAATTGATTTCTTGCCAAGCTGAAGCAAGTGAGAGGCCTGACTAAACACGCCCGCAGCATTTCGCCACGCAGTTGCCGCTTCTTTGTTTTAGGCACGCTTTCCCTGCTTCAGTTTCAGAAAATCTTTTTGTTAACACTTTTCATCATAGTACTCTGTTGACGGCCATGAAGAAATTGGACAATTTTGAGATGCATCTTCAAAAAAGCATGAGTACTAAATGGCACAGAAGTTCTTAGACATTGCGAATTTCAATCATCTGATCGGTCCGACATCTCCGGGCACGATTGAGTTAATTGAGGACGGTCTTTCAAAATGGGATAATGACACCGAAGTCCCTTCCAAAATTGCCCTTCACAATTCCCAAAACGAAATTACCGTTGCAGCAGGATTCAACAAGGACATGGTCGGCATCACCCCGGCTGATACGGGTGGTTCGGAATTTCTGGTTAAACCAAATGTATCGCATGGTAACGATACGCGTTTTGTTATTCAGATGGGGGCACCTGCCGTTTCACGTCTCTCGCGTGTCGAACTGGCACTTCGCTATTTGATTAGAAACGCACTTCATTAGCAGGTACTTTTTCCGTTTATCTTCACACGATCGTAACAAGAGACGACCTTGAGTATTCTTATTATGGAATTACTTCACGCTCTCCGATTGTGCGTTTTGGAGAACATTTAAGGCAAGCCAATGCTGAGTCGCAATCCTTGTTTCACAAAGCACTGCGAGATCTAGTGCCTGATGCCAAGTCAATTCATCACACAATAATCGCGGCGGGCATCAATGAAGATCAAGCAAATGATGCTGAGGAGTATTTAGTCGACAAGTATAGTTTTCACCCAAAACATCCGAATGGGTTGAACATGATACCAGGCGGTCGGGAAGGCATTCGATATTTGCACAAGCTGGGGGCAACATCTGGTGATAAAACCTATCTCCATTTTGACCGTGAAGCAGCACTTGAATCATTTTTGGTAAGCCAAGCAAGAAAAGGGAAACTCAATCCTCTTGTTTCGCAAATGTGGCTGGATGACAAATATGCCGAAGCAGTTATTTGTGGTGGTGCGAATCGCTTGTCTGGAGAACAGGTACGAAAAATACGATGGTTGTCAATTTGTGGCTTGGGTGCTCAAGAGATCTGTGAAGAGGTTGATGCCAGTTCGGCTGAGCAAGTTAGAAATGTCCTTAACTGCAAGACGTACATCCGTATTCGCGGAACATCCACTGATGATAAATAATCCAAAGTGGGTTGAGTGAGACGTTCTTAATTCTGGCTCTATGTTCTACGCCGGTACGAGCGTAAACCTCTCAGGGCGGACTTGTTGGAAAAACTAAAACACGATTGATCAGAAACGTAGGGTTGAGAAGAAATGCATGACAGGAGACTTGCAACGGAAAACGAGGCAAATCAAACACTTTTCGTTCATATAAAAAAATCCTTGTCGAAACGTATTGCAACAACAACCGTATGACTCAAAACTCACACAAAGATTAAATATGCTTGGATTTATTTTGACACTTGCGTTGATGACCTGCGTTGTAGCAACACTCCCCTACTGGAAATACAGTAATAATTGGGGGTATCTTCCCTGTGCAACGGCAGCGGCGTTGACCACGTTCATCGGGATCTTGTGGGCAATGGGAAAGTTGTAACAGTTGACCTTCGCCCGGAATAGAAAAAAATGTACCGGAGAGGCGAAGTCCGGGCGTTTTTAAATAGACAATCACCTGTCGCAGCCGGTGATTTTGGACGTTCAGTAGGCCCACGCACTCTCCCGAATTGCCAAAGCTGCGTTGAATTCATCGTTTGAACGCAGTTTGTGAGTGCCAGAAATCGCGCAACACGTTTCTAGAGCGAGTTTCTTTTAGATCTAGCGCCATTCAGGAAATCGGGGTAAATTAGGCATCATCATTTAAAAGGATCAATGATGGCCTGTAGTTACTCGAAAGAATTCCGTCGCGAAGTTCTCGCAGCTTGCGATGAAGGTGGTGGTACTCGCGACGTTGCGACACGTTTCAAGGTGAGCGAATCTTGGGTTCGGCGGATCAAACAGGAGCGGCGTGAGCTTGGCAAGACAGCTCCTTGTTTGACACGTAACCGAATCCCCGAGTGGGCGGTTTACAGCGATCAGATTCTCGCAATTTACGATGCGCGGCCTGATACGACGTTAAAGGAACTCAAAGCGGAGTTGGGAACGAAGCTGTCAACAAAAACGTTGTGCATCGCGTGTCAAAAACTGAAACTGACATTTAAAAAAAAGTCCTTGTTGCGTCAGAGCAACAACGGCGGGATGTCGCGATAAAGCGCCGATGGTGGCGACGATCTCAATGGGCACTTCATCCGGATCAACTTGTATTCCTCGATGAAACATGGGCGAAAACGAACATGACCCGTTTGCGCGGCCGCTCTCTCAAAGGCACGCGATTGGTCGAGCATGTCCCTCATGGTCACTGGAAGACCACAACCTTTCTGGCGGGCATCCGAGCCAGCGGCTGGGTCGCTCCACTTGTAATAGACGGTGCAATCAACGGTAAGCTGTTTCTCGGCTGGGTTGAGCAGCATCTCATTAAATCGCTCCGCCCCGGCGATGTCGTGATCATGGATAACCTGAGTAGCCACAAGGTCAAGGGAGTCGTCGAAGCTATCGAGTCGGTCAAAGCAGAAGTGCGATTCCTACCTCCCTATAGCCCGGATCTGAATCCGATCGAGTTGGCATTCTCAAAACTAAAACGACTCATTCGAAGCGCCAAAGAAAGAGCAGTTGAAGGACTCTGGAACACCTGCGGAAATGTACTCGAATACTTCTCAGAACCTGAGTTTCGAAACTACTTCAAACACGCAGGCTATCGCTACA
Source organism: Mariniblastus sp. (assembly GCA_965224765.1). Taxonomy (GTDB): domain Bacteria; phylum Planctomycetota; class Planctomycetia; order Pirellulales; family Pirellulaceae; genus CAZDBA01. The sequence continues at coordinate 1,168,483 of CBDDAC010000029.1, forward strand.
CATAAACGTAGTGCGCTCTAGGCACTCAATCATCAGATCCATCACGCGGCTGAAACGAACAGAACAAAAAAGGGGCGTTTTACCAACAAACAATACATTTTACCCGAAGACCTGATTGAGTGCCACGTGCTTCACCTCTGGGAACAAATGCCGATATCGCCTTCGCATGTCTTCCGTCACATGGCCAACGAAATCATCAATGATTCGCTGATCAACGCCGCCACAAGCAAGGTTGCTGATAAAGCTATGACGCAAACAATGCCAGCCTTTGATTTTACCCCAGTGGCTTCCATCGACCGTTTGGCGGAAATGGGATTGGGCTTGATCGTGCGTGACTGGAATAGGGGACCTAGACTTCAACGGTTTCAATTGTGCAAACGATGCTTGCCCACCTGGATGAAATTTCTCAAACCACGGCATCATGATCTCCTGGAAGAGGGGAGTCATTGACACCCTTCGGGTTGAACGCCGGAAGTGACCGGGTGGCCCAGGGCGGTTTCCCGCCCCAAGCTCCCACCGACCCGTACGGGCACGCATTAGTGCATACGGTTCCTCAAGTCATGGATTCGCTACGTGAATCGGTGGACGATACGAGGTGCGGGCAACGGATACCGTTTTACCAAAGTGCTGAACAGTTCCCAAGAGAGTTCGCGTTGACGATTCCGGCGATTTAGCCACTTGAACCACCGACGCTTGACCTCGTGATGGAACCGATGCAGCGCGGCATAGTTTCCGTTGATCCCGTAGTACGCGTAGTGTCCGTGTAGTTTCTGACGCAACTTGAAATGTTGTTCGCTGACAGGCCGGTGTCGATTAAGTCGACACCATTGTGCGATGCTCTGCACTGCACGCCCAAAGCGACTCGATGCGGTCTTGCGTTTGACAGCCCAGTTCCCATTGCGAGTTTTTCCCCAATAATGAGTGAAACCCAGCAGAGTGAACGTTTCCGGACGAGTGCTTGAGTTCCCCGCCTTGTCACTTGGAAGTGACGGAGACCGAAAACAAATCAAGCGAGTTTTGTCCGGATGGACAGTCAGACCATATTTGGCGAAACGTTTTGGAAGAATTTCCATAACACGATGGGCATCTCGCGGGTGGCGAACCCCAATCGCGAAGTCATCCGCAAAACGAATCAGAAAAGCTGGCCCCGCAAGGCGTGGCTTCACTTCTTCTTCAAACCACACATCCAACACGTAGTGCAGGAAGACGTTCGAAAGGATAGGCGTGACTACTCCGCCCTGGGGCGATCCGGAATCTGGGTAACTCACGTTACCGTCTTCCATCACGCCCGCTTTGAGCCACTTGTGAATCAGCTTTCGTAGAACTCCGTCACGCACCCGACGATGGAGAAACTCTCGCAAGTGTTCATGACTCAGATGGTCAAAAAACTTTCGGATATCGACTTCCAGAATCCAGCCACCTCCAGCGGTCATCGCCTGCTTTCTGAGCGTCCCAAAGCCATGTGTGCTGATCGTCCAGGACGAAAACCGTACGAACAGTCCATAAAGTCCTGCTCGTAGATCGGCTCCAGCAGCATAACGACAGCACGCTGAAGAATCTTGTCTTCCAGCGTGGGAATTCCAATCGGGCGAACCTCGGTCGAGGAACTTCCTTTCGGAATGTAGACTCGCCGAACCGGCGGCGATCGATAGGTACCCGACTTGGCTCGATCAAGAAGCCGTTGAAGATTGCCTTCAAGGTCTTGCTCGTATTCCGCTGCCGTAACACCATCGACTCCGACCGCTCCGTTTTTGCGAGTTTTCCGATACGCTTCAGAAAGCCAGTCAATGTCCATGAGGTAAGCCAAGGACGTGAAAGCCATTTCCGGCGATTGTCTCGCCAATTCTGCTATCCGCATTTGTTTCGTAGACACAGTTTTCAAATTTCGATGCATTCGATGTGTTTCCCAAATACGGTTCCATGATTCGATGCCTCGCTTCCCTCCGTCGGGTCCGACTGGGCGCCGTTCCCCGAGTTCGTCAGTACTATCAAGGCATTATGATTTCCTGTCGCTCATCCCGCGTCACTTCGTTGCCTTCGTTCAGCGGTACCACAAGGTTGCACTCGTACATTCGCTCTCATACGCCAAGTGCATCGCATGAGCCTGGAGTTGATAACCCGGTGTCTCCCGCCGGGGATTACCTGTGGAAACGACAGGACCTCCCAAGTTCCTGGGCGACCCCAATGTCCGTTTGCACGTGCTCTGCGACTCCGGCAAGTCGATTGCTCCAGACCAGGTGACGCTTTGCAGCGTCGGTTTTCAGAACAACCGCGTGGCCCTTGCGTAGGGAACGACAAAGGCACTCACAAGAAACAACCTTTCGAAGCTCAATTACACGGCTTTCAGACTCGCTGTCTACGCTTCGTCACATTCGTTACCTCATGCAACGCAAGACTCGCTTCCGGCCGTTGGTCAAACATTACCGGACGGGCTTTCCAGCCGCAGGGTCACTATCAAAGGTTTCAGATTCACATCATGTTAATCATCCCCCTTCGCCAAGCTTCTTGGCGCAATCCCAATAATTGTTGAAAGTTGAAAAGTGGTCTCCCGATGAGCGAAAATCACTCATCGCGAATTTCAACTTTCAATCGTCGGTTGCCACCGACGGGGAGACCACCATGAACGACTCTAATCTTTTACAAACGCTTGGGCAAGTTTCTTCTGAATCCGCATCGTCTGTGTTTCGCGATCATCTTCGCGGGCTAGTGAGACAGATGATCAGCGATGTACTGGCGGAGGAGGTAGCTGAACTTTGTGGGCCTAAACATCAACCTGTCGAAGGCGATCTGTTTCGATCTGGCAGTAGCGCTGGTCGCGTGATCTACGAAGGTCAACGTGAAGAAATTGTAAGACCACGAGTCCGCAGGCGCAATGAGAACGGCAGTACATCGGAAGTTCAATTGACTACTTATCAGGCTGCCTGTTGTCCCAATCAGCTTCGTGACTCGATCGTTACGGCTTTGGCTTCGGGGGTGAGCACGCGAGAGGTCTCGAAAGTGCAATCAGAGAAAGCCCCAGGCGTTAGCAAGTCCAACGTGTCGAGGCATTGGCAATCGGTAGGACACAAGTTTGTTGATCAGCTAAGAAGTCACGACTTGTCGGAAGAAGACTGGGGAATCTTGATGCTTGACGGGATTCACTTGAGCAAAGAGCAGACGGCGATCGTCGCGATTGGAATCACGTCTGATGGATACAAGCACGTTCTGGACTTCGACCTTGGCAGTACTGAAAACGCCGAGGTTTGCCGGGCTTTGATGCGTCGTCTCATGAAACGCGGCTTTCAATGTGGTCGGCGATTGTTTACCGTGCTTGATGGAAGTAACGCTCTCAGGTCGGTTGTCAAAGAGTTCTTCGAAGACGCTGTGATTCAGCGATGCCTGGTTCATAAAGAACGCAACATTCGAGCAAAGTTATCCAAACGCCATTGGGGAGAATTGGCTCGCTTGTTCAGACGACTGCGTAAAGTCCAAGGCAAACAAGCTGCCGAAGAAGTCGTCACTGAATTGATTGACTTTCTCACTCCGCTCAACGCCGAAGCGCTCAAGAGTCTACACGAGGCAGGTGAGGATTTAATCGCTCTGCAAAGCCTTAACGTACCCAACACACTTCATCGCAACTTGCTCAGCACCAATGCAATCGAGAACTCATTCCGCAACACACGGCGAAAGCTTGGCCGTGTCACTCGCTTCCGAGCGGAGACTGATCAAGCAACTCGCTGGTTGGCCTTTGCACTGACCGAAGTCGAAAAGGGATTTCGGAGAATCTCCGGATACGCTGATCTCTCGAAATTGACGAAGGCATTACAACAACCAAAAGGTTCGCCGACGAAAAAATTTCCTACGGAACTAACCGACAGCGAATCAATCGAAATAGACAACGCATAGAGGGGCTGGCGGCTTAACGCGAGCTCGATGGGACGGCTCGCTTGCCGCTGAACAAACTTGAAGATACATTTTCAGAAGTGAGACCGCGATTTAGTTTCAACAGAATCTGGGACATCCCCTGAACGCCGGCCCCTGGTTCGTTTCCGTTCACGAATCGTCACCATCTTCCCGGAAAAATCAAAATCCGATCGGCGGGAACGAAGGACTTCACTTCGGCGAGCACCAGGCTTGCGGAACGGTGGTGTAATTGAAAACTTCCTCAAATACCAATTTCAACCCGATAAAATCATTTTTCTTGGCGCTTTCTCTCCTCTCTTGGCGCTTGCTTTAAGGTTAGTCGAGTGCCTGGACCTGTCATGCATACTGCTTCGGATTTTTTGCTTTTCAGGGAAGCGGTCTGGTGAGATTAACTTGTTTTGAGGCAAATTAGTCTACGTGGCATTAGCGAGACACGTTCACCACTCCTGACGTGAAGTGACAAGTGCGTTAGCCCAATACCGCCGGTACTGGGCTAACGCAAAGATACTATTTAATGGGAGAAATTTGTTATGCGCTGTTTACGAATCGTGATGTTTGTGATGTTTTTCATCGGTGGAGGCTCGTCCATTTTGTTAGCTCAAGAGCTGGCGGTGCCAGAGGCTATTCAAGAAGGCGAGGAGGTCCAAGAGAAAAGCATAGTGGTCAGTAGTGGAGAATGGTACAGTTCTGACGACAAGGACTTTGCAGCAAAAGTGGCAGCGGCCAAACGATTCGAGCTGCAACAGCTTTTCGCAGTTGAAATCGAAGGGATTCATGCCGCATGTGAACTTGACGAAAAACAACGAAAAAAACTTGCGGTCGGGGTCAAACTGGGCATCGCAAAAGTTTTAAAAAAATGGGGGCTGAAACCAGCAGCCAATTTGGACAACACGGAGACCGAAGACGGCGCGGTGGAAAAAGGTAACGAGTTGGAAGCAACCGGAAAAGAGAAAAAAATTGTATTCACCGACTTTCACGAAATTGAAGCGGATATCCGTGAAACAATTTTTAGCCCCACGATGGACGAAATGCCCACGGAACGCCTGTTTTGGCGCAAAGTCGTTGACGAGACCTTGACGGAGGACCAGAAGAAATCTCTTCAAGAAAAACGTCTGTCGCAAGCAGAAGAGGCACGAAAGGCACTCTTGACTTCGTTTGTCGTTGCTGTGTCTCGTCAATTGTCATTAACTCGTGATCAAGAAAAACAACTGCGAGAACTTGTGCGGCCCTTGATAGGACGGACGGAGAATCCGTGGCCTGTAACTTTTGAACTCATGTTTGCCTATTCTGAATCTTCCAAAGTTGATGAAGAAAAGCTTGAAGCGATTCTTTCGTCCCCGCAACTCCAGCAATGGAAGTTCATGATGGCGCGAGCTGCGGAATTCACCAAGGAGGGGATGGAAGCGGATATCGAATTTGGGGAATAGATTCAACGAGCCCGTTGACGGCACGCAAGCACATTATTTCCCTCTCAATGGCCGGGGGGGGCACCCGGCCATCCCCCCAGTCTATGGAGGCTGATCCAATCCTCGCTAATACTATTCCGATCAACTTGGCTTTACTCCCAGAGGCGGACACGGAAAAAACTTGCTGCCAAAATACCGATTTACGATCTGGAAACTGATGGGTTAGCTCTATTTTGTCGGCAGAAAGATTAGCGTGTGTCAATCATGTTTCTAGATCCGTGGAATTCGTATAAAAAGTGAAGCATGCTCGTGTGAGCTTAGCAGCGTTTGAGAGATTCTCAGTGCAACTTTTTTCATTCAGATATTGGCGCAGTTGAAGCGTATTTTGACGTTGTTGGCGTATTGACGCCTAAGCTAAGAAAATTCGCACAAATTCAAGATATTTTGAATTTTTGTTAATAGAAATGGCGTTTGTTTGTCGCATTTGTTTTATAAGAGGAATCTCGTAAAACCTGAAATTCCGTCTTAGACGGGTAAATATCTACCAACCCGGGATTAGCGAACTTTTTCCATTGGTTTTTATCGTGCCTTACTTCACCAAACTTCTTTTAAGGACAATGTATGCGTACAACCAATTCTAGGTCGTATTTCTCCGTTTTTATTATTGTTTTCGCGATTTTGATCTCTTCTGGACATTTGACAAATTCGTTGATGGCTTGGCAAGTTGAAACCACGGATGCGACCAGTATCAAGCCAAGCGTGAATCAAAAGCAGGACTCTGATGTCAAGCAGATTGCCGCAAAACAAACGCAGGAATGGGAGCTCACACTGCACCTAGAGGGCATGGGCGACATGGAAGCTTTGTTGAAACTGGAGGCGGATGCCGCTGACGAGCTTTCAGGAACGTTCGAAATGATGAGCTTGAGTTGTCCAAGATCAAACGTCAAAACGATTCCGGCAAACTGACTTTTGAAGTCAATACGCCGGATATGACGATAGAATTTGACTTGATGCTTGAAGGCGACACTATCAGTGGCACTGTGGTTGCCAGCGATGGAGTGGAAGGAACCGTCAGCGGTAAACTGAAAACCCCAAAGAGAGCTGACGCAACTGAGGGTAGTGACGCAGCAACAGAAATGTCTGCAAAGAAGGAACCCGCGGCGAAGGCCACGGATCTTGATGTCAACCTTGACCTCAAGATTCTGTTCGTTGGCGAGCCTGACACGGAGAGAACCAACGCCTTTGTTTCTTTTCTTGGCAAGTATGCAAAGAATGTGACAACAGCTCCGATGGATGGAAGTGCCGCCAAACTGGCCCAAGACGTAGATGTGGTTGTTCTCGATTGGTTGCACAGTATGAACGCTGGGGACATTAGGCCAATTGGTGAGCGAAAAGACTGGAATAAGCCTACTGTTCTCATTGGCTATGCGGGGTTGTATCTGTCAACTGCATGGCGATTGCGCGGCGGCTTTGGCTGAAGTTGTCTTCACCAATTCGCGTACGGGTTACGCGACCAACACGATATTTTTAATACTCCCAGTAAGATAGATACGAGCACCACAGAAGACATTACGACCCCCGAAGCTTGGGGGCATGCGTGGAATCAAGATAAGATCAAAACGGAAACAGTAAAAGGTTTCCCGATATTAACTAATTCGGCAACGAAACACGAAAAAAGAGTACCGGGATGGTGCGTTTATGAGAGCACTCTTGAAGGCACTCCGGAGATCGAGGTTATGTGTGGCGGTCTAAATGACAAAGGTCCGAACATGGCGGGTATTTGGCGCCAAGGCAACTTGCTCCATTTCGGCTTTCATCCAGACCCGACCAACAGCACTGAACTCCATCGCGGTCTGTTGCTCAATTCCATTGCGTACATTGCAAGATTTACGGAGGATCGGCCCATTGGAAGGATTCCATCTATCTGGGCGGATGATGTTGAACATGCGAGTCGTTCTTACCTGAGTCAGTACAAGCATGAATCTATCCCCAAGGGCAAAGAAGAACGCGAAGCATGGATGAAGGAAAACCGTGGGAAGCTGTCTCCTAACGATGACAACGAGTTGGTCCCAGATGAAAACCTGCAAACACTAGGCGTTGATTACGAGTCGGATAAATTCTTTGAAGTTGCCATTGCTGCACTTTCGACCGACCTGAAGGCCGAAGCGGTTAAAGCCCTGGCACGTTATGCCCCTGATGGGCCAGGCGAAAAGGGAACCGTCGCAGAGTGGGAGGCTTATTGGGAGGAAAACGGTCCCTACTTGTTTTTCAGTGAAAAAGCGGGATACCTGTGGCTGCTTGACCCCTTGGCAAAATCACGCCAAATCCCAACCGCTAAGTTGCGAGGTTCCGCACGGGCCGATAAATAGGCACCGAACTTGTCAACCATCGGGGGGCGTCGCTTGGGATAGTTTCTGATTTCGGCGACCAGCCTCCCGATAGAGTTGCTGGCGATTAAGTTTTATGTTTAACAATCGGTGGAGCATCCAATGGAAAAATTAGAACGTTCGCTTGTAAAACGAATGTCGGTGATGACCGTCATCGCGTTCATTTGTTTTAGTGGCTGCACTCCGAATCCTCAGGCGGAAAAGGATAACAACAGTGACAAAAACTCGCAGGTAATTGCGAACGCTGGGGAATCAAATAATCTCGCGGCTGCAAACGATAGTGTTGGTCTTGTAGCAAACGACCCTGACGCAGCTCCTGAAATAAAATTGGAATATGTATTTCAGGGCCCTGACGCGGATAAAGTGAACCTAAAAGAGCTGCGAGGAAACGTTGTCGTGCTCGACTACTGGGCCACTTGGTGAGCTCCATGCGTGGGTGCCGTGCCGCATACCAACAAGATCATCAAGAAACTGACTGGTCAGCCGATTCAATTCATCGCAATTACAGATGAAGATCCCGAACTGATCGAAAAGTTTATTTCCAAACGTAAGTTTTTGAGCTGGGTTGGAATCGATACTGACGGGAGCACGCTTAAGGACTACAAGATTTCCAGCCGACCGGAAGTGATTGTCATTGACGGAAAGGGGCGTGTCGTTCTGCGAACCAAGCCAATGGAGCTTTCGGTTGAACTCCTTACTGAGGTTATCGAAGAAACGTACAAGCCATCGACGCTTGATACCGACCATTGACTACGCTCGCAGAACAAACTTGTGTTTAACCACCAACTTGATTTTTTTCTAAACTTTTTGTTCGCTTACGTCACTAACAACTTGTGCAACTCAGTCGCCGCTCAAGTCCATCTATTTATTGGAAAAACCATGTTCACTTTTAGAAACGTCAGTAATGTTTGTCGGTTTAAAGTAAGCTTGATCATTGTATTTGCTACACTGGCTCCGCTTGGATCCCTTTGGGCTCAAGATGCCGGCGGTGAAAATGCCGCCAGTCCGTCATTAGACTTCCTGCAACAGGAAATTGTTCAGGATCTCGAAACTGCGGCGCGGGTCAATTTGATGTTTCGTGTTAAAATCATGACAGATCTTTTCGATCTTTCAACAAAAGAAACCGAAACACTAGCCATAGCGGCTAAGGGAGCGGCTTCTCGTTATGCCAGCGATTTTGGTGACAAAATCAAACTCAATCTCGGTGACTTTTCTGATATTCTGCCTGGTGTGGTCACCATCAATGGTCGTGAGGTCCGTATTCCCGAGAATGACAAGCCTATTGAAGATGCTTTAGCTATATTGTCCATTGAAATTACGATTAATGACGAGGACGTTTGGCTTCGACTCCAAAGCATCGATAGTACGTCGGGGAATGGTCAGGATGGTGGACTAAAGGATCTTTTTGACCAAGCTGTTTGGCAGACCAGCGTAAATAAGTTCTTAACTCCAGATCAAGTGAAAAGGCTCGATCGATATTATCAGGACAAAATTGCGGATGTCTGTACCGCACAGCTACTGAATTATATGGAATTATATTTATTACTTTCAGAACAGCAGAGTGAACAAGTGCAGGAGTGGATCGGACTAAATTTTCGAAAGCAAGCGGAGATTGGGCAATTACGTCATCGTGATGCCGAGGAAATATCAATGCGGCATTTGGGAGACGAAGCAGTGTTGCAGGAGATATTATCAGAGTTGCAATGGACGTATTGGTCAAGCCTGCGTCGGCGTTTGAGTTCGCGATTTTGAGGTATCTTTTCAAACACAAGATGTCGAGAGTTGGATTGAAATCAACAGCGATGGGAGCACGTTTGAAGACTATCAGATCTCCAGTGGCGATTGTTATTGACAGAAAGGGAGTCGTTCTGCGCCCCAGCCAAAGGTACTTTCGGTTGAACTCCTTACTGAGATTTTACGGAAGCTATAACCTCCACTCTTTTGATACCGACGAATGATTGTAAGCAAACGACAAAGTACATATTGACGGATCATCTATCCCGAAATCATTTGATGAGTGCGTTAGCCCAGTACCGGCGGACTTCGGTTTGTTTAAGCAGCTAAAGCTGCACGGTATTTTCTTTCGAATTCGACGGGTGACAAGTATTCCAAATTTTGGGCCGCCTCAATTCAATTGCCTTCCTCAATGCGTTGTCAATCGATTGCTCATTTGCCAGCCAACGATATTGCGACTAAACAAGTTACTCAGTGTGGACGTACTTTGTTCATTTATTTTCAAAGTTGGGAATAAATTTGGAATTAACCCCTCAAAGGATATATCGTCAATGGTGATAAGGCCCGCGAATGTTGTCTAAAAATGCAAAGAGTATGGCATCCTTTGATTTAGCCGGCCTTACCGATCATAGAAAATGGAATTGGTAAAAAGTAAACCGTATGTTGTGCTGGCACCGCAAATTTGGCTTTTGGGCTTGTGTTTTCATGGTCTTGTTGGTTCTTTTCATCCCGGTACTTACAATAACGACTGGCTGTTTGGGAAGTCACAGACAGAGAGGTGACTATCTTGCTGTAGCATCAATCACGCGAGGGCAAAAACTCAACGCAGATGGCAACGAAATCAAGGTATGGGGATTCGTTGACCATAGCAACATTTTTGCAAATGGTGCTCAACAAATCCTTGAACAATGTTGGGCGGGAGATTGTTCTGCCCCTGCCCAATGGCGTTTTTCAATCAAGTCTGGGCAGAATGCAGAGACGGGAAGTGGACATTTTTCAGTTTATGCCCCAAACGATCAGGGGCGAGACGCACTCCTCAAGGCGTTTTTGGCAGATGCGAAAGCCGGAAGACCCACTGAGGTATTTGTGAAAGGGAGAGTTTCCGCAGCTAAACTTCATTCTAATTTTTCCAGCCACGTCCATGTGCGCATTGACGTTACATCTTCACAAGATATTTTGCTGGAGTATGCAGAAAAGAATGAGGAAGTTAAGGGCCATGACTGATTAAGGCATACAGCTATTCTAACTGTTTCTTTGCTTCCGTTTGTCATAACGGTACATTCGGCTACGGATTTTTGTAAATTTTCCGTCTGGATAACACAAGTAATATCTGACGCCAACGATAACCCTAGCGTCTCGCCGCGCTAAACATTGGGGATGTCCCAGATTCTGTTGAAACTAAATCGCGGTCTCACTTCTGAAAATGTATCTTCAAGTTTGTTCAGCGGCAAGCGAGCCGTCCCATCGAGCTCGCGTTAAGCCGCCAGCCCCTCTATGCGTTGTCTATTTCGATTGATTCGCTGTCGGTTAGTTCCGTAGGAAATTTTTTGGCGGAGAACTTGTTGTTTGTTGCAGTGCATTGGTCAGCTTGAGCAGATCGGCGTAGCCAGAGATCCTTCGGAAGCCCTTCTCTACTTCGGTCAGCGCAAAGGCCAACCAGCGTGTTGCTTGATCGGTTTCTGCTCGAAATCGTGAACGCGACCATGCTTCCTTCGTGTAGTACGGAAAGAGTTTTCAATGGCGTTGGTGCTCAGCAGGTTTCGATGCAGCGTGTTGGGGACGTCGAGGCTTTGCAGTGCGACGAGGTCTTCTCCGGCTTCGTGGAGGCTCTTGAGTGCCTCCTCGTTAAGTGGCTTGAGAAACGCAAAGTTCTTGCAACGACTTCTTCAGCGGCTTGCTTGCCTTGAACTTGGGATGTGGATTCCATCCTTCGCTGGATGGTGAATGAACGTTAAGAGCTGCGAAAGCTGGACGTCAAACAACTTTGTTGCAGGTCAGGTGACAAACAATTCACAAGTTCCGGAAACGGCGAGAGACATCTCTTGCACTTCGAACTCGAGCTGGCCGGAAAACCAGAATGCGATACTTCTCAGTCGAAAAAATATATACTAGACTGGATCAACCGCGTTTTCCCCGTCAAAAATGAGAGTACATTACGATGTTTTCGGGGGATGTCCCATTGATTGTTAAAACTGTCGGTGGTCTCACTGAGAAAAATCAAGGTCCGGCAAAATCTTGTAGTTGGTCTAAACCGCTCTTCGGGACTCCAAAGCCGCGATCAACCCTGGTATATCGTCATAGCCGGAGATCCTGCGGAAGCCTTTCTCGACCTCCAGTAAAGCGAACGACATCCAACGCGTCGCTTGATCAGTCTCGGCTCGAAAACGCGTCACACGTCCCAGCTTGTTGCGTGTGTTACGGAAAGAATTCTCGATCGCGTTTGTGCTCAACAGGCTGCGATGAAGTGTGCTCGGAACGTTCAACGATTGCAGTGCGATCAGATCCTCGCCCGCCTCTTCAAGGCTTTTCAAGGACTCAGCATTCTTGCCCTTGAGAAAACGTTTCAGTTCGCCAACCACTTCCAGGGCCGCCTCCTTACCCTGGACTCCTCGAAGCCGTTTGAACAATCGAGCCAACTCGCCCCAATGCTTCTTCGACAGTTTCGACCGAATGTTGCGTTCCTTGTGGACCAGGCATCGCTGCACAATCGCATCAGGGAAGAACTCTAGCACCGCCGATCGCAACGCAGTGCTGCCGTCGAGAACAGCCAACAAAGGTCGATCACAATGAAAGCCACGTTTTATCAAACGACGCATCAAATCCTTGGCCACTTCAGCACTTTCGCTGCTGCCAAGCTCAAAATCAAGGACATGCTTTCGGCCCTCAGCGGTGATGCCGATCGCAGCAACGGCCAATTGGTCTTTGCTCAAGCGAATCCCGTCGAGCATCACAACGACCCAGTTTTCCTGAGACAAATCACGGTTCCGCAGCTCGTCGACGAACTTGTGACCGACGCTTTGCCAGTGACGCGAGACGTTTGATTTGCCAACTCCCGGAGAGTTCGGTTTGACCTTCTGCACGTCGCGAGTGCTGACGCCGTGCATCAAGGCTGTCACAATTGATTTCTGAAGCTGACTCGGGTCGCGGGCCGCTTCGTAGGTCGCAAGGACGACTTCTTCGCTACTGCCATCGGCTCTGTGCTTTCGCACACGAGGTCGAACGACGGTTTCACGCTCGCTTTCGAGGAGAACGCGGCCACCGCTGCTGCCGGCCCGGAAGTGATTGCTGTCAGAGGGTTGGTGCTTCGGACCGCAGAGTTCATTGACTTCCGAAGCCATTACTTCGCTGATCTGAAGTGGACCCCAATTATTGGACCACCGGCGGGCAAAGTTTAGATAGAAGAAGATTTCTTCTTTGATCGGCCGGGACGGTAGACTTCCCATGGTGTTTGACGGTCGAGCGACTGATGACGGCGTTGATGTCCGTAGTAATTCAGGTACTCTCCGAGCCCTTTGTAACAATCGGTTCCGGTGACGTATTCCTTGAGATAGACCTCCTCGTATTTGACAGTTCTCCAGAGTCTTTCGATCATTACGTTGTCGATCGCACGGCCTTTGCCATCCATACTGATGGCGACATCGCTAGACTTGAGTGTTTCAGTAAATTCGCGGCTGGTGAATTGCGAACCTTGATCGGTGTTGAAGATTTCCGGCTTTGATTTTGACAACGCTTCCTCCAATGCTTCTACGCAAAAGTCAACATTCATACTGTTGGACAATCGCCAAGAGATCACATATCGGCTGTACCAATCCATCACGGCCACTAAGTAAAAGAAGCCAAACTGCATCGGGATGTAAGTAATGTCGCAGCACCAAACTTGGTCGGGCCTCACGATATCGAGAGACCTCAACAAGTAGGGGTAAATTCGATGCCCTTCGTTTCGAACCGTTGTGCAAGGCTTGGGAGCCAAGCTTTCAATCCCCATTTTCCTCATTAAACGCTGGATTCGCTTGCGATTGACGCCATGACCCAAGTCCTTCAAAAAGTCGACCATTTGACGCGAACCACGGGCCGGTCGACGCAGATGTTCCTCGTCAATCAGTCGCATCAACCGAAGGTTCTCGACTGTCTCGGGAGCCGGTTGGTAATAAACGTTGCTGCGATGCAAGCCAAGTATTCGACACTGTTGGCGGATACTCAGATCAGGGTTGTCGAAGTCGATCCAGCTCCTTGCTTCACTCACCGTCCTGGGCCACTTTTTTTTTGAGCCACTCCAGTTGAACTTTCAAGCGACCGATCTGCTCGTACAACTCGGCTGCCTGAGGCTCATCGCTGGGCGTCTGAGCCCCTTTCGTCTCGCCTTCAAAAACGACTTCTGCGCCGTCAATCAACTGTTTCTTCCAAAGATTGATTTGGGTCACATGAAGTTTGTGTTTTTTGGCCAACTCCGTAATCGTACGATTCTCTTTGACAGCCTCGATCGCTATCTTCGCCTTAAAAGACGAACCGAAACGACGGCGCTTCCGTGCCATAATTCTTTCCTCAATAATGAAACTAATAATGCTACCAGTTTCACCGATTCAAGCGACTTTTCTATCTAAGCCGGTGGTCCGATAATGGGGGTCCACTTCAATGTGCACGCCGGAATCTTGGCAAAGATTTTGTTGATGACCTTCTAGTCATTACTGCCAAGAAACTTGTGGCAGGCCCGACGGTCATCGTCCTCCAAAACATCGCTGAATATCTTTTTGTTGCGTTGATGCAAAACGCCGCGACAGCTTGGCGGAAGAAACGTCGCAATCGCGAAATAAAAATCGACCCTGAGTTTCTGAAAAATATCCCGACGCCAGATGATAAAGGAGTGTTCGTTCGCTTCAATAGTGGAAAAACGGCTTACTTCACATCGAAAGACCTCTGGGAAGCCATTTGCTGGCTGGAAAAGATCGACCCTGAGGCTGCACACATCTTCAAACTGAGGTTGAGTGGCAACTCCATCTCCAAGGCCGCCATGTTGATGGGGATTGCAAAAGGAGTTGCCAAAGCAGCCTCCGAGCGTGGGCGAATCCGATTGCGGTGCATCCTTGAATCCATGGCCTAGGGATCAAACTTACGATTATCCTGCGCAGATGCTTGCTGGATTACAACTTGATCGTACACCTCTCTCCAATCAGCAAACTTGCCAACGGCATCCATAACATAGTCACGTTCGCGATCGCTAACGGGCTCGTGGCTCACTAGTTTTTGAATGAGTTCTCGGTCAACCGGCGGTGAATCGGGTTCATTTGTAATCGGAGGAAGTCCAAACTCCTGTCGCAATGAGTTGTCAAACTTGTCCGATTGGTCATTTGTAGGTTTTTGGGTCATGCGGACATGTTCGCACAATTTAGCCTTCTTTTGCAAGAAAAATCGAACAACGGATTTGCCTCCAAACTCAAGTGTGAACCGAAAAATTTCCGGAGAATCCCTCTGCGAAAGGCTGTCAAAAGAGGTCCCTATGGGTGTGGCGAATCTTTCACCTACCAAACGAGTGCTCCAAAAAGGTCAGTATGCCAAGATTCTTTAGTGTCGTGATTTGTACGTTCAACCGGGCCCGTCTCTTGCCAAGAGCGTTGGATTCAGTGCTGGCACAATCCGAAGGTGATTGGGAAGTCGTCATTGTCGACGACGGCTCAACCGACGACACCAAAGAGATTATTCAACGGTACACATCCATTTCTCCAAACATTCATTACTTTCTGCGGAGCTGCAATCGCGGAATAGGGGCGGCTCGAAATATCGGCGTAACGATTTCCAAGGATCGGTATGTGACATTCCTGGACTCGGACGATGAGTATGCCGTGGATCATCTCGCCAGCCGTAAAGAGATTCTTGTTTCAGACCCCGCTATCCGCTTTCTCCATGGCGGCATCAAGATCCTTGGTGATCCCTTTGTGGTGGACAAGGACGACGTATCTAAGCGAATTCATCTGGACAATTGCGCCGTTGGGGGAACGTTCTTTATTCGACGGGATGTATTCACGGAGATTGGTGGGTTCGACGATCTGGGCTATGCGGAAGACGCAAGGTTTCTGGAAAAGGCTGCCGCAATGACGATTGAGCCTCGCAAAACTGAACATCGCTCCTACCTCTACTACCGAAATGTTAACGGCCAGTTGACCAGCCAGATCGCATCTGGGTCGCAAACGGCAAATAAAAAAATCTGAAGAATGTTTCTGCGAAAACGCGTCAGCGTAGTCTTTAAGAGTGTGGCGCATTCGCCTCACCGACATAAATACTATTTTAAATCAGGACAACTCGTCCTCAAACAAAAAGGACCGTGCCATGTACGAAACTTTTTTCATTGCCCAAGCCAATGAAAACCCAGGCGCTGCAGTCATCGGCTTGCTGATGATCGCCGGCTTTGTCTGGATGCTGATGAGCATCTTCAAACCCAAAAACAAAGGAGTAGTAATCGACCATCAAGGAAGAACGACAGTTAAACCCCGAAAGTAATTTTACGAAAGGAGGCGAAGGCCGGTTAACAACCGGCCTTTTCATCTTATGAACAAAACACTGTTGGACAACCTACCGCTCCTACAACTATCGGACGACTTCGTTTCAATGTTCTTGGGCATCCTGCTCTGGATCGGACTCAACTTCTTACTCTGCACCGTGGTGCTGTTTCGAAGAAACGGGTTTATGGTCGACCGCTGGAAGTGCCGCCAAAGGAAATCGCAATGAAATCAGCATTTGAAAAAATCTTGAACCAAGAATCACTGGGAAGCGTGATGAGATCGGTTGCTCAATCGGACCCTCAAGATCTGGAGACTACAGCCCTCGGATTGGACAATGAACAAATCACCCAACTGGGCATCTGGTCATCCCACATTATCCGCACACGAGGTTTGGAAAAAACACTTCGTGAAGGCTGTATCTTTCATTTGTACCGGTTGGCGACGGCGCCCGAAAAACGACGGGAACTGTTTGACAATCTTCTGGATGATGCTGGAGTTTCCCGAACCCAGGCGTTTCGCTCGATCGCTGCGTGGCAACGATGTGGAGTTGCACTCATGCACGAAATCAAGTTGATGTCACGATTTGTGTCTGAATCGCTAAAGCTCCTGGGAGAATTGGCAACTTCTGACGAGGCTGTGGAGGCGGCGTTTGAACTGGCTCGTAAGGGCGAACGCATCTCGATTCAGACGGTACGGCAGCTTCAGTCGAAGTTCCCAATCGCAGCGAATGATCAAGAGATTGCCTCTGACAAACCGAAACCGGAAGAGGGGCAGAAACAGGACTCTCCACAACCAGAAAAACTCGTTCGGCAGTTTGTTAGCCGACTGGCTCGGATCATCCGCTCAAGCAAACAACCCATTGCCAGAAAAGAAGTCGATTCGATGATTACTCATCTGGAAGAAGTCATCTCAGCGCTACGGCAGCAACAATCCGGCATGGAACGCCAAACCGTGTCAGGAGGCGTTTGATGTTTGACTCGTACGATGAAGTTTTTGGGGCGACCGATCCGGACGGAGACTTTCCCAAATCTCGAATGCTGCAACAGCGTAAAACATTGAGACAGAGAATCACATTCTACATGCTCAACGTTCTGGTGATGCCTTTGGTGGCCATCTGTTATCTCACAATCGGTGCTCACGGCTTGCGCAATATTATGGGGATATTCGCAATGAGATTATACAAGCTACCTATTCCCGGAGTTGGCTTGATGAAGGGCTACGATGGTTGGAATCGACTCGACCTGGCTCTGCCTTCTGCCCTATTGCTGTTTGTTGCAGTCACAATTATCTGGGTGCAAGTATTCAAAGAGCTCCAACGGAATGACGGTTCACTGGAAACCCGAAATCGAAACCCGCTGCTGTTTTACGTTCTGGCTGCCATTGCCGGAATCATCATCCTGGGCGATACGACCATTTTCTACACCGGACTAGCCAGCCGTACCGCGAGCAGCTGGAACGAAACACCCAACTACGTACCGATCGCAGCCTCGGTGATTTACATGGCCGGGCTCGCACTCATCGGTGCTTGGCATTCGGACTATCATTCTTCTGGAGTTGTATCATGATCCACTACAAACCGTGGACGCTTCTCATCTTATTGCTTGTTTCGATTGGCTGTGTTCAGGAGCCCGTCACTCAAAACCACAAACCCTTCAAAGTTAACGAACTAGACGCCTGTCTGATTGTCGCGATTGACATGTCAGGTTCCTTCCAAGATTCCTGGGAGAAAGACGGCAAGGCGTTTCGGCTGTTCTTCGAATTGATGGAGCAGTTTTTTACCGAACAAATTGGCAGTCAGACGGAAGTTATCCTTGGACAGATCAGTGGAAATGATCAAACCGTGATCTTTCAGGGATCCCCAGAACAACTCAAGCAAAGGTTCCGAAGTCCAGAAGAGTTCAGCCGGTTTTTAAAGGAGCGTTCCGATCCAAGCTCATCGCCAGTTTACGATGCCACCCACCGGATTATGGAACACGTCAACCGGCTAGAAGGGGTCACAGAAAACACCCGACTCATGACCGTGATTCTCAGCGACATGAACGACAGTGAAAAGAAGAAAGACAAGGAGCAATGGAAGAAGTCGGGCCATCGGATGTTGAAGTCGCTTACGGAGTATCGCGAATTGGGCGGAGCTTTGGCGATGTACTTCGTCGACAAGGATGAAATGGCCAGATGGCGCCTTATCATCCGAGATGCAGGATTTACTCCCGGAATGTACGTGGTTGAAGACGAGTTAGTTGATACTCCTCAACTGCCAAAGTTTGACTAGCCGGGGCAATGGGAAAAGAGAGGAAACAGATGGGACATTTATTCGACGATATTCCAAGAGGCAGGCACCCTGAGTACATCGGAAAACCACCCAACGCTCATTTTGAGTTGCCGGAAAACCTTGCTGCTACCCACTCACTTCTGTTCCGTCCAGGTAATCCTGAATCAAAAATCTTTCTCGGAGTCGTCGATGGCCAGATTGTAACCGGGCCGCAAATGCCAGATGGCCGAACGGTCAGGCATGTTCAGGGTGGTGTTCCAATCGGTGTGTTGGACGATCGGCACATGGTGACCTTGGCTGGCAGTCGAGCCGGGAAGGGGCGATCCGCACTCCTTACCAATCTCTATTTGTTACCCGCAACCACCTCGTTACTGGTCGTGGATCCCAAGGGAGATTTGGCTCGATTTTCTGCGCCATACCGCGCGAATGTTCTTGGACAAAAAATTAAGGTGTTTGATCCTTTTGGAGTATCCGGCAGCCAAACACTTCCCTTTCGAGCTTCGTTTAATCCTCTGGCAATCCTGGAGCGATCAAACTCTCAGAATTTTGTTCCCAATGCCAAACTGATTTCTGACTCATTGATTGTTTCGGGAGATTTTAAGGATCGGCATTGGGATACAACGGCCCAACAGGGTCTGGCCGGATTATGCGCTCATGTCGCGACTTGCCCGCGATACGAGGGACACCGAAACCTGGTTACGGTTTGGGCGCTGGCTTCCGAGCTTGCCACGCCATGCCCGAACGAACCAGGACGATACTGGCTCGAAAAAGAGATGCTCGACAATGATGCGGCGAGCGGCATGGTCAGAAATGCGGCCCGCCAGTTCTACGGAAGAACCGGCGGAGAGTTTAGTTCGGTATTGAGCAATATGCAAAAACACTTGGACTGGATCGGGATCGAATGCATGAACGGGAGCCTCTGCGGAGATTCAGTCGATCTTCGTGAGCTGAAAACGGATTCCATGACCATCTATGTTTCTCTTCCTGCGATGCGGATGGCCGACCTGAGTGGATGGTTGCGATTGATTGTGCAGCTGACACTGGCGGCCCACGAAGAAGTGGCAGAGCCTCTGTCCATGGGAAGACAGACCATCCTGATGTTAGATGAATTTAATATCTTAGGTAAAATGGAATGTGTAGAAAAAGCTGCTGCACAGATTGCTGGCCTTGGGGTCAAGATCTGGGCGATAATCCAGGACCTGAGTCAGATCCAATCAAAATATCCCAAATCTTGGGAGACGTTTATCGCCAATGCAGGAGTACTGCAGGCGTTCGGAAACGCGGATCAAACTTCCCTCAAGTATCTTTCTGGAAAGCTGGGACACGCAACTACGTTAACCCGCTCGACCAACGTTCCCACCTTTGAGCAGGCCGCCAAACATGCGGCCACAGGTGAGTCATGGTCGATTGGCCAAAGTCCACTCATGACCGAGGAAGAAATCTGCCGGTTCTTCGCACGTGACGACAAAAAACTCAGGCAGTTGATTCTGCGCCCCGGCTACCATCCCGCGATCCTGCAACGAGTGTTCTACGACAAACACGATCTGTTTCGGGGGTGTTTGGATGTCCCGTAAACGATGGGTGCTTGTTTCTGCGCCGGGACTACCCTCCTGGCCGAAACTGTGGTTCGATCCTCTCAACCATAGAGCCAAGGTTATCGCTCGGCATGCGACTTGGCGAAGTCATCAACTTGCTCTCTGTGTTGCTGAGGTTTTTGTTGTGATCGGAATCGCCACACTGGCGGTAGTTGTTTGGTTCTGCATTTGGCAGTATGAGCCAGCGGTAAGGATTTGGATCATTCTGATTGCGTTGTTTGCTGGTGTTCCTGCTGTTTCCATCGTCATTCGCCATGGACTGCGAGGTCCACTAGCACGCCAGGTGTTCGCAACACGCACGATATTGATGGCCGGCCCAGATGCGATTGCCTTTCAAAGTCGTCTCTATCAAAAACCGGTTGTCGTCTGGCGGAAATGGCAAGAGCGCGCGGTACACGCAAAGTTTATCGTCCAGCGCGATCCAGATGCATCAGTATTTTTGAGTGACTCTTTTCGCCAGACCAACAAAAACTCACCACGAAGCCATTTGGATGAAGCCATGATGATCGAAGTGGTTTTGACCACGGGATCGAAAAACGATGCGATGAGTTTCGGCAACAGTTCCACAATTCAACGAACCATTCCGGTCACCGAAGTGAGCGGTCGCCTGGCTCGAAAAATTTCGATGGTATTTACGGCGGCCTGCATCCTCACTGACAAGCGGCGTGAATCTTCCAACCACAAACCGATTGATGGAGTTGATATCGATCGTGATCGATAAAGAAAAGACGCCTATGAAAAAACGTGATTTCCAGAATCAATTGAACCGCATTGAGTCTTTGCTCCAATCACTGATCGAACAGGAAGCTCGAAAGAATTACTACTCGACTGCGGAAGTCGCAGAAATTCTCAAACGCACTGATTGGACTGTGCGTGAGTGGTGTCGCCTTGGACGCGTTTGGGCCGAGAAGCGAAAGTGTGGACGAGGTGTTGCCAAAGAATGGATGATCTCTCATGAAGAATTAACCAGGATCAGGAATGAAGGTTTGCTGCCAATTCGGTAGAACCTAGCAGTTACTTGTTCCAACGACTTCATCCCACTTGGTATTTGGCCGGTAATCTCGGAGGGCTTTAATTGCGGATTGATTGTAGAATTTCCACAACGTTTGTCCGTAGTTCGCGTTGAAATCCCTTGCCCGCAAACTATACCAGTCTTTTTTCAGGCGATGGTCCATCTGCTTGCCAAGCCAGTTCATGTATCGAACGCGATTTTTGCGATCCTTCCAATAGCCACGTTGGGTTTTATGAAAACACCACGGCAACCAGTCATACTCCCGTGAAAAACACTCCACCACAGGACGGGAAGGCGCTCCACCTGAATACTGCAACAACGAGCTACCGAAATTATCCACATAGTCATATTTGGTAATCGCGTACCAGTCCTTCCAAGCTTTGAACCCCAACCGTCTGCCCAGCCACTTCATATAGTCGATGCGATTCTGCCGCTTTGCCCAGAAATAATTAGGAGCATTAAGGAATTTCCACGGCAACCATCTTCGTTGTGGAAAACAGTCAATTACAGCAGCGGATGGCGAATGTCCGTAGGTTTTCAGGAACGTCACGCCACAATTGCGAACAAAGTCATTTCTTGAGATCGTATACCAGTCATCGAGTCTCTTGAATTTAAGTTGTTTGCCCAACCACTTCATGTAGGCGACGCGGTTCTTTTTGACACCCCAGAATTTCTCGGACCGCCGTCCTCGAAACCTCCATGGTTGCCAAGCGAACTTGGGATAGTGCTCTCGAAGAATCGCAAGCAAATCGTGGTTGAATAATTCCAGAATTCCGGCACTGTGCCGGCTCGAGAAATCTTGGTAGGTCACTTCGTACCAATCATTAGGATCACTTACGCCAAGTTCTTGCTCGAGCCACTTCATGTACTTTCGTCGGTGTCGAGGCTGATGCCAAAATCCCGGTGACGTGACAGTGAACTTCCATTCGTGCCATGCGAATTTTGGATAGAGTTCCTTTACGATTGGTAGCAACCTAGTTCCGTTTAACAGACTGACTCCATGGTGTTCTTCAAAATCAGAAACTTGGATCGCATACCAATCTTGAGGTTGTCGGTAACCAAGTTCTTTCTCCAACCAACGTAAATACTGAACCCGATTCTGCCGATTTTGCCAAAAACCGTTGGGTGCCCTGCTGAACAACCAAGGTTTCCAATTGTGGTTGGGAAGTAGTTTTGTGATCACGTAGCTTGGACTGCCCCTGTATCTGCCGAGGAGGGAATGTCCACGATTTTCATGAAAATCTTTTGCGGTCACTCGATACCAGTCATCAAGTTTTTTTATCTTGAGTTTTCTGCCAAGCCAGACAATGTATCGCCGGTGGTTCTCAAGGTCATTCCAAAATCCCATGGGTACGCGACCGTCAAGCCATTCAGGATGGCTCAAATCGGCATATCGGACGGATTGCCAGTCCCATTTGCGGGTGCGTCTTGATTTGGCCATGCGAGAGTGAGATTCCGGGATGTGAAGCTGTCAGGAGTTTGGGTTACCAACAGTCATCGTCAGTTTACTTACGATCATGTCGAGGAGTGCCAAAATTCCTGCCGCATGTTTCCCAGAGGTGAATTGCTGGGAAAGCAACAACGAATCGCAGAAATGAGAGGCCACCAAATTGAAAACAGTTTCGAAATTTCTATTTTTTTCCAGCAGGCTTTTTAGATTCCTGAAAAATAGTCTGCTGGGGGAAGGCAATGACAGTAAAAAATAATGGCTGCATGTCATTCAAATTAAAACACGAGAATTCTTGGGTGAAACGGGTATGTACGTGGGGAAAGATTTTTCCTCCGTTTTGACCAAATGTGTCACTGCCACGAATCAACCTGGTAATTAAAGAAGCAGAGGAGAAAACGTGAACCCCGTGCGTCCTCAGGTCTCTTGATCTGATACGGAGTTTGTTGGAAAATCCATGCCTTTGGTTTTGCGGTAACGCGCAGTGACTAGCGTTTGCTCACCTCCCTGATTTACCTCGTTGTTTGTTTGCGGAACTGTACGATGAAGCTCTTACCACGTTTTTGGAAGAAGACCTTAGCTTCTCTTGGGCTTAAATGGGTTACGCCAACCAAGAAGAAACGTCGCAAAAATTCACAGGCACTGGAATTCGGCCCCCTTGAACCCCGCAAGTTGCTTGCTAGGGGATATACGCCTCCACCACTCCCCGACCCTGATCCCACTCCGCCGCCTGTTGTAGTCTCGGGGCCCGAAACGACTGAAGAAGATCCGAGTCTTGTTTCGGATCAGATTCCTGATGTCCGTGTTGCAAATATCGATTTGGTGGATCCAGGAACCATTGTTGATGGTGATCTAGCCTACGCGAGCCCTGTATTGACGGGCACAGTTGAAGGTGACTTCACCACCTATCCGCGTCTATTGATACAATTCGATCTGGAAGCAACAGGCGCCGACGTCATTGGGGGCCTATTTTCTTCCGATGCTTCGGTGATTATCGAGAACCCTTCGCTCGACGCCTCCTTTGAAATCGACCCTGCCAATCCAGCCAACCCTGGAAACTCAAATTCTTTCCAGAGTACCCCAGGTTGGAAAAATATCGCGTACCGAGTGGTGCCGATTGATGAGACGGGGCAAGTTCTGGTCGATTCTGAAGACAGGATGCTTGCCTCAGCGTGGGAAAGCATTGGATTCCAGCTAATTGATCCTGCCGAAGGGCCTGCTCGTGTTGTCGATATCGCGTTGGCCAACGATACCGATGATCCAACCGACCAACAAACCCAAGATCCTCGTATTGAAGTCGTCGTACACGGAGAGTTTTTAGCGTCGCATTCATACCGGTTGGAATTCGAATACTCTCACGACGGCCAAACGCATACCGACCATGTTGACGTTCCCGAGATTGGAACGGTCAACTACAACCCCTTGGACAACAATAGTGACCTTGCCTACGACGAGGTAACCGTAGCGTTAGATTATAGATTGATGTCCAGCACGGATGGTGGAACAACCTGGACCCAAGTTTCCAGTGACCAATTCTCCTTTGGTAACCTGCCCATTCTAGAGGCGTCCATTGGCGAGCTTAACGAAGTCCTAGAATCTCCCTATCGCGGTGGCGACCGATTGGTATCTGGTTTTCTGATTGATACCGTTCAGGATACCAACGTCCCGTATCTGGTCGACCTGGAGGTGGGGATTCCGGACGAAAACGGAGTCGTTACCTTCCATGAAGAGGGTGAAACTGCCGTTCGATTCGATGAAACCGAAGAGCGTTTTGAGTATACGCATATCGTGATTGAGGCTGACTCGGTTGTGCAGGTCCGGGCACGGGTAAAACAGTGGATTCTGGGTGAGTACAAATACAGTCCCTGGGTGGTTACCTCGGTTCAAGAGCCGCAACCCTTTGACCTGGCCAGTGTAAACCTCGAAGAAGAACCAGAGCGTGAAGGCACTGACGTTCGTGGTCCGGGATTGGCCCCAAAAATCATTGGCCTTTTGGAAGGCGCTCCGACGGTAGAAGCCTTGGAGGACAATTCTGAAACAGAAGATCCACTGGACTACCGTGAACTAAGCAACGTTCGTATTGAAGTCTATTACAGGGAAACGGCTCCCGATGAAAATTCTGTCGCAAATGACTCTGTGCAAACAGATGCATTTGGTCACTTTGAAATCCGACCTGATGAGTTGAGTCTCGGCACCAATCAAGCCTGGATTCGCTCGGTGCTTGAGTTGGGCAATGGGAAAACGTTTTACGGAGAGGCCCAATCGGTTTCGATTGAAGTGGAGTCGGTTGAGCTACCGTCGCTTTCCATTGAACTGTTGGATTCTGAGGCGGTTGAACACACGGACGAAACCACCGGCGAAACTTACTGGTCAACATCGGACCCTCGCATATCGGGAACCCTGACCTCGACCGATACATCGCTACACACTTATCAGGTTGCCGTTGAATATGCTTATGATACCCCCGATGTCGATTCCGATGTAACACTCCGTTCCTACGCAGACTACGAAGATAAAACGAGCTACTACCCGATTTTGGCGGGGCATGAGGGCGTGACTATTAAAGTTCGCGCGAGGATCGCATTTTTTCACGTGCAGTTAGGCGAGGAGATCTACTCAGACTGGACTGAAATCTCGATTCAATTAGACGCGACTGCTCATGAAGCCAGTACGATCAGTGACTTGTCTGTGCTGGGTAGCCGAGAGACCAACGCTTCGGACCAAGCGGTCATCCATGGCGACTCGGCAAGAATCGCCGGCACGGTAGACTTTCCTGACGATTCTCCAACTGCGGTCACTGTCCAGTTCCGCAACTCGGCTACGGGCGCCGTGCTTGGGCAAACAACGACTTCATCTTCAGGCCGATTTGTTTATTCACTTGATAGTCTTTCCGTAGGTACCCAAAGCATCGATGTGGTAGTCCTTGATTGGAATTACCAGACGGCGACAGTGGAAGCTGGCCCCGCAACGAACTTGACCTTTGAAGTTCAAGCCCAGCAACCTGTTGTTGTTGACGAATTTGAGTTGCATAGCGACACAGGGGCTTCGAGCAGCGACGGAGCAACCTCCAACCCAACTCTGATCGGAAAGCTGTCGGGTGAGGGTCGTATTGCAGGAGTTCAGGTTGCTCTGACTCGCAATGACGGTCAGGAAGTGATTGTCACGACGGATTCGTCGGGTCGTTTCATCTATCGCGGTGAGGATTTTATCGCGGGCCAAACCTATACCTATCAGGCACGTCGTGCGACCTGGGATGCCGTCCTCGGTAGTTACACCTACGGCACACCTTCAGCTAACGATGTGACTTTTCAGTATGCCGCCCAATCAGGATCACGAGCCACCATCGGAGCGGTTGGATTGACGGATTCCTCTGATGACAATGTCGACTCCACAACCGGTCAAGTAAAAGACCTCGCTCTTCGAGGGCGTATCAATACCGAAGGACGCTTGGACGGAGTCGTGGTCGAAGTAGATTTCAATGGCGACGGAGTGGTTGACGATCTGGTTCGTACCGATGGCTATGGCGAATTTGTATTCCGTCCTGGCTCGCTGAATGCCGGAAGCGTTACGCCCCAAGTTCGTGTCAACGAAACCAGTTACGATTCTGGCAGCTGGATTGCCCTGCCGACCTACGATTTTCAACCTGTGGTTCAATCGGGACCCGTTGTGGCAACCTTCAGTCAATCGGCTGGAGATTCGCCTCGTGTGACCGGAACGATCAGCGGTGATTTCAGTAACGTCGTCGTCGATATCCTTATCAATCACGAGGGACAGGACATTGTCGTTGCACAGGTTGATGTCGATGAACAAGGTAATTTCGAGTACTTGGTTGCTGCACCTCAGGTGGGCGAAGCCTTGCAGTTCAAGGCTCGTGCACGAGTCGCTTCCTCCGGTCGATGGAGTTACGGTGAGCAACTATCCACAATCTTCAACTACCAACCGACAACCTACATCGATCAGATCAACTTAAAAACGGACACAGTAACCGGCGGCACGGGTAGCGTGACCGATGGGGTTAGTGACGATGCCACACTTCTGATTCAGGTCGCCGGTGCAGGGAGTGCTACAACCGTTGCCTTAGAGATCCAGCGTGATGGCGGCGAAGTGGAAACTGTCGACGTCCCTGTGACAGCGGGTTTGGGTGAATACACTCAGGACGAATTGGGGCTGGGATACCACAGTGTACGAGTTCGCGTAGCCGGTAGCGACGACACTCCCTGGCAGCAAATCAACTTCATCTTTGAATCGGACAGCACACGAGTCGACTCACTCACCTTGGCTCAGGAACTAACGAGCCTGGACACAAACTGGCAAACGGCGGAATACGAATCATCGACTTCGAATGACGAAGATTTTGATTTCCAACTCACTCAGGCTCAGGAAACTCGCGACACCGATGTTGAAGCGGCCAACGAAACTCTCAAGCAGCAGAAACTAATCGCCGAAGCGGTATACGAGGCCGCGATGACTGCCACCCGCCAGGACTTTGAGGCCAATGTTCCCGAGTCGTTAAGACGCTTTGAACTCGACCCTTTCACTTGGCCCGATGATCCTACCAAAATTCCGTTTGAAATCCCTGAGTCGGAAAAACCCTACGAGATTCCCCTTGATGGTCCAAGTTTCCAACTAACGAAAGATCGCCTCTACAACCAAGATATTCAAGATGCGACTCGCCAGTTTCGTCGACAAGAGAAAATTCTTCAGGACAATCTAAAGGCAGATCTTGCTGAGGCCAAAACAGACTGGGAAGCGGACCTTGCAACCTTAAAAACCACTCGTAATGCAGATCTCCAAACAGCCAATCAAGAGTACCAGACGAATCGGAAGTCGATCAATCAGGATACTTCAGCATTTGCCACAATCCAAGAAACCCTGCAAACGGCAGATGATGAATATGAAGACGCGCTGCGAGAACATGAATCGCAATACGAACAAACGATCACCAACCTAGACGCAGGTTACACTGCTGCCCTGCTTAATTTGCAGGCAGAAGAGCAAGCCCAATTGCCTACACCTCGAACCGGCAGTTGGACGGTAATCAAACCAATCCTTGAGCAGTTCAGCGAGAATTTCAAAACTCTCCATAACGAGTATCACAAACTGCGTTCGGAGGCGATGTGGGAATGGAAAACCCAAGACGCTGAAGCCCTGTCTGTGCTTGAAAAAGCACAGAGTACAGCTCAAGCCGATACCTCTCGACTACTGCGACAATTGCAACATGACAAACTCGTTGCCGAGCGAGGACATTGGCTGACTTACAAGACCGAAGTTGCCCGAATCCACAAAGACTACACCAAGGACGTTGCGACTCGCACGAAGGATTATCGCCTTGAAGTTGCGGTGGACCAACGAGGATTTCAGTTTTCGGTCGTGATTGCCACCCACGTACGTGACAATGCTACAGCCAACGCACGCTTGCATGCTGTGGAACGCTGGGACGCCGGTTTGAATACGGACTGGAGTGCCTATCAACTGAAGTTGGCACAAAGCCAAAACACCTATCAAATCGGGGTGAACCACGAAAATCGCGTGGCTGCAATCGAACTTGCCTCCAAAGAATACAGCATCTCAACCTTAAACAGCAAGCTGCGTGGGCTTGCGGTGACTGGAGGCGGACTTGGCTTTAGCTCACAAGCTGAATTCGCAGAAACTCTGGCGGTTGAGTTGGCTCAAGCATCACACGACCTAAAAGTTGATGCCAGTGCCGCGAGAAATCAACGAGACCAGGAGTTGGCAACCGTTTGGCAAGAGAGACGTGATGCCTGGAGCGATGCGGAGCATGAGTTCAAAGTTGCCGATGCAACCGCTGATCGAGATCTCTATCAGAAGAACTTGAGAACCGAGGCCGAGTTCAAAACTCAATTGGTTCACCCAAGTTACTACGGGCGGACTTGGTATTACACTCAGTATGCTCTGATCGCAAGTCCACAAGGGTTTGCCCATCGTATGCATAGCCCGACCGAACTCAATCAGATCCTGGTAGACCTGAATCTGGAGAAAGAGAATCACAAAAGAGAGTTCTACACGGAGGTTGCCAATGCTCAAAAGACCTATGATGAAGCAACCATTGATGCGGATAAGGCATGGCGAAACAACTCCAGCAAAACCTATCGTGACGCTCTAACACTCGAGGCGACCTCCGAATCAGAAATCTCAGGCTGGTATAGTGTTCGCGATTCATGGAAAACCGCTGTACAAAACGCCCGTGGCAAATTCACACAAGACTTAACCGCCAACTCAGGATACCTGTCAGTTTGGCTCGCCAAAACCAGTGCTCAAGCGGAGGTTGCGGCCAGTGGGGTGAATGACACCTGGAAGACAAACGTTCTCAAAGAACTGGTTGGAGAACAACCTGCCGCCGGAAGTAGCATCACGCTGGGCGGCAAGTGGCTTCGCGACCTGAACGCTCTTTCCGAGTTCCGTCAGGATGTAATTGAGGATGCCATTCTCGCTGGAGAAATCAGTGAGGCCCGAGGAAATCGCGAAACGACACGCAATGACGACCTGAGCAATTCGAGACAACAGTATTTCGAAGATCTGGCCACTATCTACTGGACACGATTTGAAACTCGGCAAACGGCCAGCGATACCTACACAGATTCAGTCTATGGCCCCAATGGAGCATTCGTTCAACGGGCGCAAGCGATTGCAGACGCTCAGGACGCACTTGCCGAGCAAAGGCTTGAGGCCCTGCATCGAATTGCTATCTCGGGCCAGGAAAAGATTCATGAATCGGCAATCGCCAATGAGCTGCATGATTTCCACGAAACTCGAGCTGAAGAGATTGCAGAGCGAGCCGGAACGATTGTGGCGGCAATCCACACTCGCAGCATTGCGATGATCGACACCAACTTATTTGCCCAATACACCGGTGCCATTATCTACGAAGCCGCAACAAATACCTTGGGAGGTGAGCATACTTTAGTCAGCGACAACATCTACCTGCTAGATCAGGCGGCACGTGATTCGATTTCGGACACGGCGGCATCGAACTTCAAAAAGTCGGTTGCTGACGCCAACAAAGGCTATGAATTTGGTTTGGCCCATGCCCGAAGAACTTTAGTCAATGACCTAGGTACCGTTGACCTAAACAACGCAACGGACATCAGGGATCTCAATACAGCCCATATTGGCACCTGGGTCAGCAAGCAGAACGAATTGACCGATGCAATTCGAGTTGCCGAGGTCGGTTCTGAACAAACTGACGGATTTCAAATTCAAGAATCCAATGCTTGGGCTACATCACGCATTGCAATTGCAACTGCCAACGAAGCCTACGGAGTTTCCAATGTGGAAATCTCCCGCGCCCTAGCGGTACGAGACTCGGCGATTGGGCGAGCGTTCCAAAGTGACTGGCTCCAGGAAAATCGTGATCGAATCAAGGCGGCTCATGAAAGCCATATCGCGTCATTGGATGTTGCACTGGCCAGTGCAACCGCTGCCGTAGTCGCTGCTCCAACGGTTGCCAACGAAAAAGCAAAGGCCCTCGCACAGTATCACCGAGATACAGCAACGGAGCAGTTTGAGCAGTGGAAGAATTGGCGAACCGAAAAAGAGCGTTATGAAGCTGAGCTTGAGTTATTGACCGGCAACCTTGAAACGGATATCCAAACGGCCAACATTCAGCGAATCAATGACTTGAGGATCTACGCCAACCGGATGGCTCAGGCGGATGGAACGCTAGTTCCGCTCCCTGAAGAAATCAGTCGCGATTTGGAAATTGAGCGAGCCAAAGCAGTTGCCGATCGCACCGTGGGTCGAGTTGCGGTTCTGGGTGAGCTATTGCACCAGCGTACTATCGTCCAAGGCAAGCACGATGTTGACATGATGACTTTGGCGACCAATCGCGACAACAATTATGCCAATGCGGAAGTCGACTATGTTGAGACCGTGGCTACCGCCGTCCATGCCCATGAGTATGGGGGAGATGAGGCTACACTCACTTCCGCTCGAACAACGGCTTCCACCGACCGAGAAATGAGCCGCCAATCAATCTTGGACGACTACGAAGTTGACGCAAGCTCTACCAAGAATTCGAACTTCGAATTGCTGGGCCAGAAGCGGACTACGTTTGTTGCCGATTACACGCAGAAGCAGATTGACTTTACCGTTGCGATGAACGCTATCTACGTGTCCTACGACACCGACTTGAACGCGTTCGAGGCGGCTCTGGTCGCTCGTTCCAATGCGGCTGGCACGACTTATACTCAAACGGTGACTCAGGCAAGGATTGATTTTGCGACGCTTAGCAAGCAACCGGCCATTACGCACCAGACCAACCTGAAAAACATTCGAGTCGCATCAACCGAGATTACCGCCGGTGTAAACGCTGATTATCACATTGCAATCGCCACGATTGACTTGGATGAGGCGATTGCGGCGTTAGGAACCAGCACAGATGAGGCGTTAGTATTCGCCAAAGACAAAGCATATGCTTACAAGGCATGGCTTACTGCCATGAAAGACAGCTATGTCGACTACCAGAAAGCAGCGGTCGCAAGTGCGGGTGATTTGGCGATCGACCTGGAAACGGCTTCTGGAACCCGGGTTATTGACTCAGCAACCGCGCAGGCCAACTTCGAACGCGATTCACAAGCAGCCAATAATCAGTTGGCAATTGATTTGGACAGCGCAGAAGCAGTTTCAGCAACTCAGTCGACCACCAACTACAACGCATTAGATCTGGCTCAAGCCAACGCTGACAAACTGTTGGCAGAAGAACTGATCGCTGCCGAAGTTGCTCGGGACAACACACTCGATGCCATCAAACGCGACACAAGCCTGACGACTGAAGAAAAAGCGACACAGACTCAAGAAGCCGAAGACGCCTACGATGAGGCGGTCGCCCAAGCGAAGCATGACCGAATCATCCGCACTGCCGGAGATGGTAGTGAATCAGGACGAGCCATTGCCTGGAATGAATTCCAGAACTCCGAGGCGGACCGAGATAAGGATTATGATTTCTCGGTCGCAGACGCCAATCACGCCAATGTGACCGCAATTGCTGAAGAGCAATGGACCATGGCGAAAGAGTTGGCCAAGTTTAATGCTGAATATGAGTACCAATTTTGGATTGCAAAAGGAGAGCAATTAAAGCGAACACTTATTGCTCGTCACGATTTCGATTCCGATCGATTTGAAGAAATCAACAATTTGGGTGGTGCAAATGAGCTTTACGGCTTGATCCTTCAGAGTATGGTTGAGCATTATTCAAGAACACTCGAAGGTACGGGCGGAACGTTTGGAACAACCACAACTTTGCAGTTGATAGAAGAGATGGTTGACTCCTATGAGTCGTTTGCAGAATCCGTCTATATCTCAACTCGCAGTTCTCAAGACGCCATCGCTTTGCTTGCAAAATCATCAGCAGAGGATGTGGCGTTTGCTCGCCAGACCTTCGCCAAACTGATTGCCGAAGCTCGCCATCAATACTGGACGGGAATACCGGCTGATGATGTTCATTCATACTCTGCGGGCCGAGCCGCAGAAGAACTGACGTATGATCGTGTGATTGCCAAGGCAAATCTCGATGTGGCCTTGGGGGACATTACTGCGGAACAAAAAGACCAACAGATTACCGATGCCAAAGAAGCATTCGAGACCAACACCATTCAGCTGGACGATGTCCTGATTGACAAGATCTCTTTTGGCGAATTAACTCAAACCAACATTGTGGTCGATCTGGAACAGGATCTTGCCGACTCCGTTGCCTTGAACATCAGAGGGAAGGACGAAGCGATTGCAGACGCTCGGTACGGGGAAGGTGATTTAGCAAGAACGATTGCGGAACTGAATCGACAATTAAGTGTTTTGGAAGCCGACTCTCGCTTGGCAACATTCGATTGGTTGGCAACTTCCCCCAACAGTCCGTTGCTAGGACTTTCCAACTTGCTAAGTTACTCCGGTTCCGTCGATTCACTCAATCCGAATGCGACGATTCTGGCGTGGATACCATTTCTCTATACACAGGCTGTCGCCGACAAAGCACTTACGGTATCAATTTCTGACGCCGAAAAGGCACGTGATGTTTCAGTTGCCATCGCAGACTTGGGGCTTGCCAACAAAACGGCAGAGCTTGAATACAAAGAAAAAATTGCCTCCAACAAGGAATGGGCAGACGAAGCGATCGATCAAGCATGGAACAAATACACAAGCGGTGAAGCCGCTTCTTCCGCCAGCCTCCCCAGTGAGTTTGCCAGATTTGACGAAAGCGTTCTGGACCTGTCCAAAGTAGATTTAAACCTCGATGAAGCGATCACCAGTTGGTCTGTGTTTGAGACTCGATGGTTGAGAACACGTAGTGGCTCGACCTGGTATGAGGGAACAGAGACTTCAAATTGGCGTGGTGGTGATCCTCGCGTTAGCACCAATGACAATCTGGACCATTTCGCCAATCGGGCAAATTGGTACGGAGAAATCGATGGATTTAGTGATGATGAATACATCGCCCAGGTCAACGCTTCAGCATATATCGCTGACAAAATCAGCAATCTCAATTGGACAGCCTTTGATGAGTGGATTACCGATGCCGCAGGCTATGGTCAAGTTCAACTACAATCAGGCATCAGCGTTTTCCAAACTTATGCATTTAGCAATGGAAGCTCAGTTTCAGCTGCCAACTCCTCAGTAGAGGCGAAGCTGCTCTCGATATTTGATGCATCAATTTCTGATGCTGATCGGGAGATACTACGGCAAGCATTTTTCAGCGAAGTGCCGTCTGAGTTCTTGCACGGCATGCTTAAGTACGCAGCAGCAAACGGTGAAGCCGAAAATCCAAACCTACTACTCTTTGCTCAGACGCATACGATTGAGTGGTGGCAAGCTATGATTGCCGAAGCACATCAACAATTAGCTTCTGATGGCAAAACACAGGAGTTTCAAAGTCTGCTAAAAAAAGGACTTAGTGGCTTGAGGTCGATTTCCGATTCTGAAATGAAGCGGTTCATTAAGGACCAAAGTCAACTTGGTTCCGATGCTCTCGTATTTAACCGCGTGCAAGATGGGTTAATTGCCATTCGCGCCGGCGACAAATGGTTTGTTTTTTACAGTAAGGAAACACAGCACTTGGATCCAAATTGGAACGGTTTCGGAATGGGACCAGGAGCTCGGCCAGGAACGATAACTACAGTAAGTTGGTCTCTTGTAAAAACCTACCCTTCTGACACTCTCATCTCTACAATAGCTGAAGACAAAAAGGGAATTGACGACCAAGCATTCTGGGAATCAATGGCTGGAAGCCTTGAATTTACACTTCATTTGGTTCCTTTGGGATCGGCTGCTGACAAAGTGTTCGGTGAATCAACCGATTCATGGGGCTATGTTGCCTTTATTACAGTCGGTGATGTTCTGCTTGTCGGTGGATTTCTGTCACGAGGCACAAAGGTCGCCAAAATAGTCAATTCCGCCAGCATCGTCGAAAACGGTATTGGTGCTGGCCTTGCTGCGAACGCACTATATAATGAAGAAGGAAACCAAGCCGCGCACGCGGGCGACTTCATGCTTCGTTTGATTGCGATGGGCGCTGGAGTCAAGTTTTCAAAACTCGATGATCTGGCACTAACCTCAAAAAGTGGAGCCTGGGATGACCTGCCATTGCGATCCAATAGCTACGGAGCAGCAGAGCAAGCAGCAGGCTCATTTGTTGGCCAACGACTTGCGGCTTCGAGCGACATTCCGGATGGTCTCTACAAATTTGTTGTAGATGTTGATGGAAAGGTTTGGTTGGCTCGTAGTGCGGACGACGTGCCTCACAGTGCTTTGATCCCAAGTGGACAGCAGGTACGCGGGGCGGGTTACGTATTCATCAAAAATGGACGAGCAAACGTAAATGGGCGTTCAGGCCATTTCATGGCTGAGCAACCTGTTATGCCCAATCAAGTAACGCTTTACGACAAAGCGATACGAGATACATTTTCTCAACATGGAATCACTGTCATCGACAACCATGTTGGGCTTGGAGGTGGTCTTATTAGGCCGCCAGGAGATAAGTAATGAACGAGAACTTGAAACTACGGATGCAATCTTGCTCGATAGTGAATGGATATGATGGATTGGATTTGTTAATTGACTTTGCCAAGCAGAACCCTGCTGATGCGAGCCAAATCGTTTGGGATGTATTGACGAATCGGGGGGATCCAGGCAAAGACGATTATGCACTTTGCGAGGAGCTAGTGAACTTGCTTGGAGCTGCCATGCCAAGAGCTAAATTCGAAAGCCGTGTTGCTGACTACTGGGAGCAAGGGAATCAAGAAATTCGCAGAAACTTACTGAGCGGCGTAGCGACTGGAGCCTTTTCAATCCAGTTCATCCGTTCTCTTTTTTTTGCTCCTGGAAGTGACACTGCAATACGACATATGATCGTTGCTGCGTTGGCTTCTTCTCGATTCAAGGAGTGTCGTGATTTAATTGCAGAGTTGGCTCAAAATATCGGAGAATATCTTGACGATCCAAACAAACAAGAAGTCCTCAAGTCCTTTCAGACAGACTTGCACGACGCACTTGCAACGTAGTTTGAGCTTCCCCAAGTTCCTCTCCCCCAACCCAAATAGATTGAAGATTAAGGACATTGGGACAGTTCGGGTTCAACAACTACTAATTTTCAGGTTCCAGTGACAATGGAGATGCCGTTTGACTAGCATGTCGAAAGCGTTGAGGGTTTCAATTGAGCAGTCAAAATTCGAAAAAGCAATGCTGATTACGCCCTAATGCAACACAAAAATGCTAGGTTCAAACATCTAGCTGCTTTCCTTTTCACGGTTGAAAAACACTTTGAATTGCTTGACGTTGTTTGTTTGGAAACAGATGCCGATAACGCCGTACCATATCATCTGTTTGATGCCCGACCCATTCATTGATAATCCGTTGCTCAACACCCGCTGACGCACAGTTGCTACAAAACGAATGACGTAGAGTGTGCCAGCCATGCAGGACCTCCCATTTGTCGCCAGCGAGCGTACGTTCAAAATGGTCATGCATCTCGTCGGGAGTGAGCTGGCTGCCGATTTCACGTTCTTTTTTTGAGAAACAGACATATTCGGGCATGCAAAACGTCATCTGACCGCCTGGGTGTTTTTTCAACCAATCTGCCAAAACCTGTTTCAGGAATGGAGACATCGGAACACGTCGGGTCGATTCCATGCCGCGTACCCGTTTGAGTTCACGAATTGTGATCATCTCTGATTCGAAGTCGATATCCGAAACTTGAGACCGTGCAACCTCGCTTCGGCGGGC
The DNA here is from genome assembly GCA_965224765.1 of Mariniblastus sp. GTDB lineage: Bacteria > Planctomycetota > Planctomycetia > Pirellulales > Pirellulaceae > CAZDBA01. Next base: position 1,203,960 of record CBDDAC010000029.1, read on the forward strand.
ACCCGTATGGGCGGCAAAGGCAAATGCTGGATAGATGAAGTCATGACGAGCGTGCTGCTTAACATGCTCCAGCAGTTCAGCGATCTGAGAAATGTCAAGGAAAAGGCATTCCCACAATTCGGCGACCTGATCTTCCGACAAACCGCCACGATTTATTTTTCTTTCGATCTCTTCCCAAGTTTGAAATGGCGGTTTCTGTTTGCCTTTGGGATAACGAATTTCTTTCTTTTCCGGTGCGGCTTTCAAGTAACCGTTGCTCACAGCCCATCTGAAGATGGTCGACAGGGTCGTGACCTCCTTGCGGATCGTGACCGGCTTTATCGGACCTCTTCTTCCTGGCTCTTTTGAACGTTTGTCGACGTACTTCTGGATATCTCCAGTGCCGAAGGTCGCTACACTTGTACGTTTGCCGATTAATCGCTCCAAGTTATTTCGGTGAGTCTGAAGCATACTAAAGCTGTTTTCTTCAATTGACTCCTTGAGAAACGCGTCAAAATACATTTTGAACAACCGCTCAATCGAGAGACCTTTGGCAACTCGCTTTTTTCTGTCCTTCCCGTTGTTTTTTTCGGCCTGCTCATCTTTCACTTTCCCAATGAGGAAAAAATCAAAGATGTCGCAGTCGTCTGGTACTTGGAGCAGACCCAGTGAAACCAACTCCTGGTTTCGTTCAATCTGTCCCTTGGCGAGACTCGCTTTTTGTTCGTTAGCTGTCTTCAACGAACGTGAAATCTGCTTGCCCCTGAATCGAAATTTGAGCCTAAACTTGCCGTTACGATTTTCCAAAAATGCCATGCTGAATTCTTCCCTTTGGTCTGGGCGAAGAACAGCGATACAAAGCCAACGTTAACACAATGATGTTCCCAATATGTTCCCATTTGCAAATCTGGCGATTCAGAAACGAAAAAAGGACTCACAACAAATCGTCGTAAGTCCTTATGTCGCAATGAGTGCGGATGAGAGGACTTGAACCTCCACGCCCTTGCGGGCACTAGAACCTGAAGCTGGTTCTACACCCTTTTCTTACATTGCAACTATGTTGGTTTTGGGCTGCTAACCCTTCCTTTTCAAAGGAATAAAATATGTTCAAGCTGATTTTACGCTTGGTTTGTGTTTGAGACAAGTTGCCAATTTTGTCCCCAAATTGTCCCCAAAAATTGAAGCGTGTTCCTGCAATCCTTGTCACGCATTTTCTTTGTTGACGCCCATTCTTAAGTCGCGGCGCAAATCGCCGGATTCCTGACAGCGTCTCCGTATTATGGGGCAAGCTGGCAAATCGATTGCCAGAACTCTTCATGATTTTTATTGAGGGAAAAAATGACAACCAAATTCAACACGCCAATGTGCCGCACTCGCCAAAGCAGTTTTGAGAACTTGGCAAACAAGTTAAAGAAGGCATCCAACAAGGCGAACTTAACTGAGAAAATGCAGATCATCGGCAATCACACAATTACTACCTCCGATTTCAAGGAGCATATCCAGCCCGATCCAACCCGCTACTACCGCAAGAGTATCGAGCAAAATGAACTATTCGAAATGCTGATCCTGACGTGGATGCCGGGGCAAAAAAGCCCTATTCACAATCACCGTGGATCGCAATGTATCGTTCGGGTCTTGCAGGGGACCGCCGTTGAATCCACGTACCGACCGCATCTGGACGGTTCATTCTCGTGCATGATCAAAGAGTATCCAGAAGGCTCTGTTATCGGAGGTGAAGACGCCGATATCCACACTGTTGAAAACATTCCGATTGCGACGCAGCCCTTGGTGACTCTGCATGCGTATTTCCCCGCATTGGAAAACATGGAGATTTTTGAAATAGTAGACCAGCAACTGGTAGCTAAACGACGATTGGACGTAAAGTGAGCCTCATCTCGAACGGTAAGAAGTTTTATCCATCTGTTTTCCGAAGTTCTATTCGAAGCAGCTTGTCCAATTCCGTTCGTGCGGTCAGCCGATGTGACCGAATCGGGTCACCCGAAGAATTTGGCTTCCCAAAGACTGAAAGTTTAATCGCCTAGCTTAGTACTTTCTTTATGGCAGGAAATCGTAAATTGGTCAATTTCCTTTATGTCACTCGGGAAAGCAAATGATGGAAAAGTATCGTGCATCGGGAACGATTGATCATGTTTCGATAACACCTTTGTCAACAACAACAGGAAATACTGTAATGCAATATTCTTTCCGTCATACTCGGATTTGAAAACGTGCCAAATGCGTTGAAGGTGGCTTGTCCCCGACGTAATGACAAACTGACCGGACAGAGAACCAAAGAATTCTGGCAGTACAAAAATACTTGTATCCTGCTCCATCCCCCGCCAATGGGCTTCAAATTCTTCACGCCACTTAACAAGATATTCATGAAAAGGGGGATCATTGATAGATAAGTGATGCTCAAAACCAACAACTGCTGAAAATACTGACTCACTGGGAGAAAAGTGTCCCATTTCTGGAGCTACACGTTCAGCGTTTAGCCGCAGCATGTCGATCCAATGTTGCTTGGCTTCGATTACATTTTTTAGTCCACGATTGAAACTGCCATCTTCTCCAGATCGAAGCGAACGTTTCACTTGAATAATTGCCTTGACCGCCCCCGGTTGTACGATGACAAAATCTTCTAATCGGTAAACAGGACGGAAATTCTGGACGTCATGAATCAGAATGTCGATTTCCGGGCAATGAGTATCTTTGTCGTCCAGCTTCGTCCGTCCGAATATGTAACCTTTGTCGTCCAGCTTCGTCCGTCCGAATATGTAACCTTTGTCAACACCATATCGAGCCGGAACAAATTTCCGGAGGAAATTTCGGAGCAAGACTTCGCAATGTGTACCTGGATGCGTCCAGTCCGTGGTCGGCCCAAGAAGCTGACTAATGTTGTTGTATTGAGCCAACATCACATCGGCTTGTGAAGCAAAAAATTCGAACAGGCCTTCGGCAATTGGATCATTGTCCGGGCTGACACCCTTTGCATTCTGCGACATTGAAATTCCGTCACTCTTTCTGCCGATTTGAGTTTTCAGTCAACTTCTTCAGTTTCTGTTCCAATCGAGGATCATCTAAGATCCGATTTATCAACTTGGATTCGTCCACAACTGCATCTCGGCCAGCATGACCTTTTTCACCTCGTCTACCTTGCGTTCCCTGTTGTCCTTTGGGGCCACGCAAGAGCTCAAGCAATTGCGAATCACTCCTTAGCGTCCGAATGATCTTCTCAGTCTTGTTCGTGGGCGACGAAGACAAAAAGTTGATTGAAAATAGTAATAAGACCACCGTAAATGCAGTCAAAAAAAAGAATCTGGCAACTTTGTATAGATCAACCAAATAGTCCGTTCGATTGTCAGTTGCTACTTGGCATCGTAGATACAAATTGATCAGGCATTTTTTGTAGTTTACTGATTTCAAATCGACCTGCGATTGATCTAGCGAGATCACTGTTTCACGCCCAATATCAAAAAAAGCAAGGAGCAAAAAGATGGTGTTGATTAACGCCAAGATCGCGACAAAACAAACGATCCTCATCCACATTGCCCCAAACTGAAGCCAGTCTGGCACCAACACACCTATCAAACCAAGCAACAGCGAACTCAACGTAAACAGAGTTTTGCATTTGGTCGTGATTTCAAATCGGCGAACTTGTGCGTTCTCCAGACATTCCTTCGCGGTTTCAAGAACAATTTCGGTATCGTCCACATCTTCAAGTTTTCGATCTTCATGTTGCCCGGTATGGTAAGCGCCTTCATCAATAAAATTCATTAATGGCTCAAGCCCGTACAACCTGAACGACAAGTAAGCAATCCAGTTCGCGCACCAACGCCTCACGCCATGAAAGCTGTCTAGGAATCTTTGAATTCCTGTCGGTTCGGCGTCTTGGGAAGAGCTAGGTGTTTTTGATTGAGACATGAGAAAACGACTTAATAAAAGAGTCTGCGATGTTTTGCCCTGCGGTTAGGTCGAGCCATGCCCATTGGCCGTTGGCATTGATTTCAAAGAATATCCAGTTTTTGTTGGAATCAATGGCCATGTCGATAGCACCAAAGCGAAGCTGATAATAGCTAACCAGGCGACGAAGCCGTCTGGAAATTTCTACTGGTAGCGTTATTGGCTCGTAGGCAACATCGGTCATGTTGTTACGTCGAATGTCGCAACGTTGTTTGCCGTCATCATCAGTAGCGTGTAATTTCACCGCGTGTAAGTCGTTATCAACAACTGTAATTCTTACATCACTCTCTTTTTCGATTAATTCTTGAAAAAGAGTTGGACAACTGTTTATGCCGCCCGCCGTTTCGATATGCTCTCGCTCAACTTTGTTTGTGTAGATAATTGTATCGTCAATTCCAGTTCGCTCGACATATCCATTAGACAGAGGCTTAGTAATGATACGCCCAGCATGGCGCTCGAAAAACGATATAGCTTTGCAAGAATCCTGTGTCAGCAACGTATCGGGAACACTAAGTCCAAATGATTGAGCGACCGAAAGCTGCTCGAGTTTGTTGGAAGCTGCCGCGTTACTGGATGGGTGATTCATCCAGCGGGAAAATGGAATGTGAGAAAGGAAGCCTTCAACCGCTTCGGACCACTCATTGATTGAAAACTTACCCTCAGGCTTACCTTCGAATCGCTCGTTTTTGAGTCTTTCTGGTCGACGATACCAAACGTGCGAGATCTCCTCAGGCGAGTATTTACTGCCCTCATATGTAAGTGATGGACGACCCACCTGAAATTCAAGTTCGAGTTTCGACACTAGCAAATCAGTATCAAGGCGCAGCAAGCGAATGTCAGCGTCGAGCAATTTGGGTGTCAGGTAATTTGCCGTCGAATCTTCACTGTTCGTCAATGTAATAATCATCGAGAAAGAACCTGATACAGCGTTTGGCCCCTATCATTGTCCGGTGATTCAGCCTTCACAGCAGTCGCAGTCTTTGTGCCCATCTCTACCGAGTGTCGAGGCAATGTCGTTAATTTCTTTGTCGAATCAGCATCCCCCTGCTCATTTGCCACCCGAGTTACCGTTTGCGTACCAGAAACCAACGTTTGGTCCAAATCCGCTTGTTCGCCTAAGGTCTTGGTTTTCGTAGTCGTACCAGCGACGCAACTTGCAGAATCGCCTTCCGTACAAGATTCCTGATACCGAAGAATGAACGCCGAATCCATTGTGTTGCCTCCCGAGCGATTTATGGTCTTGCTTGACGGAGTTGTCGCTAGTCTCACCATTTTGTTGGGCCAGTCATTCCTCCTGTTATCTGCCATTCTAACGGTCTTTGAACGGTTATCCAACCGATAGATAGCAATGAATTGAGCCCCTAGTAAAACCAATCGATGGCAATTCATAAAATTTAACCAAGATTCAAGGATGGTCGCCTTTTGTTGATTGCCCGCATTCCTAACAACGTTCCTCAAATACCAACTCCGTGACCAATGCCTCGTTGCTGTCAATCAATCCCTGTGTCGCTGCATCAGCATCGGCGACAAAAACCACACGGTGCATCAGGAGGTAGCGATATAGATCGTGGAGCTGTTCACCGCGAATCGTCACTTGGTGGTCGGTGAAACAGATCTTGATCGAATCGGACGGATCAAACGCAATTCGGTAGATATGGCTGTATGAAAAACACTGGTGATTGCCATCGCTCGAAATAAAATCAATCATCGGCTCGCCGCCCCAGGCTTTTCGCGAAATACCAAAGGCTCGGTAGACACCGTCATCCGGCCAGGCTTCGCCCTCTGGCTCTTGAGGCAGTTGCCCAAGCCCCATGCGTTCTAGGATACTTTGCGATTCAGTTTCACTCATAGCTTATCTTGCAATTTCTGGTCGGCGATGTTGTAGCCACGTTTGCAGTTGATGCAACTGTTGTTTTGCATAGTGTGGCATTCTGAGACGAAGTTCTGATACTCGACTTGCCAAACGGGAATGCCTGGCAGGTTCTTGTTCCGACTGTGGCTGTTCCAATTCGCTGGCATTCAAGACCTCGCGTGGTCGGCTAATCGCCTGTCGGAGCGCATTCACATCATCGGTGTAAATATCCAGTCGCTCCCTACCACGACTGGCGGACACATAGGCTTGCTCCGGAGACGAAGCGGGAAACGAGAGACTACTTTGAGCAAGTAGTATTCGTGGAAACGTTTTTCCCTGACTGGCGTAGGATGTGACGGTGATTCCATGATCGAGATGCCCCCACACGGCAGATAGCGTTTGTCCGTTGCTGAGTTTCAGATCACCGTCTTTTGTAAAACCTTCGAGTGCCAACAAGCTGCCATTGTTTAGCCGCTTGACACCATTACCGCCTTTTCGATTTTTGGTGATCCGCAATCGATCACCAACTGCGAATTTGGTCTGTTGTGGACGATAAACATCAAATGATCGTGGCGACAAAAGCGGTACTTCCACCCTGCCCCTATTGCTTGCTGCCCAAACTTGACCGTCTTTCACGCTGGACACAGTAAGCCGGTCCCCCGCCTTAAATCCACCCCTACCCCGAGTGATAAACTCCACCACGTCCCCAGGTGCGTAATTGAATACGTCACCTCGCTGCACTTCAGTCAGCCGTTTGGATTTGAGAATGGTAAAGTCACGTTCATCTTTATCAATATGCCCTCGTGATTTTAGCTCCTTGCGAATTGCCTCGGTAATTTGTTCTCGCTCGGCATGGGCTGGTGCAATGACCAGGGTCTTTTTGCCTGCTTCGATCAGATCGGCATAGTCACTGGCAATTTGCTGGCTCCGTTTTTTGATATCCTGAGTCTCATGAACAAATCCTAGGTTTTGCAGTCGCTCAAATCCTTCTTCTATTTCGCCGCGACTTAGATATTCCACCGCCTCACGATAGCCAAGGTCTTCTTGCCTGCGAATTGTGACAATTTCATGTGGTTTGATTCCGGCCTGTTCTTCCAGCAAGCGAAGAGGTTCACCTCGTTCAACCGCCTTGTGTTGCCGCTTGTCACCGCTGAGGATGATACGAGCATCGATAGTTTTAGCGATCTCGGTCAGTTTGAGCATGGTTGGCATACCGATGAGCCCTGCTTCATCGACCCAGATCACGCCGCCTTGGGCATTAGCCTGAGCTTTTTCGTTTTTCAAAAATGATGCCAACGTGTTGGCATCGAATCCAGCTTCTTCTTTCAGCACCCCGTGAGCGGCCTCAGCCGTGGGAGCCAACACAGCAACATGTTTGCCATGTTTTTCGATGGTCTCAATGGCTTCTTTCATCAAGGTGGTTTTGCCGGAGCCTGCAACGCCACGCAGAATTTGCAGGCGATCCGTTGAGTCCAGTATTCCGCGAACAGCCTTTTTCTGTTCATCACTCAACCAGTCACGTTCAATTTGATGGTTGCGGGCCAATGGCCGCAAACGCCCACGGCCATTTCTAGCAAATGCCAACAACGCCTGTTCTTCTTCGAGAATCTCGCGAGTCGTGACTAACGCATTTTCATCTTTGCCCTGGCGAATCCAGGGGCGACGCTTAATTTCCCGTTTGATCTCATAAGCAGTGACGTCTCCAATTCCAAATCTCAGTGCATCTCGTATCAGATGCCGTTCACGCACGACGGATTGACGTTCCAAAAGGTGTTTTGCCGCAAAATCCACCGCCTCTTTCGCAGTAGTCGCCTTCTCGTTAATCATCAATGGTTGATTGATGATGGATTTGAACTGGCGGGTTTCTGCTGCAGTCAATCGGTTACGCCAGCAATCGGGCAAATCCGCAATCGCCACCAAGTTTTCTTCTTTGCTCTGCCTTGTGGTGGCCGCCAACTTGTCTTTGGTCGCTGGATTGGTGATTCCCAATTCCTCTGCCAGCTGATCAATTTCGGCCTGCCTTCTCGAAAACTTCTCAATCGTGCTCCGTGAAACACCTTGGATTTCAAAGTTGTATTCGCTTCGTTCGATCTTGTAACCAAGGTGCTCAACGTACTGTGCAAGTCGCGATTGAAAAATCGCTTCGTAGTAGCCGGAGTCACGCACCACCGCAGAAAGATCAACTGCGGTGATGCGGTTGTCTTTAGTCATGGTAGCATTGGCAAAAGCACCGTGGACATGGAGCTGAGGGTCTGGATGGCCATCAACTGGCCTACCGGTAACGTGTAGCCAACTTGCTCCAATAAGATTGCCTGTCTTTTGTGTTGTCAGAACACCACGTTCATGATTGACACGAGTCAAAGCATCCTTTTCTAGGTCAGTAAACGTCTCGGTTGCCGCTTGCTGAACAACGTCTAACAAACGCTGATCCTGGGAAACACCCCAAAGTAAGGATACGGATTTTGGAGCAGAGAAAGTGATGTCGGTAAGCACTCGGCGTTCGCCGTGATTGCGCTGCGTTAAACGCTCACCACTTGTTGGGTCAAGATTATCAACCAGACGGTCAAAAACCTCTTTCTGGACTTCACCACGCAGACCAAAATGCCTAGCCAACTTTCCGACCCAGTAGCCTTTGAGTTGGTCAGGGCCGCCTTCATAGTAGTCACTGGCCGCGTAGTACTGTTTGCCTTGGGCGGCATTTTTCTGGTGAAAAACTCGCATGCGATTGTTTTACATGAATAGTGTTGCAGTTTGATGACACTCATAAATTCGTTTTGATACAAAATCGGTACAGTTCACGCGGAGCGTTGCTCCGATGGCAAGCCATCTATATCGATCTTGTCGATTGGATTCCCTCTCGCATCGAAATATGGAATCTTGTGCTTTCGGCGATACTCCTTGATGGCGTCACCGAAGTCGTCCAACTCCTTCATACGCTGCAGATGTTCACGAAGCATGCGTTTGCTGTCACGATTGGCAATGGATGTAGCGATGATGATCAGCAACCAAATAATCATGGTGACAAAAAATTGAGTGGACTGGAAAAACTCAGGCTGATTGTTCCAAACATAAAGCCACATGATGACAATTAAAAAAATGTGAATGCAAAGGCAGATGTCGACAATGACATTCACCCAGTGAGAAATGCGATTACGCCAACTCATTTTTCAACCTCTCATTATTCGGAACGTTGGTGGTGATTTTTCACTTGCAGGTGAGCCAATGCCTGTTTTATTTCAGGCGTTTGTTCTGTCGGGTGATTCCATACCGCCATTCTGCCTTCTATCAACTCAGACTCAGAAAAGGCAGTGCCTTGTTTTGGAGTCAACGTGATCGCGGATTCTTCGGTATGGAACAGCTCGTCAGCAATTTGTTGACCGATTTGACGTGCCTGGGAGTGGCTACCAAGTTGTCGCGACTCCGCTTTCAATGTTTCACCAAGTTGCTCAAGAAATCCTGCTGCGATGCTCGTTGCCAGCTCTCCTAGTAATTGTTTCAAACTCATTGCGACATCTCCTGCTCGGGTTCCTGCATTTCTGGCATATGGTAGATCTCCTGCATGGTTTGCTCCAAAAAACTGTCGGCGGCAGTAAATTCAACCTGCTGCGGTGCTGTAGTTTCTTGGACAACTTCAGCTGCGGGACTGTTCATATCGACTTGTTGTTCCGGTGAATCTGACATTGATGTCTCCATATTGAGAGGGCTTTCGACCCGAACCGGCTGGCTATGGCCGGTTTGCTGGGATACTGCTTGTGGTGGTGCATTCCCAATTTGGCCCGGCTCTTCTATCAATGGGCCAGAGTCAGGGAATGCTTTAAGAAAGTGAGTCAGCTCTTTGAGGCCCTGCCTAAAAAAGGCCATCAAGCTGCCTTGGCCGATTTTGGGTTTCGATGGCTTCATATGAGTTACCTCGGCAATCTGCGTGACCAGTATGCGGCCCGCCGTTGAGCGTTGCGAAGTCGCCGCGATTGGATACGTTCACATGCCGCAAGCCATAAATGACCAATCAACATCCAGAACAACATGGCCCGATACCAACCGCCCTGAATGGGCGAATCCAAGGCAAAGAAAAACAGTGACAATCCTGCCGCGACAATCATGTCTGACGCAGCATCCTGATTGGCAGGTTTGATATTGGGTAGAAGGCGCGAGAAAATGCTGGTTCCGATAACAAACGGGTCGACCTCCTCTCCTCGAACCTGGCGACAGATCAGGATCACCAGTCCGACCAAAAAGAAAACGGCTTGAATCAGCAGCATCCACTCAATGGCAATCAAATCTGGCGTGCCCGATGCGTCAACATTGACTTGGTAGTACCATGCCTGGGCAATGAAACTTCCGAGCCAGGCAAGTACAAAAATGGCTCCACTCGTGCCAGGAATGCGGCTAAAGATCTGCACGCTACGACCAATCGTAAATACGAAGATCAGTACTGCCCCAAGTCCAAACCGATAGCTTTCCATTTCCTGTTTGATATGATCCTGATCGTTTACATCATGTGGGTGCATTTGTTACCTCTGGGAAAAAGTGACGCGAGTAAAAGGGCTATCACCGAAGATGCGACCGCCCTGAGTCAGATAAGCATCGATTAAAAAACGATTGGCCTTGCCGCCACGGCGAAGGGACAGGAATTTGTCCGGCGTGAGTCTTGGCACCAGTTGCTGGTTGGTTGAGAACAAAAATTGATCCTCGCCAAACATCATGCTCATGAAATCTGTCTTACCCTCAGGCTGCGATTCGCTAACACCGATAAACTGCTCGCGATGCTGGCCCCACGCACTACTGAAATAGTCATTGGTAGTATTGCAGTTATTGGCGAGCACCAGTTTAGTGTTGTAGTTGGCAAATAGGGCCAGCATTAGTTGTTGGGCAGCAGCGTCTCCGCCAAAAGCTGATTGCAATAATGGCAGATTCTGACTTGCGGAAATACACGCCAGCTTGTGGGAGCGGGCAACAGCCTGCACCATTGCTTCAAACTCGGGATCAGCAATCAGCATTTGAGCTTCATCCCGAACAATCGCCGTGATATTTTCAGGATTGGGTCTCCTGAGTGCCGCCTCCATAACCATTATCGTGATCAGACTTTGAAACATCACTCCACCCTGTTGATGAGTCAAAATTGGAAAATCCAATACGGCACAATCTCCACCCAACACCATCTCTGGAATGAAACTCGATTCATCTGCACAGACCGTTTCGAAAAGAGGGGAAAGCAAAAAAGGAGAAAGCACGGCGACTGTTTGACTCACGGCAGCCGAGCGGGCTTTTGAGCCAAGTTCCAATTGTTGACGCAATAAAAACCCCACCGCCAATTGAAACGCTCGCTGTTCGCCGTCATTCTTGATGTTCTTCTCGGCAAGCTGAATCATCTGAAAGCATTTCGACTTTCGAAATGCTTCGCTTTTGGCTTGCTGCATGGACGACGGGGTTGAAGTCACGAGCTGATAAAGATGCTCAATGTTGACTTTGTCCCGGTATGCCAGCCAGGCAATAGTGATTCCATGTTGAAGAAACCCAAAAAACAGGTTGGACCAGAAACTCTCCTCTTTGTCTCCACCCGCTCGCATCATCTGTTCATTGAGCCGCCTGAGCAAACGGGCAGCGGTCGAAGGTGTCCCTCCCTCGCGTTCAAGTTCATAGCTCAGAAAATTAAACGTAAACTTGCCCGGAACCAAATGGCGCAAGCGATGCCGCATTTTCGTGCCGCGAATCACCTGGATCGCATTGGCGGCTTCATCCGCTTTCACGCAGCACCAGATGCAACCAACACCATGATTCAGAATCGCAGTCATTAGGATTCTGAGAATGGAGGTTTTACCTGAGCCGCTGGCTCCAATGGCAAAGACATGAGAACAGATGTCATCAATGGACATCCCAAGCTCCGCGAGTACATCCCGGCGACGTGATCGAAAAAACATCAGCTCGCCTCCTGAGTCATAACTTCGGGAAGTAGATGAATAGGAATTTGCTGTTTTGCATGCGTGTTGAGCCGACCCTTGAGCGTGTTGAGTGTCGTCTTGATCTGTTCATAGTCCACACCATTGGGAATCGCCAGCTTGATGTTGATGCCTTCAATGCTCAGGTTCAGATTGGTTTTCTTGGGGACGCGTTTTCCACTTCCTTTCTTCACCGCCAGTTCAATGTCATCCCGACTCATTGAGCCATTGAGATGTGCAGCCAATAATTTTTGTTGTGCTTCTTCACTGCGTGCCTTGGCAATGGCATATAGAACAGAAAGCCCGACCTTGTTTTCTCTGGCCAGTTTTCGGGCCTTGCCGCTAAGTTTCTTGATGGTGCTTCGACCTTTGCTAACGTAGGAAGAGCTTACCCCATTTTGTTTGGCAGCAATTTCCATCGAGCAACGTTTGTATGCGGCATACTGCTCCACACGAGCCAACGTATCTTCGAAGCTTTCTGCGGTTCGAAGTGCGTTTTCCTGGATTGAGTATGACAATTCCTGATCAGGCGTAGTCTCCGGCAGCAAGATACGTGCTTCAATCTCAGTACGGCCAAGAAGCATGTAGGAAGCCAGACGATGATTTCCCCAAACCAATCGGTAGCGATCGCCATCAGCAATCACACCAATGGCCTGGAACAGCCCACCAAACTCCTTGACGCTTTTGGCGATATCTTTGGTTTTTGTGGGATTGAGTTTGCGAGGATGTTTGGCTGGAGCAATTTGATCAACCGAAATGAAAGAAACTGACACGGACATTAAGATCTCCTACTGAGCGGACAAGAAAGGGCTGCATCACGGCAGCCCTGAGAAGAATTCGCGTTAGTGGCGATGACGATGTTTGACAGCCCCGTTGGTCAGGGCATGTAAGCCAACACTGACTGCAGTTTTCGCGATGACTCCGCCAATCGATCGTTTCGCTGCTGACGCTTGAGCCTTTTTCTGCGCCTCCAGTTGAGCAGCATGTTTTTGATGCTCAATCGTTGCCATTCTTCTGGCATGCTGTTCTTCCTGCCGTTGACGGCGGAGGGCTTTTCGCTCTTCTTCCGGCAACGAAGCTTCGTGGGTTTCACTCGTAACGCGATAAACGATGTACCCAACAATGCCGAGGCCCAACAAAACCCAAAACCATGGACCCAATACAGAAATGATGAAACAGAGAATAAGAAAACCGGCCAAAAATTGCATGGCAACACTCCTAAAGTTAGAAACAAAAAACGATGAACGCTGTTGTTTCAGGAGTGTAGCCACGGAGTTGCGAGAATCAGGCGTGTGTCGCCGTTCAACCAAGCTGACGATGCTCAGGTCCTGTTTCTTGTTGACGGAATGCCTAGACAGCACCCACATAACTTTCGCTGTACTTTACGCCAAATTTCTGCCATGCGTGAAGCATGGCTTCAAATCTCGCAAATACTCAGCATGTCAAAGGGCATGACTTTCAAGGCAATCCGGTCGAGGAACTAAAGACCACGCCGAATCAGCTATCGCTGTTTCAAAGTGCTTTACCCCCAGGCACGAGCAGCACGATTGAGCTTTACGATGCGATGCCCAAAGTTTTTGCGAGCCCAAAAGAGATGGAACGACTCCGTCAAAAGAATGGCGGTCAATTCCTCGATACACTCACGCGGCCATTTCTGTATCGCAAGGAAGAATATGTGCTTACCATTCGTCCAGCACGGCTACCGCTAAAGAACGGTGAAGAACGAGAATTCTACCCTACCAAACGTGAGGATTTAATTGAGCAATCGCTGCGTAAAATGGCCACCAACCCTAAAAACGGTATCTATTTAGGTGGTAGCCTTGCTGTTCAATTTTCAATGTCAGAGCTCCGGCGTGAACTCAAAGATTGTGGGCATGGCATGTCTTACGGAAGCATCATGCGGGGATTACAAGTTAACAACTTCACGTCAACGACGCTTGCCACCAAGGATGGCAAAACGGTCATTAGTTCGCCGATATTTCCCACTCTTATGCACGCAAGCCGTGAGCAATGGGAGAAAAATCCGGTGGAAACGAAATGCTACGTCAAGTTCCATCCATTGGTGACCGTAAGTGTCGATGATTTGACCACTCGGAGAATGAATTACGATGCGTTGATGTTGCTGAATCTGACGCTCTCTCACTATCTATATAAGCGGATGTCCCATCTCTATTTGCAGGCTGATTTCACCTGCCCTTACAACATCCGATTGAGTACGTTAAAACGCGATAGCGTCTTGATAAACTCGGTCTATCCGAGTGATGACCTCAAAAGCGTCAGACGTACCTTGCAAGAATTCAAGGATACCGAGGTTATCATGTACTGGGAGGAAGACGTTACTCGCGGTCTGAACAACCGTATTATCGACGTCAATTTTTCGTTGTACCCAACGCCCCATTTTAGAGACGACATCATCAAGGCAAGTCAGCAGCAAAAACGTGTACGGCAACTTGCCACTCCAAGGTAGGGATTCCCACTCCAAACTGTCTTCCGAATAGGGATTGCCACTCCGATCACCCTCCAAAAAATAGGGACGGCCACTCCGACCTGGTCAGTTAGATAGGGACTGCCACTCCAAGCGATAGGGATTCCCACCCTGAACCAAGCTCGCAGATAGGGACTGCCACCCCTAGACTTGCCCCAAATTAGGGATTGCCACTCCAAGCCAACTTCAAGGTAGGGACTCTCACTCCGAACCAAATTCTCGCAAGGCAACACGGGACATCGATTTTATCCGGAAAACTTTTTCCTATCCCTCCATCCCAAGATTAATTTCCAAGAGCAACTTCCTGTGGATAACTCCGCAGCCAGAGCAAGTTTGGATTTTCATCGTCACAGCCTCCAAAGAAAATGAAACTGCATGGGCTAACGCCCATAAACTTTTATTGGCCCCTGCCAGCCCCATGCTTCGCATGGCCTCTTGAAAATGCGTTTCGCCTCCAAAGAGGCTCAACAAAATTATTGTTGAATGTCCGCTATCGCGGACAAAATTGCTCAGCATGGTGAAGTGCATCGTTGATCGATTTCCCAAAACGTCCAGGTAATGGCGAGTTGGAACGGGACGAGGATTCATTTTGAGGCTGGTTTCAGGCCAAAGTCGCAGTGTCTTGGTGCCGATGTAGCCAAAATTTCAACTTGGCATTCCTTGCCCTGTTTCCGTAACAATTTGGCATTGCGCCAACAGGTGCCTGATTAACGGTCTATGCAATACTGCCACGGTTTTGGGTGGTACGCCGCGTACCACCCATTTTTTCAGGATCTAATTGAGCGGCAGCAGCAAGCAATTCCTTCTGAATCTTTGCATCACCGACATTTGGATTGCGGTAAATCGTGACGTTTATGTTCTGGGTCAGCAACAGCTTTTCCTTCCGCCTCGCCGTAGATGCAGAATCATTCTCTTGCGATGTTCGGCCAATGATTTGTCGTGCTTGTGAGCGAGTTAGTTTTTCGCCAGCCGTCGTAATCTCATGACCAATACTTTCCTGCAGTTTTTTGTCTTTGATGCGAAGAATTTCCACGGCGGTGGTTAACGCCAACTCGCCTGCATTCACTTTTAGCTGGAGTTCGTCCGGCAGCTTGAGCAGATCGAGATAGCGACCAATCGATACGTGACTGTATCCCAACTCTTTTCCAACTTCTCGGTTGCTCCACTGCGTAGATTCCCCGAGTGCTTTTATGGCTCTCGCCATTTCCAGCGGCAAAAGATTTTCTCGTTGGCAGTTTTCAACAAGTTGCTTTACTCGGATAGTCGATTCATCCATGCCATCACCGCCAAACATGCACGGAATAGTTTTAAAACCGGCGAGTTTTGCAGCCCGGTATCGGCGATGACCAAAAACAATCAACCATTTCCTGTGCGATTCGCTCCATCTAAGTTCAATCGGAGATTGGACACCGTGAATTTTCAGGTGCTCGGCAAAGGCAAGCAGCGATTCTTCGTCATGATGTTTTCTCGGTTGATTCTCATCCTCCATGATGCGTTCAAGAGCCATTTCTCCACTGGCAGATTGACCGGGGGAAAACCCCTCATATCGATCATTGACGATTTGAGTTGCACCGGCAGATTCTTCCATGTGTTTGCCAAGTTTACGAATTAGCTTTGACTGTTTGGTTTCACTCATGCAGTAATCTCCAGTTGGTTCGCCAAGGATGAGGAGACCGTAGTTGCGGTGGCACGATATTGAAACTCGGGTGGTTGACTGTAAAGATCGTTAATCCTCTCGATGAGTTCTGTGGCCAAACTGCCAATTACTTTGGCATCATTCGAGCTTGGTCGATAAAAACTGATTGGCTGGCGAGCCGTTAGTGATTCAGCAAAGTAGTTCCAGTCCGGCACAGTTGTTGAAAACACTTTCGTTCCGTAGGTTCTTCGCAGTAGGGTCTCATAGGTTTTGTGAAGTGAGCGTTTGGCTTTCACCATGTTGAGCACGTAGCCCGCGAGCCTGAGAGTCGGATTCGTAGTGCGAAGGATTGTATCGATGGCTTTTTGAACTGGCACCAATCCCTGAACGTCATATTCCTGGGGCATCGTGATGCAATAGGTAAAGTTGGAGGCGGCGAGTGAGGAGTACGTACAAAGTTGCAAGTTAGGCGGATTGTCAATCAACACCATGTCATATCGACCCTTTACCCGATCAACGAAATTTCGAATAACCATCTGTGATTCAAAAGATGTTTGGTCGGGTGGGCAGTTGAACCGATCCAGTGCGTCGCTGCCACAAACAATATCGATATTGGTGAATTTCGTTTTTCGTATCAGCTTTTGTGGAAGTGCTTCTATGGTCGGATCGAATAGCGCAGCTGTCGTGGAGCTGGGGTTGAAAGAGTCGGCGACGTCGGCGCCAAAGAAGCCCTTGGATAGCGAATGCTGCGGCTCGTTGTCAATGCACAGAACCTTCAGCCCTTTGGCGGCAAAGTATCCGCTCAGATGAAATACCGAGGAGCTTTTTCCAACACCGCCTTTGCGGTTAATGGGACTGATAACGACGGCCATTGTTTCGCGAGTCCTGGCAAGGGTTGGTTCTCAGCGACACTGGCATGTTCGTTAACAAAAGTCAAAAGTTATTTGATGCAATTTTCATACGGCTGCACCAGAATATCTCGTGCCAAAACGTGTTTGTGGTAGTTTTTAACTCCGAAATCCAATCGGCAAACCGCATCCGGTGTCTCACGCCGAACGCTCGAAGCGAAAGAACAAAAATGCATCGGCCATTGAGTCTGACGCAACTTACGGATTGTTAGGCTGCGGGGATCAAACCCGCGTTTCAACATGCGGTACTACGTTGATAAGCAACGACTTGCGTCCACATTGCAATCGACCCCACAACGGGCGAGATTATCGCTGAGGAACTGACCAATAATGACAAGCACGATGGCGGCCAGGTTGAGGCGATTCTGGATCAAGTCGACAGCCACATCGAATGATTCTATCGCGATGGCGCATACGACCAACGTAAAGTCTACGACGCTCTGGAGTACGAAGCAGCCGAACCAATCATTCCACCTCGCAAGAACGCAAAACTCTGGCAGCATGGCAATTCAAAATTGCCTCGGCATTCTCGTGATGAAGTTCTCAGGGAGATCCGGAAAACGACTCGCCGGGCCTGGAAGATCAAAGTGGGCTACCACACTCGCAGTCTCGTTGAGACGACCATGTATCGATTAAAACCAATTTTCGGAGCCAAACTCAAAAACCGAAAACTATATAATCAGAAAACTGAAGCACGAATTCGATGCAGAATCCTCAACCAATTCACGCAACTCGGAATGCCTGTCTTCCAATGGAATTAGTCAACAAGCCCATTGAGATCTGCAATTGATTTGGCAGCACTTCGTAGCACACTTTGGTGCGAGAGGGTAGCGATGAATTCGACATTGCCTCGCCCATTTGTGCGCGCTCAAATTGTAAATCCGTTGAACTTTGAACGGACGAGCTAAAGTCTGATCAATAGTTCTTGACAGCAGAAAATTTCTTCACTAGTTTTGGCAATCGGATTAACACCTTATGTCTAACGGAACTAGTGACCCAAAAACCTGATAAAGCAGTTCGGCGACTGTCGAAATTTCGAACGGATTTAATCGATTTCCCTTCAGATCAACTCACTCTCGCTCGCTTGCGAAAAAAGAATCTGGAGTCGTTTCAAGTGTCCCCTGAAGACAGCTTTCATTTTTCAGACACGTGGGCAAACGAGTACCTTTGTGATGCAATTACCCGCGAACTTCAGTACGCAATCATGGTTGCAACAGGCGATGGCAGCGAATCGGAAAGCAATTCAAGAGACAGGGTCAAAGAGTCTCTTTGCAATGCCTACAAGAGCATTGGAATCAGTGATTCATTAGAGGAGTCAGAAATTCTGGTTGCCAAGATCGAAAAACAAGTAAGAGAACAAGTTCAAGCACTTGGCTCGCGGGCGATTAGTCGTTAGGTCTCTTGGTTGAGAAGTTTGAGTCGCGCTTTCCCGCCGCCAAGCGTCTCGGTTAGTTATTGACGGCCGTTAACAACATACCAATCACTAGTCGAAAGGCCTCCCTTCATTGAAAGACGATTGATTACCCGAATCCCCAGCTTTCCGAAAGCATCAAACATAAATTCGAGGTCCCCGCCACTCAATTGGTCAGTTTTTAACTTGGGCTCGCGATCATTAACATTATCAAGAAGCTCTAGAAGCATTTCGTTGCGAATGATTTTTGCAGTATCGTTATCATGAAATCTTGCAAGTTCGGCATCGGAGGAAAATCGGAGAACTAATGAATACTTCGCCGGGTTTCTGTCCAAATAGATCAAATCGTTCTTTGGTTGATAGTTTTCACCAAAGTCGACAGATTTTAGAACGGAAAGATTTCGGCGTAGGTCATCAAGTTTGCGTTTCGTCCTCAAAACAACATCCTTAAGAGTGCCGCCTGGATACGAAGGATGATCTTCGAAAAGCACCACATGAAAGGCGAATGAGTTGTGATTGTCACCAAACAAATGCATTAGCCTTCGTGTTATCAAGTCTTCCTCTGTCATCACTCCTTTTTTCCACGAAAAAACTTTTAACGGGAGCGAGCTATTTTCACATGATTGAGTCATGTTATGGCGTAAATGACGCAATGTCGCAAAAATTGGAGCATATTCATATTTCGGATCGAACGGATCGTCGTCTATCGGACTTAGCGAAAACTCGTCAATTCTTAGTTCGAAAAAAAGCCAGCTTCCATCTAGTGTCTTAATCAATGCCACGTCTCTCGTCTTGAGCTTTTGCAATGCTGCAGGAAGGAGCGTGTAGTGTATTCCATCGATCGAACACCCCTTGTCGACAAGAATATCTAAGTAGGCGAAGTATTCATCTCTAGATGTCAAGAAAACGTTTGCGTCCATTACCTTTTCAGCAGACAAGTCATCAAGCACATGTACATGCCTCAGTACATCCTCAAGATTTTCGCAGACAAACAACCTCCCTACGTGTTCTTGACTTGCGTAGTCTTCAACAGACGTTGTTTTCTCCAATTGATCATTTTCGTCCTCATTCAAATCCGGCCAGAACCTGGAATGAACGTAGTCATTCGTGGCATACACCTCAGTCGCGGTCCTGAACCAAAGGGAAGCAACATTGACAAAATCACTTTGCGTTTTCTGTTTGATCCTGAGTTCACCATTGTTCTTGAAAGCTTCATACGCATCGCTAAAAAAACTGTTGAGCGCAATTTCAAAATCACGATTGACTGATACGGAATTGATGCAATCAACAATCTTTTTTTGCATCGCGACTAGGTCGCCGTCTAGCGTAATTGACGGAATATTTTGAAGCAACAAATCCAGGCCGGAACACTCAGGTTCAGCTACTCCTCCTTCAATTGGCTCTTTTTCAGTTTTGATTAACACAATCTTGTGTTGAGCCTTGCCGATCAGGCATGAGAGTAGGCACTTTTCATCTTCATTCTTTCCTAAACGATCAATCACAACGAAGTGAGGAAGGCCACGAATTGACTTTGGAAAATCACGGACAACGTCCTGAAGAGATTTTGTCGTTGGCAGATCACTCACAGAATTGATACCGGTGCAAAACCGAGCAACCTCTCTATGTTTCCTGATGTGATTTGATTCTTTTTCACCGGCCGCAAGTGCGCTGGGCACAACGAAAACCACATCAGTAGTTTCAATCAGAATGACGTCCTTGAAGGTTTCGCATCGGCTCCACACTACGACACATTGGTCTTTTGCCGGGGCATCGCCTGTTCGGATTTCGCTGTGATTCTTAAACGTGGTCTCCGGATTAAAAGCCTTAATAAAGGGCCGAAATTTGCATTGGTACCTTTGTCCTTTCCTGTACTCAATACCGTCAAACAATAGCTTGTCATCATCCACAAGCTCGTTGAACACAGTGTTGAGCGAAGGGGAAGTGCCTGAGTCTACGCTAATCATTGGAATGTCTGAGTTTGCGTGAATGACTAATTCCGGGTTGTTATCGATTATCTTGCTTGCTTTTCTCTGCCTTCTTTTTGGCAGGTCGGTCGACTTCTCCCAATCAGACAATCTCAAACATTCGATGACGCTTCTCCAATCCTGAGCGTTCATAGGGAACCCATCCTGGCGTCGCTGCTTCATCCTTTCACCCCCTTCAAGTTTCGAAGTTTCGAAAGCCGATCTGCCGCGTTCAGTAACATGTCATCCGGCATGGCAAAACAAAAACGCACAAAGAGACTGTCTTCATGACGTGTTGATTCTGATACAAAGTCGCTTGACGGCACTGCGCCTACTCCTGTTTCGTCAATCATTTTAGAAACGGCATCGCTTGAATTTAGTTGGCCAAAAACACCGCTTGTATAGGCAATAATATAGTAGGCGCCCGGCGGCTTGCAAACTTGGAAGCCAGTTTTTGTTAAAGCCTCACACAAAATTTGACGCTTCCTTTCAAACGACGATACCAACGATGAGTAGTAGCTGTCTTGCAATTCGGACACGCCATGAGCCACGCCGAGTTGCAATGGTGTAGGGGCGCAAATGTATTTCTGGTCAAAAACGCCTCGCAACTTGGCGAACACGCTCTCTGGAGCACAGAAATACCCAATCCTCCAACCTGTAATCGCGAAAGTCTTCGAATAAGAACTCATTGTGATCGTTCTTTCAAACATCCCAGGCAAGCTTGCCACCGAAATATGTTGTTGGCCATCATAGGTAAGGTATTCATATACCTCATCGGTTACAACAATCACGTCGTGTCGCTTGCATATATCACAGATCTCTAGCAATTCGGTTTCGGTAAACGTCTTTCCTGTTGGATTGCTTGGGTTGCAAAGCAACAGGAATTTCGTTTTCTCGTTCAACAATTCTTCCAATTTGTTCGGATCGAAGGTCCAGTCCGGCATCTGCAATTGAATTTCCCTCACAATTGCTTTTGACCGTTTGATCGCATGAATGTGATAGGGATACCATGGCGAAAAAACCGCGACCTCGTCACCTTCGTCCAGAAAGGCTCCACAAACGGCTTCGAATGCACCGCTAGAGCCCGAAGTAACGCAAACATTCTCTACCGAGCAAGGAATTCGGTTGAATTTGTTTAGTTTTGTGCAAATGGCTGCCCTTAGTTCGTCTACACCATGCGCTGCCGAATACTGATGCCTTCCTTCAAGCAGGGCTCTTCGCGCCCTTTCTGCAACGATTTCAGGTGTAGGGATTAAGCAAGTCCCTTGGCCGAGGTTGATCCCCCCTACAGCAGCGACTCGTCGCGTAACCTGCCGAAGTGCTGGATCAGAACAATCTAAACTGCTAACGATCTTGGTTTGCATTTAATAGCCTTCAAAATAAAACGAACGATTTTCTTGGAGCTTGGATAGTATCAAAAGGAGTGGTTGTTTCACCTACATATTCAAGCAGCAAATTGCGATTTGGAAGAATTCAGAATCTAGCGCAAGAAGTTGATCAACCGGTTTCCGATGCAACTACGGTTGATCAACTTTGATGGTTGATATATCAGTTGATCAACCTGATCGCGATGGCGTTACGATTGTTCAATTCGTGAGAGCTTGCTGACAGATGATCAACCAAATGTTGCCCAGCCACTAATTCTCAGAGGAATCGGATGAAACGAATTTTCATTCTTGCTAGGCAGCGCAAAATAAAGGACGCTGGAAACACCAAGCAACCAGCGCCTTTAAGAACTTTGCTGCGTAAACAGCACCTGTAGGATAACCGACTAGGAGTTCAATAAAAAGGCTGGTAGACCCTTTCACTGGAGGAACTCTATGAACGTGTTTTCATTGATTACCGCGAGTTTATGCGGAGTGGGATTCGCCGACGTTGGCAATTTCTCATCGTTTAGTGCCATAGCCCTTATTCTGATCGGGGCGTTAACAGCGTATTACCTCTTTCTGCGAGGTGGATGAAACTAGCCAAGTGGATTAGTTAAATCCGATAGAGCTCGTTTTGTTGGCATGAAGCGAGCATTTTTAATTCAATTCAGGGATTGGCCGAAACGTATCGCGCTTTGAGCTCACCTCCAACATCATGCGACAGCCCCAAGAACAGGCAATTGATATCACTTGACGAGGTCTTCAAACAAATGGTCAGACTTTGGGTACATTTATGCGGCACAGAGAGGAGTAATAACAAGCCTCAACGCCAAATTGACTTTTGTGGATGGTGGAAAACGGGCCGAAACCGCCGTCCAGCGTTTTTTTTCTGTGTCGAAGGTTGCGTTCAAAATCCCCCCATGAACATGAAGCTGCATATCTGAATGCGAATCAAACTCTTGGTCGGGCTCTGGAAACGATTCGTTATTGCTCATTGGCTGCTCCCAGTAGCTCGTTGGCTAGATTCAGAATCTCTCGAGCAGCGTCAGACTTGGGAGCTGTTTGCAACACAGTCTTTGCGTGATTGCGGGTTTGGTCAATGCAGTCAAAGCGGTGTTGGATTCTGGCAAAACATGGAAGCTTTTACGAACCGGATTTGCGGTTTTGCGTGAATGCGGGATTGCGGCTTTTCTCTTTGAAGGGTCTTCAAGGAAAGGTCTGTAACTTCATTTTGCCTATTTAGCCAACTAACTTTCCCCGGGAAAGTTCTGGCTTCGATGGTTCTGGGCTGAATCGCAACTTCAAGAGTACGATTCTGGCTTGTCAAACATGATTGGATTGTCACCAGCAAGGTGCAATACAGTCTTTCTTATTTTGTCGCGGGAAGCTTGAGGCATCTGAAAGTAAGCTTCTACAAACGGTTTGTCATTCATCCAATCGGACAGGAAATCATGGCCCACTAGATAGCCAATTGGAACTTCAAGTACAATTGCAATGCGGCTCAGTTCATGACTGCTGATTGTTAGCAATCCCGCCTCGATATTGCACATATGTTTTGTCTTTCGTGGAGGGACTAGGCTCCGCGACAAATCCTCAGGTGACATGTTTCGACGTTCTCGGCTTGACCGGATACGCTTGCCCACACGAACACTTTGGGACTTTTCTAATTCACTTCGAAACATTGGCTCCTCCGTTATTGCAAATTCAAAGACGGGGAACCCGCACCGAATGGTGCCAGGAGGTTAAGAAAGTCGATAGATGACCTGCGGCGTATTTCCGCAAGCGGTATTTTATTTCGCCACCCTCCCAACAAAGGGAGGACATTTTTTGGCTACGAAGTCCAAGGTCGTAATCTATCGGAGTTTCTTACACCCCATCAGGAGTTTAGCAATAAGCGAAGTTTGTGGAGATGTAAACGAGTTTCTTGACGAAGTGATTTTTCGATACATTTCAAGCTATTACTCGCCGAAACAACCAACATCAACCAACATATGACCATTTTGGTTGACTTTGTTTCATAAATGTGGCACTCTTGAAGAAACATCGTAACATGGAGGTTGTTATGCATATTGCCAACATAAGCGAGGCTAAAACTCATCTTCCTCAGCTAATCAAGCGTGCCCTGGCCGGCGACGAGATCATTATTGCCCGCCACAATGAGCTGCTGGTTAAGTTAACACCAATCGAGCAAGACACGAGCCCACGTACTGGCGGTCAATGGGAAGGGCAGGTACAGTATCATGCCACTGTTGAAGAAATGGACAAAGAAATTGAAGGCTTGTTTGAAGCGTCGACGATTTTTCCTGCTGAGGACGTGTGAGCCAATTTCTCTTGGACTCTCACGTTCTTATTTGGTGGAAGGAAAACCAGGACTCACTCCTTCCACAAGCTCGTCGTGCCATTGCGTTGGGCACAAGCCAACTCTTCTTTAGCTACGCATCACTTTGGGAGCTCAATATCAAAATCAGTCGGGGCAGACTCACCTTGCCAGAGCCGCTAGAAGAAGCCGCTCAACGCATGCGTTGCCACCTGCTGCCAATCTCTTTGGAACACATCGAAGAAATCAAGCACCTGCCGCATCATCATGGTGATCCGTTTGACAGGTTGCTGATTGCCCAAGCTCGAATTGAGAAACTAACGATTGTTACCCGCGATCGAGAGATTCAAAAGTACGATGTGGCGGTACTTGCCGCCTGAATTGCTCAAACGTTTAGTGAGCACCGCGAATCATTTTCTCTGCCAGTTCGGCGGCGACAGTTTTTACATATCCGCTGTCAATGTCGGCGATACGTTTCTCAATTTCTTTCTTCCAAACGGCTTGGGCTCGTTCCGCCTTATCTTCTGTCCTAGAATACATAAGATTTCAGCCAGCCATGCCACGTCTTGAAAGCCAAGCTGGCCTCGCTTGCTGCGGTAGAATTGCGGTGATCGCCAGTTAGTCGAAAATAGACAGTACGACGGCAACTATGCAATAATGCTCGCCGCAGTTTTCGAGTTGGTACAACCTGATAAAAAAATGGAAACTGGGCCAATTGAGCCTTAACTGTGCGTAACTCCTCAAGGACTTTGGGGATGGTCATTGGTGAGACTTGCCACAACTGCAATCTAATCTCTTCAAGATCCTGTTCGGCTTCTTTCAGGAAAATTACAGATAAGTCACTGCTGACCAAATACTCGGCTGATCGCTTCCTCGAACGGGACAGCACGTGTTTCACCTGCGTCAAATCTGGCTAAACGTTTTTTACAAATCGCCAGATGCTCTGCCTCTTCATTGGCGGCCAGTTTCTCATGATCGTTTGAAATGCTTTGATTAAGCACTTTGGCTAATTCTTCGCGGGCAACCAGCGGCATATTTGGAAGCTCGGCCTTAATTTTTTCAATATCAATCATATGAAGATCTCCTTGATTGATATTGCCCCATTTTGGGAGTTCAAGCAACGGAAAAAGCCACTATCTGCATTTGGTTCGAAGCCAATATTTCGTGTTGTTTTTAGAAATCAAGACGGGGCTAGAATAGTGAACCTTGGACGGGTTCCGGTTGATTGTCGCCGCGTAGGATTACCGGAGGTCCGCACAAGACATATTCCCTACTGCCGTGAGAGACGGCCATTGAGTGATAAAACCCATTTGTCTGATCCCAAGCCCCGCGGCAAACCTCTCCGTAAGTGGTTGGCGTTCCATCGAAATGTACGATGTTTGCAAGGCGATATGCTATTGCTTCCATTTCTACAGATTGCCCGGAAATGGAAACGGTCGTCCACAAGCAACCGTTTAGACGGAACGGTTTCCGAATTCGGTTGGAAGTGCCAATCGTGTCGGCACTGTAAGAAGCATAGATATCCCCTTCTCCAATTTTCCTATTGGAGTCATGGCACCAATCTCCCCCTGCAAGTCTTGAAGATGGGGCGTAGATAATTTCATCAGTGGTTCCTGTTGCTATCATGATAAAGTTTCCTTGTTTTAGCGTTGGCCAGGCCACAACCACTGCGGACTGGCGAGAGGTGGTTTTAATATTGAATGGGAAATAGAACGGTGGTTTTGGTACGGTCTGCCTCGGTGATAATCCAGAATTTTCGTTCCCCTTTTCCGTATGCTGAAATAATCCGATGTCCTCCTTTTATTGCCTTGTCATTGGATTCTGCGATGTCCTCGGGAACATACCCCCAATCACTTTTGGCGTGGCTTTCCAGTCCGCTATGGATTTCGTCCGTTGATAGATGGCGGCTTATGTCGTCAGTGATGACGATACTGCCGAGTGGAAATTTGGATTGGGTTTCATATTGACAGGATGGTTGTTTCATGGTGTGATTCCTTGATTTTTAAAGTTAAAAAATGTTTTCATTCAAGCGATTCGCCACTTCGGCGACTCGCTTGCTTGAAAGCATTGGAAGCCCAATTGGCGGGGGAAGCGGGGTCAAGAAGCGACCGCTTGCGGCTGGGGCAAGAAATTTCAAAAAATCATGTGTGGGAATAGAGCGGGCGTGTTTGGCACCCGAAGCAGAGCAATATGGCAAGACGCCAACCTGCATTATTTTTTTCAATTTGTTGACTCGCGCCCTGGACGCTGCTGGGGGCAAGGCCCCCTGGTTCAATGTTTGAGCCGTCTTGCGGCTCTCCTTGCCTTCTTTCTTCAACGCCAACTGGTCGTGTGTAGGTGGTCGCCTGTAGCATGACGACCACCGAAGTGTTAGCGGACGGGTCGAATTCTGAACTCACTACGGCAATAACCTTCATCCGGTTTGCGGGATTTGTTGCGAATCTCGTCTTCAATCTCCTCAAAAAATTCATCCAGTTCCGCCTGAGCGTCTTCTATTGTTTCAAATTGTTGGGGTTGGTCGTCCACAGTCCAGCAATTGATCCACCCGCCACACAGGGTATACGTTTGCACTTCATACTCGAATTTATTTTCGGCCATTAATTTGTTATTAGTCATTATGGTAACTCCTTTTCATGATTTATTGGGTTTGCACCAGCACGGCGGTGGCTGCAATAAAGCCACCACCGCACCGGTGTGATGGCTATTGGGTGGCACCGTTTCCTTCGTAGTCCTGTTTCTTTTGCTCAAGCTGAAAGTCATACGCTTTCTCAAGAAGTCGGCTGCCTCTTAGGATTTCATGGCCGGAAAGGAACTCGGTTTCCCGCCACTGGCCTTCTTTGTCTTTATAGCTTCGCTGAAGCGGACCAGTGCTGTAGCGGTAGCCGTTATCCGTTGGGTTTCGCCAGATGGCGACTTTAAGGTAGCCATCGCGAAGTGTCTCAACGGGCTTGTTTTTGGTTTCATTGGTCATTGTTTCTTCCTTTGTTTGTGTTTGAGAACCGCAACCACTGCGGCCTTGACGGCAAGTGATTTAAAGCCTGAAGAAGAAGCGCAGCGTGTCTTGCCAGTAGAAAATTGGGGGCGACCTGCTTAGGGGGAGCCGATTTTCTGCTTGCCAGAATCGACGAAGGCTTTAGCTTGACCGGCATAAAGGACGTGAGGTGCGGTTTCCAACTGAAAATTGAGTGTGATGATGACAGGCCCAAATTCTGGCGCAACTGACAGATGATTGCGTGTTCAGGCTGTGAGTTGATCACAATTGATGATCGGACGAAGCCGCTGGATCACCAACGGCGGTTTACTCGTTGAATCTCTTAATTCATGGCCTTCGGCGGCAAACCGAGCAAATATTCATCGGCTTTTGATGCGAGCGACGCAGTTCTAGATTCGAAAGGAGCCGCTCAGCTCAGCGAGATCGCTCTGAGGACAAGTGGCTGATTCTTGTCTAATCTCTGCAATGGCAACGAAGTTGGCATAAAGTTTCGTTGACAGCATTTGCTCCACGTGATCGCGGGCGAGGCTGGCAAACTCTTTTCTCAATTCACTTGGCCAGATGTCGGCACTGACCAACACTCTTACGAGGTGAGCCGCAGCCCTAATTTGCTCGGGCTCTTCGTGAATGTCAGCATGAAGCTGTTCACGCACTTTGGTCTCAATACCGTTGGAGATCAGTGATTCAAGCCAGTCGCTGGCTGCGCCATTTTCCGTAGGTTTGTTTCCCCACGTTCCCATTGAAGGGAACTTATAG
This sequence comes from Mariniblastus sp., assembly GCA_965224765.1. Taxonomy (GTDB): domain Bacteria; phylum Planctomycetota; class Planctomycetia; order Pirellulales; family Pirellulaceae; genus CAZDBA01. Next base: position 1,231,523 of record CBDDAC010000029.1, read on the forward strand.
TGAACTCATTTGAGTCGCAAGGAAATTGACGAAGTTTCGATGCTTCAAGATCTTGGTTGGATGATCTATTTATTTGAGTTGTGGCGTCGGACGTGACACCAGAGATGCCGCCATCGATTAACGCCAAATCCGCCGACGTAGTTCCGAAAAGGAATCCATTTGTGTCAAAACACTGACATTGGCAGTCAACACCTGTGAATCTCCTGGGGAGTTTCCAGTCGCCAACTCATATGCGGAAAGGCCAAACAGGACATATTTGTCTACTCAATTGGAAACAGTTGCAACTCACTGAGCAAGGACTGACTTGCGATTCAACTCTTCGGGTAGTTTGGCTCTTATCTCCTTGGCCCCGTTCTTAATCGTCTGTAATTGTGACTCAGGCACCAACTCAGCGATTTTTGGGTTTTTGATCCAAGCCAGAGATCGCTCAAGAGGCTCAAGCACCTTTTCGTGCTCCTCTCGTTCGAACGCCCTCGCAGCAATTTGAAAAATTGGAAACACCCATTCGGCTTTCGCATTAACTTCTTCACCTTTGGTTGCATTGTTAATCGCCTCAGTCAGTTCTAAATCGGCATTAGCGGCACGTTTCCTCCAACCTTCAACGAAATCGCAATCGTTGGCGAGCAGGTGTTGGCATACAAAAAAAACATCTTGACTACCATTCGCGATGTTACTCAAGTGCGTCGTCCTAATGCGATCAGGAAATGGACAACCAAACGCTATCAGCTTTTCCCTATATTCATTTAGCGCTTCAAATGCTTCCAGCAGTGTATCACTGTAGGCATTAATCTCTTCTCCGGCCTGGTCGCTGTACTGAGGAGCCAGCTTGAACCAACTTCCCAATAAAACTATTTTTAATTGTACGAGATCAATCTTGTCGTATTCAGACCCTGTAACCTGTTTGTGACTTTGATGGCAACTATCTACTTTTTTAATGAGCCCCGCGATATCGTCGAGGGTTACTCCGTGATTGTCATGTATTATTTTGTTGACGATACTTATAGTATCCAATCTGAGTTGGCTTTTTTGATTTGCTCTCGTCGAGATACTTGACTTGGACAGTTCGTTTTCAGCTTGTGAAAACTCATGGAGCTGAGTCCAACAATCATGCCTGATTCTATCAGCAAAATCGCCTTGTTGATCGCCAACCGATTCAATTGCACGCTCATAATTCTCGTTTAGATAAGCCAATTTCGCCTCGATCAAGTCAAGCTGTAAAATGAATTCCTCCAAACTACGGCCACTCGGATTACCGATCGTCTCGAATCGATTCAAAAGATCAGTTTTCGCACCTTGAGGCCCTAACTTGCCAACCTCTGAATTCAAACGCTCCCGTCTTTCATTTAGCTGCTTAGTCTTTGCTTCAGTCTCAGACTCAACTTCGATATGATCACGTCCTGCAAGTGTGATCGGACCGTCATTGTTGTTGCCATCAATCTGCACATTCATTTGCGGTTGATTGAACCACAATTTCAAGCCAAGGCTGACTAGCGGCAAGACTAAAACTGCCACCAGCAAAACCGCCAACCAAAACGCTTTTGCGTGTCTTTTATTAACTGGCTTTGTGTCACCAACCCGCTCGCGATCCACATGACCTTTTTCTGGCTCAGAAGCAGCGTCGGCCAATTTACGTACAATTTTCCATTCTTTCATCTCACACCTCGAACCAGATTTTGAAATCCTGTGCCCGATGCAAATTAAGCTGGGTACCATTGGGCAGGAAATACTATGACGACAATCGTAATAGTCAATGCCTGCCTCCACTTTTCTCGTTAAGCCTGGCGAACTGGGTAGCGTCGACAAGTTTGGGGGAACACAAGACTTGTTTGATTTTTAACCATCCGCAAACCTTGTTACCACCACCAAATGGTCTCAATATGTAAGTGCTGTATCCCGAACCTTTAGGACCATTCGCCCCCGCATCGATTATCATTGGACGCCCACTTTCTTCCATGAAAGCGAGATTCCAAGGGGCAAGCCAATTGCGAATGAGACGGGCGTGTTCAATTTTCTGAGTTTTATTCTCAGAAGGTTTGCCTTCTTGGTCGATCGCGGTCTTGAATGAGTTGCCGATGCGTTCGGACAGAACCGTAGCGGCAACACTTTTTGCAGCCACCATGTATTCATCAAAAGCTTTGCCAAGCTTTTTCTCGCAGTCAGAGTTAAGTTCCAGCTCTGACAAAGCGATTCTTAATCTGGTCAATTTGTGTTTTAGATCATTGGTGAAATCAGTCTCCAACTTGAACCTCGCCAGTTGCGTTTATTCATTCTGCGGCTCCCTATTTTTATTGTCAACAAAATGTTTGCGTTGTTGCTTTTTTGTTCCAGCGGGCTGCAAGCCGTGCAAAAACTCAACCGCTTTGGACGCGTGTGAAGCGGCAGAAAAAACAGCCCGTTTATCATTCTTTAGAACGGTTAACCAACTTTCGATATAGGCTGCGTGATTTTCTTGGACTTCGGGCGTAATGCCTAAATCAGCACATAGAAAGGCACTACCCATTTCTGCAACGAGTTCTTCGGCGGCATAGCCTGCATCGCCAAACTTTTTACGCCCTAGATCACGATTAAGCCGAGAGGTGTGCCGCGTCCAGTGACAAAGCTCATGGGCTAAGGTGGCTGCGTGACTTTCTGCATCGCAAAACGTTTGCAAGTGTGGCATACGGACATAGTCGTCACCGATTGCGTAGTAGGCTTTTGTGCCGCCTTCGCGGATATCGGCGTTAGTGTGATTGAAAAACTCCTCGGCGATTGCGATTGGCTCCAATTGTTCGCTTGGAACCTGCTTAAGCTGCGAGAAGTGATCCGGCAGGCCCTCGCATTGATCGGCATTAAACACGGTGTATTGCTTGAGAAATGGAATGTCCTGTTCCAATTCATTGCCCTTGTCGTCTTCGCCTGTTTTCTTGAAGGTGGAAGCGTAAACAACGGGCGTTCCTTTTTCACCCTTCGTAACGTGACCGCCCAGTTCCAGAGCTTGTTTGAAGGTGAGCCATATCGGAGCGGCGAAACCTTGCGTCTCTGCTGAATCCCACAGCATCAATATGTTGATTCCCTGATAGGCAACGCCGTTATGCCTGAGCGGTCTAGTGATCCTGCCAGCGGCATGTTCTGCGTTCCATGGTTTCATCCATGGTCTAACGCCTTGTTCAAGTTGCTCAATGATGCGATTGGTCACGCGACTATAGATGTCAGATTTTGTTGATTTGGTTTTACGTGATCGCTTGCGTTTGGTGGTTGTCATGATTGGTTGCCCCTGTGTAGATAAAAAACGGCTCGTAAATCAAAAGAGCCAGCTGCTCTTTTTCAGAGCGGCGGGGCGAAAGCCAAAAAGCCCAGGGGGAACGGCAGTCAAGGACGGCAAGATGGAGGGGCCACTGTCTGCACAAAGGAGCAAAGCGAGTGCGGAAGATTGGGGAGGTGCCGAATTGCCGCATGTTTATCCTTGACGGCAGTGGGGTCTCCCCTTCAAAAGAGAAGTGTTGCCAAACGGCAACTTCATTCAGGGCGTGTCACGCCCGCACCAGTGGGCGAAATGGAGCCGAAGGCTGTGCGAAGCACCGAGCTATGCGAAGCCATGCAGCACGCAATCGGCTATTTGCCGAGGTGCCATATTGGATTTAATGAAACAAAAAGAAATGGATTGATCGTTATCGCTGCTGTCCGGATTCTTGGTCTGGCAGGTCAGGAAGCTGTTTTTTGAATGCTTGCCACTGTGAGACATGCGACCGACATTTAATTCAGTGTGCCCCGTACTAATCGTTTTGCCGGTATCGCTTACCAATCCAACTTCGATCAGCGTTTGAAATACGCCTTTATTCCCAATCATACTGTTGGTGTCGATACGCTGGCTCGGTTTGTTGCTACTTCGGCATTGAGAACTTCAGCGGTTGGAATCGAAGAGTTGTTCGGATGCGTGAGCGTGTAAAACGCACATCCTGTTCCCAATCCGGTGGTGGTAGCGAGTATTGATCGTATTTGCCGATTGGTTGTGCTAACCCGATGAGGAAACAACAGTGCCAACGAAAATCCAACCGAAGTAACGCAGGCGAACGCAGGTAATAAGTAATCACGCGGTATGTTAACATCTCTTTTTTCCATACATTGATTGTACAGAAAACTAATAATCCAAATGTGACAATTTGGTTACAATTGTGTTCAATAACCGCGTAGAGAAGGCGTCCCCAAGCGCCCCCAGACGTCCCCAGGCAATTTGTTTTCGTCTTTCCAGCTCATTACAATTCGTGGCGAACGTTATAGGGCGTTGAGATCACTAGTGTTGAAATTTTCTAAAAGGAAGAACGATGGCAGAGATTAAGTTAAGTAATGGAACAAAGGTTGCGGTTCAGATAGTTGCAGGCCCGGTATTGGCCTACTGCCTCAATTGTGCCGCCAACTACAATCACACGAAATATCACGATGATACCCACTATCATTTTTGGTGTACCGAGTGCAACAAGCACAGTCATTCTGAAAATAAGTAACAATGCGTTGCTCTATCGCCGGCAAGGACGCCGGTTTTATCCTTGACGGCAGTGGGGTCTCCCCTTCAAAAAAAGAGTATTGCCAAAAGGCAACTTCATTCAGGGCGTATCACGCCCGCACCAGTGGGCGAAATGGAGCCGAAGGCTGTGCAACGCACCGAGCTATGCGAAGCCATGCAGCACGCGGTCGGCTACTTGCCGAGGTGCCATGTTGGATTTAATGGAAGATTGATCGTTATCGCAGTTGCTCGGATGTATGGTCTGGCGAGTCAGGAAGCTGTTTTTTAAATGTTTGCCACTGCATTGCCAATTCTTGAGACATACGACCAACATTTAGTTGCGAGTGGCCCGTATCAATCGTTTTGCCCGTGTCGCTTATCAGCCCTTCGGCAACAAGCGTTTGAAACACACCTTCATTTTCTGCGTAGTCTTTAATGAACACCTCATCTGGTGCTGGCGTAACATCCGTCAGGTTGCTGGTTGCTCGGCATATCGGGCAGGGATCAGCAGCGTCAATCAAACGAAGTGACAATTCGCCTTTTTGATAGCGTTCCATGACAACATGGCACTCGTAGTCCTGAAAATTAACCGAGATCGGCTTGCCTTCTTGATCATTGATGTATTGCCAGTTGCGTTGCTCGCCCATGAATCCTCGAATCGCTAGTGTTTCAGCGAACGACATTCATGGTTTTTGCAAAACTTGTCAAATGTTAGTTCGAGTGCATGAGACGAAAGACTGCATGCCCGTTTCATCTATTCCCTAGAGGGGAAGACAATCTTGTAAAACTTTTGTTAATAAATTGGGAATTGCTTTGACGCCGCAATTTTCAAATCCTCCAATGGATGCTCAATTGACGATCAGCGGATTTACATTTTTTCGGGAGAAGAGAATGTTTGCACGGTCCAAGAGAAGAGCACCAAGGGTTACCCGTCAACTAAAATCGCGACGCCGCAAACAAAAAGAAAGCGATCTCAACTTTGAGAAGCTTGAAGACCGAAAAGTTCTTAACGCAACTCCCTTTATCAATCACGACCTCGATTTTGTCACCGCACTCAACACAACGTTGACCGTCACAAGCACTTCCGAAGGTGTGCTGGACAATGATTTTGATGCCGAAGGCTCAACACTCACCGCCACCAAAGTCGCCGACCCTGCCAACGGTACGTTGACATTCAATTCCAATGGCACTTTCACCTACGTGCCCGACACTGGTTTCGAGGGTGTCGACACTTTCACCTACACCAACAGTGATGGAACCAACTCCAGCGTGACGGGAACGGTGCAAGTCACAGTAGGAGATGGATTGACTGGAGCATTGAACGGTGAACGCCGTGATACCAGCTTGCTGAGTGACGGAATTGTTTCCACCAGCCAGCCCATTGGCAGTGGATTGACGTTAACCTATGCCAGTGACACGATCCCCGTAGTGTTGGTGCCTATTGAGACCATCATTGCAGCGGGAACGACGATCCCTGACTCCATTACCGCGAACCTCACAATTGATGGCGTTTCCAGTGGCGACGTGACCTTCAATAACACCGGCCTTGCAACCGGCGAGCCACTAAGATTTGTGCTTCGTAGTCTGACGACCAGTTCAACGACAGGGATGTACGATTGGTCGGTTGATGTTGATTTGGAGTATTCAGGTTCGACACTCACGCGAACATTCACGGGATCGCAAGCGATTGTAAATCGGGTTGATGGCGAGTTCGGATCTGGATGGTGGCTGGACGGTCTCGATCGTATCTATGACCAAACCGGCGGAGCCCTTCTTGTTCGTGGGGATGGTTCAACACTCTGGTTTGAGAAGGATGGCAGTAACTACCTGAAAGCCGATGGAGATTTAGCCTTTTCGACATTGGTGAAAAACGGTGGCGGCGATTTCACGCTGACCGACAAGTGGGGTGATTACAAGGATTTCGATTCAAGCGGTTACTTGACCAGCGTTCAATCGCTCAATAACTCAAATGCCAGCTTTACTTTTGACTACGATACCTCAGATCGCGTTGAGACGATTACCGACGAATTTAGCCGTGAATTTGCGTTCACCTATGATGGGAATGGCAAGCTCAGTTCTACCAATGACTTTTATGGTCGTGATTCCTCGTTCACCGTGACGGCAGGCAATCTAACCGAAGTTACCTTGACCGATGAAACCGCCACCGGCTACACGGCCCCCGTCTGGTCCTATGATTACATCACGATTGGCGGCAAGGACTACCTCGACGAGATAACGGATCCAGCCAACAATGTTACTGAGTTGGTCTACACGCTTTCGACAAGGCGTTTAAAGCAGATCAACAACCCCGATCACACGACCGGTGATCCCTCAAGTTGGAAGCTGCACCCAACCATCGGCGAGGGTTACGCCACAGGTACCGGCAATACGATGCTCAAAGTTGCCGACATGAATGCGAGATACGTCGATGAAGAAGGCAACACCTTCAAATTTGAGACGGATCGATTTGGGAATCTCACAGAATTCACTAACGCAACCAATGACGTTACGACCTATGAGTATGACGATCAGAGTTTGCTTTACCGACTAACCGGGGCCGATCCGGACGGTGTTGGTACGCTAACATCTCCTGTCACCAAGTTTGGCTACTCTTCACTGGGCAATCTTGTCTTTACCGAGAATGCCGACGCGACGACCACAACGGCCACTTTCCACTCAACACTAAACCGCATCACGAAATTTACTGATGAGCTTGGTGAGGATGTCGACTACACCTATCAAGCCGATGGCGATCTGTTGACGATGTCAGACCAGGATGGCAACATTTGGACCTACAGCTATGATGCCCATGGGAATGTGCTTACTGAGACATCACCTGATCCGGACGGCGCGTCTTCTCAGTATTCGTCGATTGTTACGACCTACGCCTATGACGCGACTTATTACCATCGGTTAACCAAAACGACTTGGGACAACAATGATTTCCAGGAGTTCACCTACACTTCAAGCGATGAACTCGCATCTAGCAAAGATGAGCTAGGCAATGTCACATCGTATGAGTATGACTTGCTGGGCCAGATGACGAAAATGACATTGCCTGATCCCGATGGCGCCGGTTCGCAAACGTCTCCGATCTATAACTACACTTACACAGCGGACTTCTTGCTGGACACGGAGACAGATCCGCTCGGGAATGTTACCGACAACGACTACAACTCGCGTGGTTGGGTTACAAAAATCAAGCTCCCAGATCCTGATGGCGTCGGTACGCTCACCAATCCTGAGTTTACTTACACTTATGATAAACTAGGGCAAACACTGACTGAAACTCGACCAGAGTTCGATAGTGTGTCGATTAGCTACACCTATGACGACAATGGAAGAGTTGAAGAAATCAGCGGGCCAGTAACCAGCCAAGACACCACCTATGTCTATGATGGCCTTGGGCGTACTACTTCAATAACGGATGCCTCGGGACGTGTCGTAAATTACGAGTATGATTCGCGAAACCGCCTGACCAAGTTTATCGACCATGATCCCGACGGTGCTGGCTCGGAAGTGGGCCCAACGACCGAGTATGACTATGATGACGCAGGGCAACTCATCAAAATCACAGACCCTCTCGGACGCGAAACGTCCTATACCTATGACGTCAGGGGTTTGCTGAAGACAGCTACCCGCCCAGACCCTGATGGGGCTGGCGCAGAAACTGCCCCAGTTGTTACCTATGATTACGACGATATCGGTAGACGGATCAAGACAACTGACGCAGCAGATCGATTTTCAGAACTTGAATACAACATCTTTGGGCAAGTGACCAAACACATTGGTTCGGATCCGGATGACACCGGTTCGTTGCTTGCACCCGAGACTGAGTATGCCTATGACAAAGCAGGGCAGCTTACCTCGGTAACCGATCCGTTGAACTTCGTGACTTCGCATGCTTATGACGATTTGGGCAGAGATTGTCGGTCACTCTGCCCGACCCCGATGGAGCCGGATCGCTTACGAGTCCTGTTTATTCGTACACCTACGATGCAGCCGGAAATCTGCTCACCGAGACCAACGCAAAATCCTGGGTTACCACTTATGCTTACGATGACTTGCATCGAGTGTTGACGGTCACTCAGCCTGATCCGGACAACACAGGGACAGCAACTTCGCCAGTGTGGACCAATACCTACAATGACAACATGCAGTTGGCGACGACGAAAGATCCGCTCAACCACAGCACAACCTACAGCTATGATTCAGCAGGCCGGATGACGTCGGTCACAGACCCTCTTTCCAACGTGACGAGCTACACATACGACCTGCTTAATCGCACCACGGAAGTCGAATTGCCAGATCCTGATGGTGCGGGCACGTTAACCGCTTCGACAACGACCTACACCTATGATGCTTACTCGCGGCTAACCGAAACGGAAGATGCAAATAGCGACTCCACTATCAGAACCTACGACGTAGCTGGCCAGCTACTGAGTTTGACGGATGCATCCGGCAACACGACTCAATGGGCCTATGACGACCTTGGTCGTGTCTCGATGGAAACCGACGAATTGGGCTATACGGAATCCAATTACTACAACGTCCTTGATCGACTGATTGCCCAGGTAGATCGAGAGTCACGCACGATTCTTTACGGCTTTGATGGCTACGACAAAGAAGAATACTGGTACGCTCACGGGTCAACCACAACTCCATTGGCAACAGTTGCAACCACCACCGAGGGCACAACCGGCGTCAACGAAGTGCAGACGATCACGCTGACTGATGCGACTAGTGGCAAGTTCCGAGTGGCATTTGATGGCCAAACGACGGACCCGCTGGTTTACAACGCAAGTGCATCCGCCGTAGAGACTGCTCTGGAGGGCTTGGAAGCAATTGACAATGTTTCAGTCACAAAATCAGGCAGCGTATACACGGTGACGTTCCTCGGTGCTTTGGCGGCGACCAATGTTGCATCAATGCAAGGTGACGTTCGGCTCGACTCTGATGGCACCGAGTCGGAGAAAATCACCTACACCTATGACGCAAATTCCCGTTTAACAGCAATCGACGATTCGTGGGCTGATTACACGTTTACGCATGATAATCTGGGGCGAAATACAGCTACTAGAGAGACGATCGCCGGGTTCAACTCGTCAATTGACCTCGATTACGAATACGACGCAAACAGTAATCGTACATCCGCGTCCGCTGAATTCTGGACAACTCATGTTGGCACGACCAAAGACTATACCAACACCTACGAATACGATCGACTTGATCGCATGGGCCAGGTTGAACAGACCAACCAAAGCGGCGGCAATGCGGTTGCGGACAAACGAGTTAACAACGTCTTTAACAGCTTGGGGCAAACCACCTACACCCAGCGATTCGAAAATCTAACAGGAGTTGGTGAGGCCCTGCGTACGGTGTACACCTACGACGGTGCCAACCGAATGTCGGCGATGCAACATCGTCACGTGGAAGACATCTCAATAAGTTCTCCGCTGGCGGAATACTCCTACACCTATGACAACATGGGACGTATTACCGAGATAGATTCAACGCAGGACGGTATTTCAACCTACACGTTGGACTCAGTTGGGCAATTGACCGATGCAGATCACGCGACTGGCCGAACCGACGAAGCCTATACCTTTGACTCAACAGGCAACCGCACTGGCGGTGATTATGTTGTCGGGTCCAAGAACCGAACAGATGAAAGCACTGGTTACGAGTACGAATACGATCGCAACGGCAATCGCACCAAACGATTAAAGACTGCTGACAACAGCTACGAGCTGTATGAGTTTGACCATCGCAATCGCTTGACGGACGTGAAGTTTTACAACTCATCGGATGTTCTGCAAAAGACGATTGTGTATGCCTATGATGCGTTCAATCGAATGGTCAGACGCACCTATGATAGTGATGGACCTGGTGGCACTGCGGCCACGGATCAATTCTTCGCAGGATTTGATGGGATGCATGCCACGCTGGAATTTGATGGGGCCAACCGAACAGATCTCACCCATCGCTATCTATGGGGGCTTGGAGCTGACGAGCTGCTCGCCGATGAGCAAGTAACCTCGACAAGCTCTGATGGCGACATTCTTTGGGCACTGGGGGATCAGGTAGGAACAATCCGCGATATCGGGGAGTGGAATGCGACCAGCACTGAATTTGAAATAGCCAATCACCGAGAGTATGACAGCTTCGGCAATCTGATCAGCGAAACAGATACGTCGGTGGATGTCGAATTTGGATTCAACGGCAAATGGACCGATTCCGAGACAGGATACACCCATCATCTCAATCGTTGGCTGGATCCTGTGATTGGCAAATGGATCAGTGAGGACCCGATCGGATTTGCTGGCGGTGACGCAAATATCTCCAGGTTTGTTGGGAACCAGGCATTGTCGCATATTGATTCAAACGGACTGAAAGGAGGAGGTGGCGGAGGCGGTCACACGATTGTTACTACAGGGGGACAGGATCCTCAAGATGAAGATGATGGCCCAACTGACGAAGAAATCTTAGAAGCTAAGGAGCATGTGCAGTATGTAAACGATATCAGAGACTCCGTTTACACACTGGCTGAGTTGTATGTCGAGAAGAAAGAAAACAGACCCTGGAAAATGTTTAACAGCAAGAAGCATATTAGGGAATACAACAGGGAGTTAGACAAGATTAAAGCAGATCTGGACTGGCTTAGCCGGGTTTTTGAGTACAACCTTGAAAATCCACGTCCTGAATTTGAGAGGATTGCAGCAATTTATTCTCACCAGGGCTCCAGGCCGGAAGCTGGAGTTGCAATTGGTGGTGAGCGTTCGGTGAACTACACGTCTTTTGCTTCTCTTTCTTTTCTTCGGATGTCGTCGATTGTCCACTTGTGTTGTGGGTTTGTTTTGATCCAGACGTCGGGCAAGAGGTAATCGAGTTCGTTTGAAACGATTGGCTCACCCGCGACGGCTTGGGCGAAAGCGTCGCCGTCGCGATGATAAGGCAAGCGAGTAAAAAGCTCTTTCAGCCAGGCGTACGGTTCGACACCGTTGGACTTGGTGCTGCTGACGAGCGAATAATGAATCGCTGCCCGGCAACCGCCATTGTGACTTGCAACAAACAGATAATTCTTTCGGCCGATCGCCGGAATCTTTACCGTCCGCTCGGCCAGATTATTGCTGTAAGACAGAAAGCCTTCCGTTGTGTAACGGCACAACGCATCCCACTGATTGAGCGTGTACGTGAACGCCGATCGAATCGGGCTCTTGGGCAAGATTCGTTTGTTATCTTTTTCCGCATCGAGCCACGCTTTGAAGCTTTCGAGAATCGGAACCGAATGCTCCTGCCGCGCAGCAGCCACCGCTGCAAAGTCACGATGCCCCTGCAGATTTTCTTCCGGGTAAGACTTGCGAAGCTGTTTCTCGATTTGCGATAGCCTCGCGATAAACGACAACGCCTGGTTGGCCCGGAGCGCATCGTTATCCCGGGCCTGATGCCAGTACCTGCGCGCGTGAACCCAGCAGGCAACTTCATTGACTTGGTGGCCGGCGTAAATCGAATCGTAACCGCTGTAAGCATCGGCTTGCAGAAAGCCATTGAATCCTTCAAGAAACTTCACCGGCCCATCGCGTTCTCGGTTTCGCGTAAAGTCAAACACGATGTAAGGATGGTCGCAGTCGCCAAGGTACGGCCAGAACTTCGCCGTCTGAGCCGGGCCGCCTTCGAGCAGCTTGATCGAAGTGTCGTCGGTGTGAATGACTTTCGACTGCAGAATCAGAAACTTCATCCGCAACACAAACGCCAACGCCAGATCGGCGAGCTGAGCTTGCCAACCGCATTGACTGCTCCGACGAATCGTGTAGCCGTAACGCGATGTGATATCTTCAGTGCGATAAAGCGGCGTGTGATCGCCGAACTTCGAGAGCACGGTGTAAGCACATAACCCCGCCGCGGGAAGGCCTTTTTCGATCGGCTGCGGCGGCTTGTCGGTGATCGCCACTTCCCCAGAGACGCCCTCGTTCTGGCAGTTGCGGCAAGCGTATTTCACACGATCATGCTGGATGACTTTGAGCTTGGCCGGAATTAGCTCCAACTGCTCGCTCGATTCAACGCCGATTTCATGACGCTCGTTGCCGCAGCAGGGGCAAGCCCGCTCTTGATCGTCAAGTTCGTAACGAATGATCTCGCGAGGAAGATTGGTCCTACCCATTATTGGTGGACAGTGGTTAAGCTTTTTACTGCTGTTTACATGATGGAGATTAGAGATGTCAGAACGTCGTATTTATTCATTGGAATACAAGCTTGAGGCGGTCAAATTGATGATTGAGAAGGGTCTGACGGCACGTCAAGTGGCGACAGACCTGGGCCTGGAAGTCAGCAATATCCGTCGCTGGAAAAAGAAGTATGGCGACCAGCCTTTAGAGAATGTTGAAACGGTTTCGCAGGAAATGAAAGTGATTCGGCAGCTCCAGGAGGAAAACCGTCAACTCAAGATCGAGCGAGATATTCTAAAAAAGGCCACGGCCATCTTTGCCAACGGAAGCCGATGAGATTCAAGTTTATTGAAGATCATCGCAAAAGATGGCCTGTGCAAACGATGTGTCGTTTGCTCAAGGTTTCCAGTAGCGGGTTTTACCAGTGGAGCAAGGATCAACGGCGTCAGACTGAATTGGCTGGCGCCCGAGAACAACGTGCGACTCGATTGTTGACGTTGATCAAAGCAATCCACGCCCAACACAAAGGCTACGGCAGTCCGCGAATTCACCGAGAGCTGTTAGCTCATGGTGAACCCTGCAATATCAAAACCGTCGCCCGACTGATGCGGCAAGCATGCATTGCAGCACGATGCAAACGCAGATTCGTAACGACGACCGATTCGAGGCACTCGTTGCCGGTAGCAGAAAACCTGCTTGATCGGAATTTTACGGCTCAAGAACCGAACCAGAAGTGGGTGGCCGATACGACCTACATCGACACCCGCACCGGTTGGATCTACCTGACGACGATCCTGGACTTGTTCTCCAGGCGAATCGTTGGCTGGAAGATCAGTGACCGAATCGACGCTCAGTTGGCCGTCGATGCTTTGCAAATGGCAATCACGATTCGTCAACCGAAATCTGATTTGATTGTTCACACCGATCGCGGTAGCCAATTCTGTAGCGAGGCCTTTCAAAAACGAATCGCTGACAACCACTATCGCCCCAGTATGAGCCGCAAAGGCAACTGCTGGGATAACGCCGTGATGGAAAGTTTTTACCGATCGTTAAAGACCGAATGTGTTTATTGGGAAAATTACGTTTGTCAGTTACATGTTCAGCGCAGCTTGAACAAATATATTGAACAATACTACAATCGAATTCGCCTTCACTCATCATTGGGCTACGTCAGTCCAATCCAATTTGAATTGGCGGCCTGACAAAAAGAAGAAAGAGAAAGTCTTAATTGGCCTTGGAGATGTCACCTTCGTTGGAGTCAGCCGTTGGTCGCTCGCGCAGCATTCGCGCCAGCGAACTTGGCGACCGACGATGGCGAAAACAAGGGCGACATCGAAGGCACCTTGGTTGGTGAAGCCAGAGAGCGAAAGCCTTCGCGCTCAATTCGTTTTTCATGCTTAGCAAACTGTACACTTCTGATGGGGAAGACCAGATTCTCAGGGAGTTTACCTTTGCGACCGCGTCGACGTTTGCCTTTGCCGGAAGGCTCGGTTTCAAGCAGGACTTCATCGCCGGCGTGTTTTTCAAGTTCCGCTGCCAAGGCCTCGAGGTCTTCGAGTGAAAACAAAGTCAGCTGAGCCGGGTCGATACGTTCCTGACGCGAGCCACGAACCTTTTGCAGCAGCAGTTTGATTTGATGTTCCAGCCGGGCAATGGCTTGCTGTTTGCTTTCGATCGTCTGAGTGAACTGCTTCAGTTCGGCCCGGTGTTGTTGACGTTGTTGCTCAATGCTCTTTCGCTGTTGCGCGAGCAGCCCCTTAAGCCGTTCGTTTTCTTTTTGCAGTTCCGTTGCGTCCATGAAAATATAAACCTGCGAAACTCAAAAAGGTTTCACGCAGATTCAAACTTTCCAAAACATTTGCAAAAAAAAAGCTCCGCCAGTTTGGCAGGTGGCGAAGCATGTTTTGAATTTGAAATGGAGATCGCGATTGAGTTTTGATTAACTCTCCAGCGAGTACCGTTTGCGACGTTTACTCGAAAGGTCAATGCCACGAAGCAGCATCATCAAGTCATCGCTTTTGATTTCGACGTGCGTCTGGTCGGGCTTGAAGCCGGGAATCTGAAAGCTCCCGCTCTCCAGTCGCTTGTACCAAATCGCCAAACCGTCTTGGTCCCAGTAAAGGATCTTTAGTTTGTCGCGGCGACGATTGACAAACAGAAACAGGTGACCCGAAAGTGGATCCTGCTCCAGCACGCTTGTGACTTGGCCTTGCAGACCGTTGAACCCACGACGCATATCCGTCGCGCCAGCAGCAAGATAAATTCGAGTTCCGCTGGCGAGATTCAGCATGGCTTGGGTTCCCGCGCAAGCCGTTCAAAGGCGACAAGAGTATGAAATATCAAGTCCGGCGTCGCAGCTTGCGTCACGTTGATCGAAAAACCGCCGGGAGCAGCGATCTCTAAAACGGATGTTTGCTGCAAGCCGCATGCTGGCTCGGATATGATTGATCGAGCTGAATCAGACTGATTCCCTGACGCAGGAAAGCAAACTGGGGCGTTGTCAGCGACCTGCTGGCAAGGCGAGGTCGCTACAATTTTGACTGGCAAAAAGTCCTGCTTGACTGCTTCCGAGTGCCGACCAAGCTTCTTTCGCCACTGATAAAACGAAGCCTCCGAAACACCTTCCTGGCGGCAGAACTCTCGAACACTCTGTCCACTTTGCGATTGCTCTGAAAGCACGAAACTCCAGAATTCTTCCTTCTCATTTGACGCTCGTCCCATTACGGTTCCTCCAAACTGAAAGCAAAAACTTTCAATTTAGCCACCGCGTCAACGTGCAGTTCTACGAACGCTCACGACAGATTTCGCCATTTGACTTTTTCGTGCCCGGGTCATTGGCCGGTAGAGCAGTTAGAGGCTTAGGCTCAAGAGCCGCTACGGAGTCACTATCAGAAATTGCCCCAAGAATTGCGGATGACCTGCTGCATGGTGCTGCAAAGCGGGTTGGTGTAGAACTGAAAGATCTCACAATAAATAATGGAGTAGGAAAGGTAAAAGTTAATTTTACAAAAGGAATTAAACACGGAGACGTTCGCAAATTAGTCGAATTTGCAAAGTCGAATGGTGCGAATGAAGTAGTCGTTCGTACAGGACAAGTTATCAATCCAAAAATCGCGGCTAAAATTGAGAAAGCAATTGGCAACGGGAAAACTTTCCTCGGCGGACAACCTAAGCTAATACGCGAAGTCCCAAGCCTTATCCCCAATACTCCTCCAGCAAAAATTTTTGAGATCACATTTAAATAAAAGGAACATCGATGAGCGAATTTGAAGACGCGATCAAACCGATCGCATCAATTTTAAATCAGCTATCAACCAACAACGAAGCCACTTACGAGTACCAAGCTTTCTCTGACGCTTTAGTTTGGTCAGATGAATTACCCCAAAATGGTTTTGAAGATAGTGAGCAGGGGTTACGAAGCGAGCAAGCACTTTTGTATCTATTTCGATATCGAACGAGTGTTATTTTGGGGAAACCTATAGAGGTCATTCAACCGTACTGGGAAATTGCCCGAAAGTTATTCCCAAGTTGGCCAGGGTTTGCCAATGAACGGTGCAAATGCTCCGAAACATTAACAGCTTACGTTCGTGAAGCACGTGGAGAACTAGATTGTTTTCTCGATGAGGAAACAACCTGAGGCAGGATGATTTATCATTGAACCAAACAGAGTTAACAAAAGATTAGCTTATGACTTTGAAATTGCAGTTTAGCTTGAAACAATTATTGATAAGCATTAGTTTGATCTCCATTCTTTGTTGTACTGCCAAACTGGTAGAAAACATACAACAACAAAAAAGGCAAGCAACTAGGGAGTATCTGCTTGAGGTCGATGAAATGATTCGCAGGTTAAAGCTTTATGAGCAGTCAATTCAAAAGCAAAATGCTCAAAACTGAGTGTGGACAGCAGACTTCCTCATTGCTTGACATGAATGCAACCGACGAGTACTTACAACCACTTGTGGGCGTCTCTGCAATGTCCCCCAAATGCTCGCTAGTACCGAATAGAGTAGGCAGGACTGTTATCTAGTTTTTCTGACCCGCGAATGTATCTGAGGGTTGTGCTTGGATCTCTGTGTCCAAGCCAATGTTGAATGTCCAAAAAACTGTTGTTAACTCTATTGGCTTCGGTTGCTCCGGTCACGCGAAGGGAATGAGCGCTCACCAAGGGATCAATGCCGACTTCGCTGCAATAACGCTTCACCAGCCGTTGAATTGGGCGTATGGAGAGTCGCTGTGATTTGAATCCGTCATGGCCATTTCCGCGAGCTGAAACTGTGGGCAAAAAAAGTGGGCTATTTCGCATCCCTTTGATTCTCGCCAAATCAATCCAGTTATTCACTGCAGTTGCGGCAATTGGAGGCATGATCCCTTGTCTTTCCTCATTCCCTTTTCCGTTAATTCTGACGACCGTATGCTCTCCATTGCGAAACGTGTCACCAATATTTGTAAGATGAAGCTCCTCAACACGAAGGGCCATGTAGGCGAACATCGCAAGTATCGCACGGTCGCGGATACCCACCGGATGATTAAGGTCAGGAGCGTCAAGCAGTTGAGCGACCAAAATCAACGGGATCGCTGGTGTCAGTCCTTCACTGGGAACTTTGGGCGTTTTTACGAAATCAGGATGTGCAGGATTGGCACCGCGATAACCATAGCTCTGCAGAAATGAAAAGAACGACCTGACCGAAGTGATCTTGCGCGCGACTGTGGAATTCCTAGCTGGCGTTAGATTGTTTTCCTGATCAGGTCGCCCGCCAAACTTCAACAAATAATCTCGCCAACTTGAGACGTCTTCTGGCAAGATCTGTGTCATCTGTTCGATCTCGCAAGCATCAAATTCGAGAAATACCAGGAACTGCTCCAAGTCATTCTCATAGGCTTGGCGTGTTTTTTGAGATTCAGATTTGGAAAGCCAAGCATTTTTCGCCTGCTCGATAAACGGACGAAGTTCTGGAAGCGTTCCAGGCAACTGCCCGCCGAAAGCTGGTGGCAAATTATTAACGGTGATTAACTCTTGCGAAATTTGCCCCTCCATAAATTCAAATTTTAACGCCGTATAAAGTGGGTTATACGGCGTTAAAACCAAATGTCAAAACAATAATACTCGAATATCAATTCGACACGAAAGATCAACTTCTGGTTTCAAATCCATTTTGGACCGCCCCTCAATTACGCCGGGCGCCGCTTTTTTCAACCGCCGCTACTGGAGTTAACTTCAAGCCACAATCTAATGCTCTCCAACTCTTTAGAGTGGGCACGCACTTTTCCAGGAAGAATATGCCAAGACTCCATGTTATCAACCACAGCTTTCATCTCGATGGAGAACCTCGCATCAGGTTTCCTACCCAGCATTTTCACGCAAACTCCCCAGCAATTAGCGACACGGTCTCCGCCGATTCTCCGCTTTGAAAGTACCTGCATCGCGTCAATTATATGGGTAACGAACAGTTGCCTGTCCTCGTCACTGGTGGTGAGAGCAAAAAAACGATCATGCATCATATTGAGTGAACCTGAAGTTAACTGAGCAATCTCAATCTGATCAACGTTGTTCTTCTTCATTTCATTAATTAGTCGTTGATATTTAACCCAAGCTTTTGAAAATGCTTCTTCTTTAGAGTTTCGCAAATCTTCGACTGTAACTTGGTCAGTTACCGTGACTGACGATACAGCAAGAACACCCATTACTTGCAAAATCTCAATATAGCTCTGCTGCAAACCTCGCGATTCTCGAGTCGATCTGCCCGTCTTCAAATACTCCTCGAGTTCATCCCTATAATTCTCAATTTTTTCGACCAGCTCTTCAAACTTCGAAGCCGCTATCGGTTTCGGAATAAATTGATAAGAAAGGCAGTCAGTCGACAGTGCTAGAAGGTCATAAAACCTGACCATTTTTGGCGAATTCGCCTGTCTTGCGTTATCGGACGCCCTTTTAAACAGTTGAACCCTTACTCCCATATCCAGCTCAACTGAAGCCGCATTGTTAAAAATCTGCGCGGCTAAGAAGTTCTCGTGTTGCTTTTCCGCAGCCTCAGCTGCCGGTTTCAACATTGGAATCACTTTGTAAATCAAGGCAACCCGCCGCTCATTATCTGAGATTACAAACTGTATATGACTTGTTGCGTTCGCAATAAAAATCCGAGCTGAAGATTTGGAAGCAACAGACTCAGATGCAAGATCAATCGCTTTCGTCAACATACTGTCAAATTCCGATGACTCGCCCTGTGCGATTCGCAGCGAATCTTTTCGATTTGAAAAGTTTGTGAGTGTCGAAAAGTAGACATCTATAGAACCTATTCGAGTGTGGCTCGACTCATTCAAGAAGTCTTGTTTCAACGCAAAAAGAGCCGCTTTCATCACATCTCGATTTCCAGGAGTTATCATCAAAGGCGAGGTTCCCCAGAAAAGGCAAAGTCGATGAGCGGCATTTGCTAAGTTAGGCGTGCTATTCTCTGATGCTCGCTCCAACGCCTTTGAATACAGCAAGAAAGCAGCCTGATCATCGCCTATGACTTCAGCAATTTTTGCAACTCGAAAATAATGACTTACTTCATCTTGAACAAATGTTCCATCAATCCAATCTAATGCTAAATCGCTAACGGATTTATGACTGTAAGCGTACCAATCATTCAGCTGATTCTGAGGTGCATAACTCCTGATTTCGGCAAAAAACAAAGAGACGAGATCAGAGTGACTTTGAATACCATTTTTCGTCAACAAAACCGCGAGCTTTTCAAGATCCGATCGACCCACCTCTTTTTCTGCGCGTTGAGCGAGCCTAGCAGTCCACTTTATCAACTCCCTGATAGGCAAATTGCGTTTGTCGACAATCACGAGATCCTGCGATTTCTCTTCCGCCAGTACACGGCTCGAGATTTTATCCATAAGTGAAGGTGGACTCCAAATCAAATAGCCTGGCGGACAATACAGAAACTGGTTTCCATCTTCCTCACTTATCCGAAATCCACCATTCAACATGCCTTCCAAACCATCGGTTACTTGAATTCTCGCTAATTCGAATTTAGAACTTGAATCCACTTCGAAAACCACCACTTCTTTTTCCTGTGGCGAGCTTTGGGGGGTGTCGCCAACTTGATTCGAGTACCAAACCCAGAATGCACCTCCCAAAAGCAAAGCGGTCCACAAAATCCAACGTCTCAACCCCGCTGCAACTACTAATCTAATGGCAGACCCAAGATGGTTTGTGCTCCAGTTACTATCCAGATCGTTTTGTGTACTCTCCTCCCACCGATGTTCAACGATCGTTGAAGGGTTGACTAGATCTAGTTTCTCAACCGGTTTTTGATCGTCCGGCAACTTGCCGGATTGGTCCGTTTGATTTGAGTTGGTACTAGGTCTTGGGGGAGTTACGTTGGATGAATTGTCGTCAGCGATATCACGACCTGACTCAACTGCATCCCTCAAATTTTCGCCACTTTCCAAACTACTAACATCGTAAATTCGAATCTTGGCGTAGCCATTCGGTAATTTACTTGGATCATCAGCAAGTTCGCCAAAGGTAGTCTCTTCAGGAAAAGGAAACAACCTTTTCAAATCATATGCAATTTTCCAAAAGGTGTTCCAACTAACGCCTCGTTTGGATGGAGAATATGCATTCGAAAACGTCTCCTTATTGACGGGAGTTTCGCTTGGAAATCTTCTTTCGAACCTTTCTATATAGGTCGTTGGAGTAACATCAGTTTCGTCAATAATTTCCCTGTTCAGTTTGATCAGCGCGTTTCTTGAAACACTACTGCTTCTCTCGCTGTTGCCATTTCCCTTTTTCTTGCCCAAAATCGTGCCCCTCGATCGATATCCCCTGTTCCGCAAACTGCTCGAGTGCATCTCGGCAAATAAAGGCCAAATCATCCATATTTTTTTGATCCGTTCGATCAAAATGGTCGAGTAGTTTGTGCAAATTTTCGCTGATTCTAGCCTGGCCGTTAGCTCTACCGTCCTCTATTTGACGCAACAATACAATGGTCTCGTCTACCGCGCCTTTGAAAGCATAAGACATTCCCTCTAAATCCGGGCGGTAGAATCTGTTGTAAAAAGTTCGTGAATACTCACCGGCTAATTGTCGGGCTTTGTTGGTCTCAGAAGCGGGCTCGTTTTTCATTTCGCGATGACGGTTACACAACTAGCTACAAATGTCCAGCAGTATTGATATCAATTGCAATTGGCGTAGAAGTGTCATTCACTTTTATTCACGAATTTGCGGACTGGCAGGAGCATGGCACAGAAGTGTTTCCCCGTTAAAACACTGCTAAAACATGCATTTCCTCGGTGCTTTACTTGTCGTTTGCTCTGGAAAAGATTGGCTGGCTGGAAAACCCCAGACCACCCCAAAAACGAGCGATTTGGGTCATCGAACCCGCAAGCCTACGTCAATACGAACTAATGGACTGAGCAAGTAAATATGCTTTACCTTTGACCAAGACAAATAGGTTTCGGCTGCCAAAGGGCAGATGGACCAAATCGCTCCTTCATTATTCAATAGGAGCCCATCCATGAAGTTGTACCGAAAGAAAGAGTTTCTAGCAGATTTTTTTCGAACTCAGTCTGGTAGCACTATAGCACGGCAGGTCGCATTAACGAAGCTCAGAGCATCCATCGCGTGTCCCGAGAAAATGCAGAATGAGCTCGCTCGTTTTCTAGATCAAGCCCGCTCAACCATCTTGCTGCGACTATTGCTTGAAGAGCTTGCTCCCAAAGTATGGACTGACGGAGAAATCCCGCCACGAGCGGAGCGCGTATTGCGTGACCTACAAATGAAGGAACGCCCTAGCTTTGATCTGGTCTGTTCCATGGTCGCAGAACTTCACGAAGGGCTATGTGACGTTGATGGCGATTTTCCGCCAGACGACCTGATCGTGCTGGTGGCGATGACACGAGCGATGGCCTCCACCGTCAAGTGGCTAGACGATGACGGCGATACCAGATTGCCACGAGTATTCTCAGTGCAAGAAATTGCGTGGCTTTATGTGGCGATCTGGCGAGAGGATTTCGGTAGATTATTGGCGATTGACTGGAAGGATGAAAAGCACACCACCCAATTGATTGAGCGAAACACCCAACTCAGGGCACAGCTTTTTGAGATTGTCGAGCATGCCAATTTGCTTCTTTTTGAGAAGGAACCTCGAATTCGGTCATGTGTGGAACCTCTCTGTTTTGATAAGTCCTGCCACTACGCAAGTGGCGTGATTTCCTTCGCCCCGTCGTTCATCGTTGCTCTGGAACGTAAGCGTCCACCAGCACGGTTTGTGGGACCCACTTGACTATCGGCGTTTGAGCTTGGCTTGCCTGGCTTTTCGTTCACGTCGGTTGGCT
Organism: Mariniblastus sp.; assembly: GCA_965224765.1. Lineage (GTDB taxonomy): Bacteria > Planctomycetota > Planctomycetia > Pirellulales > Pirellulaceae > CAZDBA01. The sequence goes on from CBDDAC010000029.1 coordinate 1,253,495, forward strand.
CGTTTCTTGTTCTTTCTGAGTTCGCGTTCTCGCCGTTCTTCCTGTCGGAAATTTCGGATGCTCTCCGGATGGTCCTTCGCCCAGTTCCATGGCAGCATTGGTTCATAATCTGTTTCGCCAGCGAGAAGCCGCTTCAAGATGTCGTTGACGTAAGCCCAAGTATCAAGATCATTCCGATGGGCACTGCTGACCAACGTCAGGAACCCGGCGTTTCGCTCGCCGCCAATAAGGCTGCCGCAGAACAGCCAATTTTTTCTTCCCACCGCGACTTGCTTCATCAACTGCTCGCATTCGTTGTTGTCGATGGCCAACTTGGGATCATCCAGGTAACGTGTTAGTTCCGCCCAGTGATTGCGAAGATAGTTGAGCGCTTTTCGCAAGTCGCTTTTGGGTAACACGACTTGCTCGGTGCGATCGTCAATCGAATCAAGCTCACTTCGCATCAAGTCCCAGACCGGTTTCGCTTTCGCGTGACGCAGTGCAGTACGCTGGTCGCCCGTTAAGTCCTTGGCTTCGGTTTCAGCATCGAACACGTCCTGGAACCACTGCATCCACTTGCGGCGGTCGGCAGGATAATCCGTCGCGTCTTCGAATTTTCGGCGTGCATGGCTGTTGCAGGCGGCGCGCGCGATCTTATCTTCGGACTCGGCTGCAATCGCGCCGAACCCATGCCAACAGTCACCAAGAATCGTGCCGGAGTAACTTTCGAAAAAGGAATCAGGACCATCGCGATGACGACTGACCGTAAAGTCAAACACGTTGAGCTTGATGCTGGCTCCTCGATAGGCCCACATCTTCGCGTTGATGCTCGATTTGTTTTCTTCAAGTGCCTTGGCATAAACTTCGGCGATGCGTTTTTGCTTGGGATCGCCAATATCAAACTCGGGAAGCACTTTCGGATACAAGAGCGTCAGGCCGGTGTCATCGCAGGCGACGATCGAATCGTCGAGCAACGTTTGCCGAAAGTAGACCAACAATGGCTCGATGATAAAGTGACACCCGACCAGGATGTTGAGCATCGTGCTGCGAGAAGGCGTCCAACCACTGCCGGCGAACATGTCTTGCAGTCGATACAGCGGCAAGTGATAGGCGTACTTGTGCGAAATGATTTGGGCGGCAACCGAAGTGTCGTACTTGTCGCCTTCGACGATGCCCGTTGGTCGCTCGGGAGAAGCAATGCCGCATTCGGATCGACTTTGGCAGGCGTATTTTTTGTATTTGCGAACGAGGACTTTGTACGAAGCCGGGATCGCGATGAGTTTCTCGCGAACGTCCCACATCGTTTCGGGCAGAAGCTGCTTCTCACCGTGGGTGTCGCAGGTCTTCGCGGACTCTTCGACATCGATGACGACCGTTTCGCGCGGCAAGTGTTCCGGCAGGCTGCGGTTTTTCTTATTGGGTTTGCGACGTTTGTGAGCGGGAATCAAGTCGGCTTCTTCGATCGCTTCGTGAAGCCCATCGGTTGCATCGAGCGCTTCGGCGGTGTCACCAAAGTCAATCCGCAACTGATCCGGGTCGGCGATGTAGCGTTCGCTTTTGGCCGCAAATCGCTCTTGCCACAGTTTGAGGTAAGCATTCTCTTTGGCGTTAAGCTTCACTTCGAGTTGGCGAATCGTGTCGGATTTGATCAACACTTGCTTGTTTTTTTTGGCTAACGCGACCGACTGCTGCGCAACTAACTCAACCAGTTTTTGTTTCGAAAGTGTGGCCGGATCTTGCATGCCTAAAGATAGAATGGTTCGAGACGGCTAGCAAGGCCGGATCGAACCTTTTGAGAAAAAACAATGTTTTTTTGCTAAGCAGAGTAACGTTTTCGGCGGTGCTTGGCCCCGGCCAATGAGATCCCCGAAATCAACATCGAGAGCTCCGTCGAATCAATTCGTAACTTACTTGAGTCGTCTTGGGGTTTGATCGCTTCAAAGGTGCCGGCTTCGAGCAAGCGGTAGTACAGCCAAAAACCACCTTCGCTAAAGTGCAGCAGTTTCATTCGGTCGCGTCGACGGTTGATGAAGATGAACAGGCTGCCATCGGTTGGATCTGATTGGAACTGATCGCGAACAATCGACGAAAGTCCTGCAAATCCTTTTCGCATGTCCGTCGCTTGGGTATGAACAAAGATCTGTAGCGAGTTGGAAAAGGTCAGCATTGTTACGCCTCTGATGTTGAAACCGTGGAATCCAACTGCCCAGAAATGAGCAGCACTTCCCGAACGACAGTCGCAACCGCGTCGAGTCGCTCCCCAAGCTCCAGCGTCACGTTGCCGGGAAGCGAAACGAGAATCCCAGTTGCTGGGCTAACTTCCACTTCCGCAAAGCTCGCTCGATTTTTCACAGCTGAAGGGATTGGTTTGGCGCGATTGGCGACAACTGGGGCAATGTCAACTCTTGGCTGAAACCGCCGCTTCCATTGATAGAAGGACGGAGCAGAAATGCCTTCCAGCGAACAGAAGTTGGCTACACCATGATCGGATTGAGAAAAACGATTCAGCCGATCAAGCCAAAGGGTCGTCCGCTCAGATTTAGAAAGGGAAGATATTGGCATCGTGATCTCCAAGGAAATCACTCAGAATAACAACAGCGCCAATAACCGTGCTGGTGGACGCTTACCTGGAACTACTGCCTGCAGAATTGGCTGTGGATGACGCAGGTATGCGAACCCTCGGACTCTGGGACGAATTCCGCCATCGCGAAGAAATGGAATAGCAATACCCACCCCAACCTCCGGTTTGGGCTTCTATTTCTTCTTCTCAAAATTCATTTTGCTCCGAGGTTATATATTGGACGCCATTGAAAAACGCATCGGCGATATGACGGACCGACTGGGCGTGATTGAGACGTTACTACGCGGTTTGCTCGATCAGCGTTCTGAAAAAGACTGGTACAGCCCAGCAGAAGTTGCTGAAATTCTAGGCAAACAACCTCTGACGGTTCGAGAATGGTGCCGTCTAGGTCGATGCCATTGTGAAAAACGACCAACAGGACGTGGGCGATCCAAAGAATGGATGATCAGCGCCAACGAAGTTGAGCGACTGAAAAACCATCGACTACTACCGATCAAACCATTCTGGTCATAACTGGATTGTTAACATCTGCAAAAAATGGCCGAGGCAATATTATGCCCCGGCCATTTTTTTGCTGAATCAACTATCCAAACACCGACTCGATGGCAGCCTGCTGGACATTGGGAAGCAAGTGCCTGTAACGTCTCCTCATTTCCTCAGTCGTATGGCCTACCCAGTCATCAATGATCCGTTGATCAAGGCCTTTCGAAACACAGTTTGAAATGAAACTGTGCCTGAGCATATGCCAACCGCTGGCTATCGAGAATTTCTTGGATCTTTGGATCGTTCTGACAAAATGATCATGAGCCATGTCATGGGTGATGGCAAATCCATCCAGTGAAAAGGTGGACGTACCGCCAGGATGCATCGCCAGCCATTTGACCAGTTTTCTCCGCAAGACCGAACATACTGGGACAGTGCGGGTTGAATGCTGACCACGAACACGCTTTTTCTCTCGAATCGTCAACTTGCCCGACTCTAGGTCAATATCCTCCAATTGAGAACGGAGTAACTCTGAGCGACGCATGCCGGTATAGGCTGCCGTAAAAAACATGATTTGAATTGCAGGTGGGGTTTGTTTTGCCGACACGTCACGAAGCAACTCGACAATTTCCCTTTCATTGAGAAACAGGCAATCCCACTGGTCGCGTTGTTCGGCCCCACTCAATTTGCCTTTTCGAATCAGTCGAGTGATTTCGTCCCATGTTTTGAATGGCGGTTTCTCACGACGTTTGGGAAAACGCACGCGAGCTATTCTGGGAAGGTCAAAGGAGACCAACAACGATTCCTTGGCCCATTTCCAGGCAGCATTGAGCGTTGTAAGTTCCTTGCGGATCGTCACTGCACTTACCGTATTGCCGCGAATCCCCGGCTCCCTGCTTCGCAGATTGACGTAGCCTTGAAGCTTGGAAAGATCAATCTCCGCCGCCGATGTTCGCGTGCCAATAAGCCGTTTCAGATGCTTGATATGGGTCTTTAACATACCCCGAGTGTTTTTCTCGATCGCATTGGCCGGAATGCTCTCAAGGAATTCATCCAGCAGGCGACCAAGACAACTCGCCTTTTTAGCTTTGGCTACTGATCTGACTCTACCTGCCGAAAGCAAAGTCGTGACAATATCATCACCTGGGGCCAGTTCCAGAAGACCGGATTTGAGCCGGTGCAGGCCATCCTTGATTTGGGCCAATGCAAGCTCGGCTGCAGCCTTACTTTTTGTCTTGAGTGAGCGACTGAATTTCTCGCCACCAAAGCGAAAAACGATCCGGTAAATTTCATTGCGTTGTTCAAGAGAAGCCATGTCCTATCTTTCCGCGTAACCGCGGAAGGACCAGCGATGCAAAACCAGCTTAAAAGCAATGCTGTCCCCAAAATGTCCCCAAAACGAACTTGAGAACCTGGAAACAAACGGTTGAAAAAGAGAATAACCCTTGTTTTACCGAGTGCGGATGAGAGGATTTGAACCTCCACGCCCTTGCGGGCACTAGAACCTGAATCTGACGAAGCGTTGTTTGATCAAGATTGTGTTTGAGTTGGTTTTGTCCGTTATCCCTAGCGGTTTCTTGCAATTTACGATGGTCACCCACTGTTAGTCAAGCGTTCACATTGGAAATGGATTGCCAACGATGTTCCCATTTCGTTCCCAAAAAACTCGTACACGAAATAGTTACGACCTTCTACCTCTCTTGTTTCGGTCGCAACGTAGTAGCGACTCGAAACCCACAACTGATAGTAAAATTTCCCCGCATGATCCAACTTGCTTTCATCAATCAGGCTTGAGTCCTCAGTCCGGTCATCCGCAAAGCTCTCCAACTGCGATGATTGTCAGAGGCCTAGTAAATCGACTGTTTCAATTGTGCTTCACTGGACAATTCTTCACTTCCGGCACCCGCCTGTCACTTCAATCAGATTGGCTTTGCGTCGCAAGTGAACGGAACTCTCGACCAGAAAATGTAATTGACGGACTGGACTGCGGAACCTTAACCGAAGCGACCACCCGATCATCCGTGTGTAATTCAAACAGAACTATCAGGCACCAACTACAATATATGACAACCCTCCAGCCGGTTCTCCGCCTTGATGTTTCACATCCAGTGTATACGTGTCATCTTTGTTTCCTGACACAGGGACATTGACAAATGCCATCGCAAAAAATTGCTGATTGTCATTGTGAGGGCGAGTATAGAACCTACTTGCCTCATAGACTGTGCAATCGTCATCATTCGTCATTGTGCGAACGGTGATCGGCGGTTCTGCATCTGAAAAACCATATGCGCCAAAACTGGATGATACAACTGGCTCTGTTGGGTAATCGAGTTCAACACCAGTCGGATCGGCTCGCAGATTTGCTACGGTGGCAACGACTTTTCCTTTCCGATCTTTGAGGACTAGCGAATACTTCCCTAGTACAACCCCCTCAAACAAAAGCCACCAAAATGTTCGCTCTTCGTCATAAAAAACTTCGGTCGATTCGATTTCAGGCGACATCTTATCGTCATTGACCAGAAAACCAACTACTTCCTCCTCAAGACCAAGTGGGCCAAAGGCGGCAAACGAGGACCCAATCAATTGATCGTGATCTGGATGTTCTATACAAGTCTTGTTTTCATTCGATTCAACAGCCGACATTTCAGCACTCCCCTAATAGTTATCATGACAAAAAAACAACTATCGCGGCTGCAAGAGATCAAACAGAATGTAAGATCCAAACAGACACAATGTTAACTAGTATTTCAAATTCCTGACAAGATTTGGCAGCAGTTTCACTTTGACATTTTGAAACGAAGCCACACTACTTCTCACATACAGCCCCAAACTACTTCGACTTGGCTGCCGATTCTCTCGAACAGTCCGAACATCATCCATCGTCAATTTAATCGCATTCTTTTTACCATCCCAGTGAACGTAGATTACGTCCGGCCGAACTTCAATTTCTAGCTTGCGCCACCGTTTGTTCGGTTTGAATGGAAATGACCGGTTCCTATTCTTGGCGTCCGCCATCATGGTGTAACCATAGAGTTTCAGGTGATTGTGCGTTGGAGTTGGAGGGCGAAGCATCTCCATCCCCATGCTTTTAAACGCCTCATCAACTAGCGTCGTCAATTCCCTGTCCTCAGCCAGATTCTCGATATCATTGAACCTCAACAGACATCCCGAAGGGCCTTTCACCGAGTCAAACGGCTCTTGGGCAATAAACAGTCCAACACCTGCGTCTCGACCATATGATTCATCATGGCAAATTTCCACTGAAAACCAGTAACGGTCCTTATCAAATTGATCCAGCAGCACCAAGAACGCAGCGTCCTTGCAGGAAAATCGACAAGGTGAATCATCAAAGAACTCAACCTTTCCCGGTTCATCTTTGAAGATAATCTTATGAAGTCGAGGCTGCCCTGTAGTACCGAGTAATTTGACCTCCTCACCTTGAGCAAGCTGTCGATTGATCTGACGGCGTAACATCGTCGGTTGCAAAATGGACACCGCAAACAACGTCACAATCACTCCGATGATCACAGCAGCACTCGCCAAAAATGTTCGAGTTCTTAAACGGGACTTACGCGAGTTGCCTGCAATGGTTGGCCTTCCGGCTTTCCAGGAGGTCAGGTCATCAGCCAACTGGTTCGCCGATTCATATCGCTTTTCAGGATCCTTTGTCAGGCACTTCAGACAAATCCATTCAAGGTCTCCAAGTCGTTTCTTAACAAGACTAGAAGGCTTGGTAATACTTCCATGCCGAACCTTCTCCAACGTTTGCTCAGGTGATGACTCACTAAAAGGAGGTTGTCCTGCCAACAACTCGTAAAGGATCGCGCCCAACGAGTAGATATCTGACTTTTTACTACTCTCAATACCATCACGACGCCCCCATGCTTGTTCGGGTGACATATATTCAGGCGTGCCAATCACTTGAAAACTCAGTGTAAGGTATCGTCGCGCCTCCTCATCCGGACCAAAGGCTTTGGAAAGTCCAAAGTCACCAATTTTAGGGACGACAGAATCCGTAAATAGAATATTCGACGGCTTCAAATCGCGATGTACAATATCTTTGTCGTGGCAATACTGAACTGCCACCGCAAGGATTTGAATCAAATCTGCCGCTTCATGGATAGTCATTGGCTTTTTAGAAATCATTTGCTCAAGGTTTCCGCCTTCCATATATTCCATGGTGAAATAGGGGCGACCTTCACAAGTGCCACGCGAAAAGACTTCCACGATATGCGAATGTTGCAAACTACCAACCGTCTCCACCTCATTTAGGAGTCGTCCTATGGATTCGGGGCGTCCGATGTCAAGCGAGACCTTAATGGCAACCGTGCGATTCATAGAAAGTTGTTTTGCTTTGAAAACCACTCCCATTCCTCCAAAACCGATTGCTTCCTCTTCGACTTCATGGCCCGGTATCCGCAAATCCCCGATGGTGACGGTTTTGGCGCGAGCCCCAATGACCGTCGGCATGTCCGCCTCAGCAACAATCTCGATTTCGGCATCAATTGCTCGATCCGCGGCGATATACTCTCGCAAGTCTGCCTCAACCGATGCATACTTGCGAAAAAACTGCTCGTCGATCAACACCCCACTTCCAACGATCGAGTGATATTCGTCCATTGCCTCAACCAGCAATTCGCCAGGATTATTTTCGGGTTCAAGTCTATTCTTTTGCATAGCTTACCCGTTCGTTTTCAAGAAGTCGTTTCAGTTCCAACTTCCCACGTTTAAGCAAACCAAATACGGCGGATTTTGAGATTCCCATGTGTGCTGCAATTTGACAGGCTGTCCACTGCTCAAGTTTGTTCAGCCGAACTGCTTCTCGCTGTTTTTCGTTCTCCAGGCAATTGAGCGCTTTCCAAACGCGCTCCACTTTTGCCTGAACACCAAGCGACTCTTCCTTTTGAGGAATCTGCATTGCATCGTTTGATCCTCCATTAATACGAACGCAAACCTCCAAATGAGTTTTCCATGCGTGAGCTCGGTCGCGGATGTGGTTTCTCACGATGCCCAGAACCCAACTTTGGAAACCCCGCAGAGAACGATCTCGGAGTTGACTACGCTTTTCCCAAGCTCTGGCCAGGCAATCTTGTGCAATATCTGACCTTCCTTCCAAGCCGACCAATCTTCCATTCCATTCACGATACAACATAGCTTTTAGGGTACCTTCCATGAGAAAATACAATCGCTCAAACGCCTGCCGATCTCCTTCAATCGCTGCATTGACTAGTGAATCCACGGGCTGCTCATCCGGTATTTTGGGATATTTTTTCTCTGTCATTCCAGACTCAAATTCGAAATCGATTGGGCGCGAAAAAGTAGTCATCAACAATATTCGATGCAAAAAGCGATGAAGGGCAATTTCCACCACGTTCACAACCTGCCAACTACAGACTTATCAATGCGAAATCCGAGTTCCGGCCGGAAAGAATAGATTAACGGATTCGTTTACGTCGTGATGTAAAAAGAGTTCTTTACCGGCAACAAAATCGAACTGAACTTTTCGAATGCGCGCCCATTCGGGCTCGATGGTCTGTCTATACCGAGATAGGACACTTGGAAACGTTTTGGAATCGGTCCAAAGCGAATACTACAATGTCAAATGCAATACGAATGTTCGTTTTACTTGGAGATTTTGTTATGCCCCTATCATTTGGAAATGTAAATTTACTGGAAGCTGATGGCCTTCTTTTTGAAAGAAACACGCCAGCCATCGCTCTCGAAACCGCCACCGAAACCGAATTGTCGGCGTTTAGTTCTGGCGAAGTACGTACTGGAGCCACACGAGCTTCTGGAGTTTGTGTGACGGTACAGCGTGGCACCAGTGCCATTGTCAATTTTTCGATTGCAGTCCAAACCATTTCGATCAGCTCATTTAACGAGTTTCGTCAATCACTAAATGGTTTCATTGCAAGCGAACAGCTGTCAGAAATCGAACGATTCTCAAACCATAGCTCAGCCGGTTTCTATTTCGCGTCCCTTTTTGGACTTGTGTTTCATCGTGACCGAAGTTTTTACTTCCAGCGAAGCAATCGAAATGCTCAGTTTGCCGCATTTTCCCAGGAACAGTCTCGGATGACGGAAAGTGTTTTCAATTTGCGAACAGAAACGGTTCGAGCATCAGGCCAATTGAGGGCGGTTGGAACCAGCAACATTCCGGCAACAGTTTGTGCCTACGTTCAAACTACACAGTTCATGTTTGCAAACAACCAAAAACTAAACGTCTTCAACCTGACTGATCGGCCTGGCCTGGCACCTCTGGCGCTTGATGACGAAGGTAATCAAGCAGCAACTTCAGAAGACCAGGAAATTCAGTTGTTGAGCTAATTCAATTTTGAAAACCAACTCTCGCGTGTCGCGGGCCCTCCTGTTCCAGTCCGCCACGCGTTTGTTTTCGATCTCGCTCGAATGAGCGAGGCATGTGAAGCAGCGTTACTACAGCGTTTGTGAATCCGTCAAATCAGAACCCGGCACCGTCATGAAAAACAAAAAAGTAAAGGACTATGCATTGATGGCGATTCAGGAGGTTGCAAATCAAATCCAAAAAGGCGACATGGGTGCCTCGATACGGAATGAGATTGAGTTGATGACAAGTCAACTTAGTTTTCTCAATCAAGCTCCTCCAAGATTAAAGTCCGCCGAGACCCAATTGCATTTTGGTAACGAAGTCGCCTTTCCCGAAATGGGGCACGACCCCAACACAATATTCGAACGGCAAATTGACCAGTCCAATTTGCTTCCTGTCTGGTTTCTTGAACAAGGCGCTCTCAAACAACGCTCAGTCTCCCGTGCGGTCTTGACCAAACCCCACGACGTTAATGGAAAGACGTTTCTTCCTGGCACGGGCTGGGCCACCGGTTTCATGGTTTCACGTGATTTATTGTTAACCAACAATCATGTAGTTCCCAATCTAGAGGTCGCCGGAAAACTCCGATTCCAATTCAATTTCCAGCTTGGTGCAGACGGTTCTGAACAACCTACCGAATCTTTCGTGCCAATGATTGACGGAATTTTCAGGACCAACCAAGACCTCGATTACACTTTGATTCAACTAGAGAGAGGTGCCCCCTCAGTCAACGTTCCATCCGGAACAGCAGGGGAACGCTGGGGATTCATTCCTCTAAATGAAAAGCCCATTTTTCGTGAGGATCAAAGATTCAATATCATTCAACACCCCGCCGGACGTCGAAAAGAAATCGCCGTTCAGAACAATCAAGTTTCAAAACTTTTCGAAAATGCCGTCCTTTACAAGACCGACACCGAACCAGGCTCTTCGGGCTCTCCGGTCTTTGACAATCTCTGGCAGATTGTCGCACTTCACCACTCTGGTGGACAGAAGGATTCAAAAGGAAACTTCATCAACAACGCTGGGATTCGCATCGACAAAATTGTTAAAGATCTCCAAGTCCACTTTGCTGGGCAATCTGTACTGACCGAGTTGGACATCTAAGTCGGTAAAGTAAACTTCTTTGTTGAAAATACCGTACCGATCCGGCAGTCGATGATGGTGCCGAATGGATCGATTTTCCGTAAGATAAATTATCACATTGTTTTCGGAGCCCTTCTTTGCGTTGCTCCGGCGTGTCGGACCGAAGCATCTACCGTCAAACGAATGAAACTGCTGTTTGTAAGTTGCCATTTTAGTTTCCTGGGGCTGCCGACACGACCCGCGAAGGCTCTGTTTTCACAGCAACCCATTTTTGCAATAATTTCGGAATTATTAAGAATCTACTTCACCTCATTGGCGCCGTTTTGGTGTTATAGGTGCGCATTACATAAGTGCATTTCTTTTGATTTTTGGCCATGTGCTTCAATCACGTCGGATATGGACCGCGAAATCTTCTCTAACGAACTGCGGTACTTTAATGCCATGTTTGTTGGCACGCCCCTTTTTGAAACCGGCGCTCGTTGGCATTGTCGTTTCCTGTCTGGCAATCGTTCGCTAGGCATTGCCTCTGCTTTTCCTGGCACCTTGCTGCTGGCCATCGAGGCAAATCATGCTTTGGAACTATGCTTCCCCAAACCGTGGCAGCGCGGCAACGAAAGAGAGCGAGACATCTTCAGTTTGCTCCAACTGTCGATGATTCTTGACAGCCGAGGATTGGTGCAATGCTAAGCAGCATTGCACAGTGCTTGCTTGCGATTCAGGGAGAAGAAACTCAAATAGTCGGAATCCAGAGTAGCGTATCTCCAAAATACCAGATCAACGACAGAAACTTTGTCGCCAGTTATCTTTCTCACATCGTCACAAAGATGACTTGGAGAGAAATAGCCAAGGCATTCGGCAATCCGGCACAAGTGCCTGTCTGGCTTTACAACATCGACACCAATGTTCTTGGCGAGATGAAATTTTGTTGTAGTTCCGATGTAGGGAATTTGCTCTAGATAACTAATTCCGATGCTAGATATGTTTTCTTTGATCTCGGAAATACCATTTTTCGCTACCAGCGAAGCGGCACTAACAATCGCTGCAATTTTTTGCTTGTGCCCAAAAACTCTCAATGCATTTTTACTACAGGACGTCTTTCGCCGTCGAATCAATTTAGAACACTTCCAATCGTGAAAGGCATTCGAAATTTCCGGGAACTTTGCTCGAATTACCGACTCTCTCATGCCAGAAGAAAGAATCACCCACGCAGTCTCACGAAGGAACTCTGCTTCTGTGATCAGCTGAATGTCCAAACCATCCTGCCATTCAATTTCCTTTGAGAAACCGTTTTCAATAACGAATCTCTTGGCATCTAGATATCGTTCTATCACGTCAAGTTTGATCGTCTGAACTTTCAACTTTTTCATCGGCACTCCTTGCCTTGATTCTCAATGCTTTGTACGTATCTGAAAACCGCAGCATCAAGTTGAGAATGAAACTCGGACACCCGGGGTATTCGCTTTTCAGTTTACTGATTTCAACGTTTAGAAGATATTTCGATTTCAGCTGAACAAACCGTCGTCCTGACGGAATGCTGGCAGCTGAATCGCTTGCCGACCAGTACGCACGAGAAAGGGGCTTTGCCTTCTCGGGATCCCAGCCGTCGTCCGACCAAGCATCACGGAATTTCGCGAGCGCTTTTGACCAGATACGGGCTGATTCTGCGTGTCTCTCAGAGATTTCACTCGGCTTCACGATCATTAGCGTAAGAGAAGCAGCGAACGCACTAATCGAGGCGATCCCTAAAATGAACGTTCCAACTTCGGGGTTGACACCAAGAAATCCAAATACCTTGTCATTCGCAAATGTTGCGGCACAAAAGACTACTGCGCTTATCAACAAACAAATCTCGCTCGATTGCGAAAGAAAGTAGAAACGATCACGCAAGATTGTGTGGATACCAAGCGTCTGCCTTAGTACACGATACTTGCGATCGAGCTCACTAGGTTCAATGAAATCTGGCATTTAGTCTTCTTTGAAAATTCGTTTCCATTGTGCGATGTTAGTAGCGTTGCCAAGACGACGCCCAATGGATTCAAGATTTTGGGCAACAACTTTCCTTTGAATGCTGTTTGCTTTGCCAAGGTTGCTGTCGATATGCTTACTCTGTCCAGTTGAATCTGGCATCGGAGAAAGAACCGTTTTTGAAGCAACTGAAAGGATGTGTGGAATCAGAGCCCTGCATGTGGATGCACCTCGATATCCACTCACGGCCGACAGTGCAAGCGCCTCGACATGATAGTTCGAAATTCGTTTCTGCTCTGGTTGGGAGTTGTTTATTCGTTTCAACAGTTTGATTGCAGGAACCAAAGCGTTGTTGAGACGACCATTTTGCCGCGTCAATTCTTTCGTGAAATTCTTCGGCTTTGTTAAATTCCATTTTGTTCCAGTTTCGTTCGGGATGGCGACTGAGGTTTTGTTTCGAAGCGCAGGAAGAACTTGAATTTCTGTTCCGTCGTCATAACGAACTGTTACAGCCAAGTTGCCTTTTGTCACTTCCGCCGCTCCCGAGACTTTTTCTTTCAAGTAATCGAAGAACCTATCGAGCGTTTGTTTGGGATTCATAGCGTCAGGGGTTCCATCCTTTAACACCGCCAGTGCATCGACGTCACTTTGGCCTTCTATGAATGTTTGTTTGGATACTGAACCACCCAAAATCAGGCCCTCTACATCGCAAACATCTTTTAGCAGGCTAGTGAGAGCGTCCAATTTTTCTCTAGTTGCGTCAGCGTCTCGGTCATTTGACATGGCCAACAAATCCTGAAGAAATTTGTTCACGTCTTCGTCAAGCCGCGCTTGTTCATTCGCACGTAGTTCGGCAATTTTCTCTTCGATATTTTCAGGGGTTGGAGGAATATATCCGCCACCGCCGCCACTTCCTCCCATCATGCACCCCCGTTCAGCGATGGAATTCTGGTTTTCATGGTTCGATACGCCTGTTCGAAGGTGTTTGAGTTTTCCTCAAACATGTCAAAACTTGTTCCGCCCAAATCAACGAATTCACGCAAGTTGGTCGACAACCGAGAAAGCGCCGCCAGATTGTCATTCATGCACATGAAAATCGAATGGTCTAAGGAAAGATTGACATTCAGTTTCAATGCCGAATAGGCTTCCCGATTGACTGCCACACCGTCGATGTACGCATACCTCAGCCACGATACGCCATCGAAAATTTCCGCCCCAGCAAAAAAGAACAATGGCGTTAAAATCGGATCCAATCCACCCCAAATATGAATTGGACTTTTTACTCCCGCATCATCGAGCCCGCGTCGCAACTTCGCGACGTTTCTGAGCTTATCAATCAAGTTCTTCCCAATTTCCTTTTCAGTGACGCCAATTATTTTAACGCCTCTCAACAGACGGGCGTTGCTTATTATCTCTTCAATTTGAATCATGTTGCCAGTTTTTGTGCTGGGCTTAAGGATCAAATTTCCATCCCAATCTGGAAAGTTTTTGAACAACTTGCGTGCATTCGAAATTTGCGTCTTGATCGGCTGGTTTTTCAAGGTGAAGTCATAATTTGCAAAAACAACTCCTGAATCAAGAAGCTGCTTACTCAGTGACTCCAAACAGTTAGCATAGTCGTCCGGCTCGAACACTTCTGGAATGTAAGCCAGATGCTTTGGCTCAGTCGAGTCAAAGTCAGTGGCAAGCTCGTATCCACCACTATCTAGAAATATCAACTGCGCATTCTTAATGTTTGGCAGCGGATCCTCAAAGTACTCATGGAAAATATCGTAAGCACTAACCAGCAATGATTCCTCAAGGTAAGTGCCTGCATAGGTCAACGCATGGTTCGTTTGAGAAAAGTGGTTTGTTCGAACTCCAGCCCTACGTTCGGTGTCTTTTATCGATCGCTTCTTCGATTTTCGTTTTTGAAATCGAAATCCCTTGCTTGAAAATGAGGGTACCAGGAGTGGAAGTTCAACCTCCTCGCCGTTGGTGTGCAAATATGACCTTTTACGTGCAAGCATTTAGGGCCTTCCTGTCTTGGCAGGACAGACAAGTGCCGCAAGCGTTGGGCCCTTTTTTCTCGCAACTGTATGTCAATTCAATCGGAACCTTGTTTTGAATTGCATATTCAAATACCTCAGCCTTCGACCAGTTCATGAATGGTGCGACCACTTGAATACGATCATTTGAAATTAGTCTCGATAGGTCGCTTGCGGTTTTCAAAAATACCTCACTGCAATCAGAGTAGGAAACACCTTTGTGCAGTCCCAAGGAGATTGCAGTTACTGATCGGGGTGATTCAAGAATCGCCGTCGAAATCAGGAACAGATTCCTTCCGCTGATTTCCCCTGAGGTACGAACCGATGACCCCACGAGTCTGTGCTGAATTAAGTGAAGTGGACCCCCATTATCGGACCACCGGCTTAGATAGAAAAGTCGCTTGAATCGGTGAAACTGGTAGCATTATTAGTTTCATTATTGAGGAAAGAATTATGGCACGGAAGCGCCGTCGTTTCGGTTCGTCTTTTAAGGCGAAGATAGCGATCGAGGCTGTCAAAGAGAATCGTACGATTACGGAGTTGGCCAAAAAACACAAACTTCATGTGACCCAAATCAATCTTTGGAAGAAACAGTTGATTGACGGCGCAGAAGTCGTTTTTGAAGGCGAGACGAAAGGGGCTCAGACGCCCAGCGATGAGCCTCAGGCAGCCGAGTTGTACGAGCAGATCGGTCGCTTGAAAGTTCAACTGGAGTGGCTCAAAAAAAAAGTGGCCCAGGACGGTGAGTGAAGCAAGGAGCTGGATCGACTTCGACAACCCTGATCTGAGTATCCGCCAACAGTGTCGAATACTTGGCTTGCATCGCAGCAACGTTTATTACCAACCGGCTCCCGAGACAGTCGAGAACCTTCGGTTGATGCGACTGATTGACGAGGAACATCTGCGTCGACCGGCCCGTGGTTCGCGTCAAATGGTCGACTTTTTGAAGGACTTGGGTCATGGCGTCAATCGCAAGCGAATCCAGCGTTTAATGAGGAAAATGGGGATTGAAAGCTTGGCTCCCAAGCCTTGCACAACGGTTCGAAACGAAGGGCATCGAATTTACCCCTACTTGTTGAGGTCTCTCGATATCGTGAGGCCCGACCAAGTTTGGTGCTGCGACATTACTTACATCCCGATGCAGTTTGGCTTCTTTTACTTAGTGGCCGTGATGGATTGGTACAGCCGATATGTGATCTCTTGGCGATTGTCCAACAGTATGAATGTTGACTTTTGCGTAGAAGCATTGGAGGAAGCGTTGTCAAAATCAAAGCCGGAAATCTTCAACACCGATCAAGGTTCGCAATTCACCAGCCGCGAATTTACTGAAACACTCAAGTCTAGCGATGTCGCCATCAGTATGGATGGCAAAGGCCGTGCGATCGACAACGTAATGATCGAAAGACTCTGGAGAACTGTCAAATACGAGGAGGTCTATCTCAAGGAATACGTCACCGGAACCGATTGTTACAAAGGGCTCGGAGAGTACCTGAATTACTACGGACATCAACGCCGTCATCAGTCGCTCGACCGTCAAACACCATGGGAAGTCTACCGTCCCGGCCGATCAAAGAAGAAATCTTCTTCTATCTAAACTTTGCCCGCCGGTGGTCCAATAATTGGGGTCCACTTCACATGCAACGCGGGCGAGTCTCCTGACATACGGCGATTCGAGAACAAGGCGAGATAACTCCTCTTTCATATCTGAAAGTTTAGTAGCACTTTGCCGGATGATCCGATATGCATCTACAAACTGTTGTCGTGTTTCGTGTGTCATTTTCGATTGTAGCTCGAGAAAAAATTGCAACAAACAAGCTGAACTACAAAGGAAGGCAAGTTTTTCTACGACACGCGCAGTACTTTTTTGATTTGGTTGAGAAATTTTCCTTCCGGGCGCAACTCTCACTGAGAGTGATGAAAGTGTGAATAGACAATTCGCGGATTGTTGACGCTGTCCGTGGTCGAACCAGATAGGAAAAACATCGTAATTAGGTGGCTCGAAAAATTCTGGTTAGTCCTCCTGCTCCCGCTCAGATTCCAAACGCTTCAATACAGATGGCCAATCAGTTGATTCGTCTTTTTCACCTGTTGCCTCGATTACGGTTAAGATATCCTTGGCGATAGGAATCAGCATCTTGCGTTTTGCCTTTGCATCAAAAGGCAAATTTGCGTTGTTATTCAATTCATGGTACCCCTCAACAAGGTTTGTCCTCGCCTTTTGCAGTAGGTTTGATACAATTGCTTTTTCTTGTTCCTTCGTTCGGCTCAACGCATCCAGACAGAAATTTCGCCCCAACATCGTTCGGCAGTAAGGGTGCCGCCAGAAACTAGGTTGCTGATCTTCAATTAGTTCAATCGCCTCTGTCAATAATTCGTCAGCCTTCGCATAACCACCAGAATTAGTTAATTTGCTCGCAACTGCTCCCAAGCTATAAACCAGCATTCCCAAATTGTCCTTATGTTTGGCTCTAGTAGGCGCAAGGATCTCGTCAATAATTTTGCTTGCCTTCGCTCCCATATTGGACTTGAGGTAAGCAGCACAAAGCGAATTCCGAACTCCTCTCGCCTCCAATTCTGGATACTTGTCGATGTACGAATATGCGTCTTCCAACAACGAAATACATTCTTTAGTTTTACCCGATTCGAAGTAATTGTTTCCAAGATTTAATTTGGCAAGAAGTATCGCTTTGTCGCCTTCATCTTTGGCTTGCGAGATTTTGATACTGAGAATCTTTTCAAAAATTGGAATCGACTTTGAATACTCACGCATATTATAGTATTGCACCCCTAAGAAGCCGACTGCTTTGACAAACCTAGGCCCCTTTGCTCGCAACTGTTCGAAGGTCAACTCAGAATACAAGCAGGTAAATTTTTCAGCTTGGGCGTGTTGTTGATTTGCGACCAAGTCGGTTGCAAGGTTGACTCGACAGATGTCCAGTACTGGGTTGTTTTCCTCTAGATTTTTCTCGAGCAAATTTATTAGTTGTTTTAAAACGACGATGCCTTCATCTCGACGCCCAGAGTACTGCAACAACCCGATATAGTTTTTAACTCGAATTCGATGTTCCTCATAATTGAGATTTGATGGAGATGCTTCTAGTAATCGTAGGTAAAGTTTATCTGCCTTTTTAATGTTTCCGGCGTGTGTGTGTGCCAGTGCAAGGTTGCCCAGAAACCTAAGCGTTTCCGGAGCTTCAGATCCTCGTTCTTTTTCAGAATGGTTTGTCAATTTTTCGAGAACGTCGATTGCCGCTGAGAACTGTTTTGCATCGAGATAGGCCAATGCCAAGTTGTTTTGACAGGTCAATTGCAATTCAATGTCATTACTGTCTTTAGATGATTCCCATGCATACCTCTGAATTTTAATCGCTTTGTCATAATCCCTCGACAGTGAGTGAAGATGTCCCATGACCAAAGTTGCCGAGCGTTGATCAAGTGTTCTGTATCGTTCTACGTCAATTGTCTTCAACATGGCGAGTGCCTCACTAGTTTGGCCAAGCTCTGATAGTGATTTAGAATAACGAGAAATGCCTGTTACCGTGTAGGGGTGCTGCGAGCCAAGGTGGATACGTGCAAGTGGGACAACCTTCGATAGGATTCGAGAGCTATTTTCGTAATCCCCAAGTCGGTTGAGACAGCCAGCGTAATTGATTTGGGTAATAAGAGTTCCGTAGTACTTGGTTCCATGTAACTTGCTGAAAATAGGGATTAGCTCTTCGAATATGTTTTTTGCTTTTTTGTAGTTGCCTAGTTCCAGTTCGCAATTGGCGAGGTTCCCTCTTGCAGTCAGGGTTTCTTTATGGGACTCGCCCAATTCTTCGGCTAGTTTGGGAATTGCTGTGGAAAGCAGTGCGATCGCCTCTTTCGGCTTGCTGGAAAACATGTAGCTTGTTGCCAGATTGGCTTGGCACCGAAATGTGTCTATCCCATATAAGTCGGGGGAATCTTCCATCTCGTCAAGGCAAATCAAGAACTGCTCGGCCGCTTTTGGGTAATCAAAGTTCGTAAGGAGTGCGCCTCCAAAGTCGTACCTTGCACGAACTTTGTCGCTTTTGACTATGTCACTACGCGATTCGAATACCGTTAAGCACTTCTCCGATAGCGCAACAGCGTTTTTGCCATCACCCAAACCGACCAAAACATTGGAGAACCTGCCCAGCATTTTGGCATAGCTTATCGAATCATCGAATAATTCTTTGTTGAGCGTGTCGCCAGCCAACGAAATTTCATTTGAGAACGCGGCAGTCCAATCGCTGAAGGATTTTGGAGGCGTTCTGATGTCTAACTTGTCAAAGATGCCAGCGAGGGTTTCAAATCCCTTCAACGCATTGTCGCGATTTCTGTCAGATTCAGTTCTTAGTGTTCGTTCAGTTGCCGCTGCCTCTAGGGCATCCTTAGAACGTAGATTGGATTCGACGTTTGTGCGTCGCATGGATTCTATGACTGCCAAACCAAGCAAGAAAACCACCAACAATAACGCGACGAATACTGGTCGGCGTTTTGCCCATTTTTGCATGACATATGTAGTACGATGAGGTTTTCTTGCCTCAATGGGCAAGCCAGCCAAGTAGTTTTCAATGTCTAACTGTAGTATCGCGGCCAAATATCGTTTGCCGGAATTGAATTTCAAACACTTGTCGATAATCCAAGCCAAGTCTGACTTTGCAAACGCATGGTGAGCTCGTTTATTTGCAAACGTGATTCCGGTTGTTTCTAAGATTTCTTCGTTGGGTATTTTTTCAAGCTCATCACCCAAGGGAGTGATGTTTTTGGCAGAATAAAATTTACGAAGATCAAGGTAGTGCCGAATTTTGCTGTGTTGGTCGCCAAGATGGTTTCGCCCAATGATTAACTCTTGAAGAATTGATCCGAGAGAAAAAATGTCTGTAGAAGTATCAATCGCTTCTGTACCTGAAGATTGCTCGGGGCTCATGTAGGTAAGTGTGCCGCAAATCTGCCCAGCATTGCCATCCAATCCACGAGGTTGGCAGGCCAGGCCAAAATCAATGACTTTTACGATATGCTTATCTCCATCGCTCACCACCAGTATATTGCTTGGTTTTAGATCTCGATGGACGATGTTCTTTTGGTGTGAATGGGTAATTGCTTTGCACACCTGTAAAAACAGGGCAACGCGTTCTGGGATTGAGAGTCTGTTGTCGGCGCAGTACTGAGTTATCGGCTCCCCATTTTCAACGAGCTCCATGGCAAAAAATGGGACAGAATCAACTTCATATGCTTCATAAATTCGTGCAATGTTTTCGTGATTCAGTTGTGCGAGGTTTTTGATCTCCTCTTTGAATTGGGCAAGCTCGCCAAGTTTCAGCGCATGACTCGAACGAATGTATTTGAGCGCTACGAATCGTTCAGTTTGAACCTGGAGTGCTTTGAAAACGACTCCTAGCCCTTTGTGCCGTGGGTTAATTAGGCCGTGTCGCTTGAACTGATTTGAAACAGGCAACTGAGAAAAGTCATTGGTTTCTTTCGCGCCGAAATAGCTGCCAGTTGACCCCAAAATGTCGGACAAGCCCAAGTCGGATTGTTTTAGCATTTCAAGGACATCATTTCTAACATCCACGTCCGAACAATTTTGAATCAGGTAGGCGATTCTTTCGCTTGTGGGTAGTTCTTCAACTTCTTCGAAAAGCCGTCCGATGAGCTGATTTTTTTCTATTTCGTCCAACGTTGAGCCTCGATCAAAAAGTCCTGTGAATCGCTAGTTTTAGCCTAACTTGTCTGCCTCTTTGGCGAGCCAAGCAATGGCTCCTTTTAACTTTACTTGCACTGATCGTTGAGACATTCCGATCAAGTCGGCAATGCTCGAAACCGATTCTCCTGAATACAGTCGAAGTTCTGCAATCTCGGCCCAAAGCGGGTTCGACTTTTTGAGTTTTTGAATCAGTGGATCCAATTTTTGAAATTTATCGCAGTCAAACTCGTCATAGGAAAACCCCAATTCATCCAAGGTTTCGAAGGCAACGCGAGTGCATTTTCCACCGCGTCTTTGGGTTCTTTTTTGAATCCCATAGTTGGTCAACAGGTTTCGCATTACCCGCGTCACGTAGGCCGAAAAGACTCGTTCGTTCTTGAGTGACTCAGGAAGCGGCTCCAACTTGAGCAAGCTGATGAGTGCTTCATGCGTAAGGTCTGATGGTCGCCATGTGTGCTCAGGGCGCTCTTGGGTCCGCAACTCACGTTCTGCAATCGTGCGTATTTCTGAATACAAGATTGGAAGTTGTTTGTGAAAATCAAAAATGGTGTTCATTGTTTTTCTTGACTATCCTTCAGAAAAAGTGGCACAATTGGAACTGGAGGTTGGAGTTGCGGTCTTGTTGATAAGAATCAAGAAAACATTTGAGAGAGTTGTCACATCCGCTCATTTGGTTGAAGCGATTTGTGAAATAATATCCGAGGAACACCGGTTCGACCAACAAAAGGAACATTTTTTCGCGATTGGTTTGAATTCGGACAATGAAATAAAATATGTCGATCTGGTTTCCTTGGGGTCCCTGACTTGTTTTGTTTCCCATCCACGGGAAGTGTTTCGGCATGCAATTGCAGAAGCCGTAAATTCAATCATCATATGCCATAATCACCCAAGCGGTGACTGCCAGCCAAGTGAACGAGATATAAAACTTACAGAGAGAATGGTTGCCGCTGGCCAGATTTTAGGGATAGAAGTTTTGGATCATATTGTTGTCGAGAACGACACTGGAAATTATTTCAGTATTCGTGATCAATTACCGGAATCTGGTGTCAGATGGAAGGCTGCAAGGTTTGAGCCCTAAGCAATTTTGATGGATAGCTTATCTTAGGGTACCAAAGCATTGGCGAAATGGTTAGTTGTGATTGAACTTGTATTCACGTCGGGCTTCCCCTTTTCTCAAACCAGACACGACAGAACCCCACAAAGGCCGCATCGGGCTTTCGAGGAATTCCCTTCTTGGATTTTTCCATCCAACGGTGCCAGTTGCGTTCCAGTTCGTACACGTCCCAACCCGGCGCCTTGGATTTCGCTTGCTCGTAGGCTTCCGTTGACAGGAGAATGTTTGAATAGTTGGCGATGTCCGGGCTGGGAAGTGAGGGGATCGTTCCCCTACTCCGAAACACTACCTGATCTCCATTGCCGTTTTTGTTCTCCATTCGCACCGAGTAGTCCGGGATGTGATTGTTTTCCAGGTCGTCTTTGACCACCTTTCCGATCGAACGTTTGAACTCTTTCAACGTCGAAGTCGATCCACACTTTTTATGCAAAAGCTCAAGGGAGATACGCCACTCTGGTTTTCGGCCACAGTGTTTGCGTGCCAGCTCATAAAGCCGCCGTTCGATTGTTTTTCTCAGTCGGAAATAGCTCTGGTGAAAGGTCAGGACTTCCTGGGATTTGATGGCGTTGTAGATCCAGTCAGATAGCTTGACCTCGATCTCCTGCATCCGCCCCTCGCGGGCATCGCGGACAATCTGATAGCTTTCAATCATCCCAAATCCTCGGGTAATTTCCTGGTCGCCGGTCACTACGTTGGTGGTAATTCTTGTACCGACCAGCCTTTCCAGGGCCGACTTGAGCAGCTTGTATCCGCGTCCATTGGTTGCCCGATTGGTGGATGTCAACAAATCATGGGCCCGAAACCGGACTCGCTGAGACATGGGAACGCCATTGTTGAAAGCGGCCATCAATTGGCTAATGCAATAGATCAAAATGTCCCGATCGTGAACGGTTGCCATGCCCTCTGCTGATGGTTTGACTTCAATCCAGGCATCCCGGTGATCGTACCGGCGCACCCGATAGTCAGGACGCGTGGACAGACTGAAGATGGGATGCTCCATGGACGCCACATCGCCCTTCAATGAGGCATCTACCATGTCACAGACAAAGAAGTCCGGCGTTGATTGCCGCTCGGGTAGGAGCGGTGATGACTTGTCCGGATTTGAATTGATTACCTGATCCATATCTCAGGTTTCTATGATTCCGACAGGTAGTCAAGTCACTTGCATTTCGGTCTTTCGGAACTTCACCCACTCCGCCCCGGAACATGACCCACCATCATTCGGAACTTCACCCACCGCGAACATCTGCTCGGTCACAGTGAGCAATGCTTTGGAGGAAACTAAAACGCTCCTAACACATGGTTTAACCCCAAATAAACACCAGCACCTTGAGGATATCTCTGTGGACAACCTCCAATCTATGAAAGTCTCTGACAATCGGACTCTCACTGCGTTTTCGACACATCACCCACCGAATCACGGAACTCTACCCACCCCTGTACGGAACTTCACCCACTGCAGAATCTTGTTTTGTAAATGTTTTCAATGGTCTGGCTGCCAAATCGAAGCGGCTAACACTCTGATAAACACGGTTTAACTCTCAACGTTGATCCAACTTTCAAATAACTCTTTGGAATCGGCCGTTTGCGGTGGTTTAGGCAATGGGAAAAGAAGAATTGCGACGCAAGCGACCACAAAAAACCCTTGTCGGACCAAAGCTGACATCAGTTCGCCCGTTTTTTCAGATTCGGAATTTCACCCACCCCAAGGAAGATTTTTGTTGGATTTCAAAGGGATGCTGTAAAGCAGGTGGTTGTTCGCGACCCGTCCAACCAATCACAGCCCAATTGATAGGTTGCACACCATCGCATCGCCTTCGATCGACACATCACCCACCGAATATGGTAATCCAGTCTGGTGATTCGATATTTCACCCACCCGCCTGAGGCAGAGTAACCCTCTCGTTTTACCGGTTGGCCGATTCGGAACTTTACCCACTCTACTTCCCCCATTTCGATTCTTCTTGCCTGAGAGCAGAAGACTGTTCTACAGTCGCTTCAAGATGCTTTCACGTCACGACGAACTCGATCGCTTTAAAACGGACATCAACTTGGTTGAGTTCGCCGAATCGGTCGGCTTTCAGATTGATCGCAAAAAAAGCAGCCGGAACAATTTTATCCTGTTCAATAATTGTGGTGAAAAACTGGCGATCACCCGGCGTTCCAACGGTCACTGGGCATACCTTGATGTCCATTCCGAGAGCGGCGGAACGATTGTCGATTTTGTGCAGTCCAGAAACCGAAAATCACTCGGCGAAGTACGGAAGGAACTCAGGTTGTGGGCAGGATCGCCCCAATACAAACCAATGGGCACTCAAACGCAAGCCATGTCCGTCCCGCCCAAGCTGCTGGATGCTGGCCACGTCGCGAGCCAGTGGGAAGCAGCAAAACCTGTTTTGTTACAACTACCCTATTTGCAGGAAAGATCGATCCCCTACTCCGTGATTGCCAATCCAATCTTTCGGGATCGATTGAGAATTGACCAACGTTCCAACCTCCTGTTTCCACACTGGAACCTGGAGGGACAGCTCTGCGGATTTGAAATCAAGAATAAAAACTTCACGGGGTTTGCGACCGGTGGGACCAAGAGCCTTTGGTGTTCCCGTCCCCGTGCGGAAGACCAGATTGCAGTGTTTTGTGAAACCGTGATCGATGCACTCAGCTTCGCAACATTGTTCGGCACCGAGCGCAAACGCTTTTTCAGCACAGCTGGCCGACTGAACTCTTATCAGCCCCTTTGCATTCAGTCAGCAGTTGCCAAAATGCCTGCCGGTTCTCAGATCTGGCTGGCCATGGATCATGATGATGCGGGGCAAAAACTTGCCTCCCAGATTCGGGGAATCGTGATTCGGCCCGATGTCGCCATTGTGGAAAAATTGCCTGAAAAAAATGGCGATGATTGGAACGACGTTCTCCGCCGCGAAGAATCGCAAAAGCACTTCGTCGCATCGCCGAATTGCCATTAATACGGATTGTCGCACAGTCGCATCAGTGTTTATTCGCATTTGCAGTTCTCCGCATCACCAGCAAACTGCAACGACGATCAAGTGGCAATACGGTTTGATGGATTGTCTGTAGTGCGTCACGGTGCATCGGCGATTGTGCGATTTGTCATCTCGGCTCATTACCCGTCAATCGCATGGCTGCATTTCCACGTTGGTAGAAATGCGACTTGCCGCTTTTCTGCATTGTTGGATTGATACATCGTCGCATTACCGCAACACAGCCGATTCACCGAACCGTATCGATGTATCACCGCATCTTCTTAATGCCGCATGTGCACATTGCCGCAAAAGCAGTTTCACATCAGTGCAGTTCTCAATTGGTTTTTGCCGTCGCCAGACAGATCGTTTTTTTATTCCTTTGTTGATGTCAATCATCGCTGCATTCTGATCGACCCAAGGAATCCCAAAAAGGATCGCCTGCAGACGCTAAAGCATCTTCGCCGCCCAGCGTAGCTGGCTTGCAGTCCTTGTTCGAATTCATTTGGCCGCTCTGGTCGAAGGCATCGTTAACACAAACAAAGGAGAAAAACGATGTCAAGCTTAACTCAAACACCAAACGAAGAAATCAATAGTGGAGTATTCTATGCGATCATCGATCACGATGCGGTACCGTCAACGATCGTTGTCCTTTCGCCGGGTCGCGATCTGAAAGAACGGTTTTTGCATTCGATGCGAGAGCATTACTGTTGGGAACATGTGGCCATCAAGACGCCATTCAATCCCGATCGAGTAATCGGAAAGGGCGTATCCCATCTGACGATTACCCTCTATTCTGATATTGATCAGTTCGACGTTACCTTGGAAGTTCACCAAACGACCGTTTACTAGATTGCCACTGGCGACGGCCGAGTTTCGGTCGTCGCAGCTTATGCAATTCGACCAACAACGAAACGTCGGCGATTGTACATTTGCCGATCTGTCATCATTGCTGCGCCTACGATCGTGTGAGTGTTGACATCGGGGAGGAGGGCGATCTATTTTCGCCGTTCTTGAACAACCAACGCTCAGTGATAAAAATGTTAATGGAGATCAAACAAAAATTCGCCAACGTTGCCGACCCAGCTTCGATGGTCGAAGTGGTCAGGGCAATTTTCGCAGACGAGCATCCGTTTGATCAACAGAAAGAGCATTTCTTTGCACTTGGGCTGAACACCAGAAATGCTGTTCAGTACATTGATCTGGTCACATTGGGAACACTCGATGCTTGTCTGGTTCACCCTCGCGAAAGCTTTCGCCACGCGGTCATGCAGGGGGTAAGCTCAATCGTCTTCATTCACAATCACCCAAGTGGTGATGTCTCTCCAAGCAACTGCGATCATGAGGTAACAAAGCGAATGATTTCTACGGGAAAGGTGCTGGGAATTGATGTGCTGGACCATATCATCCTCGGCAACGACACCACCAACTATTACAGCATGCGTGAAGAAGAGCACTTCGACTGGTAGTTGGCTCAGTCTTCAATCCGTTGCTGCCAATAGTGCGGTTTGCGTTTGAAATGGGCAGCAGCAAGAGCGGTGATCGTTTCACCTTCATCGATGTAGACCAGCCCGTAGGGGAAATCATTCAGAATAAATCGCCGGGTTGCGTGCACATAGGTTGGCCACGCCTCGGGCGAATGCAGGATCAGCTTTTCGGCATGCTTCAATTCGCGTTTGAAATTTTCTGCGGCAAAAGGGCTTTGTCGTCGGTACCACTGGATACCCTGGCGAATGTCTTCAATCGCTCCAGGGTGAAATTTAAAGGTCCGATGAACTTGTTTCATCGATCTGTTTCCATGCCTCAGTGGACGGGATGGCCTTTACTGCACCGCTTTTGAGTTCCTCAATGCGATGCAGGATTTCGCGACTCCATGCTTTCTCTACATCCTCGTCTCCGAAAAAATCTTGCCCCGACAGATCGTTGTGCATACTTTTCTGGAGAGCAGCAACAATCGCTGCCCTCTGATCGAGAGGCAGACTGATTGCATGTTGGATGATTTCGTCAGTGGCAGCCACCATTTATCTTCTCCTCTTTTGAGAGTAACACGATTGTTGTGGCAATGTCAAAGTTCATCTGGTGGTTCCGTATCAGCAGGGGAGGGGCTTGAATACAATACGATAATATGCAGAACATTCCATCGTTTGCGTTGGGTTTGCGTTGTGGTATTCAAACGCTCAAACCAATTAACAACGAAAGGAAACTAGATGTCCAGTGAAAACAAACCAGTGCACCGTATCCGCCTCAGTGCGGTATCGGCGGCGATCTTCAAAAACGAAAGCGGGGAGGGAGATGTTTACTACACCACCCGCTTTGATCGCAGCTACAAAGATGGTGAAGATTGGAAACATACTCAGAGTTTTGGACACGACGATACCCTCAAACTTTCCAAGGTCGCGGATTTGGTCCACACCTGGATCCATCAACAAGTTGTGGTGGATACCAGCCACAGTTTGCCACCCGGCAATGAACCAAGCTAAATTGATCGTGAAGTCCGCTCTGTCCCAAGTTTGGGACAGGCAGGCCATTTCATTCTCAGCTCCAGCCCACTGGACAGTTTCGTAAGCGCAAACCGAATTTATCAGCGTTAAACCAACCTATTTGGGGCGTAACCGCTCATCCCAAATTTGGGACAGAGGCACCGAACAAGGTCTTGTGCCATATCGAGAGTTGGCCACCTCACCCAATCAAACGAAATGATGAAAAATCACGATCAACAAATCTTTTTCCCATTGCCCCGGCAAAAATCCTGTCCCAAACTTGGGATAGGATTTTTAGCCTCCAAATTCTCTTGTATTGAAGCCAAAGTTTTAGCATCTTGTTGGCGCCAATGGTTCCAGTCCTGCAGCTTCACGAGCTAGTTGGCATTGCTCATCTCCAGCTTCCATCGCAACGCAGACATTGGGACGAGTTGGATAAATGGCACATTTGAAAGTTTCCGTAAGGAACTTGCATGGACTGCCGCAGGCAATCACCAGGCATTTCCCCTCCTGCTCCAAATCCGCCATCAACGTTTCGTACGTCTGATCAGGACGTAGCGGTTTTGCGGCGGTCGCAAGATGAGGTTCACGTATGACATCAAGAGCATATGCCTCCACGATCAGATGTCCCTGACAACAGGCCCCGCATTGATCACACTCAAAATTCTCATTCATCTGGCAACCAAACACAGCCGCCAAATACTCGCAAGCAATTCTCATGCGAAGGCACACCAGAGAATGCACACGTTTTTGGGAATGCTGTTGTGGTTTTGGGTTCGAACTTCCTCTGTCCCAAATTTGGGACAGGCAGTATTGGATACCGGTTGATCACAGTATCCGCTTCGCAAAAGCCGCCCGATTGCTCACGATCTATTGAACTTTGCCTTTCGCTCTCGGGGGCGGGCAAAGTTCGACGTTGTCGGTAGCTTGATGTCGGCTGTTGGGCTCAATGATATTGAGCCAATTGACCGGTTCCACTCGCAAATTTGGTTTCTCAAACCCGGATCCTCGTATTGGTTGTTTCGGCCTCACAAAATCCCGTCGAGAAGTAAACGCGTCCAAAAGTTCTGATCAATTCGCGTTTGTTTTTTCAGGTCTTCAATTTTCTAAATCGGGCTTGGGAAGGAATGACCACTGGGCTCGTCGTGGGACAGGTATCGATGTTTTTGTTTCCTGCGATCAGTCACGGTTCTGTGACCCTTTTGTTTTGACTTGAGAATTGCTGCCATCCTGCCATACGTCTTCTGGCCTTGACCAAGGGTCGCAAAAAACGTTGCTGTTTCCGCTGCGCGGGCAAAGTTTTTGGTCGATCCGCAAGCGGAAAACCCTTGGTCGTCCAGCTTACGCATGGCGGGCGGAAGGCATCATCAAATCAAACAAAAGGAGAAAACGATGACTGTCGAAAAAAACAAACCCATAGAAACCCTTCGCGATGGACGCCTCAAAGTGGCCATCTGGGCAAACCAAACCGAAAAAGGTGTAAGATACAGCCTGAACCTGACGTACAACTACTGCGATCAGGATGAGAAATGGAAGGACACGCGATACATTCCAGAACGGGAGTTTCTGCGAGGCAGCAATCTTCTCGCCGAAGCTCACAATCGGGTACGTGTAATCAAACTTGAGAGCAAGCAACAGGTCAAAGAGGGTGCTCAGTCATGAGCCCCTCCAACCTCACTATCGAGTTACCGGCCGCTCCGCTTAATGCCAGCCCGGTGCCCGAACTTACCAGCATCCACGGATCGCCCTCTCGCGGTCCGTACGGAAACAGCCGATACCGTGGAAACTGCGATGGCTATCTGATCCGAAAACTTCTGTTGTACTTTGGTGCAAAAAGCGTTCTCGATCCCATGGTCGGCAGCGGAACCTGCAAAGATGTGTGCATGGAGCTTGGAATATCCTGCCAAACCATGGATATCTATGCCGGAGGTGATGCGTCGGATCCCGCCAGCTACCAGGATGTTGATCCGGTTGATTTTGTCTGGATGCATCCGCCGTACTGGAAGATGATCCGGTACAACGAAGACCCACGCTGTCTTTCCAACGCACCCACGTTAACGGAATTTCTCGACCAAATGCAAAGTGTGTTGAGAAACTGTGCCTCGGTGCTCAAACCCAACGGAAAGATCGCGGTGCTTCTCGGCGGTTTCAGTTACAAGAACCGTTATCAACCACTTCCCCAGCTGTTGCTGGATCGAGCGATCCAGGAAGGGCTGTGGCCAGCGTGTACCGAGATCATTCGATTTCAACACAACAACACTTCGTCGAAGCGGGTGTATCGTTCATCCTTCATTCCCGGACTGCATGATACCTGCATGATCTACGAACCGATCGACAACGGAGGAGGGTGCTGAGTTACTTCAAAATCTTTGTTCCCATTGCCCCGGTGGTGCCTGTCCCAAATTTGGGACAGGCATTCACGGTGGAAAATTTGTGAGACGGAACCTCGAAAAAAATCTTATCCCAAATTTGGGACAGAGCCATTCCAACAATTTTACAGCGGTTCTACTAAGATTTTGGTCACTTCGGATACTTGTTCCAGAGTAGGGGGGGCGCGTTGGTCGGATTCCCGAATAAACCGTAGCATCGCGTTCCCGAGCAAGTTGGCAAGTTCTTGAAGATGCCGCCCCTCGATCGTTACTCGGGTTTTCTGAATAGAGTGTAAAAACACTTCCACCAACCCCGCATTGGCACAGTGGATCTCACGGATATCGCTATAGGCAAAGCTGATCATCCTGCCATCCCCAAAACGCAATTGAAACATCATTGGGGGAATCTCGCCATTTCGTACCTTGGACCAAGCTCGTACCACGTCTTGCTCGGCGGCTCGTGCGGGCGTGGGGTCGAATGGTGTATGGCGATTGTGTTGTTCAAATGCTCGGCCGACTTGGTTCATAGTTGTCTGCTCCTTTCAAGTCCTGGGATCATTTTCGGCTCGTTCCCCGTTACCGAACGGTGTTCGTTCTGCTGCTTGCACCAATGCGTCAAACGATCTCGGTAATTTCCAAACGCTTGACGGGACTGATCCATCCAACGATTGGCGACATCCATCAACCGCTCGCTTTCCACAGCATCACCATCTCCCGGTAAGCTGACCAGTTCCGTCGCCGACATCTGTTGTCCCGAACGTTCAATCGATCTTCGAACTTGTTGCTTGTTATCCACAAAAATCGCCACATCTTCACTACCTCTGGAAATCGTGACATAGAATTGACGGGCGTTAATCGCAGGCAATGAGGTGGAACCCATGGCCGCCATGGCGACCTGTCGATCCTTCCCCTGGCTCGCATGGCTGGTAATCACATATCCCAAGTCCAAATGACCATAATTTGCGTCGACAACGCGTCCGTTTTTCAAGATCAGGTTGCCTTTGCGATCAAATCCCGTCACCTGATCCAGCCGTCCATTGCTGATCCGGCCTCGTCCATCCATTGTCTTACCTCCCAGTGAAAAACGGATTTGATCTCCCTCGGCAATTTTCAATTCATATTCCCGGTAAACTTCAAATCGGTTGGGTGCACCGATGGGGATTTCCCGCTTGCTCCCGTCCTTCAAATTCACCATGTTCATCTTGCCGCTGTTGTTGTTCTCAACACGGTAGCGATCACCCCGTTTGTAGCCACCGGCAAGATTTTGATGAAGTTGAACAATTAAACCGTTCTCGCCTCGGTAGGTTGCAACCTCCCGTTTCTCGGCATCGGTCAATTGCAGAGAACGCAATTGCGTGACGGTAACCTCCGCCTCCGAAATCAGTCCGTCTTTTTTCAGACCGTTGCGAACCAAGTCGGTCACCAGCGCCGCCTCTGCATGGGTTGGAGCAACCACCAAAGTTGATTTTCCATTTTGGATTGAACTTCGATAAGCGTCGGCCAAATGCTGGTGTCCATCTTCTTGGGAAAACTCTTTGATCTTGCCCATTTGATCCAGCAGATCAAATCCGGCAAGTAATCCGGTTTTCCTCGTTTTCAGATCCACGACCTGATTGCCCCGACTGGTCAACTCGACCGCTTTTCGATATTGCCCTTTCTGGCGTTGAATGACTTCAACCCTGGCGGATTTCAGTCTTGCCTCTTTTTCCAGAAGGCGCATGGCTTCACCTCGGCCAACGGTGGCGTGTTGCCTTGTATCCCCAGACAGCACGACCCGGGCGTTTTGTTCCTTGGCGACCTGGAAAACCGCGTTCATGGAACGCACGTCCATCAATCCGCACTCGTCAATCCAAATCACTTGATCTTTTAGGTGAGGGTGGAGGCGAGTGTTTCGGATCAGGTGCTCCACGGTTTGTGCGTTGTCAAATCCTTTACTCTCTAGAACTTCGCGGGCGCCAGTGCTGGGTGCAAACGCATAAACGCGTTTACCGCACTGCCGAATCGCTTCGTCGGCTTCTTGCATAAGTGATGATTTGCCGGTTCCGGCTCCGCCAGTCACTGCCATCACGGTATCTCTGGATTGCAGTACATGAAGCACCGCGTTTCTCTGGGCGTCATTGAGCCAGTCGCGTGAAAACCGGTACTTCTCATCGCCTATGGCTTTTCGCGTACCTTTTCCATCACGGACGAAACCGATCATCTGCCGCTCAGCATCCAAAATTTTCCGTGTCGTCAGAAGGGTTCGCTTCGCCCCTTCGTCGTCTCGGGTACGTTTGATTAGCTCCATGCTATTGAGAACTTTCTCAACGATCTCGGGGCGAAGTGTCAGGCCGTGTTCCAGCGCGGTTCCAACAACCTGGTGCTGTTCCACCGTCGATTGCCGCTGTAAGTGATGTTCCAAGGCGTGTTGGATGGATAGCTTGGCTGCTTGAATTTCTGAGCGATCACCGGCTCGTGTCGTATGTCTTTTCAGGTTCTCAAAGGCAGTATGTTCACTTTGGGTTAAACGGCCTTGCCATTCGGTTCTCAACTCAGCAACACTTTTCCCAGGGTCTTTCTTCTCTCGCGTTAGTTTCCCGAGCTTCGCCTTGGCAAAGGCATCTGTGATGCCATTTTCTTTGGCGTGCTCTTCAACCTGTGCTGTACGGCGACTGAATTTTTCAATAGTCCGTCGATCAAGACCGCACAATTCCCAACCTGACTTCATGCGTCCGCTCTGGTAGTAACGGACCTTCTCCACGGCGTAGCCCAATTGCTGCTGAAGTTTTCGGGCCATTCTGGCTTCAAATTTCGCCTGCAGACTTGGGCGTTGCCGAACAATCTCTTCAAACTCCCCCGCGTAGTGCTTTCCCTGATGCTGGGTCCAATTCACCACAAATGCGTGAACGTGGAGGTGCGGGTCGGGTTTTCCGTCGACGGGGCGAGAGGTTTTGTGCAGGAAATCAGCGTAGATCAGTTTGCCGGTTGTCAATTTCTGTTTGGATTTCGCATATTCACCATCGCGTACGCGACGCTGCATCAACGGTTCAACATCGTGTCTCATCGTTTCATGAACCGATTCCCGCAATGCGGTTAAAATCCGCTCGTCGCCGTTGATGGCCCAGGCAAGGGAAACGCTCTTCGGGACAGAAAACGTCAGGTCCATCCCGGGTCTCCGGTCCTGCCTCGTTCTTTGGGCCAATTGAACACCCGTTTCTGGATGGTATCCACGTAGCAGATTATTGAATTGTTCCGGTGTCACTTCTGAGCCATGACCCAGCCCAAGTTGATCGGCACCTTTTCCGTGCCATCGACCGGCTACCTCTTGCCCCAGGTAGTAGTCCCCTTGGGTCAAAACCTGTTCAAAATAATGCTGGGTTCCAGCAACGCTTTTTCCTTGAGTGGCGATGAGCATATTCAAAAATAGGGACGGTCCGCTAATAGGTCAAATCAAGAGCAATTTAGTAATAGGCTTGTCTCCTAAGCACTGCTTAGGCAATTAACCTGACATGTCACGACCCTTGGTTGCAACTCGATGCGCCAGAATGACTTTCACTCATCCACAACAACTTAAACCAATGCCCCGAGGCCCGCGCGTAGTGCGAATTTCGTGATTGGACATTACCGCAATCTCATACATGGGCGTGTTCACTTTTTTCTTGCAATCGATCGCTAGATATGAAACTGTGGGTTGAGCGGAGCAATCTGCTGCAACGGGAAAATTCGTCAAACCCGTGGGTGTCGGCACCCAAATTGCAAAGCAGTCCCAACTCGAATGGTCGGGGCGGCGGTGAATACAACACCCGGCGCTCTGCGCTAGGGGAATCAGCCGCTACCTTGCTTTGTGAGGTTTTTTGACGAACGCTCCCGATCACCAGTGAATGCGCATGACGTATCACTGAAACATGAATGATGAAGTAGGGAGCAAGTTTTTAATGGATTCAGGGAAGCGTTTCGTGTTAAGAAAAACTGCCCTGTCAACGTGTGCAGGAGCCAGCACGTTAAACCTGGCTCGGGCCTCTTAAAGCCCAAACAAGGTGTCGTGAGACACGACACTAAACCGTCTCCCGGTCAAGGAACATGGGGCTATTTGCCTTGTGGCCGGGAGGCAACGGTGCCAATCCCGGTCCTTGGCCGGTACGGCGGATGTCCAGACCTTCGGGTTAAAGACCGTTGCGGTTGTCCTTGTACAGCTTTAAGACTCCCGGCTACCGCTTGAAATAGCGGTGGCCCCGAAATGTAAACGGAGTTGAAAGAAAGCGGGGCAAGATGACCGAAGAAGAGTTTTTGAATTACCTGGATCGTGTAGTAGGGGGCTGCTGTCGAATGTATTCACGGCAGAGTCCGGCAGACCGGCTGTACACCCAACTTGTTGTGATCAATGCGCTGCATGAGCTCAAATCGACAGGCGTTGGACTGCCAAACTCGTTTCATCAGATAGTCGCGAAGTTCCAAAAACTACCCGATGGAAAAAACGGGGCAGGATCAGAGAAGCGGAGGGAAACATGACCACCAAACCCCGCCGAGCAAAATCTGTGAAACCCAGACTCAACGATGCCGATAGACGACCAGGGAAGATTCTCGACATTTTCCGAAAAGACCTTGGGTTGAGTCAAATGACGGTCGGAGAGATTCTGGATTGCTCCTACCAACAGGTTGCCAAGTATCTCAATGGAACCAATCGTTTGTCACCCTCCCATATTTTGACATGTGCAGCACGTTTCACTGTATCACCCGCTACATTTTTTCGTGAGGCAGAAAACCCATACGAAGTTGAAGATTTGCTTAATCGCGCTGAGTTGGAGTTTCAATTGCTCGAAATTCAGGAAACCCTGACTATCGAAGAAATCAACCGGCTGATTGATGTCGCGAAAGTTGTTTTCGATCTTAACTACAGACCAGAGAAGAAGTGACGCTTGTTTGGAGGTTGTGAGTGTCAGTCTTCTGACAAGGGTTGGTTCACAAACTCAGCTATGAAGTTGCGAATGACCGTTGCCATCTCGGTTCCGTGAGTAAAGCAGTGAATTCGAAACTTTCTATGAAGGTCCTGATCAACGCTGATCGTTAGACGCTTTTGTTTCAGCTTCATATCATCAACTGAATCGAAAAGCTCGGACATATCCTCAGGGTCAGATTTTTGTTTGGCTCTCATTGGGATCTCAATGTCCTGGCTCACGTGATCCTCCTCAGTTCGTTAACGAATTTTTGTACCTCTTTGGCTGCCTTCGAGTTGGGTTGGTCGAGTACGGTCTGTCCACGTGCAATCGAGTTGGAAAATGCAATTCGTTGTCCAATGTCCGTTTTCAGAACCGGTACATTCAGCTCGCCAAGCGAGTCGCGAACCTTGTTGCCAATAGACGTGTTCGCGATCCGACGGTTGATCACGATCGCACATTTCAAATTCGGGCGGCGAATCTGAGCCTCGCGAACCATGTCAACGGTTTCGGCAGCGACCCACACGTCGAGCGGGGAGGGTTGGGTCGGGATCACAACAACATCGGATGACAAAATGATTGATGCAGTGAGCTTAGTAACCCTCGGTGGACCATCAATCACCACATCGTCGTAGTCCGAGGCAATCATTTTGATTTCTTGGTTGAGAGTAGTCTTCGGCATTGATACTACAGAGAAGGTTGGTTCCTTGCGGAACTCAGACCAAGCAAGGGAGCTTCCCTGTGGATCGCCATCAATCAACAGCACTCGCCGCTTTCGCCGTGAAAGATCAGCAGCCAAATGAATTGAAAGTGTGGTTTTTCCAACACCACCTTTTTGGTTGAGAACCGAATAAATCATGCAAATCGCTTTGGTGAGTTGCCGCAAATGCGACGGTACGATTACATGTTAACTCAGTTCGCTGTCCCGCGCAAGCATTTTTTGGGCGCACCGGTCGATGTGACGAATGGCACGTAGATTAAGCCGAGTTAGCCGTTGCTGTCGCAATACCTGCGATGCCGAAGTTCGCCGAAAACTAGCGGTGGTGCTGTCAATTCAAGATCACTAGAAAACTACGTGACATTCGTCGATGTGACCGGAGCAGGTTAGCATGCTGACGACAAACATGCGGGTCTCTACTTAGGGTTGATAAATGCGGCATCAGCAATTTTCGACGCCTCTATTTTTTTACCCTTTAGGATTAGTTGAATACATTTTCGATAGGTCGATATTGGGCGAATGCATTTTGGAATCATACCTATCTCTACGCCATTAAGGTCACTTGGCTCAAGTTTTGTCAAGCCTTGCGCGTATATCCTTGATGCTTGTCGAAATCGCCGTTGAATTTTTGACGTCAGAAGGAAAAGCGCCAAGCGAAATCGGTCATTACGTGTAAAATCATTTCGAAATTTCACCGTATACAACGTATTAGTCGCATTGAGTTTTTTTATTTCATTGAGACAAATCCAAGGGCCAACTCCAGACATGCCGCTAATAAAACCGTCTACATTGTTCTCCAGCCGCGTGATATACCAAGGATCCCTGTTTTGAATCTTGTATCTTGATTTATGGCACCCACCGTCTGATTCTGAAAGCATTAAATATCGTTGGACGGCCTCAAACGTCAATGACGATTCTGAAGGACGGAAAAGCCAAACCCGGTCAGAGTTTTTTCGTAATTCCTGCCATGCGTCATTTGTCATCGTCGCGGCAACTAACTGATTCGATCTAGACAAAACTGGGCAAACTGCAGACAAAGGAAGTTTGTTTAGAAGGCGATCTGTTTCGCTAAGGAGAAAGTAGTTGGCATGTCCGGTTACGCCACCAATTCGGATCTCAAGATATTCATCCAATCGTTTCCCACGTTTACATTTTTGGGGCTTGGGCAGTTTCGTTTTCCGCTCGTAAGAACAGAAGGCTTCGACCGACTTTACGAATGCACGTCGATACGAATACTCTTTTCGAACAGACGTTTCGTGCTTTTGTTTGTATCCGATCCCGACGATAACTATTGAGCCATCTTGCACCTCGTCAAATAGTGGTTGGGCCGCACGAAACACTCCGAACTTGCGAAACTGTTTGGGTAATTCTTGACGAAGGTCACGCGAATAATCCGCGAAATCCCATGAAGCTGGTAAGACTATTGCGATATTGCCGCCCTTTTCCAGCAGACGAATCAAGGCGCACGCAAATGCGTACCAGAGGTTGGAAGATTTTGGGACAGTATTTCCTTGAAGATTGCGGGTTTCCATTGCCGAACTCACAATCCGCTCATCAACTGACGACAGTGACACGTACGGCGGGTTCGAAACGATTTTTGTAAACCGCTCTTTGGTTTTTCGAGACCATTCCAAAAACTCTTTTCCGCGCAGTGTCTTCGCCAGATTGTCGTTGGGTTTCGATTGGACATCTAAGTCAACAGCCCTGATTTTCGATTTTGGCACTCCATTCGCGTTTAAGAGCTCAAGAAAAATTCCATCACCAACGCAAGGCTCGAGCCAAGTATCGCCTTTATTAGACCCAACCGCGCGTATCATCGCACTGGCAAGATCGCGTGGCGTCGCAACCTTACATGAATCGGGGGCACTTAATACAAGCGACCTAGGCAAAAAGTTCTCCTTCCAGTGGCTTCGCTCGTTTCAAATTCAACCATGCTGAATTTTGGGATCCTTCAACCTTTCGGATACTCCATTCCATCAATTTTACAAATCTTTTGCGTTGGATTTTTGACCATTGAATTGAATCGTACTTTCCTTCTGATGTGTGCTTCGTCCAATCACGCTGTAGCAATTCGGAAAGCATAAAATCTAGTCCATCCATTGGAGTTATCAAAATCGAAGGAAGCCTTGGGACAGAAAGGCCTTTGGGAAAAGGGGGTGCGTCTTCGGTTTGAAGAATGCCACAATGAAAATGGCATCCTGGAGACGAACTATCGCCGACTTCGAATTGCCATTGTGCCAAGGGAAGCGGAATTGGATCTTGTTCATTGAACAGGCAGATTTTGGTTGAGCTCAATCCATTTAAGAAAAAATGCTTTGGAATTTCTCTTTTTCTGGGAGTACCGAGAATCTCAACTTCTACCTGCCAAATACACGTCAATTCCCCGTAAACACTCTTGTAGGTGCATTTTCGGGTACCCGGTTCATAGCCGTTCGAGCATATTTTCGTCACAAGTGGCTTACTCTTCTCGATCGCCCAATTCTGAGGAGTTGACTTGTTTGAATAGCGAATGCTTTCTAAATCAGTTATGAGCTGCGGAATTGGGTTGGATCGCAGAAAGTTGTTTGCCACATTGGACATGCAAGTCAATTCATTGATCATCTCGTCAAAGGAAAAGCGGATACGGTTTTTAATTTTAGCTACTGGAGTATTTGCCATTTCAATCTAGCTTTCCCTTGTCTTTTCTAATCACAAGGGAACGCAACGAACTATGCTCCTTCGCCCATTCGATGGAAGTAAATGCTGGCTCCGCGAACGACGGCCAGTCGTCCGGTTGAACCTGAACGCACCCATCCAATTCAATAAGTTCTCTCGAGGTCCTAAAGTCTGAGTCAATAACCGCAGTTGGATAATCAAACTTTACGCTATTCAGCTTTTCCTTGGCCATTGAGTTAACCAATACAGCAACCGTCTCAGCGTTCCCTGCATCGCCATCGGTGGAGTCCCAAAGAAACTGATTGACTCCACTGCGCCACCATCGCTTTTTTCGGAACTGACTGAGGATCCCTTTGTATTCAAAGCTATCCAGAGTTTTATCTAGATCACTACCCGATCCCAGTTCTGCGACGAGCGATGTCGCGGTAATTCGAAGGTGGCGGGACAACTCCATTTCGTCAATAAGAAAACAGGGGTATGGCAGTACTCGGTGCATCAACCATCTCAAAAACGCTAAGCCATGGCTCCATTCACTCAATTGATGAATAGGTGGTTTCGCGTTCCTCATGTCGTCCAGATACCTAGCAGCGAGCGGATCGTCAGTGTGAACCCCCATAATCTCCAACAAGGAATCGGCGGAAATAAACTCATCCACTTCCCCCCATGTAGAAGGTAAATTCTCGACTCCGCAGGCTAGTGCCAGTATCGACCCGGCGAGTGAGGATGCATTTTTTTGCGACTTTTCAAACACCCATTCTAGGTTGAACCACCTAGCAATTTGATGATTGCGGTTGTCATACGGAAAAGGTCGAACGATGTCATCAATAAACGAAGTCAATAGAGCAAATGCCGTTGGCGGATGCTTTTCCAATGATGCGACGTGGCGTCTTAGAACCATTGACAGCGCAATCCCATCATTCGGCTGCAGAGAAATCGAATTAGTTTCTTGGCGTTCAATCCATTTCGAGTCTTCCAGCTTGTAGTCAACAAGAACAAGATCTGCATCTTTGATGATGTCAAATGTGACATCCCGAGGATGGTAGATATCAATACTCGCTTTACCTGAAAGAAGAGCCGTCAGCTCGCCTCCCTCTTGATTGTCATCAACGATCGCAATAGTTGGCATAAAAGATCTAAGAAAAAAGAATTTCGATTGCGGTGTTGAAACCGGCCCGCGGATTTACAAATCTAATGGTTGCGCCGTATTCCTGCAACATTTTGCGTGTAATTGTTAGCCCCATGCCCATGCCTTGGCCCAATACTGAATTCACTTGCGTGGTAGTTGATTCAAAAGGCCTGAACCATTTCTCGCTTTTCCCAATGTTGATTGTCCGTCCAGTGTTTTCAATTCGAAGTCTCACTTTTTTGTTTGGCATCGTGGCAGCGCTTACCCGAATCTTGCCACCTTTTTTGCAAGCCTTGATTGCATTGGAAAGGAGATTGGAGAAAACCACATTTATTTCTGCTGGAAACATGGGAGGCGATTTCATGTTGCTTGGAATTTTGTTTTCAATGGCAATTTCCCTTTTCTCACATTGCGAGGTAAAAGTGGCGATCGCTCTATCAAACCGCTTCGCCAAATCTTGTCGTGACCTTCGGCGGCGCGCATCGGCAGAAACCACATCGGTCAAATACGAAGCTTGTCGCTCAACAGAACGCCTCAGGTCACCAATGTTGACAAGCAATTCTTTGAGACGGCGCACAGCCTTTGCATTCAACTCATATTCTTCGAGAATTAACGCCAGCGACTCTTCAATCGCATTGGCCATTCCAAGCATTGAAAGTATTTCATGAACAAACTCTGACATCTGCGTGCCAACTGATGCCAAGATATTCATTATTGTTGGCTCAGATATAAGTTGGCTTGATGCCTCCCCGCCTTTCCTGAAGACGTTGCCTGCTTTAGTAATTAGTCTAGCCGCTTCATCAATTTTGCCCTGGGCGGCAAGCGTGCGAGCATCTTTGGCAATTTGATTAGCGGATTCGACTGCATCGACCACAGTCTGTTTTAACTCCTTACGTGCCGTTTCGCCGCTATCAGTAACCTCTGTCTTGCCAGCCCTTTTATCTCTACGATCTTGTCGGTCTTCCGCTGAGTATTTTGCTCTAACACGAGTTGAAAGGCCAATTCCTGTACGTACGATCTTCACCAATTCATAGTAGGCGGAATTGGGCATAAACCCTTCACGAGTAACAACCATGTCTAGTTTTGGGTTCTTCTCAATTTGAACGAAAACCGCGCCAAAATAGTTCTTATTGGAAGCAGCCGAGAAACCCTTCTAGATCGTCAGACGTTTCTTCAAATTTTGTTCCAACTAGGTTTGATTGTTTTTCCCGATCGATTAACGTAGTCTGCGTCCAAGCTTAGCCAGTCGTTTCCGCTTTCTCCATAGGGAAGCACACGAAATCCTTCGACATAGACCCTGACTCCAGCTGTCGAGTTTATCCAAGTTTTAGAAACATCTTTTATGGCAGTATGCCCAGTTCGAATCAGGATTCGAGCTTGAAATTTCGTCTGCTCAGTTGGCTTTCTGCCTTCGGAAAATGGCTCCGCTTTGGGAGCGTTTCTTCCTTTGAATAGTGCTTTAGTTTTCTTCGTCGGAGTTATCCGAAACTTGTTTCTTTTTGAATCGGTAACTCCTGCATCTATTTCCAGAATCCAGTTCGAAGCGTTTGCGACTGCCAGCCAATAGTCATCGCCAGCTGCAAAATCACCTTTCAACTGAACTTTGAAAACCAGGGTCATCAGACCCCACTGTCGTACATTTGGGGAGTAGTGAATAGGAGAGATTCGTCAGTAACGTTGTTGGGGACATTGTAGAGTTCCATTGGAGGAGTGAATGCGTGAACTTCACTCATGAACCGCGCTCGCTCCACCGCCCCCCATTTGCGAGCCAACGAAATTAGTTTCAACGTTGTACCGTCTTCGCCTCGTTGCCCATGTGGATGTTCTAATACCTTGATTGCTTGCGAACCTTCGACTTTGTCGAGCGTCTGTAGGGCATCAATTTTCTTCCAGTCAATCTCAGCGACAACGCAATTCGATTCACCATCATCTGACTGGGAGATGATTTTCACGAGCATTGCAAGTTTTTTGGGCTGCGAGTCGACCGACTCCCTTAGCTCCGGTGTAGCGTCGCTTGTAATAGGCCGAACGACGATTGCCAGTTTCTTTGATTCGAGAAGCAATGCGCAAGAAACCGTCTTCAAAAACATCCGCCGTCATTCCACAGCCGTCATCGTAGACAATAATTGATCCACGCTTCGGATCGGAAAGGTTGGTTCCAGTGACTGTAACCAGGGTGGCATCAGCGTCGTAAGAATTCTTGATCAACTCTACAAGCGCAGTCGAATCACGACCAACCAAGAGTTCACCTAGTTCTCGGAAGAGATGGGTATCGACTGTAAATGTAGGAAAGCTTTGCTGAGCCATCTGATTCTCGAAAAACGGCGTATGTGATCCATTATCGGTTACTCAGCTTAGATTACCAACTGTTCGTTGTTTTGTGACGAAACTACCGATTCCGACGGTATTCGGGAGACTGTCACTGCCGCTTGCCAATCTTATCAGCATTGGAATGTCTCCTGTTGTGACGCCATTTGGCTCTATTTTTCTCGCTTCGGTCCGACACACGAATGGCATGTAGTTTTCGTGGGACTGAGGATTGCCAGCACACTGGCTGTGTTGGCGGACGCGAATAATCGCACGGATTGCGACAGCTACATTCTTGGCGATCTAATTTAGGTGTCATTCGTCCGGCACACCAAAGCGTTCCACAAGTCAAACCTGCGATTTGGCGTAGAATCGGAAAGTGATAATTTATCTTACGGAAAATCGATCCATTCGGCACCATCATCGACTGCCGGAT
This sequence comes from Mariniblastus sp., assembly GCA_965224765.1. Lineage (GTDB taxonomy): Bacteria > Planctomycetota > Planctomycetia > Pirellulales > Pirellulaceae > CAZDBA01. Next base: position 1,294,768 of record CBDDAC010000029.1, read on the forward strand.
CGGTACGGTATTTTCAACAAAGAAGTTTACTTTACCGACTTAGATGTCCAACTCGGTCAGTACAGATTGCCCAGCAAAGTGGACTTGGAGATCTTTAACAATTTTGTCGATGCGAATCCCAGCGTTGTTGATGAAGTTTCCTTTTGAATCCTTCTGTCCACCAGAGTGGTGAAGTGCGACAATCTGCCAGAGATTGTCAAAGACCGGAGAGCCCGAAGAGCCTGGTTCGGTGTCGGTCTTGTAAAGGACGGCATTTTCGAAAAGTTTTGAAACTTGATTGTTCTGAACGGCGATTTCTTTTCGACGACCGGCGGGGTGTTGAATGATATTGAATCTTTGATCCTCACGAAAAATGGGCTTTTTCATTTAGAGGAATGAATCCCCAGCGTTCCCCTGCTGTTCCGGATGGAACGTTGACTGAGGGGGCACCTCTCTCTAGTTGAATCAAAGTGTAATCGAGGTCTTGGTTGGTCCTGAAAATTCCGTCAATCATTGGCACGAAAGATTCGGTAGGTTGTTCAGAACCGTCTGCACCAAGCTGGAAATTGAATTGGAATCGGAGTTTTCCGGCGACCTCTAGATTGGGAACTACATGATTGTTGGTTAACAATAAATCACGTGAAACCATGAAACCGGTGGCCCAGCCCGTGCCAGGAAGAAACGTCTTTCCATTAACGTCGTGGGGTTTGGTCAAGACCGCACGGGAGACTGAGCGTTGTTTGAGAGCGCCTTGTTCAAGAAACCAGACAGGAAGCAAATTGGACTGGTCAATTTGCCGTTCGAATATTGTGTTGGGGTCGTGCCCCATTTCGGGAAAGGCGGACTTCGTTACCAAAATGCAATTGGGTCTCGGCGGACTTTAATCTTGGAGGAGCTTGATTGAGAAAACTAAGTTGACTTGTCATCAACTCAATCTCATTCCGTATCGAGGCACCCATGTCGCCTTTTTGGATTTGATTTGCAACCTCCTGAATCGCCATCAATGCATAGTCCTTTACTTTTTTGTTTTTCATGACGGTGCCGGGTTCTGATTTGACGGATTCACAAACGCTGTAGTAACGCTGCTTCACATGCCTCGCTCATTCGAGCGAGATCGAAAACAAACGCGTGGCGGACTGGAACAGGAGGGCCCGCGACACGCGAGAGTTGGTTTTCAAAATTGAATTAGCTCAACAACTGAATTTCCTGGTCTTCTGAAGTTGCTGCTTGATTACCTTCGTCATCAAGCGCCAGAGGTGCCAGGCCAGGCCGATCAGTCAGGTTGAAGACGTTTAGTTTTTGGTTGTTTGCAAACATGAACTGTGTAGTTTGAACGTAGGCACAAACTGTTGCCGGAATGTTGCTGGTTCCAACCGCCCTCAATTGGCCTGATGCTCGAACCGTTTCTGTTCGCAAATTGAAAACACTTTCCGTCATCCGAGACTGTTCCTGGGAAAATGCGGCAAACTGAGCATTTCGATTGCTTCGCTGGAAGTAAAAACTTCGGTCACGATGAAACACAAGTCCAAAAAGGGACGCGAAATAGAAACCGGCTGAGCTATGGTTTGAGAATCGTTCGATTTCTGACAGCTGTTCGCTTGCAATGAAACCATTTAGTGATTGACGAAACTCGTTAAATGAGCTGATCGAAATGGTTTGGACTGCAATCGAAAAATTGACAATGGCACTGGTGCCACGCTGTACCGTCACACCAAACTCCAGAAGCTCGTGTGGCTCCAGTACGTACTTCGCCAGAACTAAACGCCGACAATTCGGTTTCGGTGGCGGTTTCGAGAGCGATGGCTGGCGTGTTTCTTTCAAAAAGAAGGCCATCAGCTTCCAGTAAATTTACATTTCCAAATGATAGGGGCATAACAAAATCTCCAAGTAAAACGAACATTCGTATTGCATTTGACATTGTAGTATTCGCTTTGGACCGATTCCAAAACGTTTCCAAGTGTCCTATCTCGGTATAGACAGACCATCGAGCCCGAATGGGCGCGCATTCGAAAAGTTCAGTTCGATTTTGTTGCCGGTAAAGAACTCTTTTTACATCACGACGTAAACGAATCCGTTAATCTATTCTTTCCGGCCGGAACTCGGATTTCGCATTGATAAGTCTGTAGTTGGCAGGTTGTGAACGTGGTGGAAATTGCCCTTCATCGCTTTTTGCATCGAATATTGTTGATGACTACTTTTTCGCGCCCAATCGATTTCGAATTTGAGTCTGGAATGACAGAGAAAAAATATCCCAAAATACCGGATGAGCAGCCCGTGGATTCACTAGTCAATGCAGCGATTGAAGGAGATCGGCAGGCGTTTGAGCGATTGTATTTTCTCATGGAAGGTACCCTAAAAGCTATGTTGTATCGTGAATGGAATGGAAGATTGGTCGGCTTGGAAGGAAGGTCAGATATTGCACAAGATTGCCTGGCCAGAGCTTGGGAAAAGCGTAGTCAACTCCGAGATCGTTCTCTGCGGGGTTTCCAAAGTTGGGTTCTGGGCATCGTGAGAAACCACATCCGCGACCGAGCTCACGCATGGAAAACTCATTTGGAGGTTTGCGTTCGTATTAATGGAGGATCAAACGATGCAATGCAGATTCCTCAAAAGGAAGAGTCGCTTGGTGTTCAGGCAAAAGTGGAGCGCGTTTGGAAAG
>CBDDAC010000030.1:0-196080 GCA_965224765.1 Mariniblastus sp.
TTATCACTGATATCACTCGGCATACTGCCTGGGCGATTCAATCAGGAGAATCACTGGGAGGCTGGAAAGCTCTTCCTGCTAAGGATATTTTCGAACTCGAGTACTGGATTCTGGAACAGGCGAAGCTGAAGAAGCCGACAGGTCCGGCAAAGCCTCACCACGGAAAGGTCGCTGTCGTGACAGGTGCCGCAGTTGGAATTGGTCGCGCGACGGCTGAGCAATTGCACGCTGAAGGCGTGGTAGTGGTTGGACTCGATATCAACCCGGTGGTCGTAGAGAATTTTAATCAGCCGAGGCTGACCGGGCGCATCTGTGATCTCACCGATGAATCGAAAGTGAAGTCGCAAATAGAATCGGTCGTGGCCCAGTATGGGGGGCTGGACATCCTAGTTCTCAACGCAGGCATCTTCAAGTCAGGTGAGATGATCGACGAACTGGATGAGACCTGGGACCGGACCCTCGAAGTCAATCTCACCGCAACTCAACGATTCCTCAAACATTCGATCCCCTATCTCAAACGGGGAGTGGATGCATCTGTTGTGTTGATTGGATCACGCAACTATTCCGCTCCAGGGGCAGGTGCCGCTGCCTACTCCGTTTCCAAGGCGGGCGCAACTCAGCTGGCCAGAGTGGCGGCTCTGGAACTGGCAAAGCACAAAGTGCGAGTGAACATACTGCACCCGGATGCGGTGTTTGACACAGAACTCTGGACTCAGAAAGCTCTTGAACGTTCCGCGAAGCGCTACGGCATGACAATAGAGCAATACAAAACCAAAAATCTTCTGGGCCGCGAAGTGCGGTCAATTGATGTTGCGAAACTGGTTTCAATCGTCGCTTCAGATCTCTTCTGTGCAACTACCGGCGCGCAGATCCCGATCGATGGCGGATCCGATCGCGTGATCTAGTCACGCGGCTAACCAACCGGTTCAGCAAAGATGGAAAGAATTACTAAGCCGCGTTTGGACTTTTCTTCGCTCATTACAATTTCTGAATACAACACTCAACGATCAACCGCCATCAAAAGTAATAGGCGGATCCGGAAAATTCAAAATTTTTGTCGATAAAACCAAAAACACAAAATCTCCATACTCCCGAAAAAACAATAATTTTCTTCGGCCAAATTAGAAGTTGATGGGAGTAACTCACTAGTACCGGGACCGTTTTGAATTGACAGGTAACAAGGCTAAGAAAACTGGTGTATCTGATGTTCTTGGCCCGCCAATCGAAGACGTGCGAGGTACTAGACTGTTGGCAGAACACCACATGCCCACGCAAGCGAGGAGCATGGCACCTGTCGTCGAGGTTTTTGCCTTTTACGGGAGGTTGGAGGCTCCTGCCGAAACAATTCTTGTTCCTCTCAAACGCGGACCTTGGTACGAGGTCCAATGTGGACATCGCCAAAAAATCAATCACCTGTAGGAGACGAATTGACCATACTTAAGTCAATCTGGTTATTGGGCAGTCTAATGGCCATTACCGCACTGGTGGGAGATGTTGTGGGCAACCCAGCCAACGCGCCCAAACAGACTGGCACCAATGATGGTTCAGCATTATCAACATCGATGAACGCTGTCTCGAACGATCCTGTGGTTAGGGCAACACCTCCTGCGAATGTCGCTGCCAGACAAGAAGGTGAGTGGGGGCACCTCACCGGGCGGATTCTCGTTTCCGGGGATTTACCCCTTGCTGAGCCTGAAAACATAAACAAAGACCAGGATTCCTGCCTCGCAGAAGGGGACCCGCCTGTTGATGACAATTGGATCGTTGGAAAGGATGGAGTCCTCAAAGACGTATTCGTCATGATGTACCTCAAAGGTTCTGATCCACCCGCAATTCATCCATCTTATGAAGAAGTCAGAAACACGCCAGTTGTGATCGACAACATCCAATGCCGTTTCGCGCCTCACGCACTGTTTGTTTGTACTGGCCAAACATTTCGAATGAAGAATAGCGACGATGTAGGACACAATTGCCACGTTAAGACGTTTGCCAACGAAAAGAACGTCAATGTTCCGGTGAACGATCATGTCGATGTGACTTTCACCGACGTTGATTCGACTCCGGGAGCGATTGTCTGTGACGTCCATCCCTGGATGGACGCCGTTTTGCTTGTTCGCGACGAACCTTATGTAGCGATATCAGCTGAGGACGGCAAGTTTCGAATCGAAAACATTCCTGCTGGTGAGTGGAAGTTTCAATTTTGGCACAAGAACTGGGCCAAAATGAGAAAGTTAGAAGTCGAAGGATATGATGTTGGTCGCAAGGGCGAAATCACCTTGACCATCATCGATGGTGAAACACTCGATCTTGGTGACATGACCATCGACACGGAACATATCCGTTAATAGATCACAAAGCATGGGTCGGGCAATTGGGAGTTGGCGGCTGCTTCACCAATCGCTATTGTCGGCAATGCTCTTGCACCAAACTCAACCTTGGAAAGGTCTTTGCTGAGTCACTGCTCCTTGTACCATCGAAAGCCAAGTGTGAGTGACAAGCCACTCACACCTGATCATTAGGATTCTTCTGAAAGGATACTATTTTTTTGATTCTGCAATAGGAATCAAATTGATCGAAATTGATTTGTCCATCTTCTCCATGGGCCAACCGTCGATCATTAGATAAGAAGTCACTTTGATCTCCGCCTTTTTATGTTCCGGCGTTTCGATGAGATTCTTCAGGTCCTCATCAATCCACTCCGTTAATTTCGTATGGGTAACGCCGACCTGATCGTCCGTGAAAAGGTCCATGCATCGTGGAGCACTTTTTTTATAGGTGCTTTTTGATTTGTCTTCAAATAGGATCTCGTAAACAAGTTTAAGCTTTGTCGGTGAGGATTGTTGCTGTACAGCCAGTTGTCCTTCGTCCATTGGGTTCTTGGAGTCCAGTTTCACCTTGTATCTTGCCTCTTGCTCTACTGGCTTCAAGACTAGTCGAGTGGGATTCTCGCCAAAATACGAGTAGTACTCAAATTTGGGTACTTTGTCCCAGTCGAATTGACTGGATACTTTATCTGCTTTCTTCTTGCTTGCCTGCTGGATCATCTTTGGATTTGACATTCCGCTCGGTGTTCCAACGCGAACTTCAAAACCATCTGCCGAGATGAACAAATCCGTTCGCATGGTTGCCCGGACGCGAATCAACTGACGACTAATGATCTCAACTTCGGGATCAGTTTCGCCGATCGTGTCAAACTCGTAGCCGCCGATTACAACGTGAGTTAAAGTAGGGTGAAAGTTCTTTCCTGAGATGAAAAAATCCGCGACCATCGTCTTCGTTGTTTTATCAACGGTTTCACGTGCAGCCAACTTGGACAGGCCGTGGCAATCGTAGATCTTTGGTCGGAGGCTGCGTTCTCCCTCATCAAACAACTCTCCAGCAGGATGGTCGTAGTCATAGGGCACGTTGACGACGTGAGTCTGCAACCCCAACATCGATTCCAGCTGATCGATTCGACTGGTCAATCGCGCTAGATCACCTGGTCGGCATTCTGCTACGCATTCCTTGCCACAAAGGTAACTTCGTAGGTCTTGCCGTTTGCATCCCTCGAGGATCAGCTCTTCGTAGCTTCGTTTTGCTTTACCTGGCTTGGACAATCTTTCCCAATTGGTCGTCACATCGAAACCAACTTGAGTCACAAAGCTGGGCATCGCGATAAGGACTTCACACTCACGAATCCCAGGTTCTAGACGATAGGTCTTCGCATCTTCCGCTCGCGTTTGCGGCAAAAGATTGTTGAGGACAACCCCTCGGTTCAGTCGATCTGGTGATTGGACTCTCGGATAAAAATACCAGCCAAAGGTGCCATGCCATGAACAAATCCAACGGTCGTTCGATTGACACCGATGGCCGCAGTATCTCGCGCAAGCTCCTTTGCCAGTTGTACTCGTTGAGCCACATTCCATCGCTGTCGCTTTCAATCACTTGTTTATTCCTTTTCTGACTTTCATAACCCTACTATGGTACTGGCCCTAGATATGGACCTCGCAAAATCTAGAAATACTCAAATTCTTCCACATCTTGATTCAGGGTCGTTGAGTGTGTTCCTCCAAATGTAATTGCAATTGCCTGCCTGATAAAGCTAGAACCCGAACCAACTCGCTCAAATGTATCGGGAAAACCCGGTGAATTGCTTGTCGCGTGGGTGGCAAAATTGAGTACCGAAAGCTCCGGTGAAAAATCGATTTGTAGTGCACCGGCAAGCGAATGCCAGTCGATCAAGTTATTCAGAAGGAGGGGCTCTGGCTTCATGGAGTCTCTGCGCACTTGGCTGAGAAGAACCCGTCACTGGCATTTACCGTTCGGGTAGAGATTGTTTTACGGGACTTTAATCAAGACAATTCGAAACCGGACAAAAAGAAAGTCAATCTGAACGTGAAAGTTCGCTTTCGATTTGCTACTGCAAGAAAATACGATTTATGGGGAATAGACTTTCCTGAGCAATAAAGATTCTTAGCAGATTATCGGCAAGGGGGAGGAAGCATTAAATTGAGATCAGCCAGTTTGCCGATCCTCGATTTTCTTGCCAGGAGTTTGTGGACTTACATCGGCCTGTTGCGAAGCAACTCGTTAGAAGTCTATGAAATTCAGTTAGAGTGAAGATTTTCTCTCTTCCGAATTCTGGACGTGGCTGTTGCGAGAATACAGGGCGATTTGCAAGGAAGACGAATCACCGTTTCGACCGAGATCACTATTTTGGTTGCTAGTTGTCCCCCACCCTGACCGCATTAAATGATGCAAAAATGCCTCATCTGGGTTGGGTTTTCTCCGCATCGCGTTCCTAAATCGCAGCAATCTGGTAAGGAACAACGGGGCAAAAACAGCAAATCCCCGACGATCAGCCTTTCGGAGCGTTGTGGCATGCACTTTGCAATTCAGTCCAGTATGAAGACAACAAACAAAACCTCTGCCTTGTTTAATTTCCACCGCGACCAAGAAGGCGCTACTTCTGTTGAGTATGCCATCATGCTGGCTTTGATCGCGGCTGTCTGTGTTGTCGCGATCACCTCGGTTGGTGGTGAAGCCGGTTCATTCTGGAGCAACAACAGCGATGAAATAGCCAACGCGTTTAGCAAGTAGCGCCAACCAAAACAAAACGTCGCCCAAATGACTTCCTGATGGGGTAAACCGGCGCAATTCTGCTGATTTCGTCTGTGTATTCGCCTATTCAAATCAAAGCCAAACACCATCGCCCTTGATTTGCCACCCATGTGGCGAAACACAAATTTCTAAAATCGAGTTGACTCCGCGATGCCACCTGCTAAAACTAAATGATTAGTTTTTAATTCTAACGACTTAGATTTAAACTAAGCGTCATCATTTATAGGTGGAGTGAAGCGTGAGCAAAAGAATTAAGCTGACGGAGCGAGAGTTAAGCATCATGCAAGTGCTTTGGGAGCAAGGTGAAGCAACGATTGCAGATGTGCATGAAATGCTAAATAGCCAAGGCAATGATCTCGCGTACACGTCCGTTGCGACGATCGTTCGGATTTTGGAAGAAAAAGGAATCCTAGAAAATACTCGCGACAAGAGGCCATTCCTTTATCGAGCACTTTACGACTTCAAACACGTATCGAAAAACATTGTCGATGACATGATCGACCGACTGTTTGGGCGGATCGCGGCGCAGACTTTTGGTTCAACTCGCTGAAGATGAAGAGTTTTCCCGGAAGGAACTTGCGGCAATCAAAAAACTGCTGGAAAGGAAAGACGGATGACGTTTTTGCTTTATCTGGGGCAGCTCACCATCATCTCATCATTTGTTGCAATGATCTACTGCTTGGGTCGGCATCGATTAAGAGGCTGTGGCAAAAGATTGTTGATCGCCGGCATGCTCAGCCTAATGCTGTTATCAGCATCGACGGCTTTTCCGGTATATGAATGGTTGACTATCCCAAGACTGGATGTCGGCCAAACTCGATTGCCCGCATCCGCCAACGAAGGGGCAGGCGAGAATGAAACCAACCTCGTCTTTACAGGCTGGCGTTGGCCAGAATTTCTACTCCAAGTTCTTGGAGCTGCGATTGCTATTCGCGTTGTGTTTTTCGGCGTCGAACTGGTTCGACTTGTCCGGCTAACTCGCAGGTCGTCTACGATTTCAATTCTTGAGCTGGCGGCCTGCAATCAGCATCTATCCAGGCAGCTGAATGAGTTGGAGAGCGACTATTCAGGTGGGCGCATTCGCTTCGCCGTTTCCAACGAAATCGACAAAGCAGCAACATTCGGGATCTGGCACCAGGTCATATTATTACCCGTTGACTGGGGAAACTGGTCTCCAACGAAGCTGGCTGCCGTTGTTACACACGAATTGGAACACGTAAGACGCTTCGATTGTGTCTTCAGAATCGTGACAGAGTTAATAACGGCGATTCACTTTTATCACCCAATCGTCCGATGGCTTGCCAATCAATTTCGACTGGAACAAGAATTCGCCGCTGACCAGGCCGTGCTGAACCACCTGGGTGCCGTCGAATACGAAACACTGCTGGTTCAGGAGTCGCTGGGAATCGCAAATTATCGACAGTTGCTTCTGGCACCGTCTTTCTCGGTGAATTCAAAATCGATTCTCCGCAGTCGGATCGAGCGGATAAGAGAGCATCGACAATTTCCTGAACAAGACGGTCGACGATGGTATGTGGGTGTTCTTGCGGCGCTGGCGTTCCTGTTGCTCGTCGTTTGTGGAATACAGGTTGATGCCAGTCAATCGAGCCAGACATTGAACGTCAATTCCACGTCAACACTGGCACGCGTTCAAGACACTGCGCCGACCATCAAAAAATCTTCAATTGCCAATGCAACGTCAAATCCTGATACGCAACGTATTTTTGACTTCAGTAAAATGTTCACACTCAACTGGAATTCAAGACAACTAAAGGACAGCGTCTCGGAAGAATCTGAGACTGCAATGGCCGTCGACAAAACATACTCGTTCACTATTGGAGACTAGCAATGAAAATCATAACCACCCTGATCATCAGCAGCATCTTGTCGGTCGCCGGCGTTTCCTTTGCAGCCGTACAGGCACAGTCGTCGAAACAAGAATCTGAAGACCTATTTGACGACTACCCCGATACGACTGTCGGTAGCCGGGCACGCGACTTCATGGAAGCGTTCAACTCTGAGACCAACGAAAAGATGGAAGAGTACCTCAAGACGCATATGTCGCCAACGGATTATACGAAACAACAGTTGGAATCGCTGGTAAGTCAATTCGCCGCCATCCAAGCGCAAGTCGGCAAGCTGGATGTTGCCGCGATCGAAGACGCTGAAGAGTTCTCACTGGTGATCAAAACCAAAACGGTGAACACAGGCGACTGGATTGATATTGCGTTCAGCGTAGAAGAGAAAGATCCTCATTGCCAACTTGGACTGGGAATCACTCCTGGGCGGGCTCCTTCCGCGATTGACTATACGCAATGGAACGACTTGCCAGATTTGCTGAGCATGTTGGTCAATGAAACTAAGGCGCCTTCGATGGTAATGGCAATTGTCAAAGACGGGAAAATTCACAAGTCAGCCGTTTCTGGTATCCGAAAAACAGGAGACGAAACGAAATCGGAACTTGCCGATCGATATCATATCGGCTCGGTCGGAAAATCGATGACGGCTGTGTTGATTGGAAAACTGGTTGAAGAAAACAAAATCACATGGAATACAACCATCGGCGACATTCTCACCGACATCGAAATGCGAGAGGAATACCGCGATGTCACCGTTCTTCAATTGCTGAACCACCGCAGCGGACTCCAAGCATTTGTCGACGACAGGAATTACGACCGAACACAGTTCGTTGATGACGATCTGACTGCTGAACAGCAACGTGAGGCACTTGTGAAATCTGCATTGCAGAAAGAACCCGTCGGGCCTGCAGGAAAAACGATGACCTACTCGAATGCAGGCTATGTAGTCCTTGGAGTAATGGCAGAGCGTATCGCAGCCAAACCATTCGAAAGGTTGATGGCCGAGTATGTTTTCGAGCCCCTCAAGTTCGAGCAAGCAGGTTTTGGTTGGCCGCAAAGCAAAGATCGCACTCAACAACCAGCAGGCCACGCTTTGGCTGGCCAGCAAGTACTAGCCTTGGAGGCAGACCAATTCAACACAGGGCACTATCTAAACCCAGCTGGCAACGTACATCTTTCCATATCCGATCTCGCAACCTATGCCATTTTTCATCTCAAAGCCCTCAAAGGGCAATCATCGATTCTGACGCCCGAAGTCGCGACACAACTCCACTCGCCACCAGAAGGTGGAAACTATGCGGCTGGTTGGTTCGTTGCCAAAGCCGCCGATGGTACGCCGAAACATTTCCACAATGGTTCCCTCGTTGTTTTCTACGCCGCAATATTCCTTTATCCCGAACATGATGCAGCAATCGTGGTTGCCTCGAACATGGGCACCAGCGTCGAGCCGGATGTGTTGAAGGCCGTCGAAGCGGTCTTTGAAAAAGAGATCCGTCAAACAAAATAGGCCATCTCAAAAACTTGATGCTTTGCCCACGCAAGCGAGGAGCATGGCACCCGTCGCCGAGGTTTTGCCTTTTACGAGAGGTTGAGGCTCCTGCCGAAACAATTCTTGTTCCTCTCAAACGTGGATCTTGGGGCGAGTACACGGGCCGTTTTGAATTGACGCGTAACATGGCTAAGAAAACCGGTATCTGATCTTCTCGGCACGCCAATCGAAGACGGGCCTAGGCTGTTGGCAGAACAACATGCCCACGCAAGCGAGGAGCATGGCACCCGTCGTCGAGGTTTTTCCCTTTTTACGGGAGGTTGAGGCTCCTGCCGAAACAATTCTTGTTCCTCTCAAACGTGGATCTTGGGGCGAGTACACGGGCCGTTTTGAATTGACGCGTAACATGGCTAAGAAAAACCGGTATCTGATCTTCTCGGCACGCCAATCGAAGACGGGCCTAGGCTGTTGGCAGAACAACATGCCCACGCAAGCGAGGAGCATGGCACCCGTCGTCGAGGTTTTTCCCTTTTTACGGGAGGTTGAGGCTCCTGCCGAAACAATTCTTGTTCCTCTCAAACGGATCTTGGGGCGAGTAAACGGGCCGTTTTGAATTGACGCGTAACATGGCTAAGAAAATCGGTATCTGATCTTCTCGGCCCGCCAATCGAAGACGGGCGAGGCACTAAATTTGACGAATCGAAAAATTCTTTTTTTTCTTGAGCTGGCGGGGTTGAGGAAAGCGCAGTGGTTATCAGGACGGCAGATCGTCAATTGCCGGATCCCTAATCCCTTTTCAATTTCCTCCATGGCTTTCAACAAAAAACGGCAAGCAATTTGTCCGTTTTTTGCGTCATGCCAGATGAAATACACGCTCACCGAAGGTATCACCATGTTACGTTTCTACTCCTCAATGGCTTCATCTATTGCCGCTGCTCTCTTTTTCTTGGCGTCAACCGTGATGACGTCAACTGCTTCTGCCGATCTAATCACGGTGAAGTATTCAGGCACGGGTTTGACAGTCCTGACTGGACTTGATTCAGACAATTTTTCCGGCGGCAGCTACGAATTGACGATGACCTACGACACGACGCAAACTTACGCTGCAATGTTCGGTAGTTTTCCAGTCGTTCAGCCTTTAAGCACGAGTTTGGTTCTTAGCGGGACGGGCCAAGACGGTACTTATACACCCAATGATCCAGTCGGCTATTGGGCTTCATATGGCGTCAATTATTACACCGCTGGCGGTGCCGGGCTCTACTGGACTCACAGCAATTCAAGCCTGCAACTCACACTCGGAAAATTTGCCGAAAGCGTGCCCGCAGGTTCGGCTCCCTCGCCTGGCGATAACGTTTCGCTTTCGGACTTCAACACGGCTAATAACTCGACAGCGACAGACGCTAGTATCGTGCACAATCCAGGCCCGAATTACACGACGTTGCGATTCACCAACCAGTCCATCACAACAGCATTGACCACATCTTCCGTCCCAGAACCATCCAGCTTCGCTTTGATAGGGTTACTCGCTGTCGGTGCGGTCTACAGGCGAAGACGCAACGGATAGGGCCTTTCAGTGTAGGCAATCGCCAACACGATCCACGGTGGCTCAAACTCTGGATCGTGTCCAAACTTGAATTTCCAGAACCGCCCTCTCCTTTTAACAACAGGGCTTAGGTTTCCTAGGCGATGAAAACGAAAACGTCCATTTTGGGCTGCAAGCGGCGGTCCCTGAACCAGCTTGTTTTGCTGGGACTCTTGCATTTACGGCAAGAAGGCGACGAAATTAGTACAACGAAGTTAAAATGAAGAAGCCCCTTCGTGAGAATAGATCTAAGCCGCCCCAAACTAAACCAACGGTCGATTTGAGGGCAAAATCCAAGTCTCTTTTCGCAGTTGGGTTCACCATCGCAATCTTGGACGGCGATCTTGGTTCGGGAATCGTCGTGTGTTTCAGCGACGCCGCTGCACCTCAAACTCAGTTTAAAACACCTGCACATGCTCCAATTCAGGGATCTCAACGGAAGGTAAGTTGATCTGTCCCGATTGCCAAATTATGATCTGCATTGCGATTCTGTTGAGGCAAGCACATAAATTGAGTAGTCAGTGATAAATCCGAGCCCGTTGTCGGACGATGAGGTCACATTGTGGATCGACCAACTTCGTACCAAAGACCCCAGCGCCGCCCAAAGTTTGTGGAATTGCTATGCAACTGGCCTGGCCAAAATGGCCCGCCGGAAATTTGGCCAGCTATCTCGTAAGGCATATGATGAGGAAGACGCAGCCATTAGTGCATTTCGCAGCTTTTGCCTGGGCGTCCAACAAGATCGATTTCTGGACTTGAATGACCGGGACGACATTTGGCGTTTGCTGGTAACGATCACCGCTCGCAAAGTCAACGCTCGTAGACGATATGAGTTTCGTGAACGACGCGGCGGTGAGCAGATTCGTGAGCGTTCTTTTAACGAACTGGAATCTGACGACGGCAGAAATTTTGCTGATCTAATTGAGTCGTCCGAGCCCTCACCACAATTCGCCGCCGAGCTGCTCGAAGAGTGCCAACTGCTGCTCAATAATTTGAATGATGAATCGCTGCAACAGATCGCGCTACTGAAAATAGAAGGATACAACAACTCGGAAATTGCCGATCTGTTGGGCTGTTCCAGACATCGAGTGCAGCGCAAGCTGGCAAGGATTCGCAATCAACTGCAGCACACCTCACAGGTTGAAGACGAATAAAACGCCAACGTTATATTGCCCCTGCAAATTGAGTCGCTTTTGCCTGGATGCAAAATCTGTTGGTTGTATTTGGCGGAGACCACTCAGTTGCTGGCAAAACATGATCATCCGAAGGATAAATGACTATGGATTGAAATTTACCGCTCACGGCGCCCCTGTTTGGCCATAAGCAAATTAGCCTACGTCATCGTTTCGGTGCCAATGTTGTCCCCCATCGCATTGGCCACGCAGATTGAATTTTTCTTGAGGTCGATATTCGACATGAAAACGCATGAACACCTCTCGGACCTCACATCATTCCCCAATGAGGGATTGGAAAAGCTGGATGTGCTCTGTGATCGATTTGAAGATGACTGGAACGCCAGTGGCAACCCAAAAATCGAAGATTACTTGGAGACAATCGACACCTTGGACCGAAGGCAGGTCTTCTTCCAGTTGTTGAAACTTGAACTGGAATTGTCCACCACCGCTGGCCAGCTGCTCTCGCCAAACACTTACGTACAACGTTTCCCATCAATGTCTTCGGAGGTTGTCACCGTCTTCGACCACATCGAGGAATGCAGAACCGTAGATACCAAAAACGCCGAACGTGAAACGGGAAATTGTGTGAACGGGCAAACCTCCTTTTCAAGAGCTGCTAATCACAGCGCAGGTCCCGAAACTGAAACATCAGCACCGCCGCGAGAATTTGGTAGATATGTCCTTGAGCGAGAGCTTGGCATTGGAGGGATGGGAACAGTCTATCTTGCCCGAGACACAACTTTGGACCGTCTGGTCGCATTAAAGATCCCTCGCTTCACGAGTCCTGATTCGAAGCGATTGGTTGAGCGGTTTTATCGCGAAGCACGCGCCATGGCGGCAATTCGGAATGCCAACCTATGTGCAATCTATGATGTTTTTGAATGCGATGGCTTCCATTGCCTGACCATGGACTATATCAAAGGCGAAACGCTTGCCGAAAAGCTACGCCGTGATGGAAAACAATCGCCACGCCATGCTGTCGATTTTGTTGCGACCATGTCTCGAGCCGTGCATCTCGCTCATCAGTCTGGCATTATCCATCGAGACCTCAAACCGGGCAACGTAATGATTGCATCGGACGGCCAACCAAAAATAATGGATTTTGGCTTGGCTAGAATGCCGCAGCAGGACGACGATGTTATCACCGCAGATGGTGGAATTCTCGGCAGTCCCGCCTATCTGGCGCCCGAACTTGTGGACGATCGACTCATTGCCAGCCCGGCCTCTGACGTCTATTCGCTAGGCGTAATCCTTTATGAAATGCTGGCCGGATCGCGTCCACATTCCGGATCGGCGATGTCCGTTCTACGTCAATTGGCCACTGAACCCGTGCCGTCATTGAGTGAATTCAACGTTGCGGTCGACCCGGCGTTGGAATCGATTTGCCGGAAGTCCCTTGCAAAGGATCCAACCAAACGTTTCATCTCGGCTCTCGATTTCGCCGATGCCTTGTCAGGTTGGCTCATCACCGATTCGGATCCAGCTACGGCGGTCACGGCTGCTGACAAGCCGCGTCGTCGAAAATCTTCGTTCGTTGCATCTACTGCCATCTTCGCCTGTTTGTTTCTCGCGGCCGCGTTTGCGTTGCCTCAGGTGATTACGATCCTTACACCGGATGCAGAAATCACCGTCACGGTTCCAGATGATGTCGACATCGCAATCGAGTTGCGAAGGGCTGGCAAGCTAGTCGAAATCATTGATCGTGAAGACGGTTGGAAAGCAAGCGTCAAAGAAGGCGAATATGTGGTTTCACTGGTGGGCAACGAACCAGCAGACGTATCCCTCGAGATCGTCGGAGGTTCGACACTGATAGTCGATCGCAAGACGGGTGGACAGGTAGTTGTGACGACCAAGCCGCGAGTAAAAGAAAAGAATGGAAATTCTGAATCCCCAACACCAGTAACGGTAGGGAACGAGTCAATCCCCATCGCCTTTTGTGAATCTCCTCAATGGGATTTCCAACATCATGAAAGCCACGTCTTGTTACGTGATCTGGACGCAGATGGTGATATGGACGCAGTGATTACATCTCAATTGGCTGGACCTTCGGTTGTTCGGTTGAACCAAGGCGACGGCACATTTAAGGCGAACCCACAGGTCCTGTCCGATCGTTCCGTCAGCTCAGCAGCATTGGGCGACTTCGACGGGGATGGTGATGAGGACCTAATTTTGGCCGGCGATGGAGCACCTTCGTCCTTGTGGTTCAATGACGGTCAGGGACGATTTGAGTCTCGTGAGTTCGAGCAACACCGGGGTAGTTGGCATCATGTGGCCGTTGGCGACCTGAACGGCGATAGCGCCGTCGATCTATGGTTTGCCCGCGCCGATGGACCATGTGCCGTTTTCCATAATGATGGCCTGGGTAACTTCACCGACTCCCAACAGCGACTGGGAGGACCAGGCTCGCGAGGAGTCGTGCTACTGGACATCGATCAGGATGGTGATCTGGACGCGGTCTCAGCAGGATTGCGCCAAGGAACATTGATTTGGTCGAATGATGGCATGGGCACATTTGACGAAACGCCGAAAGAGCTGAGCCCAAAAAAATCTCATGAAGTTTGTTCTGGAGATCTTAACGATGACGGTAACGTCGATTTGGTGGTGAGCCAAACTCGTTTAGGAACTCAAGTATTCTTAGGAGACGGAAAAGGAGATTTCACGTACGGACCGCTTTTGGGATTGCGGCAGTCAACCGGAATATCTCTTGCGGACCTCGACGGCGACAAGGACCTGGACATCGTGATTGCCACCTACCGCCGCCCAAATTCGATCTGGTGGAACGACGGGAAAGGTGATTTCGGAGGCGAACCGCTTTGGTTTGGGAACTGGAGCAGTGAGTATGTTGCCGTCGCGGACGTCGACAACGACGAAGATCTGGATCTTTATGTTGTCAATAGTGGCGAACAGCCCGATCGCATTTGGATAAATATCACTGACAAAACGTCAAAAAAATAGAATTTGATCAGAACGCAACCATACTTCCCCCCATTTCTTAGCTGTCTTTCGTTCGCAGTTTAGCTTCTCGACAGCCATGACAATCCGCAGTCCCTGCGGCCTGAGAGTTCAGGAACCGAGTATTTTTTTCTTTTATCAGATGTGCCGCTCACTTTCTGTGCATTTGGCCATAAGAGTGATGGCTGCCTCCGCCATCACTGGAAAGAAACATTTCCTTTTGCCCGTTAATGACACGACGCCCTCCACTACGATTACAAAGCTCATCCTATGAATGCAAATTGCCACCATTTAATCCTCTCGTTCCTGTTCTTTTTCACTGCGTCCCTGGGATCAGTCGCTGAGGCGGACCTCGTTCTCAACGTTGACACTACCGCAAAGGAATTCTCCTTCAGTGGATCTGATACCGGAAACACCTTCCTTGATTTTGCGGGACAAGTGGAATGGACGTTGGGACCTTCGGGTGGCATTTCCACGGCCATCGATTTGACACAGGACTTCTGGTCCGCTTCCACATTGAATCATCACTTCACGATATCCGATGTTGGACTAGTTTATTTTACGTCCTGGTTCCCGGACCCTGTCACGGTCACGGCCAGTCCATTGGGTTCCGGAACCTCCTATGCGAGTGCTTCCGCGACGCAAATCAGCTTTCTGGAAGCTCAAGATGGCAACAATTTAACCTTAACGATAGGATCGGGGTTTATGGACATACCTATCGTGGTCACGACGACATCCGTTCCCGAGCCCTCCAGCCTCGCTCTGCTTTGTGCTGGTGTGATTGGCCCCTTGTGTTTCAGACGAAAACGCAAGGCAGCTCAAGCGGCTGGATAGGGCACGCTCAGCCCATTCGTGAATTGCATTCAATACCCAATGTGGTCGAACAGCCCGGAACAACGGGGCGCTGATTGAACTGAACGCAACGAGCCAAAATCCAGGACCAGCGCATCTCCAAACGAGCTAGTTCTTGCTGGCGGCATCGGCGGTTTTGTCGCTTACCGTCTTCGCCTTTTTCTTGACCTGATGACTCGACGGTTTTCCCTGATGCGACAGTTTCAGTTCATCCCACAAATCAAGTGAACCGTAGACGACCAAACTACCGTCGCATTCGGTACACATCTGGTGCGCTTCCTCCTCTGAGAAAACTTCACCTGGAGGCGATTTAATAAACACCAAGCCCTGGGCAGGGACTGTCAAAACTTCCTGAACGTCCGACCGGACGCTTAACCATTTGGCGATTGGCGAAGCTCACGAGCTTCACAACCCGCCTCAGTCCATGCCGACGTAGTAGTAAGTCGAGGCTGAACTGTCAGCGGAGGGAGAATTGTTGGTAGAGCAAGCTGAAAATGCCAATAAAGCCATACCCAGCAAAAGAAATTGCTTCTTCATCGCGGTTTGTCACGCCTTTTCAAGTTTCAAGATCCAAATGTTCTAGCGGCAACGCGCTGATCTAAAAAACGCGTCTGATGAAATTCTAAACAAGTCGAACTAAAAGAAATACCCTGATGATTCCAAACAATTCAACGCCCACTGATGCAGTACACTTACATTGAATTACTGCACCATTTCGATGCAAAACAGAGGAACAGCCTGTTTTGTTGTAAGTATCTCAGATTCAGTCACGTCATGCGACAAACTGTGATCCGTAGGTAACCCCCGGGACCCTGAATCCTAGTCATGAATAAATCAACAATCGCAGTAGTTTCTGCGCTCATTGGCGCTGCAGTTTTGACTTATGGCTTGTGGCCAGAGACAAACGCGGGAAAACGGTCCACGACAAAAACACAGGACTTCGATGTCACCAAATTCGAACCAGAAGTCGTCATTGCCCGAAGTTTTTCTGCGATCGTCAATCCCGACTCATTCACCATTGCCAAGGTTGGAAGTGCGGTTCGCCCCAAGGAGTTGGTTCTGGGAGTAGAGGTCGATGGTACTGCCAGGGCCTACCCGATCAATATGTTGACGGGGCCCAATCGAGAAATTATCAACGATGAATTGGGGGATAAGGCAATTGCGGCGACTTGGTGACACCTTTGTCACAACGGCATCGTGTATGACCGCACTGTATCTGGACGCCCTTTGACTTTTGTCGTCTCCGGCATGTTGTGGGGAAGAAGCTTGGTAATGAAGGACGAAGAAACCAAAAGCCTTTGGAGCCACCTTTTGGGAAAATGCATGCGAGGAGAACTTCATCCGCAACGGCTAAAAACCATCCCTTCACTGTTGACGGATTGGCAAACGTGGAAAGAGCTTCATCCGGAAACGACTGTAATGATGTTGGAGCGAACTCATTCGGACTTCACTACAAACCAGTATCACAATCTCGACAAGTTTGTGGTCGGTGTGACAGAGAATCAGGATTCGCGAGCATGGCAGTTTCGACGTATGGCGGAGCATTCACCAGTCAACGACAAATTTTCTGATCGTCCCGTCGTCCTCTTTTTCGATCGCGAATCAGGAACACCTTATCTCTTTGAACGAACGGTCAAGACGAGAACGTTGACCTTCGCCAGGGTGGACGGAAAAATCATAGACGAGCAAACCAACAGCGTCTGGGATCCGCGATCTGGAACGGCACTCAGTGGCGAATTGAAGGACTCCCAGTTGAATCAATTGGTCGGAATCACATCATTCGCCAAGTCCTGGAAAGCGTTCTACCCGGACAGCACCTACTGGACCCCGTGAAACGCCGTCGGTTGGCGGAAAACCTCAAAGACGAGATATCTCTGCCGAATCATCAAAAGTTCGGTTCATTGACGATGAAGCGTACCCTGTATTACAACTGCTTCCCGGAAACGCGAACGACGAGAAAGAAACACTCTTGCACTCTCAATAAATGTGCCTAGCATTTGTTGATGCTCTCGATTCGCGTCATCGCAAATGAATGAAGCGTCGTTCAACGGCAGTTTCACATTCGCTCAAATCGCGTAACAGATCAATCATCTCGACCACAATTTCAATGGAGACATTCAAAAGTGAAGTTCGATTATTGTCGCCGATTATTTTCGGCATTGACCCTCGCATTGATCGCGGGCAGTTGCCTGATCAATGCAAACGTCCTCATCGCAAATCCGGTTCAGGACGACGACAAAACGGCGAAGGAAGCGGTCCAGGAAACGGACCTCTCCTTTGAAGATTGCATCAATGAATTAGAAGAAAAAATCCAAAAAGCCCGCATGGAGTTTTTTGAAAAGCTCGATGAGTTTGGTGATGACGAAGAAGCGATGATGGAATTCGCTCAAAACAATTCTCCAGACTTTGCCGAAGAGCTGGAGGGGATCATGGAGATGGTCAAGAAGCATGCTTCAGACCCCTTGGCACCCAAAGCACTGGAAATGATCGCCCAAAATGTCGACGGCGAAGCTTCATCACAGGCAACCAAGATGTTATTGGAGGACTACCTCGGCACCCCCGAAAGTCTTCAGGCATTGGGGTCACTTGCCTACGATCCGTCCGCAGAGAACGAAGCGTTGTTGAAAAACGCTATCGCAACCAACAAGGATCCAGAAACAGTCGAAGCTTTGAAATTCGGCTACGCCAAATATCTTTTGGGGCTGGAAGAAATGAAAGGGTACCTTGCTGACGAAGAAAGTCGCTCCTTCTTTGAGGACGACGTTATCAAGTACCTGGAAAGTGAGCGAGAAAAATCTCCTTCGGAAGAAGCGGAAGCATTGCTAACCAACCTGGTAGAAGACGAAAACACCAGTGAGCGAACCGTTGCCGACGCGAAAAAGCGACTCTTCTCAATTCAGAATTTGGGAATCGGCAAAACGGCGCCGGAAATCGTCGGCAAAGACACCGACGGTGTCGAATTCAAACTGAGCGATTATCGTGGCAAAGTTGTCATGCTTGATTTCTGGGGTGATTGGTGAGGACCGTGCCAGGCTATGTACCCACATGAGCGGTCGCTCGTAAAACAACTCGCAGGTCTTCCTTTCGAAATCGTTGGTGTCAACAGTGACGATGACCTGGATGAATTGAAAAAAGTTCTCAAAGAAGAAAATATCACTTGGCGAAGCTTCCAAAATGATCGTGGAGACGACCCAGCCATTTCAGATGACTGGGTGGTTCAAGGCTGGCCAACGATCTACGTGATTGATCAAGAAGGAGTCATCCGTTACAAAAATGTCCGCGAAAAAGGTCTCGACGATGCCATCGCTACTTTACTCGCCGAGATGGGACACAAGGTAACGATCTCACACGACGAAGAGGGTGAAGATGATGCGGACGGCGAAAGCGGAACGAAAGAGAAGTAGTCTCCTACCAGGATCAGCATCTAGCCAACGATCACAAACGTTGAACTTGATCTGATCACGGTGACAATTGATTTTCGGGCGCTAAAGGAGAACAACGTAGGTTCCCGAGGCGCCCTTGAAATCATTTACCGACCGGGTTCGGTCCTGGCATCGCCTCGATACCAGGGCCGCTCGCCTCTTTGTCTATCGATCGCGTCCTCGGCCCCAGTTTTCGATATCGATTTATTGAATTCCAATCATGGCATCCTCCTACAAATTGTCGCCTTCTGAAGCGAGAAGGTTAGTCATTTCTCGACACGGTCTCCGTAAAGCAAACGCATTTGGGAAAGGCAAGAAGGCCCTTTTGGATTGCATTGAGCGACTTGGCTATATCCAGATTGACACCATCTCGGTGATCAACCGCGCTCACTGCCATACCTTTTGGACTCGAGTTCCATCGTTTCATCAGAACCAACTCGACGAGCTACAAAAAGATCGCAAAATATTTGAGTACTGGTCCCACGCTGCCGCATTGCTTCCCATGCGGGATTTTCGATTCTGCCTTCCCTACATGAACGCAATCGCCTCTGGGAAAAAGCATTGGAGAACTCCCAACAAGAAAGCGATGAAACAGGTATTGGATCGTATTCGCTCCGACGGCCCGCTTTCGGCGAAAAACTTTGAGGATCCAACTCCACGAAGGGCAGGGAAGTGGGGCGGGTTCAAACCGGCAAAAATCGCGTTAGAACAACTGTTTATTGAAGGGAAACTGATTATTTCCCACCGAGATGGTTTTCAGAAAGTTTACGATTTGCCGGAACGAGTTCTGCCCCAAGGACTGGACCTCCAGGAACCAAGCCAAGAAGAATTTTGCAGGTACCTGATCGATCGCGCAATCCAATCTCAAGGAATCGCGACTCAACCGGAAATCGGATACTTGCGAAAAGGCTATAAGGTTGCGATTGGAGAACAGTTGCAACAAATGCTGCATGACAATGAAATTGTCCAAGTCAGCGTCCGAGGAAACTCAGACCCATACTACTCAAGTCAATCCGTCGTTGAGCAATCCCACTCGTCGCGTATCACGCCTAAAGTCCATTTACTGTCACCTTTTGACAACTTGGTCATTCAACGAAAACGAGCGATAAAACTTTTCGACTTTGATTACAAGATCGAGTGTTATCTTCCCGAGAACAAGCGGGAGTTCGGGTACTTTTGTCTTCCCATTCTTTTTGGAGATGAATTGGTGGGTCGGCTTGATCCGAAAGCCGATCGCAAGTCCCGAACGTTGCTCGTGCGCAATCTCGTAATTGAAGAAGAGGTTCCTCAATTGGAGTTGTTCACGAAGAAACTGGCTGAAAAACTCATGGAATTGGCCGTGTTTAATGAATGCGAACGTTACAAAATTGAACGGTGCAACAACAAAAACATTGGGTCGAGTCTCTCGTGCAACTCGGACTAAACGGGAGGTTGAGGCTCCTGCCGAAACCTAGGCGAAAAAGAGGGCTCGATGAATTCGCTTTGACATCCGGTCAAGAAAATGTAGTACCTGTCTCGGACGACTTTAGTCTTGCAACATGGGATCACGACCGACCTCGAAATCTGCCTGCGAGGTACCCGAAATCGGAACTTCAAAACGAAGATCAGTCTGCTCATTGAATCCAACGAACACGGTTTCTCCACGAGGTTGGCAGGTTTGAGTTGGGTTGGTAGTCGACGCGATCCCCCACAAGCGGTCCTTTCGTATAGCCAATTCAGCTTCACTGGGTAATACGATTTCGCCAGCTTCCAGCTTAGTGTTTCCTTGTCTCTTCTCGGCCAATTGAACGGGATGCACGACCTTGCTGACAAGAACCTGATGCCATCCAGAAACAGCTCCTGAAACACCGCCGGGCCTTGAAAGATCATAACGCCCTTCTTCGTCAGTCATGCCAAACGAGATAGGGATTGCGGCCCTCCCTTGGGCTCCAAGCTGAATTGGAACAAACATCACCTTAGCATCTGCAAGTGGTTCACCGTAAACCGTAACAACGCCAGAAACATTGACGTAGTTGGGTTCTGTACTTTTTGAGCATCCCAAACAGCACAAAATCCAAACAGCGATGATCATATATCTGAGCATCCAAAGAATCCTTTCATGGTCAAAAAATCACGAGGCTCTTGAAGAAGTTTTCGGCAAAGGTGGCAATGCCGGCTCCAGCACTCCCTTGGCCTTTGGCCACATGATGACCGCTTCGACAACCATCCAAATTTGTAATCCCAATGTCATCAATCCTACGATCGCGAGCAACCTATTCTCGTAAAAGTTTTGTTTGAGCATCCAGCCCGTGGGCCTGTTGAATAACTGCCAACCAAGCGCCCATGCTGGCATGATGATCATGATCACCATAGGAATTGCCACAAACCAAATCGGCTTGTTGCGTCGCCACAAGTAGAACGTAGTTACCATCAAAGCCAATCCAGCCAGCAACTGATTCGTTGCGCCAAACAGCGGCCACAACAACAATCCGCCCATGCCTCGAACCCCATCATCATTGGGTAGCAAAGCAATCCAACCTCCTAGAACGACGGCAACAATCGTAGCAACGTACATATTTCGAAGTGGAGGGACCTTCATCGTACTTCCGATTTCCTGAATGACATAGCGCTGCAAACGAGTTGCCGAATCCAGCGTGGTCGCCGCAAAACACGCAACGAGAACTGCGATTAAACCAATCCCTAGCTTGAGAGGAATTCCAATTGCCGCCAAAAAATTTGCTCCGCCGTCAACGAATGCACCAACTTTGTTCCTTAATTTGAAATCATTCCACTTCTTTTGGTTGTCATAGCGAGATCGCCAGGCCCGCTCTCCCACGATTGCCGTTGTTTCTTGTGTCACGGGATCTATTTGGGTCCGCGGTACGTAGGCGATTTGATTGCCGCCACCATCCAGCTCAGTCACCTGGCGATCAAATCTCCCCATCCCGACGCCCGCACAACATGCCAGAATCACGACGACGGCCAATGCTCCTTCCAATAGCATCGAACCGTATCCAATGGCCTGTGCATCCGTCTCTTTCGACAACTGTTTGCTGCTGGTTCCACTACTAACCAGGCAATGGAATCCGCTAATCGCACCACAGGCAATCGTAATGAACAAAAAAGGCCAAATGGGAGGAGCGTTTTCGGGTAGGGATTCCAAATCAACAACGGCTGGTGTGCTGGAATACAAATCGGCTTGCCCCGAAAGTGTTGCGACTCCCAACCCAATCACCAACAAAGCCAAAGCAACGAACAATTGATGACTGTTGACATAGTCACGTGGTTGAAGCAACAACCAAACGGGCAAGACAGACGCGATGGCACAGTAGGTCAATAAAATAATTGTCCACCAAACCGTTGGATTCGCCACACCATAGTCGCTGAGATCGATCGGAAGATGATAAGCTCCGACGTAGACGGCCAGGTAAATCAAAATCAATGACACAATTGACATCGGTAGCAACTGAGTGGAGCCTCGTCGAACCATCAATCCAATAACCACGGCGATGGGTAGCGAAATCCAAACCGCCAACACGGACTCAGGATATTCATCGAAAATCCCGGCAATCACCAAACCAAAAATCGCCAACACGATTGTCAACGCAAAAAATAGAATCAATAGAAACAGCAGTTTGGTGCGAGGCGAAATCAAACGCCCGGCAATTTCGCCAACTGTTTGCCCGCGATTCCTCATACTGACCACTAAAGCGCCAAAATCGTGCACCGCGCCGATAAAGATGCTTCCGAGCAGCACCCACAGCAATGCGGGCAACCAGCCCCAGAAAACGGCGATTGCGGGTCCCACGATCGGCCCGGTACCCGCGATACTCGTAAAGTGATGCCCAAAAACGATGGACTTTCGCGAAGGACAATAATCGACGTCATCTCGAAGCTGTTTACTGGGGACTTGGGCGTCGGGGTCCAAGGCAAATACTTTTTTGGCAATCCAGCGGCCGTACGTGTTGTACGCAACGATGAATCCCAAAAATGATCCAACGGCAATCAGAAAAGTAGTCATAGGCCACACGTAAACATGATTCAAGTTCCCCTCAATTCTAGCAGCGGAATCGGCCCCAACCAATGTGACATTTCGCCGAATCGCCACAGAGGGCGGGCCACTGCCCATGAATCCCGAAAGCTCTTATAATCCTTGGTTACCGTTGTAATGAAATCAGAATTCCACCGTTCAACGACTAACACCAGTCGTAACTAATCGGAGACAAACGTGCCAGAAAAAGTCGTCATTATCGGCAGCGGACCCGCAGGTTGGTCAGCTGCCATTTATGCTGCCCGCGCCAATTTGAAACCCTTGGTATTCGAAGGAGCAATTACACCAGAGATGATTCCGCTCGGGCAACTTGCTTTCACCACCGAAGTAGAGAACTATCCCGGTTTTCCCTTTGGAAACGTTCGGGCTTTTGTGGAAAGTGCCGTCGACAAAAAACGGCATTACAACCTTCCACCCGCTCCTGATCATAAACGAGATGGAGTTTATCACTATGCCGTTCAAGGCGTAGAGCTCATGGAGTTAATGAAGCAGCAAGCACTGAACTTCGATACCCGAACCATCCAGGAAGAAATCGTCGAGATCGACGTCAGCAGCCGTCCCTTCAAGGTCATCCCGGCCAATGGTGAACCTGTTGAGACGCATACGATTATCATCGCCACGGGAGCTCGTGCCAACTACCTCGGCTTGGAGTCAGAAGAGGCATACAAAAACAAAGGCGTCAGTGCCTGTGCCGTTTGTGATGGTGCACTACCGATTTTCCGCGGCAAAGAATTGGCGATTGTTGGAGGAGGCGATTCGGCCGTCGAAGAAGCCAACTACCTAGCTAACCTGGATCAAATCCCCAAGGTCTACATGCTGATCCGGCGTGATCAGATGCGCGCCTCCAAAATCATGGCCCAGCGTGCCATCGATCATCCAAAAATTGAAATCCTTTGGAACTCGGTTGTCGATGAGGTAATCGGCGATGGAAACATGGTGACCGGGCTGAAAGTCAAAAGCACCGCGGACGATTCCATCAGCGATCTCGCCGTGGGTGGGATGTTCGCCGCAATCGGTCACACCCCCAACACAGCCTTCTTACAAGGCATATTGGAGATGAACGAAAAAGGTTATCTCAAATGGTCGAAAGCTTTCCGTACAAATACCAGCGTTGACGGCGTTTTTGCTGCAGGAGACGTCGCTGATGATTATTATCGACAGGCAATCACTTCGGCCGGAACTGGATGTATGGCAGCTCTGGACGTTGAGCGATGGCTTGTCGATCAAAACATTGAGTAATTAACATTCCACGATGAGCAACTTAAAAACATTTCGCGATCGCGAAATTCTATCAAGTGCACGGGAAAAGGGCGGAACATCCGTCCTGTTTTCTTTCTTTCGCCTGTCCGGCCCCGGGTGGTTGCAAAGTGCAATCACACTCGGTGGCGGTTCATTGATTGGTGCACTTTATCTTGGGATGCTCGGTGGAACCAGCATGCTCTGGTTGCAACTTGTTGCCATCGTTATCGGCGTGATCATGCTCTCCGCGATCAGTCACGTCACATTGTCAACTCACAAACGACCCTATGCGGCAATTAATGAATACGTCAATCCAGTCCTCGGTGTGGCTTGGGTTGGGGCAACGATTTTGGCAAACATGATCTGGATTATGCCGCAGTTCAGTCTTTGCTACGACGCGTTGGAAAAAAACCTGATCCCTCCAGATCGCGTTGACTTTGAACTTTTAAGAACCAAATATCAGATTTCGATCGGCATCGGAATCGCCGCACTCCTGATCGTCAGTTTGAGCTTTAAGTCCGGTTGGATTTCCAAAATATTCGATATCGTTCTCAAGCTCATCGTTGCGCTCATCGTGATTTCCTTTGTCGCCGTCGTTTACTGGCTGGCCACCGACGGGTCGATCAACTGGAATGAAATCTGGATGGGCGTTATCCCCAACCTAAGTCATTGGAATTCACCGGCCCCGGCAATCCAGGAAGTACTAATCAACCTGGATGGCGAACAACAAACGTACTGGACGGAAAAAATACTCGCCAAACAAAAGGAAAGCATGATTGGTGTGACGGCCACCGCCGTCGGATTGAACATGACGTTTCTTTTACCCTATTCGATGCTCGCCCGCGGTTGGGATAAACCGTTCCGCGGACTCGCCAAATTCGATTTGATCACAGCGATGGCAATCCCCTACTTGATCGTAACCACCTGCATTGTGATCGCCGCTGCCCACGCATTCCACGCCAAGGCAGACGCCAACTTTTTGAGCAACGACCCTGCCGTGGTCCAGCAATTCGTACTGTTCGAAAAGACAACGGGAGTCATCGAAGAACGTTTCAAGAATCTAAAACCACCCGAAGAGGTTGCCGAACTCAATGCACGCCTGAACGCTGCCAGCGATGCCGTCAAACACCTCAAATCCCAAAACGCCAGAGGTGCAGAAAATTCCAAAGCCAACTTCCTTCAAGAGCGACTGGCCGAAGTCACCGACGCGAAAGCAGAAAAAAACCAGCAGTTGGCCGAATTCGTAACGACCCTAAGTCAGGCAGAGCGGCAGATCATGCCGATTTTGGTCAAACCGGACGCAGGGCAACTTGCAGCAACGTTAATCCCAGCCTTCGGCGAAAAGAACAAAAGATTGGCCAATCTGATTTTCGGAATCGGAGCATTCGGGATGGGTTTTTCAACCATCATCGTGCTGAGCCTGATCAATGGCTACGCGTTTGCCGAGGTTCTTGGCAAATACGATAACCCCTGGTTTCGTACACTAGGAGCCATGGCGGCATTGATGGTCGGTGTTTTCTGGTTCCAAATCTGGGCTGGTGAGTCCCGAACCTACTTGGGAATTGTGGCGTCGACTTTCGCCGCAATCCTCCTTCCCATCGCCTATCTATCGTTTTTCCTATTGATGAATAGCACACGACTCCTGGGGCAGGAAAAGCCCACGGGTGCAAAAATGGCGGTATGGAACCTTTTGATGGGAATCGGTGTCCTCGGAGCAACGGTCCAGGCGATTGCCGCAATTCAAACAAAATTGGGTGAAGCTCAAGGACCCTATGTACTTGGAGGCGTTGCTGTATTTATCCTATTGGCAATCATCGGATTTTCAGCACGCCCTCGAAACGACGGCGAGTACGTTGAATAACCCCAACACAATTCAGACGTCCAACAAAACGAATTTTGAAGATGAAAAAACTCTCTGTAAAAGAAGCCCGCGACGAGTCCCAAATCGGACAAACCTGTCTACTACAAGGCTGGGTCCGCACCCGTCGTGATTCCAAAGCTGGTTTCAGTTTTATTGAACTCAACGATGGCAGCTCGCAAGGCAACATCCAAGTCATTGCAGACAAAGAACTTCCCAATTACGCGGATGAAATTCAGAAACTGACCATCGGCTGCAGCATCTCGGTCGAAGGCGAAATAAAAGAGTCAGGCGGCCGAGGACAAAAAACGGAGATCCAGGCGGCCAGCGTTACGGTGGTTGGAACGGCAGACCCCGAAAAATACCCACTGCAAAAAAAGGGGATCAAATTCGAAACGTTACGAGGACTTGCACACCTTCGGCCACGTACTAACACCTTTGGTGCCGTCGCGCGAGTTCGCAACTGCATTTGCAATTCAATCCATCAGTTCTACCAGGAACAAGGGTTTCTTTACGTTCACACTCCCATCATCACTGCCAGCGATTGCGAAGGGGCAGGGGAGATGTTTCAGGTCACCACCATGAACCTGGAACAGATGGCAAAAAAGCAGTTTGATGATGTGAATTACAAATTCGACTTCTTTGATCGACCATCGTATCTCACCGTTAGTGGCCAACTATCTGCCGAAACTTACGCTTGTGCACTTGGCAAGGTCTACACCTTTGGCCCCACATTCCGGGCCGAAAAATCCAACACTTCACGGCACCTTGCTGAATTCTGGATGATCGAACCGGAAATGGCGTTCCATGACCTGAACGACAACATGGATTTAGCAGAAAGCTTCCTCAAGCGGATTTTTTCCGATGCACTGGAAAAGTGCTCCGAGGACATGGAATTCTTCAACCTTCGTATCGATGAAGATAAGTCTTTGATTTCGCGAATTGAAGGGATTCTCAAGTCGGACTTTGTTCGTTTGCCCTACACCGAAGCGGTTGAAATCCTGCAAAAGTCAGGTCAAAAGTTTGAATTCCCCGTGGAGTGGGGGACCGATTTACAAAGTGAACACGAGAAATACCTTACCGAAATCCACTTCAAATCGCCTGTGATTCTGTTCGACTACCCCAAGTCATTCAAGCCATTTTACATGTATTGCAACGACGATGACAAAACTGTCCGTGCCATGGATGTGCTGGTGCCTGGAGTTGGTGAAATCATCGGAGGCAGTCAGCGCGAACATCGACTGGACATCTTGGAAGCCCGCCTGAAAGAGCAGGAAATGGACATCGAAGATTACTGGTGGTACACCGATCTTCGCCGTTTTGGCACTGTACCCCACAGTGGCTTTGGCCTTGGGTTGGAACGCGTCGTTCAGTTTGTCACTAGTATGGGGAACATTCGCGACGTCATCCCGTTCCCACGCACGCCTGGCAACGCAGAGTTCTAAGGCGACGTTCGGACCACCAAGACGATCCAACGGGCGGTCGAGGCTCCTGCCGAGACACATGCGGTGGAAGTTTCAAACTCATAGGTAACAATAACTTGGAACCGAATGGCTGACCGTTAGTCGCTTGATATTCCAGAACGCCAAGAAACTGCAGCATAATTTCGTTAGCCACGCGGAGAAGAGCGAGCCGGACAGCGCCGCTCTCTTGAGTGGTGGGTGCCATGGCCTCGCTTGCGTGGCCATGTTTTCGGGAGATACCTGAGAGTTCTACATGCTACCTGAGAGTTCTACATGCCCACGCAAGCGTGGAGCATGGCACCCAGTTTTAGACTCAACGGA
Source organism: Mariniblastus sp. (assembly GCA_965224765.1). GTDB lineage: Bacteria > Planctomycetota > Planctomycetia > Pirellulales > Pirellulaceae > CAZDBA01. Next base: position 27,343 of record CBDDAC010000030.1, read on the forward strand.
GAACACCCATTACTTTGCGGCAAAAAAACGAGCGATACTTTTGCCAACTCACGTTTCCACCCGATGCGTTTGGGCAAGCAGACTCGTGGATTTGCGATTTACAGATAAAGGAACGCCAGAAAACTGCAGCATAATTTCGTTAGCCACGCGGACAAGAACGAGTCGAACAGCGACGCTCTCTTGAGTGGCTTGAGTGGTGGGTGCCATGGCCTCGCTCGCCGTGGCCATGTTTTCGGGAGATACCTGAGTTCTACATGCTACCTGTGAGATCTACATGCCCACGCAAGCGTGGAGCATGGCACCCAGCACCCAGCACCCAAGTTTTAGACTCAACAGTCTGGCTACGTTTCCTGCAAACTAAGATGACGGTTAAATCAGGGCTTCTCAACAAACTTGAGTAAAAACTCTTTGACGCGAGGGCCGTTGCTGCCAATCTTTTCAAAGTTGGTATTCAACCAGTCCCGATCCGATTTACGAAAATAACTCAGCCGAACAATCTGCTCTTCTTTGTTGTCTGCGAGCATGAGAGTCGCGGATCGCTCATCCACCGCAACGACATAGGCATCGATGATATGTTCGCCAGATGCGGAGCGAAACTCTCGGCGATAGGTTTTAGTTGCCTCACGCGCCTTGCGGATCCGATCCTGATACTCGGTTTGCTTTGCGGATTTTTGAACGACCGGCTGTCGCGGGGAAGCCTGAACCGGTTCACGTTTTGCGAGTGGGTTGCGTGGACCACTCACAGTTCCCTGCGAACTCTTTCGCAGGGCTTCCTGAAAGCTAATCAAGCCCTTAGGCATGCTTGCAAACTCTGGAACATTACAAGTCAAGCAATGAAGCGATCCTTCCAACCTGCTCATTGACGACATATCGATCGTGGCCACATGATGTTCAGGCAACAATCGTCGATAAGTTTCGACGGCACGTTGAACATAAGAGGGAGGGTCGGATTCAAATGTGGGCATCAGCACCAAGCGATCCGTCAACACAATATTTGTGTATGGGCTCCAATACTTTTCCTGCCTGGGAGGAACCAGGATTCTTTCGACTCTCATTGGCTTGCCCCCCACCATAACTTGAGAGAGTTTCCTGGCATTGGAATCAAGGATCTGAGCATTGCGAGGGTCGTACCTTCGGTCGACCTGTGCCACCAGGGCCAAATCTGGAGCAAGAAAAGTCGAAAACATGTCGACATGCTTCGTCGATTCCATCTCCAAAGGGTGGAGCAAAACCAACTCTTTGATATTGCAGAAAAGTTTGAATTGACGAATCACAAAATTTTGCTGTTCGGCAACAGGGTCACGTCCCTGGGACGCGGAGAACTGCACCTTATTGTCGTCAAAGATTCGACTGCTGGCGATGGATAACCCCTTGCCATTGCTCAGTAAATTCCCGCCCTGCAACGTCCAGGGAACATGATTAAACTCTGCTCCAGTCAGCGTCGCCCACTGCTCGGGAAAATCATCGTCTTTGGGACGTGAGCCTTCGTAGTAAAAGTCGATAGCCATGGCTTGGCCATTTTCCTTCTCAGCAATTCGAGGCCCAAAATCACGCAACCACACCGTATTCAAGTCCAGCCGTAGAAACTCGACATGGGAATAGGTTTCGCCAATGAACATCTGTAGTGCCTCCGCCAACGCCTGCGAATCGTTGAAAAGAATCACAAGCCTTGCGTGCCCAGCTGTTTCTTCAACAATCTCTTTCAAGACGGGAAAATGCTGGGGCTGCCAATCGCAGATACTCAGGAGTATTGCCTGCTGCGTTTCAAACTCACCGGACAATCGAGGATAGATCGACTTGCTTTGCCCTTGTTGTTCCATTTCCCGCTGGCGTCGCCTGGCAAGTTCTTGTCTCGCTTTTTGTCGCAGCCGAAACTCGCGACGTTGTTGCGGAGTCACCTCTTGCTGCTGAACCGTCACAATGGGCCGCCCTGAGACTGACAACTGGCCAGAAGCACCAGCCTGTTGATATCCCTGCGGATGGGGAGCGGATTGAAATCGAGGTTGTGCTGCGGGACGCAGAGGGCGCCCACGGAAGGGCTGAAAAAGTTGAGCGTTTGCGACTGGAGAAATCAGAAGACCAATCAACAAGCAGAGCAGAACGTTTCTATTGACCATGAGTAGAAGCGGTTAAAACAAAACGAGCAATCAAATTCGTGTCACACTATCGTATCGGCGCCAAATCGCCCTCAGCCCGGAATCAAAGCCCAGGCCCCTACATAATGCAAACAGCCAACGCAGAGTTCAGGTATCTGAAACAGAAACGGGCACTTGAATGCCCTACAATCGCTAAACTTGAAACTAAATTCCCCGCGGTAATAATTTACCATTTTGCGAAGCGAACTGAATGAAAGGCTCTGGCTCGAGGCCCTCGAGGCCCTCGACGCACCTGACCGTGTTTCGATTCCACAGTGGTTCCGGTTCCGGGCTCAAAAAACGGTTTCAAGAGGCGCCAGCTCAACCAAGACAGACAGAGCCAACGAATTATTTCGGCAGGAGCCTCAACCTCCCGTTGGTTGCGTGTGGCGATCCTTTTAGATCGCAAACGATTCAATCTCATTCTTGACATCGTTCATGAAGTTGGCAGCACCAACTCCGTTGGCGATTCGATGGTCGAAACTCAAAGTGGCTGTCAACGCCGTTGTGAATTTGAATGAATCGCCGTCTGGAATCGGCTTGGCATAGGTTTCACCGATTGCCAAAGTAGCAACCGCTGGAGCAACGATGGCAGGGATACCAATACGCATTCCCGCTTTTCCAATATTAGACACCGTAATGGTAGTCGATCCATCGGCTTGATCTTTGCCATCCCGAGCAATTTCAATTTGCTTGGCAAGCTGAACATAAAACTCGTCGGCGCTGAATTTATCTGCATCACGAACGACAGCGGTAACCATCTCATCACCCGGCAACGCAACCGCCACGCCCAAATTGACGTGATGGAATACTTTGAGTGACTTGTTATCTGCAGACATGGTGCTGCGAAACTTGCTGTGGTTCTTAAGTGCCTGAACAACACACCAGCAGGCCATGGCAAATCCCGTTGGCCCGCCTGACTCGCGAACTTTCGCACGTGACTCAGCAATCGCACTCCAGTCCATTTCATTCATGACCGTGACCGGCACACAGACTTGAGTTCCACGAACCAGCCGATAATTCAACGTGATCTGAGACGTTGATAGCGATACGACTTCATAGGCATCGCTATCCACATCACTTCCGCCGCCGGTGGCCAAATAGGCGTCAACGTCTTCGGGCATCAATTTAGACCCGCTGGCTGGAATCTGAACCGCAACGTCGAGAAGCCCTTTTTCTTTGAGGTACTTTCTCGTTTTGGGCGGGATCTGAGTTTTCCCGCTACGCACGGCCTTTTTGCCGCCGCCAGAACTCGCCGCTACAGGTTCAGATGCCGCAGTCTCGGCGGGACCATGCCCTGCGGGCATTTCCTTAACCCCTTCGGCAACTTCCATACGGCCAATCTCTGCACCGATTTCCAAAACGGTTCCCGTTTCCACTGTCCACTCAACGAGTGTTCCGTCGTAGGGGCATTCCACATCCGTAGTTGCCTTGTCAGTTTCCATGACATAGATCGGGTCATCGCGTTTAATTACGTCGCCTGGGTTTTTAATAAACTCGACCAACAGGGCTTCCTGCAGGCCTTCGCCAAGTTGCGGAATCCTGATTGAAATTACTGGCATCTTCGCCTAATCCTCCATTGTCAAACGAATCGCATCTACAATCTGCTCGACATCGGGCAAGGCTGCGTATTCATAGATTGGGTTGTAACCGATGTGCACGTCTGGTTTGGCGACCAGTTGTGGTGCACTAACAAAGTAACAAAAGCTTTCTGGGTCGCCAGTTACTTCCTGTATGATCATCTGTCCGACACTGCAGGTTTGTCCATCTTCCTGTACGACAACCAGGCGTCCTGTTTTTTCTATGGACTCGAGAACGGAGTCCCGATCCCAGGGAACGATCGATCGCAAGTCGATGATCTCCACGGAAACTTCGTCTACAAGCCGCGCTGCCGCTGCCTGTGCAAGTTCGACGCAGTTCCCCCAGGCGACGACCGTAACGTCCTCGCCTTCTTGGCGAACCCTCGCTTCTCCAAAGCCAACGGCAGGAACTTCCTGGGGCACTTCCATTTGCTGCCGGAACATGTGTTTTGGAATCAGGAAAATCGTTGGATCCTCTGCATCCATCGAAGTCCACATCAATGCTGCAGCATCTTCTGGCGTGCTTGGTGCAACGACTCTCATGCCGGGCATGTGGCTAAACATTGCTTCGTTTGCTTGGGAGTGCCACAAAGAACCGCCAGGCAAATACGCACCATAGGGTGTGTAAAAAACCGCCGGGCAGGTCCAATCGCCAAATGTTCTCCAGCGCATGGTCCCCAGATTTTGACTCACTTGATTCCAAGCTGGGCCAACAAAATCGACGAACTGAAACTCGAAGACCGGTCGCATCCCGTAGCAGGCCATTCCAACGCCGACGCCTGCAATAGTTGCTTCGGCCAACGGCGAATTGAAAACCCGCTCTGGAAATTCTGCGGACAAATCTGCCGTCAGGCCAAAAACTCCGCCTTTTGGGGCTTCGATGTCTTCACCGAAAAAGATATGACCGCGATCTCGCTGCAATGCCTGGCGAAAAACGTGATTCAGGGCATCGACGATCCGCCACTTTTTGCCGCCTTCCAATGGGGGAGGTGTCGGGATCGGTGCATCCGCAAAATTATGGAGCATCACCTCTTCGGCCAACGGATCCTGCTCTGACTCGGCTGCGATGTATTCTTCGTCAACACGTTTGTTAATATCTTCTTTTGTTGCTTCCCAGACCTCCTCGGTCAACTCGCCGGCTGCAATTAACTCACTGGAAAGCACGATAATCGGATCACGACCTACCATCGCGTCAATTTCCTCTTGAGGACGATAGACACGATGGTCATCGCTACTCGTATGACTGCAAAGTCGATCGACTTCGCAAACCATGATGGTCGGGCCTTGTCCGGCTCGCGCGCGATCAATTGCCGGTCTTGCTGCTTGGTAGACTCGATCAGGATGGCGGGCATCCACGTGAACGAGATTGATGTCTTCACCAAATACGCCCAACTTGAAAGGGTTGAATTTCTCAGTGTTGGTACTGATTCCGTAATTATTGTCTTCGACGATCAACAGGATCGGAAGTTGACGTTCGACAGCAAATGCAACAGCTTCGTAGAACTCTCCTTGGCGGCTGGCTGCATCGCCAACGGTCGCCACAACAACGTTATCTTTGCCTTCGAGCTGCATTGCCCAAGCAACACCGCAGGCTGGAAGAGCATTCGCACCCGTCGGCGTTGGAACGCTCCAAATGTTACGACTTCGATCCGAGTAATGGCCCGGCATCTGACGACCACCGCTGGAGCTGCCCCGTTTGGCAAAATAGGCGCTGGCCAAGTCCGCGTTGGGTACGCCCCGAGCCAATACCATCGCACGGTCACGATAGTAAGGGAAAAGATAGTCACCTTCATTCATCATCTGAGCAATCACCGCCATCGGTTCATGCCCCATTCCAGCGACTTGAAACCAACCCTTGCTTTGACGATGCAAAACGCCCTCACGGCGATCACCTTCGCGGCTAAGGTACATCAGTTCCAAGAGTTCCAATCGGTTATAGGTCATTTGAGCTTGTTCGGTCATTTGCACTCCGGGACTGTAATGAACAGTACAAAGGACAATTCACAATTAGGAATGTCCTCAAAAAAGAGGTTCGGGAAGCCCCGACGCATGGAGCAGTAACTGCTACTTGCAATTCTTGCCCGCGAGCAAGAAAGTAAGAATTTTATCTGCAAAAAGCGCCTTTGCAAGGCTCATTGGCGCTTTCATTGGACGACTATCGCCAATACCCTTACTGACCACGGTGAAAAAATTCGGTTGATTTTGGTAGAAGTCAAATGATTTTCCAAATTACCGAAACTCACTAACCGGATTGCAAGTTCAATCCTTTGGTCACAACCAGTTGGAAGAAGCGCGTTTTTGCGGCCAATCCGTAGCGGCAAACTGGCGAAGTGATAAAGTGGCATTAAGAAATCAAAAATTTAGTACTTTTAAGGAGACATCGGTGACGAAAATGAACGTCCAGTTTTTCCTGAACGCGGGCCGATGGGCTTGCGTTCCCGTTGCATTCGTGGTGGGCTTGATCGGCACACCCCTGTTGAATGCTCAATCTGATACTTCACGGAACGAAGCGCTCCAACGCGTAACTCGCGACATCAAGTATCTGGCTTCTGACGAATTGGGAGGTCGCCAACCAGGCACTCCTGGAATGGACAAAGCAGAAAAGTTCATTGTTGATGAATACAAAAAAATCGGGCTCGTGCCATTTGACGATGAGGGAACTTTTCTTCAAGGATTCGGCGTTGGCGAAACAAAAACCGTCAACAAAGCAGAAACTTCACTCGTCCTGTCCGGTCCAGACAGCCAAATGGCTCTGGAATTGGACGTCGATTACAAACCCCAACTAGGTCGAAAAAACTACGCTGCAGATGCTGGTTTGGTTTTCGTTGCCTATGGTATCACCGCCGAAGAGCACAACTACGATGACTATGCTGATATCGACTGCGAAGGCAAAGTTGTTGTTATGCTTCGCATGGAGCCCCAACAAGGCGACGAAGAAAGCGTTTTTGATGGCGCCGACAACTCGCAACACGCATTCATCCGTAGCAAGATCAAAAATGCTCGTGACGCTGGCGCTGCGGGAATTCTTTTTGTCAACGATTCAGTTACCGCTCCAGATTCGGATCGCGACGAATTGGCCCCTTACAACCAGTTCGGCGAACAGCGAATTCCCTTCGCCAACGTCAAACGCGAAGTCCTGGACAAAATCCTCCGCACTTCTCCTGTTGTCAAAGGCGATGGAACGAAGTTCTCTAGCCTAAATGAAATTGAAGCGGACATCGATCGTAACCTCGAATCGTTGTCCTGCGAACTTGAAGGCTGGACCTGCAAATTCGATGCAAAGTTCGCCGCTGAGTCAACACTTGCAAAAAACATCATCGGTATCATCGAAGGCGAAGGCCCAAATGCCGATGAGACGATCGTCATCGGTGGTCACCACGATCACTTGGGAATGGGTGCCTATGGCTCGCGAGCTGGTCGCCGAGAAATTCATAATGGTGCTGACGACAACGCTACGGGAACTGCTGCGGTAATGGAATTGGCTCGCCGATTCGCTGCACGTGGCGAAAAACCCAAGCGCCGCTTGGTATTCGTTTGCTTTAGTGCAGAAGAAATGGGACTTTTGGGAGCGGAACACTACGTGAAAAACCCCATCTTCCCATTGGAAAACACGGTCGCCATGATCAACTTTGACATGATCGGGTGGTTGCGAAACAAGGAACTTACGGTCTTCAACTGGAACTCGGCTGAAGAATTCGGGCCAGTACTAGAAACTTCGAACGAAACGTTTGAAATGAGTTTGAATCTTCCGGTATCCGGGTTTGCTGGAAGTGACCACCTACCGTTTTTTCAGCGTAAGGTTCCCGTCATGTTTTTCCATACGGGTCTAACGGACACTTACCATACGCCTGAAGATGACTTTGAAACCATCGACTGTGATGGTGCTTTGACCGTGATCGAATACACCGAAGCTGTTGTCGACGGATTGGCCAACTTGGAGTCTCGCCCCATGTTTGCTGAACAAACCCGCCGTTCTTCTGGTTCACGTGTTCGCCTGGGAGCAATCTTCGACGACGATAACGAAAAAGGAGTTGCAGTCTCAAGTATCAAAGAAGGTTCAATCGCTGAAAAAGCGGGACTTCAAGACGGAGACGTCATCACCGAATTCGCTGGTGAAGCAGTCACTCGTCGCCGCGAAATCGTTGCCGCACTTCGCAGCAAGGCAAACAAGACCGTCACCATTAAATTCCTTCGTGGTGAAGAAGAAATGTCAGTTGAAGTCGAGTTGAAAAACTAACCTCAACGAATTTGCTAAATCGACAGGCCCTTTTAAATCATCTCGATTTGAAAGGGCCTTTTTTTGTGCAACGTCAGCCCACTCTTTAACAGGCTAGTGGTTCGTCAGAGCTGATTTGATCCGTTCTGGTGGGTGCCATGCTTCACGCTTGCGCAAGCGCAAGGCATGGCACCCATCATTTCAGGTTGGTTGAACCACTAGACCTAAATCTTGTTCCAACCTCTTATCGTTAGCCTTGAGTGATTTGTCAAGCGCGAGGTTCCAACCATCCAGAAATGCACTTGGCTACCGGATTTGAGATCGCGGGGCTGTACTAACTCAAAAGCCTACGTATCAACAAGAACAGCAGTCCCGAAAGAAAGAGAACCGCGATCAATCTTGCGCCCCAGATTTCGACTTTGTGATGATATCGTGCTTCCCCGTTTGGGAGTCGATTCGATGACCCGCTTTTTCGCCATGTTACCTCGTCGCCAAAATGCCTGGCCTGTCTGAATTCTAACCTGAACGTCAAATAGCCGATTCACCGAAAACGTCCCGACGCCCGCAACTCCGCCGTGAACGCTTTGAAGTCGTCTTTGACCTTCTCAGGGACTTGTCGCCAATCCAAATCGTGAATTGCACCATAAATGGCATATAGGTACGCCGCGTTACAGCACTTGGCACTAGTTCCGGCTTGTACACGGCCGATCAACATTCGAACGAATGTTTCTTTTGCGCCAAGTTCTATGACGTCCTGCGCAAGGTGAATTCCAGCGGCGTTGAGGTCCTTTTCGCACGCTGGCCCCAGATTTCTCATTTCAGAAATCTTGTGAACATCTTTCCGTTTTCCCATCTCCAGACATTCCAATCATAAATGGCTTGGCTCCACTTCTTTTGGTTGACAACACGAGAATCGCAAACGAATCGCGACTTGAACTGACTCAAGAAGGCGCAAACAGCTTTGTGATGGTTCTTCATCGCTCGAATGCGTGTCAAACCATTGACGGCAAATTAGTCGCGTACTTTTTTGACTTGTATGAACAGCCATCCGGAGACCCAGTATTGCTCCCCAAATGGCTTGGACCAGCGGCACTCGGCAACAATGTTGCTTGAGGCTTGCGAAATCCGATGCAGCTTGAGCGTTGCGGTCGTCTTCGGCTCAATCTCCTGACAACACAAAATACAGACCCCCTTGGCCGAGATATTGCGAGTAAAAGCGGGCAAGGTCTCGCCGCTATCGAACAGGACTTCGGCGGGTATAATCAATTTCTCGCGATGAACCGATCGCAGTTCACGTTCAAAACGTTTGTCTTCAACGCTAATCTGATTGATTAACGTTTCGACTTGTTGGCTCACGAACCCAGTTGAGCTGCGCAACATGATTTGCACCAATAATTAGAATTAACAGGTAGGGCGCGTCCCAGAATTAACTTGGCCACGTGTAGAAACTCTACTTCTGAAACTCGCGGGATGCCGCGAAAAAATTCCTGATCACCCTAAATTTTTTGCCTACAGCCATGAGACTTTTTGCGGGAACCGAATTCGACGTCCCTCCCACTTGTGAACGGTGCGGTGAATTGGATGAAAACTGCCAATGCCCACCGCCTGTTGCGCCTGCGATCGCGCCTGAAAAACAAACGCTTCGAATCCATGTGGAAAAGCGAAAAAAAGGCAAGCTCGTCACGGTCATCCAAGGCCTCGCAGAATTCAACGATCATGCCGACCTCCTCACCCAACTCAAGAATTACTGCGGGGCAGGGGGAACCATCAAGGCGGCCGCAATTGAGATCCAGGGAGATCGCGCCGAACGTGTCAGACGAAAGCTTCGCGAACTAAAATACAAGGTTCGATAGCTTCTTAAATCATGATTTCCGGCCGTTCCGCCTTTCGATCCAACCTGCAACCAAGGCCAACAGGCAGATCATTCCGCATCCCCAGGGAACCCAGTCGCCGAATTGACGGTACATACTGTATTGTTGGGATTCACGCGTTGCATTCACATACAAGATTCCAACATCACGTCTCGGTCCCACATTCTTGAGTCGTCCGGCCGAATCGATGACCGCCGAGAATCCCGTGTTTGCACATACCAACATTGGCTTTCTCATTTCTACGGAGCGAAATACGTTGCAAGCCAAATGATGATCCAAACAAGCCGTTCCAAAGAACCAACCATCGTTGGTCAAATTCAACAGGATATCCGGTTCCTGGTTCTGCTCAGCCAATTCGTTTACATGCCGGCGAATCAGATGGGGCACGGTGCTTTCAAAGCAAATATTAGGCGAAAAATTTAAACCGCCAACGGGAAAGCAAACGGGCTCTTTCCCCCGCCCAATGCCTCGACCGATCGGAGTCCAATGATTCAGAATGGGAAACCAATTGGCAAATGGAACGTACTCCCCCATGATGACCAAGTGCTCCTTGCAGTACAGCCGGGAAACCTCTCCGCTTTTTTCGATCAAGACCACAGAATTGAATCTTTCATCGGTCACCGAATTCAAACTTCCCACTCCTGTCAACATCGCAATCGGCCCCAAGCCGGGCGGCGGATGCACCCCACCAAAAGTAACTTGACCGGTTGAGCCTTCCCAAAAGAATGTAAAATTCTCTCGATTCACTTCGATCGCCTCGCGAGCCGTTCCTGTCAGCGACTCCTCATTTGGATCGGGGATCTCGTAACTTCCAAGAAAAATTGTCTCTGGCCAAATGATAAGGTCCAGGTCAGGCGCTTCGACTCGGGCTCGCCACGTCAAATCGCGATACTGAGTCACGTGACGCTCGATCAATTCATCACCCTCCGCGATCGTCGCAGGGAATTCAGTATCGATCGAACCCTGGATCAACGCCAAACGCACTACTGGCGATTCTAGATCCATTCGATCCACGCCAAGTTTCCAGAACCCATAGCCGACGATCCCGCCGACGACTGCGATAGCAATGACTGCAGGACCCATGCTTCGAGATATGCCATCACGATTCATCCAAATCTTGGTAACGCAAATCGAAAACAAGGCCATCAAAAAGCTGACGGTGTACATTCCGAACAAATCAGCAGTCTGTATCAGCAAAGGAAACTTGAATTGAGTATGGCCAAGCAAAATCGTGCCGAAGGGCACGACATAGTTGGAACGCAGGTATTCGATCCCGGTCCAAACAATCGGCACTACGATGAGTGTCGGACAGGAAAACTGCCGGGAAAGAATTCGGCTTGCCCCGACGAACAATGGCAGAAAGAGTGACAAGTAGAGTGAGAAGACAACCCAGCCCAACCAAAGAGCCGGATGCGGAATCGGCACAAAGTAGATCGTGGCCAACCAATAAACAAATCCCGCCAACCAAATCCAAAGGTAGGGACGCGAGCAGGTAAATCGCTCTTTCTCAACGAGCCAACACCAGGGCGTGATGGCAAACCAAGCCAAAGGCCAGATCGCAACAGGGGCAAAGGACAGCCAAAGGAGAACAGCACCCAGCATTGCGGCCAAAAACGGTCTAGATATCCATGGCGGTACGGCCTTATCAACAGGCTGGCCTTCTGACGTTTGCTTCTTTCGTTTCATGGCATCAAATCTTAGCCAAATCGAAAACAAACTGCCTAGTGCAAGTTGCACCAACTTGGAATGTTTCCACGCTTTGTTAGCGGGATGACGGCGACAAAGATGCCGCAGCAGTCAAATGAAGCAATCACCAAAGCAAATTTCCTCTCAGCGAAAGATCCTGACGCAGTTAGTCCGAGTCCGCTGATTCCACCACAACCAGCTTGTGATTTTTGACATCATACTGATACTCTTTTCCACCAGAGAGCACAGGAAGCTTCAAGTTCCGATTCGGCTTGATCACTTTTTCCATGAACTCTTCGTGGCTTTTTGGGTAACGTCCATGAATGGCGTTGAAGTGGCTAAGATGGTAATCGATTCCCATCCCTGCAATTTCCTGGCTGATGGCATCATACTGACTTAACGCGCCAAGAGGATTAAGGGGATTCGTAGGTTGGATTTCGGAATCGCTTTTCTGCCGTTTAGCTGACTCATCATACTCTCCGATATCCGTAGTTTTTCGATTGAAAATTCCGGTTTCGGTTGCTTTCTTGGCACCGTCCTTTTTTGACGAATACGAACCATCCGGCTCTTTGCAACCAACCAAGAAAATGATCGAGATAACACTCAAACACATGCAGAAATCAATCAATTTAGGTTTCATTTTTGCCCTGCTCTATAATTATTGATCTCTAAATCATATTCGGATTCACTCCGGTTCGCTACGATCCAATTCAATTTTCGGCAACAATGTATCTGGGCCGTTCGATTGTTTAAGATCCACGAATTGGCAGCCACGCCGTTTGGCACGAAACACACACGATCGAAGAAAAACCTTCGTCCAATCTCGAAGGAAATCGACTCAAAAAAACCGGGCCCCCTATGAATGCAGAAGTTACGGACCAGTTGGTCAAAACGGCGATCGCCGCAAGAACCCAATCCTATTCACCCTATTCCAGTTTCGCGGTTGGAGCAGCTCTTCTGTGCGCTGATGGAACCGTGTTTTCTGGTTGCAACGTGGAAAATGCATCTTTTGGATTGGCCATTTGCGCGGAACGCACAGCGATCTGCAAAGCAATCTCAGAGGGCAACAAAGACTTTGTCGCAATTGCCATTGCCGCAGCCCCATTAGCGTCGCCTTGCGGAGCCTGCCGCCAATTCATCGTCGAATTTGGAAAAGACATCGAAGTCATTTGCGTCAATGCGAACGATGTCAATGAAATTCACAATTGGAAAATCAGTGAACTCATCCCCAACCGTTTTTCATTCTGACTCAAAAATTATGTCAGGACTCCGAACATGATGCCAGCCACACATGCCGTCATACAGCATGCCAGCATACCTCCCAACATCGCCCGCAATCCGAGTTGAGCCAAATCGGATTTTCTAGTCGGAGCAAGAGGACCGATCCCACCTAGCTGAATTCCAATCGCCCCAAAGTTTGAGAATCCGCAAAGTGCATAAGTCAAAATAACTCGCGTTCGCTCCGAAATCTCAACGACGTTCCCATCCCCACCAAGGACCCTTCCGTTGACATAATTTCCTAAATCGGCGTACGCGATAAACTCGTTGACAACCATCTTAGTCCCGAGCATCTGGCCCGACGGATTACAATCTTTGAATTCGATTCCCATCATCCAGGCGAAGGGCCAAAACAAATAACCCAAAAGCCCTTTCAACGACCAGTTCAAATCAACGTTACTGCTGGACTCATCGGATCCACTGAGGAACAGGTATTGAGCCAATTCGCCCACCCCAAACAGCATCGCATCCATCAAGGCGATTAGAGCCAGAAAACCAATCAGCATCGCGGCGATGTTGAATGCCAACTTCATGCCTTCACTGGCACCATTGGCTGCTGCTTCAATCACGTTGGTCGACTGCCGTTCAAACTGAGTCTTGACCGTCCCCAAAGTTTCTGAGTCTTCCGTCTCTGGCTGTAGAACCTTGGCAACAATCAATGCAGCCGGTGCCGAAATAATTGACGCCGTCACCAAATGCCCCGCTGACACGCCAAATTCAACAAACACCGCCATCAGTCCACCGGTGATCGTGGCAAATCCCCCGACCATCATTGCGTTCAATTCGCTGCGAGTCATCCCAGCGATGTAGGGTTTGACCACCAAGGGTGCTTCGGTGTGTCCAACGAACACATTCGCCGCTGCAGCAAGACTTTCGCTTCCCGATGTCCCTAGTACTTTCTGCATCACGTTGGCCATCGCGCGTACAATCGGTTCCATGATCCCAATGTGATAAAGCACCGACATCAGTGCAGCAAAAAACACGACCGTTGGTAGCACTCCAAAGGTAAACGTCTTCAATAAATAGAGCGGATTCGTGGCAGAGTGCTGAGCATCGTCGCCTAGGGGAGAATTGGCAAAGGCCCCAAAAACGAATGTGCCACCTTTGTCGGCACAGGCCTTGATCAATCCGAAAAACTCGTCAAACGCAAAAAACAGAATGCCGTCTTCGAATCGGCCTCCCATCGTCCAGCTCTGTGAGTTAAAGAAAATTGCGCCCAAAATAATTTGCAGCAACAATCCCATTAGGACCAATCGCCAGTTGACCTTTGATTTATGGGAACTCATCAACCACGCCAGACCCAACATGGAGATCAAGCCCACAAAACTGATGAGGTTCAAAATCGAAACGTTCTCAAACATATTCTGGATTCCAATTTGGGCTGACATTCAAACCGTCAACGGCGTCAATATGCTAAAAGAAACAAATTCAAATAGCGAGTAGTTGGCTTTTAAACGCGAACCAAACCGTCGAGAATGTGTCAAATTGCCAATGAGAATTAATCGACTTAACCCCCAACCCATCGCCCGATTTCCCTTCTTGAATGCCGGTCGGCGTGCCAACGATTTCTTTGTCGACCAACTTCCGGTCTATCTAGCCCACGTTGAGGGCATTCCGGAATCGGTTGAAGCAATCATCGCTACGGCAGACCTTCAAGGCCTTGAGGCCACGCCCCAAAAGCCCGGACAACCGACAGAACATCCAAATCGCTACTCGATAGATGTGGATTCGTCGGTTTCATTGCCTTCAAATGGAGAATACTTCAAGAGTCGGACCCTTTTGTGGCCGATTGAGTATTCGACTCTTCTCCAGCTGATTCTTCTCACCAGCGAAACGCAAACGGTTGCGGCAAAATGAATCAACTGGGTCAATGGCACAGCCAAGAGGTAATAAAAAATCTCTTTTCTATGTGGACGGTATTGCTGGCTGCGGTTTAACAAAGGCTGATGAGCTTCCACAATTGCCCGCATCGTAAACACTGCGGCAAGTTCAAACAGGAACACGGCGATCATTGTAGTCGTTGCCGCATAGATCGCTCCCAAAACCCAGCAAACAACCGCCAGTATGATGCCAAACATCGGCAAGCCTGTCGTAAGCCCATGAAGCCAAACCAATGCCCAACGTGGATGATGCAAACGAACGGTCAACAGCTGTCGTTGAATCCAACGAAAGCCACCTCCGACCGTAGTCGATTCGTCGTTGACAACAATCAGCTCTGCAGGTCTAGCGACTTGATAGCCCTCTCGGTGAAGAATTCGCGTGAGCATCGTGTCTTCGCAAAAACCTTGGCTCCAATGCTCCAACAGATTCGCTTTGTCGATAACCTCTCGCCGAAGAGCCAACGATCCGCCCCATGGAATCTCGTAGAGATACATTTGCACCACGGCAGCAGCATTCCACACGCCTCGAATTGCAGAACCAATTTGATTCTGTTCGGGAATACGAAACCACCGATTCCCCGTCGAAACACCCACCTCTTGATTGACCAACGGCGACACCAAAGTTGTCAACCAAGCTGGAGTTACAATTGCATCTGCATCAATCAAAGCAACCACTTCTCGATCATCGTCCATTGCATTGATCGCGGTAATGATCGCAGAGCACTTAAGACTGCAAAACTCACCCCGCTCTTCAATCAAGTGAGTCACAATGGGTAGCTGAGAATTTGCTTGAAAATCACGAACAACATTCAGAGCCGGATCAGATAAGTCATCCACAACCACGTGCAGTTGGAAGTCGGGAAAATCTTGACTCTCAATCGACTTTAAACAGGTCAACAACGAAGGATCTACACCCCTCAAACACAGCACCACCGCCGTTTTCGGAGAGTACGATTCAGCGGTTGAGTCAGTCTGAAGCCAATGCCGGGTGCGCGATTCAAACAGTGCAACGTACACTCTTTGAAAAATCGCCACGACGGTGACGGCAATGCTGAAAATAATTGCGAGCCAAATCAAGACACACGGGTCCAAAATACTAGAAAATGAGCTGCACAAGTCTTACACGAATCGAATTCGTCGACAATCCGAATTGCGATGGATTCTGAACAAACCTCGACGAAGAGTCATCGCCAACGCCGCGTCTACACATAAAGCTCTTCGAAACACGACTCCAAGACTTCTAGTAGGCGACTCCCATCCGCTTGATTGAACGGCATGGGCGGACGAATCTTGAGCACGTTGTGCAACGGACCATCCGTGCCAATAAGGATGCCACGATCTCTCATCCGGTTGCTAATAAAACTCGCTTCCCGATCCGCGGGCTCCAGGGTTACTCGATCCCGCACCAGCTCCATTCCTAAAAACAAACCACTACCGCGAACATCGGCGATAATCTCAAATTGACTCTGAAGGCTCCGCATTCCCGACAACAACTGGCGACCAACCTCCAAAGCATGCTGCTGCAACCCTTCCGTTTGCACGACATCCAATACGGCTTGCCCCACAGCACAAGACACATTGTTTCCGCCAAAGGTACTAAAGAACTCCATGCCGTTGTTGAATTGATCAGCAATCTCTGGAGTCGTCACCAGTGCAGCCAGCGGATGTCCATTTCCAATTGGCTTGCCCAGCACCACGATGTCAGGAACCACTCCCTGCATTTCAAATCCGTAAAACGCTTCGCCCAAGCGGCCATACCCCGTCTGGACATCGTCGGCAACGCAGATCCCACCGTGTTCGCGAATCGTTCGATATACAGATTCAAGATAGCCGCTGGGAAATATTATCTGGCCACCAACACTTGGGCAGGATTCGGCGATAAAACCGCTCAACCCGCGCCCCGATTTCTTGATCTCCTCACAGATCTGACCAAGTTTTTCCGCGTACTTTTTTCCGGCAGTCTGCGGATCTCGGAACTCTCCACGAAAAACATCCGCGATAGGCGCGGTATGCACCCAGCTTGGACCACCAGCACCTCCAGGTCCGTCGTGCTTGTAAGGGCTGATATCAATCAACCCGCTTGTGTGCCCATGATAGGCTCCCTCCAGAACAATCAAATCTTTTGCACCCGTTACGCATCGCATCATTCGCATCGCAAGCTCATTAGCCTCGCTCGCTGAATTCAAGATGTAACAAACGCTTAGCGGATCCGGCATGGTTGCCGCCAGAAACTCGGCAAACTGCAAAATATTTCCATGAAGATATCGGGTGTTCGTGTTCACCAAATTCATCTGCCGATGAGCGGCTTCGATTACCGCCGGATGACAGTGCCCGACATGAGGAACATTATTGTAAGCATCGAGAAACTTACGACCATCCTGATCAAAAACGTATTGGGCTTTGCCTCGTACAACGTTCACCGGATTCCAATAACCGAGGCTCAAATTGGCGCCCAGCTGTTTCTTGCGACTCTGTACTAACTCCGTCACCGACTTTGCCTGATAGGTCGTCAACTCGTAGGGCAATCCAAGAATCAAGTTCGGGTTGGGACAAAGCTGCATCCAGGCATCAAGTTCAGAGGCCTTGCCGACACCGGGAAAATCATTCTCGAAATCGAGCAAGTCCAACATGACCTGGAAATGCAGATGTGGGGACCATCCACCATTGACCGTCGAAGACCCAAGTTCGGCGATCACGTCTCCCTGATTTACCGCGGAGCCAATTGATAAATGCTGTGTGGAAGCCCAATCAAGATGACCATACAGCGTGTAAAATCCTTCACCTTCATCGGTCTCATGCCAAAGAATTAGCAGCGTCCCATAGTCCAACTCTTTATCAATTTCATGCAATACGACAATCTTTCCATCTTGTGGCGCGACAACCCTCGTCCCGGCGTCAGCAAACAGGTCAACTCCCAGGTGAATCGTACGTCGCTCTCCAACACTGGAAAATTGCTCTGAAGCATAAACCAAGCGAGGTTCGCAATAGCGTCCTACACCCATTTTTCCGCCCGCGAGTAACTCGGTAATTTTCCTGTCGGCTGCCTGCAGATCCAGCTCCAACACATTGTCTTGAAGGGGACTTTCGACGCTCCAGTCAATCAACACCATTTCTTCAATGATCGGCTTGGGTTGCAGCACGAACTCGAACTGGTGAGTATTTTCCTTCAACCACGAGGTCACCGCGTCGTGCGAATCACAGGCCGGGAAACCACAGGCGACTCGAAACTTTGCGCTTGCCACTCCAAAAGGAATTTCAACAAGTGTCGGCAGTGTCAATTCAATCGGTTGTTGGCTAATCCTGAGATACTCGTCATCAGGACAAACTTTCGTTTGTTTGGCCGCCATGCAAACACTGACACACAAACGAAGACACACGAGTCCAAAAAGTGAATCCAATTCGAGGCAACTTAGAGGACGTACACTGTGGTAGCCTTTTACCATTTCAACGGCGTCCGCTAACGGATCGATCGATTCCAAAACAGCATAGGCAATGGCGATTGCCAGTTCCCCAATCGTCCATGAAAAAGTTGCGTCCCCAACGTCAATAATACCACTTAGGGAATCCAGAAAGACGTTTTCCGGCGAACATTCTACGATGACATTTCCATCATTGACGTCATTGTGAATAACGCTTTTGGCAAGTTGCGAGAGAAGCGGACTGGTATGTCGCTGGAACCGCTCCATCAAGACGTCAACCCGACTCAACACCTCGGCATTCTCCACCAAGGATCGATGTTCGGTGACAACGGCAACTCCCTTTTCAAGGCACCAGTCAAAATCGAAGTGCAGGGCAGGGTGGTCAAAGCCTTCGAGCGATTCACCAATACTTGCGACCTGTCGCCCCAACAACCGCAGCAGTTCCGGCGATTTGTATTTGACGGAACTCAGAGTCCGACCTTCTAGATACGAAACCATTCGGACCCAATAGGACTGACCCTTGTGCTCAATCCTGGCGATGCCGTCGCCCTCAACCGTTGGTTTGATCTTGGGACAAATCCCCAGACCATCCAGCCGATCCAAGATTTCTGATTGAGCCTGCAAAAGTTCTTTGTCTTCGAGGCCATTGAAGACCTTCAGAACGTAACAACCTTGCTCTGACTCGACCCGAAAATTCTGATCTCGTTCTCCCGGCAATGACTTGCACTGGGTGACGTTTTCTAAAGCATAAAGCTCCGACAGTAGTCGGAGCACCCATTCAATTTCGAGTGACGGTTTATGAAGTGGCATATTCTTGAGCTGTTATTGGAAAGTGTCGTGCTGAGAATAGCCCATCGAGCCCCTGATTTAAACGGGCAACTTACCGGCAATACCAAAAAGCTGGCAAATGCCATTGGGAGGTTGAGGCTCCTGCCGAAACAGTTCTTGTTCCTCTCCAACGTGGAACTTGGGGCGAGTACCCGGACCGTATTAATTTGACGGATAACAAGGCGAAGAAAAACGGCGTATCTGATGTTCTCGGCCCTCCAATCCAAGATGGGCGAAGCATGCCCACGCAAGCGAGGAGCATGGCACCCGTCGTCAACGTCGTCGAGGGTTTTGCCTTTTACCCCAGGTTGAGGCTCCTGCCGAAACAGAAAACAATGAGTTGTTTCGGCAGGAGCCTCAACCTCCCATTAACTGACACAAAATGCCATTCCGTGGCCCAAACGCTAGTCAATATCAAAAAGAAAAGCAGGTTGAATCTGAGCGACCCAACCTGCTCTTATTGCTCGAAAACACTAAGTGGTACGCAACTAGCGCTATTTGTCTGAATCTTGTTCTTTGTCGTCACCCAGAACCCAGGCTCGAACCGATTCATGAACCGAGTCGACATTGTCAGATTCGGAACGATCGTGGACCTTATCTAGCAACAAGGTTTCTCCCGCTTTGAAAGTCCAAGCGTGGAGCGCACTTTCAGCTACTTTCGCCAGTTCTGGATCGCGACGTTCACGAATGCGTCGCCGTTGTTTTGGTTGTTCTTCGATTTCATCCTCAAATTTGAATTGGAAATCCAACTTCGCACCTTCCGGCTGAGGCTTTTCTTCCCGATTCTGCAACTTGTCCACGACGATACGGGGCGAAACATTTAGCATCAACCGAGCCACTAAAGGGATTTCTGACAAATCCGTACGGTCGCCAGAATCTTGATTTTCGGTCTCCCGGTGCAATCGGAGGTCGCGATCCGAATTCACCTCCTGGATTCGTGCGATATCTAGACGGATTTCTTGCCGCGATTGGACGGGTCGACCAAACCGAAACTCTGACGATGTTGTTTTTTTTCTGGATTTTAGCTCACGAACTTCACGTCGCAATTGCTCCATTTCGTTTTGCAAGTGCCGCAACGTTTCTTCCAAACCGTCTTGCGAAGTCTCGCCTGGAAATTCTCGAATTTTTAAACGGACACCCCGTCGCCCATCGTTTCGTTCTTCCACTTCTTCATCATGCCAATGTCGCAAATCAAGAACTCTCCGGCGTTGAGGTTTTTGTTTCACGTTCTCGACCTCCACTCCCAAAACGTCGCCCTGAAACTCATGAAGCTCCAACTCTCCGTCTTCCAACTCCCACCGAAAGTCCCCTCTCTCACGGTCGTCCTGATGCTCATGAAGCTCCAACTCCCGACCCTCGACTTTCCACATAAATCGTTCTTCCCCTTGATCGCTTTGTCGCTCGTGCAACTCAATTCGACGATGTCGGTGGTCAGGGTCTCTCAACCGAAAGATCCGGTGCGGACCATCTTGATTGTCGTCAACCTGAAAACGTCTCACGTTCTCGGCCCTGACCTCCGGATGCAATTCAACATCTACTTGATCTTGGTCGCGCACATGAATCCTGACTCGCCTTCGATCCGGATGGATATCTTCACGCAACCGAACGCGATCGCGGACCTCGCGGGGGCCTTTTTCGTGCAAATGGATTCTGCCGTGAGGCAGGTGACGATCGCCAGCCTCCAGCTGGTCAGCCAATCGTCTCAATTGACGTGCGATTGCGCTGCGGTCAGTTCCGTCTTCGGTCGAAAACTGCAAATGCAGTTCCTGAAGCTGGTGAATTTCTTCATTCTCTTGCTCTTCCAACTCAAGGTCGGTCACCAATAAATCAATTCGCTCTAAGATCTCTCTTTCGTCATCCTCTTCCTGAACGGGTGCTGCTGCAGGCTCAGGGAAACTGCAATAAGCATAAGACCCCAAACTGACCAACATTCCCACACACAATACCAATGTAAATGCGCGAAATGGCGAACCTGCGTCAATCGACCCCGGTTCCAAAATCATTTTTGCACGGCGAAGAAGTTTCATGTTTTTGCCTCCATTAAAAGCAGTACCAAATTGTATTTCTGAATTTTCTGAACTCGTTCCATTGGCGACCTGCGCCAGCGTTTCAACATATTTCATGGGCTTTCCCGTAGCGTGAATCGCCAGCTGATCGCAGCAAATCTCACGTTCAGTGCTGATCGTTCGGGAAAGCCACCAAACCAACGGGTGAAAAAAGAAAACCGTCTCGGTCAGTCGTTGCAATAAATTGATCCAAAGATCCCAACGCTTAACATGAGCAAGCTCATGAGCCAAAACGGCTTCTAATGCGGACACGGGAAGCTCCGTAACCCAGGACGCAGGGATCAATACAACCGGCTTGATGATCCCTGTCGCAACCGCCTGGCTCACCTTGTGAGAAGATGCCACAACGATGTTTCGGGTCAATCGAAGTTTCGCCTTTACTTCCAATGCCAATCGCTCCAGATGGGGCGGAAGCGGCATTCGACTGCGACGAAGCTGTATACAGAAAGCTAAACTCCAGGTCAGCCTCCCAATCAATAACAGCACTCCCACCAGCCAAACCCCAAGCCACAACGCGCGATGGGTATCGAACCACCCAAAGACCGCGAGAAATTGTGATTCCAGCGCTTCAATCATCGATGCTGATTCCAAAGGCTCCATCGACATCGAACTGGCTGTCAGATCCACTGGAACCAATCTCGCCACGGCAGAGTCTGTCACGCAATAATAGCCGGCCGTCGCAAGCGTTGAGACAACAATCAACAGCAGCCCAACGACCGAAGTTGCATATCGCGCTCGGAAATTTCGCGGATGAATCGCGGATCGCACAACGACAACCACCAAGCAAACTAACGTCGCTTGCCAGATGAAATGCAATAAAACAACTAGCAATAAACGAGAGATTAGCAGCCACTCAATTTCGGGAAAATTCATCCTACTCCTCCCGCTTCTTGTGACGTTTGATCAGTTTGCTCAACTCCTCAAGCTCTTCAGCGGTAGGAGCAGAACCATCCAGCAATTGAGCGATCAATGCCGTCTTGGATCCGTCAAATGCACGGTGGACAAGATCATTGACCAAATTCACCAATGTCTTTTCTCGTGTCTTCGCAACCCGATATTTGAATGCCCTTCCAAAAGGCTCACGAATCAAAAGTCCTTTTTCGTTCATGACATTCAACAAGCTCATCACCGAAGTGTAAGCTCGCGGACGATCCGGATTCAAATTATCCATCACCTCTCGAACCGTAAGTGGATCCGACTCCCAAAGCAGTTGCAGAATCTCAAGCTCCGCTGGTGTCGGCTGACTATTTTTTGGACGTGACATTCAAACCCTCGCTCGAATTGAAATCGCAAAGGGATTTCCCTAGAAAATCCCAGTCACCTCATGCTACGGCTTAAACCGTAGATGTCAACGGCAAAACCCGTAGATAGTAAAAATGCTTGCAAAGGCTCAGTAACTGTTGAGAAACCACGGTTTTCCGTGGTGCAGATGCGTTGGCGAATGAACTAAACCGCAATACGTCGATGGAATTAAGGATCTGCCATGACAAAACGCTTCGGGTTACCGTGGATGAATCTTGGGATGCCAAAAACCGGACACCCTTCCACCGGGGGGCAGGATCGCAGCGACCAGGGAGGGGAAACCACTGCCGTTTTCCGGAGCCGCAAAACCGCCTGTCTCGACTGGCGGCTGACTCAGTAGCCAACTGCATCTGAACATCCACATTCCGCCTGTTTTGGAAACCCGACGCGTCAGCGAGGACGAACCTGACCCGTCCTCGCTCGCGCGTCGGGTTTCCCAAAACCACTGCCTCTAAGTTTTCGCTTCATGTACGAACGAAAAAGTCACAGGCTCGTCGGGTTTCCATGCCTCTTGAAGAACGAGTTAGCGTTCTTCGGATTCAGTTTTCATCTCGAATTTTCCATGAGCCGCTGCCAGGTGCACAGCCACATAATAAAGCCTGGCCGCCGAGACGATCTTTGGATAGTTGATCTTGGCCACTTTATCTGACGGTTGATGGTAATCGGGATGAAAGCCACCAAACATAAACGCCACCGGAACACCCTTATTGTAAAAGTTGATCTGATCACTGCGATTCCAAACACTTTCCATGTCCAACTCAAATTCAAATCCGATGTACTTGTTGGCCTGTAGAATCAAGTCATGAAGTTCCGTGTCACCGCGTTGACTGCCCACAAGATGAATGTGCCCTTCGTTGTCGGCATCAGAATCACCTTCACCTTCATCTTCGTTTCTTCCGACCATATCGATATTGAACATACAAGTCATCTTGTCCAAGGGTAAAATCGGATTCTCGGTGTAGTATCGCGACCCCACCAAACCAACTTCTTCGGCTGCGAACCACATAAACAAGACACTGCGTTTTGGTTTGACAGGATTCTCAGCCATCGCGCGGGCGATACTCAGCACGGCGGTCGACCCTGATCCGTTGTCATCGGCCCCCGGGTATACGGTTCCTCCACTCGTACCAAGATGGTCGAGATGTGCGCCAATCACTACGTACTCATCCGCCAATTCAGGATCAGAACCTTTCAAAAACGCGACGACATTTGGAGCTCCTGCTTCTTGCTCTCGCATGTGCATTCGAATTGAGATTTCCTTTCCGGTTTCGATTCCACTGCTGTTCTCCGCCCAGTCGGAAGGAAGCGCGAGACCTTCGGCCAGTTTTGCTGCAGCGGTGTTGCGAATCGTTCCTGACACGCTTGTCGATCGACTCCGCCGACCAGGAAAAATCGTTTGGGGAATCGATTTAGGTTCAGAATCAATGATGCGTATCGAAGCGGCGGGTCTACGAACCGCGATATTTCGGGGTGCTCGGGCAAATGCGTCATCGTCAGTTGAATAAATTACGATCTTGTCACGCAAGTCAACATCCTCAGGTAAGGTCGCCTGAGCGCCGGTCAGGTTGAGAAAGACAACTTTCCCGACGATTTCACTTTGATTGGTGTATCTCTCGAACCCTAGATTGCCTTTTCCTGCAATTTCCAGTCCATCAGGCCCAGTCAGTTTGCAAAGATCCATATCAGGGGAACGCCGAGTGATCGGCATGATTTGAAAGTAGGTGTCCCCGTCACCGATAGGTTCCAAGCCGAACTCGGCCACTTTGCCCGCGACCCAATGCGCAGCCTTCATATATCCTACTTGCCCCGTTCCACGCCCTTCAAATTGGGGCCCCGCCAGAACACCAAGCCATTTCTTGGCCTGGTCTACAGAAATCGTGTCAAAGCCTGCTTTTAAGTCGGCCGGGATCTCCGGAACTTCACCGTACTGGCCCATTGCGAGCGGTAGCATGGCCCCCAGCAACAACCCTACTGACATCAATCCTGAAATCAAAAAACGCATATCATCTTTCATGCAAGAACTATTAAATTTATCCCAAAGTTTACTCTGAATCATGCTTTTTACCAATTCGTGAGGGGCATGACACCGCGATATCAATCAATGAACTGTTTCCAGTCGTACTCTGGCAGTCGAATACGATGGCAAAACAGTTGCTGAAATACTGATTGCATCCGCTTCTATCAAATCGGGTGCGAATTTATACTATGGCCAGCATTTCCAGCAGAATTCGGAGCCCGCTAGACGCATCGCCTCGGGTCCAAGGCCGCTTTCTGACTGGCAGCAGTACCTGTCAAATCGAATCACCACATCCAGATTGAGCCGCCTCCATGTCAGACCAGCCGGTTATGGTCAGCAAGTTCTCGTGGGACGAAGTTTTCCCGTGGACGATAATTTTCAAAACACTTCCTATCGCCGCAGGGTTTACCGTTCTGGTTCTTGCGACACTTGGAGTGTTTGCCACGCCCATGGGATGGCTGCTGAGCGAAAAAATCTTTATTAACGAAGTTGCCGTTGCCGACGATGCGGTGTTCAAAGAACTAATCCAAATCAACCGCAGCCCTTACCGTGGCGTCCTCGACGCGGAAACTAACGTCAGCAACAACTTTCGCGTTCTGGGTGTCGCCCTCAGCGGGCCCAAATTGGTTTACCACCGATTTGTAGATCCGTTTACAAGGCTATTCGAAGGTAACCTTGGCTTTCGAAAATTTGCCTATCTGCTGTTCGGTTGCCTCTGGACGCTGGTGGTTTGGGCATTTTTTGGAACGGCCATTTCCCGCGTCTGTCTGTTGCGTCTATGCCGAGACGAACAGTCGGGACTTGATGACGGATTTGAATTTGCTATCGACAATTTTGGAACCTGTTTGAGTGCGCTTTCCATGCCATTATTGGGAATTGCCGTTCTGGTTATCCCCAACTTCTTCATCGGATTGCTTCTCAATTTTGATGTTGGCACGGTCATTGGAGGGCTGATCTGGTTTGTTGTGATTTTGCTTTCATTCTGCGTTGCATTGCTATTGTTGGGTTTGATGTTTGGCTGGCCATTGATGGTGGCTTCGGTAAGCTGTGAAAGTCAAAACTCTCTGGACGCAATGACGCGTTCATTCGCCTATACATTTCAGCGGCCGCTACACTACCTGTTTTACAGTGTCATCGCGGTACTGTTCGGCGGCTTTTGCTGGTTCATCGTTTCCAAACTTGCGATCGCCGTCATTGGATTGAGTTTTTGGACGACTTCTTGGGGAGCCAATGCCGGAAACGAGGAACGGATGACAATCATTCGTGGCGAACAGGCTCAAGAGTTTGAAGTCCCCGTTATTGTGACCGACGAAGTCGTTCCAAATAGCCTTGTCCAGACCCAACCTCAAGTTACTCCCAATCCACAAACAACGGCTGAGCCGAAAACGACTCCCGCTGGAGAATCCGCAGACCAACCCGAAACCGACAACAAAACTGTCGCCACATTCAAGGACCATAAAAACTCAGCCAGTTTGATCTTTGGCCAACGGGTTATCAGTTTCTGGACCAGCTTTGCACGCACGGTCGCAGTGGCATTTCTATATGGATTGTTCTGGTGCATGGCATCAGCGGTTTACTTGCTGTTGCGTTATGACGTTGACGAAACCGAGATGGACGAAATCTATCAAGTCGACGAAAGGCGGACCTACGAATTGCCTCCGTTGGTATCGGACTCCAACGGCATCCCGCAGGTCCAAACGCCCCAACCGATCCATGACGAAAACAGTGAATAACAGCCCAGTTGCTGACTAGTACCCGGACCGTTTTGAATTGACGGATAACAAGGCGAAGAAAACGGTGTATCTGATCTTCTCGGCCCTCCAATCGAAAACGGGCCTAGGTACTAGCATCATTCAATGTTGGCTTCTGGGGCATTTCGCTGTTGATAAAGCCTGGAGCCACCGTTGGGCGTATTATTTCCCCCAGAACCATCGACTGCTTATACTCTAGTGATTTTTCGATTTCAGGGTTGGCATTTCATTTCGCAAAATGTTTTCCAAATTGAAACAAAACCTCAGCCCTAATTGCAAATCTGGATGAAGCGCTAGACGAACCACCCAACCGTCTTTTGGAGCCCATTTTCGTGTCATCAAACAACCGTCAAATCAATCGGCGAAAATTCATCGCTTCCTCCGCTGCAGCAACAGCGTTGACGCTTTCCGCTCCCGCGGTGATTACAGCCAGCCGAACGAATTCAGAAAACATTTTTGGCAACGGAGATTTTGATTACAAAATCGAGCACAACTGGGCGAAACTGCCTGACGAATTCTCGTGGCAAACGACACACAATGTCGCCGTTGATCGCGAGCAGAACCTCTATGTGATCCACGAGGGAGCCAAAGACCGGCCCGACCATCCTTCAATTTTTGTGTTTGATCAGAAGGGCAAGTACATACGTTCCTTTGGTCAACAATTCCAAGGCGGCGGGCACGGAATCGAAATTCGTGAGGAAGATGGGCAAGAGTTCCTTTACATCGCCGCCTATCTGGATCTAAAAACGTTTGCCAAATTAGACATTCAAGGCGAAGTCGTGTGGCAAAAGTATGCTCCCGTTGCATGTGGTGCCTATCGGGACGGCGAAGAAAAACCCTCTCCGGGCTGGGGACGCGATCGCTTTCTACCGACCAACTTCACGTTCTTGGATAACGGTGATTTCCTGCTCGCCGATGGCTACGGCTCCTTCCAAATTCATCGGTACGACATCGATGGCAATTACCAATCTTCCTTTGGTGGAGCCGGCGAAGGCGAAGGGAAATTCAATACACCTCACGGGCTTTGGATTGATCGACGTGGAGACAAGGAACCGGAACTTTATGTCACCGATCGAGCCCACCATACGATACAAATCTTGACGCTCGAAGGCGAACACAAAAAAACTCTGCCCGGATTCGGCTTACCCGCCAACCTCGACACCTTTGAAAACCTCATGGTCGTGCCAGAACTTCATGCTCGCATCACTCTGTTGGATGAGAACAACGAAGTCGTTGTGAGGCTAGGCGCCGATGTGGAACGAGTTACAGGAGGAGACAATATCCGCACCAAGCCAAATCAGTGGATGGAGGGGAAATTTGTTCACCCTCATGATGCCTGCTTTGATGCAGAAGGATCGATTTTCGTCGCCGAATGGGTTTCGACCGGGCGTGTTTCAAAATTGACTCGCCAGTAATGCCGTGGCGATCCAATACAGCGATTCGCGAAACAGGGCACCCTAGCCATCGGAACGCGACGGATCCGATCCATTGTTCCGAAAACTGAGCCCTACGCTCGGCCCAACGTAGGAAAGGGCAATGAGGAACAACTCAAGGAAGTCGAGAGAACCTTAAGCAAAAACTCCTCTTCGATCTCCTTGGGCTCACCCTGAGGAAACAGGTCGCGTGAATCAAGCGTCAGAACCATGGCAGGCGACGTCGGCAAGCCGCGAAGAATTCTTGATCGATCGCCATCAATCACGATTTGCCATTGCCCACCACCAGGACCTTGGATGTCGATACCGACGTGTGTGTGATCATCCGCACCAGACACGCTGAACTTTGTCAGCTTTTCAAGATGCTCGTTGACCCACACGGGTACAGCCGGGGGCTTCGGACGACGTTTCCCCCACCGATCCTGCTCTCCAAAACGAATGAACTTAAAAATCAAATCGCGATCAATGGAGGGACAGGGAATGTCACCCGCAACGCTCACAAGGTTCGTACGATCAAATGAAGGGTCGTCAGTTTGGTAGGACTCGTAGATACTGCTGTTGGCAAAGAATGTTTCAGCGAAATTACTCAAGTCATCTTCACCCACCGTACTGCCCCCCGAATACTCAACACCCGCCGAGTTAAAATACTCATAGCAGAAGTCGATCACTTGCCGAGCGGTTGTGAATGTGTCGGGCGAAATGTGGAATGTCTTTCCGTAGGCATCGGGAGTATTGATAATCCGACACATCACTTTCGAGACCCAGTCGACAGTCACCAGATTTCTTGGTTCGTCACCTTTGATGGGCAAAGTAATCGGAGTTTGTATGATTCCGTTTTCGTCGCGAGGTTGCTGGGGAACAAGTGTAGCGATCAATCGAAGGTACAGAAAAAGTCCATGGTACGAACTTGTATACCCCGATTCAGAATCGCCCACAATGACGGCAGGTCGATACACTGTCAAAGTCGCAAATCCCTTGGCCTCGGCACGGACCATCGTTTCTGCGGCAAGTTTGCTCTCTTCGTAGTCGTTACGAAACTCCTGCCCCAAATCCATCTCGCCTTCCATGATGGTGCCGCTGCGCTTTCCGCAAACGTACGCGGTAGAAACATAGTGCCAATCTTTTACGTTGATCTTCTTGGCAAGCTGAACAAAGTTCTTTGAACCATCAAAGTTGGTTCGCCAAGGCTCGGCAGCACGGTCACTTCCGACAAAACTCAAACTCGCCGCACTGTGAATGATCTGGCTACAATTCTTGGTCAGCCATTGGATATCCGAATCTGATAAACCAAAATCTTCTTTGGTTACATCGCCTTCGACAACAATCGGGCGAGGAAGGACCATCTCCAATTCGTTTTCCCAATACTGAAGGATCTCCTCGACCCGCTCTTGGGCGGTCATTTTCTCCGTTGGCCTTGTCAATAAAACAAGTCGTTTTGAGGAAAGCAAAAGATCCTTGGTTAGGTAACGTCCAACCAAACCTGTGCCACCAGTGAGGAGCGTATAACCTTTTAGATTTTCAGACAAATGAATAGATTTGATGTCGTTCACAAGCGGGAGTCTCTTGATGTAGATCGGCGAGGAAATCGCGAACGCTTGCCGGGAACGACATGCATTCAGCGCTTTGTAAGTCTAGGATAGTAGAATCTTTCTCAAGATTAACTCCAATTTACAAATTTATGGTGCCGGATTCCCAATGCATGGGAGTGGATTCGATGTTAAAAACGACCAACCTATGGGTATTATTCCTTTTATGTGGATTTTCACCGTTTAATCACCTGAAAGGCCAAGATCCAGTACTCGATCTGTCTCCCATTGATTCACTTTCAGAAAGTGCCCAATTCCTCGGCTGGTTGCAGCTTTTTGACGGCAAAACTCTGTACGGATGGAAACCCGTGGCAGAGACCGATTGGCATGTCGAAAATGGTGCGATTGTTGCCACTCAGGGATCAAAGGGGCTGCTTCGAACGACCTCTCAGTTTGACGACTTTCAACTTTGCTTTGAATTTCGCTGCGACGACAAAGCGAACAGTGGTGTTTTCCTAAGAACGAGCCCAAAACCTCGAGATCCAACGCACGATTGCTACGAATTCAACATTGCCCCCGCTATCAATCCTTTCCCGACCGGCTCATTGGTCGGCAGGAAAAAATCAGCGGCAGAAATTCAACCGCGCGAGCAACAGTGGCACCAAGTTCACATCATTGCAAACGGAAACACCATCAACGCGACCATCGATCAAAAAGAAGTCATCTCCTACGTTGATACCAAACACCTCGGGCGTGGCTACATTGGATTGCAGTTCAACCAAGGCAAAATCGAATTTAGAAACATCTTCCTTCGCCCTCTCAACCTTAGCCAACTGCTGGACAAAGACCTGTCAAAATGGAATACAGATCTTGCCATGGATTCCAAGTTCTCGATCGATGCGGACAACGTTATGAACGTTTCTGGAGGGCGAGGCCAAATCGAAACGCGTGAGGCCTTTGCCGACTTTGCATTTTCCATGAATTGCAAAACGAACGCCGTTGGTTTGAACTCAGGCGTATTTTTCCGTTGTATCCCGGGTGACTTAATGAATGGATATGAAAGCCAAATCCAAAACGAATTCTTGAACCAGGACCGCTCCAATCCCAAAGACTGTGGTACGGGTGGAATTTTTCGACGAACAAAAGCCAAACGGATTGTCGCAGAAGATGAAGTGTGGTTTACCAAAACAATTATCGCCAACGGCCCTCATATCAGCGTTTGGGTTAACGGCCAACAAGTGACCGATTGGTCCGACACACGAGCGCCCGACGAAAACCCTCGACAAGGTCGACGTTTAAAAGCGGGTACCATCATTTTGCAGGGGCACGACCCGACTACCGATATCGACTTCGCGCAGCTGAAGGTTAGGACACTTACTGAACGATGGAATCAAACTCCTTGACGTTGTATGGATATGCTAGAATGGGAGTATCCTTCCCACCAGATTAAAAATGCATAAGCCACAACTTGCCCAATCGTTTATTGGATTCTTACTGATTTCAATCGTCACCTGCAGCTTGGAAGCGCAGGATGATATTGACTTCAATCGCGACATCCGTCCGATTCTGTCTGACAAGTGCTTTTCTTGTCACGGCCCCGACAAGAAACATCGTGGCGCCGGCTTGAGACTGGATATCGAAGCGGAAGCCAAAGACTTTGCGATAGCGGAACACGATGCGGACGACTCGGAATTGGTCGCACGCATTGAAACGAATGATAATTTGGAATTGATGCCGCCTCCCAATTCCGGCAAAGCCCTGAATGAGGAAGAAAAAAAGCTGATCCGCCGGTGGATCGACCAGGGCGCTGTCTGGTCGGATCATTGGGCCTATGTCAAACCTCAACAACATGCGCCTCCCGTCGCAAAATCCAATTGGCCAAAAAACTGGATCGACCAATTTGTGCTTGATCGCTTGCCTGAGGGAATCCACCCGAACCCGGATGCCGACAAGATCACGTTGCTGAGGCGATTGCATTTTGACCTTATAGGCCTGCCTCCAACTCCCGAACAGGTCCAGAATTTTCTTGAAGATGATTCCGAAGCAGCTTATCAAGACGTTGTGGACGAACTTCTGGCCTCACCCCACTTTGGTGAGCGACTGGCGATGTACTGGCTGGACCTGGTGCGATACGCCGATACCGTTGGCTACCACGGCGATCAGAATCACAACATTAGCCCTTATCGTGATTGGGTAATTAAATCGCTAAATGCCAACATGCCTTTTGATCAATTTACACGCGAACAACTAGCGGGGGATCTACTGGAGAACCCAACCGTGGCGCAGCGCATCGCGTCGGGTTACAACCGCTTACTTCAAACAACCCATGAAGGTGGACTTCAACCGGCGGAGTACATTGCAATCTATGCGGCTGACCGAGTCCGAAATATCTCGGCTGTCTGGATGGGGAGCACACTTGGTTGTGCTCAGTGTCACGATCACAAGTACGACCCCTATACGCTTACCGATTTCTATTCCATGTCAGCCTTTTTTGCCGACCTTGACGACACGCAACATTTCACTGCTGGCACCAACACGAACCCCACTCGCAGACCTCCGGAAATTTCCCTCCCTTCCAAAGAACAAACACAAATCCTGAACGGCTTCAGCAAATCCCTCGTAAAGGTTCAAACTCAACTCGAACAAACAAAAGACGAAACAAAAAAAGCCGAACTCGAGGCCACTTTGGAATCGCTTCGAAACTCAATCAACGCGATCAGTTCACAAATTCGCCGGTCCATGGTTTCTGTCGCACTGGAAGAACCGCGAGTCACTCGCGTATTGCCACGTGGCAATTGGCTGGATGAATCGGGACCCGTTGTGCAACCGGCAATCCCCGGTTTCATGGGCAAACTGAACTCAGCAGGCGATCGCGCCAACCGACTTGATCTCGCCAATTGGCTTATGGACACCAAAGACGGTAGCGGTCAACTGACCGCGCGAGTGATGGCAAATCGATTTTGGTACTTACTGAACGGACATGCCATTGCAGCTGACTTGGATGACTTTGGTGGACAAGGCACCCCACCTGTCGCTCCTGAATTGCTAGACAACCTGGCATTTGAGTTCATTGATTCTGGCTGGGACATCAAACATATGATTCGGTTGATCGTGAACAGTCGCACTTACCAACAATCATCTGTTGCAACCGCTGAACGGCTTGAAGCGGACCCTGGCAATCAGTGGTTTGCGAGGGCAGGGCGGTACCGACTTCCTGCGGAGGTAATCCGCGACAACGCGTTGTTGGTCAGCGGGCTCTTGATTGAGGACGTTGGAGGCGTCAGTAGTCGACCCTATCAACCAGCAGGCCACTATCGCCATTTGAACTTCCCGACGCGCACCTACCACTCCACTCAAGGTGAGAGACAGTATCGTCGAGGGATCTACACTCATTGGCAACGACAGTTCCTCCACCCGATGCTTCGCAGTCTTGATGCACCCACGCGCGAAGAGTGCACCGCAGAACGAGCAAGATCCAACACTCCCTTGGCCGCATTGACTCTGCTCAACGATCCTTCGTTCGTAGAAGCTGCCCGAGTCTTTGCGGATCGCATTTTGAACGAAGGCGGCCAAACATTTGATGAGAAACTTCACTTCGCATTCACTTGGACGTTGTCGCGTCCACCGAATCAACAGGAAACCCATCTGCTGAAGAAACTTTTCGAATCGAGCCGGAGCGAATTCGAAGCCGATCCGAAGGCGGCTACCCAGTTAATCAAAACTGGCCAAGCGCCACGGTCCGAACACGAGGTTGCAATACTGGCCGCATGGACGACCATCACCCGCGCCATTTTCAATCTGAATGAAAACCTGACTCGCAACTAGTGCAAACTGCACCTATGGCAATCCGCTATTTGTTTTCGAAAGTAGAACACGAAGTAAGAAAGACCTCCGCCACAGCCCGAAATTGCCCAATTCCAATGAACAATACATTCAATCAAATCAATCGCAGAACGTTTTTGCAGCGCAGCGGAGTGGGGCTGGGTTCCGCCGCACTGTCTGCCCTGTTTTGTGGCCCGTCTTCGGGAGCTTCGATTGGCAACTCCACTCCTTCGATCCCCCAACTGCCACCGCGTGTGAAACGAGTCATCTTCCTGTGCATGGCGGGCGGTCCTTCGCATTTGGAAACCTTTGATTACAAACCCGAACTCGATCGGCTTAGCGGCAAAGCGATGCCAGAGAGCTTTACCAAAGGACAGCCGATCGCTCAACTACAAGGCAAAAAGCTCAAAGCCCAAGGGCATCTGGGCAAATTTCGCCAGTACGGCAAAACGGGAACCCATGTCTGCGACTATCTTCCCTGGCAAGCCAAGTTGGTCGATGACATCTGCGTCGTCAAGTCGATGGTAACCGAGCAAATCAATCACGACCCAGCTCACACATTTATGAACACCGGATCGGCACTCAGCGGCCGACCTTCGATGGGCTCCTGGGTGACCTACGGACTTGGTAGTGAAACTCAAAACCTGCCAGGGTTTATTGTTTTGACCAGCGTCGGTGGACGAAATCCTCAACCAATCTCTTCGCGCCAGTGGAACAGCGGATTCTTGCCCGGACGTTTCCAAGGTGTCGAATTTAATGCCACTGGGACGCCGGTCCACTACGTTGAGAACCCCGCCGGTATCACCCGAAAGCAACAAGGGAAGTTGATCGACACGATCAATCAACTGAATCAGATTCGCAATCAAACGACCCACAACCCGGAAAGTGTGACACGGATCAAGGCGTACGAACTCGCATTTCAAATGCAAGCTTCCGTGCCGGAGTTAATGGACGTCAAAGACGAACCCCAAAGCGTATTGGACATGTATGGAGCGAAACCGGGCGATGGCTCTTATGCTTCGAATTGCCTTCTTGCTCGTCGCCTTGCCGAACGCGGAGTCAGATTCATTCAGCTTTACCACCGCGGCTGGGATCATCATGGTGATCTCGATCGCTATATGAAAATCTGTTGCAATCTTACCGACAAACCAACCTGGGCTTTGTTAACGGACTTGAAACAGAGAGGCATGCTTGATGATACGCTTGTGATTTGGGGGGGTGAGTTTGGCCGCACTCCGATGTTCCAAGGCAAAGGCGGCATAGGACGCGACCACCACATCAAAGGATTTTCCATGTGGATGGCAGGCGGCGGAATCAAACCGGGGACCTACGGGGAAACGGACGAACTAGGCTACAACGCCGTTCAAGATATCGTTCATGTTCGAGATCTTCACGCAACCATGCTGCATATGCTGGGCATCAACCACGAGCAATTCTCGGTCAAGCACCAAGGGCTCGACATGAAACTGACGGGAGTCGAACCGGCCCATGTCATTACCGACATTCTCGGTTAGCCAACGATCAACGCCCCACCAAGAGTTTCCGAATCGGCATTCGTAGAAACGACGACATGCGACACAGTCGCTCTGTGGTAATTCTCTTCTTGTTTGGCGCGAGCATCCATCGTGGGGGATGATTACCACAGAGATCACGGAGGTTCACAGAGAAGGGAGTATTTTCTCGTCTTGTCACCAGACCTGCACAGCGTCCGGGGAGGGGAAGCCATGTCAGGCTGCTTACCCAGAAAAACATGCGGCGATAAATCTTCGCCTGGAAGTACGAAAGTTCAACGGATGCCGTCGCTCAGCGACTCTGTTTTTTGTGGGGGATGAAACCCCAGACTGAAAGTCTGGGGCTAAGGGAAATAGCCGCTCTGCGGCAAAACGCATTCTTGAGCATTCACCATTCTTGAGCACTTCATGGAAACCCGACGCGTCATAGGATTTTGCATGGCTTGGTCTAAGTTCTTATTCATCAGTGGTTTGCGCGTTTCAATAGTCGAAACCCTGGCGATTCCCAAAACCTCGATTAAATCAACGTGAATCGTTGTACCAGACGACTTACGTTCACCCATGCAAAATCCTAGTCAGCGAGGATCGTGCAGGGAGGACCTCGCTGAGTTGGAAAGTTCAACGGATGCGCATTAAAAAAGCGACCTGCATTGAGGTCGCTTTTAAAGTCTTCTCACCGGCGATGTCTGATTACTTGTCCATTTGGTGGTCGTTTTCGTCAAATGTGGTGTGACATCGATTGCAACCGTCGATCATCAACCCCCACTGCTTTCGCACTTCGTCTTCGTTCTTTGCGCCAGCGGCGTCATAGAGAGCCTTTGCTCCCTTGAACGTGTCCATCGAACTGGCTCGCCATTCCTTGTTCTTTTCTTCGTCCTCGGGGCCTCGCTCAGCGACCAAATTGGTGGTTTCGCCGAGAAGCATCGCATGCCGCTGAACTTTTCGAAATGCGCTGCGACCCAATTCACCTTCGTCAAGAATCTCTTTTAATGAACGATAAGCTGGCTTGGTAATGAAATCCATAAATCGATGCATGTCGTCCATAGGAGCAAACGCATCTTCGTCCTCCTGGGGCGCAACCTTCTCAATGCTGACAACACGAATTGCCGGACTATCTTCACTCTGCCCAGTTGTCGTAAACGGCAACGTAAGAAACGACAATAACAGTAGCGCACTCGCATAAACGGTATGTGCAGTTTTCATTCGGTCTAATCCTCGGTCTCTATCAATTATTTTGGGCCAGCCATCGAAGCGGGCATGTTTCCATATCCAATAGAATACCTGATAAAATAGAGAACTGCAAAAAGCATGTGCCGAGAATATCCGAACCCGTTGACTTTCGAACTGTCCTACCGTCATGGATGAAAAACAAACAAAAAAGATCAGTAAATTCTTAAGCTTGATCCTGCGCCACAAACCTGAGACTGTGGGGGTCAAGTTGGACGAAAACGGCTGGACGGATATTGAAATTCTTCTGCAGAAGATGAATTTGGCGAAAACCAAAATTGACCGCAACCTGCTAGATCACGTAGTCAGTACAAACGACAAACAACGTTTTGCCATCAGCGAATGCAAGCAACGGATTCGCGCCAGCCAGGGACACTCCCTCAAAATTGACCTGAACTACTCCCCAATATCTCCTCCTGAGACGCTATACCATGGAGCGCCTGAGAATGTGATCCCCTTGATCCGCGAATCCGGATTGAAAAAGATGCAGCGACACCACGTTCATTTAAATGCTGCTGCCAAGCCCTGCATCCACGTTGCAGCCCGATACGGCAAACCCGTCGTTGTTGAAATCGCAGCTGCAAAAATGAACGCCGATGGATTCGAGTTTTTCCTATCCAAGAATCAGGTTTGGCTAACCGAACACGTTCCACCAGAATACATCAAGTTTCCGGAATGAACTCGTTGCCTGGTTATTTCTTTTGCAACTGGCGAAGCGTTTTGGGAAGCGGAAAATGCACATTCTCCTCTCGAATCATCCGCACCTCGACTTCGGCATCAAATCTCTCTTTCAGCCATTCGATACATTCTTCAACGACCGTCTCTGGCGCACTGGCTCCCGCCGTCACCAAAACAGTTTCGTGTCCTTGAAACCAGGACGCCTCGATATCAGCCGCACCATCGACCAAGTAAGCATTGACTCCGCTGTCCTTGGCAAGTTCTCGAAGTCGTTGGCTGTTACTGCTGTTTTGACTTCCCAGGACCAAACAGACATCGGCACCCACAGCAATCTTTCGAACAGCTTCCTGACGATTCTGGGTCGCATAGCAAATGTCTTCTTTGGGTGGATTGACCAAATTGGGGAACCGTTCTCGCAAGCGAGTGATAATCCGATTCGCATCGTCAACCGATAACGTGGTTTGAGTCAGATACGCCACTTTGGCATCCGTGGCCACGTCGAGCTGATCAACATCTTCGGCGGTTTCAACTAGGACCATGGCGTGAGGCGCTTCGCCCATCGTTCCGATGACTTCGTCATGACCTTCATGCCCGATCAGAAAAATGGTGTAATCTTCTTTGGCGTACTTGATTGCTTCCAGGTGAACTTTGGTGACAAGCGGACAAGTCGCATCAATGGCGTTTAACTTCCTGGCTTTTGCAGCGGCCCGGATCTCCGGTGAAACACCATGGGCGGAAAACAAAAGGTTTGAACCCTCAGGGACTTCGTTCAGATCGTCAACAAAAACCGCCCCCTTGGATCGAAACGTCTCGACCACATATTTGTTATGGACAATCTCGTGGTAGACGTAGACCGGCGCTCCAAACATTTCTAGAGTTAGTTGCAAACTCTCGATCGCCATATTCACGCCGGCACAAAATCCACGTGGGCTTGCCAATAGTATTTTCATCAAATATTCCAATCCACCGTTCAGATTCGAATTTCAACGATCAGTGGTTCGCGAAATTCATTGCCCCTCAGTCTAAAAGACCGCTTTGTTTTGTGGGAGGCAACTCAGCAATTTTTGCCAAGTTTCAACAATCGGACGAAAATTAGCCCAACAACCCGCCGTCAGCACTCTTTTTCGCAGCATCCAAGGGACGGCGGCTTCAGTTTTCAATGTATATTTTGTACGTTAACGAGTTCTACGCCTTTCAATATCCGATACTGAAACCCATGTCTACGACCCCAGAAGAACCAGACCAATTCCTGCAGATCGACTCCAAGGTTTTGGAAATTGGATATAAGAACTGCAGAGCCAACGCGAAACATTTTTTTGGGCCCTACCTTTGGATGGTCAGCAACATGTCTGGCGACAATCGGCGGGGAGTCAATGCGGTGCTGGCCCACGTTGCAAGAATCAGCCACTTTCTGGAACTGCTTAGCGCCGACGGCCTGTCTCTGGAGGCATGGTCGAACTACCGATACGAAGTATCCGAGGCTTTCGCAGGAAAATGCTACAAATCAGAGTTGGCGGCGCTGGCAGACACCGTTGACCGATTTCAAATCCCCAGACAATTTATTTTCGATCCGATTAATGCGGCAGATAGCCGAATACGCAAGAAGACCTTCCAAACATTCGAGCAATACGATGCCTTCACCTCTTTGCTCGGTGGATCACCAATGGCAGCGTTGATGCCGATCATGGATATCCAAGGCGATCCCAAGCAATGGCATCCATTGGCGATTCGCGGCGGCCAGGCTGTCCTGCAAGCTCACTTTCTCTCCACCTTTGTCCAAGACCTGCAACAGGGACAAACCTACGTTCCAGATTCCGAGTTGCGGGCATGCAAAGTTGATCTCGATTCCGTATTGGCCGGAGAGGCCGACAAATCGTTCCGACATTTCTGCCGAGTGCAGGTCAGCCGAATTGAGGGCCGACTTGAATTGCTTGGTCAACTCGTCCATCAAGTTGAATTTGACGGCAAACGAGTCTTGACCAGCCTACTCGCGTACGTCTGTCGACTTTTGTTCAAGATCAAGGCCGATCCCTCGGTGCTATTCGACCCTGAAGGTCCGCTCACAAAAAATGAAGCCTTCAAGCTCAAAGCCAAACATTGGATGGGACTCGAAGGCAACGTCCCCTTGATTCCAGAAATCGACCACCATTAGCCAAATCTGCGAGAGAATAGGAGCGGCACAGCATTACTGATTTGCCGTTCGCATTTCCCATTCGGATCGCAAAATGCTACTCGAACCTTCCCTTGTACGATTCAATCTTTCCATGGATCGTGATGCTGCTATATCCGCTGCCACCTCATTCCTCGGTACCAACGTGGAAGGCCCAGCATTCAATGCAAGCATGTTCCGCCAAGAAAAAATGGCGTCATTGACGGAAAGCTATTTGGCTTTTTCGCCAAGCCCGACCATTTCCAACAACTTCAACGCGTTGGTCGTTGGAGAAATCCCTTCGTGCATTCGATAGTCGAAGGTCATTTTCTTGACGCCGTCGACCTCAACGAAATCTTCACAAAAATGAACCGTATTGCAACTCGTACGCAAATCTTCCGTCTGCGCCAAATCCAAATCATGAGTCGAAATGCAACCGATGGACTGATCATCAATAAGCCGCTTGACCACGCGACTCACGGCCACCTGGCGTTCGCGAGAGTTCGTCCCCTGGAGGATTTCGTCCAGCAAAAACAACATACTCCAATCACTTTCCAATTGGGTTGCTTCAGCTTGATCAACGATCTGTTTCAATCGTTTCAACTCTGCCATAAAGAACGAAACGCCATCCGCCAAAGAATCGCTGATTCGCATACTGGTTGCAACTTTGAGCGGTGGAAGGCTCATCTGTTCGGCGCAAACCACGCTTCCCATTTGCGCCATCGCGACATTCAACCCAATACTTCGCAACAAGGTGCTTTTGCCGGACATATTTGAGCCCGTTACCAACAGAACCGTTCCTGCAGGTCCAACCTGGCAGTCATTGTCAACACGATCATCGTCTGACAACAAAGGGTGCCCCAGCTGTTTTGCGGTAATCGTTTTTTCATCACCTGAAACTGTCGGGTAAATCCAACTAGGCTGGTCGTAGGCCAGCTTCCCCATGGCACAGAGCGATTCCCATTGCCCCATGTTATCAAACCACTTTCGAGCTTTGGATCCGTGGACCTTTTTCCAGTTCTCCAATAGCCGAAGGATATGAACATCCCAGAATCCGGTGAATTGAAAGATTAGATACAACAAGAAAAACAGCCCGTTGCGGCGCCAGTTGGCGAGCCAGACATATCGCCCCAACGATGCCATGTGACTTCGCACATCGTCCGATCCGTCAAACAGGTTCGCTTGAATTTCCGCCAGCTTCCCTGACTCCGAGTTGAACTCCGACATCATATCCAACAACTCACGATAGTAGGTAATCTCGTGATGGCGAGTTGAGATCATGTTGAATTCTTCGTGAACCGCCC
Source organism: Mariniblastus sp. (assembly GCA_965224765.1). GTDB lineage: Bacteria > Planctomycetota > Planctomycetia > Pirellulales > Pirellulaceae > CAZDBA01. The sequence goes on from CBDDAC010000030.1 coordinate 67,022, forward strand.
CGGCATAAAGAACCGACAAGATAAACGTCAATGCAACCGTGGCCATCAACATCGGGCCCGTATACGTCAATGCGACCAAACCAGTCAGCGTTAAAACTAGCGCAAGCAGCGACAGTCCAGCAAGCAAGCGAGAGGCCTGCAACAGCCAGCCATTTTTGGCAAAATAGTCATCACTTTCACACCACTCAACGAATTGGCTTGGCCCAGATTGGCTAGAAGCCAAGGTCTCACATTTCAGCTGGTACTTTTCACGCCATTCGGGGTGGCCAGAGAGTTCCTTCACCGCCGCCTGTCTTTTCTTGACTTCTTCAGGCAAAGAGGGGTTGAGGATCCAATCGGATAGTTGATGAACTCCGAGCGGCGTGCGGACGATTCCAAGCAACTTGAATAATGAACTGGGACCGATCAAGTCGAGGTCTTTGGCAAGGGCAATCTGATGGTCGGGCAACGTGACGTCGGGAACGTTGATCTTTTCCCATTGCCGCTCAATACGAGCAATTGATTCGCGGTGCATCTTGCTCAGCAAAGTACCAACGCGATACCTGGCTTGCATCTCTTCGTGAAAAAACGCAACCACGAGAAACGACAGAAACAGGGCTCCCGACAAACCAAACCAAAGACCTTGATATCCTAGGTACTGTCCCAACCCTAAAAACAAAGGCACGAGGCAGCACAGAAACAAACCGCCACGCACATAAGCCATCCAGCCCCAGCGCAATGCCGCTTGTCTCAAAATAGTCGTTTGTTGGTCAATTTTTTCGCGATATTCGCGAAGTCGATCAGGTGTCGGCGATGCGTCCACGTACTCAATACCAGTTTGTTAAATCGTCAAGTTTTTGGCCAACCACATGTAGCTCAAAACATGACAAGTTATGGTTTCCTCCTTTTTTACACAAGAACACCAGTTGCTTTCAGTGGGCCAGAGGCCCAGGAACTGATAGACGATGGATGAAAACACCGCGTCACGAGGGCCGCAAAAGCCTAGAATCCCGAGTCCGCAGGGGGCACAGCGAATGGTGGCCATCTCGTCCTCGTCCGCGTCAACACAAAGTTTTGGTGTTGGTATCTCGATTGATGTGAAAAACAAAGGGCAAAATTGAACGGCCAACCCCCAAATCAAATCGTGACGCTACACTGGTGCTTCATCCAGATATCTGGATGAAACACTAGGATCTCAGGGGGACCGTTCGGCAAGATCCACTGCGATCGTTTCGCTGGAATCACTCATCTGAGGAACGCCCTCAGAAGTCTCCCGATATCGCTCCAGCAGGTTCTTGTAGCTGACCATACGGTCCTTGTAACGTTTATACCTTGAACGGGTCTTGCGATACTGAATCGCCAACTTCTTGTACTTTTCGTGGCTTACAGCCAGTCGTTCCCCCAGTTGCCCAATCACCGTGTGAAGCCGCTGCAAATCTGGGCCATTCGGTTCTGCACCAGATCCCAAACTAGCCAGATTCGTTTCCAACAACGCGACCTGCTGAGCCAACAAGTCATTCTGTTTTTGGGCGTGCAGCAACTGCTGCTCAAGTTGAGCATTGTCTCGTTGTGCGATCGAAAAATCTGATTGCATCGTGGCAAACCGCTCATGAAGCTGCCGGTACTTGCGAGTAACTTTTTTGCGACCGGATTTGAATTGATCGCGTTCCGTCTGGAGAGCCTGAAACTCCTCTTCCCCTCGCGGCCCTGATCGTTCAAGACCAGCGACCTGAAGTTGCAGTTGATTCTTGACGCTGGTTAGCTCGACCAACCGCTGATTCAACGAATCACGCTCCAATCCAAGTTCCTGCATCTCTTTCGACAAGCGGGAACTATGGGCTTCAACATTTTGCAAACTTTCAATCTCGGCGTCTCGCTTGTAAACCTCGTCTTGATATTGCTCCAGCCGAGCCCGCAGACTTTCCAGCTCCTCAGATCCAGATCTCTGCCCGTCAGATGCCAATACCAATTCGGAGGTCAAGCGAGTTTTTTCTGTCTGCAAATTCCCAATTTCGTTTTCCAGCCGCTCAACTTCGTCTGGCGACACTGTCAAATCACTTTCGGCTTGAGAAGCTACCAGTCGTTCGTTGGTTTTACTCAACTGAACCTGCAGCGAACTGTACTCGCCCTGTAGTTGTTCGAGTTGTTGCTCAAGCAGGATTGCTTGCTCGGCACGCGGCGACAGTTTTTTCAGTTGAACCGAAAGCCCGCCGGATTCCGCATGGGCTATTTCCAAGTCTCGGTCCCGCTGAACAATCAACTCGATCAATCGATTCTGCTCTTCCAGCAAATCCTGCGTTTGCTTTGCTTGCTCACGCTCACTCAATGTCACTTTCTGCTGCAACTCTTCAATCGTTGTCTGCAGCTGTGTCTTCCCGTTTTCCAATTCTGCAAGACGATCGTTCCGCGCCGCACGATCCGCAATCGTTTCTTCAAGGATCAGCTTGGCTTGAGCTTCCGATTCACGACCCAAAGCTTCCAATTCATCACAAAATGCAAGTTGTTTTTCCAAGGCTGCAATCAACTCGCACTTCTCTACCTCAAATTCTTCTGCTGTTATTTTCAACTCCGAGGTTCGATGCTCCATCGAGGTCAATTTCTGCAAATCCCGTCGCTGCAACTTTTCCAGTGTGCCGAATTTCGCCTCCCACTCAATGTTGGATTGAGCTGCAATATCGAGGTCGCGAACCAGATTTCCCGTTCGCCGTTCCGCCTTTTTGTTTTGCGTCTTGAGGTCCTCGATCTCCGCCTGAAGTTGGCTGAGTTCCTGGAGCACCGACGCGGATTCAGCGCGCTGCGAGTCCAATGCGGCGGCTAACTTTTCTAATTCCGACTGAGAAGATTGAAGTTGGTTTTGATAGTGGTCTACATCAGCAAGTGACTTTTCCTTGTCCGCGGCTAGATTCGTCCTCTCTTCCAATACGCTTTCATGCTTCGACTCCAAAGTGCTTGCCTTAGTCTGGGCAGCATCCAATTCCGACTCAAGTTGTTCGATTCGCTCCTCAAGCCGTTCTGTTTCTACCTGAGAGTCATTCAGAGTCTGTTGAATCGAGCCCAGTTTTTCCTGGGAGTGTTTTTCTGTGAGTTCATTCTCGCTAGCAGCGTTTTGCCAACTCATGGCGAGGGATTCGGCTGCAACCAGGTCCTTCTGTAGCTGGTCAATTTTATGGCACAGCTCATCAGAATCGGACTGAGATTCAGTCAGCTGATTTTCCAGAAAGTCTCGTCGCTTAGTCGTTCTCCCGTTTTCCTTCTCCGCCTGACTCGCCAAATGCTGAGATTCTTCCAACCGCCCAGCCAGTTTCGCGTTGTCCGACTCAAGCGTCGCAAGCCGATCGAGCAATTCCAGATCAAACTTTTCAGATGAATCATTCTCCGTTTGAAGACCAACTTCGGTCGAGGATTCTTCAGCCACCCCTCGTTCAAGTTCAGCAACTTTGTTTTTGTATTTTTGCAGTTTTCCTTGAGCCTTGTTCCGTTCAGCAATCGCCTTGTTCTTTTCCAGCAATACCTGGCGAAACTTTGCATTGGATTCTGGCGATCCCAGTTCCTGCTTGAGTGACTTGAGTTCAGCCTCCGTCTGCTGCATTCGCACCGTCAGGTTCGCTACCTTCTTTTTTTCCAATTTGATGGCGTCGTTTCCACCCGAATCCGACGTGGAATTTTCGTCCGCAGGTGATGACCTCCAACGTTTGCTACGACTCTTGGGCTTGGGAACTTCGATCGACCGCGAACTATCGATGACCTCAGAATCTCCATTCGAATCCGCAGCTTGTGAATTTGCGGAAGAGCTTGAATCAGAGTCAACTTTGCCGTCGTTTTTCTTGAACATTCGCCAACCGGCAACACTAAGAAAAAAATACGAAAGCAGAGCAGCAACGAGCCCTAAAAGGTCACTGCTGATTGGCGTTGAAGAGACAATCGCAATTAGAGATAAATACATGGGACGAGGTCGGAGTGGAAGGACGAACCGCCAAATCCATTGTCGTAATCATTGCTTCGCTAGTCAAGCAAATTGGCAAAATCAACGATCCACCTGCCGCAAACGTTGCCCATCCTTACAACCTTCTTAAATAGCGACGCAAAAATCACCATTGTCTCCATTGAAAAATTTGGATTCTCGGCCGCTGTGAGGCAACAGCCAAAACGCCATTCACTATTGGCGATCATTCTCTTTCCTCGGCCTTTCGTTGTACGTCCACGTCCCCAACATGCACTTTTGACATGCACAGAATTCTCGTAACAAATCGTTCCTCAATAGCATTCGAAAGTGTTTTCAACGGTGAAAGCTGAAAAACGTTGCAATCGCCAAACGGTTTCTCGATAATATCACGTTAGCCTTCGTTCGTTCCTACTTCCAATCCACCACCGAGAGTTTTGATGTTGCACACCACTTACGCCGCGAAAGACTCGGCTCGCTCCATCGCATCGAGAACCTTAAAAACTGACCAAGCCAACCTGCCCCAGCGACTTTCAAACCTATCGATGATTCTCGCGATCCTGTTGTGCATCATAGGAACCTCCAATTCACTCGCCCAAGTCCCCAAGGATGTTATCGCGTTGGCTGCAATGCACTCTGAAAACTACTACTATCAATCTAACGTACCCTACACTGATCGGTTGGCCCTTTTGCTTGAAGAGCATGTTGATGAAATTCGTTTGTCAAACAACTCCGACCTTGCATTAACCGCAAACGAAATTGGTGCAGCAAGGAAAGCGATGTTTCAGATTGATGCCGCACGTTTTGCAATTAGCAGTGGCCTGCAAGCCAGGGGCGTGATTCAGGAACTGGAATCGAAATGGAAAGATCAACCAGAAGTGTTAGATAGTTTTGGCATTGAGACGTACCAGGGATTTGCCAATCAAATCCGCCCCGGTTACAACCGGGTGCAAATCGACGATTCTCGAGAACAACCATTTCAGTTCATTCACGATACCTGGGGCACCCATGGAACAACGCTATTGAACGAAGCCGATCTTACCGAAATCGAACTGCCTGTAAGTTTTCAATTTGGGCTGGTTCAAAAAATGGGATACGGAATGTTGAAGAATTCCAGTGACGAATCCTTGACCAACGTCATCGCGGTTTTCAAATACAACACCGACCACGATAAACAACAAACCACTGGCGAAGTCATTTATTTCATACCCGAATTGAAGCCAAACACTTCTGTTGCGATTTTATCCCTCGCGCGATCCAGCTGGCCCCTCTCCGACACCGAAGACAATCCTCGCAAATTCAACACGCCATTCAAAAAAGGCCAAGTCAAACTAAACCTGAACGTCTATTGCGACCAAGGAATACAACGTGAACTCGCTGTTGAGATTCGAGATGGGCTGCGATTGCAAATGGAATGCTTGCGATCCATCTTAGTTGCCGACTCCGTCTTTCGGGCAAGTCACGGCTCCACAATGGCCATTACAAAAGCCACAGGTAGAGGGCGATCGCTCAGTTTGACGTTTTCCGACGGCGGCAAAGCCACACTCAACAACTCTTGGGATGCAGAGCAGCGTGACACAGATTTCTTCCCAGGCAGCACCGCGTTCGCCATCAGAATCCAGCCGGCGGAAGCTGACGAACCCGATGACCCACGAAACAAAACACCTCGAAAACGGGGAGCTGCAGGCCGAGACCGAACTGGGGGAGAAACCATTTACACTTGGAGGGATGGAGCACTTATCAGTGGTGCAGCTTCCAGCCGAGGAGACGTTCACTATCCGGTTAACTCAGAATCAGAGCAATAGTCTAACGGGCGACCCAAGCCATCACCGTCTGAGCCTGAACGCCGATTCCATCCACTAATAGCTATTGGATTCCAGCTTCGTTTTACCACGAAAAACCCAATAGATAATTGCCGTGTAACTGAGTACGCAGGGCATGCCGATTACCGCAATGATCAACATGATCTCTAACGTTGCTCGACTGCTACGACCATTCCACAATGTCACACTCAGTTCGGGATCAATCGAAGAGAGCATCAGATTGGGGAAAATCCCCACGGTAAACAAAGTTCCCAGCGCCAAAATAATCATTGACGAAGTAAAAAACGCATACCCTGGCCGCTCCAAATGCATCGCTCGCGGGATGTTGAACACGGCGAATACATTGAGAACTGGCACAACCCAGAGCCAGGGATACTGATTCAAGTTCTCCCGCGCATGAGGAAACTGCCACAACGTCAGGATCGTCACAAGCACATAAAGACCGACGAAAACTAAAAACAACGGCAGAATGGATCGACGAATTCTTTGTTGAAATTCGTGTTCCGTCTTCAAATACAAATAGATCGCACCGTGCATCGCAAATAACGAAACCGTAAGGACTCCCACCAACAAGGGATACCAATGCAATTGTTCAAACAAGTTCCCTTCATATCGATAATGGGCCCCGAGGGAAACTCCCATCATCAGATTGCCTCCTGCAACGCCCAACAAGAACGCCGCAAAAAATGATGAAAGGAAAAAAAGGCCGTCCCAAATGCGTCGCCAACGAGCCGAAGCCACTTTGGAACGAAACTCAAGACTTACCGCCCGTCCAATCAAACACATCAGCAAAAAATGGAACGCTTCGTAAAAGCTGCTGAAGATTGTCGCATAGGCAATGGGAAACGCCGCAAACATCGCGCCGCCAAAGGTCACCAACCAGACTTCGTTCCCGTCCCATAGTGGTCCAATCGAATTCATGACCAAACGGCGTTCGGTATCGGACTTCGCTAAAAAAGGGTGCAGAATTCCCACCCCCAAATCAAAGCCGTCCAAAATGACATAGCCGCAAAGTAAAACACCCAGCAGAACATACCAAATTAACGTCAACGAGTCGTAAGTCAGCCAGCTCATTCTCGATCCTTCATCATTCCACCACCACGAACCGTCGAGCTTTGCTCAAACAATTCGCTGATCTCCCCCCCTGACGAACCGGCACGCTCTGCAGCCAGTTTTTCCAAATAGGCGTTCAACTCGTCCGCCGATTCTGGGCCGTGTTGAATTTTTTTATTCAAGACAAAAATCCAAATGACAAACAAGAACGAGTAGATAACGCCAAACATAATGATCGAGCTCAAGACTTGCTCCGCGGTCACGGACTCGCTGAGTCCATCCTTGGTCCTCAAACCAATCATCTCAACTCCATCCTGTGTCGATGGATAGACGATCCAGGGCTGACGCCCCACTTCCGCGGTAATCCAGCCCGCTTGATTCGCGGTCATTGCGGCAACTGGAGAAAACACCAGCAACCACAACAGCCAGCGCTTCTTGGGAAGACTTCCTCGCCACCAAAACCAAATGGAGACTGCAGCCAACAAAATCAGGCCCGAGCCGATCGCAACCATCAAATGAAACATTTGAAAGGGCAGCCAAACTGGCGGATGATTTTCAGGAGGAATCTGATCTAACCCAGGAACAGGCGTCTCGAAGTCATCGTAGATCAGAAAACTCAGCATGGCAGGCAACTTCACGCCGAAGTGAACTTTCTTTTGTTCATAGTCCGGCCAACCAAAGATGTAGAGTCCTGTTGCCGAATCTTCAGTGGTAAAATGGGCCTCCATCGCGGCCAGTTTAGCCGGCTGGGTCTCAACCAGCTTTTTCGCTGAGTCATGGCCCGTAACTGCCGCCAGAATGGTAAACAACATCGCCGTTGGCAATGCGACCGCCAAACATCGTTTTGAAAACTCGCGATGCTTGTCCTTCAGTAGATAGTAAGCGCTCACCGATGTAACAAAAAAAGCACCCAGGATCAAAGCTCCGATCAAGGTGTGAGTAAGTCGATCGACCGATGACGGATTGAATACCATCGCCCAGAAATCAGTAATCTCCGCCCGCGGTACCGATTTACCTTGCACCTCCTGCCAAACGATTTCATAACCGGCTGGTGTTTGCTGCCAACTATTGGCAACCACAATCCAAACGGCACTAAACATTGATCCGAGAAACACCATCAGTGTGCTGAACAAATGCATGGCCGTATTCACGCGATCCCAGCCAAACACAAGAATTGCCAAAAATCCGCTTTCCAAAAAGAAGGCAAAGATTCCTTCGGCGGCTAGTGCGGAACCGAATACATCGCCGACAAACCTGGAATAAGCTGCCCAGTTCGTGCCGAACTCAAATTCCATCACAATGCCAGTCGAAACGCCCAAGGCAAAGTTGACGGCAAAAATTCTTGTCCAAAATCTTGCAGCCGCTTCCCAGTTTCGATCCTTGGTCCGCACGAACATCAGCTCACAGAGAAAAAGCTGAAGTCCCAAGCCGATTGAGAGTGGCGGAAAGAGGTAATGGAACATGATCGTTCCAGCAAACTGCAATCTCGAAAGAATTTCGACATCCATCACACAACCCGATCAAACAAGTATTGGCACTGCGTTGATCTTAGGGGCGCCAATCGAACGTTGAAAGCCACCAATTCTGCTGCACTTTTGTCACAGGCAGTTTAGACGGAGTCGGATTGAAGAACTGAGCCATCCGACGCACTCACCCTCATTTTCGGCTCGTGAGCCTGGAGAGTTGACGAGCGGCAAAATATCCAGAGCTTCAGAAGTCAATTGAATCGCTGTGTCCGTTGCCAACTCGATGGTCGCAGTTTCCCATAAACGGTAACTGCGACAAAACAATATCGAACGCGATCTAGCGCGTTCGGATAATTGAGCAGCGAGTTTAGATTCCCGACAGCTCTGTGGCACGGTGAACACGTCGAATCGCGATCATGAATGCGGCAGTTCTCAAGCTGACATTATTTTCGTTTGCTTCTTGCCAAACTTCTTCAAATGCCGTGCTGAGAATCGAATCCAATTGCTGGCGCACACGATTCAAGTCCCAACTGTAGTACTGACGATTCTGCACCCACTCGAAATAACTAACCGTCACGCCGCCCGCGTTGGCGAGAATATCCGGCAAAATAACGACTCCGCGTTCGAATAGCTTTTCGTCCGCACGAGCGTGGGTAGGACCATTCGCTCCTTCGATGATGTACTTGGCTTTGATGTCGTCCACGTTGTCGTTGGTAATCACACCCCGATTGCGCTGGGAACCAACATGTCCACGTCCAAGGTCAAAAGGTCGTCATTGGAGATGGTCTGGGCACCTTTGAATCCATCCAGTGAGCCATTCTCAAGTACGTGGTGCAACGCAGTCGGAATATCCAAACCTTCTTTGTTGAAGTAGGCGCCGGTAATATCGCTAATCGCAACGACCTTGAATTCCGACTCAAACATGTACTTGGCAGCGTGCGAACCTACGTTCCCAAAACCTTGAATGGCGACGGTGCAATCGGTTGGGCGGCGTCCCAACCGCCGCAGAAGTTTAAATGCCAGAATTCCGCATCCGCGCCCTGTCGCTTCTTCGCGACCCTTGGCTCCATAGTCTTCAACGGGCTTTCCGGTGACACAAGCAGGATTGAAACCATGGTACTTTTCCCATTGGTTGCGGATCCAAGCCATCGTCTCTGAATCAGTTCCCATGTCAGGAGCTGGAATGTCCTTATCTGGACCCATAATTTCGTGAATCTGATCAACAAATTTTCGGCTAACCCGTTGTTTTTCCTTTTTGCTCAACTTCCGAGGGTCAACACAAATACCGCCTTTTGCCCCCCCATAAGGGATGTTGACCACTGCGGTTTTCCAAGTCATCAAGGAAGCCAAAGCACGAACTTCGTCCAAATCGACATCCCAGTGATAACGCAATCCCCCTTTCATAGGGCCTCGAGAGTTATTGTGCTGGACACGGTAGCCTACCAGCGTCTCAATTCGACCATCATCCATTTCGATTGGGACTTCGACTGTCATTTCGCGCATCGGCATTTTGAGCAATCGCCTGATACTGTCGTCCAATTTCAGCTGGTCAGCGGCTCGGTCAAAATAAAGCGAAACGACTTCGTTCGGCTTCAAGTGCACTTGATCTTTTATATCTACGGTTTTGACTGCGGAATTCATTGCGATGGCCTAAAATAAGTTCATCATTAAAGTGCGTCGGACGTCCTGCTAAAATCATTTGAAACCGGGTCCAGAGCTGGAACAAGAGTCAATTGATGCCAAAGGCACACAAGGCTTTCAAAAATTGTCGGAGTTACAGGAACGGCTCCATTAGGTAATATTCATCAATGTAATAAGAGTGATAGCTGAATCAACTCCAACTGAGCCAATAAGTGAACATCGACTGCCAACAATTTTGGATCCTGCTTTCTGAAAGCCGACTTGTCGCCGCCGAACAGATCGATTCGCTGGCTGGAAAAACCGATCTTCTTCTGAACGGTAAGGGGCTGGAGGCAGACCCAAACTTGGTTGCCGACACGCTGATCCAAAACAAAGTTATCACGAAATACCAAGCTGAAATCCTTCTCGCGGGTCGTTCCGGGCCATTTCGCTTTGGGGATTATTTAATCGTTGAGCGAATCGACGAAGGGCCGATTGCTGGCGCGTTCCATGCCAAGCACCTCCAATCCGGTCATTTCGTTGTTTTGGAATTCGTCTCAGGTTCCGATGAGGCAGCGGTAAGAAATTTGAAAATCATTCGGCAAAAGGCTGATTCGACCTCATCGCTGAGTCACCCCAACTTGGTCGCCACTCACGAGACTCTGACCCTACCTGATTACCGGATTCTAGTCAGTCAAAGAGTCGTTGGTTCTCCACTTAGTTCCAAGTTGCCCCGCAAAAGCCGACTTCCATGGGCTGACGCTTGTGGACTGGCGGCCCAAATCGCAAACGGGCTCGCGATGTTGCACCGGTCGGGAATCGCCCACGGCGCTGTCTCTCCTCGAACGGTTTGGCTGGCCAAAAAAGGGCCCGCCATGCTGCGTTCGTCGTTGCTACCAGATTCAGAGCAAGTCGATGGCAAAACTCCGGCTGAACCGCCCCAAGACTATTTCGCCCCAGAATGCACAGCGGAAATTTCGTCAACCGCGTCCGCCGACGTCTATGCGTTGGGATGTACACTCCATCGAATGATCCGCGGCCTCGCTCCCTTCTCCGAGGTCAAGCTTGATAAAAAAAGAGCAGCCCACCAAACTCAACCCCCACCCCAACTCGAAAAGTACAAGTTGCCGGAACCTTTGGAGACGTTGTTGGGCAGCATGCTTCACAAATCGCCGGATAAACGCCCAACCGCCCAAACGCTGGCAAAACAACTGGCTGAACTCTCCGGCAAAGCTGAAAAAGTGCTCGCCGCCCGAGCGCCCGAGGTCCCGACGGAGCCCAGGTACCGGCAAACTCTGAATTCCCAGCTTCCGTTTGTCACTCAACCTACCGTTGTTAAGGCGGCTCCTAAAATTGTTGCAGCCGATGCCCCTCCGACACGGTCAGCCATCGACCCATCGTTCTCCCCCAAGGTTTCTGCGACCGTCCCCGTTAGCGTCAAAAAGAGAAACAACTCACCCCTGCTCATCGTCGCAGCTTCACTGATTGGCCTCTCCTGTCTCATTGGAGTGGGAGCCTTCCTCGCCATGCAAACGAAATTCAAAAAGCCACGGGTCGTTCAAAACCGTCCGGATGAAGAAGCCGACAAATCCGCCCTCAATGCCAAAAACGAAGGAATCACATCTCCGGAAACAGGGCAGGGCGGACGACTTGTTCAAGTCTTTGTCGAAGACGATGGTGAGGAGCTTTGGGAAACGCCAACCGACGGCCTTCCGGTAGATTTCTCGTATTTGCCAACAGGGGTTCAAATCGCCTTGGCAATGCGTCCCAGCCAGCTGCTCGCGCACCCAGAAGGCGCAAGAGTCCTACAAGCGATGGGGCCCCAGTTCGAGCTGTCATCGGCTTGGCTAACCCAAACGACCGGTCTGGAACTTGACGAGATCGACCAGATAATTCTGGGCTTTTGTTCAACCGATCAAGTTACCTATTCACCGTGTTACGTGATCCGCCTCGCAACCCCAATGGCCACTTCTCAACTGGTTCAACTTTGGCGGCCTCAAATTACCGACCGCGATGAAACGACTGGAGTCTACGACAACGGTAACGGATTGGGTTTCTTTCTCATTCCCGATACAGAGAATCCCGAAACCGCAGTAGGTTTTGCAATGGGAGCTCCCGAACAGATGCAAATCGTCTCGGAACTCGCAGGTGCCAACCCGCTTTCAAGTAGCTTGCGTGCACTGGCAGAAAAATCGGATTCCCAAAGGCAATTCAACTGCCTTTTCGTTCCCAACAGTCTATTCAATGATGAGGGGCAGGCTTTGCTGAGCGGAACCTTGGCGCCACTCGGAAATTACCTACGCTTGAACCTTCCGGATCATATCCGCACCATGATGATCAGCATGCACCTCGACCAGGGCTTTTATTTGGAAACCTATGTCGAACATGCTGCAGAAGTCAAAGCAACCGATCTGGTCAATCAGATTGACGGATTCGTTCAGGGCGGTCGAGATGCCGTCGCCATCAACCTCGCACAAGCGTCTCCCAATCCGCATTGGGACCAATTGCGTTCCAGATTTGCCATCATGGCCAACGAAGTCTATCAGAATTCGCGTGTCGGCATTGAAGGTAAGGACGTGCTTGCCAACTGCTGGCTGCCTGAAATCGCGGCTCATAACTTAATTGCCGGCGGCGAGCTTGCCTTGACATTTTCAGGGGGAGGCGAGGCTGCCACTCCACCTTCCATTCAAGTCCCAGCCTCACTGGCCGAACTCCTGAAAACACCTCGCGACTTGAGCGTCACAACCAATCCTGATCTTGGGCTTTTATTGGCGGGGATCAAGTCGTCAATTGAGGACGAGTACGGCGATCTGCCGTTTGAATTCGAAATCAAACTCGTCGGCAATGATCTGCTAAAGGATGGAATCACGCAGAACCAGCGTCCAGGTGATTTTGAGATCAAGCAAAATTCTTTGGCTGAAATTTTGACGGAGATCATGTTCCGAGCCAACCCGGACAAAGACGCGACAGGCCCCAGCGATCCAGCTTGCAAACTGCTTTGGGTTGTCGCCGAAGAAACGGCAGGCAACGGAAAACCAATCGTGCTTATCACGACACGTGATGCTGCGGCAAGCAACGGCTACACCCTCCCAAAAGCATTTCAGCCTCAAGAATAATTCTTGTTTGACTGACCATAACGATCAACGCAAAGCAACTAATTCCCCCAACCGAACCCAAAATACAAACTGCTTAGGACAAACTGTACAACGTGACGGCCAACAGGTTCTTTTGTCATTCACGCTCCAAAGACCGATAATAAGTCGGGAAAACCGCTGATCTTCGAGACAAAGGGAACTTCTCAATCGCCTAAAAGCTCCAACATTCCGAATAATTCTGAAAGAACAAGATCCGATTATTGGCTTTCATTACGACCCTTGTTACCTAAAATAGGAGATAGGGGCATCGCTGGAATTCCGGCAATCTTTGGGGAACCTACGTGGAACCATTTACCATTATTTGTGAGTCGTGTGCGGCGAGGCTGAAAGTGCGCCGCGCGTCCATGATCAATCAGGTCCTCTCCTGCCCCAAATGTGGGAATATGGTTCGGGTGCTTCCTCCTTCCGATTGGAAACTTGACGACGAAACCATTCCGTCACTCCCTCCACAACTCAATCGCCCCGAGGACCAGCAATCTTCCGATGGCTCCGAAAACGCCAAAACTGACTTTTCCAGTTTTGAAGACATCGATCATCTGATCGCCAAAGAACAAAGCCCGACCTCCACACCGGTGATTCCCAAACCGCCTCGAAAGTCGCGCGCGGCAGCAACTCAAACCATTGAACCTCCACAAAAATCACCCGTTCAAAATTCGACCGAAACTCCGGTGCTGCCAGACCAGAACTGGACCAGCACTGCAACCAAACACCGGCAGAAACTGATAATGGCCCTGGTTGCCGGAATGGGAGTTTTGCTGCTTACCATTGGCGGAATCACCGCATTCGTTGTGAATTCGGGAAAGAGTATCACCGCCAATACAGTCGATTCAGCAAAAGACGAAAAATCAGACATCGAAAAGAAAGGTGGCGCCAACGAGGCCGATGAACCAACCACCTTACCGAATCCATCCACCGAGAAAACAGGCAAACCCGATCCAGAATCGGTGCAGCCGAATTCCCTTGATGGCTCAACAAACGAAACCGATTCTCCTGAGGAATCCGATCCCCAAAATCCTTCCCCAACAACAACAGATCCCGGCTCCGATGAAACAGCAACCAATTCCACCGACACGCCGCTGGTGAATGACACGCCGCTGATCGAAAATCCGCTCATTGATAACCCATTGCCAAAACGAGAAGGCTGGAACGATCCGCTTGGCGATCTAAACGGTGGCCCCTCTCCACAGGACCTTAACATTGGAAGCTCGATTGACAGCGCGACGAAAATCTCGACGCGGATGGGTGAACTCAATGACCTTCTTTCCACCGCGGGCATGAGCCTTAGCTCAATCCGGGGGATTGCCGACTCTAGTCGCCGTTCTTCCTTTGGCCGCTCCAAGTACTTCATCGAAATGCCGGTACGCAACTCAATCAATCTGAACCAGATGCTCACCAACAATGTAAGCGGAATCCAGTACAACGGAATTGATCTGCATGAATTCCTAAATGAATCCAGCAATTTGGCAGGCGCACCAATTTCAATTCATGTCGAGTCTTTTCGTGCAGCTGGCCTGGAATTAAATGGGAACGTCAATATGCTTCAGCAAAATGTCGACCTTTCGACAGCATTGGATCTTGGGTTGGATCCGCTTAAGCTCAAAAAAGAAGTCTTTGCAGCGGAAAATCAAATCGTCATTGTCGCCCAAGGCTGGAACGATTTGATGGAACAAACGTTTACACTTCCCAAACTCGAAGATACTTCTGAGCAAGGCCTGGCGAGTTTGGTGCGACGCATTCGTGGCATGTTCGCCGAATCAACGTGGACAAATGATACCGTTATCGAAATGAAGGACGACCAGCTGTTTGTCAAGCAAGTCCCACAGGTTCAATTCCAAATTGGTCGCTTGCTGGAAAAGCTGATCGCAGCCCAGGCACTCAACAATAATGCCTCTGATAAAATGGCAGCGGCAACGCTTCAATCCGAATGGGCGAGTTCCCATGAAGCTCGCGAAACGGAACTAAAATTCCAACCCGCGCCCGACACCAAGATACGCAAATTCATCAGTCGGCTAGAAGAACAGGCTCAAGTCAAAATTTTGATCGATTGGAATTCGTTGTCACAAGGCGGTTGGTGGCCTTCGACCATGGTCCCCGGTGAATTTGACGAATCCAACTTGCAGAACGCACTTTTTCAACTTTCTCGGGCAATGAAGTGTAGCTATCGAGCAATCGATGCGACCACCTTTGAGCTACTCTCCTCTCAAGAAGCCGATAGAAGACCAGAGTTACAGGTTTATCCAATCAAAGATATTCTCAGCGAAAAACTGACTTCTGAAGTATTGCTGGAAACACTTGGCCGAACGTTTCAGCGAGAAGCGAACTTGCTTCAGGTTGGGTTTGACGAGGACAGCCAAGCGATTGTTGTGATCGGCCCTCAATCCATTCAGGTCCAATTCGAAGCGGTGATCACCCGATTACGCGCGGGGAGCTAGCGGGGGTCTCTGCCCGCGACACCTCCTCAGGCAGGGGTGAACAGGTCGCCAATGCAATGGATCGATACCCTGATTTGCCAATCGGTCTTATCGTCCGAATTGGCTTTGAGGAATGGAGTAGTGTTTTTCAAACCACGATTCGATCGACAAGTCAAAACCCCGGTCGTATTGCGGATGCGCCGAAACAAGACGACTGACCGGAGCTTGTCGAACGTCACCGTTCTCGACAACCAACTCACCTGACTTGAAAACCAGATGCGGAAGCTCAAACATTCGCTCGTAATTTTGATCCAAATCGTAGACGGTAATATCGGCGTCTGCCCCTGCCCCCAAATGCCCCTTATGCTCCAACCCCAGCAATTTGGCTGGGCCGGCGCGGGTGATCACGGCGATTTCGCCAAGCGAGTACTCGCGATCCATGTCGGCAAGTTGGGAATGTTTCAATACCTTCTGATTCACTTCCGCCAGCTTTTCGCGACGATAGCTTCTGTCCATTAACAGGCGAATGATTTGTGGATAGGCCTGAAAACTTCCTCCGTTGGGATGATCTGTACTCATCACCACCTGCCAGGGATTCTTGACGGCCAAATACCATTCCAATCCGATTGCCCATTGCAATGAATGAACAAAATTCGAATTCTTGTACTTGATCGGAGAGATCCCGCAACCGGACTCCAACTCGGTGTCCTGGCTGAACCAGCGCTTGCCACTTAGATTTGCCAGATAGTATCCGAGTGGCCCGTCTCCGGTCATGCTGGTGGTCGTGCCAAATGCGACCTGCCCAACGTCGACCGACAATTCCGGATGGGCGTTGATATAATCCGCCAATGGTTGAGTCTTGCTGCACATGGTTGACTCGGAAACGCCTCCACCACCGTAGCTATGAAACTGGATATGAGTCAAATGTGCCTTTTGGCCGGAAAGCGTTTTCATGGTTTCCAGAGTCGTCTCCCAATTTCCTGGGATCCCAAGATTGTTCGTATGGACATGTACGGGATGAGGCAAACCCAACTCGTTGGCTGCCGTCGTTACACTCTGAAGTATCTTTCTCGCTGTCAAATGGGACTTGGATATTTCAACGTCTAGATCGCACACGTTTCCTTCGCGATCGTTCTTCCATGCTTCGACTCCGCCTGGGTTGACGATTTTGGGCGCATAACCACCGGTACGATTAAGCAACCAGCCCAGAAAGGCCTTCAGCCGGGCGTGGTCTCCCTTTTCGACACAATCGAATACGAAATGATTGTTGCCAACCAACACAAAGAAACCAGCATCCATTGCAGGCAAATCGTCAATTTCGTGGCGAACATGATTGGCCGCCAACGGACTGATTGCCGCATCGAACGCGGTTGTGTACCCGAGCCCAAGGTATCGATAGCCAGTTTCTAAAATCGTCGGTAACGTCGGGTTGTCTGGTGCTCGAAAAAGTTCTGGCTGCATCTTGCGCGCCGCATTCACTTTGGGGCCAGCGATATGACAATGCATATCGACACCACCCGGCATCACGATCCGACCACTCACATCAATGGTTTTCACATCGCCTGAATCCTGGCCAGGAACATCGACGATTTTCCCACCCGCGATCCAGAGATCTCGAACCTCTCCATCGATATCATTTCGGGGATCGTAAACTTTGCCGCCCGCTAATTTAATGTACTGCATATTCAGACTCTATCATGCAGTTTACGTAGACAGAAAGTAGGGAGAGAAAGACGGCCGCGTTTCAGCCCCTGCAAACCATTGCCCAAGTCAGCGAGGCTTCTTGGGATTTTTTGACTTGGGCTCCTCCGGCAACTTGGATTCCAACTCCGTCATCATCTCATCAAAGCGAACAAAATTGGTTTCAATTCGCTCCATTCGACGAGCAACTTCTGGGCTGTCGTGGCAAACCGAGGATTGATCGATCTCGATCCTGGTAGGAATATGTTTATTGAAGGACATGGATTCAAGACGATTGGCATCACGGCCTGAGCCGGCCAATCGCTAATGGGTAGTGGAAGTCAGGTTCAAACGGCCACTCATTATTGTCAGATACGGCCCCGCAGGCAAATTCCCATCTCATCGCGAAAGGAAAATGAGTCACCGTCCCAAGTTGGGGACGCAGGCAAATTGACTCCAAACTCACAAAACCGCGTTATTGTCCCATTTTTGGTGGAACTCTCGGGCACGCCCTCTCCAAGGTTCGCGAGGCTACCAAGTGTCCTATCAATGGAAAAGGTTGCGGATTGTTTCGGTTAAGTATTTTCTAGGGTAGGGATTCGTCCTCGAACTTCGCCAATCAAACTGATTAAAATGAACTTGCGTCTGTAAACTGAGGTGATCACCGCAAATTCAGATGTCGTCGATAAAATAGAACATTCGCGTTTCCCCAAATTGACCGGAGCTAACCGGTTTGGAGTTTGTCATGGCTTTTGTCCATTTCATGAACATCAAATACCTTTTCAAAAACTGCGTTCCGCTGGCCGCGTTTGGAATGTGCCTGGCGCTTTGGAGCACCGGAACTGCCCAGGAAATCAATCCGAGTATCGGGCCATCTGTCATCACGCAGCAGTCAACCAATACCGCCACAACCGACGACTTTGCGCCACCCAACACCACTCCGCGCACCGAGACCCGTTTTGGAAGTGGGGAGATGACGGGAGTTACGCCAAGAGAAAACACATCGGGGCAAATTCAAAATTACCTCAAACCCATTCCCGAATCTGAGTACGCTCCGCACTTAAACAATTCTCAGAACGACAAGAACCTGAAAGAAACCGCAGGCCGCTTAGAGTTGATCGTGGAGAATTACCCTAACGGTTCGCCACGACTCAAACGATATGTCGCTCAAGACGACAACGGCAATTACTACAACCAGGGCCTTTGGCAGTTGCTCGGCAAACGAGAAGAGCTTACCGCCGAAGGCGAGTTTGATCGCGGTCGCATGTCGGGCAACTGGAAACGACTTCACAACAAAAGTGAAGGAGGGTTATTTGCCACCAAGCCTTTTTCCGAATTCGAAGGGCCCTATCGCTCTTATGCGGAATTCAATGACGGCAAACTCGATGGCGTCTGGAAAATCACAGATCGTTTCGAACAGGTGATTTTTGAAATGCCTTACTCCGAAGGCCAACGAAACGGAACCGCCACTTGGTACCACACCAACAGTGAGCGCATGCGCGAAGTGACCTTCAAAGACGGCGTGATCGATGGAATGGTGTTTGAATGGAACGAGCGTCAAGACATCATGCGGCAAGAGGAATACTACCAAGGACGCAAAGTCGTCAAAGAAACACAGTTCTTCCAAAAGAACCAACCGCAAAGCCAAAATTTTTACCGTGATGCCATTCTTAAAGTCAGCGGAAGCGATGACTGGTGGAACGCAAAGCCTGCCGCCTATGTCAACCAAGGAGAACGGGTTCAGCATGGCGCCACAGGAACTTGGTACCAAAATGGGCAACCTCAGATGAGAGGCCAGTTTGAAAACGGGTTAAGACAGGGAGTGTTCCTCGGCTGGCATTCCAATGGCCAAAAAGAGGTGGTAGGTCGCTTTGAAGAAGACCAGCGAGTCGGCAATTGGACCTGGTGGCACTCCAATGGATTTAAAAGCGTTCAAGGCGAGTTCGACGACGGAGTGCAAATCGGCGAATGGACATGGTGGAACGAAGACGGAACAGTACGGAATCGCCGTGACGTAGGCCGTGAGAAAGGGATCCTCGAAACCAACCAACAACAGGAAAATGAAGAACCCTCGGACGCAATCATCAATCTGGACACGCCAGATCCAAATGCGGACCGTGAAGAAATTCGTGTTCAAGAACTTCCCGAAAAGAACAACAACCAGAGTGACCAGGACTCGTCGACCGACGAAGACGCCAAGATCCCAACGGATGCCATGCCTGTTCCACCTAGCGGCGAATCAACGACTGAAAACGAAAAGTCTGATTCGGAATCGACTCCCTCGCCTTCATCAAGCGGTATTGATCCTGATGCCAACAAAGCAGAAGAAATCCTTTCGCTTCCCGAGGATGAATCAGAAACGGAAAACACTTCCATTTTGCTGCAACCCGTTACGGCCCCACTCAGGGACGACGGTTTCAATTAGAACTCAACTCCGTTGCGAATCTCCAATTCTGAAAAACTCCCTCGGACGGAAATCATGGCTGACCCAAATCTTGAACGCTACGTCGAACTCAAACGAGAAATTTCCCAGTTGGAAAAAGAGCTGGACGAACTTAAAGAAGCAATATTCCAGACGGTCGACGATGCCGGTGGAGAAGTCGCTGAAGACAAGTTTGTTCTAAAGATTCAGAAACGTCCGAAATACAAATTTTCCGACGACTATGAGACCAGGAACAAGGAACTCAAAGACCTCAAGAAAGCGGAAATCGCCAACGGCGTTGCAGCAATTGACGGCTATTCCGAATTCGTTACCGTCAAATTCAAAGACTAAACAGGAATGCTGACATGAGCCCAAAGACCTGCCGTACCTAAACGACAGTAGGGTAAGTTTCTCGAATCGAACGTTTCCTCAACGCACTACAGCGACCGCGAATGCACTCAGTCGGTCTTCTTTTCGATTTCCAGATAACGATTCAAGAACGCGACCAAACCATAAAATGGGATCGTATCCAAAAGGGCCACAACGAACTTGAATGCGTAGCTGGGCAAGATAAAGCTCACGAATAAAACACCCCAGACTTCATTGGTTGACATCCCCTCCACGACAAACAACTGCTTGGCGAAAAAGTGAGTAATCGCAAGTACGGCCACCGTATCGACCAGTTGACTGATCAGGGTAGAACCGTTGTTGCGTAGCCATAGATGTTTTCCTCGCGTCACCCGTTTCCAAAAATGGAACAGATAAACATCGATGAATTGGGCGAGCAAATACGCGATCATTGACGCAAACACGGCTCCGAATGCCAATGTTCGCATTTGGTAAAAGGCATATTCATAAGGGACTTCAGCGAAATAATCTTCGTTAAGTTCTTCCTGCCGTTTGGCTGCAGCCTCTTCATCGGATTGCTCAGGTTCACCGTCTGAAAACTCAATATCTAGCGACAGTCCGTCGGGGGCCCGTTCCTTGATATTGATTTGTGGCAATCCATCGTAGGGATCTTTAGGAGCCTGCTCACCTACCGCACCGGCGATCCAGAGAATGAAAATGACCCAGAAATTCAAAATCAGACCAACGATCACAACCCAACTGGCTCGCTTACGACCATAAAACTCACAGATCAGATCGGTACAAAGGAAGGTAACAGGGTAAGGGAGTACGCCAATGGCGATCGCAAACATCGTATCGCGCCCCTCGACTCCGGATTTCCACCAATTCCACGTTCCATCTTCGGCACTAATGCTCAGCAAACTTACAATACGGCTGACCCCCAAAATGTTGAGCATCGTCAATGATCCCAAGAAAAGACCCGCCAACAGCAGGAAAACCCGCTCTCGCTTGGCCTGAAGTGGACTGATCTCAATGGGGTGGAGTAATTCGTTTTTTTGCGACATGACCTGGCCGACTGCGGATTTGATTGACTGTGCGATTGTCATCCTTATTGAAAAAACGGACAAGACGAATGCTTGAGCTATTTGAACGCCCCAACTCTCAACTCCTTGCGACTGATTTCCCACGAAAAAGGAGTCCAGGAAGTGCCAGATTTGCTGCAAGCGATTGGATTTTGCACATCGAGCGGAAAAAGCCCGAGGTCCCTATGATCCGTTAACCTTTGCCCCAAAGGATGTTTTCAGCCAAATCAGTGGATCGCAATCAGTGGAAACGAGGTTGCAGATCACCAATTGGCGATAGGTGCGATGATCCGTCGCATCGACCACGATTTCGCCCAAGAAAAATCCGCTCAAGTTCGGCAAAACGCGCTCTAGTTTCATGCATTGATTTGGCTAAAATGCCGATGTCGAAATTGGCTTGGATTCGCAAAAACGGTCGATCCATCAATTTCCGGTACTCGTCGATTGAACAAACCAAACGATTGGATTTAACGTGACTTCTGTTGATCAACCTTTGCAAACTCCCTTACACGCTTGGCACGTAAAACAGGGTGGTCGAATGGTCGATTTTGCGGGCTGGTCAATGCCTGTCCAATACGGCAGCATCATCGAAGAACATCATCAGACGCGAACTGCGGCGGGCATCTTTGATGTTTCGCACATGGGGAGATTTTACTTCGATGGCGAAAACATCGATGGATTTCTTGATCGCCTGACAACACGTCGAGTGGCAGGAATGGATGTCGGGCGAATCCGATACTCTTTGATGACCAATGAAAATGGCACCATTCTCGATGACGTTTTGGTTTATCGACTTGGCAATCCAGACGGTTCCTCGTTTTACATGATGGTGGTCAACGCCAGTAATCGGGAGAAAATCGCGACTTGGATCAACAAGAACATCGGCGATGGCGACAACATCACACTCAATGACCGAACAACCGAAACCGCGATGATTGCGATTCAGGGCCCACTGGCCAATGGTATTGTTGCGAAGCTTGCCGATCTCGATCCGGCCGACCTGAAGTACTACACCGGCGCTGTGACCAAAGTCTGCGGTCACCAATCGATCGTTACGAGAACTGGATACACTGGCGAAGATGGTTGTGAAATCATCGCCGAAGGTAGCGATGCACTTGAGATCTGTGAGAAAGTTCATCAACTGGTGGCAGAACTCAAAGGTGGACCGGCTGGTTTGGGCGCGAGAGACACACTTCGCCTTGAGGCCGCCATGCCGCTCTACGGCCACGAACTTTCAGAAGAAATCAATGCATCTCAGACTGATCTAGGTTTTGCGATGAACTTCAAAGATCGAAAATTCAGCGGTCGCAAAGCGATACTGGTAGGTAAAAAAGACGAAAGTCTCCCCGTTCGCATTGGCCTGGAGCTAGAGGGTCGTCGAGCCGCTCGAGAAAATTGTGACATCATTATTGACGGTCAAAAGGTCGGGTTTATCACGAGCGGAACGTTTGGGCCAACTCTACAAAAAGCAATTTCCATGGGCTACATCGACAAGAAGCATGCCGCCGTAGGAACCGAAGTTTCTATCGATATCCGCGGCAAATCTGCAGCAGCAAAAATTGTTGAGCTGCCGTTTTATTCACGAAGCTAAATCAAATCACACTGAAATTCCTGGGCGATACATGCCCAAAACACAAATCAACTTTCACAATTGAATACGGAGAAATACGTGAGTCCTGAAGAACTCCTTTACGCAGAAACACATGAGTGGGCACATATCGCAGAGGACGGCGGAGCCAAAATCGCGACCATTGGAATTTCCGCTCACGCAATCGAACAACTTACCGACCTTGTTTACATGGACTTGCCAGCTGTCGGAACTGTCGTCAAAGCCGGTCAACCCTTTGGCGAAGTTGAAAGTGTGAAAGCCACAAGCGATCTTTACTGCCCGGTTGACGGCGAAGTCGTTGAAATCAACGAAGGTTTGCCTGACAATTTGGAAATCCTTGGCACGGATCCCTACGTCCAAGGCTGGATTATCAAAGTCAAACTTTCTGACGAAGGCGCGCTGGCCAATCTAATGGATCACCCAACGTACGAAAAACAATGCGGCGAAGAAGGTTAAGCCTCCGTCGTTTCCTGATAAGCCGACAAGAAGCGGTGAGACGTTATCACCACTTCACCAAAGTCGGCTTATTGTTCAACTCTGCTAACAATCCGGAAACCGCGGTACCCCCAACGGTCTGTCGCGGTTTTTGTGCTCAATTGAAGAAGATATCTCATGGCAAACGCAATCTCACAACGATCCCTCAAAACACTTCAGTGTCACGATGAATTTATCAATCGTCACCTCGGCCCCAGCCAACAGGAAATCGAGGAGATGTTACAGGTCGTAGGCTCGTCGAATCTGGATGAGTTCATCGAATCGACAGTTCCATCGGATATCCTCCTCAAAGAAGACCTTGACTTGCCACCGGCAGTCAGCGAAGCCCGCACACTTGAGCGACTCACCCAACTGGCGGATACCAACCAGGTCAACAAGTCTTACCTTGGCATGGGCTATTACGGCACGCACGTTCCGCAGGTAATTCAAAGAAACGTATTGGAAAATCCGGGCTGGTATACGGCCTACACACCCTATCAGGCTGAAATTTCTCAGGGCCGACTTGAGGCACTTCTGAACTTTCAACAGATGGTCATGGATCTGACCGGTATGGACTTTGCGAACGCCTCCCTGCTGGACGAAGCAACCGCGGCTGCCGAGGCGATGACGCTCTGCAAACGAGCAAGCAAACACGCGAGCAACTCATTTTTCATCGCTGACGACATTCACCCTCAGACGCTGGATGTCATCCAGACTCGAGCCAAATACTTTGGCTTTGAAGTCATCGTTGCTCCAATCGAAACACTTGGGGAACACGATATCTTTGGTGCATTGCTTCAGTATCCTGGCACCACGGGTGAGGTCCGAGACCTGACATCATTTATCGAAGCGGTCCATGAGAAAAAGGCTCTGGTTGCCGTTGCGACTGACCTTCTCAGTCTGGCATTGCTAAAACCGCCCGGGGAAATGGGCGCGGACATCGTAATCGGCAGCGCTCAGCGGTTCGGCGTTCCGATGGGCTTTGGCGGACCTCACGCGGCATTTCTGGCTGCTCGTGACGCGTACAAGCGATCTGCACCTGGGCGTATCATTGGCGTATCCAAAGACTCCCGAGGAAACACAGCATTGCGAATGGCGATGCAAACTCGTGAACAACACATCCGACGCGACAAAGCGACATCGAACATCTGCACCGCCCAGGCGCTGCTGGCGAATATGGCGTCGTTCTATGCCGTTTTCCATGGCCCCGAAGGAATTCGTACGATTGCGGAGCGAACCCATCGATTGACTAAAACCCTCGTCGCTGGACTGGTCAAAGGCGGTTTCGAACTACAGCATCAAAACTACTTTGACACCATCACCATTTTGACAGACCAAGCGAATTCGCTGATCGCAAAAGCCGTTGAGAATGGCGTGAACCTGCGTCAACTCGATGCCAATTCCATCGGCATCAGCCTGGATGAAACCACCACTCCTGCCGACGTGCATCAGCTTTGGACGATCTTTGGCATCGAGGCGGGTTCAGTTGAATCGATGGACGAAATCGGTGCCGATGCCGATGCGATTCCCGGCCCGATCCAACGTCAAACACCCTACCTTACGCACCCGGTTTTCAACAGCTACCACTCAGAAACTGAGATGTTGCGATACCTCAAGCGGCTGGAAAACAAAGACTTTTCGTTGACCCATGGCATGATCCCTTTGGGTTCCTGCACCATGAAATTGAACGCCACGTCGGAAATGGTTCCGGTGACCTACGACGGTTTCGCCAACCTCCACCCCTTTGCTCCTGTTGACCAAACCCAAGGCTATCAAGCGATGATTGACGAGCTTGGGAAATGGCTTGTCGAGATCACGGGGTACGATTCCATCTCCATGCAACCCAACTCAGGCGCCCAAGGCGAATATGCAGGACTGCTGGCGATTCGTCGCTACCACGAAAGTCTTGGACAAGAGCATCGCAACATTTGCCTGATCCCCAGTTCGGCACACGGAACCAATCCCGCCAGTGCGAGCATGATGGGCTTGAAAGTTGTGGTTGTGAAAACGGACGAAAGCGGCAACATCGATCTGGCCGACCTGAAGTCCAAAGCGGAAGAGCATAGCGAAAACCTATCCAGCTTGATGATCACCTACCCGAGTACACATGGAGTATTTGAGTCGACCGTGAGTGAAGCATGTGAAGTTGTCCATCAGCACGGTGGTCAAGTTTACATGGACGGTGCCAACATGAACGCCCTGGTAGGCATCGTCCAACCTGGAGCGATTGGATCTGACGTTTCCCATTTGAACCTTCATAAGACTTTCTGCATCCCGCATGGCGGTGGAGGCCCTGGAATGGGTCCGATCGGCGTTAAATCCCATTTGGCTCCGTACCTTCCTAATCACGTAATCCGGCCTCAAGACGGATTGATCGAAGGCGGTGCAGTTTCTGCGGCACAGTTCGGAAGCGCCGCGATTCTACCGATCTCGTGGGCCTATATCTTTATGATGGGTGGCGCGGGACTAAAACGGGCCACCGAAGTCGCGATTCTCAATGCCAACTACATTGCCCGCCGACTCGAAGGCAGTTTCGAAGTCCTTTACAAAGGTCAAAACGGGCGTGTCGCTCACGAGTGTATCGTTGACATTCGCCCACTCAAGGACGCCACCGGAATCACCGAAGAAGACATTGCCAAGCGATTGATGGATTATGGGTTTCACGCTCCAACGATGTCATGGCCAGTTCCTGGCACGATCATGATCGAACCCACCGAAAGCGAATCCAAAGTTGAACTCGATCGCTTCTGCGATGCACTCTTGCAAATCCGGGAAGAGATCCGAGCTGTCGAAGAAGGCAAAATGACCGCCGAACAGTCCCCGATGAAAAATGCCCCACACACCATCTTGGATGTGACGGACGCTGAATGGGACCGACCCTATGATCGGAACACCGCCGTCTTACCCAGCCCGGCAACTCGAAGGTCTAAATTCTGGCCCACGGTCAATCGAATCGACAATGTATTCGGTGATCGCAACTTCGTTTGCACGTGCCCACCGCTTTCTGATTACGAAGAAGAATAGATGGCTGCCTCACAAGGCCGCTTGATAATCGATCCCCCAGCAACGGGGTCCTGGAACATGGCAGTCGACCAGGCCCTACTGGAAACGGCTGAATCTTCGGGCCAAACCACATTCCGAATTTACTTTTGGAAACCAGCCACCCTTTCACTGGGATATTTTCAAACACTTGGAAATCGCCAGCAGCATTTGGCAAGCCAATCTTGCCCGCTGGTAAGAAGAAAGACGGGGGGCGGCGCGATTCTGCATGATCACGAAGTGACCTACAGTCTCTGCGTGCCCAGTAGTGAACGCTGGTCGAGCAAGAACCGTGAGCTCTACGACCTTGTCCATCAATCGCTGATTGATCTTCTTGCCGACTTCCAAATCAAGGCACACCTTTTCGGGAACCCGAACCAACAAACTCCTGCGAATAAACGGGGGGATTCGTTTTTATGTTTTGAGCGAAGAGCGAAAGGTGATCTAATTGTCGGCGATGACAAGGTCGGTGGAAGTGCTCAGCGACGACTTAGAAAATCGTTGCTACAACATGGAAGCATCCTTTTGCAGCGATCGGATTTTGCCCCCGAATTGCCCGGTATTTCGGACCTGACTGACGGTGTCTTGAGAACAGAAGAATTCGTCAACAATTGGGTCGAAAAACTATCTGGCGATTTGAACATTGAGTTACACGCAGGTGAGCTAACTCAAGAGGAACGTCTGTTGGCAGCGGAATTCCAAGGATTCTTCGAATCGAAGGAATGGAATGAAAACCGCTGAAAATCTCCTGATTACAGGACTTTTCGTCACCTTCAGACCCCTTCCCCCTAATCTTAGGGGACATTAACGAATCTTATACATTGATTTATAAAGGGTTTTTTCAATACAATAGACCGAATGAGTAGCCGATTTAACTAGTATGAGACATAGCGACAGAGAGAGGCAACATTGTCGCAGTTGTTTGATACATGCTGTGCAGACAACAGGGGAGTTGGCATTTTCGCCAGCATTTTAAGGAAACCGGATGCAAGTCAGACTTAAAGTAATTGGTGGAAAAAACGACGGAAGAGAGATCAAAATCTCGGTGCCCAAATTCATCATTGGGCGGGGCGAAGATGCTCACTTGAGGCCCTCCAGTGATCTTGTAAGTCGAAATCACTGTGCAATCTCTATCGGAAGCGGAAAAGTAACCGTTGAAGATATGGGCAGTCGCAACGGCACCTTTGTCAACGGTGACCAACTCGAAGCCGTTCACCTAGTTCAAGTCGGAGATACTCTCCGCGTAGGCCGCCTTCAATTTGAACTCATTGTTGACCACGCTCAGCCAGGAGCCAAAAAACCCAAGGTTGAAAACGTCATCGAAGCAGCCACTCGAACTCGCAACAAGAACCCTTCAATTGAAGACAGCATCACTGACTGGCTGGTCGAGGATCTTGATGAAGGCAACGCCAATTACGAGACCACCCAATTCAATATAGAGGAAACGATGGCCTTGTCTCGTAAAGCGGCAGAGGCCAAGGAATCTGAACCCCTCACAGATGAGCAAAAATCCGACGATTCGATGTCTGATCTCAACGATGACACCGTAGAGACCGACCCCAAAAAGAAAAAGAAAAAAGGAAAACTGCCTCCGGTCCCCAAGTTCTCTCATGACGATTCAACCAATGCGGCAGACCATGTGTTGAGAAAGTTCTTCAATCGTCGTTAGAAACCCACCTGATCTGAGTAATTTCTGATCGAAAAATAGCTACCATTGGTTTCATGAAAAAACAACAAACGAGAATTGTCTCTCGTTTTTTTCATTAATTCTACCAATAATTGATAAATCCACGCGAAAACTTACTCATTGGTTCGTAGGATTTGATATTGGACTTGAAACCTAACGGTTGCAAATGGAGTATCACCGTTGGACAAAAGGGGTGTCGTCGTGGCTAGTGAACTTTGCTTACTTGTTGATCGTTGTTTAGACGGGCAGCAATCTGCGTTTCGTGAATTGATTCAAAAATTTCAGGGTCCGGTTTTCGGACTTTGCTATCGCATGCTTGGCCAACGCGAGGAAGCCGAAGATGCGATGCAGGAAACGTTTCTTCGTGTGGTTAGAAATTTGCATCGATGGGACCCAAACCGAGCGTTTGAACCCTGGCTGCTGACCATCGCGGGGAACCGTTGCCGCACTCGCCTCGCGAAAAGGAAACGCCGCCCGAAATCACACGTGCTTGATTACCCCATTCAGGACTCATCCCACCTGCAAACCGCGGCAAATCATCTTGCTGAAGAAATCACAATCGCGCTCCAAAGTGTGCGAGATGAGTACAAACAAGCTTTTCTTTTGTTCTACAAACGTCAATTTTGTTATGCAGAAATTGCAAAACAGATGGACATCCCGCTGGGTACTGTAAAGACGTGGGTTCATCGCGCTCGGCGCGAATTGATTGATCGTTTAAAAAAACGAGGAACGTTAGATGGTTAAAAAATCGTCAAACCAGACAGTCGAATGCGACGCATTCGAAGATCGAATTCAAGATTTGATGGATCGCCGTATCCCTCTTTCAACTGACGAAGTCCTCCAAACCCATGCGAAGAACTGTCTTGAATGCCAGCAATCGCTTGCAAGTTTTGCATCGCTTGAGTTCGCATTGGTGACCACTTTTGATTCAGAGGACTTTGTAGCTGAGGTGTCGGCAACGGCCCAACCCGTCGCTCAAATCCCCCATTGGACTCTGATTTCGGCGGTCACTGCGCTTGCTGCGTTGCTCTTGGTTTTCATTATTCCTATTCTGAATATTCAACCCAAAAGTCTTTCCGTCGCTGACAATAACTCTCATGCGACGGAACTGCCCAGCGACCGACTACCTGCGGCCGCCACCTTTCAACCAGTTCCAATCGAGATAACCAAATCACTTGAATTCAACTTGGTATCCTACGACACGTTTTCACCCACGCTGCGAAACGCATACCAATATGCAGCTCAACTTCCGGGAATTCGTCCGATCGAGTGTTCGGTCACCGTTACAATAGAGGCTCTTCAAAAATCCTGGCGAACGCCTCCCCAACAAAAACGGGAAAAAGACAATCCCGATTTGGGCCAATCGACATTTGCCAATCGGAACGGATTGGCTTAAAGCAAGTCTCTTCACCAACACCGACTCTCAATGAAAATCTCAAGACGCAAACTGCTTCGATATTCTCTCGCAGCAGGCTGCCTTGGATTGGGCGGATACGTCTGGCAAATTGAGCCGCGATGGACGGCCTACGAAAAACGGGAACTGCAAGTCCCTGGCCTCAGCGATGACTTGATCGGCAAAACGCTGATACAATTCAGTGATCTACACATTGGCCGGAAAGTCGCCGACAATTACCTCTTGAATCAATTTGCCTATGTGAGATCACTTCGACCTGATTTTGTCGTTTACACAGGGGACTTCATTGATGACCCAACACCATTTCACCTAAATAAACTGAAACGTCTTGCCTCCAAATTCCCCTTGGGCTCCATCGGTACGGCAGGAGTTCTCGGCAATCACGATTACGTTCGGACTACCCAAGATTGCACTATGGCCGACAAGGTCATCAACGAATTAAACGAATCTGGCTTGAACGTGTTGCTGGACTCAACGATCAGCTTCCGTGGACTCACGATCGCCGGCCTGGATGACCTTTGGAGCCCTCGTTTCGCCCAGAGCCGCTGCAAGGACATCATCCAATCCCTGCCAGCTCCGTCGATCGTACTTAGCCACAACCCCGACTCCGTTGACCTACCGATCTGGAATGGCTACTCAAGCTGGGTATTGTGCGGGCACACTCACGGCGGCCAATGCCGCATCCCAGGATTCTCTCCTCCATTTCTCCCTGTACGAAATCGCAATTACGTCGCCGGATCGTATCAAATTGAAGGAGGACACAAGATGTATATCAATCGAGGGCTTGGACATTCGGCGAAAGTTCGATTCTGCGTCCGACCTGAAATTACGATTTTCACAATGGCGAAAGCCTAGTCCTTCGTTTTAGAATGAAGCCTTAGGTTAGCCCGTCGAGGCTGTGAGTTTTTGATTCGCGTACGAATGGATTGGCCAGGGCATCCGGACTCGAAGAGGCCTAGTTTCGGCAGGAGCCTCAACCTCCCAAAACAGCGGAGTTGATCGCTAACTCAATGCATCGGTCGCGGAACAACATGATCCAATGCATTTGTCGTGGAACGACAATCTCCACTAGCCTTGGGGTTTAACCCAAGGGCTGCGGTAACATCCTCATCCCGAACCGGAGTCGCTCAGAGGTTGTGAATTTTTCGGGGCCACCGAACGGCATAGATATTGCGTTTAGATTTTCCTGGCGCTAAATTTGAGACATGAGTAAAAGTAAACAAGAGCAGCGTGGTAATTCTCGGGTGAAATTGCCGCAACGTCATCAGGCGGAGATATTTGGTCGTTCGCTCGATCAATTGATTCGCGAGAATCATTTGGTTCGGACGGTCGTAGCCTATTGCGACTCGCTCGATCTTTCGGTGCTTTATGAAACGATCAAAGCAACGCAAGGTAAAGTCGGACGTGACCCGATCGACCCACGCTTGCTTTTTGCCTTGTGGCTTTTCGCGACGCTCGAAGGCGAAAACAGCGGACGGCGAATCGCGGATGTACGACGACATTTGTCAGCGGTACGGCCGTCCTGAGAAATATCTGGCTGACGGCGGCTTTAGTAAAAAGGAAGGCGTGACACATTTGGAACGCGAAGGCACTCAATTTTACGGTCGGTTGTACAACGAGAAGAAAATACTTGCAGGCGGCAAAGATCCCTATGCAGCCAAGCCGCGAGAGAACAAACATTTCACGGCCTTCCGGGAGCGGATGGGTACCGAAGAGGCTCAAGCTATTTATCGCCGCAGAGCACCAGCCGCGGAGTTCCCCAACGCAGTTTGTCGCAACCAAGGGCTGACGCAATTCTCAGTCCGAGGGTTAGTCAAAGCGAAGGCACAAGTGTTGTGGCATGCGTTGTCTCATAATTTCCGTCGATTCATGAATTTGGTTGACGAGAAAACGGGTAAGAATTATTTGGAGGTGTTGATGACGAGTTAAAATCCAACGGGGAAACGTAAGGCAGCGAGCAAGCCACATTGGTTGCTCGACACGGATTGAAGGTTGCAGAGCCGCCCCGAAAATTCGATTCAAAAAATATCTCTCTGGGAAATACTAGCAAATCGAAGAGTCCGTTTTTTTCACAGCCTCAGAGCGACGGCATCTGAAAGAATTCTTTCAGAGGTTTTCCGCATTTTTGTGATCGGCCCCCCATCGCATCAGCAAACCCTTGTCAAATCAGGGCTGGCAACTTTTGCTAACCCGAACAACCCGAACATTCCTCAACCTTGCCCAGCCGGTAACTCTTTCCTAGTCAACAATCTTTTTTCTATCCACGCCACCGCTATTCCTGACCTATTTTTTCTCGTCAGCAAGGGGCACAGAATTGTGCGATTGATTGAGAAACCTACTTCGGGGAAACGCAATGGCAAAGAAAACTTCAGCCAAGTCAAAACAGCAGCAACTTGATACCTTGAACGAAACGGGCCGCCGCAAAGAGGCCAAGCCAGTTGAAAACAAGGAACGACGGAAACCGCATCGTCGACGTCAGATCGACCCAACAACCTGCGAACGTGAGTATTCGGATCCCGAAATCGAATTCATGCAAGCACTTGATGAATACAAACGTGCCAGCGGTCGCATGTTCCCGACCTGCAGCGAAATCCTTGAAGTGATCACCAAACTAGGTTATCGCCGAATTGCCGAACGAGAAGAGATCTACAATCCCAACGTAGACAGCACGGGCTCACGAGATGAGCTTGACGAGTTCAGCGAGGACTACGAGTCCATCTCTTAGTTCCGTCTGCCTGAATCCAAAACTACACCTAAGCCGTATCGTTCGATGCGGCTTTTGTTTTGCGCATGCAGACTGATCTTGATAAAAAATGGCCAAATCTCTACTTTTCTCCGAAAATAAGAGCGTCCTCGCTCGCTCAAGCGAACTTCCCCCGGTTTGTAATCATGAAATTCTCAACACGTTTGGCACTGTTTCTCGCCCTATGCGCTCCCATGTTCCTCGGTTGCAACGTCGCGAACAGGCAAAATGCATTGGGTAGAGCGTCATATTTGAATGGCCAATTTTCCCAGGCGATCAATCAATTCCAGCAAGCTCTCAACGCTAACCCCCAAAATTCGGATGCAATGTACAATCTGGGGGCAACGTACTACACGCTTGGGAAACAATCTCGAAATACGCAGTGGATCAATCAGGCTGAGCAGCTTTACCGCCAAGCGATTGCCACCAATGACCAACACGTAGACGCTCACCGTGCACTGGCCGGGCTTCTTGTCGAGTCAGGCAGAAAGAGCTACGCCTTCGATTTGCTGAACTCTTGGCGGCAACGCTACCCCAGCTCCGCCGAACCTCTTATTGAACTTGCCAGTCTTTACACTGAGTTTGGGGACCAAAATCAAGCCACCAATTTGCTGGCTGACGCTTTGCAAGTTGACGGAACGAGCACACGAGCATTAAAGGCCATGGGATATATTCGTGAGACACAGGGACAACTGAATCTTGCCCTCGACAACTATTTGCGAAGTTATCAACTTGATTCTCGACAAGTTGACGTCGCAACAAGAATTAATACCCTTCAGACACGAATCGCTCAGGGTTTTCAAAACCAAAACGGAAACAGTGTATTGGCTCGATGAAGCGACGGGCCTAAGGTATTAGGCTGTTTGCAGAACACAACATGCCCACGCAAGCGAGGAGCATGGCACCCGTCGTCGAGGTTTTTGCCTTTTACGGGAGGTTGAGGCTCCTGCCGAAACAATTCTTGTTCCTCTCAACCGTATCTCGGTAGGCCAAACTGAATTTTGCCTCTTCGTTGCGATGCCAAATCATTTGCAACGGCCTGAAGTCGTTCAGTAGGTTTCTGATGTCTCGCAGTTCCTTGGCCATTGCAGTACATTTTGCCCCAATGTTGCCCGGCGGCGTTGACGATTGATTGTAAGCGGGAAGCCACGATCCGCTTTACAATAAGGCAATTTCCCCAGCCAAATCCGCGAAAACGCGACTGCTTGATGTCCGTGTCTCCTCAAACGAGAATTCGCCTCCCAAACAATAAAGATCGCTCATTCCGATGAGCTCAAACGACTGGTATCTATTAACAACATCAAATTGGCCTCCGAACGATGGGTTTTTCGGCGGATCACTCGCGGGCTAGGCCTTCTAATTTCTGTTGGTACCAGTAGAATCCGGACGGTATTTCTTTACGAGGAAGTTATGTCGCAAACACTATCCAAAGTTGATCGAGTTTTGAATTTTTCGGCGGGCCCTGCTACGCTTCCGCTTACGGTGTTAGAGCAAATACAAAGCGAAATGCTTTCCTTGCCAGGCGTTGGCAGTAGTATTCTTGAAATCAGCCATCGCAGTCCCGCGTTCACAGAAATCCTAGAAGACGCATCGACTCGCATTCGTCGCCTGATGAACATCCCAAGCGACTACGAAGCCCTCTTTCTTCAGGGTGGCGGACGTTTCCAAAATGCCATGATCCCGATGAATTTGATGGACAAACAAAACCAGGTTGCCGATTACATCGTGACCGGATCCTGGGGCAAAAAAAGCTGTGAAGAGGTCCACCATTATGGAAACCTAAATGTCGCATGGGACGGGGCCAGCCAAGGTTACTCGACAGTGCCTACGGCTAATGATCTCAAACTTAGCGACGATGCCGCCTACGTTCACTTCACGTCCAACGAAACCATTCAGGGTGTTCAGTTCCCCGTGACACCTGAGATTTCTAACGCACCACTGGTCTGCGACCAATCATCAGATATCCTTTGCCGTCCGCGCGACGTTTCGAAATACGGTTTGATTTACGCTTGCGCACAAAAAAACATTGGTGTTGCCGGACTGACTCTGGTTGTGATCCGCAAAGACCTCATGGAAAGGGCAGGGGACCGACTTGCTGGATACCTAACCTACAACCAGCACGCCAAAGCGGGTTCTCGATTCAATACTCCGCCGACCTTTTCGATTTACGTTTTCGGACTCGTCTGCAAATGGATTGAAGAAACAATAGGCGGCGTGGAAAAAGTTCACGACTTGAACCTCCAAAAATCCCAATTGCTCTACGACGTGGTTGATCAGTCCGCAGGATTTTATACGGGGCACGCAACACCCGATTGTCGTTCCATTATGAATGTGGTTTTCAAACTCTCCAGTGAGGAATTGGATTCGCGGTTCCTGGAACAAGCCGCTCAAAACGGAATGACCACGCTTAAAGGCCATCGCTCACTCGGTGGCATACGTGCTTCTGTTTACAACGCAATGCCACTCGAAGGCGCTCAAA
The DNA here is from genome assembly GCA_965224765.1 of Mariniblastus sp. GTDB lineage: Bacteria > Planctomycetota > Planctomycetia > Pirellulales > Pirellulaceae > CAZDBA01. The sequence continues at coordinate 101,446 of CBDDAC010000030.1, forward strand.
CACTCTCGGATTTCATGAAAGACTTTGCAAAGAACAATGGCTGATCAAAATAACAACCGCACCAAACGCGTCATCGTTCTAGATAATATCGCCCCCGAAGGACTTGAGCTCCTCGAAAATGCCGAAGGAATTGAGCACGAAATTCATGTTGGTTTGAGTGGAGATGAACTTCGCGAAGCGCTGTCCAAATTCGATGGTGCTGTTTGTCGTAGCGGCGTAAAAATCACGGCTGATTCACTCGAAGGCAATCGAAGTTTAAAAGCGATTGTGCGAGCAGGCGTTGGAACGGACAACATCGACAAATCAGCAGCCACACGTGCTGGAATCGTCGTCATGAATACCCCAACGGGCAATACGGTCAGCACAGCGGAGCTCACAATCGCACTGATGGTCGGACTTTCCCGAAACATTGGCCCTGCACATGCCAGTCTAATGGCAGGCAAGTGGGATCGAAAAAAGTTCTCGGGTTCTGAGCTTCGAGGAAAAACGCTTGGCGTAATCGGACTCGGAAGAATCGGCCAAACCGTTGCTGAAAAAGCCACCGCTTTCGAGATGAAGATTGTTGGATACGACCCGTTTCTCCCTGCTGCGACTGCAGCCGAGAAAGGGATCGAGCTATACGATACGGTTGATGGCATGTTGCCGGTCTGTGACTACGTGACCGTACATACGCCACTCACTCCAGAAACCGAAGGACTCATCGGACCTGAACAAATCGAAATACTGAAACCAGGCGCTCGCCTGATCAACTGTGCTCGGGGCGGAATTTACAACGAACAAGCACTTGTAGACGGAATCAAATCCGGAAAGCTTGGCGGAGTTGCACTTGATGTGTACGAGAATGAACCCTGCACCGACCACGAGCTATTCCAACTGCCCAACACGCTGTGCACACCACACCTGGGGGCAAGTACGAAAGAAGCTCAACAGCTGGTGGCCCTCGAAGCGGTCGAACTCCTGATTGGATACCTGACCAAGTCAGAGATCAAGCACGCGGTCAATACAATCGCACTGGACCCAACGACCATGGACCGAGTCCGTCCTTACCTGGACGTAGCGTTTCGCTTGGGCATGTTCAGTTGCCAATGGCACCAGGGAAACATTTCAAAATGTGAGCTGACCTATCAAGGGGAAATCGCCAAGGAAGACGTGCGATTGTTGAACGCGGCGTTCTGTGCCGGGATGCTTGAGAATGCAATGGATGACGTCAATACCATCAGTGCAGAAGCTGTCTGCAGAGACCGCGGCATCGAAATCGTGAGCCAATCCAAACCAGCCCAGGGTGATTTCGTTTCGCTAATCTCAGCCAAGTCGGTCTCGGGCGATCAGACACTTTCCGTTTCTGGAACCGTATTTGGAAAGCACATGGCGAGATTGGTTCGGCTACAGGACAACCAAATCGAAGCCTTTGTCGATGGCAACCTTTTGTGCTTCGCCCATAACGATGTCCCCGGAATCATCGCTTACGTCGGAAATGTTCTTGCGGAGGAAAAGATCAACATCGCTCAAATGTCCGTCGGTCGCACCGCAGCCAAACCGGGTGGCTCTGCACTGGGCGTGCTGAATCTCGACTCACTTCCCACTCAAGCATCGTTAGATCGAATGACCTTGGACGAAAACATCAACCGGATCCGACTGGTCTCACTTCCAGCCGCAGAGGATCGACCAGATTGGCTTTCGTAAACTCTAACGCGTGAACCACGAAGAAGCTGGATTGGCAACTTTTGAAGTTGAAAAGTCCAGCTTCTTTTTCGTTGACAGACCTCTACAACCCCAGCACTTCGGATCAATTCAGAAAACGCTGTTTCCCAACGCTCTACTTGATTTTGCGTTCCAGCGTTTACAGGCAATCCCTTGATTTATATGGTTTGCGTTGGCTAACTCTTCACAAACTCTACATGAGTTATCTCCCAGACTGCGTCGTGGAGACTTTTCAAATCATGGTGTGTCAGCTAGAGGGGAATCATTCAAATTACCAGCTTGCTGGCTGTTATGATTGACTTGTTTTGAGTAACCTGTTACTCACCCAATTAGGATCCTAATATTTACCCACCGGAATCTCGTAATAAATCCGCTTCCAATTAGGCCTTGGCGAGCACACATGACTTGATCAGTATGTGCGTAGTTGTTAACGGTTATTTATTGGGTGTGGTATTGGCCTGAAATGAAAAAAATGTCGGAAAGCGATGACGACTCGAACGAGCTTTTGGATCGCGCCGCGTCGGGAGACGAAGACGCGTTGGCCGAGCTTTTTTCAAAGTATCAACCACAGCTAAAGCAAGCTATCCAAATTCGCATGGATCGTAATCTTCAACGTCGGGAACGCGAGTCTGATATCTTGCAAGAATCGTTTCTTGCCGCTGCAAAAGATTTGCCCCGCTACAACGAGGAGCGACGCGTCGGTCCCTATGTCTGGTTGCGTGGTATTGTCCAACAACGGCTAGTTGATGCTTTTCGTCATCATGGTCGCGTCAAACGCGATGCTCATCGTGAGGTCTCGATTCATGGTGGCAACGTTTCCTTCGCGGACTCTGTCTCACTCGCAACTCATTTAATTGATGATGCGTCGTCGCCTTCGAAAGCGGCAACCAAGGCGGAGTTCCAGCAGATCATTCAGACAGCTTTGGATGGCATGGAACCGGTGGATCGCGAAATCATAGCGCTTCGACATTTCGAACACCTGAAGAATGTCGATGTTGCAGAGATCCTCGAAATGGACGAATCGACAACGAGTTCACGCTATCTTCGCGCTCTGAAAAAACTGAAGGACGCGCTTTTTCAGTATCCAGATTTCTTTACCGGATTGTAGTTGCATGGACGATTGCCAGGATCCACTAGAGCTAAACGCGATCGTCGAAGAATTCAGTAATCTTTGCGACGATGGTCAACGGCCAACGATTGAGGAATTTGCGGCCAAGTATCCTCTCTATGCAAACGAGATTCGCGATTTGTTTCCAGCCATTGTGTTGATCGACTCCGCGGCATCAGACAGTCGTAAATCGACAATCGACGCAGACGAGCCATCGACAGGTATCCAGGAAGAGTTTGGCGATTTCCGAATCATTCGGGAGATCGGACGCGGCGGCATGGGGGTCGTCTATGAGGCCCAACAAGTCTCGCTTGATCGGCGAGTCGCGTTGAAAGTCATTCCCAAACATCTCATGGAAGACCAAGATCGAAGGGAGAGGTTTAAACGGGAAGCAACGTCGGCTGGCCGCCTACACCATACGAATATCATTGCAGTTTTTGGTACGGGGCAAAGTCACGGCACCGATTATATCGTGATGCAATTGATTCCTGGTATTTCACTGGAAACAGTGATTCGGCAGTTGCGGGAGCTGACTGAGGAAAATCGACTCAAGCTTTTTCAACGATCGGTACATTTGCACGCCAAGGATATCATTGATGATACGGAGCAGGACGTTGACGCGGTTGATCAAGTCGAATCCATCATCGAAACACGCCACAATTATTCATTGACTGATCCCGTGGCGACGACTTCGGCGGCTGTAGCACCTGCCTATCGGCTTGGTGGATTGGATGTCGATGTCAATAAGAGTGGCCGGATAATTCGATCGAATGAGGGGGCCACAAATTATTGGCGATGCCTAGCGAGGATTATCAAGCAGGCTGCCGACGCAATTCATTATGCCCACGAAAATGGAGTTGTGCATCGCGATATCAAGCCTGGGAATTTGTTGCTTGATACGGGTGGGCAAACCTGGATCGCAGATTTTGGATTGGCAAAGCTTGAGAACTCCGAAGACTTGACACAGACCGGTTCCATTTTGGGAACCTTAAGGTACATGTCTCCCGAATCGCTGGAAGGAGAAGCCGATCATCGAGGAGATATCTATTCGCTTGGACTTACTTCGTACGAACTGACTGCACTTCGACCAGCATTTGACGCGAAAGATCAGAAGGAATGCTTAAGGCAGATTATCAATGAGGCGCCACTTCCGCTCAAAAAAACTCGGCCTGAAATCCCTCGAGACCTGCAGACCATTATTCACAAAGCAATCGAGCGTGATCCAGCCGACCGATACACAGTCGCCAGTGATCTTGCCGACGATTTGCAGCGATTTATTGACGATGAACCGATTCGGGCGCGACGAGTCTCTTCAGTTGAGCATGTTTACCGGTGGGCCAAAAAACATCGAATGATTGCGTCGTTGGCGACCACGATTGCTTTGCTGCTTGTCGCTGCCTCGATCGCATCAACCTTGGTTGCCAATAAGTTTCGTGTCGTTAACCAAGTGCTGGTAGCAACCGGCAAGGACCTTTCAACCGCCAACAAGAAAACGACCGAAGCTTCTGAACGCAATTTAAAGTTGGCCGAATCGGCCCAGTCAAACCTGGTCGGGTTGCGTATCGCCTCAGGCCTCGGCCATGTCAAAGACAACCTCAAGAGTGACGCGATTTGGGATTTCCAGAGAGCGTGGGAAAACGATGTTTTTTGACTCACGCCCTGATTCGGACCCACCAAACTCGCTTGGGATCTTTGCTCGAGTTGATGCCGGAAATCGCTGGACTGGCAGTTTCTGATTTTGAGCTAATTCAGCCCGCCCAATATCTGCACGAGAAAGATCTACTCCTCCACGCGGGGCGAAGGAGTGTTGAATTGTGGCAAGCTTCATCCGCGAAAATGATCAATCGAATCGATCTCAGCGAAGACATTCTCCATGCAGAAATCACTCGCAATGGAGAACTGCTGGCGATTTACTTGCGACTCCAAAATGTCAGATCATTCGTTCTCGCGACGGAAAACATTTGATCTCACTAAACCACCCCGAAACCGGTTACCAACTTCAGTTTCTCTTCCGACGGTAGTTTGATCGTAACGACCTGCGAAGACGGTATAGTGAGAATTTGGAATACGAACACGGGAGAGCGGAATGGGGATCCGATCGTTGTACGTGAAGGTCCATTTTTTTATGCGAGGTTTTGTGAACGACGGCAAGTCGATTCTCGCCAACTTGGGGAACGATGCCGTCAAGCTCTACTCGTCATCGACCGGCGAACCCATATCCAAGGCGTTTGCCCCATGAGTTTTGGATGAAAGAATCGGCTTGCTTGCCAATTCTAACAGACGACCAACTGGTGACTGCTGCGAACAAGAAAAATCTATTTTTGGGATTTGAAAGATGGTTTCGGAAGAAAGTCAAATTCCACGTTGGACGTAGAGTATGTGACTTCGATATTTCGCGGAACGGCAATCGAATATTGGTTTTCCGAAAATGGAGGAACGCTGACAACGGTTCATGAACTACAGGATTCGAAATGGAAAGGGATTTCTGAGAGACGTGCGCCTCGTGAGACTCAGTACAATGCACTTTCACCCAATGGAAGATACGCGTTAGCGAGATACACCGGTTCCAATGTCATCGTTTTGGGATCTTGATTCCAAAAACTGAGGTCGAAAGGATGGCTGGTTTCGATTTGCTCCACTTTTTTTGACGATCAACTTCTCGTTGTTAGTTTCCTAGGTGGAATCACACGAGTTCTTAATCTTGACAGCTTTGAAAAGCGAGTTTCCGGACGGATTGAAAGCGAGGTGGTCAACGACTCAGTTGATCGTTGGAATGGAACTCGAAGTGAATCCGAGATGGTACTTTCAAAGCGAAAAGAGCAAGCGTACCTTTCGATTCAAGAACCAAATGGGTCGTATAACGACAGAGGATGGCGCTATCGTTTGGTAAATCTCCATTGTTTCATTCAGACGATGATAAGATTTTCGGCATCATTCGTTGATCATGGCCGGCGGTTGGCGGCCCGTCGTGGATAGGGCATTATTGGCTTTGGGATTCGAAAACGGGGGAGCCAATTGGCAAGGCAATTGATATTGGCAAGCCAGATTTTCTTAGTGTGAGTGACGACGGTCGCAGGATTGGAGTTTGTCTATCAAGAAGATCTAACACAGGTCTGGGATGTTGAATTCGGAAAAATGAAAATCATAGAGGTCTCGCAAGAAAGTAGTGATTCGCCTGAGCTGCCAGCTGAGGTTACTGACTATCGCAATGCACAAAAAGCCAACATTTCCCCGGATGGAAAATACGTTGTTGTCGCAAGGACAGAAGAGAGATATCACGATGTGATCGTCGTGGGTACTGGCGAACTCAAATTCCAAACTTCTGGTCATCGGGGGTGGGCGGCAAGCGTTTCATTTTCGAGTGACAGCAAGTATTTCATTACCCCGAACTCCGATATGTTGGCTCGAGTCTGGAATGCTGAAACAGGTGAAGAAATGGGCCCCCCGTTTTGGTTCATCCAACATTCGTAAGAGCTGCTGCGATCAGCAGGAATGGCCAACTTGCTGCGACGGTTGATGGAACTCAGGAGTTGAGGCTATGGAGCGTCCGAAGTGGTGAGCAACTTGGAATTACCCGTTGAGATCGACAAACGGACCTCGGATCCGATCTGGTTTTTTCTGCGGGTGGACAATTCGTTGGTTTTGGCGAGGACTCAAAACGCAAAGAATTGGTCCGATTCAAAATCCGGAGAATACGATTGGACTGTGAAGGAAGCCATGCATTGGTTTGAATTAATCACTCACAAAATTGATTCTCCTCAAGACCCAACTGCCATTCTCACCCATGACCTAGTTCGAAAATCTAAAGACAAATATCTGAAGGCTTGGCGAAAATTGAATGCCATTGGCAACGACAAATAGCCACTTCGAAAAATAAACGCAGGACGGTCCCAGTCCACAACAATCGCTTGTGATGCTTGTCGATCTGATAGACGACCGTCCTGGTATTTGTGCCCGCGACTCCAACTGAACTTCACCGAAGAGCCATAAAAAAGAAGCCAAGCAACAGCAACAAGCGAAAGATCATACTGGAGTCAATGTCGTGATCTTTACCTCATGGCATTGACACACAACACCCCTGATCATCTTATTCATCTAGGGTTTCCTACAGAGCACTCCCCGGCCCCGTTTCTGTTCAACGAATCACTTATTCAAAGCGTCCGTTTGCGCCGACGGGTTGCCAGTATGCTTAAGCGAAAACGTGCTCTATCCATCCCAATTGGCACAACTAGTCGCAATTCTATTTGGCGGGGCCGGTTTATACCGGTTGTTTCAATCGACTCCTGAACAGTCTCAACTAGAGTGAAGAAAATCAAATCGTTTTCTTCCTTCCGGTGGTATCTGTGAATCTGCTGATCGTCTTTGTCATCATGCTTGTGCTGCTAGTCAGCGAGATGGGAAACAACCATCCAGTCGAGCATGTTTTGGTTTTCGATTCGCAGCCATCTTATTGACGACGTTTATGGTTCCCATGCTGGCGGCGTTTCAAACCGTCATCGTTACCCGAAAACTCAGAAGCGAAGACTGCGACCTCGACAAAATCCCTTCGATGCTAAAACGGCTGACGGCCTGTCACTCAGCGGTCTGGCTGGTCGCCAGCTTGGCCATTATTTACTCGTTTCAGTGGCAAAAGAGATTGTGCGGGGTAACTGGGGACTCGATCAATGGCTTTTTGCTTGATGAAGTCCTAATTATCGCCCCCCGTGGTACTCTCTCTGATTGCTTCATGGGCCATCTTTTTTGATATCCAAACGGTCCTTTACGCCCGCAAGCAAACTCAAGACTCTCAAGAAAACGAATCAAGTTCGTTTGCACTGCGTGTCCGCGTCTATTTGGCGATCTTCCTCGTTCCAACGCTACTTGCGATCGGTGCCAAAGACCTTATCGACGGACAGTCAAAGTTCTGACACGATGCTGGTCACCGGAATGATTATCGCCTTACCGATCATGCTCGTTGCGTTCCCGTTCATCGTCATGTTTTGTTTGGCAAACCCGCCCAATTACCGACCCCGAACTTCGAAAAAACGTCGAACACATTATTGAAACAACATCGCTTGAAAGTGACAAGCATCCGCATTTGGTCAACAAGCCGACAAATTGTCAATGCAGTGGTCGCTGGAGTGTTTGCCTTATTGTCGAGTCATTTTGGTAAGTGACGGGTTGGTCAACCAGTTCACGTCTCATCAACTCGCGGCAATCATTCGACACGAAGCAGGACACATTCGCCGATGGCACCTGCCCTTGCGAATGTTTTTTCATCGTTCTGCCGCTGGTGATTGTGATCTCGGCAGAATTCATGGGGCACAGTGCAATCCAGATCCTGGAACAATTGGGCGCTGCAGGCTCATCTGTCCACGAGTGTCGTTATGCCGGTTCTAATCGCCAGCTATTGTGCCCTACCTGCTGTTCGTCTTGGTTTGGCTCTCGCATCAAATGGAATATGACGCAGATCAATATGCAAGGAAGCGTCCCCCAAAAATTGTTAGAAGTTGAAAAGTGGTCTCCCGAAGGCGACACTGTCGCCCTTCGAAATTCAACTTTCATACGTCGGCAGCAACCGACGGGGAGACCACCATGGACGACTGTAGTATCTTTGAGACCCTTGGACAAGTTTCTTCCAGCGAAGCTGGAAGTATCTTTCGGAATTTTCTTCGCGGGAGTGTCCGTCAGATGATTTGTGAAGTGATGGCGGCTGAAGTCAACGAACTCTGCGGCCCGAAACATCGCCCTAACGAAAGTGACTACGTTCGTGCTGGCTCGAGCTCAGGCCGAGTCGTTGTCGAAGATCGACGCGAAGAGTTGATTCGCCCGCGGGTTCGTCAAAAAGATGCCGGCGGGATTGAGCACGAAGTAAAATTGGCGACTTATCAAGCGGCCAACGATCCCGAGCAACTAACCGCCTCGATCGTGCAAGCCTTGGCCAGCGGCGTCAGTACTCGGGAAATGCAAAACGTCAAACCAGAATCTCCAGGCGTCAGCAAGTCGAACGTTTCTCGCCACTGGCAACAAGTGGGCCACAAGTTCGTTGATGCGTTCCGCAGTCGGGATATCTCCAAGCAAAACTGGGTTGTGTTAATGCTTGACGGTATTCGTCTGAGCAAAGACCAATTGGCGATCGTGGCTCTTGGTATCACCGCCGAAGGGTTCAAAATAGTCTTGGATTTTGAGCTTGGCAGCAGCGAAAGTGCCGAAGTCAGCAAGGATTTAATGCGTCGTTTGGATAAACGCGGCTTCCAATGTGAACGCCGGTTGTTCGCTGCGTTGGACGGCAGTGATGCGCTTCGTAGTGCGGTAAAAGAGTTTTTCCCAGACTCGGTTGTACAACGCTGTCTCGTTCACAAGGAGCGGAACATCAAGTCGAAGTTGTCCAAGAAACACTGGGGCGAATTGGGCCGATTGTTCAAACGTCTTCGCGAGGTTCAGGGTAAGCAGGCTGCTGAAGAAGTCGTGAAGGAACTTGAGGATTTTCTCCAAGGCAAGAATGCTGAGTCACTCAAAAGCCTCCACGAGGCTGGGGAGGATCTGATCGCGTTGCAATCACTGGATGTGCCCAACACGCTTCACCGCAATCTGTTGAGCACCAATGCAATCGAAAATTCGTTTCGCAATACTCGTAACAAGTTGGGCCGAGTGACGCGTTTTCGACCCGAGACGGATCAAGCGACACGTTGGCTTGCGTTCGCGTTGCTTGAGGTCGAGAAAGGATTTCGACGGATCTCAGGACACGGCGAGCTGCCTCAATTGATGGCAGCTTTAGAGCGTCAGGACGGCTGATCGCCAACTACAAAATTTTGCCGGACCTTGTTTTTATCAGTCGCGTGCGCTCCTGTAAAAAAACAAGGTCCGGCAGTTTGAGTCTTTCAAGCAAAATCGTTACGCTATATTTTTAAGTGAGACCACCAGCAGTTTTAACAATCAATGGGACATCCCCCTTAGCACTCCGACATCTTTAACCGCGTTTGGCATGAGATTTTGTGCGCCATCATTAAAGACAGCATCAAAGTTTGTGTCTCCTACAAAATCAATTCCATCTGGGGTGTTGTTGCTTCCCGTCGGGTAATCGTAATATTCACCGGTACTCGGATTGTAGTAAGCTGACTTGTACCACTCGTCAACGCTGGGAAGGAAATACTTGGCCTGCGTATTTCGATATCGATTGTTCGGGTTGTACCCAACGTCAGCGGCATCCCAGACGAAGAAATTTCCAGCAGTATCAAATTTATACGCTTCGGAATTGCCGGTACTGGTATTTAGGAAATTCACAAATCTTGCTGCGTCCAACCACGTCAACGAAGTTGCTGGCCTGTTTCCCCCGCGATTATCATGTGAAAGATTTAGCGCATTTCCTAAAGCCATTGATTGCGCGGTCGCCCGGTCGATGATTTCTTCCGAAATTTCATACTTCCCCATTCGAAAGGAGTAATCTACTGCTCCAACTGGATTCGGTATCCCAGTGGTGTCCGCAAAATTGCCAGGATCCCCAATTGAGGCGAATTCAATTTCAAATTGATCAGGGCCGACTCCAAAAATGTCGAAACAGTTCGCGCTAGTTGCTGAGAGGAAAATGATTGTAATTGACAACAAGAATTTCATTTGGCTTCCTTGTGCATGCACCATTGATGTAAACGAATCTAAAATTGAAAAAGAAACAACAATCACCGATGGTAACAACTTTGTTAGGGAACGCGTTGCGCGTCCCTGAGCCTTCCCCAGTGGATTCTGCTGACGTAGTTGATGAACGCTCCGAAATAAGAGGGAAGTAGCGTTTACGAATCGCGTGCATTATTCTGTTGGTTTTGCAGTTTTTTGTGGAAGTATCCAAGCAAAATTCTCTCGTCAGATTGATTGCAGCTGTCGTCGAAAATGGCATAGGACTTCTTCTTTTCCGCTTTCCAATACAGACGTTTTGCCATCGGGCTGTCAAACAACTCAACTTCATTGACCATGACCAGCACGTTGGCGTCTTCTGGTACATAGGACGACAAGTCTCGATTGTCCTGGGCTGAGATGATGTCGCAGAGCAGAAAGATCGACAGCACTGCGATCCCATATTTAACTTGTACGTTCATGGTTACTCACGTGTTTTTTTTGGGGGGGGAATTTGTTTGCCGTATGGATCGTCAGGAAACGTTCCAATCGACGTGCCATTTGAAAATCAAGGTAACTACAATTGCTTGACACAAGAATTCAATTCAGACGTGCCAGTTCGCACCGCTCCCAGCACCAACTGGGCGAAAATGCGATTTGAGGAGTTTGAGCGTCCGCCGTGTTAGCGTCCTGGTGGTGCTTCCCGTGAATCTATCAGCGTGCTCTGTACGTTGGACCATTCCACGTCGTTATCGCTCGGCACTTCATGTGCAAGGCAATGAACACGCTCCACAAATAGGATTTCACTGAGGCCGATAAGGTCTGCAACTGCCTTGATCGAACTGGGGAAGCTTTACTCGTCCACAGTCATTCCGAATTGGTTCAATTTTCGCTTCCCACTGAAGAAGCTAAAGCTGATTGGTTCGTAGATGTCGATTTCGAATCAGCTCATTGATCTCGCCTAAGATGTGTTTCGACAAACAAGGTTTCTGTAAAACAGAAGTGTGACTCACTCCATCCATGAAAACAGGGACACTCAATCTTTGCATGTTGCCAGTTGAAAGGTAAGTGGGTTTTGGTCCATCAAACCAGCCGAAAAAATGAAAGAGAAATAGCCAATCATATTCAAAGCCCTCTCCGTCAACGAAAAAGACTCTTCAAACAATAGCTTACGGAGGAGCACGTCTAACTTACGTCTCCACGCAACGACGACGTTCCACCTTCTTGGGCCTCCATGAAGATTTTCTCTATTAGATCATCGTTAATTTTGATTCTCGTCGTGGCGGTAGGCTTATTCGTATCGATGGGTCGCGTCAACGTAGAGTTTGCGATTGATAAAACGAGAGGGCCAGAAACTTTTTTTGATGGAACTGACTTGGTTGCAAGTTGCTTGTCTGGATCATTTAGCGACAGCAAGATTCCAGTACACGGATGGAACGTCGTAGGCACTCCATCGGAAAACGGAATCACGATCAATATGAGTTGCTTGCAATGGATGGAGCTAAGTGAGCATCCATACTGCATTCAACATTTCCCAAAACGAAATTCCATCAAGATCGTTAGCCACTTCTGAACCACTTGCTCGCGCATAAAACTCCATTGACTCTTCGTTCAACGATAATGCCTGCGTATGGCGTGGGAACAGCTGTCGCTTCTGACTCGGCCTCGCAATTTGCGCACCAAAAATCCACGACGAAACACATTCTCCCGTGCAGTTGATAAGGTAGTCGAGAAGAGTGCTCCAGCTCTCCAAAACATGCCAGCTTCACACCTAAGGGCGCATTGCACATTTAATGTTCATCAAAAAAATGCCCCGTTAACGTAGCCAAGCACCGATTTTCGAGTCCGAAAACCCAGCCTCTTGAATCTGCATCTTGTCACAAAACTCAAAGTCTGAATACGCCGCGGTCTTGCAATTTGGACACAGATCGTTGTCGCGAAGAATTGAATATCCACCATCGAATTGTGGATTCTGCAAATCTTGGATCAATTCGCCGACTTCATCGCAACGCCCCATAACAATACTGCAATGCGGACAAGTCACAAAGAACAAGAGTCCTTCACTACCGCAATAGCATTGGACAGCGAGGTTCAATCAAATAAAATACTGGACCAGTTGGGGCCTTCATCGGATCAGTTTCTCAACGGATAAAGCAATTCAGGTTCTGCAGATATTTTGATTATTTCAATTCGAAACCCTTTGGGGCTCCCTGTCAAATCGGGGCTTTTCTCCACGCTAGATCGCGTAGCATGAAAATCTTCGTACAATACGTGAAATGAACATTGATAAACCAAATTTACGAACCAGTTTGGAGAGTGATTTCATTGCGGGGTCTACTCCGGCTGCTACCACAAAAGGCCAAACAATCACTCAGTACATCACGTTCCTACTCTCGTCCATTGTGGCTCATACGCTTGCCCTCTGGTTGGGAATCTTTGCCAGCGGACTCATCCTAGGCAAAGCTGGCGGGGCGGAGGCACTCAGTACAGCGATCGTCGTTTGTGTCCCGTTTTTTGTTGCGGGTTTTTACGTGGCTAGATCTGGAGACAAACACTATTTGCTGAACGCAACTCTCGGTGGGATGGTCACGGTAATTGGTTTCGGAATCACAATCGCGTTCTATATGGATAACGATTTTTCGGGGCTCGCAGGCGCTAGTTGGGCACTCGGATTTTCGGTGTTCTCGCTTATCGGGAGCATTATTGGCAAGCTAATTACCAGACAACCTGCCGCAATCAATGAAACGAAAAAATAGCGAACCTATACCACGAAGCCACCTGCACTTGTACATTTGAATTGTCGCGACAAAAATTACCGCGAGGTTGCCGACAACGAAGCGACTCGTGTCAATCATTCTCGGCGTCTTCGACCTCCCAAACAACTCAATCTAAATCCAAAACATTTAGCCAAAAACATCGGTAAGACATGACAACACAGCCAACCTACGAATTCATCCCCTATCTCAGCATCACCGACGCCGCGAAAGCCATCGCATTTTACTCAAGCGTTTTCGACGTCGCTCCGCATGTCCAGCTTGACATGCCTGACGGGCGCGTGATGCACTGCGAATTTCGTATTGGCAGCGCGAGGTTCTTCATCAGCGAAGAACTGCCTGAACATGGTGGACAGCCAAGCCCGACGCGACTCAATGGTACGACGGTTGCAATCCATCTTTACGTAGACGACTGTGATTCGATGGTCGAAGCAATGAAAAAAAACGGTTCGGCAGTACTGATGGAACCGGCTGACATGTTTTGGGGCGAGCGTTTCGCACGTGTCCGTGATCCTTTTGGTCACGAATGGGGAATCGCAACTCAACTTCGCGAAATGACTCCGGAAGACATTCAGACTGAGGCAGCCAAGATGTTTGCGGAGATGCCAGATCAGGAAGGCTAACTGATCAAGCGAAAATTCAAATACATTTTCAGTGAACGAACGTGCCCCGGTTGCTCGTTCACGCAATCATACGCCCCAGAGATTTCGAACGCCAATTTGGATTGAATAGCCATAGCCGACCTTGATGGATAAGACTCTACGGAGTCTGGAATCATGCTCTACGGCGTTTTTGGATTGGCTTTGACGACTTGTTTGATCATCCCTTGGTCCCGGAGATCGGATTGCGTCGGAGTTCTTTGCTGACGGCAGCAGGTTTCGGCGGGAGCCTCAACCTCCCGTTTATTAACCAAAATCCAATCAGTCCGAAGGCCCTGGGCCAGTATTTTGCGAAATCCTGGCACCCGCTTGGGAACGGAAATCAGCGATGCGGATTTGTTGGTAGAATCATGAAATCGGCACCGCTTCTACGGGACAGGCCCAGCAACATGAATCGCATTTTTCTATCGTTCCTATTCATCTTCGCTGGGTGCACGCATCTGTCTGCGCAAGAACAAATCAACATCCTGGCTTGGAATCTGGAGAGTGACCGCGGAGACAGCGACACGAATGACCCGGAAGTCATTGCTGAATGGCTCGAATCGTTCAACGGTTTTGACATTTTCGCCCTTTCCGAAGTGGCCGAAGAGAACGCGGGGAAATACATTCGCGCAATTGCCCGAAACGAAGGTGCGTATTTTTATTACAAGGTCGGACAACAAGAAGCCAATGACCATCTGATGCTGGCTTGGAACTCAGAACGATTCCAGGAGCTGGAACTCATTGAGCTGAATGGCGATTCCGAGGGCGAACCGGATCTGAAACTCGGCGGAAGCGGTCGTGCTCCGATGGCCGCGAAATTCAAAGTAAAACCGAACGGGCCCGAGTTCTGGGTGATGGTCAACCATTTCCATCGAACAAAGTCATGGAAAAGACGTTTGCAGGCGACTGGTGTTCGAGACTGGATTGCCGTCCAAGATATCCCAGTGTTTGCCGTTGGGGATTACAACTTCGATTGGGACATCCAAACAGAGACGGGCAACCAATCATTTAATCTCATGTTTGAAGACGAGCTTGCAACCTGGGTAGAGCCAAAGGAAAAAGTACGCACCGAAGACTCACACGATAGCATCCTAGATTTTGTGATTGTGAATAAAAAAGCCCTCGCTTGGTCACCCAAATCAAAAATCATCCAACGTGATGATGATTTTTTTCCAGCCAACCAGAAAAGCGATCACCGCCCCGTTACTGCCAGGTTCACCACGTCACAAGAAACCGACGAACCTGGAGAATTGACAAACGGCCCGTCGGTTGCCGAACTGCTGGAAAGAATTGTAGCAGCTCAACCAACGAACGATGTCGAAGAAAAACGCCTACTCATGGAGCTTGATAAGCTCATTGACAACTCCTTCGAAAATGAGAATCGGGTGCAAAGCCGACAATTGATTCTCGAACAAATTGAGTTGATGAGGCGAAAGATGGGAATGCTCGAAAAGCTGCTGAAAGACGACAAGGGCAATTGACGGAGGCGACATGCTTCAAATCATTGAGCCTTTTTGCGACTTGTTCTTATAAAGTCAACGACGCCAGAATCACAGTTTAAAACGCTGGAATCATGTGTCCAAGATGTGAGGAACCCCATGAACTTGTTCCATTACGCGTTCAAAGTCAAAGACATAGAGTCAACGAAAACCTTCTATGTCGACCTGTTGGGATGTGCCGAAGGTCGCTCAACCGAAACCTGGATAGATTTTGAATTCTTCGGACACCAGCTTTCCGCACACGTAAGTGGAAACATTCCCAATCCAGATTACTGCGGCTCAGTTGACGGCGTCAAAGTTCCGATCCCTCATTTCGGATGCGTACTTTCCGCGAAGGAGTTTGCCAACATTCAAAAAAAGCTTGACGACGCAGACGTCAAATTTATCGTCAAGCCGCAAACGAGATACCAAGGTGAAAAGGGCGAACAGAAAACATTGTTCGTTCTGGACAACAGTGGCAATGCCTTGGAGTTCAAATCTTTCTCTGATCAAGACGGTGTTTTTGCGAAATGATTCTGGGCAAACTGCCTCATCAAAACCACCATTCGACTGTCGCTGTTAATGAATAAAAAGCAGTGTGAAGGCTCAATGAGAGAGCCTTCGCGTAGACTTCATTTTTTCATCGGTAAATCAAGACTAAAAGCCTCCCCCCCACAGAAACGGCAGAATCGAACACCAGGCAGCGTCGGTTTTGATCTGCATCATGACTTGATTTCCCTCCTGTTTCGGCGCGAGCTCAGTCGCAATCAAATCAATCAATCGCACCGCGTAGCCCGACATTGAATCCATGACGGGATCACCTTCCATTCCCATCATCATTCCCATATTCGACTTGGCTCCCACTTTCCCCATGCCGACCAATCGCTTCGCAATCATCTGAAGCTTCCCAGCAGATTTTTCGTCTTCGCTCTGCATCTCCAAAGTCATCATATGGTCTGCGACACGAAACTCAGCAGACTTCAAGAATCGATGAATTCCGTTGAGGAAACTCATCGGCTTAGGAATTGGATTCTCGGCAACTAGTTCTGCATAGGCATCCTTAATCTGCTCAAAGGACATCACTCCCAAAACTTCGCTATCCTTTGCTTTTGAGGCAGCCAACAACGCGGTCAGCGGAGTCGACACATCGCGTGCTTGAACGAGCTCAGCCATAAAGCCCTCGGTCGCGTGTAAAACTGTAGACTCATCTAATTGCATGCACTCAAGCCCAAAGTCCACGTCCATATAGACCGGACGCCCTTCGATGTCTGAGGTTACCTCAACGTCCTCAAACTTGGAGCCGATATCCACCGTATTTTCAAATTCATAAACTAAACCCACCCTTAGGTCAGCCAGCGAAGATTCTCCTTCGGCAACCACAATTCGAATTTTGCGAAGGGACATATAGTCGAAGCCGACGTAGGTCTCCCCCATCGCCGTTAGGATCTCCGCAGGAAAATACTCGCTGACGAACTGCCCGTCAGCGTTCATAAACTGCTGTTTAATTTGCTCAACATCGACGTCAAGTACGGCGAACGCCGATTCTGGAATAAACCGATTCCCAGTTTCCTGCCCATACAGTGAAGCTTGCGAACAGGAAAGGAAAAGCAGGAACAGCAGTTGTATCTTGAATTTCATCATGGTCATTTGATATTTGTAGTTGAGTATTCTTGAGAACAATGGATGTCGTCATTTACAACAATGTAGCATGACCCACCAAAGGAGCGGAACAATGCCGAAGGTTTCTAAGTTCTTGTGCAAGCTAATTGCCTATGGGCTCGTCGTGCAGGTTCTTCGTGGGGTGTTGCGAAGGAAATCCCGAGAGAGAGCCGCTTGTCGACATTTGCGTATCAGCCATTTTTCTTGCTTTTGCAATTTGGGCCGCTACCGTCGACGGTCTGCATAGCGTGAATATGGATTAAGATCTCCAAATCGCTCCAGAACATCAGCGTGACAAACCCTTAAAACACGCGATTTCTCCACTATTTGTTACGCGGCTCACGATTTTTCAAATTTCTTGTCCGGTTCGAATGGCCGTTGGCAATCCATGGGTATAAGAAGTTCGCAACGAACTCAACTCAAACAAAAACAATACCGACCCGAGGACAAAACCATGACATTCACAAAACTAGCAACTGCCATTACTGTTCTTTGCCTGACCATCACTTCAGCAAACGTATTTGCTCAAGACCTCTCTGTGCAAACTGAATTTTCCGCCCTGCAAATCCTGGGGCGTCAGAAACTCAATCAGATTCAGTATCATGTGGAAGAGGCGACTGCAGAGTATTACGAATTGGATCGCATGGTCGCTGAATACAACAACGCCTACCAGCAAACCGGAGACTATGGTTACTATAACGCAGCGGTTGAACATGCTCAGGCAAGAGATGAAGTCGCGGACTTGGTCAACGATGCTCAAGCACGACTTGCGAGACCGACATTGATCACACTAATTGACGACCCAAACGGTCAGTATCGACACTTGGCCACCATCCCCTGGAACATGAGTGCTCTTGAATACCTACAAGCCAACCCACAATTCATAGGACAGCGTGTCGCGGTTCGAACAAACGTCGGTGGCGGATCGGTCAATCCAATTCGCCCCGCCCCTCGCCCAAATACTCGACCTAGCACCAATCCAGCTCCCGCCCAACCATTTAATCCAAATATGCCCAACTACGATGGCCTCACTGGCCCAGTCGGTGGGGTCTATGGAATCGACTAGAGAACTTCCAAAACCAATTTTCGACAAAGAAAAGGCGGGACTTAGTCCCGCCTTTTTTTGCGATTGCAGCGAACATTGGACATAGAAAGTTGAACCGTTGAGCCTCTCATTGAAACTTAAAAGCAAAAACTGGTTTCGGCGGGAGCCTCAACCTCCCAAAAACTAAAATGGCAACAATCTCGTACTAGCCAAGCTTGTTCTCAATTGGGCTGACAAACATTCGCCGCGCGAGCATACCTGAGAGGCCGCCAATGCAACCAAGAATGATGCCGATCCCGTGAACGTAGAGAACTCCACGCTCCATGCCAACATCACTCTGAAAAAGGCCATTCCACAATTCGACGATTTCCAATTCATCGAGACGTAACCCCGAAAAAAACAAAATCGTACAAACGAAGTAGGCAGAAAAAACGAAATGGGGAATTCCGCTCACCATTGCCCCGATAAAAAACGCCTGTTGACTACCACGCGATTGAATCACGCCAATCCAGACAAAAGGCGGAAAAACTATCGTCGCCAAAAAGAACAAAATGATTGCGGCCAAATTGGATGGAAAAATAAACACGTTCGCAGCGATAAAGGCCACAAACCCAGTCAATACAAACAACCTACCCAGGGTAAATCTCATCTTTGCCTCCGTTTACAAATTGCGATCACGCAGCAATCAAGCGTTAAAATGCAATTCCATTTTTCAAGTTGAAAGTTTAGGTGACCGATTGTCGCACTCAATGTAACTTGGATTAGGTTCTAGGTAAAACTAAATCAGTTGAACCTGCTGCACAGTCTACGCCTCTCACGAAGAACGAGACATGAACTTGAATCGTGACAATCATTTGGACCGACGTTGCAAATTGATCTGGGTCGATGGATTGGCAGGACTGTCAGTCGGCGTGGCCATGCTTTTCTTCAGCGGATGGCTAAGCCAATGGTATGGGCTTCCTCGAGAGCTGATCCTGGTCAACGGCGTGGTCAACCTCCTCTATGGTGCATACTCCACTTCCTTGGCGCGACGTTCCCATCGCCCCATGAATCTTATTTTGCTTTTGATAACAGCCAACCTGTTTTGGTCGGTTATCTGTCTGATACTCGTCGGTTTTTACTTTCAATCTGCTACGTTCTGGGGACTGGGACATTTGATTCTGGAAGCAGTTTTCGTGGGCGGACTGGCCTGTCTTGAGTGGAAGTGGCGAGAATTGCTTCGATACGCATAACCTGCTTTCCAAATCTTTTGCCTTTTCCATCTAAGATCGCATTTGTACGAACGGACAAACCCTGATAGTCGACGGTAGTAGAGAGATCGCCATGAGTTAGAAACTTTACAGTTCCGTGAATCGGAACTTGAATTGGGTGGAACAAATTGCTGTCTTTTCCTTCTTAATCTTGCTCATCTCTTCAGCCACTGGTTCGGAAGCCGTCGCAACAGAAAGTTTGATAAACCCCGTTCAACCGCCGTCACAACCCGCCGGTCTCCGGGCTGGCTTCCTCACGCCTGACAGCGGTTCAAACAAACACGACAGGAATAGGGAAACCCGACGCGTCAGCGAGGACGAACCAGGCCGGGCCTCACACACCATGCAACTTGAATCTCCCGACAACTCATCGCGTCATCGGGCGAGAATGATTTCGCCGAACCACGAACCACCAGTCTCTAGGCTGGCTTTCTCACCCCTAGCAGCGGCTCAAAAAAACACGACAGGGATAGGGAAACCCGACGCGTCAGCGAGGACGAACCAGGCCGGGCCTCACTCACACACCATGCAACTTGAATCTCCCGACAACTCATCGCGTCATCGGGCGAGAATGATTTCGCCGAACCACGAACCACCAGTCTCTAGGCTGGCTTCCTCACGCCTGACAGCGGCTCAAAAAAACACGACAGGGATAGGGAAACCCGACGCGTCAGCGAGGACGAACCAGGCCGGGCCTCACCCACACATCATGCAACTTGAATCTCCCGACAACTCATCGCGTCATCGGGCGAGAATGATTTCGCCGAACCACGAACCACCAGTCTCTAGGCTGGCTTTCTCACCCCTAGCAGCGGCTCAAAAAAACACGACAGGGATAGGGAAACCCGACGCGTCAGCGAGGACGAACCAGGCCGGGCCTCACCCACACATCATGCAACTTGAATCTCCCGACAACTCGTCCAAAAAATGTTTTGACCTACTCACAAGTCGTCAGTCTCCGGCCTAGACTCCCATCTTTGAGTGCATTGCAACGTCTGAAAACGCTCAGAAATTTTTCGGAATATCTTCACTCGCATCCAAGAATGAGAAGCGCAGTGCGAATACCTAAACTTGGCAATGATTTCGCGATCGAATCCCGGTTCAATCACGAACATCCCCAGCGTCAGGTATCTCAATAAAGCAGAATGACATGGAACAATTCGCCATTAAACGGCTCTCATACTTGCCGAACAAGATCTACCAAGAGCACACCCACACAGAAACGCAGATTACGCTTTTCATGTCTGGAGGCGTTGAGGAACATGTTGATGATCAATGGCGAAGAATCGGTCCTTTAGATTTCGTGATCAAACCTGCTGGGCTCACACACAAAGATCAGTTCCACGATCGAGGCGCCCAAACGATTCAGATCTCCGTCGACCCAGAAAATGCAAATGAGTGGGGAATTGCAAAGCGGTTATCGACTTACCAAGCAAATTTTTGTCCCTTGTTGACTCGTCGTTTTCTCAGCCTCTTTTGGGGCAAACGGAGTTCAAGTCGACAACAGGCAACGGAACATTTCTTAGCACTTCTTATGCGAACCGTTGCTCCACTGAATCCCACGGGGCCAAAACCCATTCCAGCCCAACCCGATTGGTTGCTACCTATTGTCCAACGAATCAATCAGGATTTTCAGCAAAACATCACGGTACGGGAACTGGCTCGCCAACACGAAAAACATCCCGTGTCCTTGGCCAGAACTTTCAGAGCCCATTTCGGTCAGTCGATCAAGCAGCGAATCTGCCAACTTCGGGTCCAAAATGCCACAAACCAACTTTGTGAAAGCGACAAATCAGCGGCGGCAATTGCTCACGATTGTGGATTCTCCGATCAAAGTCACATGAATCGGGTATTCAAATCGGTCACAGGAATTCCACCGGTTCAGTATCGCCGATTCGTTCGGGAAAAATCATTTTGAATGTTTCATTTGTTCAATAACTAAAACGGTTTTTTTGAAATACTTGGGAGGTAGTCATTCCAAATCACCTCACATTATTCAAGAGAGCTCCAATGATTCAAAACGCTTCCCTCGGCCTATCGCGCAAATTCGTCGCGATGTTCTTGCTGGGCTGCCTCGCTTGCTCACCGCTATGGGCCCAAACCGATTCGCCATCATTTGAGGCAGACTTTGAAGCCCACATTCAACGCGTCATGAAAGAAAACTGGATCCCCGGCGCGGCAGTTGTGGTGGTTCAAGGTGACGAGACCTTGTTTCTCCAAGGTTACGGCATGGCCGATATCGAAGCGAATCGAAAAGTCACCCAAGACAGCATTTTCTATATTGCTTCATCCACCAAATCATTCACCGGATTGGCAGCAGCAATCTGCGGGCACCAAGGCAAACTCGATCTCAACAAGACGCTAGACCAGTGCCTTTCTGATGGCAATTTTCACCAGGAAATCGATCCAAGCACGATTACGCTTCGTGATCTCCTCACCCACACACACGGAATTTCCAACAATGGTCCAGTGTCGTTTCGCTCAGCATTCTCAGGACAACACACTCCTGAACTTCTCAAAGACCTATTGAAATTTCACGGTGTCGATGAGAACGGTAAGGAGTTTGAGTACGGAAACATCGGCTACAATCTGGCTGGGTTGGCAATTCAAAACGAATTGGACATTCATTGGAAGGATTTGTTGCATCGAGAAATTTTCGAACCGCTGAACATGCAATCGACTACGGGACGAGTATCTCAAGCCGACGCAAGCAAATTAGCTATGCCCTATCGAATCCATCCAGACGGTTTCAGCAGATTGCATTACGGAAAAACAGACGACAACATGCATGCCGCTGGCGGACTGGTTACAACGGCTGCGGATCTGGCAAATTGGTTGAAAATCAATATCAATCGTGGCGAACTTGACGGCGCACAGCTAATCCCCGAAGAAGTCTTTGAGCTGGCGCACGCTCCGCTTGCGAAACAGGAACGTAACGTGATGAGCTTTACTCGTGATGGATACGGTCTCGGCTGGAACACTGGCGAATACGATGGTGATCGATTCACTCACCATTTTGGTGGCTTTAACGGATTCCATTGCCAAATCAGTTTCATGCCCGAAAAAAATATCGGAGTTGCGATTCTCGTGAACAGCGAATCTGGAGTCATGTTCGCTGATGTCGTTTCCCGATACGCGTACGATCACCTGCGTGGCGTTGCCGATCTTGAACAGCGATACTCTGAACAAGAATTGAAAGAGATGTCAGCTCAAGCCAATCATCGACGAGGGAGTATTGGCGCTGACCTGGAACGACGAGCAGCCCGCCCCCAGGAACTTCCCAAACCGTTGGAAGCCTACACGGGAACTTTCGAAAACGAGCAATTTGGGCAAGTGGTGTTTTCCGTCGTGGAAGGAAAACTGGAAGCAGTCATGGGGCCTTTGAGGAGTGCAGTAGAAACCTACGACGCGGAAAAGAACATGTTGAGGGTGGAACTCGTCGGAAATGGCCAAGTCGCAGAAGTGCAATTTGACGGAAAAGAAGAAGCGCAACGAGTCGTGATTAATGGCGACACGTTTACGCGTGTTGAACGATAGCTCAAGATTCTCTCAGCACAATTCAACGAATCTGAGCGGCCACCGCCTGCGTGGCCGCTTCGAAATGCACCGACCCTCTCGTTTTTGGTTTAGCAAACAAGTATCGCCCAAACAATTTACCATCTCTTTCCTGCAACAATGCAGTGCTTTTATCCGGGATGAAACGCAATCTAAGGGTTTTCTAAGGGTTTGCTTTCAGCGATCCTGATCAACCATTCGTATGATCTCAAGTTGCACGAGAACATCCTCGCAACATCGAGCAAACCTATTGGAGATCGTCAAATGAATCCGTACTCACGTCGCGCCTTTCTTAAATCGGGCATCGCAATCGCCACAGTCGCAGCCACTCAGACATCTGTGCTGTCCATGTCACCGTCTCGCACTTTCCAGGCTAGACCAGATGAAAACAAATTCCTGGAAGCGATCCGCAATGGAGATCAGCAAACAGTCCAGAAAATGCTCTCGAGTGACGCCAAGTTAGTCAATGCGCATGATGCGAACGGAAAAAGCGGTTACGTTTTGGCCGTACTGGGCAAGCATTCCGAGATCGCACAACTTTTGATTCAAGCAGGTTTTCAGACGGATCTTCACGAATCGGCTCTTGGGCTGAAATGGGACCGCTTTGAACAACTGGCAGCCGCCCAAGGGGACAACATCTCGGCAACCGTAAACGAACACCATCCGCTTGGTGGTTCCGCGATGCTTGCAGCTGCAGTTGGTGGAGCCAGTACCGACATATGGCGAGTCTACGCAAAATGCGGCCAACCAAACGCCTTTTCTGACCAGGCGGACCTGACGCCTCTTCAGGCCGCACTACGATATCAAGATTTGGAAATTGCGGAGTTAACAGCTTTTACTCTCCTGTCAAATTCTGCCGATCCCAATGCGGTCGCTCGAACCGATTCTTCGCCGCTTCACATCGCAACGGAAAGAAGTTCCGATGACATTGTCGAAATGCTGATTCGCTTAGGGGCTCGTGTTGAAGCGAAAAACCGAAAAGGCGAAACCAGCTTGGACATCGCCCGCGCGAATCATGACCAATCACTCACCAAAATGCTTGAAAATCACCTGGAGATTCCTCGCACCAATTTGACTTGGAGAGCCTCGGTCAATCGAGATGGTGACCGGTATCAGGAGCCTGTATGGGATGGCCTCCCCGATCAAAGCCGCGGCGATTTCGTTGGAAGTTCCCATGGCAATTTGGCCAATGTTCAAAAAATGCTTCAGCAGGACAAACGATTTGCCCATAGCGTGTCGACAACTGGGGAACGGGCGGTCGAAGCAGCGGCCCACACGGGCAATCAAAAAATTGCGGAGAAGCTATTAACTGCCGGTGCCCCCTACTCATTGCCTACTGCAGTAATGATGAGCGATATCGAAACCGTCAAACGCTGGCTGGACCAGGAGCCCGGTAGAATCCACGAACGAGGCGCTCATGATTTCCCGTTGCTCTATTATCCGATCATCGGAAAATGCGACCTTGAAATGCTACAGCTTTTGCTAGATCGTGGCGGCGAGGTAGAGCAACAAAACCTGATTGGCACCACTGCGTTGCATTTTGCTTGTATGCGAGACGATGTCGATGCAGTCGAGTTGTTGATTGCCAACGGAGCGAATGTCAAACGCGTAGGTCGCAAGTTTGGTGGAAGAAAACAAACTCCATTGCAGGTTTCTCGCGACGCCAACATTATCAACATGTTAAAATCCAATGGCGCCTGATTCCTGAACTAATGTCAGGGTGTATGGATTTGGGAGGTTGAGGCTCCCGCCGAAACGAGTCACATTTTCAGGCTTGGCAAACGCGAGACCTCCTCCCTTTTTGGTCGTCGTCCCGATCATTACTTCCGTCACAGTCCAATTTGGTGTCATGCTTCACGCACATTGTGGGCAAGAGTAACAGGAAACATCATATTCCAAGGGAAGTACGTGCCGCAGTAAACGTGGCCATGGCCCTCCCTAGAAAACACGCCCTCGCCATTTTCCAATCAGTCTCAATGCAAACTCCAACTTCCATTCAAATCGGCGAATACCTATTCAACCCATCGACGGGTGAGTTGAAGAATCGCCATTCAGCTGAAGAAACAATAAGGCTTCCTCCCCAACCAGCCCAACTCTTGCAACTTTTGGTGAATCATTACCCTGAAATCATTTCACGTGAAGCGATTCAGCGGTCATTGTGGCCGGGTGTGACATCTGACTTCGACAAGAACCTTCATTTCTGCGTGCGTCAAATTCGTTCGGCGTTTGGAGAATCTGCTGCGGCACCGACCTACATAGAAACCATTCCCCGTCGTGGATATCGCTTGATCGCCGAAGTCGAAACTTCATCCGAACATGCCGCGGTTGACGTCAGCGACCCCTTGAGTGCCTCGCCTTCTACTGGAACTGAATTCGAGTCGAACAACGGGAAAGATCTGACGGACAGTCCCCAAAAGCCAATTCAAAACAAACCGGCCACATTGAGGTATCTCTCATACGCCTTTTTGGCATTGCTGGGTTTGGCGTTTGCCGTTTGGCAGTTCAATCAACGCAATCAAAACACAGCGACCAATGAATCCAAGATTCGGATCGCGATCATGCCCTTTGAAACGGATGAAAGCGGGTTCGGCGCGCTCGGCAACGGCGAGATCGCTTTGAATATGCTTGAAATCCTTTCTCCGGATATGGAAACGCTGAACATCATTGGCCCGTCAACGACAGAACAAATCGTTAAAGCCAATACTCCCCTTCGTGAATTTGCCGAGAGCTCCAAACTTGATTTTATCGTCAACGGGAAATTCATATCAACTGAAGAACGGAAGCGCCTTTTGGTTGAGGTGATTTGGGCACATGACGGAAGCCACGTTTGGGTAAAGGCGTTTCCACCCACCACTTCCAATCTCGAAATCGCAGAACAAACTTCAGCCGCTTTACACACACAAATCTCGTCATTTACCGGGCCGAACACCAACAACAAGAATTGAATCGCGGGAATGTTTGCTCGGCTGAAGCGTAGAATCGATGTCCAAACTTCCATCACACCTTTTTCTCAATCCAATATCGATTATCTTCAACCATTGTCTCTGAGCAACAAGCAACCTGTCGTTGCGAACGGGGCCGAATCGAACATCCGACAAGCAATGGTTGGGAAACAGATGAAAGTTCTTGCATTCGCGGCGAGTAGCAGCAAAAAATCGATCAATAAATCCCTGGCATCCTATGCGGTCAGTTTGATCGAAGGTGCTGAGTCCGAAGTACTCGATCTCAACAATTACGAGCTACCCTTGTTCAGTGCCGACAAGGAAGCAGAATTGGGGGCACCCGATCTAGCCAAAGATTTTTATGCAAAGATCGGGAATTGTGATGCCCTAATCGTATCCTTCGCAGAGCACAATGGATCGTACACCGCTGCTTACAAAAACCTGTTCGACTGGTGCTCGCGTATCAATCAAAAAGTCTTCCAAAACAAACCGATGGTCTTGCTTTCGACTTCGCCTGGTGGTGGTGGTGCAAGCAATGTCCTGCGAGTTGCTACCGAATCGGCACCCTATTTTTCAGGTGAAGTCAAATCCAGCCTTTCGATTCCCAGCTTTCATGAGAACTTTGATCTGGAATCTGGAAAAATCACAAACGATGAAATTCGCGAGAAGTTGATTGCTGCGGTCCAAACACTGGTAACCCCAGTTTGACGAATGGCCCGCCAAATTGGGCCCTTTTCATAAGTTAGCCCCTCAATAACCACGGATTCATTGACAAGATTCGTGTTGTTTGAGAGGGTGAATTCGATAAACTGTCTCAAGAGCGCAGCTGCGCTCTCAACACCTATCAACGAGAATTAGGAGACCGCTCCGTGAAGCAGTTCATCATAGTATTCGCATTGGCCATCATGACGGTCGGTTGCATCAATTCGTACGGCGGAATTAATTTCGGTCCCAACCGCTTTCTTGGGACTCAGGAACAAGATACCGATCCGAATCCAGCGTTAATGAATCCCAAAGAGGCGAACGAAGAATCCCCTGCCGAATTCAAAGTCCAAATTGCCACCACAAAGGGCGACATCGTTCTGAAGGTCAATCGTGAGTGGTCGCCTAACGGTGCTGATCGTTTCTACAACATGGTAAAAATTGGCTACTTCGATGACATCGCGATTTTCCGAGCGATCGAAGGTTTCATGTTTCAGTTTGGGATCCACGGCGATCCTAAGATTAGCGCCGAATGGCGAGAAGCCACAATTGATGACGATCCATCGGTGGAGGGAGTCAGCAATAAAAAAGGATACATTACCTTTGCGAAAACAGGTGATCCGAACAGTCGAAGCGTTCAGTTCTTTATCAACCTTGGCGACAACGGCCGTCTCGACAGAATGGGGTTCACTCCCTTTGGACAAGTCGTTGAGGGCATGGACATCGTGGCACAGATCAATACAGAATACGGCGAAAACAAACGAGGCGAACAGGGCAAACTTCAGAGCAAAGGTAATGCTTATATCAAAGGAGTTGCACCTAACATCGACTTCATTAAATCAATCTCATTGATTGAAGACGAAGAATAACACGTTGAATCTTGCACTGTTTGGGATGAACCTTATGAAGAAACTACTGATACTTTGTTTTGCCTTTTCCGTTTTGCTGGCCGCCGGTTGCGGCGGTGACGCGATCAAAGCGGATTCAGATGCCGTTGATCAAAAGGTCGCGGAATAAATTGCGAGCGACGACAGCGTTCGATTGGTTCGGTGGGCAACCGCAATCCGACCAGGGCTTGGCCTCGGCAGCTCGCGATGGGAGCCTTGCGATTAGAATGCGATGCCTCTTGAGCTCGGACGGTCTAGGCATTTGAGGTGTCTGAAGGACATCGTGAAGAATCATCGAATTGTTTCGGCGGGAGCCTCAACCTCCCATTAAAACCCTAATCGCCGGTTGCGGCGGTGACGCGATCAAAGCGGATTCAGATGCCGTTGATCAAAAGGTCGCGGAATAAATTGCGAGCGACGACAGCCGTTCGATTGGTTCGGTGGGCAACCGCAATCCGACCAGGGCTTGGCCTCGGCAGCTCGCGATGGGAGCCTTGCGATTAGAATGCGATGCCTCTTGAGCTCGGACGGTCTAGGCATTTGAGGTGTCTGAAGGACATCGTGAAGAATCATCGAATTGTTTCGGCAGGAGCCTCAACCTCCCGTTAAAACCCTAATTCCCTGGCGTATCCAGGTAGGGATCCTGCCCCATCTCACGCTGCACTTCCTGTCGAAGTTCCTCTTGATGCAGCAACATTTTCCGAGCCTGAAAGTAACGGCGTTCAACCTTTTGCTGAGCCTTACGAAAAAGAGGCGCATAACGTACAAGTGCTGCTGCAGGATAAGCTAGATAAACCGTGAGCTGGTCTGCTCGTTTGTCGCCGAGTCCGACTCGAAGAATTTCGTCTTCCAATGACATGAAGAACCGAAAGCTACCGGGATCGCCTTGTCGTCCGCAACGTCCGATGAGCTGCCGATCGATCCGGGCCGATTCGTGAACTTCTGAGCATATCACATGCAAACCTCCCAGATCCAGCGCAGGATTGGAAAGCTTGATATCCGTACCGCGTCCAGCCATATTAGTGGCAACGGTGACTTTGCCGTATCCGCCTGCCGCCGCCACAATATCGGCTTCGCGTGCAACGAATCTGGCATTCAAAATGTCGTGGGCGACGCCTCTTTCATCCAAAAGTTCGGCGAGCAATTCCGACTTGTCGATACTCCGCGTACCAACAAGCACCGGTCGCCCTGTTCGATGAACACTGAGAACCTCATTGGCGATTGCATGCCATTTTTGATCAGCACTACCAAAAACCAGGTCAGGCCATTGTTTGCGTTGGGGTGGCTTGTTGGTGGGAATCTGATCGACGCGAACTGAGTAGATTTTGCGTAGTTCTGTCGCCGAGTTGGCGGCTGTCCCGGTCATCCCGCACAAGCGATCGTATTTCAGGAACAGATCCTGGATGGTGATTCGAGCGGCCTCTCCCGTTTCAAAGCTGATTTCCAGGTCCTCACGGGCTTCGATGGCTTGATGCAGTCCCGAACGCCATTTGCGTCCTTCTGCCAAACGACCTGTAAACTCATCAACGATGACAACTTCACCGTCACGAACAACATACTGTCGATCTCGAAAATAGTGTTGCTCCACAAACACTGCTTGTTCAAGTTGCTCGTAGATATCCATGACAGGAATTTGCATCAGCAATTCCGGTTGGGGCAATTGTCGAGCGAATTTGCGTCCTTGGGAAGTAAGATTGATCGACTTCGCATCTTTCTTTTGTTCGAAATGTTCGTTCAGTTCGAATTTTGGGCTGACGTCCGCCGCCCATCGATAGAGTGCCTCGCGGGCTTCGATTTGACCGTCGGGAACACTGCTTACGATCAATGGTGTACGCGCTTCATCGATCAGAATACTATCTGCTTCGTCAACCAAAATGAAGTTGAGCTCACGTTGTACAGGCTTTAGTGAATCGTTCTTTACACCCTCACCAACCAACGACGCAATCAAACTGGCATCGCCTTCCTCAAGACGTCTCAGGTGAAGCCGATCTCGCAGGAAATCGAATCCAAACTCTTTGGCCGTCGAGTAGGTGATATCAGCCGAGTAGGCGGTACGTCGCTGTTCTCGAGGTGTATCTGACTGCACGACACCAACCGACATTCCCAACGCTTCATAAACTGGACGCATCAATTCGGCATCTCGTGCGGCAAGATAGTCATTGGCTGTCGCGAGATGAGCGCCTTGCCCTGAGAGCGAAGCCAGATAAATCGGAAGTGTGGCGGTAAGCGTTTTGCCTTCGCCGGTTTGCATTACAGCAATACTGCCATGATGCATGGCAATTCCACCGAGCATTTGAACTTCATAGTGACTCATGCTCAGCGTGCGACGACTGGCTTCTCGAACCATTGAATAAGCTTCGTTCAAAAGTGAATCCAATGTCGCACCACTTCGAGCGCGAAATCGAAGCGAAAGACTTCGCTTTCGCAACTCGTCATCCGTCAACTTCTCGAGTTCTGAACCGAGCCCATCGATACGACGAATCTGAGCTCTCCAGTTTGCGATCGAAGCCTTGCAAAACTGACTTACAATGCCAGAGAGCAATGGAATCTTGGCTGAGTGACTAGTGGTCGACAAAACTGCCCCTGAATTCCAAGACAAATCGATCGTTGTGAGTATCGAACGTTAAGTTTTTAGCGATTGAAGTTGTTCGGACCGATCTGAGCGTTTCTCCATCCGACTTGGCTGTTACTTGCGACATTCGTTCGCTCCGTCGTACTCTGAGCCAGCACGATTGGATTGGAGCTGGTTACCGGGGCATTGGTCGCATAGCTGGCTACTCGGTTACCAGGGTTGCCATATGGATTGACACCATATTGGTTGTTGGCAATCTGTCCTTGATACTGCACGGAGCCATTGATGTTCATTGGAGCCTGAGCAAACCTTTGCTGGGGAACCTGCTGACCAAAGCCCACTTGATTGGTAAAGCCTGGATTGGGGACTGCGGCGGCGGTAGTGGCAACAGGCGTCTGGATCAGGCGATTCATATTTCCCGTCGGGAAAAATCTTGCGGGCGCCCGGACTTGTGACGCATCCGTGACTGCAAGGCGAGTGGAATCCTGCCGTTCGTCTACCAAAGTCGATTGGTAGTTTGGATTAAGTGTTTGCGACGTTCCCGTAACTTGAAAATTGGCGTTCGCAGGACGTTGCTGAGTAAAACTGGTTGGGTTGAGGTTCTGCGTTGAGGCTCCACCATTGGGCCCAGCTTGACGCCAACCTTGTTGAGGCTGAGTCTGATAGTTTGGCACCGCACTGGCGGGTGTTTGCTGCAAACCATTGTTCTGGTTCGCCGGCAGAACGTAATAAGGTGGTTGCTGGGCTGTCTGAGGAATGTTCAGGGTATTGGTTGGCGGAGCGGGTACCGTCGTAGCAACGGGACCCAAAAAGGGATTCCACACGCCGCGCGGAGACGCTCCACAGTTGCCGCAATTACGACATCCTGTTGCGCTAAGGACTAGAGCAAGTACAGCAAAAAGACAAAGCTTTGTTCGGAGCATTTTCAAACCACATCACAGCAAAAAGCGTTTGATTGAATTGACGAATATATTTACATGTTCGTCAATTCGCCCCCCAAACGAATTCGCGGAAACGTTAGCATGTTTGCCACCAAACGCAATGTTAGTTTCTGCAAAATCCGCCGGCAGCCTCAACAGAATAGAGCTAGCACCTCGACGTCTCCGGCCTGCAAACGGGAATTTGCGGCTCCCGCCGAAACATCCGTCCTACTTAGTTCTCCGCTCGAACCTCAAACTCCCATATTCCCAGAACACCACGATCCGGCGATAAACCCCACGCCAGCCTCGACCTACTTGGCTGGCACTAAATCAGCAATCACCATTCGATGATCTGAATTCTGGGTAGCAATCGTCCGATGTGCCCTACAGCCAAAAGCAGAGTTGGTCCAAATTTGATCGACTCGAAACAACGGATATTTATTGGTTGCCGTATTTCCCCAGCCACTTCCTGCCTCATAAAAAGATTCAGACAACCCTTCCATCGCATTCAAAGCGCCGTCGTTCCCCACCAAATTGAAATCGCCGCCAATAATCCAGCAGTTGGTTTTGGCCGCCCGGTTCAAATGCGCAACGATTGCCTCCAACTGCAACCGATGATGCTTGCGAGTCTCAAGATGCGCATTCCAAAAATCGGCGTTCCAAAAATCGAAACGAAACACAGGTGGACTCAGACGCAAGCTAACAACGTCAAATTCCAACCCATTCGGCGCAGTCACCACTGCATGGGCAAAGTAAGATGATTGATCAGAAACGATTGGAACCAATTTCCCGCGGACGAGAATCGAAGCGTCACCACAACTGATCCATCCCGATTCAGGTCCCAACAACGCGTTGGCGATTTTCGGCAACTGCGACATCCCGGGAGATTCCTGCAGCAAAACGATGTCAGGCTGGTAGCCTTTCATTTCCATTGCGGCTGCATACGATCCCTGGCAGTTGAGTGTCGCAATGCGCAGACGGTCAATTGAATGATCTAAACTGCGTTCAATTCGATTCAAACCGCTAATTCGGATTAGACTTCTGGCTTCTTCAACGAAAAGAGTCAGAAAGGTCGACCAAACCACCAACGTAAACACTAGACGCCAACGTGAGAAAGCGCGGTAGGAGAATCCCGTCAGCAGGCAGGCAGCGACCATCCAAAGCCAAGGCGGAATCATCGTGACAGGGGCAAGAATATCAAACTGGAAATGGTAGAACAGGAGGACAAGCACTCCTGCTCCACATACCAAATAGCTAGTCAGCCTTCGAAACCAAGTTGGTTGAATTCCTGATTCTGTTTGCGTTGCTTCCAAATCGCCACTCACTCCAAAACCCAACGAATACCGGAACCCAACGAATACCGGAACCATTTACAGCTCAAGTTGGAACCACCGTTTTTTCACTTTGCAGTCGCTGCGCAATGAATCCAACCAACAACAAGAAAGCCGCAATAGCACTTTGCGGGGTCCAGAAAACAAAGATCCCCATCAAAACACGATCGAATTCCATCCCTCGCAGATTCCCTGACCAAATGGCACCCGCAATGATGATCGCAGCAACAAGAATCAAAATGAGGCTGCGGCTTTGCCAGTGCAATCCCTGCGGCAAGAATGCGATACCGATCAACAAGGCAGGTCCAAGTAGATAGACAAACCAAAGCAACTCGCGAGTTCCTGCCCATTGTGTCACCCCAGCGACCAGCAAACCGATAATGGCAGTCGCACCCATCAGGCCAAACATGGAAAACTGAAACGACACCGTACGCTTATGTAAATTTGATTGTTTTTCGAAATCGCTGATCATAGCATCCAATTGGCGAGGCAATTTCATTGCCAGAACGCCCAGAACCAACCCGACGATCGATCCAAACAAACCATTAACCCCCATCATCAAATAATTGACATAAAGAGGGCCGAACTCACTGTTGGCGCTCCAGACCTCAAACGGAAACCCGATCGCTTCGTTGGATCGAAGGTTGCCATCAAAAAGCAAACCGAAACTCGCGGAACGCCAAAAATAGCTTGCCGCATTTCCGGCAGCAATCAAAAGAAACGCAATACAGAATCCTTGCATGAACCAATGAAATTGAGATCGCGGAGGGCCAGGACTTTCGGATTCCAGCATCAAATTGCTCCTACGTCTCTGATCTAAAAATGGCTCAACCTTCGATCAATCATTGCAAACTCCAGCCATTTGACAACCTTTGACAAAATTAAAACCTTCGTTTTCCGGAGCCGTAGAAGCCATTTTGAATGCTGCCAATTGTCAATCAGGATCGCATAAAAGCTAGCGCATTCGGTTTCAGATCCGAGCTCACTTTTTGGGGCGAAAGGCTGCCATACGATCCGGCCTTGTTTCCAGGTACGGTCCATCGATCAGGTCGATGCAGTAGGGAATCGCGGGAAACACCGCGTCTAGACATTCCGCGATCGCCTTGGGACTGCCTGGCAAATTTACGACAAGTGAACTCCCTCTAATTCCAGCGGTTTGGCGGGAGAGAATTGCCGTGGGGACCTTGGTCAATGAAACCGTTCGCATCAATTCACCAAAACCCGGCATCATTTTCTCGCAAACCGTTTCAGTCGCTTCGGGCGTCACGTCTCGGACCGCAGGTCCCGTCCCGCCGGTGGTGACAATCAAGCAACAGTTTTGTTCGTCCGCCAAGCTGATCAAACAGTTTTCAATCTGCCTCTGCTCATCGGGAATCACAACGGCCTTGATTTCAAATTCAGAACTCAAAACCTCGTTCATGTACTCAATAACCGCGGGGCCACCGCGGTCTTCGTATTCACCACGACTGGCTCGATCCGAAACGGTTACGACACCGATAGTAATTGTTTTTTCCGAGTTCATTCGATTGGCAAGCTATGGATAGGTGTTGTTCGGTTGTGAACGGAATTCAGCTTTTCAAAAAGAGGCCCAATCGATTGCGTTCAAGTCTATTTCCGGGACACTCACGTTGTTGCTTTCAACATACTTCTGACCCGCCGCCGTATTGAAAATGACGACACGTTCGTCAGCGCCAATTTCTTGAGCAGCAATCATCTGCTCCAGGACTCCGATGCAAGTGGCCGACTCAGGGCAAATAAACATTCCGTCACTGGTCGCAACGAGGCGTTGCCAATGCTCAAGTCGATCCTCAGCAGCCGCGACCGCCTTCCCGTGGCTTTTGCGAATGGTGTCCAGGACTAGGAAATCGCCAATCGAATGGGGCACTCGCAATCCGGTAGCCCAGGTCTGTGCATCGACGGCTCGTTCTGATGTGTCGCTACCTTTTTCATAGGCATCGACGATAGGCTGGCAACCATCAGATTGGCAAGCGATCATGCGAGGTCGATTGGACGACGTCAACCACCCCATTTCGGCCAATTCCTCGAACGCCTTCCACATCGCAATCAGCGCCGTACCACCACCGGTGGGATAAAGAATCACATCAGGCAATTCCCACTGGAACTGCTCAGCGAGTTCCAATCCCATCGTTTTTTTTCCTTCGAGACGATAGGGCTCTTTCATGGTTGAGATATCGAACCATAAGCCATCGTCATGACCTTTGCGGATAGCGGCGCCACATTGGTCGATTAAGCCGTTGGCGCGATAAATTTTCGAACCGGAAAACAGGCATTCGGCAAGATTGGAAACCATCGCGTCCATAGGCATAAAGACGACCGACTCCAAGCCAGCTCGCGCGGCATACAGTCCCAGCGCTCCACCCGCGTTTCCATTGGACGCCATCGCCACCACACGCGATCCGAAATGTCGAGCCATCGTCGTCGCCATCGAAAGGCCACGACACTTGAAGCTATTGGAGGGGCCACGCGACTCATCTTTGATGACGAGATTTTTCAGACCCAATCGTCCGGCAAGAACTGGACACTCAACCAAAGGGGAAACCTGCTCCACCATACTTACCGGTTGAATCTCGTCCCCAACCGGCAAAAGTTCACGGTATCGCCACATCTCTTGCGGACGACTTAGTAGTTCATCTTTGCTAAGCTTGGAACAGACGGCTTCCAAGTCGTAACGTACCAACAAAGGGCGGCAGTTGTGCATGGTTTGCACTTCATCAGGCGAAAATTTAGTGCCATCGTCTGCGCTTTCCAGGTACTTAATATAGCGAGCCATGTACAAATCTTGGGTTTACGATCAATAGTTAATGAGAACTTAACGGATTGACTGTTCCTCGTCGACCAAGCGTATAGAATTGCGACTAATAATTTGTGCTCAAAAATATGCAAATGATCTATGAAGCCTGAAGAAAATCAGAACGAATTGGATTCGCCGGCTGACGGCTCACCGTCGCCAGAACCTGACGAAATTTTCCAAGCTGAAATTGTCGACCCTAATCCCATAACTGCCTCAAACTCTGATCCGACTGAGGGTGACTCTGCCGACGCAACGGAAATCGGTGGCAGAGTTTTAGGTGTGATGAAAACCGCGCAGCCAATGCCGGTCGGACAAGCTGGCGAACAGTTATGGGGAAACTCCAAGACAGTCATAAAACCGACGCCCAAACCGCCATTTGAACGTGAAGTACGAATTGCTCAAATCTTTTTTGGCCTTGCTGCACTCTCTTCGTTGGCGTTTTTGATTTGGTTTTACGTCGCTGAGTTTCGACTTGGACCAAGAAAACCGCTAGGGGTTTTTCGCGATTCCCTGTTGATCATTTTTGTGCTGACGGGAAATTTGGCTGGTTTTTTTCGTGTTCAACGCAAGCATGTACCAGGTGATGCCAGATGGCTCAGCTGGATTGGTTCGTTGCTTGCCCTTGCATGCTATTTTGGTTTGCTTCCCTCGCGGTGGGCGTGGGTTTGTTTCGGTTGGGTAATCATTCAACTGTCGCCCGTTGTCGCCAGTGCCTTTGCCCCCCACAAAACAGAGGGGGAAGAGCTTCAATTCAACATCAACGATAGTGTTGCGGCAAACGGAGGGTCCATCGCATCGATCGTTCTCGGCGTTTGGTCAATTCTCGGCGCCCTTTTCACAAGTTTAAGCATTGTCAACAGTTTGTTAGGGGTCATCTTGGGACTGTGGGGCTTGAGTTCCCGCAAAAAGGGGCTGGCAGTTCTTGGAATCGTGCTTTGCGTTGTTGGTACAGTCGCCTGCATGCTAAATATCACCTATCTCTTTTGGGAAATGATGGCCCTTGAGGAAGAAGAGCTGCTTCAATCTGCGCAGTAGCCAGAGTTTGTGAATTCCCCTACCACGTCGTTAACCGGATTCACCAAGAGCCCTTGAAGCCTTGTCCCAATCCGCTAGGTTGACCAGTCAGGAATCAACACAAAATTGAGTTAAACGAAAGGTAATTCCTATGGCTCAAATTACTTTAAAAGGCAATCCGATCAACACCTCTGGCGACTTGCCCGCCGTTGGAACCAAGGCACCAGACTTCACACTTGTCGCAGGTGATCTTAGCGATTGCACGTTGGGCGATTTTGCAGGCAAAACTTTGGTTGTAAATATCGTGCCCAGCTTTGACACGGGTGTCTGTGCCGCCTCCATTCGCGAATTCAACAAGCGCGCAGGCGAAGCCGATTGCACAATCCTCAACGTTTCAAAGGACCTACCATTCGCCCAAAAGCGATTTTGCGAAGCCGAAGATCTGAACAATGTCACCAATGTATCTGCGTTTCGATGCAACGGTTTTGGCGATGGATATGGAATGACAATGCTGGACGGACCTCTCAAAGGCCTATTGGCTCGTGGAATCGTCGTCATCAATGGTTCCGGCGATATCGTTTACAACGAGTTGGTTCCGGAAATCGTTCAAGAGCCCAACTACGACGCTGCGCTCAACGCGATTTCACAAACCGCCTGATCAACACTGACAATTCAGTTGTGAAATTGGTACCGCTGCGAAAATTCGCTTTCAAACAATCAAAGCTAGGCAGGAATTTTCTTGCCGAGTTTTTTTTTTGCAAATCTGTTGGGTCTAGTGGTTTGTCAAAGCTAAAAATTGGAGCTGGCGACATTAGCCGTTTTGGCGCTAGCCACGGTTTTTGTCTGTTCAACCGCGGCGAGCGCCGAAACGGCTAATCCTAAAATAAACTCTGACATACCCCTAGTCGCCCTCCATTCAACCAAGAAACAAACGGAACAACGCTGAGACACGAGTGACTTATTCCGCAACCGAATGGACCGAAAGAACCAAAGCTATCGCCCTTAGTGCAGTCGATCTTTGATTTGTGTGGTAACAGGATTGGCAAGGAAAAAAGTTTGCTTGCCAGTCCAAAGAGTACATTTCCTGACTTACAGAGCTCAGTTATCAATTGATTTGTTCAAAGCAACAGAATGCTTTAGACTGGATTAATGTCGGCGACTTCCATTGAATCCCGTTGATTTGAAATGCGTTCTCAAGATCACAGCCGAAACGACCCTAACAATTCCGCGTCGCATTTTCATGCGGGGCTTCTGGAGTTGGTGAATGACCTTGTCTTTTCGTTGGATATTGGCGGACTTCAACTGGTTTATCTGAACGAAGCCGCAGAGCAAATTTACGGGCGTTCGTTCGAAGAACTTGCCATGCATGGGCGACTTTGGCTGGAATCGATTCATTATGACGATCAGCGTTCCCTGGCGTTAAAGCTCAAGCCACTCACGGACCCAACTAGCGACGAAAAAGAATTTGATCATGAATTCCGTGTTGTGCGGCCGGACGGCTCTCAACGTTGGTTGCAAGGTCACTTCCGGGTCATATTGGATTCTCAGGGAGAAGAGACACAAATCGGCGCGATTGCCAAGGACGTCACCCAGAGAATTAAGGCGGAACGTGAGCTCAAAGAGTCCAAAGCCATTTATGACTCGCTTGTCGAAAATTTGCCGATTAAAGTTTTTCGTAAGAATCGTGAAGGCGAAATTGTTTTTGGAAACAA
Organism: Mariniblastus sp.; assembly: GCA_965224765.1. Taxonomy (GTDB): domain Bacteria; phylum Planctomycetota; class Planctomycetia; order Pirellulales; family Pirellulaceae; genus CAZDBA01. The sequence continues at coordinate 139,136 of CBDDAC010000030.1, forward strand.
ACAATACTGCAAAGAACTCGGCGCACCCTTGGAGGAGTTGATCGGCAAAACAGACTTCGATCTTTTCGAAAAATCCCTGGCAGAAAAATACACCGCCGACGATCGCTGGGTACTTCAAACTGGGCTGCCGTTCCATTCGGTCGAGGAGCACCCCGGTCGCAACAATCAGATTGCCTATGTTGAAATCCTCAAAGCACCTGTCACGAATTCGCAGGGACGTCGCGTGGGAATTCAGGGCATGTTTTGGGACGTATCAGGGAAAAAAGCCGCGGAGGATGCTTTGCGGCACGCCAAAGAAATTGCCGAAGCCGCTAGCCAGGCCAAAAGTGACTTTCTGGCCAACGTCAGCCACGAGATCCGAACTCCCATGAATGGAATTCTTGGAATGGCGGATTTGCTGTTGGATTCCTATCTGGACAAAGACCAACGCGAATTCGTTCAGATGATTCGGTTCTCGGGCCAATCGTTGATGACATTGATTAACGACATCCTCGATTTTTCCAAAATCGAAGCGGGAAAACTTGAACTGGTGTCCTCCAGTTTTGATATTCGCGAGCAACTCGGAGAGACGCTTCGAACGCTGGCGATTCGAGCTCACGCCAAAGGATTAGAGCTCGTGTTTGATGTGGATGATGAAGTTCCAACTCGCCTGGTAGGTGACTCCAGTCGCCTTCGCCAAGTCATGATCAACCTAGTTGGAAACGCCATCAAATTCACTGAAGAAGGCGAGGTGATTGTTTCTGTAAAATGCCATTCATTCAATCAACAAAACGCCAACATTCAGTTTTCGGTAAGAGACACAGGCATAGGAATTCCTCAAGACAAACTCGATTCGATCTTTTCTGAATTCGAACAGGTAGATACATCCAGAACACGAAAGTACGGCGGAACCGGGCTAGGGTTGGCGATCGGTTCCCGATTGGTACACATGATGAATGGACGCATCGAAGTCGAAAGTGAAATTGGGCTTGGGACGGTTTTCAATTTCGAGTTGGACTTTGCCATCGACACGTCCTATGGCCTCAAACCTGTCGTCAACGACTTTCGCGATACTTCGATTTTGATTGTCGATGACAACGAGTCGAACCTTCAGGCACTCGCGTCATTAACGCGCAGCTGGGACATGAAAACGTTAATCAACAACAATGTACGCGATGCGATCGATTTGCTGTTGGAACGTTCGAAAGCAGGGCAACCGATTCAGTTACTGTTGGTTGACTCAAAAATGCCAGGTGGATCCGGTATCGATTTGGCGATCAAGGTGCGGCAGGAAAAGGCGATTGCCCAAACCGGAATTGTGTTGATGTCGAGCGGAGAGCGAACCGGCCAAGTCGTCACTTCGTTGGACGTAGACCGAATCATGAAACCGGTGAAACACTCGGATCTTCACATTGCGTTTACCAACGCCTTGCAATTCGATTCAGTACCTGCCGTGGCGGACACCGCAGTTACGCAATCAGAGCAATTGGCTCTGAAAATCCTTGTCGCCGAAGACAACCCCGTGAATCAACGTCTGGTGATCAAGTTGCTTGAAAAACAGGGGCATGAGGTGACACTTGCCCACAACGGCGTCCAAGCCGTCGAGTATTTTCGGTCACATGAGTTTGACATCATCCTCATGGATGTCCAGATGCCGGAAATGGATGGTTTGGAAGCGACTCGCGAAATACGAAACATGAGCGCCGCAGACACCAGGATTCCCATCATCGCGATGACTGCCCACGCCACCGAAGCAGACAAACAAAACTGCTTGGCATCGGGAATTGACGAGTATCTTGCCAAGCCATTTCGAAGCACCGATTTGCATGAACTGATTGGAGAGTTAACCGGCCGTCCCACCGCTCCTGTGGAGCCCGCAACCCACACTCGACAAAGAGAGAGTACCGTCGACTGGAAGCAGGCTTTTGAAACCGTTGGAGGCGATCGCGACTTACTCAATGATTTGTTTCGGGTGTTTTTAAAAGAACGCGCCTCGATGGTTTCAGAAATCGAATCGGCCTTGGCAATCGGCGATTACAAGGAAATTCGTCGAACGGCACATAGCCTTAAAGGGGCTTTACACCATCTTGGCGCCAAAACAGCCGCAGAAGTTGCGAGTGAACTTGAAACAATGGGGCAAACTGAGAATGTCCAGAATGCTAGTGAAAGAATGTCGATTTTGAAGCATATGCTTTCTGAACTGATAAAAGAGCTCAACGATTTCGTTAAAAATTGAAGATACTTCGCTGTTAATTTGAATTTTCTCCGTAAACGCATAGAATCGGTAATAGCGAGCCTCAACAAAGGATGGGTAAGGATCCCAGGCGCACCGCGTCTGATTTCCAGCTGATGTTTTTGAAGGACGGTCAACACCGAAGGAATGGCGTTCCAGGGTGTTCCCTCACCAATCAATATCAGAACTTCCCGTTCCATGTCGGTCGTTCACATTACTTCCGTCGCTTCTAAAGGAGAATGAAATGCCTACAGTTTTGATCGTGGATGATACAGCTGTTGATCGTCGTTTGGCGGGAGGAATTCTTGAAAAATCATCGGAGCTGGAGGTTTGCTATGCAGAGAATGGCAATGAAGCACTTCTAAAAATTGGCAATGAGTTACCCGACTTGGTGCTCACCGACTTGCAGATGCCCGAACTGGACGGATTGCAATTGGTCAATCAAATCAGCGAACGCTACCCAAACCTTCCGGTAGTGTTGATGACGGCACATGGTAGCGAAGTCATCGCGGCTCAGGCGCTGGCCAGTGGCGCCGCCTGTTACGTTCCCAAAAACGACCTCGCAGAAAATCTCGCTGAGACCGTATCGCACATTCTTGCGATTTCCGATTCCGATGCTCGATACTCCAAATTAATCAGTTGTGCAAAGAAAACTGAGTTTGAGTTTGAGTTAGTCAACGATCCTGAGCTCATTGAGCCGATTGTGGATTTAGTTCAGCAGCTCATTTGCAGCCAGGAATTAATGGACTCCGCCAGCCGAGTTCGACTTGGTGTGGCAATGGAACACGCACTCTTGAACGCCATGATTCGTGGTAATCTTGAAATGTCACGAGATGAGTTCCCTGTTGTCACACCCGAAAACGCAGGTGAACGTTGTCGTAATCCGGATTTCGCAAATCGAATGGTCTTTGTACATATTCTTGTTACCCCAGACAAATGTGAATTGTTGATTCGTGACCAGGGTCCAGGTTTTGACGTGGCAAGGGTCCCCAAAGCGGGTGACCCAGATTCGTTCAAAGATGGAATTGGCCGAGGGTTGGTTCTGATGACAACATTCATGGATCAAGTCGAGTTTTCACAACATGGTCGCCAAGTGTCCATGATTAAGGGGCGGACCAATTTGCCTAACAAACCGCGTTAACAACTCGTGCGCCTTGTCGACGGATCATTAATCTGTGAATTCCCAATTGACAGAAAAGTCATGTCCACCCATATTAGCTGCATGAGCAAATATCAGCACCATCACCGACATCATTTCCACCTAGGCAGGTGACGGTTGTGGCTGTGTAATTTGATAAATTCAACGCTGGCCTACCGGTCAGCGTTTTTTTGTGCACGTATTGCATGCTGACCGAGGCCTATGAACAAGAAAGGCTTGGTAATATGTCACCTCAAAAAGATCCCGGTACGGTACGACTTGCACTTCCCAAAGGCAGAATGTTCGGTGACGTGGTTGCACTGCTAAAAGAAGCAGGGATTTCCATTTCTCAATCGGCTCGTGGCTATCGCCCACACATCTCCCTTCCACACTTTTCAGCCAAAATTCTCAAACCACGCAACGTAATTAGCATGCTAATTGCCGGCGCCAGAGACGTTGGATTTGCGGGTGCGGACTGGATCGTAGAGACAGACGCAGATCTGGTCGAACTGTTGGATACAGGCATGAATCCAGTTCGCCTGGTTGTCGCGGCGCCAGTTTCGATCCTCGAAAGCGGCGAACTCCCCAATCGCCCTTTGGTTGTCGCCAGCGAGTACCCAAAACTGGCAGCCCAATGGATTTCTGACAATCAACTTGAGGCCTCGGTACTGACCACGTTTGGCGCAACCGAAGTCTTTCCTCCAGAGGACGCTGACTGCATCATCGACAACACGGCAACAGGGTCAACTTTACGAGCCAATGGGCTCAAAATTATTGACGAGATATTGACTTCATCGACTCGACTATATGCCTCCAAGGTCGCAATTGCTGATCCGCTGATCAAACAAGAGCTGGACAACCTGGTCATGTTCCTCACCGCCGTTTTGAAGGCTCGGTCAAGAATCATGATGGACTTGAATGTTTCGGAGCAAAATTTGCAGGCGGTCATTCAATGTTTGCCTTCCATGCGAGAACCCACAGTCTCTCCGCTCAGCAACACTGGTTGGCTGGCGGTTCGATCTGCGTTGCCCCGCAGTCAACTGAACGACATCATTCCCAAACTCAAAACTGCGGGTGCCTGCGATATCGTAACGACCGCCGCTGAACAGATTATTGAATGAGAATATCGATGCAAAACAAAAAAAAGAACTACGCGCCTCCTCAATTCAATGGCGAAATCAAACTGGCTTTGAACCGCAACGAATCCATTTCGGCGTTCCCTGATCCGACCGACGCCTTGCTCTCGATCAACGCAGAGAACATCAGTCGATACCCTTCATACCAACCGCTGCAAAACGCCATCGGTGACTGGATCGGTGTCGACTCAAACCGTGTTGTCGTTACTAGCGGTGGCGATGAAGGAATTGATCGCGTCATTCGCAACAGTTTAGGCTCTGATCGAAACGGTGTCGTCGCGCACGCACCTTCATTCGAGATGTTTGACGTCTACACTCACAATGCGGGGGGAAAGATAGAGAAAGTTGATTGGTTGGATGGTGAGTTTCCACTCCAAATCTTCATAAACCGAATCGACGCAAGAACCGCATTGGCTATCGTTGTATCTCCAAACAATCCAACAGGACTTCAGCTTTCCATGGAGCAGATCACCGCGATTGCCGACCGTTGCCGGCAGTTCGGCTGCAAACTCCTGGTTGACTGTGCCTACATTGAGTTTGCTGATGACAACCCAACGCCAGAGCTATGCGACCTTGACGATGTCATATTGGTAAGGACGTTTTCCAAAGCGTGGGGTCTGGCGGGACTTCGTGTTGGCTATTTAATCGCTTCCAACGAAGACCAAGCCTCCGAGTTGCGCTCCATTGCCGGCCCTTTCCCGGTAAGCGGGTACAGTCTTGATCTTGCCTATCGCGCATTGACAACAGCCAACGACCAGATGGTCCAGAATGTTGTATCCATCAGGCAGTTTCGAAACCAGGTCACCTTGTTGATCGAAGAATGTGGTGGAAAGGCCTGGCGTTCCCAGGGCAACTTTGTATTTGCGAGATTCAAGCGTGCCACTGAACTTTGGCAGGCACTGGCGGAACAGGGCATCGAAGTTCGCAAATTTCCAGCTCGATCCCTGAATGATTTTTTAAGAATCACCGTACCGGCGGACGTCGCATCCATGATGCACCTTTCTCGCGCAATGGCCCACGCCACCAACAACCGTTTTGACCTTTCAATGATTGTTGGGCGCGAAGACCTTTCCGCACCAACCCATCAAACTGAGGATACACCCAAGTCCCGCACCAGTGATTTGAATCGAAAAACCAAAGAGACGGAAATTTCAATTCAGCTCAATTTGGATGGCGTGGGAACAGTGAAAATCTCAACTGGCATCGGGTTTCTTGATCACATGCTGACGGCGTTCGCCTTTCACAGCCGGATTGACTTGGATCTAAAATGTGTCGGAGATCTCCACATTGACGATCACCACACGGCAGAAGATTGCGCTCTGGCATTGGGGACGGCGATCGATTTAGCGTTGGGCCCGCGCAAGGCCATCAAACGTTTTGGTTATGCTTACGCTCCATTAGATGAAGCCTTGGCCCGGACCGTACTCGACTTGAGCGGTCGACCCTGGCCCGAGGTCCACTTGGACCTGAAGCGAGAAAACATCGGAACCATAGCGTCCGAGAACCTGATTCACTTCTTCCAATCACTTGCCATGACTCTGAAATGCTCATTGCACGTGGATGTTTTGCGGGGAACCAATGATCACCACAAAGCAGAGGCTGCATTCAAATCGCTCGCCCTTGCGTTCAAATCAGCGATCAGTCCAAGTGGCAACGACGTGCCAAGCACCAAAGGCGTGATCTAATGGAAATGCAAACTATACAAATTATTGATACGGGCGTTGCCAACATTCGATCACTTCAGGCGGCCTTCACAAGACTTGGACGCCAGTGGCAGTTGACAGTCGACCCGAACATGATCGCCGATGCCGACTCCGTGGTTTTGCCTGGAGTCGGCACGTTCAACGCAGCGATTGAATCGATCGACCAAAAAAATCTGAGACAAGCAATCATTGACCGGATCGACGCCGACAAACGAACGCTCGCCATTTGCCTGGGCCTGCAAATCCTCTGCAGTTCCAGCGATGAAAGCGAAGGGGCAAAAGGCCTGGGAATTCTGTCCAACCAGATCACGCGATTTTCAGATAATGTCACCGTTCCGCAGCTGGGGTGGAATCAAGTTTTTTCCAAATCATCAAGCTCGTTCGAACCTGGCGAAGCCTATTTCGCCAATTCTTTCCGGTTGGTAGAAGAACCAGAAGGCTGGAACTTTGCAAAAACTGACTATGACGGAGAGTTCTACAGCTCTTTTTGGCGTTCCAAAGTATTGGCTTGCCAGTTTCATCCTGAGCTATCCGGAAATTGGGGACAAAACTTGATGGCAAATTGGTTGGAGGATTCACTATGCTAAAGAAAAGGATCATTCCCTGCCTGGATGTTCGCGATGGGCGAGTCGTCAAAGGCGTCCAGTTTCAAAGCTTGCGTGACGCGGGCGATCCTGTCGAATTAGCAGATCACTACCAGCAGCAGGGCGCCGATGAACTGGTTATCCTCGATGTATCTGCGACGAATGAAGGCCGCTTGGCGATGCTGGAAACGATCGATGCGGTTCGAAAGGTCCTTCAAATCCCCCTCACCGTAGGTGGCGGGGTTCGCGAAACCAATGATGCGAATCGTTTACTGAATGCCGGGGCCGACAAAGTCAGCATCAACTCGGCCGCCGTTGCCAATCCCCAGCTTGTTTCTCAGATGGCAGAGCAATTTGGGGCTCAGTGCACCGTTGTTGCCATCGATGCGAAACGCAACGAAGACGCACTCACTTGGCGAGTCGTCACTCGCAGTGGAACAAAGGACGAATCATTGGATGTCTGCAGATGGGCTACAGAAGTTGAATGGCTTGGAGCCGGTGAAATACTCTTGACCAGTTTTGATCGAGACGGAACGCGAAGCGGTTACGATCTGATACTTCTTGATGCGGTGACCGCCGCAACCAAGTTACCCGTCATCGCTTCGGGGGGTGCGGATTCGGTCGCTCACATGTTGGAAGCGTTTCAACACAATGCACATGCCGTATTGGCCGCCTCTATATTTCACGACGGTAACTACACCGTTGCCCAGGTGAAAAACCAACTTGCATCATTTGGAATCGAGGTTCGGCAATGATCATACCCTATCTCAAACTTCCGGAAGACTTATCTCTCGAGTCACTTCCTGCCTGGATCAAGCGAATCAACTCCTTTGGCCTGTTTGGGCGTGTCGCCTTCGGGGCAAATGAACGAAACGATCAAGAGTTACTCGAAAAAATCGTTATCGAAACTGGCGGTGCGCTCGAAGTACAGGTTTTGCTCGAACCATTCCAAGAGGAATTGGGGATCACTCTACTGAACGCGGGTGCGAACCAAATTCTCGTCCATGCGGCAGTTCAACCTTCCTTGATTCCAGACGACCGACTACATGTTGTTGAAAACTTCGCAGAATGGAGCGGTGATAGTCCAGCAACGATTGACAATGAGCTGATTGCTCAGCATTGGAAAAACGGCCAGGACCACCTTGTGGATACACGCCTTTTGAATTCTCCCAAGGCGCTTGCCGACGCATTGATCCCTTTGCTCGTAAGTGACCGTTCCGATGGTCTATGGCCCACCGTCGTTGTCGATCAACTTGGCATTGCACTTGGCCTTGCCTATTCCAGCGAAGCCAGCTTACGGCTTGCCATTGAGAAACAGAAGGGAGTTTACTTCTCCCGCTCTCGCAATGAAATCTGGGAAAAGGGAAAAACCAGTGGGGCGGAACAGAAACTTGTCAGAGTTCGCATTGATTGCGATTTTGACACACTCCGTTTCACGGTCGAACAGCAGCCTCCGGGTTTCTGCCACAACGGAACTCACACCTGTTTTGGCTATGAGCGCAACATCTCCGAGGTCATTCAACGTTTGGAAGATCGGATTCAAGGTGCCGATAAAGAATCATTCACAAAAAAGCTCTTTGACGACCCAGAAATGCTTCGCAAAAAACTTCTTGAAGAAGCCCAAGAATTGTCAGACGCCACAACGACATCTGACTCGACTTGGGAGGCCGCCGACGTATTGTATTTCACTCTGATTGCGATGATGCAAAACGGCGCAACGTTGCCTAAAGTCTATTCTGAACTCTCACGACGTGTGCAACGCATCGTTCGCCGCAAAAACAAGTTGGAGCCCTAAATGACCAAGCTTATCGAGATCGTTGCGGCTCAAGAATTTTCACAGCAATGGAACAGGGATGGTGAACGTGCGCCCGTCGATGCCCAGGCCCTGTCAACCGCGATGCACATCGTCCAGGATGTCCGGACCAACCAGGAATCTGCCATTCGCAAATATGCTGAGCAATTTAACGAAAGGAACGCAGGCGAGCCGATCCGGTACGGCATTGCGGAAATGCGGGCGGCGCATGATCGATTGGCGGAATCAGATCAGCAGCTGCTCGAACGAGTTGCTGAACGAATCCGATCCTTCGCTCAATCGCAGTTGGAATGCCTGCAGCCACTTGACTGCGAAGTTCCGGGCGGACGTGCCGGACATTCGATTGAAGCAATAGAACGTGTGGGATGCTATGCCCCAGGCGGAAGGTATCCTCTTCCCTCCACCGTACTGATGACTACGGTAACGGCAAAGGTCGCGGGCTGCCGAGAAATTTTGCTGGCATCACCCAATCCGACGGACATGACGTTGGCCGCTGCTTACATTGGTGGCGCCAATGAGATGCTGCCGATCGGAGGTGCCCACGCGATTGCGGCCATGGCCTTTGGGTTTGAACGCTTCAAACGGTGTGACCTCATCTGCGGCCCGGGGAATCGTTGGGTGACTGCTGCGAAACAGGCGGTCGTCGGCTCAGTGGGAATTGACATGCTGGCAGGACCAAGTGAATTGGCGATTGTTGCGGACGATCTGGCCAATGCGGAAACGGTTGCAGCTGATTTACTTGCCCAAGCAGAACATGATGTCGATGCCCGTCCCTTCTTGATTTGCGAAAGCACAGATTTTGCGGAACAAGTCAGCCAGCAGCTTGAAAAGCAACTAGAGCACTTGCCGACCGCCATCGTCGCAAAAGCCGCATTGAAAAATGGCACTTTGATTGTGGCCTGCAATCAACAAGAAGCACAAAACATCTGCGAACAACTGGCTCCTGAACACTTGGAACTTCATCTCAAAGACGCAGAGACGTTTGCCTCCCAAGTCAAACATGCTGGCTGCATTTTTGTGGGCGGAAAATCGGCGGAAGTCATGGGTGACTATGGTGTCGGGCCAAATCACACCCTGCCTACCGGTGGCACTGCCAGATGGACAGCGGGACTGAATGTGTTTACGTTTATTCGCGTAAGAACGTGGCTAAATTTGGAGCAGCCTCCCCAGGAATTGATCCAAGACACCGTCGCATTAGCTCAACACGAAGGGCTTGAGGCACATGCTCGCTCGGCACAAAAACGTCTTTTACAATAAACCCACACGCAACGATCTCAGGATAGTATGTTGAACGATTCTTCCGACGAAGCACTTCAAAGTCAATTCGCTCATCAAATTGTCGACGGACTCAAAAACGCAGGAGACGAGCGCACCATCACCTATCAAGCAGAAGAATTCCAATTGCAGTTCCGTAATGGCGATTCAGACTGCGGAGTTCTCAATTTATCAAACCTTCATGCCGAGTTTTCCCAATTGGACCCTGAATTGCATCCACAAAGGATCTCGGAAATCGTACGTGCTGCACTTTCTCACCTGAAACCGATCCCAGATGACTTTCAGGACGCTAGTTACGACTTACGGCCCAGGCTATGGTCACGCTCCACGTTCGAAATAATGAAACTGAAAAGCCGGTTGGAGGGAAATGAAGTTGCATCATGGCCACTCGAACCGATTGGCAACCACCTGTTCCTCTCGCTGGTTTTTGACCTGCCAGAATCAGTTCGCTCTCTAAGCGACAGCGACCTGAAAAACTGGGACATCAGTCTTTGGGAGGCACGAGAAGTCGCATTGAAGAACCTTGCAGAAGAGGATTTCGTAATCGCATCGCTGGGTGACGTACTTTACGCGTCTAACACGGGGGATTCCTACGATGCAACGCGATTGGTTTTGACAAACCTGCTTGAACAGTTGCAGATCGAAGGTGACCCAGTTGCCATGGTGCCCAATCGAGACACTTTATTGATCACCGGCTCGGAGTCTGAAGTTGGCCTGACCATGATGATCGAAATGGCCGCCAAAGAGCTACAGGAAAACCCACGTCCAATGCTGGCCACGCTTCTAAGTTTTCGGGACGGACAGTGGGAGGATTGGGATCTGCCCATCGACCACCCCTCCCAAGAGCAGTATCGTCGATGCGTTCTTGGCTGGCGGCAATTCGAATACGACAATCAGAAACAGATTCTCGACGCAATTTACGAACAAGAGTTGAACGACTGCTTCAACGCGTCTTTTACTGTAATTTCACAAGATGATCGGCATTTAAGTTACAGCGTCTGGGCTCAAGGGATCGTCAACAGCTTGCCGAAAACCGATTTAGTCGCCTTCATGGGCCAGAGTGATAGTGAAGTGAAGGCCTTTGCCACCTGGGAAAGCGTAGTCATGCACTGCGGAGAGTTGATGGAAGAACAAGAGCTTTACCCGAGCCGCTTCCTGGTCCGCGAATTTCCGTCAGAATCCGTATTGAACCAATTGGAACAGTGATAGAAAACCGAGCTTAGCTGGTCCCTTGAACGCAATCGAAGAACGAGCGAACAATTGGAGCCTACATCGATGTGGTGCGACGCTGCCAATTCTGAAGAACCAGACACCCAATAAAAAGGCAAAACGATGTGATCCAAAGTGACCACATCGTTTTACCCGTTTCGAGGATTGTTGTCGCTTGAAACGTTATCAAGCTGCTTGAAGGTTACGGTGATTTGACGCCCAGTCAATCCAGTCTTTAACCTCTTTGAGGTCCGGTTTCTTGCCAGACCTAATGATTTTCAAGCCTTCTTTGGTTTCTGAAAAAGGTCCGACGATACCGTACACTTTCTCGGGGTTCATGGTGGCAAGGTCCTCGGGTTCGGTAATCCCACAGGCAACCAACAGCTGAGCATCGTGCCCACGGAGGTTAGGAATTCGACACACCAATCGAGTTTGATTTTGCCACTGCCGGATGACTTCGGCACTAATCCGCTTGTAATTGATTTTCGTTGCCATCGAATCCGCTGTCTGGCGAAGAAAATCAACGATCGTCACAACTCCAACTTTCTCAAATCGCTCAGCAGTTCGTGGGCCAATGGATGGAGCAGCCTCGATATGGTCGGTCAAATCGAGATAAAATTTCAGGGATGGGTTTCCGGCAGCAGATTTCGCTTTCTTGTTTCCCGAGGATCTTTTGTCGTTGCGAACTTTGGGATTCTTGGTTGGGCGATTGTCTGCCCCATCGAAGCTTGATCGCAAACTCACATCTGATGGACTGCCATTGCCCTGAACATTGGCGGGTTGGTTCGCACGCCCAACATCTCTTCGATGCCTTCGGCTATATCCAGCATCTTTGCGCCAACTACCTCGAGTTGAGCGAAGCGAGTCGTACCAACGATCGACGCGAGCGCCGTCAAAAACGTAATCCTGATTCGCTTGACGTCCGTCACTTGATTCCAGATATCGCGAGACACGCAACACCAACTGATCATAAGGAGTCGTGTCGAGCTGTTCCGGCTCTTGAATACCACTGGCAACCAAAACCCTTGCTTCGATTGGACTCATCCCGGGAACGCAAACCATCATCCAACATTCAGCTTGGATTCGGTCAATCTGATCGGCCGTCATCATTCTTTGCACAAACTCGTCCGGCAAATGATCAGGGTCGATTTCTAACAACTGCCCCACATTTACTACGCCAAGCGTGAGGAGGCTGTGAATCAACTGACTGTCGAAATGCCGGAGGTCACCCAGCGCCGTCTGCTCTGTCGCAACGGCAAAAGATGGCGATATCTGCGGTGCTGCGACGAATGGCAAACTAGGTGGCAACTCGATCGCCGCAGGAGATTGGTAGTCGTCACGAGCGACTCGATTGTCATGTCTGGAAAACTCTGTCATATCCAATGCACTCTTGCCAGCGATGGGATACTTGACGTAGGGATAGGTGCTTAGCGCGGGTGGTTGAGTGAACCCTGGTGGATACGAAGTCTCAAACCCGGAACTTGATGGTGGTGCGGGAGGAACATAGGGAACTCGATCTGGATAGATCACAGGCGCGGGAGAAACAGTCGTTTGCGGCAACTCAAACGTCGTGTACAAACCGTTGCGTGATTGAAGTACCTGATCCAATACTGCACGATGGCAAGTAAACGCCAAAATTTGCTGACCTTGATTGCCAAGATCGTTCAGCAATAAAGCAGTTGCAACAGCTCGCGAAGTATCGATGTTTGAAAAGACATCATCAAGCATCAACGGCACTTCTGCGCGTGTTCCAGTTAAACCGGCCAAGCACAAACTCAGGGTAACCAGCTGTTGATCACCAGGCCCCAATACGGAAACAGGAATGGTCGCCCCACGGCGATCCGAGACCTGGATCTGCGAGTCATCCGAAGTCAACCAAACCTGACTCAAATCTCCTTCACTCATCTGCTGGAGGTATCGACTGGCAAGTTCGATAAGTGGATTTGGCCCGGTACCCGCAAGGCGGCGATCCTGCTCTACGGCAATTTGTAGTTCTTGTATTTCTCCACTGAGACGATGAATCGCTTGCTCCAGATGAGAAACTCTCGACATGGTCTCTGCTTCGCTTCCCATTCGAAGCCGCTCACGTTCAGCAATCAAATTCGCCTTGGCGGATTCTCGATGTGTCAACTCACTTTCCATGTCAGGCAATTGGCCGGTCATCTCTTCACGTTGTCGCAACAACTCCTTAAGTTGTTCGCGCTCAATCGTCAAATCAGGATGTACGACAGTGTAATTGACTTGGGGGGCAACAGGAGTTTGCTCTGGACCAATAAAGCGACGACGCGCTTCGAGAAACCCTTCGTGACGTGCACACTCGCAAAATTGGTTTTCCGCACGCATGATGGCTTCTGCGCCGGCAGGATCAAGATGACGAATCTCGGCAATCGTGTTTTCGCGCCGATTGATCAATCGCTTGATATTTTCTCCCATTTCGTTGTAACAACGGCGAAGTTGTTTCAACTCGGCAACCGCTGCTTTATGGCGAATATGCTTGTACTGACTTCCAAGTTCCTGGCAGAGTCCGTACAACTCGCCCCTCATCTGCCCACAACTGGAAACGATATTCCTTGCCTGCTGCGATGGATCAATCTGGCCAGCTTTGGCGTTTTCCCAATGGCGGGCCTGATTTTCAACGTCATCCAATCGAGATTCAAGACTGACCATAATTTCGCGAGCGCGAAAATATGGATGCTCTTCTGATTCAAGCGACAAATCGTTCCAGACAACCATTTCATCTCGCAAGCGAACTCGCTGGTTTTGAATGTCTGTCTGAACACGTCGCCAACGACCGATCTGATTGTCGATCTCATCGAGTCGTTCATAGAGAGGAGCGAGTCGATTCGCCTGTGCCGGCTCGGTTGAAACGTACTTAACGCTTGCCGTTGACTCGTCAATTTGAGCCTGGATTTGAGCAATTTGTTGAGTCACCGCGGCCAGATTTTCGCGAAGCCCTCGGATCGTCGCAATTCGAATGGTTATCGCTCGAACCGCCTTGTCGATTTCTACGTCCAAAGCATGAGCGCGGGTATTGAAACTTGCCCGCAACTCTTCAAGTTCGCGAGTCAAACGCGCTCGCTCAACATTGGCGTTGGAAAGTTCGCGTTGCAAATTTTCCAATTGACTCAATCTAGCATCCGCCTGAACTTTCCAGGCATGGTACTCCGCGTCCGTTGCCCAGCGGCTGAGCCCGGTCGGTACACCATGCTGCGTGCGTAGCAAAGAAGCTGCGCGAAAAGCCTGATCTGTACGATTCTGTAAATCGACGTTGTAAAAAGCGTCAAACGTCTCTGACGAAACCCCGCCAATCAGAGGGTTGGAAACTGCAAGTTGAGAATCCTGACCACGCACTTCCAAAGCGCCAGTTGTTTGAAGCGGTCGGCTAAGCAAAAAATTACCAGATGATGTCGCGGCACCAAGTTGCCCACCGCTACCGGCAAATTGACCACTAACATGTTGATTGAGAAAGTTGGTCCAAAAAGGGTCCTGGTACCCAAACAAAACGCCTCGAATAAAACGCCGAATCGTTGACTTGCCTGATCCATTTTCACCATAGATCAAATTCAGTCCGCTACCTAAACGTGAGAAGTTGACGTTATTGCAAACGCCGATGCCATCAATGGCGAGGTCAGTCAGCTTCATTGCTTTCTCCACTTTTCCATAAACTGGGTCTGAGTCGTTCCTTGACTCCTGAGTCGCGACGGGAATCACGATGTGTTTTATATTAGGTCATGTCGCTGGTGGGTTGTTCGCTGGCGACTTGAGCAATAAAAAATTTAATCCATCGACAATAGGTCACCTAGATCAGTCCGACATCAGGCCGAGATGCTAGCACGCTTAGATTTGAGTGATAATGCCGAATCTCTGTTGCCTTGCAAACTTCCGACGGGTTCAAATTGGCGGCCTTGGTCCGAGCAGCCGCGAGTCTTATGTTGAAAAACGAGTTCTTTGAAATGACAAATGAAAAATTTGTGAAAAAACGTCCTCAGAAAAAAACCAAAGTTTTTTTTCGGATCCTCCGGTCGGCGGCAATCATCTATGTGGTGGTTACTGTTTTCGTGGTCATTGGCGAACCATGGCTAATGTTCCCAGGGATGGTTCGTCCATCAGAAAACATCGATACTTCCAATCCACAGCTGAAAACCGTTTCTATCCAGACGGGCAATGACCAACAACTCCAAGGTTTGTTGTACGAACCTGATCACTCCAGAGGTTTGCTTATCATTTGCCACGGAAACGGCGATTTGTTGTGCTACATGGAGGAGGAAGTCCGAATACGAAGTCAACAATTCGATGTTGCAGTCCTCGCTTTCGACTATCGCGGATTTGGCAACAGCGAAGGTTTCCCGACGGCCAGCCGACTTTACGAGGACGGACAGGCGGTTTACGACTTTGCGATCCAACAGGGTTATTCACCAAGTAAGATTGTCATTTACGGCCGTTCGCTGGGCGGTGCGGTCGCCATTTCGATTGCTGCAGACAATCAAGTGGCCGGGCTTGGGTTGCGAAGTACGTTCTCGTCAATCACGGACGTAGCAGCAGGCAAATTTCCGTGGTTGCCCGTGAGATGGCTTCTAAGAAACCGATTTCCTTCAGCGGAGAAAATTGCTGGCTACCGGGGGCCGCTTGTTCAGAGACATGGTACTGCAGACCGGATTGTTCCGATTCAGTTCGGTCGAGAGCTTCACGAGGCGGCCATTAACGCGTCTCCCAAGGTGTTTGTGGAAGAAAAGGGACTGGGTCACAACGTTCCACCCACAGAAAAATTCTGGAATGCTTTTGGGAAGATGCTGGATCAGTGCCTCGGATAGTGAAAATCGCGAGCTCTACTACAGTTTTCTTCCAGGTCAGAGACAGCACGAAGACTGACATTCGCCCGAAGGGTTGCCATGCGGCAAAAGCCTACAAAATTCGCGATTTACTCGTCGCTCGATTTTCGCTGAAGTGCGGAATGATTGGGCCGTACAAGGTCCTTTACGATGCCTATTTTTTCGAAGAACACTAATGACATAAAGGTGACATCAATCTCCCACCATCTGTGTCCATGGCGAGCAGATCGCGGATCGGCATGATGGTTATTGTGCCATCCCTCTCCATTGGTAAGCAAAGCAAACAACCAGTTATTGCGGCTGTCTTCGCGAGTTTCGTAGTTTCGATAGCCCCACATATGAGCTGCGCTATTGATGGCCCATGTCACGTGCCAGGTATAAATCGTTCGCATCACAACTCCCCAATAAAGCCACAACGTGGCGACCTTCTGGCCACCTCCCCAAGATTCTGGGCCAAGCAAACCGACCAGGTAGCCGATTCCCACAATTACAATCGCATGAGCCAGATAGAACCAAGCCCAATTAATACCGCGTTGCAGCCATAAATAGACCGGATCTCGCATAAGATCACGTGCATAACGATCGTAGGCTGCGGCCGTGCTCAACTCGCGATTGTCGATAAACAGCCACCCGATATGCGCCCACCAACCACTGACTTTGGGAGTATGCGGATCAGGCTGGTGATCGGAATGCTGATGGTGAACACGATGCACCATCACCCAACGCGCGGGTGAATCCTGAAAGCTACACACACCCATTAACGTCAGCCAATACTCAAACCACTTGGGACATTTGAACCCGCGATGTGTCAGTAGTCTGTGGTATCCAGCCCCAACGCCCAGCGACGTAAAGAAGTAATTTCCGATAAACAGAAAAGCGACGCCCCACCAGGAAAACAAATAGCTTGGAAATATGAAAACCAGCGGAATGGCCAAATGAAACAGGCAAACAGGAATCACATATTCCCAAAGTATTCGGCTGTGCTGATCAACCATATGGGGCTTGGGGATCCTGCCACGTTTGACATTGGTCGTCGAATCGACCTCCACCAATTGATCTTTCGCAATCTCCGCGACCGAATCAACCGATGATACCTCCGCGGATTCAGCAGTTTCGTTGCTATTTGAGTTTGGCTTGATCGACATGGTTTCAAATCAATAGATGAAAAACGTAGAGCCTACATTCTCACTCGCTCCCGAGATACGTCAATGCAAACTGAGTAAGAGAACGAGGAAACCCCAATAGGACTTTACAATTGTTTTACATAATCCTGGCAGTTTTTCGGGAAGCGTTACTTTTGGGCAGGCAACGTTCCAATTCGCGAAAGAAGGTTTTCCGATGTTCTACAAACAGAAACGTTTTATAATTCGAATTGCCAGTCTTTGCCTGCTGGCGCTTGCTGCAGCCTGGGCAGTTCTTCCACCAAACTCTACGACAGTCGACTCGGTTGAGCCGCTTGAAGTCAAACCGATCTTTAAAGAAACCGTTCCGGCCAACACTCCGACACGATTACTCCTCGACTCCGACCATCAGAAAGTCGTGGGGTGGATCACAGGCACAAAGAGTTTTGCTGGCCAGAATGCGACGATCGATTTTGGAAACGATCAACGTGAATCCGTCAAAATCAAGGCGGACAACACTTTCCAATGGGAGATCGAAAACCACTACGCTCAGGAAGTGCGTGTTCACGTTGGCGACGAACTTTCCGAAACAATCAATCTTTCACCACGGCAAGCCGGTCAAACCTTTTGCTATTTCGTCATTGAACGCTCCGCATATCGCCCCGGTCAAACCGTGAAGTTCGCGGGCTTTCTTCGTCGAGAAAATCAACGGGGCGAATTTATTGCGGACGGCAAACGACTTGCCCACGTCACCATCGCGTCCGTTTCGAAACAAACTAAAGTCCTGGAGCTGAATCTTGAAAGCGATGAACAGGGGCGTATCGAAGGCGAATACACATTCAGCAACGCGGATGCGCTGGGTGAATATCAGTTACGAGTCAACAACGTTTTGGGAGACGCAAAATTCCAACTTGGTGAGTTTCGAAAATCCAAGGTTCGGTTGAAAATTGACAGCGAACTAGACGACCGAGAATTGAAACTCAAATTTCAAGCCGTCGATTTTCTAGGCAAGGGCGTCCCTGGATCCAGTATTCGCTACGATGCAAAAGTCATTTTTTCTGGTAAACAACCCACGGCAAGCCCTCTCGTACCCGATGAATTCGTTTATTCCTACCAGGGTAGTCTTGCCCGAATCCTGAGTTTTGTTGATGCAAGCAAAGACGAAAAGTTGCTGCACCAATTTGGAAGTCTTTATGCTCCATCGGAGTCACGAGCAGCTTCCATTGCGGCCAATTTGAAGGGTGAATTGACGGTCAACGAAGAGGGCTCTGCGGAACACACGCTTACGCTTCAACGTGAGTGGACCCAGGGTGGTTATTCGATCGATATTGACGCAGTATTGACTGACTACAACGGGCGCGAACAGAGAGCCCAACGTGCCATCTCACTTCAACGCGACACTAACGATCACAATCTCAAACTGTCTTTGTCAAAAATGCACTTTCAAGTTGGCGAGCCAATTCGGCTCGAAATCCAACACGAAAATGAAGGCGACCCAACTCAAGTTACTGGGACCATTGTTGCGATGCGGCTCAGCCCCAATCCTCGTAAGGCGATTGGCAATCGTCACTACGGAAGCTACCAACCCGTTCGACACGGGCGAATTTACCATGATGGAGGAGGACGTCGTGGTGGTGGTCACGGTCGTGGCGGTTTCGATCCGCAAACATTAAATCTGAACAATACCTACACCATCGACTCTCAATTCGATCAACCATACCAAATGGGTGTTGCCAGAAGGACCCTCGTCGATTCTCAGTCGATTGCACAAAATTCGGCGGAGATTGTTCTGAAAGATCCGGGAGCTTATCAATTGGTTTGCATGGCGACACTTCCTGACGGAACCAAGCTAAAAAACGAAATCGGCTGCATTGTTCAATCCAAGGAGGATTTGCCGTGGCTGGTTGTCAAACTTGATCACGAGACCTTTCAAAGTGACGTACCGCTTACAGGATGGATTCACAGCCATGTTGAAGATGCGGTCGCCATGGTGACGCTACGTGATTCACTGGGAATCCGAATTCGCCAACAAGTCAAGTTGAACCGGGGAATAGCCAGGTTAGATCTACAACTCCCAAAAACAATAAGATACGGCTCGACAGTTGAAGTCGAATTTCTGCACAACGACCGAAGTTACTTTTCAAACAATTTCGTACGAATCCTTCCTGTCGACAAAATAATCGAACTGCAAATTGATTCGCAGGAACATTATGGTCCCGGCGAAGAAGTGACTCTGGATACCCAAGCGAATCAACGTCAGGAAATGGATTTGGTCGTCAGCGTCATTGATCAGTCACTCCTTGGCATCGCGCCTGATAAATCACCGGACATCAAAAGTTTCTTTTTAGCTGACGAACGAGTCCTGTGGCGTGAAAACTATCAAAACATCAAAACTCACCTCGACGGATTGACCGTGCTTGAACTCATTAAAAATGCAGAGAGCATCATAAAAAAAGACGGTATAGGCAACCTGGTGCAGCATTCATTGGCCGAATCCATCGCCCTTTATCGGAACCGAAACCAAATTACCGGATGCCAACTGATTCATTTGCTTAATGCCGCCGGAATCAACGCGAGAATTGAGGAGGCATCATTGAACTTTGGCAACCTTCAACGCCGCTTATCGTTAGTCGAAGATGCATCAAGGAAAACAACTGTCTACGAGGTCCTGCAGAAAATCCGTGACTGGCGATGGCAACATTTCATTTGCGAGCTGCGGAGCAACACTCTTATCTTTGGTGTTTTCCATCTAAACTTTGGCAAGCAACAATCCTTTGCAACGAACATTGATGGTTTTGGACGCGGCTATTCCATGGGAGGCGCACGCGGTGACGCGAGACACTCGGTCACGGGAAATGCCGTCTTTTCGCACGAAGCGAGTGGCCAAGCACTTTTCTCACATTCGACAACGGCCTCACGGAACGCGGAATCGCTGGGTAACACAACAACGATCTCAATTCGACAAGACTTCTCCGACACCGCATTCTGGAAAACCAAAGTTCGCACCGATTCATTAGGAAAGGCCCAGGTCAAATTTAAGCTTCCGGATTCGCTTACCAACTGGCAGGTCGTGGTTACTGCCATCACTCCTACACTTGAAGTTGGACAAGCCAAAGCAAATTTCCGAATCTTCAAACCCATCATGATCTGGCCGATGCTTCCAAGAACCTTTACCGAAGGCGATGTTGTCAGCATCTATGGAAGCGTTCACAACCAAACCGACCAACTCCAAACCATTGACGTGTCTCTGGAAACGACCAACGGCACCGTTGTTTCTAATGTCAAACAAAGGGTCACGGTTTCACCCAAATCAAATGCTCCCGTCTATTGGCATTTCAAAACTGGACAAGCAGGTTTCACGGAACTGCTCATGACAGCTGAATGCGCCGCGGGCTCGGACGCTTCACTGAAACGGCTACCGATCCAATCGATGGCGGCAAGCCAATGGATCACCAGCAGCGGGTTCGTAGAAAACGGAGGTAAGCTTTCTCTACCCGACGATGTCGACCTTTCGAAAGCAGAATTGGAAATCACGATTGTTCCTTCGCTAATCTCCGATGTCGTGGAATCCTTGGAGTACCTCGTGCAATATCCTCACGGTTGCGTCGAGCAAACGATGAGTCGATTCCTTCCTGCAATCGCAGTCAAAGGGGTTTTTGATCATGCCAACATTAACAACGATGAACTCGAAGCCAAACTTCCCATGGTGGTAGACACCGGAATCAAACGTCTTCTGGAACTGCAACAATCTGATGGTGGATGGGGATGGCATGGCGGAAGCGCTACTCACGAGATGATGACGCCCTACGCACTGTACGGACTCTTTCGGGCAGAAATGTCCGGCTATGAAATCCACAATGTTGACGGCGGTTGAAAAGTCCGACAGCCGCAACAAAAAGGCAAAGTCGAACGTCGCGTCTCGGCGACCCGAAATCAGCTTGACCTGAAACAGAATTTTGTTTCGCTCGACCACTTGCAAGCCCACACGGACCAGCGTCTGCACGGTGATGCAAAGAACCGCCAGTGTCCAGTCACCGGCAAAACCGTGTTTGCAACATGGCAAGACGAAGTCAAATTACTACGTCCATTGCCAGCCACGCTGCCCGAGCCGTTTGACCTGATTCGCACCTGCCCGGTTCACAAAGATTGCACGATCCGTTTCGAGGGACGAACTTACACGGTTCCCTTTGAGTATGTTCATCGCTCGGTGGAAGTTCGAGGCTGCAACGGTTTTATTCAAATCGTGGATCGCCACGATGGGCAAATGGTACGGCAATACCCACGTCAAACCGCTGAACTACTGATCGTCGATCCGACTTATTACGAAGGCGACTCGACTGACCAAGTCGCCGCCCCCAGGCCTCTGGGCAAGATGGCTCGCAAGCTCAGTGAGATCGTGGCACTGCCAGTGCAGCAGCGTTCGATCGACATCTACGCAGCAATGGTGGAGGTGGCACGATGAAGATTGCACAAACACGAAAACTACATGCCGCCGGGATTCTGCCCAAACCGGCTCCGACCCGGGATACGCAAGCCTTGCGTGAACGGCTAGAGGCCCTGCGTCTGGTCTTTGCCGCCGAAGGACTCGATGACTTGCTTCATCAATCGGTTCGGGAAGATTGGAACGCCATCGCGTTTCTTGATGCAATGCTGTGCCTGGAACTGGAACGGCAAGAAGACAGACGGGTGGCTCAGGCGATTCGTATTTCGCACTTGCCGACCGGACCGACGATCTCGAACTTCGACTTCGCGTTTCAGCCGTCCATTTCACGTAGCCAGATCCAAACCCTGGCCAGCGGGCAGTGGATTCGCGACGGACAGGGATTGTTGTTACAAGGTCCGCCAGGAGTAGGGAAAAGTCATCTCGCGGTTGGACTTGGGTTGCGTGCGATCGAAACAGGTTTCTCAGTGAGCTTTTATCGGTTGGACGAACTGATGCACCAGTTGAAGAAAGACGCCGAGTTGAGTCCTGCGAAGCTTTCGTATTGCAAGTACATGTCGGTGAATCTGGTGATCATTGATGAGTTCGGTTACCAGCGGCTCAATCGCGAGGAGTCGAATCTGTTCTTTCGTGTGGTGAACTATCGTTATGCCAAAGGCTCTTCAACCGCGATCACGACCAACAAAGGCATCGCGAGTTGGCCCAGTGTGCTTGCCGATGATGAGGTTTTGGCAGGCGCGATTCTGGATCGTTTACTGCATTGTGCAACGGTGCTCAATATTCAGGGGCGAAGTTACCGATTGAAAGAACTGGACGCCCAAGTCGGCCAGCAGTCTGCGACCAACACGATGCCAACAACGTCGCAAGTTCCCAAGACCCAAACGGTAATTCCTACTGAACCACCGGTCACCTCAGCCAGCGAGATGATCTAAGTATTTTCAAAAAAAGTTTCGCCCGCGCGCGGGCGAAACTTTTTATCCCAGCCTTCGGCTCTTGAGTCTCCCTGTTTAACCCAAAAGAAATATCTTCAACCAGCTCGTGCGTAACAGTTCGGGTTCAGTGCGCCGTGCAAAGGTCAATGTTTTCAGTGGGTGCAATTCCCACCCGGCAAATTAGTCGTTCCAGCCGGTAGCAATCGGAGCGGCAGTGGAGGTGACAAAACTGTCGAAGCCTTTGAGAAAGGTCATCTTGGATGATCTGCGAGCAGACAGGCCGTAATGTGAGTAAACGCTGAGCAAGCCTCGAAAAGTGTGATGTGGGAGCCGACTCTCTTGAACCTGGAGGAAGGCCGCCGTCGTTGATGACATGAACGACAACGAATCAACGATCTCACCGGGGTATTGGCGACAGCATGTCTGTACATGGAAACATTGGCAACACGGGAAGCCTCGTCGGTACGAGCGCGTGACTGGTAACTGGCAGCCCGTGAGGGACAGGCCGGGCCGAGCGAGGTGGCGGAGAGGTCCGTAGTAGTGTGGACGCCAAGTAATATTGGTCGAGCGAAGGGACCTTAGTTCAAGGTTAACGTAAGAAGTGGCGACAGCCAGGAGAGTGGTGTGAGCCTATTACCTCCAACCAAGGTTGGGAAGCTGCGGGAGGCGTTACATGTTAAAGCGAAGGAATCGCCTGATTATCGTTTCTATATTCTGTACGACAAGATGTATCGTGCGGATGTGCTCGGCCACGCCTATCGAATCTGCCGGATTAACGGTGGAGCACCAGGCGTCGATGGCCAAACATTCGACGACATTGAGCGGTATGGACGGAAACGCTGGTTAGACGAACTGGCGGAAGAAGTTCGAACGAAGCAGTATCGTCCACAAGCGGTTCGGAGGGTAAACATTCCCAAACCGGGTCAGCTTGGACGAACTCGCCCGTTGGGAATTCCGACGATTAAAGATCGTGTCCTAATGACGGCGGCAACGTTGATCCTCGAACCGATTTTCGAGACCGATTTGCAGCCGGAACAGTACGCTTATCGTCCTAAACGAAGTGCATTGGACGCGGTTCGCCACGTTCATCAACTTCTGAAAACACGACACTGGAAAATTATAGATGCAGATTTGTCTGGTTACTTCGATCAAATCCCACATGCCGAGTTAATGAAATCGGTGGCTCGTCGCATCAGTGATCGGCACGTTCTTCGCCTGATCAAGATGTGGCTTGTTGCTCCGGTGGAAGAAACGGATGCACGTGGGCACAAGCATCGAACGACCAAGAACAAAGATGACGGTCGAGGCTGCCCACAAGGCGCTCCGATCTCACCTCTGCTCAGTAATCTCTACATGCGTCGTTTTATTCTGGGATGGAAAGTGCTTGGATACGAACATCGTTTTCAAGCAAGGATTGTTAACTACGCGGATGATTTCGTGATCTGCTGCCGCGGTGCGGTTGAACCGGCCATGGAAGCAGTCCGAAATATGATGCGTCAATTGAAGTTGACAATCAACGAAGAGAAAACGCATATCTGTCGGTTTCCTGACGAAAAGTTTGACTTCCTGGGGTACACGTTTGGCCGATACTACTCGCCGATAACCGGCTATCGTTATATCGGCCAACGTCCTTCTAGAAAGAAAGTGAGTTCGATCTGTAAACAGATCAGCGAATTCACCAGTCGCCGATGGCTGCTGTTGGATGAATCAGCTCAAGTGGCACGCATCAATCGTTCACTGGGCGAACTATTTTTGCCTAGGCCCGGTGAGCAAAGCGTACCAAGCGATCGACCAACACACCCGTCGACGGCTTCGCCGGTGGTTATGTGCCAAGCGAAAGCAGGCATCTCGGGGACATGCACGCTACCCCAACGAGCACCTGTACAAAGAATTGGGTTTAACTCAACTCTGTCGCAGAACACGCAACTTTCCGTGGGCCAACCCATGATTCCTTGTCCGTAAGCCGGATGCGAGAAATCCGCATGTCCGGTTTGACGAGCGGGATGTGGAAACGGAGCATGGTTTCGCTATTGAGGCACCGCCAATCGAAAGGGGCGGAAACAGATAGGCAAACCTAAACCACCGCGCCACATCTCGACTCTACACAACTGCGCAATTCTTCGGGTCCAATGACAGTTGAGGCCATGGCAGCTCGGATTGGGTTTAGATCAACGTACATCGCGCAAGCCAATAGAGAGGCTTCATCAAGGATCAGTTGCGCTTTGTATCTCCCTTCCCAGAAACGGCCCGAGCATTGGTCTTCTTTGTTGCTCATTCTGGCGATCTTCTCGGAGGTTTTAGCCATCCACCAACTGATATCCGAAAGCCGAGCCCGAAGTTGAGCAACTCGTTCTACATCACTAGTGATCTCACTAATCTCGTATTTTGAAGGCTCAACAGGCAGTCCGTTTGGGCATTTTCGTTTCGGGCAGAGTTTTAGCCAGCGATAGGCTACTTCTGTCATTGGACCAGGCTTGGGCAATATCGGGTCGACTACGCAGTATCAAGTGCAGGTGATTGCTGAGCACTGCATAGGTCAGGCAGTCGATGGCGAATACGGACGCAAGGAACTCAAGCCGTTCACGAATCCACTGTCGTCGGTGTTCATAGGATTTTCCCGAGTATGGATCGTTGCCGCAAAGAAAAACCCGCCTGACGCAGCGGCTGATGGCGTGAATAATTTGATTGGACTGGGGATCGAGATATTCGCCCCGAGCTTGGCGTGCCACAATGAGTTCCTTTGGGAATAAGCTAAGACGGATTCATTCCTGGCTCCGGTCGTTCCCAACTGGCAGTGTAGTGTACAAAAAGCTACTTACCATTCAAGTGACTGCATGCAAAAATTGGGTGTCCCCGTTTTGTCCCCGTTCCCATTCTTTCTCGTCGTTTACCACCATCTGCCCAAATGTCCCCGCTCGTAATTTTCACCCATATGAGCTGTTTTCCCGACGACCACCTCAACCTTCTCCCACATCGGCAATCTTGCCTTTTTCAAACAAAATTACATCTTTATCATTTGGATCAGCTTCATTTATTGATGTAACACACCCAACACTGGTTAACAAACTTAGAATTAGTAAAAGTTGACTAATCAAGAGGGTATATTTCCTGACCTTTTGGGAAAATAAGATGCTGAACTGGCTTCGGTAAACCTGGCCAATCTGCTTTTTGGTCCACATCCGCTCCGATAACAAAATAGGAATTATCCACATCCAACTCTCCTTTGTCGATTTTTATAAACTGCTGTGCTCTAGCGAACCTGGTCGGTCCCGTTTCAAGCCCGCTTTCGACGGATATATCGAATGACAGCCGACGTTTCGCCGAGATGTTTTTCACACCAACATTTCTGCCAGCCAACGTGACAACTCCTTTTCCTTCAACGTTTGGAATATCCTTTAACTCAAGATCTACAACGGTTCCTTCTTTGTCGCATTCCTGCTTACCTTGAATATGTCTTTGGTTTTGGTAATAAAACGGGAATAACCCCGGTTTGTCCAACGATGCTTGTAAATCCTCATCATCTTTCGGAAGTTGTGGAGGCGACCAATTGGCATACAGATTAACCCATTCATTCTTAACTAGTCCATATGGATTTGTTCCAAAGATTTCGGATACATTTTCGCCCCAAAATAGGGCACAAGGCCGATTGACATCACTAGGTACATATTTCAGCCTAATTCGAGCGGAAAAATTAGTGCCGAAAATGGGAATGTCTTTTTGGCCAGCAACAGTCTCCACCCTCCTATTGCCAATCGTCGTAACTTCGTCACCAAAACGCATTATCTCAACACTCTCGACGATACATGCACAAGCCTTGCAAGTCATTCCTGTTGGGTCTACAGCATTTTGTGCAAAATACCCCCTGTACGTACTTGCCCCATCTATTTGTCCAAGCGGATCTTGGCTGACGAACTCGCTTGTTTCTGGGTCGTAGTATCTTGCCCGATAGTACATTAGGCCAGATTCTTCATCGTGTCGCCGAGACGTGTACCCGTAAGGATTACTATAACTACTGGCAGAGCGAACCGTGGTTCCGTTTGCCGCTAGAATCGTTCGATTTCCGAAGATATCGTAGCTATAAAGTTCAGCAATCGTGCCATCGCTGCTTTTTGTGAGCCCAGCGATACTCCACTGTTGATTTCGCAGCACATTTAGTCGCTCAGAATTGTTGTCGTGAGCAATCAGCAGCAACGAGTCAATTGCTTGCCCATAGATGTATTCTTGTTCAGGTGATGCAGCCGCATCACCTGCGTTGTATTCCGCAATGCAGTTGGGGCCCGCGTAGATAAAGACGTTGTGTTCAGCAACTGAGCCTGACCGAGTGATCTTTTTCCAAAGCCGCCTGTTGTCCGCGTTGTAGCCATATTCGTTGGTGCCTTCGATACCTGCTGTAGCGTCTGAGGGAACTACTGTCTGATCAAGGCGACCATTGCCTTCTTGCCAACTGAGCGTCATCCCTGTGTAGGATGTAGCCAAGCTGCCGTTGGCGTCAAAGGTCTGTTCGGTACTTGCCAAGTTGACGAGTTGATGAACTTCGTTGAAGGTTCGCGATTGACTCGTACTATTCAGTTTGCGATCGGTAATGTTTCCGATATTGCTGCGAACCAAGTCGTAGTCTTTACTTTGCCCCGATTGCTCGAAACGGATGAAGCGATCTTCGTCGTCATAACCATCCGGATCTGATGCCCCCGAGTCCTCGGTCGTAAAGCTCCAATTCGACATTACGCCTGTCCAGGTTTCACCCAGTTTATTGCTATTGGCGTCGTAGGTGTAGCTTGCCGTGCCAAGATTGGTATTGGCAATCGACGAAACTCGGTTGGCGTTGTCGTAAACACGAGTTTCGTCAACATAAGCCCGGTCAACGCTAGTCATTCGCCCTAACGCATCGTAGGCACGGTTTTCGATTTCATTTCCGTTCCAATCGACCGTGTCCAGCTCACCTCGATTGGTGAATGAGTAGTCGACTTCACGACCTGATGGATACGTGATTTTGTTCAAACGGCCACGGCTATCGTAGTCGTAGTCCACGACGTAGTTTTGGGTTGAGTAGTTGGTCGTGTCGGTGTCCAGTTGCCCGCGATCAGTGAAGGCGTAGGTGTGAGTGACATTATCCGAACTGGTGGAACCGGTTCGGCGAAGGAATGCATCATAAGTAAAATCGTCCGTCCCCGAGGGCGTGCTGCTGCTTGGAGCAAAGTAATCGACTTTGTCGACCATGCCCGAGAATTCATAACTCAGCTCTCGTTTGGCGCCGGAGTGGAGAGTCACCAGTTCCATGCGTCCCGCGGAATCGTATCCATAAGTTGTTTTCTGGGGAGTACCGCCGTTGATGGCATGCATTTCCAGTTCGATGCGCCGCCCCAGAACATCGTAGTCGTAAGCCGTCGTTCTGCTCTCCGCATCCGAAACAGAAGCAAGCTGCCCGGTACGATAGTAACTACGAGTCGACTGCTTGTTCAGCCGATCCGTCGTAATACTCGGACGACCTATTGCATCGTATTGGCAGCTGGTTGACTGGCTCTTCCCATCAGATTGCGAAGTCAGTTGTCCCGTCGTTGCACTGTAAACAGAGTTGGTGGTGGCAGCTGGAGTTGTCATCGAAGTCTGACGGCCTAGTGTATCGTAGACGAAGGTGGTGTCATGCGACAATGCATTGGTGACGGTAAGAGGCTGACCACCAGGATTGAACTCTGCTTGAGTCAAGTTGCTATCCTGATCCAGAGAACCAATGCCCTGTCCGTAACCATCGCTGAGCCTGCTGACAACATTGCCATCAGTGTCAACTTGCTTCGTTTGCTGAGTGTCTCCAACTCCGCTCAGGTTGTAAACCAGGTCATGCTGAGTGCAACTCCAGTCCAGCAACTGATTGGGGGGCGTAGCTGCAGGCCCCGACAATAAGGCCGACATCACTGAACGTCCTGCAGCGTCCGAAATGGAAACTTGCATGGTTTTTTCGTCGGGACTGATAACCAAGGTTGCACTACCGTTATGAGTGGACAAAGATAAATCTGCCCCACCATTGGCAACGCTTTCCCCCAATTTAGTGATTGCCGCTGCAATGGAAACGTTGACGTTCTGAGAAGTGGATAGTTGAACCACGCTGACGCCCAGGGCTGTTTCTAAACCCACGCCATCACCAACTGCCAAGTCGTAAACATACTGTGTGGTAACACCCCAGGAAGCTGGCTTGCCAAGCCCAGCAAGTTGCGGGAGGTTTCGGTTGATGTTCTCGTTCAGGGCCTGAGTCCACAAAGTGCGGAATTGGACCTGCCCATTGTCCAGGTAACGAGTCGTCGATTCACTGTTGGTTTTTGCGTCTGTGGGGTTTAAAAGTGCTGAGTGGGTGTCGTAGTCAGCGACCTGGGCGGTATGAACAACGCGCCCAGAGGGATCGCTGCTTTGGATCTGCCCATGTCCCAGAGCATCGCGTGTACCAACCGTTTGGCCGCAACAAGCTGCGTCGTAAAAGGTCGTTGCGGTGCGGTTGGAATCGGGAAGCCCGTTGGTTCCAGGTGCAATCACCGACTTACGACGACTGCTACGGTCGTAGGTGAATTCGGTCTTCATCGAAAGCGTTGACGAATTCGCTCCGTGGATCTGACTGATTTGATACTGGCCTGATGCATCGAATTGTCGGGTCGTTTCAACTCCTGCGGGATTTGTTGATTTGGTCGCGTTGCTCCAAACATCGTACTCACTTGTGCTAATCAGATTGGAGAAATTGACGGAGTCTGGTTTCCGAGAAAGCGACCGCCCCAAGGTGTCATAAGCTGTCAATTGCGTTGTGTTCAGGGCATTAATCAGGCTGACAATGTTACCGCTAAGATCCCGGATCGCATCGGTAACCAGAATCGAAGGATTGGCTGCGGTGCTTGATGGGCGGCTTGCGTTCATCACTGCCGCGTTGTCAGCGTAGGTCGTGCTAGTGCTGGCAACTTGAACCGTACGAACAGTCGTTCCATCAGCTGCATATCCGAAGTAAGTTTTGCGAGTGTAGGCAGGCGTGAACGTACCCGAACTGACGGTGCCGAAGATACTTTCGTCACTGAACCGCATGTTCTCCTTGTATTCAGTGCGAGTAGCCTGGGCTTGTTCAGTTCCTCCACGCGTTCCCGTATAGCGAAGCGTTTCGGTCTGACGGCCTTTGTAATCGTAACTGTACTCGGCCGTTTTTCCGTCAGTAATCGTTTTGTTGGGTCGGGTTTCACCTGGCGAGTAGAAATAATTCGTTGTACTGACCTGATCACTCAATCGTTCGAAAATGGTTGCAGGAGTTCCATTGATATCCACATTCGTAAGATCGGTATCGTAAGCAAGTGTTTGACTTCGAGTAGACACTCTTCCTGTCGAATCCAGAGTCGTCGCACTGACGATGTTGCTGCGATCCTTGCGGTAAGTCGTCAGGCCATTGGAGGTGTAGGCGATTTCCTCGGTAGTTGCATCAGGATAGGTAGTTTTCACCAAGCGGTTACGAGAATCATACGCGTAGGTCGTTGTTTCGTTTCCGCTGTCTCGAATCACCGTCATGGAGACCAGGTTTTCGCCTGCCCACGAGTACTGAGTTTCAGGTCGAGATGATTGATCTGGCGCAAGTGGCCTAAGAACTTTTTCTAATTGCTTGTTGGCTTTGTAGACATAGTCGGTACGAAGGTTCGCTGCGGGTGCTGTAATCGCTCCAGCGGCGTAGGCGTTTGTCGCTTCCCATTCCAACTGGCCATTGGAATTGTAGCCACGAATGTTCTGAATCGGAGTGGTGTTGGTGTCGGCGATTTCCGAGCCCGGCCCAGAAACATCCACCAAGCCTCGAACAATTCGGATCACTTGGCCATCGGTATTGTATTCAGTGAGTGTGACGATCCCTTCTTGGTCACAATAATACGTTACCTGGTTGTCACCGTTGTACTGCCAAAGCTCATAAGACGTATCGGCGTAGTCGATTCTTGTCGTGTTGTTGCCGTTAGAACCATAACTTGGCGTGACTGCCGAACGAATCGAGCCATCGTCGACCATGCCAGGCTGGCCAAGTAGAACCTGTGCAGCTGTAGGTGGGTTGTTGCCCGTGGCATCTGTGTACTCTGGGTAGCTTGACTCGTATTGAATGTTGGTGAAGTTGTCGTAGCCCTGACCAGTTCCTGTCGTGTAAGAACTGCAAGCAGTCACTGAAACGCCATCGACCCATTCAATCAGGTCATCGTTTTCCTTAATCCGGTAATTGCCTGGATTGTTCAGGTCACGAAATACGGTCAAGTAGCGAATGCCGGCTCCGTCAGCAGCACCGACTAGAACGTTGGAAAATTGGTTAACCAGTTCATTCTCCCAAGTCCGGTAGTCTTGTGAGACGTAGAGCGTTTGCTCCTGGGGAACCGCTCCGAACTGCTCGTCCATCACGATCGTGGCTGCCTGCCACTGGGTATCCGTACCATAGGTGTAGGTGGCAATGGTTTCTTCCGCCAGAGTGCCGATCTTTCGAAGCACTTGATACAAGTAACCGTTGCCGTTGTAGGTGAATCGCAGAGACCGGTCGACAGTTCCCGAGTAACCTTGGGCCACAATGTCGATATCGGAAACCACCCAACGTCCTGCCTGCTGGGAAGAGTTATACGTATAGGTCGCAGTATTGCCTTGCCAGTCCGTTCGGACATCCACCATCAGGATCTTCTTGGGAGCGCCCGTCAGTGCAGGATCCCCTGCGTTGTACTTGTAGGTGATCGTTTGAACTTTTCCCGCGGGGCTGGTGATCTCGGTCAACCGCGACATCGGAGCCACGGCAGTTCCCGGATCAATATCCACAAGTTCAGACTTCCACGTCCAGCCGGATCGACTTTTCACAATCGCAAAAACTGTTTGTGTAGCAATCGTATCTGGATCAGTCACCGTGTTACCCGAGCCATCTTCCAGCGCGATCGACATGAAATATAAGTTGGTGTCTGTTGCTACGCCATCGACATCGATCTGGAAGACATAAGTTGACGAGGTAGCATCGAACTCAGCATAGTGAGCACGCCCGGAGGTTGGATCAAACAGAACAGCGACCTTGGTGCTGTTCACCAGATGAAACTCAATTCGATGATCAATGCCCAGATAGGTTCCGGGAGAAAGATTGCCGATCGATTGTTGGTTGCTGGGAATGAATCCTAGATTGACTGCAATCAGGTTGTCTGCCCCAGCGGAACCAGGAGCAGAACTGCCACCGCAGCTACTGCAGCCGCTTCCTGCCTGACCGGCCAACGAATAGAGGGTGCTCCAGTTCGGGCCAGCCAATAGCTCATTGGGTGGGCAAACTGGCGAATACATAACCGGCTGCTCTCCCCCAGGCAAGCCATCATCAAAACAACCTCCATTTCCGTCACCACAGGGATTTGGAGGATCCTGATCATTAATAACCGGATCGGGATTTGAACTGTTCCAGCTCCAAGTACCTTCAAAATGCGCCGAATGAACAGCATCGAGGTAGATGTATGAATGGCTGTAGCCAGTGACTGAACGTGAGCCTGAGAATGTTTTTGGGACTCCGACCACCATTGTGTCCACAGTCGTCGTGCCATTGATCGTTTTCATGATATTGACTGAACCAGTTTTGAAACTGTGGTCATATCTGACCTCACAGGTCCATTGAACATTACCGCTCGCAATGGTACTAGACTCGGAAATCAATACGAAGTCATCAAACCTTCCTGGATACGAATACTGGTCCGTAAAACTGATCGTCGGAGCAGTCACCAACTGAGCTGAAGTCGTTGCTGGAAAAACCAAACCAGCCAACAACAAAAGAGCCGTCAAGCAATGGAGTCGAGAAAGTTTAAAACTTGATTTTTTTGATTGTGTCGTCATCGCAGTGTTCCTGAGCAAGATGATGATCGAAATATTTTGAAAAAAGCAAAGCTGAAAAAAGCCTATTGCTTTGCTGGCAATGAAACTCGAATTGTGAATTTAGCGTGGTCGGAGTTTATCGGTGATGCAGCCAATACGTTGACCAGTCCTGATGAGCCAGGTCCCAATGTAAACTTGGCCGTCGCAACACCCTCTTTGTCTGCCGCAACCGTGATAGTTTTCAGTTGGTTCTCAAAAGTACCGATTTCCTGAGTGTGAAAAGCCACAGGGGCACCAGGATCCGCTTGGATCTTAAGTGAAACTGACTCGCCTTGAAGGAGGCTGATGAATGGCTCTGAAATCGCGGTCAGTCGTTTGACATTCGGCCCAGGTTGAGCCGACTGAAATACGCGTCCTGGCCTAATTTGATCCAGGTAAGTTTTCGGATCCGCATCGTATTCTTCTTTGTCAAATGGCTCAGGCAGAAAGAAAGTCGACTTTGCTACCTGGACATCCTTGACCTTATCTTGGTCCTGAACTTGAAGTTCTTCCATCAGGCCAGCAACTTGAGAATTCTCGTTCCCTTTGAGGAAGGGTGCTCGGCCAGGGTTGGGAAGTACGCCTTTGGCCGGTCTTCTCGGAATGCTATTTGGTGCGTCGAAAACTAAATCGCGTTTAGGGCGACTAATATGCCCAATCTCGACTAGATCCTCGTCGCCAATTTTCAGCAGATTTGCCAATTCGGAATTGGCCTCTTCCTTAGAAAGCGGTTCAACAACCGCAGTACTTTCCGGTTCAAGAACTGACGCTTGCTCACGCTCACCGTCAAACCATCCTTCGCCAGCTCCCCACACAAGTACACCGGCGCCTACAACCAATGCGCCTACCAATATCCAGAACTTTTTCATTTCCGCTGTTCCCTATTGCCTCAAGTTTTGCCTAAAAGATTTGTACCGTCTCAAAGAACAGATACAAGTCAATTTTCGTTCACATTATTTTATTGCCGGCTACCGCAACTTCCTTGCCAAACAATCAAGAAAAACTTTTGTCATCGTGCTTTACGTGGGGAAGGAATACGAAAACTCATGTTGCATATAGGGTTATGTTTGCTATCAATAAGTCATTGCCAACGAATCTTTTTGTGGAAGGATGTGTAAATGTCACCGACTTTATTTTTTTGGGAAATACTTCCCGCTGAGAGACAGTGCTGTGGGTAGTTTGAACAATTCAAATGAGCAATAACGAACGGCAAAACCGTAGGCCGATTCTTTGAGGGTAAAATAATAACCCATGGCTTGTAGGGCGTGGTTTATTCCCAAGGCGATTAAAAGTCGCGAACGGACGGTTTGAACTTCTTGCGCGTCGTAGCGTCGAATTGGTTAGTGCATACAATTCAGCCCGTTGAATATCAAACAATCGAGAGATCGGTGAATTTTGTGTGAAACTGACCTCATAATTCTTATCAACAAGTGAATCTGATGGCGAAAAGAGGGCAGAAAAAGCTACAGCAGAAGTATTGGGACTCAATCAATCCAAAGTATGCCGACCTGAGGCATCCAGAGTGGGAGACTGACAAAGTACCCAGCAGATTCTGGAATGATCCCGAAAACCATCGCCGCTACATCAAATGGCTTGGGAAAAAGCTGAATATAAAAACTCTTGATGATTGGTATCGGGTTACTGGAGCCGACATTATCGAGAATTGCGACGGAGGAATTCTTCGGACCGGATACGAAGGCTCAGCAGTCGGATTGATCACAGCACTCGTTCCAAGACGCCAATGGCATGTTTGGAAGTTTACGGTCGTACCGAAAGGATTCTGGGATCTGAAGCAAAACCGCATTGACTATCTCAAGTGGCTCGGAAAGGAGTTGGGTTACAAATCTCAGGAAGATTGGTATCAGGTTTGTGACAGCAGGATCAATCAAAATCTTGGCAGGGGAGCCACCAAGCGAAAAAGCCTCATCGAGCTTTTGTCCGAACTGTATCCTCGATACCAATGGCTCCCTTGGAAGTTCAAAAGGGTTTCAAGCCGTTTTTGGTCCAAGCGTGAGAATCGCTTGGACTACATGAAGTGGCTGGGAAAGAAGCTCAAATACAAGAAGCGTTCAGATTGGTACCAGGTGACCAAATCAGACTTCGTTGAGAATGATGGATTGGGGCTGCTGGAAAGATATCAAGACAGTCCTTTCCATATCATGAAAAACGTTTTTCCCAAGCATGATTGGAAGGCATGGCTCTTCATCAAGGTTCCAAAAGGGTTTTGGAAGCAAAAGAAAAACCGAATCGTTTACTTCCGCTGGCTCGGAAAACAGCTTGGATACAAAAAGCCTAGGGATTGGTGTCAAATTGGGCGAGACGACCTCCGTGACCATGAGGGATTTTCATTGCTTACCTTTTACCGGTGACGGCCTGATCAGGGCGTGATGGAACTGTATCCTAACGTCACCTGGTATCCATGGCTTTTCAGTGGATTGACAGTTCCCAATGGTTACTGGAAGGTCAAAAAGAACCGATGTTTCTACTACCAGTGGCTTGCTAAAAAACTCAAGTTCCGATCCGCTGGCGACTGGTCTCGATTGACAACTGCAGACCTGCAACGAAATCGCGGCGTCACTCTATTGGACGACAAAACTATTGATCAAATCAGAAAGGAAGCGACGGCAGATCGTAACGACCGCAAGTAGCAAGCAATATATGACAGGTCAATTCTATTTTCCCTAATAAAAGTTATCACTCAAATCAGCAGGAGCCAAAAACACTCGGTCATTGGCGGCGAACCTTCAATCAACGAAGCCCTCTCCGTAGTGCCGGCAAAGGTTTTTGCCGCTGCGAGCGATGCAACACCGTCGTTCCAAGACCTCCGGAACTCACTTCATTCAACCCGATTTGCTCAAGCGCGACACCATCGTCTCCTCTCCACACGAACTCCGAGAAGATAAAACTGCAGGAGTTTACTACCATCACCAGGAAACCGGCAAGGAGATCATCGACCGTTGCGTTCTGCATGCCGAATTTTCAGGGACATTTTTGGTTCCCCCGGCAAAAGTAGAATTGATGTACAGCACACTTGAGCGAGGACATTCTGGGGGGTTCAAACTTAGGGTTGAGTAACCTCGAAGAATCCCACCGGTCATGCGCATGCGTGAACTCCTTATTGAATCAGGTAGGTCTCGCATAACCCTGAATGGAACCGACTGACGAGAACATTGCTTCATTTGGCAACCTGAAAAACCAAGGACACCAACGGGGATCAGCCAAATCAAGACTTTAACATTTTCTTGAAAGGCGAAATCACCCGTTTTGCCGTTATCACTTCTTCGAATTTGCTTGGGAAAAACAAAATATCTGAAGAGTATTTTGACAACGCTTGTTTGGCGGCAATGCTGTAAATGTCGACCTCTACGTTTGATTCAATGCGCAGAGGCAAATCAAGGAGCGATTATGATTCACGAAATTGACACCGAACCCCAACAACAACCTGATGGCGAACTGAACGTTCGTAAAATCCTGATCACCGAAGACGATGTCTGCCAGATGGAGATTCTGGAATTTCGGTTCAGTCAACAGGGCTTTCAAGTCATAAAAGCACAAACGGGACAACAGGCGATGGAGCTGGCTGCACAGCATCTTCCAGACGCCATTTTGATGGATGTCGATCTGCCTGACATGAGCGGCATGGCGCTTTGCCGAAAACTGACAGATGCCGAAGCAACCGCCGATATCCCAATCGTCATTCTCAGTGGAAGTACCGATCAGGATATCGTTCGCCAAGCTCGATCAGCAGGGAGTAGCTTCTTCCTCCATAAGCCCTTCGATCCAACGGCCCTGCTTCTGCTGGTCAAGCAAGCAATCGATGACGCCAAGCAATGGATCTAAGGCCTGCGTGATGCTGCTCTGCATCGCTCAACGACTAGCGGCGATCCAACATCTGTGCGAGGCGCAGTCCAATTGAACCTCGCATGATCAAATCCTTCTGATACGACATTGACACAAAAAAGCCATTTGCTGGCGATCGCACAAGGTCCGGGACGCTGCCCTTTGGCCGTCCTCGAAGAGCTAGCGTATCTGAAATTGACGCAAACCGCTTGTGCCATCTAGTATCCGCCGATATCGATCAAGAATCTCACAATCGTACTAGTGGTTTGTCATATCCAAAAATTGGAGCTGGCGACATTAGCCGTTTCGGCGCTAGCCACGGTTTTTGTCAGTTCAACCGCGGCTAGCGCCGAAACGGCTAATCCCAAGATTAAGCTCTGACAGACCACTAGGCCGTTAAGCCAGGGAAGACGCATGGCGGACAAATCGTATTTTTTCATTCGTGGACACATGAAGTCTGGCACGAACTGGGTTTGCCAGTTGCTCAATCTTCATCCAGAAGTCCACAGCCGCGGCGAATACCATTGGCACCGGTACTTTGAGACCTACCAAAACAACAACGAGATTTTTTTCAACTTGGCGAAAGAGGAAAAGGCGAATCCGATCATTCGGAAACAATTGAATCAACTCGTCAAATCCTGCATGACCCAATACGCTGATAACGATGCAAAATTTATTGGCGGCCGGACTCCTCACACACTCTATCCCATCGTCCTGCCACGAGCGCCCCATATCAGCGTTGTGCGAGATTGCCGCGACGTTCTGATAAGCAAAGTCTTTCATCACTTCAATATGCCCCACATCTCGAAATTGTTTGAGCAAAGCGAATTGATGCGAGAACTCCATCGAGAGTTCAAAAACGACCCTTGGTTTTTCCAAAAGAATCCGGATCAACTTTTAAGCAACGAGTCGTTTGTTCGCTATACATGCTCGACCTGGGTCAGCTTTATGCGTTGCGATCGAAATACGGCTGACAAGCAACCTTCGCTTCCGCTGATGTTTGTTCGCTATGAAGATCTTCACGAACAAGTCGACGACATACGCGAAAAGATGTATCACTTCATCGGCGCAGATCCGGAACTTGCCGCATCCATTCCTCGCTACCTCCGCCCTGGACACAACAGTGAAAACCCGGACAAATTCAATCGCAAGGGACAGGTGGGCGATTGGCAGAATTACATGACTCAACAAGCCAAGCAATGGATCAACGAAGAAGCCGGAACCGAATTAATCAATCAAGGCTATGTCCAGAACCTTGACTGGACTTGCCCTCGTCTGCACCGCCGCAAGTCCGCATAGGGCGCTGCATCACCGATAAAAGAAAGTCGGCCGGCAGATACCGGGCCTGATCTGGATGTTACTCTTGTTCAGAATTTGACGTTGTTGGCTCGGCACCAGAAGTTGCGTCTTGAGTATCTTGCCCATTCACTTCTGAACTGGGTGTTGTTTTCGGCGTCTCAACACCCAAAGCTGCATCAATATAGGGCGAACGCTTGTGAACCGAATCACCGAGAACCGCTTCGATTCCAAATCGATCCAGTTCTTCGGTCTTGAGCAATTCACGTGTCAGTGATTCCAACGCATCTCGACGTTGGCCCATCAATTCCAAAGCGCTCAGGGCAGCTTCATGCAATATCTTGGTGATCTCGTCGTCAATGACTTCCATGGTATGTTCACTGAAGACACGACTTTGATGTATTTCGCGACCGAGAAATGGATCCTCTTCCGACATTTTGAAACTTACCGGTCCGACGGTTTTGCTCATTCCCCATTGAGTGACCATACGCCTTGCGATTGATGTTGCTTTTTCCAAGTCATTTTGAGCGCCAACCGTAAACTCATCGTAAATGAGTTTTTCAGCAGCCCGCCCGGCAAGCATCACGACCAGTTGCTCTCTGAGTTCTTTTTCGGACATGTTCATCCGCTCTTCGTCCGGGATCATCTGAGTCACTCCGGCCGCGAATCCACGTGGAATGATTGTCACTTTGTGAACAGGATAGGCACCTTCGAGGAACCATGCAGCGATCGTGTGCCCCGCTTCGTGGTAGGCGGTTCTTTCTTTTTCTTTTTCACTGATGATCTCTTCGCGCTTGGCACCCATTAACACTTTATCATGCGCGTAATAAAAGTGATCCATCTTCACTTTGGTCGCCGATTTCCGCGCGGCCCACAGTGCTGCCTCGTTGACTAGGTTCGCGATATCCGCACCCGTCATGCCAGCAGTTGCCTGAGCCAGGATCTTGAGATCGACATCCTCAGCAAGTGGAACATTGCGGACGTGGACCTTAAATATTTCGTGACGCCCCTTAAGCGTCGGCTTGCTCACCGTCACGTGCCGGTCAAATCGGCCAGGTCTCAACAGCGCGGGATCCAAAACATCAGGGCGATTCGTCGCCGCGAGTACGATCACCGAATCCGCGCCCTGAAATCCATCCATTTCACCAAGAATCTGATTCAGCGTCTGCTCGCGCTCGTCGTGTCCACCGCCAAGTCCAGCGCCACGCTGACGTCCAACGGCATCAATCTCGTCAACGAATATAATTGCTGGAGCCTGTGCCTTTGCCGTTTGGAAAAGGTCTCGCACGCGACTGGCACCAACGCCCACAAACATTTGAATAAACTCGGAACCGTTGACGCTAAAGTAGGGAACTTCGGCCTCGCCTGCGACCGCTTTGGCCAACAGTGTTTTTCCGGTACCAGGAGGGCCCACCAACAAAACTCCCTTGGGAACCCGACCACCCAATTTCTGAAACCGGGTGGGATCTTTCAGGAACTCAACGATTTCTTTCAGGTCAGCCTTTACTCCTTCGAGTCCTGCAACATCTTTAAAGGTAATTGGCTCCTCGGAAGCTTCATACTTTTTTGCGGGACTTCGCGAGAAACTCGCAAGGAACCCACCACCTCCAAGCATCTGATTCTGAGATCGACGCACGGAAAGGAACATAAACAGCAGAAAGCCTAAAGTGAAAAGCAGCAGCAAGCCTGTGTAATAACTCAAAATATTACTGGGCTGTTTGTGATCGAAATTTACACCTGCGGATTCGACCGCATCCAACAAATCACGTCGAGCTTCTTCACCTGGCGGTAGATTGAAACGAAACTTGCGTTTGTATTTCCGGATCGTATCCCGAGGCGGCTCCAACTCCCCTTTAGCGTTGTAAGTAGGCTCCCGTGGCGGCACAAAATTGAAATAGCCGACGCCTTCGGTATCCTCAAATCTCACGTAGGAGATGACTTGCTCAACATCTTTGTTATCTTTATCCGGATCTTTGATTCGGTCGCCGTAGAAATCCTTGTTCTTCAAGAGTTTTCTGAAATAGCCGGATGAAATTCTATCTGCATCGTTACTAAAGAGAGTGATTGCAAAAAAGATTGCCAAACTGGACAATAAAATCAGCAGCATCCAAAAGTTGAGGTTTCGCGCGGGGCGACGCTTCGACTCCGATGATTCGTTTTTTTCGTCCTTGCTTTGGTTGTCCATTAATTCTCTCGTCAATCCAGTTACCGCGCAACACAGGCGCATCGTTTACGAAACTCAAAATTGTAGCCAACCATCACGCAATTGGCGATGCGAGTCCGGAAGATTGCACAATTCCGAGCCAATTTCAGTGTTCTGCTCCCAAACACTTTAAATAGTATCGTAATTGTTGCGGAGAAATCGTCGAAGGCAATTGAGTTAAAAGTTCACTCAACTCCAGACTTTCCGATTCCCGCAAGACTCCCTCCAACTGTTCACGCAAATCCGCAGTTAACAGCCATTCCGGCCGGATCGACAGTTGGTTCTGCGCCGCCAGAATTGCATGCTCATAGACAGTCTCTAAATCGATACCCCGCACCTGTTGCAAATGTGTCGCAGAATACCCATCGGCCAACAGCCTCCAAGTCCAGTAAAACGTCGGCTTGATCGCCCCCTCATCAGGTAGATCCACCCTCAATTTCAGGGCCACTCCTTGTAGCTGGCCATTTTGGCCACCTTCTTCGAGCGACTCACCGTTGAGTTCGTTCTCAAATTCCTGTTCCAATTCTGACTCAGTTTCCGCGTCTTCAAAGCTCAGTTGAGGTTGGTTCGAGTCCAAATCCTGCTCAGATTGTTTTTGTTGAACAACCGTTTTCGTGTCAATGGGTGAAGATCCAAAGTCTTCGATTTCAGAAGTTCTTTCATCAGATACTTCCTGATCTTCGGAATCGGAGCGATGTGGAGACATGCCCTTCAAGATGCCACTCAGTTGACGTGATAGTGCCACGGGAATCTGATCGGCAAAAAAGTAATTCGCTTTACCGCGCATCACATCGACACCTGCAACGGAAATCGTCACCGTCGGTCGGAAACGCGTATTCTCTATCTGGGTCAGATAGCCCCTCTCGACCAACCATTCAATCAGATCGCTGACATCACTCTGTCTCAACCGACGAAGCAACCCGAACGTACTTAAACGTTGCAACCCACTTTGCTTTACCTTTTTAGCGGTGGAACCTGTCAACATCTGCGAAACTAGATTTTTACCAAACCGCCCTTGCGAGCGGGCAACACCGCTAAGTGTCACTTGAATCGCATACAGAATTGCATCGTTGTCGCCTTGAAACTCATGCCCACCTGCATCCATGCGTTTGCCGCAATTGTCGCAGCTTCCACAATCACCTCGATTCGAATCACCAAAATAGGCCAGGATTTCGTCTTGCCTGCATCGACGGGTGGTTGCCAATCGGATCATTCTTTCCAATCGCGACAGCTCGGCGTCTTTGCGGCGTTGAATTTCAACGAAGTCAATATCCAGTTCAGCAAACCGTTTGGTTCGATCGATCACATGGATCGCTCGGCCACGAAACGGTGGAACATAATCAACCTGGTCCAATTTTTGAATGTCTCGAATTGCCCGAACAATCGCAGGCCATTTCATATCTAACTGTTTTTCAAGCCGCTGGGGTTGAAACAGAACCATCTCATTGCGTATCGAACCCGAGATTTTTTCCAATCCCTTCATGACGTGCCGCCGAGTTCGGGCATCTCGTGGCAAATAATCAATCAGCGTTTCCAAATCCGAATTGATCCGGATTCCTGCCATATTCTGCTGTGAATCCAACCGCTCAATCGCTCCGCATTTCGCCAGTAAATTCTCGCAGTTGGCAATTCCCGACGTGCTAATCGAAACCCCTAAGTCTTCCTTGATCTGATGCAGTGTGATTTCGATTGGATCCTGATCAAACGACACCAAGTACTCGTAAACATCTTTGATGAGCTCTCGAGACGGGTACGAATTCTCAACAAAGAACTCCTGAATAAATCGATCCTGATACGAGTAAAGCAGTAAACAGGTCGAAGGCATCCCGTCACGGCCTGCGCGACCCGCTTCTTGATAGTACGCTTCGATGCTGCCCGGCAAATTGTAATGCAACACAAATCGCAGATTGGATTTGTCGATTCCCATTCCAAACGCGTTAGTGGCAACGACAATCGGAGTGCTGCCGGACATGAAATTTTCTTGCACCGAACGACGCTGAGCATTATCCAGCCCCGCGTGGTAATACTCCAACTTACGTTTGATTTGTCCTGAGAGCAGTTCAACAACGTGCTCGCAGTTTTTTCGCGTGGACGCGTAAACGATTCCACTGCCATCAGTCTGACGCAAAAACTCGATCATTCTGGCATCTTTTTCTGAGTTGCTTGAAGGCGACTCAACATGCAACGACAAATTCTCACGCGAAAAACCTGTGACGAAGATTGCCGGGTCATCCAACTCCAACACGGTGCAAATGTCTTCTCGAACCGTCGAAGTGGCCGTCGCTGTCAGTGCGATCGTTTGTGGATTGCCAAGCAACTTGCGGAAGCGACCGAGTCGAGCGTAATCCGGCCGAAAGTCATGTCCCCATTGGCTGATACAGTGAGCTTCATCGACAGCAAGCAATTGGATTTCGCACTCTTCAACGGCTTGCATAAATCCATTGCTACGTAATCGTTCCGGGGCGATATACACCAATTGATATTGGCCGGCTACCATTTCATTAATTCGGGCGAACTGGTCTGCCGGTTGGAGCGAGCTATTAATAAATGTGGCTTGGATACCAATCTTCTGGAGCCCGTCAACCTGGTCTTTCATCAACGCGATCAAAGGCGAGACAACAATCGTCAATCCAGGGCGGGCAATACTTGGCAGTTGGTAACAAAGACTTTTACCACCCCCCGTGGGCATAATGCAAAGAGTATCTCGACCCTGAAAAACCGCTTCAACAACGCGATCTTGCCCTGGCCGAAAACTCGAGAGCCCAAACCTCTCGAGAAAGTCATCCGGTGTAGAGGTTAAGGAGGTCACGATTAGAGAATTAACTGCCAAGGTAAGTATTTGTCGCCCAAATCCAACGCCAGATCATTATAAAAGAGCGAGTAGTTTGATTGTACCGGGTTGAGCAAGGAACCAATCCCGATTCAACTGCGTAGTGATATGATTCCTTGAATTCCGGTCCAACCCAATTTCATGATCGAAATCTCCAACCTGACGAAAACGTTTTCCTCTGGAAATCGCAAGATTCACGCCGTGCGAGAGGTTTCCTTCGAGGTCAACGCTGGTGAAGTCTATGGACTGCTGGGGCCCAATGGAGCGGGAAAAACAACGACAATGCGGATGATTCTTGGTTTGCTCAAACCGGATTCTGGTTACGCCGAGATTGATGGCCTACGGTCTAGTAATGAACCCGATGAAATCAAACGGCGAGTCGGCTTTCTATCAGCTTCGGCCGGAGTTTACCAATGGCTAACCGGTCGAGAAATTTTGAGTTTTTTCGCCGATGTCTACGGCATGTACCCCGGTGAGATCGATTCGCGACTGGTCGAACTGACTGAGCTATTGCAATTGCGAGACTTTATCGATCAGCGTTGCTCCACATTGAGTACTGGTCAAAAACAA
This sequence comes from Mariniblastus sp., assembly GCA_965224765.1. Lineage (GTDB taxonomy): Bacteria > Planctomycetota > Planctomycetia > Pirellulales > Pirellulaceae > CAZDBA01. The sequence continues at coordinate 182,117 of CBDDAC010000030.1, forward strand.
AGAATCAATTTAGCCCGGGCGATTATCCACGATCCGCCAGTCATGATGCTGGACGAACCGACGCTAGGACTGGACGTCGTTGGTAGTCAAGTCATTTTCCAATACATAAACATGCTTAAAGAGCAAAAGAAGGCCATCATTCTTTGCACCCATCGTCTGGAACAGGCTCAACGAGTCTGTGACCGATTCGGTTTGCTTCATCAAGGTGTGATGGCTCATAGCGGAACCCTTCAAGACCTAAGATCAACAACCAATCGCAGCGATCTGGTGGAGATTTTTGTAGATTTGATCGGACAAACCGGAACAGCCTTACACAATGAGGCAAAGGCAAATGGCTAACCTCAAACCACGTGGGTTTCGAATTGGAAGGTTAGCGCTCAAGGAGCTGCGTGAAACACTTCGCGATCGAAGAACAATCATCACGCTGTTTGCCATGCCGCTGCTGGTGTATCCGATATTGAGTCTAATTTTTCGGACATTCCTGTTTTCGACCCTGATGGGTGGCGCTTCCGATGAGCCCTTGAAATTCACTTACGTCTTCGAAACAGAAATCCCCGTGGAGCAGGTCCTTGGATTTCGACAACAGCTCTTTCAGCGAACTGAACCGTTGCTGATTAAATCAGCTGAAGAAACAGAACCCGAGCACGATCCTGCAGATTCGGAAGCCGAGCGAAAAGTTGCTCAACAGAATGTGCTTCCATTCCTGAAACACGAATGGATTCCTTACAAAACGATTCCTGAAGTCACTAAAACGCTTAAAGAGCTCATTCGCGATGGCGAAGCCGATGTTGGACTTCGTATTACTCTGCGCAAAAACGCCGGGCCCGCACCCTATATCGATATTGAAATGATCGTCAACGAAGAGTTTGGTGCTTCGATCAAGGCGGCTGAAATGCTCAAGGAGCGACTTGATCTTTTCAATCGTGAGTCTCTCCGAAACCTATTGAATTCCAGACGAATTTCTTCGGAACTCCCTGTTGAACTTTCTGAGACCGGCGTGGTTTCTCTTGAACCTCCCCAGCCACCGGTGTCTTTCGCCGCGATCATCCCACTGATGCTCGTTTTGATGACCATCACGGGCGCCGTCTATCCTGCAATTGACTTGACCGCAGGCGAAAGGGAACGAGGAACTTTGGAAACTTTGGTAGCCGCACCCATTCCTCGAATTAGCATTTTGGTTTCCAAATTTATTGCCGTACTTACCGTAGCCGTATTGACCGCTACTTTAAATGTTGCAGGAATCCTTGTCACGGTTTGGGCATTTCAGTTAGATAGTCTGCTCGGTGGTGGCCTTACGGTTTCCATGGTCGTCAAGGTTTTTTCGCTGCTGATTCTGTTTGCGGGATTCTTCTCGGCGCTACTTTTGGCCGTCACCAGTTACGCTCGCAGTTTCAAAGAAGCTCAAGCCTATCTAATTCCGATCATAATGCTTTCGCTTGCACCTGGATTGATGGCCCTCACTCCAGGACTTTCCTTGAACGGTCCCCTCGCCGTCGTACCGATGGTCAACATTCTTATTCTCGCAAGAGACGTTCTTGAAAATCAGGCGGAACTTGTTCCTGCGTTGATCGCGGTTCTCTCCACGGTGCTATACGGATTCCTGGCAATCCTGGCCGCAGCAAAAATATTCGGGACCGACGCCATTCTTTACGGCAGTAGCGGCAGCTGGAAAGATCTACTAACGCGTCCCAACGAATCCAAGGCCTTAGTGTCAATTGCGACCGTGGTGACTTGCTTGGCACTTCTGTTTCCTGCCAACTTCGTACTGATTGGATATCTAGGCCGATTCCAAGGTTCGCTCACCGCGCGTCTGTTGCTCATGGGACTGTTCACTTTCTTGACTTTCATGGCGTTTCCTTATCTCGTGGCAACCTTCCAACGGGTAAGAACCTCGTCCGGATTTGGATTGAAACGCCCCAAGTTAATGTTCATTGTCGTCGGGGTGATCTTGGGATGCAGTCTCTGGCCACTCGTGATGTCGATCATCACTGGATGGCAGCAAGTGCTCGAAGTATTCTGGGGCGAAGCTCAATCACAGGCTTGGCATGATCGGTTGATTGAATTCGGAAAGACGCAAGCGGATAGCCTTCGCAAAGTTCACCCTGCAGTGATTGCCTTGTCATTTGCGCTGTTGCCAGCGATATGTGAAGAGTGGTTTTTTCGTGGATTTCTACTTCGATCATTACTCAAAGATCGCGCAGCATGGCTAGCAATTCTGATCTCAGCGGTCGTTTTCGGGCTGTTCCACGTTTTGAGCAATAGTGTTGTGTCGATTGACCGCCTGCTTCCCACGACTTTGGTTGGATTGGTATTGGGATGGCTTTGCTATCGCAGTGGATCAATCATACCGGGCATCATCATGCATATGCTTCACAACGGCATTGTGGCATTTCTGGCGTATTACCAACCCCAGCTCAGCAGATTCAGTTGGTTTCCCGAAGAAGCAGCGCCAATTCCGACGGTATGGATTGGAGCGTCTGCAGTGATTAGCATCATCTGCATCTGCCTGTTACAATTCTTGACAGTAACGCCCAATCGTTCAGATGAAGTCGCGATTGAACTCACCTCGGCGAACAAAAACTCGTAAATCCACTCCATTCCAACCACTTCCCTTCCTTTAAAACCACTGGTTTTTCGTCGTTCCCTCCTGTTTACACGGGTCGTACGGCCAAACCCCGTCCACTAGCGGTTTTCCGAACTACTTTTTACGCAGACCCTATAAATTACGGGTAAACCTGCTCGAACCTTGAACCATAATAGTAGGGCCATTACCTTTGAGCATCTGGTCTTACGGTAAAGCCATTACCTTCGCGCATCTGGTCAACCCGACGAATATGCCTCTTGGAGCAAAAACGTGAACAGAACTATTCAACGAAGATCAACGGGATTCACTCTCGTCGAACTACTTGTGGTAATTGCAATTATTGGTGTTCTCATCGGGATGTTGCTACCAGCAGTTCAAATGGTTCGCGAAGCAGCCCGCCGCACGGCTTGCACCAACCACCTTCGGCAAATGGGACTTGCGGTACATATGTACCACGGCACTACCAATCAAATCCCTCCGGCCAGACCACGTGATAATTTTTTGACCTGGCCTGTGATCCTACTGCCATACCTAGAGCAACAGAATTTCTACGACCAATTTGATATTAATCTGCCCTACCACCAGCAAGAAACTTCGGTAGTGCAAAGAGGCTATTCGGGATACTACTGCCCGACCCGCCGAGCAGCAACGGTTCTCAGTAACTTTGAAACAACGGGCAGTCACCGAGGAGCCGTAGGCGATTACGCGGGCAACGCGGGAACTTCACTGTTCTTTCCGGGTGATGTTTGGGCGGGATTTGTTGATCCCACAGATGGAGTTTTCAGCTCAGGTTTGGACGCGGACAATCCACTTGATGGAAGTGGCAATTTGATGTTCAGTTGGAAAGGCCGCTATTCATTTGCCGACATTGGCCGCGACGGTTTATCGAACACAATTTTCCTTGGCGAGAAAGCCGTCAGCAATGACTACTTGCTCGAACCAGGTGGTTGGGGCGACGGTTGCATTTACAACGGATCCGAACCCGGCACATCCATGCGACTGGGCGGATTTGGAATGGGAATCGCCACAACAAAAATACTTCCGGCTCCTGGTCCAGGGACCGTGCCGGTTTTTGGAAGCGACCACCCTTCGGTCACGAATTTTACGATGGGTGATGGAAGTATCCAATCCTTATCAAATCACACGGATCCTAACGTCCTTAGAAAACTCTGTTCACGCAACGATGGTGAAGTTGTAGTAATCGAATAGTCGAGTCATAAGCAAATGTCACAAAAAGTATATTTCGTTGGAACTCATGCTGAAGTGGCGCACCATGCTGCGCCACTTGCGGCTGAATTCGCGCACGAAATTGCTTTACCCAAAGACGTACTTGAGCGTGCTCAACCAGGCGATTTGGCAATTTTTCACAGTGAGCACTTTGATCGTTTTCGCGAATGCATCCACAAGCTGAAAAAACGTCAAATCGCAACGCTTTACATGATCGACGGCATTTTGGAATGGCGAAATGCTTGGGAGAATCGCAGCGATGAAGTCGCGTGCCCATGGACCATGCGACCGGTCCTGTCTGATAAAGCCGCCTGTATTGGATTTTCGCAAATCTCAATATTGAACTCTTGGGGCAACTCGGCCAAAACGGAACTCGTTGGCATCCCGCGTTTTGATCGACTTCGTACACTTGAAACACCTCCAGCCAACTCCGACCCGGATCGAGCACGGATTCTCTTGATGAGTGCGAAATGTCCTGGATTTACTCCAGAGCAAATCGCAAAAACCTATGAAGGGTTTTCTCAATTGAAATCCTGGTTTGAGCAAAACCCAGTTGTCGGTGGACGCGAGATCGAATTGAGTTGGCGATTGACCGGTGACTTGGCCAAGCAGTTAAATGTGGATAGCAGTTGCAGCGATTTAACTGGCGGTGAATTAGTTGATGCGATAGGGTCGGTGGATGCCGTTATCACCACTCCATCGACTGCGATGTTAGAAGCCATGTTATTGCAACGACCGGTCGCGATTCTTGATTACAACGACTCGCCACAAATGGTATCTGCTCCGTGGACAATTACATCTGATCGTCAGATTGCAGGGACAGTAGCTCAGTTGCTTGACGTTCCACCAACAAAGCAACACTACCAACAAACGGCATTGGACATAACACTTGCCCCCACCGCGAATGCCACAGGTCGGTTTAGTGCGCTGGTTCGACGCATGTTGTCATGTGCTGCGACGGCAAAGTCCGATGACCTAAATTTCCCTCCCAACCTTTTGGGGGACCTTCCTGAAGAAACTCAAATGGAGTTTGACCACGCACAACTCTATCCAACATATCCTGAGTTCCAAGACACGGACCTCGTAGAATTACAAACCAGTTTGGCCCATTCGCGTCGAGAGGTCGATCATCTTCATCGCGAAATGGACCAGCTAAAAAGTGAGCTTACTCAAGCTCACGAGATTTTTGAACAGATTCATCGCCATCCGGTGGCGGGACCTGTCATTCGAATCCGACAAAAATTTATTTCCTGGATCGGCCGCTTCCGAAGCCACCCCCAGGGAATCGACACTCCCACTCCACTGCCTTCTTCTCAGACTTCCTCTAAATCGACAGTTACTTTTTGATTATCAAAATTGGACAACATAAATTTCAGGAAACGGCCATCAAAACGGCTGTTGTGCAGGTGCTATGCGCTGCCGATGAAAATTATGCGTTGAGCTTATGCGTTACCTTGCGCACCGCCGCCGAACAGCTTCAACTCAGCCACACACTCAAAGCGTTCGTGATTGACGGGGGCATCTCCGCAGAGAGCTGGCGAAAGATCGAAGAATCCGTGGCGCCTTTCGATGTTCAGATTGAAAGAATTGTGCCTGACAGGGAGCGAGTCGAGCAATTTTCCGTTTCGCACCATATCACACATACCGCCTACTTTCGTTTACTGGCGGCCGAGTGGCTGCCCGACGACGTCTCCAAGGTCATTTACCTCGACTCGGACTTGCTCGTCCAGGACAATCTCGTCGAGTTATGGGATCTTGAAGAACACGACTATTTTTGCTGGGCGGTTCCAGACATTGCTTGCCCCCACGTCGACGCACGCGAGGCGCAGGTCAACTTCAAGAAATCCATGCCCTACCTGGCCAACATTTCTCCGATCTCTAACTATCAGGATCTGGGGTTGGACGGATCAGCACCATACTTCAACAGTGGATTGATGGTGATGTACCTAGACCGATGGCGTGAAGAGAATGTCTCGGCCAAATTATTGGAATGTTTGCAGCAAAATGAACCCCATGTCTGGTGCTGGGATCAATACGCTCTGAACGTGGTTTTTGCAGGACGCTGGGGCCAATTGCCGCTTCGTTGGAACCAGGGGGCTCATGCATTTGAGTTTCCCACTGTCGCGCATGCTCCCTTTGATCCCCATGAATTTCGGGAAATGCTGACTGATCCGGCCATCATTCATTACACCACGGAATGGAAACCATGGGGGCATACTTCTGCGCACCCTGCTCATGACACATTCTTTGAAAAGCTCGACGAAACCGCTTGGACGGGCTGGCGTCCTCTCAAACCTTCTTTCAGTTTCAAAAGAAGTTGGAACTCTATGGCGGTCTCGTTTATCAAACACTGGACCATCCTTTATCGCAAACTAACTGCCTCTTTCGAATAATGACGTTACAAACCTTGAATCTGAATGACACCACAACCGCGTCCAATGTCGACGCGCCGTCGATCGCGATTTTTGGATTGCCAAAACCATTTACTCACCCCCATACTCGATTGATCCAGCGCAATGCTCTGGCAAGTTGGCGTCAACTTGGCCCGCAAGTCGAAACCATTTTACTGGGTAATGATGCGGGAATTGCTGAAACTGCCAAGGAGTTTGAGATCAAACACTCGGGCGAAATTCGCAGCAATGAGCACGGAACACCGCTTCTCAGTGACGCGTTTCGCAAGGTTCGCGAGATGACCGACGCCGATATTTTGATGTACTGCAATTGCGATGTCATCCTGCTTGATGACCTGGTCAAGACCATCAAAATCCTTCGCAGCTCTTCCCAGGTCAAATCTTTCGTGGCATTTGGACGTCGGACGAACCTTCGGGTGGAACGGGAAATCGACGTTTCCGATCGAAACGACCTACGAACCCTGCTCGCCGACACAAAATCCAAGGGGCGAATGGCTCCTGTCGTTTGCAAAGAATACTTTGCGTTCACACGCGACATTTTTCAGGAGATTCCAGATTTTGCAGTTGGACGCGGCAACTGGGACAACTGGATGATCGCCAACACAAAATCACTTGGCTTGCCCGTGATCGATGTAAGTAAAATGGTTACGGCCATCCATCAGGATCATGATTACCTTCATCTAAAAAAGTCACGCCTCAACTGCTACGTATCAGGGGACGAAGCAAAGCGAAACCAAAAACTCGCGGGTGGAAAAAATATCGTTTCCGGTTCAACAGGAACCTGGAGTTTGGGTCCGTGCGGCTTAGAGAAGACACGAGCCAGCTGGCTCAATCGAACGTTCTGGATGGATTTTCATCGATTCGCCAGAATGATCGTGCGACTTCCGTTCGAGCGGTGACCATAAATTCTATGTACTTAGCAGCCTTAATCATTTCTCTGTGTTGGATTGCATGGTGTCTAATTCAATTAGCACTGGCGGGCTATTTCTTCCGCCTCACATCCGCAGTCGCACCATCGTATCCGCCACCCAAAGGCCGCGCAGCGATTCTCCTTGCGGTACGAGGCAGTGACCCGTCTTTCGGCAATTGCTTACGTTCACTAATGGAACAAGACTACGCTGATTTTGAGATACACGTGGTTGTTGATAGCGAAACGGATCCCGCTTGGCAGACGGTCGATGATGTAAAACAAAACATCCCGTCCAACGGGCAGTTATTCGTGCATTTACTGGACAATCCACTGGAAACGTGCGGACTAAAATGTTCGGCACTCATTCATGGCGTTGGGCAATTTTCGCCTGAGGTCGAGTATCTGACGATGGTTGATTCCGATGTTGTCGTCCACCGTCGCTGGTTGAACGATCTATTGTCTCCATTGGCCGATCCCAAAGTCGGTGTGGTCACGGGAAATCAATGGTTCGAACCCGAGAGCCCGGCAAGTTCTGCGGCTTTGGTTCGTTCTCTATGGAATGCAGGGGCAATTGTGCCGACCGTAATGTTTCGCAATCCCTGGGCGGGTAGTCTGGCGATGCGAAAGAGGGACTTCGAACGAGCTGACCTGTTGAAAATCTGGAGCAATTCGATCGTTGATGATGGACCGATCGCCGACGCATTCGAACCCTTTGGATTGGAAACTCGATTCGTTCCTAGCCTGGTCACTGTCAATTCGGAAACATGCGACGCCAAGTTCGTAACCCAATACATTCAGCGAATGCTAACCTGGTCTAAACATTATGAGCCGACGTTTCGAAACACGATCGTGCACTCCCTGTTTACCGGGATTTTGTTGTTGGCAATTCATGGAATCGCAATCGCTGCCATCGCAACCGCGAACGGACCTGCGATCGCATTATCAGTTTCAGGTATTTTGATCGCCTCGTTGCTGAATTTCGCGGGATACGTCATTGTCCGCTTGCCCATTGCTCGAATGCGTGAAAAAATCGGCGAGCCCATGCCAGCGTTAACGTTTACACGAATGGTCAAGCTTTCCTTGCTGACCAATGTCACTCAGCTTCTCTATGCAAAATCCGTTTTAGGCGCCATGTGCAACCGTACCGTCTACTGGCGTGGAGCCGCGTACCACCTTAACGGGCGTAGCAACTGTCAATTGATTCAATACCAACCGTTTGTTGGTAAACAGGCAGATTCTTCGATTATCTGATCGTTTTTCGATTCACAATCGCAAAACATTTACAATCGACTCTCCAGATATCCAACAAGCGGTTGCGTCGCTTATACTCAATGACGTGGATATCCATTTCAATTGTTAATTGTTCCATCACAATTGTGATACTTGGCCAATGAATTTTATTACTCGAGCTTTTTGCTGCTCATTGATTCTCTGCACCAACATTGCCTGGGGATTTCAGGAAGAGAAAACAGAAGCGGAATTCACTGCCCAACAGCTAGAATTCTTCGAGAACGAAGTTCGCCCCATATTGGTTAACCGTTGTTATGAGTGTCACTCTGGATTGAAAATTGAGGGTGGCTTGAATTTGGAATCGCGTAATGCGATCCTGAGCGGCGGTGACTTCGGACCTGCGATCGAAGTCGGCGACCCTGATGAGAGTTTGATGATTGACGCCGTCAATTACGGCGATTTCTATGAGATGCCTCCCAAGTCAAAATTGCCTCAAGAAGAAATCGACATCTTGACTAAATGGGTAGTTGACGGAGCTGCGTGGCCAGCGACCGATGACGTTGCCAAACAAGTCGGAGAAGTATTCGATTTAGCCAGTCGAAAAACCGATCACTGGTGCTGGCAATCCGTAATGCCCCCCGAGCTCCCCGACGTAGCTGACGATTGGGCGATCGATCCGCTTGACACGTTCGTTCAACACCAAGTCGAAACCGCCGGCTTGAAGGTTGCTCCACAAGCTGATCAAGCAACCTTGTTACGCCGAGTGTGTTTTGATCTGATTGGACTTCCACCTTCCGAGGAACAGATTCAATCGTTCGTCATGGATCAATCGGTTACATTCGAACAGATCGTCGACGAGCTTCTGAAATCACCGCACTTTGGTGAACGGTGGGCTCGGCACTGGATGGATTTAACTCGCTTCGCAGAAACCTTTGGACACGAGTTTGACTATCCCATCAGACACGCATTTCAGTATCGAGACTACTTGATTCGTGCGTTCAATCAAGACGTTCCCTACGATCAATTCGTACGCGAACACATTGCCGGCGACTTGATCACCAATCCAAGACGTCATCAGATTCACCAATACAATGAATCGATTCTCGGCACCGGATTCTGGTTCCTAGGCGAAGCCACACACGGGCCGGTCGACGTCAAAGGAGACGAAGCTGGACGCGTGGACAACCAAATTGACGTGATGACAAAAACGTTTCTCGGACTCACGGTTGCTTGTGCGCGTTGCCACGATCACAAGTTCGATGCGATTTCAACTCGAGACTATTATTCACTGGCTGGATTCCTCCAAAGTTCTCGACGGCAGGAAACGATGTTGGACGTCGATGCCAAGATTGAGAATTCACTGAAACGCATACGCCCACTCCACCTAGAAAGCCTGAAAACTCTGACGGGACTTGGCGACGCTCTTGGTGCTGGCGACCCGGACATGCTGGCAAAGTATTTGGTCGCCGCCGTCACCGTCTCCCGTTCCATCCCGAAAACCGACGACTCAAATCCAGCAAAACCATTACGATCCCCAAAGGACGTGGCGGCAGAGATGGAACTGGAGTTAGAAACGCTCGATCGAGTCATTGCCTCACTCCAATCACCAGCAATTCAGTCAATCAGCCATCCATTGCATTCACTGCTGCCGATCATGGATGGAGAGATCGCAATTGACGAAACTCTATTCAAGGCGACAAATACCAGAGTCGCACAACAAGCAGACGCCGCTACCCAATCTCGAAACCAGGCAGTCAAGTTTGCGGATTTCGACTCGACCGATCACGGTTGGTATCGAACTGGATTCGCTTTTGCCGATACACCAGAACAGTATTCGTTTATTGAACAAGAGGGAACCGAGGTCATTCCACCAGGCGTATTAAACAGTGGCGCATTCGGTGGCAGATTCTTTGGAGTAATCCGTTCACCCACTTTTGAAATTACGCACCCCAACATCCACATCCGAGTTCGCAGCCAAAACACAACCATCCGACTTGTAATCGATGGTTACATCATGGATGAATTCAACGCTCTCCTGTTCGGGGATGCGATGATCAAATCGGCAACTCACAACCAATTCGAATGGCGGACCCAAAGGGGAGACATCAAGAAGTATATTGGTCATCGCGCTCATATTGAAATCATCGATCGCAACGATGGCTTCGCTGCAATCGATGAAATTTGGTTTTCAGATGGACCGGGTCCAATTGATCCACCAAGTCACTTGAGTACGATTAACGCAGAATCAAAAAACCTGACCGGCTTTTGTCAGAATCTCGCCCAACAGGTGGTATCACTATTGGGTGACTCAAAAACGGGACACCACATTGACCGTTCCCATTTATTGACATGGGTTATCAACGACAGCCTGTTTACCGCACTCCAAAAGATCCCGTCTAGACGAGTGAGGGTTAACCTCAGCAATCATTCATTGACCGCGGAAAAATTGGCAAGTCGGCTCAGGGAGCTCCGTGACCAAATTAGCACGATTTCCAACGAAACACCTCATCCCAAACTTGCGATCGCGATAGAGGATGGAAACGGTGAAAACGAATTCGTTTTCGTTCGCGGCAATCACAAGACACTGGGACTCGAGGCCAAACGCCAGTTTCTTGAAGCTCTAGTGGGCGACGATTCGAAGCGTTTTACCGAACTCAGTGGAAGTGGCCGGATGAAACTGGCCAATCAAATTGCTGACCGAAACAATCCGTTAACCTCGAGGGTAATTGTCAATCGAATTTGGCATCACTTAACAGGACGCGGAATTGTTGCCTCCGTCGACAATTTTGGTGTGCTTGGTTCCAAACCGACCAACCCACAACTGCTTGACTACCTCGCCAACGAGTTTGTGGAGGACGGCTGGTCCATAAAAAGCATGATTCGGCGCATCGTCACCAGTCGAACCTACCAAATGTCCAGCCAACTCAATCCCCAAGCCTTCGACATCGACCCAGACAATGAGTTGATGCATCGCGCCAGGATTCGACGCCTGCAGGGCGAAGTCATTCGCGACTCAATTCTTTTCGCTTCGGGGGAACTGGATCGCAAGCTATTTGGCCCGTCCGTCAAAATTCATTTGACGCCATTTATGCAGGGTCGTGGCCGTCCAGGCGCTGATGGCCCCTTGGATGGAAACCGCCGCCGCAGTATCTACACCGAAGTCCGCAGAAATTTCCTTTCGCCAATGATGCTGGCTTTTGACACACCGATCCCGTTCAATTCAACCGGACGGCGAAACCTTTCCAACGTCCCCTCCCAAGCTTTGATTCTGATGAACGACCCATTCGTCGTGGAACAAGCGAGGAAGTGGGCAACCCGATTGAGTCGCGAAGAACAATCTGACCTCGATCGGATCAAATCGATTTACCTGGCCGCATTTGGCCGACAACCTACAGAACAGGAAACAGACTTGGCGCTTGAATTCGTTTCAGCCCAAGCCAAAGAGATGGGACTTGCTAACGACAGCCCTGAAGCCTGGGCCGACTTTTGCCACGTCATTTTCAATGTCAAAGAGTTTATTTACCTCAAATAGTTCAATGACCAAATCCAATCATTGTCAAAACTTTCGTCCCATCGCGATCAACCGCCGCGCGATGCTGCAACAATCAGCCTGCGGTTTTGGTTCAATTGCATTGGCTGGCTTGATGGCCGACCCCGCCTATGGCATGGACGAAGAGAAAGAACGATCCAACTCACTAGAGCCCAAGCCGACCGATTTCGAACCCAAAGTCAAACGAATCGTTTACCTCTACATGGATGGCGGGCCCAGTCAAATTGACACTTGGGATCCCAAACCGCTTCTAGACAAGGAGAACGGAAAGCCCTTCAAGATGAAAATTGAACCAACTCAGTTCAATAACATCGGGAACACATTGGCGAGCCCATGGAAGTTCAAGCAGTACGGAGAAAGTGGCACTCCGGTAAGTGATCTGTTTCCGAACGTCGCCAAACACGTTGACGATCTGGCCGTGATTCGTTCGGCGGTGAGCGATTTCTCTGAACATACTAACGCCAATTACTTTCTACACACAGGAAATGGATTTCAGGGTCGTCCCAGCATGGGAGCCTGGGTCGGTTATGGGCTAGGATCTGAATGTCGTGACCTACCTGGTTTCCTCGTCCTCAATGGAGGAATGATCCCGCCTGGCGGACTGGACTGTTTTAGCAACGGATTTTTGCCTGCGACTTTTCAAGGATCGATTTTCAACGCAGGCGACTACCCCGTCGCAAATATTCGCCGTCGTGAAAAGTCAGATATCCTGCAACGAAACAAACTTGACCTACTCAAGAAACTAGATGAACGTGGCTTGGACCGCATCGGTCGCGTCGACCAGCTAGAGTCAGCGATCGCCAACTACGAATTGGCCTATCGAATGCAATCAGTTGTCCCCGAACTTGCCAGTCTGACAGGAGAAACCGAGGCAACGCGTGAGATGTACGGTCTCAATTCAAAAACAAACGGGACGGCCATTTTTGGTCGGCAATGCTTGTTGGCGAGACGCCTCCTTGAGAAAGGGGTCCGCTTTATCGAGCTTACCTGTCCTTCAGTTGGACATGATCGCTGGGACCAGCATGGCGACCTGAAGAAGGGGCATGCGACCAATGCAATGGCTGTCGATCAGCCTATCGGCGCTCTCCTGACAGATCTAAAGCAACGCGGCCTGTTCGATGACACCTTGGTAGTATGGTCAGGCGAGTTCGGCCGAACGCCCTTTGCCCAAGGAACTGACGGTCGTGACCACAATCCGTTTGGGTTCAGCCTCTGGATGGCCGGCGGGGGCATCAAAGGCGGAACGATTTACGGCTCGACCGACGAATATGGATACAAAGCGATCGAAAACAAAGTTGAAATCCACGACCTCCATGCAACGATGCTTCATTTACTCGGCGTCGATCACTTCCAGTTGACCTATCGGTGGTCGGGCAGAGACATGCGGCTGACGGATGTTCATGGAAATCTTATCGAAGGTATTCTTGCGTAGACAAGTTCACAGCGATTTGCTTGGCCCTCCATTGGAAGACCACATCAATCGGCACGACATTCTCAACGTGCTCGCAAACAGCACATCGCTGTTGTAAGATAAGTTCACTCCGCCCTTCATTGTGAGCGCATTGTCAAAATCAAATTGGACAGCCCAAAACAACGAAGGTCGAGTGGTACCCTCGAATTTGGCGCAATTTGAGTTGACCGCGGAAACCTCTGTGATATTGGAGAATCCACGATTGCATGCAGTTGCACAAGAAGGATTGTTCGTCAAAATCGATAAACACTTAGGGAAAATCGGCGCGAGTGAATAACATCGAAATCATACCAGTCGACGGCCCAGTCAACTTTTCCATTCAACCGCCAGGGTCAAAGAGCATTACCAACCGTGCATTGTTGTGTGCTGCCCTCGCTCAAGGCAAATCGAACTTGAGTGGCGTATTGGACAGTGATGATACGCGCGTCATGCTCTCAGGCCTGCGTGGATTGGGAATCGATCTGGAACATGACAAACAGACTTGCGAAGTGCAAGTTCAAGGGCTGCGACGGCGTGCCCCCTCGACCTTCGGCCGAAATCGATGTCGAAGGAAGCGGTACCACAATTCGTTTTCTGACTGC
>CBDDAC010000031.1:0-158114 GCA_965224765.1 Mariniblastus sp.
TCAAGGGTCACCAGAAAGCTCATGAAGTATCGCCTCGACTCGCTCTAAAACTGGGCCTTGTATGTTGCGAATCGAAGCTAGTGTTCCTGTATCTAGGAGATCCTGCATCGCAACATTAAGGTTTTGAATGTTCTGCTTGGCCCAGTGGAAATCCTTGTAAGGCACATTCATCAACTGTCCGTGCTTGGCCACCACAGGCGAAAATTCCGCGCGTGTCGCATAATGGACGAGTGAGGCCCGATGGGATATCTCGGCATCCGTTGCGATATCTGTAGATCTAAAATCGCCGAAACTTATCGTAGCGATCGACCTGATTGCCTCGTCCATGATGCGTTTGAGAGAACGTGCAGAATGATTGCTGGAGACAATAATTCAATCCACCAATTGGGATAGAAATTGTTCCAGAGACGATCGTTTTAGCTGGCGGGGCGATGAATTTTCGGCGTTGAGGCGCTGGGGCCCTTACCCTCATTTGACCGAAACTGTCCCGCGCGAATTGCATCCCCTAACGCAGATGGGATCTCCGCATTTGCCAGCACGAGTTTCGAGTGCCCGTGAAGAATTCTGGCTTGCATCTCCTGCTGAAGGGCGATCGCACTCGCTTTGCGAGATTCTGCAGCGGCTCTGGCCATTCTGGAATCTGCTTCGGCCTGATCTGATTGTAGTCGTGCCCCGATGTTGGTACCGATTCGAATCTCGGCAATGTCGATGGAGATAATCTCAAAGGCGGTGTTGGTGTCGAGCCCGCGGTCTAGCACGCCTTTTGAGATTTGGTCGGGTGTCGAAATGACACTCATATATGTTGGTGCCGATCCAATCGTGCTGATGATTCCATGACCAATTCTCGCAATAACGGTTTGCTCTGTTGCTCCTCCAATAAGTCGGTCAAGACATGTTCTCACCGTAACTCGAACTTGTACTCGCAATTCGACGCCGTCTTTGGCGACCGCGCTAAGCCAGGTCTTTGCACTCCCATCGGCGTCCGGGCAATTGATTACCTTGGGTGTAATGCTTGTTTGGACGGCTTCCAGAACGTCGCGCCCCGCTAGATCGATTGCTGCAGCGCGATCAAAATCCAATTCCATACCAGCTTGACGAGCCGCGATAATCGCGCTTAGCACTTTCACGACATCTCCACCTGCCAAGGAATGAGCCTCGAGATCGCTGGTACTCATGCCTGACCGTCGATCAACGTTGAGTCCAGCCTGACGCCCCATGATTTTGGCCTTAACAATCATCTGCGGACTGATTCGCCGCAATGTCATCCCGATCAAGCTTACCATCGTGACATCTGCGTCGGAAGCAAATGCCTGAATCCAGAGAGCGCCGAACTTGAGCAATACCACCGAGAAAATCAGCAGAAGCAAGATCGCGAATCCGGCTCCAATCGTTGCTAAGGTGGGCCAAAAAGCTAAAGCCAGCAGAGTGTTAATAGATCACCTGATTCCTGCCCAATAAAAACGACTTGATAAACACCACATTTTGCGACCTATGTCGCCTCGTGTTGGCGACAACAGACTGACGTAGATGGCGACAACTTAACGAATCAAACTCGTGACATTTGTAGTGCCTAGATCTTATCCATCGTCCACATGATCCCAATGAAAATTGTCAACGCTGCAGCCGTGCCGCAGGGTAGGTCCCCCACCTACGGCTGTACTTCCAGTAGGGAAGAGTGGCGACAACGGCGACCATGAACGCAAGTGTTATCATAAATCCAAGCATGCTTGGTTGTCCCATTAAAATGTGCGGCATCATTTAACCCAGAGTTAGTTTTAAACCGGTTGAGTGTTTTCGGCTCGAGGCCTTTTTGCCTACGGTGCAGATGACTTCTTGCCTTTCTTTGAGCTCGTTGAATTCAACGCCATTCAACCCAGAGCTGTGAAAAACATGTCGCTGCTACTTTCTGTTTCAATGAACCCAAGTCATTCGTCAGTCATTTGCTTTATCGCTCCGTTTTCCATTGTGAATGTAATTGAGTTGTCTTGATTCTTGCCAATACAAAGCTCAACAAAATGAACTTGCAGCAGAAAGGTCAAGCCATGCATGTCCAAGGTGCGCATGGATGTGCAGCGACATTCTTGACAGCGTTCACTCGCAACGAGTACAAAGAGCTTGTACCAGAATAAAGAACTAAAATTTCACAGCGTGAAAAACCGAGCGTCCAGCTTGGCGAGTTTTCTCTGGATATGAGTCTAACCCAGAGAGGGATTCATTTAAGAATGCTCTTAACCCAACAAGCATACAGGAGCCACCTCCAGGGTCACACAGCAAAATCGACAATTCGAATGATTCCGTCAAATACTTCGGTTGGTTGCTTCAAGATTTCCGGTGATCAACCCTGTGGATTTTTGTAAGCAAGTCTGGCAAACCGTTAGAATTGCTACCGGAATGAATTTGCAGCTTGAACCGGTCCTCGCTCACGCGTCGGGTTTCCATGAAGCCTCTAATGTTTTCGAAATTATTCAACGGCGAAATCGTCTAATGGTGGTGGCGTCAAAAAACTGATTCGCTATGAATCAAGTTGTTTCCGATCGACCGCCTCACGAGCTTGCGCCGACGCAAGATAAGCGGCTTTGCGAAGTCGATTGATTCCGCCAAGTGGTTGATGTTCTTTTATTG
Source organism: Mariniblastus sp. (assembly GCA_965224765.1). GTDB lineage: Bacteria > Planctomycetota > Planctomycetia > Pirellulales > Pirellulaceae > CAZDBA01. The sequence goes on from CBDDAC010000031.1 coordinate 2,623, forward strand.
AATGCCAGGGCGTAAAGAAATTCTTTTCACAATCCAATTGATCGGGTTGTGGACCTGGAATGATCAGCCGGGCAACCGCTTGGGGCGGAAACTCATCGTAGGGCCAGAACTTCGTCGCGTCTTCGATATCGAGGTCGTTTTCGCCTGCACTACGAACTTGAATTTGAAACTCAAATGTGACGTCCTCCGATTTTGCCATCGTCTCGGCGACTGCTTCGCGAAGATAGTTTTCTCCGACACCCTCGCCAACAACCTGTTCGGGCATATGAAGCGGCACGACTGAGAGTCGCATAACGCGTTCTGGGCCGAACAGGAATGGTGCCGCACCGAAATAGGAGACTTCTAGCGGGTTGGCCACTGGTGTCTTTTTTATCAGTGACACAACATCGAATGATCGCTTGACTTGCATGAAGGTGGCCAACTCGACTGGATCTGCTGGTGGTGGGTTTTGCAGCGGTGCAAAAAATGGTCCGGGATTGTCGTTGAATTCAAGTAAGGTTTTTTGCAATTTCAAATAGTCGGGAATGTCGGTGAATGCAAACTGGGGCGTGTTGATCATCAGGAAGTCCTGGCACGCTTCTCCAGAGTCTAAATTCAATACTTCTCCTGGAACATGATGGATCTTTAACGCCATACCCCGGCTACCGTTCTCATGATCCTTAAGGTCGTGCCTCACAAGCGAATCCGCGTTTGAAAATCTTACGATGGCGTCGTATGAGACTCCGACATCACGAAACAGCCCGACTCGCAAGGATTCGTCGAAGCAATCGAGAACTTCAAACTTGGCTCGAAGACAACCATGAGATTTAGGGTGGACACCCCGCAAGAAGTTACCCGTGGCTGCATACCGCTTCTGCAGCAGCTGCTTCATCAAATCGGCTATTTCATCAATTTGACGATTCTCTTCCGTAATATCGTTGATGACTTCGAACGGATTATCCAACATTTCTCTTTTACCTATAGGGATTTGAGATATTCGATCAGATCCAACTTTTGTTGCGGCGAAAGACAACTTCCAAAATCGTGGCCTGTGTTGTGATTGCCGCAAACGGTCGTGTCGAACACCGGGAAACTTGGGTCGTCCACAAAGCCAACATTCTCCAAGTCATAAACGAAACTACCTACATGGAATTGCTCTGCACGGTCGTTCGGAGATTTCAAAAGCTCTGTCAAATTTGGAACGGACCCATTATGTAGGTAGGGTGCGGTTGCCCAGATGCCGTTGAGAGGTCTCGCTTTATATCCGAGAGATGCGGTTGCACCTGGAACCTCTGCGGCCGCGGGCACATCTTCAGTCGCCTTTGTTAACTTGAGGAGTTGGCCAAGTGCTTCAGAAGCCCCGCTCAAACTTTCAAGCCTTGGAAGCGTTTCATCATTTCCCCTCATGCCTTCGGCTAAATCGAGCAGTTTTGCAGTACTCGAAATAAGTTCGATGGATTCCGCTCCGTCAACGAGCTTGTCGAGCTGAACTCGATACTGCTTTTCGCCAACGTTTATGATTGCCGTGCTTTTGAATCCCGGATTGAGTGCATCGATATCTACGATTTCCACATTTCCGATTTTCTCGCGCAGTTGTGCCAAACTCAAAGAGTTGAGGATGGTTCTCTCAACGACATGCTTCAAGATTACGCCGGCGGGCGCTTCGGCTTGAAAACGTCCATCGCTCAGAATCGTTTTTCTGCGACCTAGAAGTCGTCCTGTTTGAGCTGATCTGGCGAAGTTGTCTAGCATCGTTTTGTCGGTGCCAACATCTTCTAAGTGCGCAAGAACCGTACGATCTGGATCGTCTCGCTTGATGATCGCGTGGCAATTCAAGCAGTTGTTGCGATAGACAACTTCACCTCTACGGCGAATCTCGATTTCGTTGTCGACTGCCGGAAATGGCCATTTTGGCGACCATAGTTTCTCAAGGGATTTTTCAATTGCGATTAAGTTCTCTTTAACGACAGTTGACTCGTATCTTCGAGGCAAAAGCAACTCATGTTGGTTGATTTCAACTTGTCCAAAGACTCCTAATACTTCACCAGCATTTCTACCCAACGCGCCCACTTGGTCCGTTCCGAAAAGTGGGATGCCCAAGGGGCTTGTCCTGTTTTCTGCTGCGCCATTCCACTGTACTCGGTCGTGTTGTGGGGCGTCCCAGAGACAGGGATAACTTACGGGCGCATTGGCCGGTTGGGCGTTGTCAGTTTCGTTCAGGAACTCGGCAGTGACTTGATTGAATATTGTACCGAACGCATCGATCCTGCCATGTCCAAAACGGTGCTTATCATCACTTGGTAAGTTTCTCTTGCTGTACAGCGATTTCTCTTCTGCGATTGAACGAACGAACTCGCGAAGGCTTCGTTTGAGGTGGTCCGATGCATCTCCCGGTAAAACCTTGGAAGCGAATCTTTCGAATTTAGCGTCATCTTCTGCTGTTTTCTCGATGGATTTTGTTAGTCGCTTGAGGAGCGTTTCGAAATCGCCAAGCGTCGGTGCGCCATCAACGAGGTAAGCCGTATTACCATGAACAATTTGTCCGGTATGGCATGCAGCGCAAGTCAATCCGAGCCCAGCGATCTCGGTGTTGAAAGGCGCGTCTTTGATAAAGCCAATCGGCAGACCGTCTGGATTGTTTTCTGATTCTTCCCGTGGGATGTAGCCGAGCTCTCGCATGTGGCTGGCGATACGAAATAGATCTTCCGACTCCACTCGTTCCAGATGAATAAACAGGTCGTATGGGATTAGTCGAGAACCTTGTGGAATATTGTAGAACCAGCTCGACTCAGCGTCCGACCAGTTTTGATCCAAGGTTTTGATAGATTCGATGCTTGGTGCTGGCAGAACGTGCCGTGGATTCTCTTGGCCGAACGTAAAGGAGGCAGAAAGCAATGCAACTGCCAGAGACGTCTTAATCACGTAGTTCATCTGTGACCTTTTTGTTTTGAGAAGCGAGGAAGAGCAAACAGACGCAAACCAATAAATTGCAATCTATCGCTAACGAATCCAAATGCAATGAGATTCTTGTTGGGCTTGAAACCGTACCCCAGCAAGGGGAGGCAGGGGCATGGAAAACCAATAAGCGTTATCCAGAGGGATTAATTCGATGAGGTGGGGCTATCTGCTGTCAGCATGCGTATTCGGGAAATCGTGTGACATTGGTTGGCTGAAAAAGCAGATCGATTGGATGCATGCGAACTGCAATAGATTGGGGAACATTCAATCGTCGATACTCGCAATATGAAGTCTATCGGGTGCATGCAGGTGCGTCTGCAAAAAGTCGCTCCCCTTTGATTTGAGAGTTGGCATCTGACATGCCGAATGGATGATTTTTCTGATCGACGTTTCGGTCCAACTTTTGTACTGTTTGTTCGATTAAGTCTTTCGTATGTTTCAGGCCCATTATTTCCATTCGAAATCAGCCCAAAGTTTGACCAATTCCTCCTCCTCCTCTGCAAGAAAAACTTGGTCGCCATTAATCGGTTTGACCGTTATGTTCTTGAGAAAACCGGTTTCGAACACCTTCCAGTAGTGCCAGTTTTCCCATCTAACGACATTTGATTCCTCAGCAATTCGAAGTGTTTTTTGCCAGCGGCGATTCAATCGCAACATCTAGTTGTGATTCGATGGTTGTTCTCAGCTTATTTCTATTCACATTTTAACTCTCAAGATTTGTCTCGTTTATTCGGCGTAAGGATAGAAACTACTACACGATACAGTTTTTGTCGGAGCAACGGCACAAGCGAACACAAGAAGATGCTACGATCTTGTTTTTGGAAAGCACCATCAATGGCGAAATACGAAGCGTTACGCAATTCAATGGTCGGTTCGCTGGGGAAATGAGCTGGCTGGACAATGTATTGCCTGTATTTGACGGTAGACCTGGAAAACCATCATCTTGGTTTGGAATCGATTGCAACAAACAACTGAGTCAGTGGAATGTACACGCGAAAACTTGTCCGATTAGAAAAATGCTTCGTTGGACGCGGGGCCATACTTTTGGTTTTGTTTTGCTGGGACTTGTCCCAGTAGTTCTTTTTGACGTTTTCGGGTTCAAATGGCTTCACGTACCATGGCTACCGTTAGGTGTGCTAGGCACGGCTGTCGCATTCATTGTCGGATTCAAGAACAACGCATCTTATGACCGTCTCTGGGAAGCCCGAAAGATATACGGAGGCATCGTCAACACGTCTCGTTCATTTACAATAATGGTGAAAGACTTCGTCACCGACGACACTACTGCGATCGAGGAATTGAAGCTCATACATCAAGAGCTTGTCCATCGTCATGTCGCGTGGTTGACGGCGATGCGTTATCAATTGCGGACGGTTCGTCCGTGGGAAAACAAACGTGCAACCGAGGCGAATAAGCGATTTCGAGGGCTCAAGATAACCATTTTGGAATCTGAAATAGATATGGAAGAAGCGGTCGGGAAGCACCTTTCAGATTCCGACATGAATGAAATGTTGGGCAAGAAAAATCATGCTTCTCAGATACTCGGCATTCAATCTCGTCGTCTTGGAGAGCTAAGAAAACGCAACCTGATCGCGCCTTTTGAATACGTCGAATTGGAACGAACTCTTGCGGAGTTGTATGCGCTACAAGGTCAATCTGAGAGGATCAAAAACTTTCCATACCCACGGCAATTCGCAACCCTGAATTTTATGTTTGTCTGGTTGTTTATTGTCTTATTGCCTTACGGAGTGATGGAAGAATTTGAGAAAATTGGCGATCACATCATTGCTGATCATGCGCTACACGACGGACAAATTCTCAAAATGGATGCTTTCTGGACATTTGTTAGCAACCACTTTGTCTGGTTCTCCATCCCATTTAGTGCAGTAGTTTCTTGGGTATTTTTTGCACTTGAAGTCGTCGGGGAACATTCAGAAAACCCTTTTGAGGGTGGGCCTAACGACGTTCCGATCACCGATCTCAGTCGCAACATAGAAATCGACATACGGCAGCTAATTGACGACGACAACATTCCGGAGCCATTGGCTTGGGAGGGCGGTATCGTGCTTTGATCGGTTTTCTTCGCAGTTGAGCCGATTAATACGCTTGGCGTTGACCAGCCAACCTACTCGCCGGAAAAGTATAGCGATTCAGCAGGTATGCACCCAAAAGTTGAGACACGGTTATGAAGTAAGGTTGGTTTTGATCAGAGTCAAACGACGAGACCATGAGTTTTATGACTTGACGGGCCAGCCAGAGATTTCTCCCAAATTCACATCATTCCATAGCGAGGGGGAACATTCCTACTATTTTCAGAAGTGATTCTGATTGTTTGTCCGCATCGAATACAATTCGTCAACTGATCTGATCTATTCCAACTTCACAAAAGATTTCCGTGCTTCTTCTCAAACGACCACTATTGCGTCACCGCGTTGACATCTTCCCTGTTGTTATGGTGGCAATGATTTGCTGCTCTCAAGTCACCTTGTTTTTCTGGGTCGATACGATTTGGGTTCTGTGTGCTGCAGTGACACTGCTTCTACCGTTACAGATTTCTGCGATCACTATCAATCACAATCATCATCATCTTAACTTTCTTCACTTCCGTTTGATGAATCGAATTTTTGAAAGTGTTTTGTACTTTCAAACAGGAACTAGTCCTTATTCCTGGACACTTCATCACAATATCGGCCATCACAAATTCTATCTGGATCAAGAGAAAGACACTTCGCGATGGAAGCGGCGGAATGGTCAAAAAATGGGGCGTATCGAGTACACGTTGTGTAACGCTATGTTGATTTATCCCGAGATCGTTCGGGTGGGGCGGGCCCACCCCAAAATCTTCAGGAAATTTGTTTGGATGTTCTTTTTAAACAATTTGGTGCTCCTTACATTGGTGGTTCTTGCACCGCTCAAGGCTTTGATTATTTTCATCGTTCCGATGCTACTGATGATCTATGTTTTGGTCGACACGACCTACGCACATCACGTTGGCTTGGAGACCGACCATCATCTCGAAGCGTCTCATAATCGCCTGGCTTGGCTTTACAACAGATGTACGTGGAACTTGGGCTATCACACAGCTCATCACATGAGGCCCGGCGCGCACTGGACCAGGCTCCCTGAACTCCATCAGGAAATTGAAAACGAAATTCCCGACGTGCTACTCAAGGACTCCACGCATTGGTAAACCGCCTATCCAATGTGTTCGTGGGAAGACAAACTGCGGGGCGAGTTTCTGTGTTAGCCCAGGTCGAGTTGAATATAAATCGCCGATGGTAACAAGTTCATCCGAAGTGCCCGTTTCAAGCCGAGTCTGCTCTCCAACACGAAATGAAATAAAAATCCAGACTGCTTACTTTTCAGCATTCCACCAATGGCTTGGTTTCAATCGCCGACCATAACCCAGTTTGCGGTCCAGCCAAAGCATGAACTTGCGCAAGCGAGTACCGGCCAGCCATCGGCCAATTCGGTTCTCCCATCTGGAATAGTCTTTGTTATACGGGCAAACGCGAATGCAAATCGAACAATCGCTGTTTTGCGCCGCCCAGAATTTAAAACATTTCTCGCCATCGGTCGTCCACTTGCGAACCCCTTTGATGTTGGATTCATTCAAGCGAACGAGCGAGGGTTCTCCGAACGCGATCGCCTTGGCGGGGCAGGCCTCCGCACAAGCCTTGCAGATCTCGCAAAACTCCTTGACGCCAAACTGAATTGGCTTGTCATGCGCCAAAGGAAGGTCGGTGAATATCTTTCCTAACCGCAATCGCGGGCCGAATTCCGGTGTAATCAACAAACCATGACGACCGTATTCACCAAGCCCAGCCGCAATCGCCAGGGGAATGGCAAGGGCCGTGTCGTTCATGCTGGCCACCGCCTGATATCCCAGGTTTCGCAGATATTGCGTCAGTGACAACAGCACCAGCGCATCGTGAGAATAGCCGAGCCCCGTCGCCGCACCACTCAATGCTGAAGGAACAGTACGGATCAGATCATAATCCATGGCCTGTCCGATCACGATCACGTTGTTCATCCCAGCCGGTAATTCGTTTGGTTTGTTGTCGCAGGTTTGGGCACTGAATTTGTGTGTATACATCCAACGATCATCAATACCGGTGATTCCAGTCAGGTCGGCACCAAAGGCCTTCGCAACTCGTTTCACATCGGCAGTTGCCTCTTCAGGTGAACTGAATTCCAAACGTTCACTGGCACCTTCTCGTTGCAGTGTGAACTCGTCGAGAAATCCTTCTCGACGATCTTCGCCCTCTTTCAGTTCGGCAAAAATGTCTGTGACATGCCACGACGCATTGCGGAAGGCATAATCTTTTTGAGTAAACCCTTCCGTCGAACGCCACGATCCAAGTGGTTTTCGATAAGCGTGATAAAATCGCTCGGTTTTTGGATTGCGAATACGCTCATCCCACCAGGAACGACAAAAGACATCGTTTCGCTGGTCGAACCGTTCAAAATCGTCCGTCACCTCGAACGGGTCCGGCGGCAAGTCATTCATGGCATCATCAAGTTTTTTTTGCGGACAAAAAAACAAAAACCAGTACGTGTAGATTCAGCATGCGGCCAATCGCTCGTAAACGGCAGTCGCGATCTGGATATCTTGAACTGCAACGCCGGTTAAATCGGCAATCGTAATCTGGTCGTCATTGCTGCGAGTCTGAACGCGTCCCGATATAATGTCACCGAGTTGTACAACACAATCGAGCGGCAATCCAGCCTTGCTGATCGCCTGCGATATTTCGCCCCTCAGTTTACATTGCTCAATACTGTCAGCCACGACAATATCGGCTTTTACCAGGATGTCTGAATCAAGTTCCTGCTTGTCAGGCATGTCGGAGCCAACCGCTGTGATATGCGTTCCTGGTTGTAAATACTCAGCGCACAGCAACGGGGCGTTTGAAGGAGTCGTCGTGACGATCAGGTTGCAATTTCGTTGAATGTCGCCAAGGTCGTTTGTCGCAGTGACGTTGAACTCGCCTGCATTGTGCTTCGCAAAGTGTCCGACGTAGTTGTTGAGCCCTTCGCTTGACCGCCCCCAGACCAGAACCTGCCTGCATTGAGTGACTTTCGCGAGATACTCGAGTTGGAGTTTCGCTTGAATTCCCGTCCCAACGATTCCTATTTTCGTTACCTTCGATGGGGCTAAGTGTTTCGCTGCGATGGATCCCGCAATCGCAGTTCGAACGTCGGTCAAGTATCCTTCATCCAACAAGACGCATTGCAGCTGGCCGGTGATTTGACTGAAAATCAACATGCAACCGTTACTTGTGGAAATGCCGAGTTCCGTATTCCCGTAAAAGCCAGATGCGATTTTTATGACGAAGAATGGTTGCGACTTGATCGCGCCGTATTTGATATGGACCTCTCCTTTGTCCAACTTCATTTCACCCACTGGGGGGACGACGGTCTGGTTGTTGGCATAAGCGACAAAACCATCTTCAATCGCTTGTATCAAGTCGATACCAGGCAGGATTTTCTTTATCTGGCTGAGTTCAATGATAGCTGGCATGATAGATCTTCGTCAAAACTTTCTATTTGAATGGGCCGTAAAAGTCCCCGCGTTTCGAATTCACAAGAATCAAAAATTCTGAGTTCTATTGGCCGTCTATTTGTCATCAATCGCTCTGCTGCTGCCACCATCGCCATTGCCGGCTTCCCTCTCTGGAGAAACAAACTTCGTGACCACTTTCCATTTTTCCAATTCGTCCTTTGACATGAAATGGATATCACGTGCGGGCGCGGCACTGAGCGTGTAGAAGTAAAACTCTTCGCCGACTTGATCAAGCATTTGGGAAAAATAGGCCACCTGATATTGGTGGGCGGGATGATCTTTCGGCAAATCGTCTGCGGTGAAATCCATGGCGGCCCAGGAGTGAACACCAAGCCTGGCTCCCTTGACAACGATTCGTTCAACACCTGCACAAAATAAATCGACACCGCCTGACGCGATAACGCTGTCGGCCAGCACTTTCGTGTTCAAGCCTGCCTCGCGGAGGATTCGTCCGGTATGCATGTTGACTGCATCGTTGATTGAGCCATCAACCTGAGTCATCGTTACCGTCTTGATTTTGGGATGATTTTCAATCAAGTCTTTGATCTGTGGGTAGGTGACAGTCCCAAGGGTACCCGACAAAAATGCCTCGCCATCCTTGATCTCCAGTTTGCTTGCTCCGCGTCCACCGGCAGCCTGGTTGAGCCGTATGACAAGCGTCTGCTCTTTGCCTGATTCGTTGGATTTCAGTGTCCCATCGATCGAAATATCGAAATCTTCATTGCCTTTGATGGTAACGCTGCATTCTCCTGCCTCATTGCCATCCTCGCCTTCGAAGACATTCCCCTTCACGTGAACGCCTTGTGCCTTGAATTCGTCGCCGCTTTCCAATTGGTCGCGTCTACATTCGATGAAGATATTATCAGCAAGGTTGTTGAAAGCAATAATCAACTCGAATGAGTTTCCATCTTCATCGGTGGATTCGGGAAAGAAAAACTCCACCGGATATGATTCGTCGCCAAGCTTTACAACGGCTTCTTCTAGGGCCGCCATTTCCTTGGCAACGACCCGATCAATATCTTCGTTTGAAATGCCTTCATCTTCGAAGTTTTTCCAGCATTTGCCTTTGTACCAATATCCGCCAGCCGCTTCGCAAGCGGCTTTGTCGTCAGCTGGGATGGTTTCCGTCCAATGCGCCAATCCGGATTCCAGCTCAATTTCTTGACGTTGTGAATTGTCATTTGGTTGAGACTTGCTTGTTTCTTCGGTCTGCTGACAACTCGCAGGCAGCGTGAAAAACGTTCCAAGAAATAGGGCAAGTACGAAGGTGCCAGTGGTTGCTCGACGTTGGCTTGAGTGATTCATCGTTATGGACTTTCAATTTCTATTCTTTGAGTTGACGATGTAAGTTTGGCCAGCTGTTCCGGGCTGATATTCTCACCACACAGAATGACTACAACATTCTGGCCTTTGAACTGTTCTCGACATTTTATTAGGCTCGCGATCGAAACAGCCGCTGCGCCTTCAATTCGCATCTCGTGCGAGTCGATGAATTGAACCAGCTGTTTTGCGATCTCGCTCTCTGAAACGGTTACGGACTGGTCGATGAGTTCTCTACAGAGATCGAATGTGATCGAGTCTGGCTCGACGCCGCCTGCGGTTCCATCCGAGAGAGTTTCCGTTGACGGAAGATCAAGCAACTTGCCAGCCGTGAGCGATTCGATCATGACTTTGGAGTTGTCAGGCGAACAACCAACGATTCGGCATTGCGGGAATCGTGACCGTGTAAACGCAGCGACTCCAGAAATCATCCCACCGCCACCGACTGACGCGAACAAGGCATCGACTTGCGATAGCTGCTTGCAAATCTCAAATCCGATTGTGCCTTGCCCGGCAATCACATCCAGATCGTTGTATGGCGAGATGTAAATCGACGAATTGCCCAATGCAAAGTTACGAGCACTTTCTTCGGCTTCAATACAATCAGAGCCTGCCAACTGAACGTCAGCGTCCATTTCCCTGATCGCTTCAAGTTTCGATGCGACAGCATTGTCCGGAGCAAACACGGTGGCCGTTACTCCGAACTTACGAGCGATATATGCGACTGCTTTTCCGTGATTGCCTGTCGAAGCCGCGACAATCCCCTGAGATTGTTGTTCGGGAGATAGCTGAAGAAATTTGTTCAACGCACCTCGCAACTTGAATGAACCCGTGTGCTGCAGGTTTTCACACTTGAAGTACACATTCGCGCCACACAGCTCGCTGTAAAACGGCGAGTGTTGCAAATCCGTTTCGCGAACAAAGGGTCGAACCCGCTCGAAAGCTGAAACAACTTGATCGGCGAGGGTCATGCTTGTGGACATGATCTCACCTCCTCGACCAACTCGGCAATGCGGTTGAGCGCTGTTGTCAAATAATCGTGCGGCAACCCGTAACTGATTCGCAGGTGATTGTCGAGTCCGAAGTGATCTCCAGGGACGATCAAAACACTCTTCTCGGTGCAAAGTCGCTGGACGAACTCCGATGATTTTATCGGCAAGTCGTATTTGATGAATGCAACGGCACTCGCGTCAGGAGGCGACAATGAGAACACGCCCGGATGATCATCCATCCATTGCTGAAGTACGGGAAAGCCGTCACGAATGTACTTTCTTGTTCGGTTCAACAGCCGGGTTCGGGTTTTCGGTTCCAAGGCAATCGCAGCGAGCTTGTTGGAAAGCATCGTCGCAGAGATGGCAATATACTCGTGCCGCGCCCACATTTCGTCTAGAAGTTCTTCAGGGGCGGCGGCCCAGCCGATTCGCAAACCTGGCAAGCCATATGCCTTGCTCATACTTCCAATGGCGATTGTTTTTTCGTAACGACCATAAAATGACGGCGTGATTTCGTCTCCACAACGTTCGGCACCGCGATAGACTTCGTCGGCCAGTAGCCAGCAGTCATTGCGTCTCGCAATGTCGACAATCCGATCCATTTCGAAATCGGTCATCGCTCGCCCCGTCGGATTGTTGGGGTTACAAACTGCGATCAATTTGGTGTTCGCAGTGACTTTGGACTCAAGTTCATCGAGATCAGGAGCCCAGCCGTTTTTTTCGATGAGGCTGAACGTTTTGACCTGCAAATCATGGTTCTTCGCGATCCCCCAGATCTGCATGTAGTTGGGAAGCATCACCACAACTTCGTCACCTGGATTGAGCAAAGTTCGAATCGCAAGATAATTGGCTTCGATGGCTCCCACGGTAACGAGCACGTTTTCGCGTTTCGCTCCATCGTATGTCAACGCGATGTTGTCACGAAGATCGGGGTTGCCGTTGACGTGCGGGTAGTTGATTTCGGTCGCCAAAAGTTCGTTGACCGCATTGGGGTGCCCCTCGATCAGTGCCTCTAGCGTTACCGGGTGAACGCCACTTTCGGAAAGATTGAATTCGACTTCCTGTTCGAGCAGCGACATCATTCGTTCCATCTCGAACGGATAGAAGCTGCTATTGTTTTCAGGTTGTCTGCCTGAGTTTGACATGTGTTATTCCCTGGGTTGTTTGTAGGCGAAACTCACCACGAGTTTCGGCATTGCATATTTCGAATTCCTGTACGCTCAAGCGACAGGAAGAAACTGACATGCAGTCATGAAAGAAGCTGCATGCCTGAATCGTTCCCGTTGAAGTTACTTCTCTTCTGTCCGGAACTCAAACTGCTTCAGTTCATCTTCGGTCATCCAATGAATGTCGTTTGCCGGAGCGGCTTCGAGCGTTCGCCAGTAAAACGCTTCCGAAATTGACATTTCCTTGTAGAAACGGATGTAAAGTTGATGTTGTGGGTCGTCTTTGGGGACGTCACCACCATCCAAACCGCCGGGGCCGCCCCAGGAATGAATCCCAAGTTTTGCGCCTTTCTCAACGATCCGCTTTTTCCCGGCCAGAAAAAAATCAGTTCCTCCCGAAGCGATCATGCTATCTTTGCGAATGATCGTCGTGAACCCATGATTGCGAACATAGGTCGCTGCTCGTAAATTCGCTTCATCGGCCATCGAGCCAGGCACATAGACCATGTCAATCGTGCGAACCTCTGGATGCTCAAGAATCAGACGCAGAACGCGAGCGGGGGTTGAGTCGTCAATAACTCCCGACATCTTCGCGATATCTCCGACGACTTCAAATGAAGCCGCCGAATCCGAATCACCACCCTCTTCGTCTTCAAAAAACGCTTTCAGCTCATCACGAGAAATCTTCTTGTCTGAGTCCGCATCAGCCCCCTTGCTGAGTTCATCCCATGAAATCGGAGCGTTCTCTTCGACTTCGCTTTCATCAAGAAAGCCATCTTGATTCGTATCGACTTGTTCGAAAGCACTATCGACATTGGGACCACCATCTTCAGTTTGCTCCATGCCCTCCATCTCTTCAGCTTGCTCCATGGCCGCCATCTCTTCTGCGGTAATGAATCCATCGCCGTTGGCGTCAGCTGAATGGGCAAGGTCGTGCATCTCGTCGTCAACTTCATGAACTCCTACTTTGCCGTCTCCGTTTTTGTCCATTTCGGCAAGTCGTTCCTTGAATCCGTTCAGCATTTCGTCCTGGATTCCTTTGAGCAGTGCGGCAAGTTCGGATGTTTCGATTTTCCCGCCTGAGGTTTCTTTGGCCTGCAGGAGAACATCCAACGCTTCGTACGAGGCAAGAACTCCGTCTCGATTTTGATCCAGTTGTTGAATTGCATCCGCCTGCTGACTGGTTGTGGCACTGCCGCTTTTTTCTTGCGCATTTACCCCGGAACAGGACAGCATGGCAATACCAGAACCAACGCATGCAATGACGAAATATCGCAATACAATGCTGTGGTTGAAAACTACATCTCGACTGGAAACGTTTCGTTTTAAAAGAAAATTACTCATGTGACAAACTCCTTCGGAATTCGATGGCTGAGCAATGAAGGTGAGCGTTCGTAGAACTGCACGTTGACGCGGTGGCTAAATTGAAAGTTTTTGCTTTCAGTTTGGAGGAACCGTAATGGGACGAGCGTCAAATGAGAAGGAAGAATTCTGGAGTTTCGTGCTTTCAGAGCAATCGCAAAGTGGACAGAGTGTTCGAGAGTTCTGCCGCCAGGAAGGTGTTTCGGAGGCTTCGTTTTATCAGTGGCGAAAGAAGCTTGGTCGGCACTCGGAAGCAGTCAAGCAGGACTTTTTGCCAGTCAAAATTGTAGCGACCTCGCCTTGCCAGCAGGTCGCTGACAACGCCCCAGTTTGCTTTCCTGCGTCAGGGAATCAGTCTGATTCAGCTCGATCAATCATATCCGAGCCAGCATGCGGCTTGCAGCAAACATCCGTTTTAGAGATCGCTGCTCCCGGCGGTTTTTCGATCAACGTGACGCAAGCTGCGACGCCGGACTTGATATTTCATACTCTTGTCGCCTTTGAACGGCTTGCGCGGGAACCCAAGCCATGCTGAATCTCGCCAGCGGAACTCGAATTTATCTTGCTGCTGGCGCGACGGATATGCGTCGTGGGTTCAACGGTCTGCAAGGCCAAGTCACAAGCGTGCTGGAGCAGGATCCACTTTCGGGTCACCTGTTTCTGTTTGTCAATCGTCGCCGCGACAAACTAAAGATCCTTTACTGGGACCAAGACGGTTTGGCGATTTGGTACAAGCGACTGGAGAGCGGGAGCTTTCAGATTCCCGGCTTCAAGCCCGACCAGACGCACGTCGAAATCAAAAGCGATGACTTGATGATGCTGCTTCGTGGCATTGACCTTTCGAGTAAACGTCGCAAACGGTACTCGCTGGAGAGTTAATCAAAACTCAATCGCGATCTCCATTTCAAATTCAAAACATGCTTCGCCACCTGCCAAACTGGCGGAGCTTTTTTTTTGCAAATGTTTTGGAAAGTTTGAATCTGCGTGAAACCTTTTTGAGTTTCGCAGGTTTATATTTTCATGGACGCAACGGAACTGCAAAAAGAAAACGAACGGCTTAAGGGGCTGCTCGCGCAACAGCGAAAGAGCATTGAGCAACAACGTCAACAACACCGGGCCGAACTGAAGCAGTTCACTCAGACGATCGAAAGCAAACAGCAAGCCATTGCCCGGCTGGAACATCAAATCAAACTGCTGCTGCAAAAGGTTCGTGGCTCGCGTCAGGAACGTATCGACCCGGCTCAGCTGACTTTGTTTTCACTCGAAGACCTCGAGGCCTTGGCAGCGGAACTTGAAAAACACGCCGGCGATGAAGTCCTGCTTGAAACCGAGCCTTCCGGCAAAGGCAAACGTCGACGCGGTCGCAAAGGTAAACTCCCTGAGAATCTTCCTCGCGAGATCATTCGTTACGAACTTGACGATCAAGAGCGGGCTTGCCCCTGCTGCGGCAACGAGCGTCATGAAATCGGCGTTGAATCGAGCGAGCAGTTGGAGCTAATTCCGGCCAAGCTCAAAGTCATCCAGCATGATCGTGTGAAATACGCTTGCCGCAACTGCCAGAACGAGGGCGTCTCTGGGGAAGTGGCGATCACCGACAAGCCGCCGCAGCCGATCGAAAAAGGCCTTCCCGCGGCGGGGTTATGTGCTTACACCGTGCTCTCGAAGTTCGGCGATCACACGCCGCTTTATCGCACTGAAGATATCACATCGCGTTACGGCTACACGATTCGTCGGAGCAGTCAATGCGGTTGGCAAGCTCAGCTCGCCGATCTGGCGTTGGCGTTTGTGTTGCGGATGAAGTTTCTGATTCTGCAGTCGAAAGTCATTCACACCGACGACACTTCGATCAAGCTGCTCGAAGGCGGCCCGGCTCAGACGGCGAAGTTCTGGCCGTACCTTGGCGACTGCGACCATCCTTACATCGTGTTTGACTTTACGCGAAACCGAGAACGCGATGGGCCGGTGAAGTTTCTTGAAGGATTCAATGGCTTTCTGCAAGCCGATGCTTACAGCGGTTACGATTCGATTTACGCCGGCCACCAAGTCAATGAAGTTGCCTGCTGGGTTCACGCGCGCAGGTACTGGCATCAGGCCCGGGATAACGATGCGCTCCGGGCCAACCAGGCGTTGTCGTTTATCGCGAGGCTATCGCAAATCGAGAAACAGCTTCGCAAGTCTTACCCGGAAGAAAATCTGCAGGGGCATCGTGACTTTGCAGCGGTGGCTGCTGCGCGGCAGGAGCATTCGGTTCCGATTCTCGAAAGCTTCAAAGCGTGGCTCGATGCGGAAAAAGATAACAAACGAATCTTGCCCAAGAGCCCGATTCGATCGGCGTTCACGTACACGCTCAATCAGTGGGATGCGTTGTGCCGTTACACAACGGAAGGCTTTCTGTCTTACAGCAATAATCTGGCCGAGCGGACGGTAAAGATTCCGGCGATCGGCCGAAAGAATTATCTGTTTGTTGCAAGTCACAATGGCGGTTGCCGGGCAGCGATTCATTATTCGCTCGTCAGCAGCACCAAGTCCAACGGTGTCGAACCGTACGCCTGGCTGAAAGAGCTTTTTACTCGCTTGCCTTATCATCGCGACGGCGACGCTTTCGCCCAAGCCGTCGCGGGTGAGCCAATCGTTTCAAACGAACTCGATTACCTCTTGCCCGACGTCTGGATCAAAACAAACCCACAACACAAGTGGACAATCGACGACATCCGAAGAAAAGAAAGAGAAGCAAAAGACGTGTAGTTCACCGAACGCTCACGGTACTGCATCCCTGGTTGTTGGCACAATTCCTGTTGCGTTCGGGCTGCCGATATGGGTTGGCTTGCCAATCGCAGCCTTGGTCGTCGTTTCCCTGCCCTTAATTCTCGGCAAGCAAATCCGGCCAATGAACGTTACAAACATTGATTCAGAAAGGATTCAAAGTCCCAAGAAACAAGAATGAAAATGATGATTCCAGTTTGTTTGACTTTGGTAATTCTACACACCGCGTTTTGAGGAAATTATGAAACTTTTTCAGCAGTTAAGCACCTGTTTCTTTTCAATTCACTCGACATCACTACTCGTTTTCTTCCTAGTACTTGGCTGTTTTCAGCCATTGGTTTGGGCCCGACAGGTGGAGAGCCAGACGCGATTGGAAATCAGTTTCACGAGCAACGTAAGCGCCGATCCTGCCGACGGTCGTTTGTTGCTGATGTTTTCTACAACCGAAAAATTCAACGAAGCGGGTATCGAAGATGGCTCACCGGTTTTCGGCATTGATGTAACTGGGCTAAAACCAGGCGAGCATGCCGCAATTGACTCCAGCACCTTTGGTCAACCGATGAAGAGCATTGGAGAAATTCCCGCTGGGGAGTATTACGTCAAAGCCATCTTGAACGTTTACACCACGTTTCATCGGAGTGATGGCCATACGATTCAATTGCACATGGATCAAGGAGAAGGCCAGAGCTGGTTTCGATCTCCGGGTAACTTCTTCAGCAATCCACAGAAAATTCAATTCGATCCCCAATCCGACAAAGTTCACACGATCAAACTTGATAAGGTCATTCCGCCGATTCCCGATCCGGTCGACACGAAATGGATTAACACTTTCAAAATCAAGAGCAAAGTCGTTTCCAAATTTTGGGGCTGCGATATGCACGTGGGTGCAAAAGTTCTTTTGCCGAGGGGCTATCATGAGGATGTTAGTAAGCGCTATCCACTGGTCATTCAACACGGGCACCATTCGTTGGAAAACCCCGGTGGCTTCGAGGCACCTGTCAACGACAATGAAGGAAACCAGTTCTACCAAGACTGGAATTCGGACGATTTTCCGCGTTTCATTCTGGTCACTATTCAGCATGCGACACCCTATTACGATGCATCCTACGCCGTCAATTCGAAGAATATCGGACCTTATGGCGATGCGATGAACTATGAACTGTTGCCAGAGATCGACCGTCGCTATCGAACCCTTGGCACGCCACAATCGCGTGCGCTCGTTGGTTGCTCAACAGGAGGTTGGGAAGCGATCGCGACTCAAATCTGGTATCCGGATTTGTACGGAAAGACTTGGGTCCTTGCACCTGACCAGATTGATTTTCACTACTACGAGTTGATCAATCTCTACGAACCCGAAAAGAACGCATACTATGTCGAAAACGAATGGTCCAGGATTCCTCTGCCGGCTCATCGTGCGGCCGACGGACGTCCGCGGTTCACCAACATCCAGGAAAACCTTCGAGAGGAAGTGATTGGAACAAGGTATCGTTCTGGTGGCCAATGGGCCGTCTGGAATGCGCTGTTCGCGCCCGTTGCAGAAGACGGCTACCCTCAGCCTTTGTGGGATCCAATGACAGGCAAGATCGACCCGGACACAGCAAAGTGGGCGATCGAGAACTACGACCTTGTTTATTACTTAAGAAACAACTGGCAACAGGTGGGCCCAAAACTGCAAGGTAAATTTGTATTCATTACCGGGCGTATGGACAACTGGTACATTGAACAAGCAGTTTATCGAATGGAAGAGTATCTCAAATCGACAACAGAACCGAAATCCGATGCCGCGTTTATTTACGGAATTCGTGGTGAACATTGCTGGACTCCGTGGGGAGACAAACCGGGTCCGATGTTTCGGGAAATCGGAAACACGATGTGGGAAATGAATCAGGAATCTGAACTTGAAAACGCTCCGAGTTCCCAGTATTAAGAGAACACTGGCCCGTCGATGAACCAGAGATTGTCAGCACCAAAGCGTAGTTGTCAAAAATGAACTTTTCAGGTATTCGGAAATCGCAAAAACTGCGATTTGGAATAAAACGTCAACTTGATTGAGAACGACTGGGCCCGGAACCGCAAACTTCCGGCGTTGGTCGGGCCAAGTCGTAAATCTATTTCGCCAAGTCCTAATCCAACCAAGCATGTGGGAATTATTTTGGCGACATTCAATTTCGTATTAAATAGTCTTTAACTGGTGCAATCTAGCGGGGCGATGCGAGTGTCCAACAAGTGTGGCGTTCGAAACAACCTAAATCCCGACGAAATCCTCAGTTGCCACAAAGCCTACCCAGTCATCGGACGTGAATGAAATGAAGCCAAACGCATCGGTCCCCTTCTTTGATTGCTGCCTGTAAGAGACTCCGACCGTCAAAACGGATTTGCCGTCTTGCTCCATTTTGTTCCACTGAGCTGAAACGTTGCGCCGCATTGCTTTGCTGCCGGCCAACTTCTTAGCTGACAAATGTTGCTCTTTCCATTGGCCAAATGGCGTTTGGGATTCCGACAGCATCTCAAATGCTTCCTTGTAACTTCCGCTGTCGACTAGCCTGAGGTACTGATTGAATTTTGAAAGAACGGCCTTTTTTTGCGCCTCGTTTGGTTCAAATCCATCCGTCAACAAATTGAATGTGCAAGTGTTCTTTCCGGCCGACGTTGATATCTCGAAAGTAATTTGTTCGGCAGCAACGGAAGGTGTGATCTCGATCGTGCCCTCGACATGCTGTTCACCGTCGCCATGCGAATGACTCGGTAACGTCGTTCGTACATTTTTCGAGTCTGCGTTACCTAGCCAAGCTTGAATTGATTCAAATGTTTCTTCATTCTCCTCCTGGTGTTTAACGGTAACACTCAACTCGATGGACGTGGAGTCGTCACTCACGTTTCCGATCTGTGTATAGGAAAGCTTCCAGGCACCTACTTGTTTGCTGCCAATCCGATTGGAAGTATTATGCGAAATGTCTTTACTTCCAATGTCTCCGTTCTGGGCCTTTGCCGCGGTGTGGAAGCCCTTTGGGAAGTTCCCGGAATAGGGCGTGTCGCCAACGAGCCCCGAAACCGATGCAGCAAACTGCTCAATCGCTTGCAGTTCATCGTGCGTTCCCACAAAACACGAGCTTCTGCCTTCGATGTCAAATTCATGTGGCGATGCATTTAATTCGAAACTGAATACCGGTGAATTAACGGCCAGCGTGACGGACTTGCAGTTAACAGAGATCACATCACTCATATTGTCGCCCAGTACATAAACGGAAGCTGTTTTGCTTTCGCGGTCGACGATCAATTCGATATGGAATTTTCCACCACCCCAGTCTGCTACTGCTCCGCCATGCGGACCAACTCCATGTGTATGACCGCCATCATCATTGTTTTGTGCTTTATCGCCATGACTTTGGTCGCCGTCATCGCTGCTATTGCCGTCCGGACCGCGACTGTGCTTTTTGTTGTTGGCAGTTGAGGTGTCCGTGTTTTTTTGGCCACAACCAACAAAGGCGACGGTGCAACAAAGCAGCACGCAAGTAAGTAGTTTATAAATGGTGTTCATTTTTAGCTCCAAAGTAAATAAGTCAGATATTTGTGAGCGGCAAGGCACTAGCCGAAGTTGACCAACTCACGTTCTTGTTTTTATTGGTTTCGATTCAAAGCTCATCCTCGCCCTCCGCCGTTGATGCTTGCGGCGTCCTGCCCGCTGAGCTTCCAAAACAAGCCTGGGTGGATCAGGAATTCGCAAAACGTTGACGTAATCAGCCCACCCAGAATCACGGTGGCAACGGGAACAGGCCCCAGGCCGAATGGCTTTTTGTATTGTTTCTTTTCCTGAACGGTAAACGGGAGTACTCGTTTTTGTGATTAAGAGAGTCGCAAATGAATTAAGCAGCGTTTCATCCGGATTTCGTTGGGGAAATACTACTGAGTTCATTCAAAGAGAACGAGCGAGGAATCTGCCTGGTAAATTCGTTGACTTTTCGGGTTTCGTCTGGGATTCGCTCGTTCTCAATATTTGTTTTTTTAACGTTTCGTAGCGCCCAACGCTCACATGATGTACGGGTCGTGGGCTAGGCTGTTTTTACTCCCGTGCGATTGCCAATTTGGCCATGAAAAATATTGGAAACTGAATAATTGAGCTGTCTTTCTTGAAATTAATTTAGGGCCGGTGTTTTGGGCAACCTAGTGCCGCGAGAACGAATTGACGTAGCTTGGAGAATGAGCGATTTGCCAAACAACAATGACAATTCACTGATTTCTCAGCAAATTCCGTTACTTCCAAACCACCTGATTTAATTTCTGCGGCACTAGGCTGTAGGCAGAACACCACATGCCCACGCAAGCGAGGAGCATGTCACCCGTCGTCGAGTTTTTTTCTTTTACGGGAGGTTGAGGCTGGGGTGATGAATCCAGGCACGATTGGGAAATTTGGGGAAGATTGGTATTTTAAAAGTGTTGCGTTTCCGCGAAATAGTCTCTTCGGTAAAAAATCCCATAACGAAGAAACGCAACGATGACATTATCTACTTTTACGGTCCCTCATTTCAAGTCACGTGCCCGAGAAATTGTACGTAGTCTTTTTCGCTCACGCGAAAAGCAACGTGACGCAAACCAACGTCTTAAGCAACAGCTGGCAGATTCAGACCATCATCGACAACGACTGGTCAATGAGAAGCGTGCTGTTGAACTTCAGGTTACCCGTCAAGCCAATGAACTCGCTCAACTCAAGCGGGAGCTCCAACAACGGCGTGATCACCAATGCCTGCCCGCTGCTCCGATCATTGCCAATCACAGCTTCGGCCCCAGAATGATTTCGATGTGCTTGGAACTGGTCAAAGTGATTGGGTTTCGTCCTATCGAAGCGGTCCTTTCAGTCGTCCAGCAATGGTTGGGAGTCGAATTCAAGATTCCGCACTGGACGACGGTTCGCACCTGGTTATGCCGCTGCGGCGTTGGCTTGCTGCAGGCATCGGGCACTCGGGCCGACGACTGGATATGGATGGTCGACCACAGTGTTCAACTGGCCAAGCAAAACGTTTTACTCATCCTTGGGATTCGGCAATCGGACTTGCCCAAGGGTCGTTCGTTGCGGCGTGACGACATGTCGGTGTTGGCAATCGTGCCTGGTGATTTGCGTGACAAGCAATCGGTCGCGTTGGCGCTGGATGAGCTCTCAAGCAAGATTGGAGTTCCGATGAGCATCGTCGTTGACGGAGCCCGTGAACTGCACGAGGGCATTAAAGGCTTTGAAAAACAGGGGAAAACCGTGCTAGTGATGGACGACATCAAGCATAAAGCAGCCAACATTCTCAAACACACCCTTGGCAAAGATGATGTCTTTCAGGAATTCGAATCGCAACTCGAGACCACCGCTGCGCAGATTCAACAAACCGAGTTGGCTCATTTTCTGCCGCCCAAGAAAAAATCCAAGTGCCGCTTTATGACTCTTTCGCCGTTACTCAAATGGCAACGGATGATCCAGCATCACCTCGAAAATCCTGAAACCGCTGAAAGCCAGGGCGTGACAACGGATCGGTTGAAGGAAAAACTTGGTTGGGTCCAGGCATTTGCTGAATCCGCTCGGCAATGGCGGCAGTGCCAGGCGATCGTCTCAAGTGTGCTACGATTTAGTAACCAGCAAGGTGTGTATGCTGGGGCGACGAATCAATTGAAACGGCAATTGGCCAAACTTAATTTGCAGGGAGACATCGTTCAGAAAGTTTATTTGATGTTGGTTCAAGTCTATGAGCAATGCGAACATCGCTTGCTCGATTCGCCGTACTCCAAGTTTCGTCTGGTGGTGAGCACCGAGGTGCTGGAGTCAACGTTGGGCGGATACAAAAGGCTTCAGCGGCAACACACGCGGGGCGGATTCACGTCGCTGCTGGCAGCATTACCGACATTGATGTCAAAGCAAACGCCTTCCGAAATCAAGAGACTGTTAAAAGAAGTCAGCAACAAGAAATGGAAGCTCTGGGTTACAGAATCAAACCTTGCCAATTCCACGCATGCCAAAAAAATTGAAGCCTACAAAGCACATACCGGCAAAACAACAGAGTAACTTAACTGATTTCTCAGATTCATCACCCCAGGTTGAGGCTAGTACCCGGACCGTTTTGAATTGAAGGGTAACGAGGCTAAGAAAACTGGAGTATCTGATGTTCTCGGCCCGCCATTCGAAGACGGTGAGGTACTAACATCCGGTGGGTTTCTGCGTTGAAACCCATGCGCACAGCAGAAAACGTCTTCCGGAATAAATTCTTTTCAGCCGTGGCATGTCAAGAAAACTGAGCGCGTGTTGGAATCCGTTCTCAATCCAAAATGACTTTGAAAACGACTCAGTGTTTAAACGTTTGTCGATTTTCTTTGGTTGTCGCACGTGAGTCTTTAATCCGTTTTTTTTGCTGCGTCTGAGGGATCTTTGCGCGACACCGAGCGTGAGCTTGTCGCTGGAAAGAATTTCGTCGATGGTCGGCTCGTCAGACATGCCAACTGATAAGATATCGTGACGTTTCAACTAACGCCAATTTCACAGCTTGGACGCTTACGGTGTAGTCATTGTATGTGTTGAACCTGTTGCGGCCCAAAATGGCGACAACGATTCGTTGTCCTTGAAAAGTCACATTGCTGTGCGTTGAATACGAACGAAGCTCAAAAAGTCTTTTCGTTGATTTTCAGGTGAAATTCTCTAATGGGTTCATCACTTCCCACTTTAAAAAACTTAATGCCAAGTTCGTAAACATTGTGATCAAGGAGCGAAATCTTTGTTCTCACCAAATGTGTGGCCCCCTTGCGTGAAACCGCTTCTGCATCGGTGCCTTCAACTACA
Source organism: Mariniblastus sp. (assembly GCA_965224765.1). Classification (GTDB taxonomy): domain Bacteria; phylum Planctomycetota; class Planctomycetia; order Pirellulales; family Pirellulaceae; genus CAZDBA01. The sequence goes on from CBDDAC010000031.1 coordinate 25,534, forward strand.
TCTATTAACGATTCGGTACAACCTTCTCTTAGCACATCGCCCACTCGAACTGACATTGCATCAATTTTATTTTTGTACTGTATAAACGTATTTCTATTATTGAGCCCTATCCGTTTAATCAGCTCACGCCCGGGTTCTTGAATGATCGGATTCTCAACGGCAATCATCGGTCGGCGTAAATTTACAGGGTAGGCAACATCCCCGACAAAGACTTGGTCTTTGTACTCCCAAATTCTGTGCAAAGGACTTATTCGAGCTTTGCAAACCACACTGTCCTCATCAATCTCAACCACCGTTAGCATTTTTTGGGTCAATTCGCCCACATCAAAACTGAAGCCTTCGCCGTACGACACGACTTTCATTTTGTCACCAGGTGACACAAATCGTTTTGCCCCCTTCACTTCAAGGATAAACCTGTCTTCGGAAATCTGTACAACCCTTCCAGCAGTAGGTGCCACTGAATCAACTATCGCCCAAACGATTAGATCACTGGCAAGTTGATGAGGAATATCCTCGTACTGAAGTAGCGGGTAGGATGCCTTGCCGTGAACAGTAGACTTTGGCGTCAGTTCGAATCGTTGTGCCGCTGGGCTCCTCAAAGCGAATGCATCTTCTGTATTGAAGTAAGGTTCGTTTAGTGATAATCGAGCCGGGTAATACTCTTTGGGCGATAAATGGTCAGGAATCTGGGGATTGTCCGATTTTCTAATCTTTTGAACTTTTTGAGGGTCGTTTACGACAACTAGTTTTCCTGACTTGACGAATTGGTATTTCGCAGGAAGTGTTCGCCAAAACGGTCGGTGAGATGTTTCGCTCCAAATAATTCTGTTCGTGTATGCGTCGACAAGTTTTATGGAAACTCGGTAGTGCCGCGGCTTAGACGAGTCAGCGACTTCCAATATTGCTACATGAGTTGCACAGGCAGATTCTGCAAATTGATCAATTGGAATATTGAAGTTCAGGCCGGCACCTAGATGATCACCATGCACATTACCGCCGACACTTGCAACAATTTTGGATGCAGCATTATGCTCGAAAACTGGAATACCAATTTTTGTTAGGTGGTCACAAAAATTATCCTCAAGCTCCAACGCCAATTTGTCCAGCAAGCTGTCTTTCGGCTCTTTGAAGAACGAGCCGAGGTCGCCTTTTATCGAAAGGTTGTCGGTGAACTTCCACTGAACCCAGAGTCTAGGGCTGTTTTGCATTAGCCGTTTCGGAAGGTCCACGTTTGACTTTATTACAAGGTGTACGTGTGTAGGAATTCCCGTCGGAGAACAAAGGTGCCTAGCAATTTGCAATGAGCCGTATTGAACAAAATCAATTTCATCTACATTCTCAAAAACTTGCGAAGGTGATCCTATTGCTGCGGTGCCGGGAACGATTTGTTGACAAGACAAGGTCATTTCTTGGGAGTCGAATCCACGATATACAAGTGTATTTTCGTCGTGCCCAATATAATACCCAACTTTGTATTTTTGAGACTCGACCTCTTGAAAAACGACCATTTGGACATCCTCGTCAGGCGAAAACGGAAGATATCTTTGAACTCGAAATTCCCGCCTAACTTGCTGTTCAAATTTTGATGACAGCTCTTCGCCAACTTCGGTCCGATTAAATACTTGGCTCGTTAACTTCGGTAACCTTTGTATCCTTTGGATCCCAGATTTGAACGCTACTCTCGACGCCATTTCGGCTAATTTTGATTTTGCTTTGGAAATGCAGCAAAGTCTCCCAGATGATTCACACAACGCAACTGCATCGACGCCAGGATTCAAAAGCACAACGTCTGCTTTTTGGAAGTCAAACAAAATGTCGCGTTGGCCAACAAGATCATCCAGCTCTTGTTGCAGCTGACGCTTCATTGATTTCAGTTCGTCAATAGTTGCGTCCAACGCTTGCTTTTCCTCCAGCAAGCGTTGCTTATCTTTCTCTATCTCCTCTAGGACACCCGCCGCCTGGTCAACTCGCTCAGACTTTTGTGGCGTCGAATTAGTGCTGTCAACGGCGTTTGCGAACTCATCGGTGGTAGAGTTGTTTTCGTTAGTATTGATGGATTGAATGAATAAAAAAACGGCTGCTGCCAAACTAACGAATAGGACGCCGACAACAAGTCGCAAAAACCAAGTCCTTTTGTGATCTTTTGACTTGGAAACCCCAGTTTCGGATTCAACGACAGAAACTAGCTCTTTTTCAGGTTGGGACATCGTTCATTCTATATAGAAGACTTTAGGCAAATAGAAGATAGAAGAAGTGTATAATAAGATGACGTGTTTATCATGTCCATCGAATGGAGAGTTCTCTTGCAAACTGGGTGGCAGAGAGCCCCGTGATCCGAATCGCAACGTTAATGGGACGCTGAAATTTCTGTTCCAGGATCAAAGCCTAGAAAGAATTTTCCCGCTCAACGTGGCTCAAGTTTAGGGGGGAGGTCAACGTTGATTGAATATTGAATGATTCGATGGGCCATCGACGACTTTTTTGCCTCGCGACGTTGAGTGGGGAATGATGGGGAAGACCAACTTGAATGTTTTTAGAATGTTGACTCTGGTAAGCTGGATTTGGCAACCGTGGTTCACAACTTTGTGTATACAGGAAGCTCCACTTGCTAGGGTTCCTAAGAACACTTCTTTTCGGTTTTCCATCATGAAAACTCATGGGAAACGGGCTTATCAACGGCTTGAAACGGGTCAGGTGTTGGCTTCGATGAACGCCCAATACAACGTTGAGTTTCAAACTCACGAAGTTGGATTTGGATATGACCATCCCTCGTCGTTTGTTACGCCTCAAGAAACGCTTTTTATACACTGACAAAAATGGCGACAAGCGAGCGGATCAGGACGCGGTGTTTGTGCTTCCCGGAGATGCACGTTATGCACTGTCCATCGGGTGAGGCCCAACAGGTTCATTGCCTTTGCTCATGAACCTTGAAGGTGCCTTCAATTCCGTGGCCCCACCCACCAACTTCTTACAGTCCGGCACTGGACCAGGCCCCAAAGAACCGGCTTGTGAGATGGATGGATAAAAGTAGGCCATAGCGGAAATTGGTTAGCCGCAGGAGCAGCTTCCTCCACACAGTCTTTTTTCGATGGCCTTGGACGCGGGAGTAATGGAAAGACCGCCCAGAGCAGTGCAACGCAACTCTCGGGGCATCGCTTCACTGATTTCTCGGTGGGCATCGAGTACTTGGTCCAGCGGAATCAGGGGATCGTAACCCGCCAGGGCCATATTTGCGGAACTCAACGCATTGGCAGCTCCGGCGACGTTTCGACCAAGACAGGGTGCCTCAACGCGGTTCGCGACAGGATCGCAAACCAGCCCCAGCACATTTTGAAAGGACATGCTTGCTGCCGCCAGCGATTGGGTCGTATTGCCGCCAGCCATTTCGACCAATGCGGCTGCAGCCATCGCAGCTCCTGCGCCTGTTTCTGCTTGGCAGCCGCCGACCTCGGCAGCAAAGCTGGAACGGATGGCGGTGAACACTCCGATCAAGCCCGCAGAGAGCATTGCCCGCGAGGCGGCTTCTTCAGAGACATCGAGGACTTCTGCTGCGGCCATGAAAGCGCCGGGACAAGTCGCGCAGGATCCAGCTGTCGGGGCAGCCACGATAACGCCCATGGAACTTTTGACTTCCATCAATGCCGTTACAAAGAGGATCATGCGATTCAGCAAACTGCCTCCGTCTAACAATTGTTTCGACTGCATCAGCTCATGGAATCGACCAGATTGCGGACCAAGGATTCGATCTTTGAACGAAGTCTCAGCCAAGCCTTGTTGAATGGAGTTACGAATGATGCGGTTGATATCTGTCATTTTGGCGATCACTGTCTCACGATCCAGTCCGCCGCGGGCACATTCATATTCCAACGCGAATTCCGAAATTGGCCGACTCGCATCACCACTTGCCAACATTTCTTCCACGCTTTTGAATGGGACAGCCATGTCGCGGCGCGATAAAACTGGTAGTACGGGGTTCAATCGAAAGACGTCTCGAACGTTCGCACTTTCCCTTAATTGAGCTTCTAAATCCTTTGGCAAGAAGTTTTGGGAACAAAGTTCGATGAGGGAATCGCCATTGGCTTTATGAACTGTCAGTTTGTCCGGATCAAACTTCGCTTGAAGCGATCCAATGTGTGCGTCGGCGGTACCGTTGAGGTGAATCAGCGTTATAAAATAGTCGCCAGCCAGATTGACTTGGAAGTTATTGATTTCGACGACTTCGATCATTCCGCCGCCCGTGGAATTGGCGGTCAGAGTGTGCTGGATACCCTTGTTGCGTAGGGTTAGTTGATAGGTGTTGGGATGAGTTGCTCCGATATCTCGAATCGCAATTTCGATTTTGATACCGGCTTGCTCAACCAGTTCCTCGACATTGATGAGGCGAGCATCGTCCGCCTCCATTCCGAGAAATCCGCCAAACAAGCCCATGTCTGATCCTTGGCTTTTGTGCGTCGTAGCAAGTGAACCGTTCGGATCAAAGACGATATCCACCTCATCAAGCCTTCCACCTGCCAGGTCGAGTGCCATTCGTCCGATACGAATTGACGCCGCCGAATGCGAACTCGACGGGCCCCGCATTACCGGTCCGACAATATCGTTGAAAATACTGGGAGGCAACTTGTTCATCAGAAGTAGTTTCGTTGAGCTGGGACGTTCATTAACGAATAAACATAGAGGAATCATTTCGAATCGGCAAACTCATGACGAATAGGGCGAAATGGCCGAAGTGTTTTTGGCAATCGCTGTGCAACTCATCCGGAAGTCTAGCGTGCGTTTGCTTTTTCTGCCGAACCCTAGACCTTGCAGAACAGTTAAACCTGCCGGAGACGATTTTTACGATCGACAATAAACGTTGAAGGAACAAATGTTGCTTTGTCAATCCTTGCTGCTGTAGCAGTTTTGGTTTCTCGTTCTCAGTTTTGATTCTTGCTGACTCGCAACGAAACCATAGAAGTTAATGATCAGTTGCCTTGCATGGCTCGACATGACATTTCAGATTCATTGTTTCTAAACTCTCGAAGTCTCAACCAGAGGATCTGATTTTGAATTGTTCAATTGTTGCAATTTCTGTAATTCTAAACTGGTAGATGCATATGACCATTTGTCTAGCAATACTTCTTATTAGTATTTGCCATAGCAAGGTGTTTTTTTGAACGTGGAGATAGTTTTAGCCATTGTTTCAAGTCATTGGCATAATTGACTTTGCCAAAGCGGGTATGCTACATTACATATCTCTTTACTATTCTATGTTACCAATATGGAGATTACTTATGATGGTATATACTCGCATCCTATTCCTGTTCGCAATCGGAATATTGCTGTCGCCTTCAGGGCTTTACGGTCAGGCCGGAGCTGGCGGTGGTGGACACATTCACGACCTTCATCCAACGACTTTGCACAGTGGCTACAAGAGAGTTAGCCTTGGTGGCCCCGGCAATTCCACTGCGGTCGTCAAACTTGACTCCTCGAATTTTGTAACCATCTTTTCTGAATGGTTGGTCAACAACAGCTGCAACGATACGGTCGAACGGGGCAACAGTTATTCACGTGAAGTCACACATAAGGTCCATGTCACCCTGACGGGGAGTTACGAATGGGGTGCGGAAGCCGGTGCCTCGATCTTGGCGGCTGAAGTCAAGGCCACGACGAAAGCAAAAGTTGAATTGAGCGGCGGCTGGGAAGGAACATGGAAAGAATCCTTGAGTTTCTCAAGCAAGATCAAGCTAAGCAAATGCCAGAAAATCTTTTACTACTTCGGAAAAACGAAGAACGTCGGATCAGGCACGATTACGACTTGGGAACACAAAATCGTTTGCGCCTGCCAAAGACACACAAATTGCAATTCTCAGTCTACAAAATACTGTGACAAACGAACTCTCTCAGGAAACGGTGTCGGATGGGGGGCTCATTATGGCGAACATGTTCAACGTGGTCTCGTTGATCCATGTCCCTGCAGCAATATCGATGAAGACACTCGGCCCGTTCTAGAGCCGCAAATTCCAGGTGTCATCGTTGCCGATCCATCAGAAACCGAAACAGGTGAGTCCACCGTTGAGGATCCTCCAACACCTCCAACCTCGACTGGATCGAGTGTTTTGCAAACGGGAAATGATTAATAGCATTGGACCGAACTGCCAGTGCTTCAAGTACTGGTAGTTCTTTTTTCATCTATTCAGTCACATCTATTCAGAAACATTGGTGCCATGAAAAATAACGTTGCCTTGCCATTGATCGTTCTTTTTTGTTTTGTCGTTCCAACCTTTGGGCAGGAACCCGATCACGGGTCAGATGATGGGAGTGGCGATGTCGTCTCGCTGGTTCAAAATGGGATTACGAACGCCATCGCAAAGCTGGAAAAGCGAATCCCGCGGGAGCAACAACTGCAAATTCTTGCTGAGGCGAGGATTCAGGCTCAGTCGCTAAAAGGCGAAAACCGGACAAAAGCAATAGCGGACGTCGCGAATGAATACCTGAGATTGCGATTTCCCGATGAAGCCCGCCAGCTCTACACTGAGGTCTTGGAAACCTCCGACTCGCCGGATTTGACAATAGACGTCAAGCGAGCCTTGAGCGACATTGCATTCGTTGCAGACAACAATATCGGCATGGCAATTGAACACGCAGAAGACGCATTGGTCGTCGCGCAAATGCACGACCTTGACCTCAAATTCGCCGATTTACTCATCAAAACTGGATCTCTTTACTTCATCGACGAACAACCTAAAAAGATGAAGGATTGTTTCGACCAGTTTCTAGAACTGCCTGACGAAATCAAGAAGGAGTTCCCACGCGAAAATCTCAAAGCCAATTTATATATTGGTCGGGCCTTGAGAGACGAAAATGACTCGGGTGCAGCCGAATACTTTGCAGCCATCGCTCCAATTATCAAAAGCTCACCCGAAGCATTTGAATTGGATCTGGTGCTCAGCATCGAAATCGAAAAACATCCCAGATCAAAACCCTGGAATGCGCCAGATCGAATTGAACAGTTGGTGAAAATATTCGACCACGAAGAATACGAAGATGAACCAGGAATCTGCGACGTCGGAAATCAAATTTTCTGGGCATATTTTCTTGAAACGGACCATGAGCTCGAGCGGTTTGATGATTTTACTCGTCGATATCTGAAAAAACTGGACTCCTTTTTCGAAAACCGAGAAACGCTGGAACCACACTCTTTTTCCAACATCGCACAAATAGCCAGTCAGACAATTGGCGCATACGCTTACACCGGCGACAAATATCGACTCAAATTTAACAAGGAAGAACTTGCCGAAAAACTGAACGGCTGGATGCAATCCGAAAAACGACTTACGGGAAAATTCCCGATCGGAATCAGCCGCGACAATATCTCTGATTTCGTCGTGGCCATCCGCGATGGCGTTGTCAATGTGCTTGAATGCAATATCAACCGTCCCGATGAAGACGCACCACCCACTCGGGTCCCAACACCAATAGAAAATGAGGCGTTGGACAATGTGCCGGATGGATCCAAGCAGACGGACAAGAATCCTGGGGAAGATGATGGATAGTCAACGTAAAGGTGCCATCTAATGCGCTTCCATCCGCATTTCTAAGGTGACAGGCGTTAGAGCTTTCGTGGCAATACCAAAATGATTCTAAAGGCGTTCAAATGTTAAGAACAACGATCACAGTTATTTCCGAGAGGCACTGCAGCCATTGGTTCCCATCCTGGTGATCCCTGTAAAATGCGATCCGCATCTTTGACTGGTTGATTGCATTTCCGACAAATCGCAACTTTCATTGGGTTTGTACATTTCAGACCTCCGCGCCCAATTTAATACGCTCCAGTATTGATCTGAGATGGATGGAAAAAACCGAATCAAAGTGGCTCTTGAATTTGCGTTGTGACTTCTCCAGAATGCGTGTTCTTAAACCTAACAAATCTTGAATCTAACGTAAGAAAGCAAAAAGAAGTGTCATGCATTGGTATTGGGCTAGGTAACGAACTCAGCGCACCGTTAGGGCGTAAGAGTGCCAGTGCATGACACTTTTTTTGCTTTCCCGTATCTATGCGGGAGAAAGGCGGTCTCTATGTCCGCTACGACCCACGCCGTTCTGGCCAACCTATTGACTGATGACGAGCAACTTTTCTTGAGCACTTTCCATTCCGTCGACCACGAACCCAACTGAGTCCTATCGCGAAGCTTCATGTGCCTGGCCATGAAGAACATCTATGGTTGGCGGAATGGGCATTCCCGAATCGTCTTGCATCCCCAGATAGGGAACGGTTCGGAAAGCTGGTTGAGCGATCGAATTAATAAGCACAAGATGCTCGGTCACATCAATTCGTCGATCAATCCAAGGTAAATGGTTCCGCGAAAGTCGCCAATTCGACGGCCTAAAACCACAGTTGCCGGTTCCGGCTCAGATCAACTGCCTTCCTACGTTCATCTTTGGCGGTTTCGTTTTCTGGCTAAAGATCCCGGAGTCTATTGCTTTGCGGAAGTAGATGTAACGATTCGATGTATTACCTTAGGAAGTTTCGCCTTATAGACTCAAACCCCCTTCGTGTTACGTGAGCGTTCGGTGAACTACACGTCTTTTGCTTCTCTTTCTTTTCTTCGGATGTCGTCGATTGTCCACTTGTGTTGTGGGTTTGTTTTGATCCAGACGTCGGGCAAGAGGTAGTCGAGTTCGTTTGAAACGATTGGCTCACCCGCGACGGCTTGGGCGAAAGCGTCGCCGTCGCGATGATAAGGCAAGCGAGTAAAAAGCTCTTTCAGCCAGGCGTACGGTTCGACACCGTTGGACTTGGTGCTGCTGACGAGCGAATAATGAATCGCTGCCCGGCAACCGCCATTGTGACTTGCAACAAACAGATAATTCTTTCGGCCGATCGCCGGAATCTTTACCGTCCGCTCGGCCAGATTATTGCTGTAAGACAGAAAGCCTTCCGTTGTGTAACGGCACAACGCATCCCACTGATTGAGCGTGTACGTGAACGCCGATCGAATCGGGCTCTTGGGCAAGATTCGTTTGTTATCTTTTTCCGCATCGAGCCACGCTTTGAAGCTTTCGAGAATCGGAACCGAATGCTCCTGCCGCGCAGCAGCCACCGCTGCAAAGTCACGATGCCCCTGCAGATTTTCTTCCGGGTAAGACTTGCGAAGCTGTTTCTCGATTTGCGATAGCCTCGCGATAAACGACAACGCCTGGTTGGCCCGGAGCGCATCGTTATCCCGGGCCTGATGCCAGTACCTGCGCGCGTGAACCCAGCAGGCAACTTCATTGACTTGGTGGCCGGCGTAAATCGAATCGTAACCGCTGTAAGCATCGGCTTGCAGAAAGCCATTGAATCCTTCAAGAAACTTCACCGGCCCATCGCGTTCTCGGTTTCGCGTAAAGTCAAACACGATGTAAGGATGGTCGCAGTCGCCAAGGTACGGCCAGAACTTCGCCGTCTGAGCCGGGCCGCCTTCGAGCAGCTTGATCGAAGTGTCGTCGGTGTGAATGACTTTCGACTGCAGAATCAGAAACTTCATCCGCAACACAAACGCCAACGCCAGATCGGCGAGCTGAGCTTGCCAACCGCATTGACTGCTCCGACGAATCGTGTAGCCGTAACGCGATGTGATATCTTCAGTGCGATAAAGCGGCGTGTGATCGCCGAACTTCGAGAGCACGGTGTAAGCACATAACCCCGCCGCGGGAAGGCCTTTTTCGATCGGCTGCGGCGGCTTGTCGGTGATCGCCACTTCCCCAGAGACGCCCTCGTTCTGGCAGTTGCGGCAAGCGTATTTCACACGATCATGCTGGATGACTTTGAGCTTGGCCGGAATTAGCTCCAACTGCTCGCTCGATTCAACGCCGATTTCATGACGCTCGTTGCCGCAGCAGGGGCAAGCCCGCTCTTGATCGTCAAGTTCGTAACGAATGATCTCGCGAGGAAGATTCTCAGGGAGTTTACCTTTGCGACCGCGTCGACGTTTGCCTTTGCCGGAAGGCTCGGTTTCAAGCAGGACTTCATCGCCGGCGTGTTTTTCAAGTTCCGCTGCCAAGGCCTCGAGGTCTTCGAGTGAAAACAAAGTCAGCTGAGCCGGGTCGATACGTTCCTGACGCGAGCCACGAACCTTTTGCAGCAGCAGTTTGATTTGATGTTCCAGCCGGGCAATGGCTTGCTGTTTGCTTTCGATCGTCTGAGTGAACTGCTTCAGTTCGGCCCGGTGTTGTTGACGTTGTTGCTCAATGCTCTTTCGCTGTTGCGCGAGCAGCCCCTTAAGCCGTTCGTTTTCTTTTTGCAGTTCCGTTGCGTCCATGAAAATATAAACCTGCGAAACTCAAAAAGGTTTCACGCAGATTCAAACTTTCCAAAACATTTGCAAAAAAAAAGCTCCGCCAGTTTGGCAGGTGGCGAAGCATGTTTTGAATTTGAAATGGAGATCGCGATTGAGTTTTGATTAACTCTCCAGCGAGTACCGTTTGCGACGTTTACTCGAAAGGTCAATGCCACGAAGCAGCATCATCAAGTCATCGCTTTTGATTTCGACGTGCGTCTGGTCGGGCTTGAAGCCGGGAATCTGAAAGCTCCCGCTCTCCAGTCGCTTGTACCAAATCGCCAAACCGTCTTGGTCCCAGTAAAGGATCTTTAGTTTGTCGCGGCGACGATTGACAAACAGAAACAGGTGACCCGAAAGTGGATCCTGCTCCAGCACGCTTGTGACTTGGCCTTGCAGACCGTTGAACCCACGACGCATATCCGTCGCGCCAGCAGCAAGATAAATTCGAGTTCCGCTGGCGAGATTCAGCATGGCTTGGGTTCCCGCGCAAGCCGTTCAAAGGCGACAAGAGTATGAAATATCAAGTCCGGCGTCGCAGCTTGCGTCACGTTGATCGAAAAACCGCCGGGAGCAGCGATCTCTAAAACGGATGTTTGCTGCAAGCCGCATGCTGGCTCGGATATGATTGATCGAGCTGAATCAGACTGATTCCCTGACGCAGGAAAGCAAACTGGGGCGTTGTCAGCGACCTGCTGGCAAGGCGAGGTCGCTACAATTTTGACTGGCAAAAAGTCCTGCTTGACTGCTTCCGAGTGCCGACCAAGCTTCTTTCGCCACTGATAAAACGAAGCCTCCGAAACACCTTCCTGGCGGCAGAACTCTCGAACACTCTGTCCACTTTGCGATTGCTCTGAAAGCACGAAACTCCAGAATTCTTCCTTCTCATTTGACGCTCGTCCCATTACGGTTCCTCCAAACTGAAAGCAAAAACTTTCAATTTAGCCACCGCGTCAACGTGCAGTTCTACGAACGCTCACCGTGTTACTGCATTCTATCGCAGCGGATCAAGCGAAAACAGCTTCGCGAATTGACTGAGCAGCCACATGATCGAAAAGGAATTCGCGAAGTGGAATTGGTATAACTTTGAATATATCGACGAAGATTGCATCCGCAATTATTCTGGCGCTATAGACTATTTAACTGTAGAACTGTAACTGTTCTACCTGTTTGGCGAGACTTGGTGTGGCGAAGGAGAACGAATAGATAATGGAATGGGTGCGAGTCAATTTCGTGGAAATGTGTTGGCTTCCCCACCAGACGGCTGCTTGTTGGACTGAGTCAGCATTGTGAATTTGAATATCCTATGCAACAATCGAAGTTGAATAACTAAGGCTGGTGTCCGATTGGACTGGCTATTGCAGCCCTCGCTCGCTCCATGTTGTGTTTTTTTAGCAATTTCGGTTTTCGTGTTTGGAGGCTACGATATGTGGTTTGGGAAATTCTTGCTCGAGAGTGGAGACATCTCTGAGTCTCAGCTAATTGACAGTATTGTTGCACGCCACGAATCTAAAGTTCCCATTGGAAAAATTGCCATTGAAGATAGGATCCTTTCTATATCACAGGTTTCGAAAATACTTGCATCGCAAGTCGACACGAATAAGCCATTCGGCATGATTGGAATTGAATTGGGCTTTATGAGTGAAGATGATTTGTTCTTATTGCTGGGAAAACAGGAAACCCAAAGTACTAGTTTGCAACAGATACTTTTAGAGAGTAATGTCTTGACGAAATCATTGCTCCAAAAGCGAATCGTTCAATGGCATAAATCGCCTCGCAAGACGATTGCCTGCGAGTCAGATTTGAACTGAGCTTGAACGGCCGTGCAAGATTCGAGATAACTCTTCTTTGGCCACGCTTCAATCTGGGAGCTTCATTTCAAAATCAGCCGTGGCCAACTTGTCGTGCCTGAGGTGATAGTGCTTCGGCGTCGAACGTCTGAATAATCACAATCAACTCTGTCCTGATGTACAAGGCGGAGTTCAGACGTTTGGTACGATTTAATCATGTTGCCATCTAAGGCACTGGCTTGATGTTCAGTCTGGTGACGAAATCCAATCAGCGACTTTCGGGCGTGCTGGTGTTGCCGTCTATGTCTATCGATCGTTGCACGTCGAATTCTTGCCGTGCGAAAAACGTGCGTGCCATCTGATTCGGCTTTTTTTTGGTTTGTCCTGTTCAGGTTGAAGGGATTAGTTTTAACACGCTAAAACCTGTACATTATGTGCCATTCTGTGCAGCACAAAAAGAATTCAATTAAAAGTGCCGCGTTGAGAAACGCGGCACTTTTAATTGAAGTACACCCCAGAGGATTCGAACCTCTAACCTCCGGTTCCGTAGGTCAAAGGTGGCACGTCAAAAATGCCTATATTCAAGGCTTTTCGTTTGCTTTACTTTCCATATCTTACACAGACTTGGCCACATTACTACCAGTTTAGTGCATCATAAGTGCAAAATTCTTATAGCGAATTTCGCTCTTTGTTCCCCTCGTCGTCAGAAAACAATTTCCGGGCAGATCAAGTGACCTCCTCCCCTAAACTTGAGCCAGGTTGAGTGAGAGAATTGAATCTGGGATTAGATGCCGGGAAGGAATTTTGATGTCACGAAAACGTCACCCAACTGATCAGATTATTGCGAAGAAACTATTTTTTGTGCAACTGAAAAATAGACAGCCTGATGTTATCACCGTTGTCGCTGATCGCTATTCCTACAGGTCCCATTGGGTGAACAATCGCCTCAAGCATCTGCATTGCTTCAACATCGCTTACTGTGTGTTTTTTGAATATCCTTGTTATTGGATGCGTGTCCGGCAGATGGTCCATGTCGACTCTTCCCTTCGCAAACTTCTTTATTCCTTGCAAGTACGGCCATTTAAACAGAGAACCTGATTGAAAAAAACCTAAGCCACACAGGTTTTTATGGCGATGCACAGCAAAACTCTTTACTCTTTTCCAATCGTCATTGTGTAACAGCGATTCGTCAACGTGCTGATGGATTGAGATAGAGCTTCTGCATTGATCTTCTGAGCGGAAGATTGAAATGCAATCATCAATCGCTGCGATTGCGGTTCGCTTTAATTCGTAACTACTGATGCCTTCAAACCGTTCAGGGAATTGGGCCTCCAGCTCTTTCAGGTGATTGAGAGTTCGTTCATATGCTTTTCTGTTTTGAACCCAGTAGTTTGTGCCCAAGAATTCACTCTGCTCCAGCGGTGTTGCGGGTGAAACCAGCCCGTGAATCTTTTCCAATATTTGGCCGGTGCCATTGCGGGCCATTTGGAAAACGAGCGTTTGATTGGTGTTCCAAATATAATGGCCGCCAGCGTTGGTGAACTCCAGCATGCCAAAGTTGCAAATATGGCCCGTGAACTTGTCTGCAATATCTTCCTTGAACAAAAACAGTGTATATAGTGCTGGCGATAGTTGGACGACCTGTCGCATGAACTCTTGTTCAGAAATCTTGTCAGCTCTTATGATTTCCTTAATCTGGTTTAGACCTTCACCTAATTGAATTGGATTAATGTTCAATCCGACGTAGAAATCCGAATCATTTGGAACAAAATCGATTGCCTCTGGATCAAACGTCTTCCCCTCAAAGATCGACCAGACTCCGCGTCGCGGAACTGCGCACAGAACGTGTGCGTCAATAATCCAGTCCGCTTTCTCATCGCCGAATGCTACTTCCATGCCGACAGCTATGGCGTCAAGTGCCCCGGAATCCATTAGTAATTTCTTGATGTCACTCCCACATAACGCTCCATAGCGTTCCAACAATTGACCGGAATCCAAATAGAGTTTCAATTGCGACGCATCGGCCATTCGATTTTGAATCCTGGCAAATCTGCGGTTGTCAGAGAGTCGACTTTTGTCATTCAGTGGAAGTTCAGACTTGATTTGCAAAACCTGTTCATAGGTCGGAGCCCAACAGACGCTGGATTCTGAGACAAGAATCGACAGTCCGCTTTGGTTGTGCACGTAGACAACATCACCTGCCTGATTATTCTCTTTCGAAGAAAATGATTTTGACGTGCTTAAGTAATCAATAAACTCAATCGCAACCCAGTGATCAGGATCCAAACCGATCTGCCCGGTCCAGTGGACAGTATCGTCCTCCACAAATGCCGCAATTTGAAAAGGCCCTTCAAGCAACTCTACCAAGACATCGACTAGTTGGTCGATTCCCGCAACATCGTCTCCAGCACCGTTAATTGAATCATCGTCCTCATCGTCAATCATCTTTCTCTGAATGATCGCGTTAGCCAGCTCGTTAAGCGCGGGACTCAATGGAGACTCGTTTGCCGTTCTCAAAAGAGCAGTCTTTTGAAACGAGGATAACAAGCTATCTGGATCGTCAACTGATAAAGAAAAAATCGTTTCTCTCGGAAGAGAATCAGTTAACTGTTGACCGAGCGATATCGACGTAAGTATTATCGCGAACAAAGGTGCGAGTGATGTCAGGGAATTAACTATCATCATTGATCCACACAACAGGAATTTCTAGCCGAGCTGTCTTATCGTTCGTTTCGATAAGTATCACGCCTTCGTTGCGCCCCAGGACGTTTCCCGTTTCAAGTGTAAACGAGATTTCAGACTTTTTGCCGACCATGGTAGTCGACTCAACAACCAACTGGCTGCTTCGACTGGTTGCGATCACTGGATTATCTGCAAGATCAGGGTTGACTGAGTTACATTCCACCACGAAGGATTTTGCAAGTGTTTGGTTTGGTTTGGTGTGGGAAAAGAACCGTGTGGGAAAGGCCACCAAAATTTCCTTACGGAAATACTTGACGGGTATATCCACCGGACGAGAGTACCCTTTGGCGGCAATGCGAACTGTTTCTGGGCGATCTTTTGAGTTTGCTGGCAGGCGGAATGTCAACGTCAAATAATCACGCACCTCATCGGAATCAGGGCATTCTTCTGCTATGCCAGCGGTCTTCGTTTCCAATTGAAGCGACCCAAGTTCAGATGCTTCGCGGTCAAGTTCCAGTACTGGGTCGGATGGCTCACGCATGATTACCAATGAGCAGACGCTTGAGCAACTTTCGCCGGCCACCTCATCAAACCTCAGTTGCTTGACATCAACTTTTGGCTGGGCGTGAACATGATACTGCAGGCCAATCAGAAACTTCGGATGATCGGTTGTATCGTTTTGACGGCAAGCAATATTCATGATCGAGGTGTTCTCTCCCACCTTCCCGTCAAATGACAATTTGCCCTGAACTTCAAAAACATCACCTTTGTCAAACGACTTGCCCAAGACCTCATCATCAAAGACGATACATGTGCAACTGGAGTTGATCGCTACAATACGAACGGAGTCCTGATTAACCCTTACCGAGAATTTGTAGTTGACCATCGTTGAACCATCGACGCCAAGGGTGCCCAGATCAATTAACGGGCCATCGACCACCTGAAGAGCAGGCGCATCTACACTTGGCTCCGAATTGCATCCCAGACAAAGCACGCTGCAGAGTAGTAGTGATACCAGCGATATTTTCATTCTCGTTGTGACTTTCTGAATGTGACAGCTAGTAATGCAAGGACTCCCAATATGATTACGGGGATTGAATAAATCGCCGTTCTATCCTGGCTTTTTGATGCAACGATACAGTCGCCAAACCAAATCAACGGTAGTGACTCAGCGGGAAGAATTGAACGGCCTTTGCCATCCTCGAAATCGTAGACTTGAAGTGAAGTTTCACCAACGGCTTCTACGAGAAGCAATTGAATTGCATCACCCGCTTTGCCTTGCCTGGACGTAACGAGTAAACACGGGATTGGGACGGCTGAATGGTCTCTATCGGCGAGTTGTACAGTCGATAAGTGGACATCGTGGCGCCTGGCAAATTCCGCTACACGGTCAATGACACGAGCAGGCTCTTTTTGTAGCTGCTCGCTAACGACCAAGTCTATCTCGGCAAGGTCGAAACTCTTGTCGTACCTTCGTAACAAGCCAAAAAAGGGCCCAGAGACAATGATATTCCGAATTGGAGTATCGCTTTCCGCTGAGAAATTGTCATAAAGTTTTGTAACAGATGCTTTTTCGTCGGTCGAACACGAAACAAGCCCGATAACAACTAATAACGTCACTGAGAGTCCCAAGAGATTTTTCATACGCACTACGTACTCGTATTCTTATACCTAAAAACAAGAACGCCAAACGCAATCAGGAGAAGTCCAAGTCCAACAACTAGAAAACGCCTATCGCTTAACAGGTTGCCGCCTAACGAATCCTTGGTACGGAATGACGGATCAACAGGACTCAATCCCTTCTCAAGATCCAACTGCAGCGACTTATCAGCGTCTTTTCGAATGTAGAGTTCACCAGTAGTATGGTCTATGAATCTCGCATCATCGGGGGCAACAGGCGAGAAAAAATCTGCATTGGCATCGGAATTCCAAGGCAAAATACTTTGAACCTCGACCAGCTTGGTTGAGTAAAGCATCATGTTTTCTTTAACGGCCGGGGTCTTCGATGCCGCTACAAACGCCTCCCGTGACATCACCGTTGAAGATGGGTCAAAGTATGTATTCAAGACCGATTTTTCGCAATAAAAACCTAGACCGTCCAGTTTTTTGTTGACAAACGTTCCCGTGAACAAATTTGGTAGATTGGCATCGGGGACACGCTTTCCGTCAATCTCCCGAGTTTGAAACAGTGAAACCTTGGTTGGCAGAAACCCCTCCTTTGGAGCTATTTCCGCAACCACTTTTTGCCCAACGAATGTCCCTTTGTACCTATGCGGATATCGGGGAGATTGCTCAATGGTAATCTGGTAATTCCCGTTATCAAGTTTTTCGACCGATCGCTCAATACCGTCGGCGTCCCAATAGAAAACAACCCAGCAAAGTGGAACGAAACTTTCGCAGTTTGGATCAAAGTTAAATACGAATGGAGAATTGATATCTGTATCAAAGAAAAGATTGGGGGCGGACGGGGCACGCCCCACAAAAGTGTTGAGTGTCATCCGACTGATCGCAAATGATTTTATTGGTCGCCCCTTGAGCCCCATCGAAACAGTTACCACCTGATCCGAGCCGGTTTTTCGTATATAAGAATCAAATGGTCCTGTAGAATTGTCAAATAGTTCAAGTGTTTCCGGAAACTCCTCTTTCCACTGAGCAATAGACAGTCCGACTGCGCCGGATGCGATCTTCCTCCTCACACATTGACCGTTGTCATCAAATAGTACTTCAAAATGCTTGCCCCAAGAGAGAGGTTGATACTTCGCCGTTTCTTCCTCAGAACTATTTTGGGAATTCAGCGACAAGTATTCCTTACTCTCTGTAAAAAAACAACGGAACGCAACCCTAAGACCTGCCGCCTGAAGGCTCGCGTTGTTTTCTTCGAAGCCTGCCTTGAGGTCCAAGAAATCAGCTTGCCCATGACACTGCGTGGGAAAGAAAAGCAAAACCAAAAACAACAGCTGCAAGAAATTCAACGATCCACGCATCATGAGTATCCAAAAAAGAGTTTAGACAACCGTTAACAACCGGTGCAATCGCCATTTCCGCCCTCTACACAGGGCCCCACAAAACATGCGCCAGTTGCCGGGTTATAACCACAAGAGGGTTTATGTGGTGAGCCGCAGAACTCCTCCCAATCCAGGCATATCTCCGTGAAATTTGGTAAGCAACCGCCTTTTGTCATATTGGCACCAAGCTGACAACCTTCATTGCCACCGGCGATTGTGCAAATCGCAAACTCGATGCCTTCGTTGGGGGGGGCCCAATTAACATTCCCAGTTCGGACGGGATACTCGGTGTTACTATCGTATATCGTCCCAAAAACTTCATTCTGTCCGAGACCTTCCAGCCTGGCAAACGTACATCCCGTGTAAACCCCACATCCGTTACATGTGCCGGTTCCCCAACAGGAAGAATGCCACCAAGTGGTCTTGCCTTGTGGATCACCATGGCCCATAGAGTTTTGTTCAACGAGTGATAAAGATGCGAGCAGAACTCCGGCCAATAACAAGCTGTAGCCAAAAAGTTTTAGTGACATATTTTTCATAGGTTCCCCTTCTTAAAAACTGAAATTCTCACACGATTCTATGATGTTGTTTCGAGTAACCGCCCAGGCCGGGAATGCTAAAATTGCTGACGGTTCCAATTCAATCGGAAATACTGCTGGTTGTCCACGTTGTGTGATCACCGCAAAGTACGAACCCGCTGGAATCGATTCTCTGGGATCCTCTCCAGTCTTTTCCTTGGTCCAATCACAACAATGCTCGCAGCCGGAATTGAGAATTACGACATCTGAGTCGTTAAGTAACGACTGCACGGACTTTGATTCAGAGCTGAAAGGAACAGGTCGTCCCACGAACTGACAAATATCAACAATTTGAGCTGACTTCTTTTGTATACCGATGAATTGACCAATAAAGATGGCGGCACCTGCCAGCGCCAATGAAATTTGAATTAGATGAGTATTCAAACTCTGATGTTTCCAAACCTTATTCAGCGTCAGTCCAAATAACATGAAAACGCACCCTAAAATCATCCAATTACTATTGAGTTGTACTCGCCCCGAGCAACCGCACGTCTCAAGGACTTGGAAGTAGACTAGGAGGTGAATTAATAGAAATACGAAAAAGAAACCTGCAAAAATAGTTTGGAGTAGGGAATTGTCCCACCACCGCCGCAGCGTAAGTATAGCAATTGGCGTTATGACTTCAAACAAAAAAATACACAAAATCCAGAATTCACCCGCGTCGGTTGCATTCAATAGCTGAGGGATCTTGAAAAAAGCCGAAACAAGAAATACCGAGCCGGACAAAAATATCAGCAAATTTGATGTGAACATCGCTCTAGTATTTTGATAATTGCCTTCCACGAGAAAACACCTGTTGTGCTGGATGTACTTTGCGTTCAGTTTGTTGTTTGAACCCTATTGCAACCAAGTGGACAGTTGCAGTTTAGAACGTTGACGCGAAAAAGTGAACCTTGTCGCCAACGCGTTTTTTTTCAAAAGATTAATGCAGCACCTAGCTTCTTGAATTTCAATTTACGGCAATGCGAGTCTAATCTTTTGCAATTGTAAAAAAGACTTTGTTCATTGCCAAGAGCTGTGACATCCTGCCCCCCCTGGTTTAGTACCAAGCTTGGTACTAAACCAGGGGGGTGGTCAACTTCGCCAGCTTTTTGAGATCATCGGATACTTGCCATCCCAGGATTGAGCGAATTCTTCTAAAGCTTCTTCGGGCCGCCTCGAAAGGGAATTCTAATTGTCGCCGAACAGTTTGAATTGTCTGAGTTCAGGAGACGTGTTGGTCGTGTGGAGGCTGGATCGTCTCGGCAGATCCATGCCTCATTTGGTGAGCATCGTCGAAGACCTCAACAATCGAGACATTGGGTTTCGCTCAATCTGCGATGGAGCAATTGACACAACAACTGCCAGTGGACAACTGATCTTCAATGTGTTTGCTGCAATCGCTTCGTTTGAGCGTGCTTTGACTATCGAAAGAACCAACGCTGGTCTCATCGCCGCACGGGCTCGCGGGCGCGTAGGTGGACGCCCAAAGCTACAGGCTACCGACAGCAAAGTTGTGATGGCCAAGTCCCTCCACGGTGACAAATCACTGTCGATACAAGAGATTTGTGACGCGATGAAAATCAGTAAGGCAACGTTGTATCGGTATTTGGCAATCTAAAAAAATGGGGCTGTCGAGTTTTGCTAGGCAAGGTTTTCAAACAGTCTTTCAGAAATATCTAGTTTTGAGTGCAGTAGCCGTAGAATCAAAATGCCGTTTTCTTGCGGCTCATAGAAAATAAGAAAATTGCCTAGCACGGTGAACCGCCGAGTGTTTGCCCGCAAATGATTTTGGGTCTTTCCAATCATCGGGTTCTGAGACAATAGGCCAAGTACTTCGTTGATCTTATCAAAAAGTTTGTCGGCAGCCTCTGAGGCTGAGTTTTCGACAGCAATGTAATCGTAAATGGCATCTGCATCGTTGATTGCTGCCAAAGTTCGCCGAATAGCTCCCATAGACTAGCGGTTGCGTTTCTTAAATCGCTGACGCCCACGACGTTTGATATCATCAACATCCCAGTCCCCTGTTTCTCCATTTTTGATGTTTTCATCTGCTTCTGCCAGTTTCATTTGAATTGTTGAATCCACGAGCTTTTGCAAATCTGGAATGTCCTCCAGTTTCACCAAAAATACTTGTTCGTTCGTTGTCTCATTTCTCAAAGCTATTGGACCAATCTGCTTTTGAAGAGCCTCTGCCTGTTCTTTTGTGAGCTTAGCTTTCATGGAGAAAACAATACAGCAATGACGCCATTGAGTCAAAGAAACCAATTCCTAAATGGTACGGACTCCCCTGCCCAAATGCATTTGGCATGTGCCATCCATGTACTAAAAGACCATGACTTACGTCATGGCTCAAGCCAATTGTCACACGCCATATGGCTTATGCCAAGAAGCGTGACTTGAGCCAGATCAACAAGGCTTCATTGAAAAGAAGCAATAGAGCCAAGCTTTCTGACGTGTGCCAATCACGTTGGCTTAAGCCATTGTTTTTTGGCTCAAGTCACCCGATCAACTGGCTTATGCCAAATTCTTGACTGGCATATGCCATTGGCGTAGGCTTGTGCCAAATTCGTGTTTACCAACCCCTGACATGCCCACAAAATTTCCTGAAGGATTCATCAGCAAGAAGCAGGCGACACAGAAGTTCAACCGTTCGCCAAGGCAACTAACACGAGATATCACAGAAGCAATCACTTTGAGAAAAGATGATGTACTGCCTCATCTCATTCTCAAAACTGACGATGACAAGATTCACAATTCCAGTGAAATTAGCCTCGGTCGAATTAAAGAAATGAAAGCCAATGGTGAAAACCCCATGTGGTTTGTTCAAAGCTCTTGGATGAAGGATCGTTTTGGCATTCGTGATCCCAACAAATCAGATGCACCCAAAGAGCAGAATAATACTGAACCCGAGGTGTCGGCGAGAAAAACGGATTCTGAGCAAGGGACAGGACGCCACAATGACGACTTTGTGGCCTTGCTAAAGGAACAAAATGCCGATCTAAAAAAGGATAAAGACAAGTTGCTCAATTTGGTTGAAGAACTTACCGAAAACCAAAAGCAGAATAATGTTCTCACTCAGGATTTGCACAAGCTTCTCATTAAAGAGGAAGAATCTCCAGACAGCTCGAAATCGCCAACTGTTGTGATACCGTCTCAGTCACAAACATCAACAATCGATGTTAAGCTCGACGAGGCACAGCCTGAACCTGTGACGGCAACCAAGAGAGCCAAGAAGAATCCCAAGCGTGCAAACAGGAAAGCAAAGCAGACCCCAAAACCGTCACCAAAGAAAAAGGGCTTCTTTGAAACAACGACCCCAACATTCTACAATCTTTTCACCAAGTAACGGATGCCGCCTGTTGAACCCTGCAACAATGGCTTTCGAGGTTTTCGGTATCCCGATGCAAACTTCGTTTACTGCCCAAACCAGTTTCTTGAGGTTTGCATCGCTCATTGCTCACGGGGCGAAATCCGACTGGTCAGTTATTTCGTCCGCCAAACCCTCGGATGGCTTGATGGAAATGGCAAGCCAAAAAACGAAATCATTCGCGTTAAATACAACGAACTAATCAAACATGCTGGTGTGAGTAGGGGAGTCATTCGGTCGGAACTTGACAACGCAATTGCACATCAGTTTGTCAAATGTGTCATACCTCCATCAAAAAAGAAAAACGCGACACCTGCTATTTCTGGCGGCTTTGAGCTTCAATGGAGTCAACACACAAACTACCGATCTAACTTGGATTCATTCGATGGATTCTATGCAGGTGAGGGGCATCGCACACCAGTGCCCAATGATTTCTTTGACCATGTGATTCCAAATGAGCCACTTGCTGTAATCAAGGTGGTCGGTGCCGTCATCCGGCATACTGTCGGATATCAAACCCAATTTGGAGGTCGTCGTTCTACAGCCCCTCTCTCATACAGTTACCTGCAAAAAGTAACGGGAATCAAGAGTAGAACAACACTCAGCAACGCAATCAAAACGGCAATTCAAAATAATTACATTGTCTGTTGCAGCGCGGGAACATTTTCACCCCATTCTGACGAACAAGCTACGGCGACATATGGCGTATTTTGGCAAGCAGAAGCCAAGCGTAAGAAAATCGGTTCAAAAATCGTACCAGCCTGCCAACGGTTCAAAAATCGTACCAGTATTGGTTCAAAAACTGGACCAGAAGATCGGTTCAAAAATCGTACCAATATAAAAGAAACTAAAAAAGAAATTCCTAAACAACAACATGCTGCTGCAAACTTCAATACGTTCACAGCACTTGTTGATCTTGGTTTTGATGAATTCTCAGCACAGCAACTTACAAACCTTCGCTCATCAGAAGAAATTGAAAACCAAATCAAATGGCTCAAGTTTCGAAATGCCGACAAAAATGCTCTTGGCCTTCTCCGAAAAGCTATCGAAGAAAACTGGGACCGGCCAAAAACAACCAGTGGGAAATTGATTCAGCGTTGTTCAACGGTCAGGCACGCGAACAATACAACATCCAAACCCCAAGCCAATGACGCTGAGCGACAGCAGCGAGTTAGTCAGAGAAAAATGCTTTTGGCAGAGTGGGGGAGTCTCTCTCGTCAGCAATGGCAAGAGTGTCACCGCATCGCCATCAATGCTACTCGGTCCAATCGAGAAAAGCTCATGTTGCAGCGCCATACCGATTTATCGAATCCACCCTCAGCTACCCTTGCTGTTATGCGACAACGATTTGCAGCAGTGAACCCCGCCTAGTCCTTCCTTCTCATTCCCATGCCTTCAACACAACATTCCACACACAGTACCGATGCAGAACGAACAGTCTTGGGTTGCCTCCTGCTCGATGGAGAAACAATTCACACAGTCGTTGGAAAACTCCAACCTGATGATTTCTTTGATCCAATTCATAAATCCATTTTCGCTGCCATCTGCGAAATCTATGCGGATGCCCAACCCATCGACTTTGTGACCGTCTCCAACAAATTGGAATCTGATCCGAAAATCAAATCCATTGGTGGATCAGCATTTATTGCTGAGCTATCCGTTGATGTTCCCACCTCATCCCATATTGGGAACTACGCAACGATTGTCAAAGATCACAGCATTAAACGACAAATCAAACGTCTTGGTCAAGAGGTGGCAGTCTTGGCCGAAAGCTCTGAGTCGTCGACAAATGATCTGATTGAAACTGTAGAACAGAAGCTTCTCAATCTGGGCTACGCTGCTGTGCAAGAAAAACCACAACCGTTGCGTGCGATGGATCAGGAGCGATACGACCACTACCTGGCGGTGTATGAATCTGATAACCCAGCGGCACTGCATGGTATTCAAACTGGGTTTACGGAACTTGATGAAAAGATTGTTGGTCTTCGTGCTGGCGATGTAATGGTGCTGGCTGGCAGGCCAAGTATGGGAAAGACGGCCATTGCATTGCAAATTGCTCGTAACGTGGCCGCCGAGCAACAGAAAAAAGTTACCGTTTTGTCACTTGAGATGAACAAGGAGCAATTATTTGATCGCCTGTTTGCAGCCTTCCATGAAGTGGATGAACACAGGCTGAGCAAAGGAGAGTTGAATGAGAAACAAATGGAGTCAATGGGCTCCACCTTTGATCGAATTGCACAACTGGAACTTTATATCGATGATGACACTGATAAATCCATGACCAACCTTCGCAGCAAAGCAAGACGACATGCAATGGAACATGGCATTGATCTTTTGATTATTGACTACATGCAACTCATTCAGGTGCCAGCCAATGTCGCCAAACAGAATCGCACCGAACAACTCCGTTACGTTTCGGAAAGCATCAAATCCCTAGCACGTGAAATAAACGCCCCTGTTCTCGCTTTATCACAGTTGAATCGTGATGCTGACAAACGAACAGATAAACGCCCTCAGCTATCTGATCTGAGAGAATCAGGCGCCATTGAGCAGGATGCTGACTATGCCCTGATGCTCTATCGTGATTCGTATTACGACGAAGATTGTGAGCATCCAGAGATTACGGATTTGTATCTGAGAAAAAACCGTCCTCATGGTGAAACAGGGCATATCGAAATTCGTTTTGACAAATCGAAGCACCAGTTCTTTGATGCAGAGAAATAGTTTCGCGTTTCTCAAATTAACACAACTCAGTTGATTCCAGTGTCCAACCAATTCCAAACGACGTTGGTTGGTGATGGTGTTTCGCCGCGTGCCTCAATGATTCTGCAACGACGGGACAATTCTGCCGCTTCAGTTTTTCCGGACTCTGAATACGACATGTTGCCAGACCAGTGCTCGATGTGATGGTCCTTCCAATACACGTAGCCTTCATGGTCTTGGGTAAGATGTTCTACTCCTTGCAGCCACGGCTTGATGTACTGCCCATTGAGGATCGTGGCGTGTAGCTCTGTAAACATCTGGTTGCCCAAGTCATTCAAGACGCCATTGACCGCCATTTCCAAAAGCTTGAGATGTTCCGGGGCCAGGTCGTCACCGTCGTTTGTGTTCTGAAGAATGGCACCGGCCAATTCGCAATTCTTGTTTGTCATACAGGTAAGAAATTGCCACAAACAAAAAGCTGGCACAACAAGAAAGCCATCTTTTCCTCGTGAAAGTAATGGCAATTTGAAGCGGAGATTTCATCGACAAAATTCTTGTTCGATTGCTACTGGCTCCTGTAGGGTTTTCGCCTGCTCTTTCATGCCGCGAGGCAAAGCAGTTCTTTGTCTAACCGGGGGAATGTATGAACCCAAAGTTTGAACTAGGGCAAGTTGTTGCCACACCTGCAATCGTTGATGATGTTCCAAGGGCCGAGATTCTAAACGCAATTCAGCGTCATGAATCTGGTGATTGGGGCACAGTCTGCGAAGAAGATGCCAGAGCCAATGATATGGCTCTCAAAGATGGAACGAGAGTTCTTTCTGTCTATGACACTTCCGCAGGACAAAAAATATTTGTCATCACCGAAGCAGATCGCTCCGCAACAACCGTATTGTTTCCTCGTGAATACTGAGGCGGTATTGAATAGAGTTGGTGCAAATTCTCTTGCAACTCCTTCGAGTAATCGAGGGAGTTTTTTTAATTCACAAACTGAATCACCGGCTGATTTTTGACGGGAGAACAGGGGAGTGGTTCTGCCACTACTTGTGGGGATTTCAGGGATGTTCGACGAGTTTCTTTTGGAATTACTGGTTCATCCTGACAGAACTGTTGCTGGTTGGCGGAAATAATTTTTTCCGCAACGTCCTTATCTGCGTCAGGTGGCGGAAAAGTCGTCGTTGGATAGGCATCATCGCCAAGTTTCACAATACACTGGCCACGTCTGAGTGACAGGAAATCCTGTTTTTTTGTTTGGGGTATTTGTCCACCGAGAATGCGGGCATCATCTGCGGAAACTCCAAAACAGGTAATGAACCGGATGTTTCCGAAAATGGCATCTCGTACTACTGGACTTAGCTGCGTGAGAAACTGATTGGCGACCATCAACGTCAGTTTGTATTTTCTGCTTTCGGAAATAATCTTGTCGATGCCATTGGCTTTGTGCATGAAATTTTGAAACTCATCGGCAAAAATAGTGAAAGGGATGCGGCGTTCTTTTGGAGTATTTTGTTGCCGATACATGCCAGCGACAAATTTGTTGATCATGAAAATGCCGATGATGTCCAGCGTGTAATCAGATGGTGAACCTGTCGCGAGGTTGACGATGACAATTTTGTGATTCTTGATAATGTCATCTGCCTGAATGTCGCAAGCACGAGCGGTTAACATAGGGCCAACAAACGGATGGTCCACAATGGCACGTAGTTTCGTTATGAGCGATGAACGTACTGCTGGCGTGGTTCGCGTGTACTCATCTTCAAAATAACGAACCAGCTTCATTCTGGCCTGTTTTTCGCTTGTCGAAAGTGCCGTTGTACTCCTGCGAAGTTTCGCAATGGTTTTGGAACGTGCCCCTGCATCGGCAATTAAGTCGAACAAATCCTGAAATGATCCACCGCTATCGAGCGTGGCCAAAATTGCCATACGCATGATGTCTTCCAATCTGTCGCCCCATGATCGGGGATACAATCGCCTGAAAATATCAATCACGTGGTCTCCAAGAACTTTTCGTTCAATGGGGCTCTCGGCGTCAAAAATATTGAATGAACAACGAAGTGAATCATCCGACGGTTTGATATACAGCACATCGCCAATTCGTTCCTCTGGCACAAGGCCAAGGAGATCCGTGCTAAGGTCTCCGGCTGGATCAAGAAACAGGCATCCATCACCAGACTCAAATTTTTGTTTTGCAAGATTTAGCATGAGTGTCGATTTTCCCATACCACTGCCGCCAACGATGTAGCCGTGGGTGTTGGTAACGGATGGGGGTGCAATAACGGGCTGCTGTCTCGGGAGGCCTCGAATCCATCGCCAGCATCGTTGCACGAGGGAATAGCTTTCACCCCGCAGTGTTCCAATCAGCAAGCCTGTTACTTTTGGGGATGGTTGGGGGTTTCCAATGCCAAATTCTGCTGCCTGTGCCATTTCACCATGTTTGAATCGTTCTCTGTTTCCTTTCTGCACCTGAATGGTGGCAGAGCAATGGGGGCATTTGAAACTGCCAAGTTCGATACCATGATTGGTGTGAAAATTGAGGATGTGCCGCTGTTTGTGGTCAATGTACTGGCTGCCGTACTTCCATCGCGTTTTCAGCAATAGTCGTCGCCCACAACAACTACAAGTTGTTGCAGGAAACAGAACGGGCAGAAACACGTACTTGTTGAGAATGTCACCGCTAACAAACCACATCACCGCAGCAACGATACTGCCCCATCCCCACCAGAACGTTTGCAAAAGAAATAGGAGGGCACCGCCGTATCGAATGCCGCCTCTGGCAAGCAGGATTCTAAGCGGCAGGGTCATGAAAGAGAGAGTAGGTAGGTAGTTGCTCTCTCATCAAGTCATCTAAGAATTTTGTGCGTTGGCGATTGGCCATTGTTTCCCATTGCTGGCGATAGGGGACGAGGTCTGCACCACAGTGCCAAATTGTCTCATTGATGTTGCCAGTTGAAAGTGATGAATCAAGTTCCTCTGTATTGGTTGTCCACACTCGCCGTTGTGTTTCTGGTGATACGAAGAATGACTGAGCCAGTGTTTTGCGTTCCTTGTCTCGTGCTGTTTGGTTGATATTTCGATTCTGCGTTACACACAGAATTCGCATTTCTGGTTGGGGATTTTTTGCCCCATGTGACCGATACAAATCTTTGATGGCTTGTTGTCCATCTGCGGATAAAAGAAAGGTGTCATAATCTTGGAGGCATTCACGAATTCTTTGGGTGGAATCTTCACCAGCAATCATTTCCAGAACGCAGAAATTGAAACCTAATTTGTCGTGGTAGAGAAACGAATAATCTGGAACTTTGGGGAGCAGGTTTGTCCACCACAACTCAAAACGATCCTCTCGAAGAATACGGATTCTCGATTGAGATTGGATAAACTCATAAATCGACACCGCAGTTTCAGTTGTCATCAGTTCATGCAGAAGATCCTTTCCTTTTGGCGGGGTATATGAATCGGGAACGCCGCGTTTGGATTCTTTCAATTTTCGATATGCCTCAAATCCCATTTGCGTGATATTGTAAACGTTGGATCGAAAACTGGACCTGAATGCTGTTTTCTTAATCTGGCCTGCCTCAACCAACGTATCTAGATGGCGTCGCACATCACGTTCATACCGGAAGCAACGAGGAAATGCTCGATGAACATGGTGGGTTAGAACCGTGCGATGTAGGTGGAAAAATGGAAGGAGTTGGTTGCTGTATTTGGAATATAAAAGACCGCTATCGGATGGTTTTTGCGCATAGTGTTCGTTGGCAATGGTAAATGCAGTTGGCATCCAAGAGAAAGGGATAGTAGACAGGGGAGTCACTGTATGAGGGTGGCGGATTGGAATCAACAAATCCGTTGATTTTTTGAATCGAGAAAAAAGCGAGGGAGAAGATTCCTACTAAGGAATTCACTTGGAAATAAGGAATTATTTTGAAAGTTGATTTGTAACAAATCGTGGAATAGTTGGTGAATTCATGGAGAACAATTGTCCGCAGGTTTGTCCGACTGCGGACAATGTTGCGGACAACGATTCGGACAAATTTATTATTGGAAATCAGCAACTATTGAGGGCAAGATGAACATTCGCCTGCACCGTAGAAAACGACTGAAAAAATTGAGTTAATTGCTCGGTGTGTTCAAGAATATCTCAATCAATCCAAAATCGTGACTGTTGGAAGAACGGACTCTATGTCCTAAAAACCAGTGAAAGATTCTTCTTGGCGGCACCAACACTTGTGCCACGCAATCTGTCAACATTGCTCTTCACAATGCGGTAGTACGAATGATGTTCCCCAACCGCATTTGACATCAAAAGTAATGATCTTTCGAGTTGCATAATTCCAACTTCAACATTTCCAAAGTCGCATTCTGTACAGCCGATATTGTTTAGGTAGATCGCAAACTGTGTTGTGAAATCTCCAACACTCGCAACCAGTCGTTCGTGTAATTCTTTGAACAAGTCTATTGCTCGATGATACTCACCAGCACAACTTGCGGCAGCAGCCAGATTGGATATCAGAACTTCACGACTACAGTACATACCAAGATGATCTTCTGGTATTTGCATGGCTATTTCTAGCTCATCAACCGCAGATTGGTAGAGTTTCTTTTCGAAATACAGGCAACCCCAATTATTGCGAATTGCAGCAAACACATCGTCGTATCGTACTAGTTCTTTCGCATAGGAATCGTCGGCTTTTTCAAGCATTCTTCTTGCTTCATCCAATTCGCCACGCCGTAAATGACAAATTGATAATGCACAGTACACGACACTCAGATCCTTGTGGAACGGGCTCATGTAGGTGTTGTAAGTCTTGAGCACATCATTGAGTGCTTTCTCCGCAAGCTGCATTTCGTCCGCAAGAGTAGCAAGCATTCCAAGATCTCGAATAATATCTACTCTTGCATTTAGAACGTTGTGTATTCGGTCATTGAATTCCAAGAAATCCTGCTGGCAGGCTAACGCATTTTGAAAATCACCAATAGCGAAGTTTGCCTTTGCAGCAAACTCCAACGCCTCACCAACAGCGGAATAGGTACGTGCATGGGAATCTTTGATTTGTTGAAATAATTCGATTGCCTCCATGAATTTTTCGAGGGCGGCCAAATGCTGATGGGTTCTGTACAGACAGATTCCAACTGTACGAAGTGTTTGAATTTTGGCGTTTGGCATGTTTTCACCACAGCAATCAATCGCGTATTGCAAGAGAGGTATCGCTTGCCTGTATCGAAGCTTTTTATCCAGTAGGGAACTCCCTTGATTAGAGAACGATGGGAACAGGTAATTTGCCGCTTTCAAGTCAAGGCGTTTGACCAATTCCACAACGGCTTGGTGTGTTGCCAATGCTTCATTCTTGAACCCACACTGGAAAAGTAATTGTGCCGTTCGTACCAAGATTTTTGCCTTTGATTCTCGCATCTGGTCCGACAAACCCATAACAGTTTGCTGTTGTGACATGAGGATGTCTTTGGCAACGTCCTTCCGTTCAAGTCTCAATAGCTTCTCAGTATCAATCAAAATCCTGTCTATTTCGTCAAGCTCTGCCTCCGTTTGACCTGTTGTTTGTGTTTCAGTGGCTTCGTTTTCAACACCAGTCCTATGCAATCCAGAAGCAGGTATTGCTTTGTCTGACTGAAATGTGTCGGATTCTCGAAGAACCCAAGGTAGGTCAATATCAAATGGATCAGAAGCAATCCGATGCAATGAATCAAACCACTTCAAAACATCAGTGTCGTCGTCCTGGAGTGCTTTTCGAACAATGTGATACTGCTTAGGCGTCGCCGTGCCGGCAACAACCGCCAAAAGGTCTTTTTTTTCAATCAATTGATTGGCTCCCGACCTTGGTCCAGTGCAACCAATATCTTGGGATTATCTCAAAGCATTCACATACATCTTGGTGCCAGTGCTCAAATAGTTCCGCTACGTAATCAGCTTCCAGTTTTTGGATTTCAGCTGATTCGACCGAAACACCTCGCCAATGAGAAAGTCGTGTTTGAATTTCGGTAAGAATCACACTAAACGGTATTGCCCGTTCATGTTGACAAAGATATTGACGAGCCAGTTGGCTACTCCGCGCTTCAAAGGCTGCTGAAACAATAAGAAACTCCCAAGGTGTTGGCTTCTTACTTGGCAGAGATTCATTACAGTTTTTTCTTTTCAGTTCATCAATCGCAGCACAATAGCCCATAGAAA
Source organism: Mariniblastus sp. (assembly GCA_965224765.1). Lineage (GTDB taxonomy): Bacteria > Planctomycetota > Planctomycetia > Pirellulales > Pirellulaceae > CAZDBA01. Next base: position 56,120 of record CBDDAC010000031.1, read on the forward strand.
ATCTTTCTTCTCTAGATGGAACACAATCGTCTAGGGTGCGAAATTCCAGAGACAGATCAGTTAAAGCGATGACAAGTCGTTCTAGCGTGAGTTTTACTCGTGCGTTTTCAATTTTCGTAACAACTGTTCGATCAACACCCAATCGGTAGGCAATGTACTGTTGTTTTTTGTCTTCTCCCTGCGGGCATACTTCTACATAGTGCCTCACAAGTGATGCCCAAATCGAATTGCGGCAGAAAGAGGTAAATGCTGCTGTAAAGGCTTGCAGGACTGGTCTTTCATCTGCTGTTAGTTTTCTTTCACATTCGGCAAAATCTTCAAGATCAAAAACGAGCTTTGAACCTTTTCGCGAAATGTCCACAGCGTTATTTTTCGACTTCTGGCTCATCCTTTGGTTTCCGCAATTCCATTCTCGTTGATTTTCTTGTTTCTTCTGTCAAGTGATCTAGCATTGCCACCCCTTGTTGAATAGAGCCGGCTATTTCATCCCAAAACCTGTTCACTCTTTCATCACCGTTTTTCATTGCCCGACTTACGCAACGAGTTAAGTCATCATCGGCAGTGCCCATCATTGCCTTAAAAACATCCTCTTTTGTTAGAGGCTCCGGTGCTGCTTCGCCGGGTGTTGAGTTGACAAGAATCACTAAACACAGTTTAGCACGTATGTGCACGTTATGCACTTGCATGTTGTGCACAAAATTTGTTCATGATTTCAGGTTTGAATTTACAAACGCCCTCTCAGGTTTAATCAACTCGTCAGAGAGGAAATTCAAATGAGCAAAAGAAAAAATCAGATCGCAAATGGAGAAGCAACTTCATTCCTGGCAGACTTTGTTGATGCAGGTGGTTTTGAATTAGCTGTTCAGAGCAAATCCCCCAAGAACTTTAGTCGCGTGGATTTTGGAAAATTGGCTGATGTTCTTAGTCACGATGCACGAATTGATAATTCTGCAATAAATGAGGCTGAACTGGAAAGGCGTGTTCAGCGTGTAAATAGCTTTACGAATCGCCTTTCCCAAATCATCGACTGGAAAACGAAGTGGGTTTTAACTGGTTTGGCAGACAAAACAATTCTCCAAGCAAACATCATGCGTGTTCTTGGTAAAGCAAAATCTACCGTCGGTGATGAGGTTGAAAGGCTCCGCAATCTAATCTTGGAACAACTCGTCGACGCATAGCGTTTTCTATTTCTATTACGCCATCACCCCGTTGCTTTGAGCGGGGTTTCTTTTTGTCCCGAATCAACCGGACAAATCTGTATAGGTAGAGACCGTGAATTTTACGGAACACACTGGAGAAAAAAACAAAAAAACAATTCAAAAATTAACACCGCACAGCAAAGATTTTCAAGTCCCATCAATCAACACCAAAAGGTGAATCCAAATGACACCCAAAACATTCGTAAACGTGAGCCCCGTCAACAAGAACACAACGTTTGAAGGTGTGCTGCTTAAATCTACGGAGAAAGTGCAGAGCGCCAGTGGCGATCGTAAACGCGTACAGATTAAGGCAATTCAGATTCTCCAGAGGCGAGAATTCATCAATCAATTGATGGTGGATATTGGCAAAAAGGTTGGAGAAAAAATCGTGCCGCCAGACCTGCCGGAAATGCCGTCACATATCAGTGGCCCAGAGGCAGCGAAATGGATGCTCCAAACGAATCAGGATTGGGCAACCGAATTAAAAAATTCACTGGTGAACGCTGCTTGTATTGGACACATTGAATACAGCCCTGGCCATGCAACGTACTGTTTCTATGAAAAAAGAAAAAAGTTTGGTTTGCTGCAACATCAATTGCGTCGCGTGAGAACAACACACGAAATTACCAAACCCAGATTGCATCGGTTGCCTGCCGCTAGTGTTGCCAAACCACGAAAAGCTGAGCGGATTATCAAAACGCTGCAACAGTGCCCAGCGCTGGAAAAGAACTGTCGCGTGGTGACTGGTTTTCTTCTGAGCAAAAAGCAAGAAACCAGCAAGCAGTGGACTGAAGACACACTTCTCAAGAAGGGACTCGTTGCTGGCAAGGCGACTGCGAAAGTTGTTGCAAAGGGCCTTGGATATACTGCCGCCGCAGCAGGAGTTGTTGCCGCTGGTACAGCAATGCTGCTCGCTGCTCCTCTGGTAGCAATCCCCGTAGCTTTGGCAGACCCCGCAATCGTTATCGGAGATTTAGTGATTTGGGGTTGGTGTGATGAATAAAAATCAAAGTAACAAAATGCAACTCATACCAGTGAGCACAGACGAACAGCCAACAGAGCTATCGACACCGCATATTGAAGGGACAATTCGCAATGTTGATCAGGTTGTTCAATCAACAATCGCCAATGTCAACAAGTCTGTAGAGGTTCTGGAGAAAATGTTTGCAGGCTCTTCCGGCGATTTTGAAATCAGTCTTCCCATTACATTTCAAGTATCGCCAGACGGGACTCAAGTGTTGAGCATCCAGTATCGAATCGCAGGCAGTAAGGAGTAAAAAACATGACTATTCAAATTCTTGGCAAGACACAGGAAGTGGACACTTGTTCACTCACAGGCAGGAAGGTCGATGAGGCCTGGATTCTTTCCGTTGACAGCGGGAAACCAATCAAAATAGGCACCAAACGCCTTTTAGAGGTCCTCCGGATGCTGACGTCTGTTGGCGCCCACAACAAGCCTTTGGAGAGAAGCGAGTAGTTGGATTTCTTTGTCAACGCAGAGGCACTCTTTCCCTCACAATGAAGAGTACCTCTTTTTGCAAATCGTTTTTGGGATGTTTCGATGATTGATTTTTCTGGAGCTGAGCAACTCATAGATGGTCTTTGGCACTTCTTGGAATCTGTCGATTTGCTGTCGTTTCTGATTGTCACTTTGATTGCCTACGCCGTGTGCGGATGTGCCTGCGATGGAATCATGGCGATACAGAAGGCATTGTTTACTTGCAGCGACCCTAGTGTACGAGAACCACTGGCTATTGCGTCTGCTTGTTCATGGGTGTTTTTCATTATTATCTTTCTGCAACTTGCCGGTGATTTTTCTGGGAACACTCTCTATCTACTGGAGCGGGCAGCTCGGAGCTTTTTGACCGCATGTATTGGATATGGAATCCTAGGCATCGCATGTTGCATATTGTTCGTCGTTGCAGAATGGTTTCGCAGGATGCGTGGACGTGTACCCAGTTTTACATCCAATATCGTTGGTGGCATAGGACAACTCCGCTACTTGATTCCCCGCCTTCCAAAACGGCCAACAAGACCACCACCAGAACCATCACCAGAAGAGGCCATGCAAATGCGTTTGGAGGAAGCCAGGCATGAATTCGAGGTTCGCTCAGGCAGCCTCACTGGTACGCCGTTGACCCAGACAGAGTTGCAGGCTGTTAGGAGCCAACTACGTCAAGAATATCTCAGAACCATACGACACATTTTGAGAGGAGAAGCACCGAATGAATAACCATGCCCTTTACGTCGGGATGAGTGGGGCTGGCAAGAGCACGCTTGCAGTGGAGGAAATTCTTGCTGATGCAGAGGCAAACGACAGTTGCATTGTCTGTCTTGATCCGCATCCCAAATCACTTGCTGCTTCCGCATTTGAAAAACTGGTGGCACAGGGACACGAGCATCGCATTATTTACGATCGCCTGTATGAATTGGATCACTTTGTTGGTTTTGAATTTCTTGCGCCATCACAGGCAAGTGACCCTATTCATCGCAATGCAAACAATGAACTTCGCATACGCTCCTTCATTAACATCCTCTTGAGACGGCGTGGTCAGCAGTCAATTGCCTCCAGCCCACTCACCGAAGAGTGGGTGATGAAGCCATGTTTCTTATTCGTTGACCAAGATCCACCGAAGAGTTTGTCCATTTTGCATCAGCTTTTGGTTCCGGGAAGCGATGAACTACGCCAGTGTATTGATGACTGTCGTGATCCAGAACGGGCACGCCCTTTTAAGAGCCTCTATGACGGCAAGGTTTCAGCCGCACAATATCTTCCTGCTCATCGATTGATTTCCGGTGTTTGTACGTCTCCAGCATTTGCCTTGCGATGTGGGGCAACATTTGATTTCGATGAATTTCTTTCCAGCAAAGGAATTTTGCTCATCGAAGGTGGTTCTTACGGGACTCTATCCAATGATGCATTGCGTACCATTTTGGGGGCCATTTCCTGCAAAACAATCGAGTACGTTCGTAATCGCCCATTCCCCTATCCCAAAACGAGACTCTTTTTAGACGAAGCCAATAATGTTGGACTTGTTGGTGACCATGAATGCAGAGCACTTGCGGAGCTGAGAAAGGAGCACTTAGGTGTCTCCATCATGGTCCAAACGCTTGATTTCCCGACAGCAGCAATAACTGAGAGCGTTTTGAACAACACTTCAGCCCATTACTGGTTTTGCGTTTCGTCTGCCAAACTTGCTCAGCAAGGAGCCGCTGACCTTGGCAAGCCAGAAATCAAAGATTCCCTGCGTTCCTTACCTGTCGGCCAGTGCTACAAGAAAACACCCGGTTCCTATCGTCATATCAAAGTCAAGAGGAGTGCTGATCCATGGACATTCCCCGGTCTAATTCAAGCCAAAGCAGAAGAGGCACTCAAGAGAATTCATCAACGCCCAGAGTACCAACACCGTTCTATAGACAGCGTGACGAAAAAATCAAACAACGAATCTCTGCCCATCCCTGCACCGTCAAACACATCGAAAACCTCTTCGGTAGTAGACAGGCTGCATATCGACGTATCGCCAAGCTCAGGAAACGGCGAATCATCCGATACGTTGGAAGCGTAATGCTGCACTTTGATGGCCGCCCACTGAACGTATATTCCAACGGCTACTATCCGAAAGCTGATAACTTGAGACACGAAGTTTTACTCACGAATTTTCTGTTTCCATTTTTTGAGTTTTCAAAAATAAAACGAGGCAAAAAATGTGATCAATTTATTCAGCCGGATGCTGAGATGGAAATGGATGGCCGAAAGTATTTCGTAGAAATGGACACGGGCTCGGTGCATCACCCAAAGCAAAAACGACGCTGGAAACGATACGACAAAGTTGTCCATGATTTCCTCTTGGTGGTGACACTATCTGAGGTGCGAATGCACAATCTAATCAAGCATGCCAGTGCTGTTTCATCCGTCGCATTATTTACGACATTGGAACAAGCGATAAAAAATCCATTTGGAGAAATCTGGCATGCTTGTGACGATGAGCGACGTGTTGCTTTGCCAAAACCTGCTGGACTGGAAGTGTAGAGAAAGGGTGTAGGAAAACGTGGAGAGTTTATCAACAACCGCAGGCGGTACCCAGACTAGTGCCCGTCGAGCATCAAGCTGTTTTCACAGCTTGGCTGCTCGCCGTCCACCTATTTATTTTTTCGTCCCAGCGACGGTTCATCCATTCACCAATGTCCACTCCCCTTCTCTGTTGCCCCGTATGGCATTCCGATCATCGCCCACTATTCCCCTATCTCCCACCCCAATGGAAGTCTCACCAGTGAACCCCATGCAGGGAGTAGGGATCGTTCGTCTACCAAAAGAATAAATAAGTGCGTCGCCAGTATCAGTAAATCTTTCGTTGAAAGGGTTCTATGGAGCAGCAATTGCTAACTGTAAAAGAGGTAGCACGACGCTTGAAAGTCAGCATCAGCATGGCCTACAAGTTAATTGGCACCGGTGAGTTGCCATCGTACAAGATCAAGACTGCGTTGAGAGTTTCCGAGAAACATCTGATGAAATATCTTCGATCCTGCCAGCAAACAAGAAACGTCGCTGAAGAAAAACCCCAGCGACGTTGCAAACTCAAACACATCAGTCTGTAGCTATGCCACGGCTTTTCTTGCCTGTGTAAGTAAATGACCTGCATCCTGATTGAGGTGCTGGTAAACACGAGCAAGTGTAGAAGGGTCTTTATGTCCCAAAAGAATGGCAACTGTGAGGCTGTCGACTCCCCTTTTCAATGCATTGGTGGCAAACGAATGTCTGAGCGCATAAAGAGAATATCGTTGGGCGTATTGGGCAGCCAACTTCTGGGTCAACTTCCTCTTGGATTCACATCGCAATTCTGCCACGGTTTTCTTTCGCTCTCTGCCATTCACAGTTTTCGTCGTCCGCAGCGTGGGAATGAAGCTCTGGATATCTTCAATCGAAACGCAAATATTGCTGCGTTTCATTTCTTCTTTTCCCATACGGACTTGTATCGAGGTAAACGCACAGTTAACGGCATCGGTTGTCCATGGTTTTCCAGCTGTGTTACGAAAAATTGGCCCCTCCGGATAAGCCAACACCAGACGCCGGACAATTCCCATTGCCTCATCCGGCAGGTAAACAACACGGCTTTTTTTCTTGCCTTTGGACTCGGAACGAGGAAAAACCCAGCGTTGATTTTTCAAGTCTACATGACGCGATTCAACGATAAGAGATTCTTGCGGTCTGCACCCAGAAAACCACGTCACTACAACCAAATCAAGCAAGTTGGAATTGTGAATGCAGGAAACAAGTTTTTCAAACTGATGCGGTTCAAGGCAGATTTCTTTTTCCTCGCCGCTCGGTACTTCCAGATCAGCCAGACGATCCTTCTTGATGTGTTTTTGTTTCTTGGCCCAGTTAAGACAACGTTTGACTGCGCGAAAGTAATTTCTGCGGCTGGTAACCGACAAGTATTCGTAACTGTCGACCCACTCTTCTACTTGGTGCGGCGTCAGTTTTTGAGCAGGAATGGTCGGGTAAACACGACACAATCTCTCCAAGCGATAGCGGTACCATTCGTAGGTATCTGGAGCCCGATTTTTCTGGCACCACCCCAGAAACAAATCAACAACTTCCGCAAGCGTGATTGTTTTCTTGCGTTTCTTTTTGTTGGGTGTCCGTTGGGGCTTGGCCATCAAGCGATGAAATTCTTGATGGGCCAATTCTCGATCTTTACCCAGCGGGAGTTGCCTACCGTTGAACCAGAAATACCAAGTTTGGTTGCACTTACGCAACCAAGGTTTGTTGGGGCGAGACATTTTTGACCTTTCAGCTTCAGTATGAAAACAAAGAAGCAAGCCGAAAGGTCTTGTTTTTTGACCCTTGGGTGGTGGCAGCCGCCCAAGGGTTTAGTGCATTTGATTAGTGCATTCTTACAACGAATCGTCGTAAGTCCAGTACACCCCAGAGGATTCGAACCTCTAACCTCCGGTTCCGTAGACCGGTGCTCTATCCAGTTGAGCTAGGGGTGCTTTTGTATTTTTCTTCGTCATTTACCGCATTATTATTCACTGAAAATTGCGTTGGCAATTTATCGGGCGATTAACGCCGCTGCCAACCAATAATGCGATCCAACCAAGAGGCCGCCATCATGGCGAAAACTCGCAGTACCCGCAAGAGTGGAACCCGCGAAAGATGCGACTTCTTCCGAAAAAAACGCCGCTGTTAGGCCTGGGATTCAAAAGAATAAATCCCGTTCCTGGACGAGGGCGGAAACCATATCAAAGCTCTAGATGAAGCTTTAATGGAGCTGGCAACTCAGCCTCAATGGCGGAGTCAGTCTTTGGCCTGATTGGGTGTTGGGTGGCAGTCGAGAAAACGGGCAAGTTGGTCGCAAACACTCACGTTCAGGAGTTGGGTCACTCGGCGAAAACCGCTTGTTCTGTGTGTATTCATGTGCTTTTCGCGTTGCTTTTGAACGCTGATTGTCATGGTTGTCAAAGAAAAATGAGATATTTTGGCACAGCTTAGACGGCGATGTCCATTTGTTATAGAGAGCCCGCCAATCAATCCAAGGCCGGTTTCTAAACCAACGATTAACAATAATGGAACGATCCAATGAAGAACATGTTTTTTACGTCGATGACCATCTTGATTGCAGTGGCTACCAGCCAAACTTGCTCAGCGCAGTTTGACGATCTGCAGACCCCGCAACCGGTTCAGGCGGAGCAATCGCCATGGGTCTTGTTGCAGGTGCGATCCCGACTTTCAAATTTGATGACCACCAAAATGGGATTACGTTTGAATCCAACGGTGGAGTGACACCGGGACTAAAAGTTCTAAGCGTTGACGAATTCAGCTTGGGACAGAGAAATGGACTGGAAACTGGCGACGTTGTTCTGAAGGTTGGCCGCACCAGAGTTTCCAGCGAAACAGATCTGAGAAATGCGTTCAATTCGATTCCATTAACTACTTTAAGTGTGCGACTAAGCATCCTCAATGTTCGGACTGGCGCTTCCCAGCCAATGACTTATGAGTTAACCACCGAGGCAGGTTCGTACCAGACAAACTTTGGCCGAGTTGACTTGGTCCAAACTCCTACCAATACGCCCGGTGTGTCTCTACTGGAAGGTACCTTGCATTTCTACAGCGGAGCGATAGCGGAAATTAAGGGAACACTTTCAGGGAACAGCTTTCGTGGGAATTCTACGAGTCCTTTACGAGGCGCTGCGCCATTTGAGCTGACCCTGAATGGAAGCATGTTTGAAGGTCATGTCACACAGGGACGTAAACGCCGCTTTGTTTTCGTAAACGAAATTGAACATCGATAAATCAATACAAGGAGAATAAAAATGAAAAAAAGCCTTTTAAACTTGTTGTCGGTCGTTTTCGTTTTGATGTTGAGTACTCATTGCTTGGCGCAGTTTGACGAGCCGGTGGCACCCAACTCACGGCCAACCGCCAATGAGGGAGAAGAAACAAACAGCACGATCAAAACCGTCGGTGAGACCGCTGGAGAAGAACGAACAGACAATGACTTCGTGATGAAAAACGGGGGAAAGCGATGACCTTCAACTGGTGTCCGCCTGGCACCTACGAAATGGGCGGAACCTTCAAGACCGAGGTTACGATCGCGAACGGTTTTTGGATGGGGAAATATGAGGTAACCCAGGAGCAATTTGAGAAAGCAATGCTCGAGAACCCCCAGCTCCGGAAAAGGCGATTCGTTGCCCGTTGTAAATGTTGATGCTGCCAAGTGCGAGGCCTTTTGTGCCAAGCTGACGGCGGTGGAACAAGCGGCTGGCCGGTTACCCAAAGGTTGGGCGTATCGTCTGCCAACGGAATCGCAATGGGAATACGCCTGTCGAGCAGGGTCTACTACCAACTACGCGCATGGTGATGACGCGGCAAATCTGGTTGACTACGGATGGACTCGGGAAAACTCAGGTTTCAGATCTCATCCTGTTGGCGAAAAAAAGCCAAACCCGTGGGGATTTGTGACATGCATGGGAACGTCCTCGAATGGTGTAAAGACGGCGTACTTCGCGGCGGCGGATTCAGCTACACGGATGAATTTATGCAGTCGCATTATTCATTAGAAGTGCCGGTCGACAGCAAAGCTCAGTACTTGGGATTTCGAGTTGTGTTGGTTCAAGCGGATAACTGAACCTTCGAACTGAAATCATCCATCCAAAGTTTGCCTTCAAGGGCAACATTAAATAATTGTCAAAGTAGTCCATCAAAACCAATCAAGGTGGTTTCTAAGCAAGTTCTATTGGTTTGCGTTTTGTTTGAGTGGAGCGAACTTTCGTCGTTTCACTCATGAATGCAAAGCGAGGTGACGCAATAGGCTGGTGCAACTTGTACTCGTGGTTCATCGACTCTGATTGACGGACCCATTGCTGGAAAATATCGAATTCAATACAAGGAAAAATTAGATGAGAGTCCAAACGTTAACTATAGCAGCGGCTTTTTGTGTACTGGCCCTGAATCAATCATGCCTCGCTCAGTTCGACGAGCCAGCGACGCCAGTTCGGCAGGAACGACTGAGCAACCCGTCGTTGACGCTGAGTCCAAAAAGGCAGAGTCGCAAGGAATTGGTGAAGCGAACACCTTGCAGGGTTTCACTGATCAAGGTGACGGAACCTTTAAACACAACGAGACTGGGCTGGTTTGGTTGGCTGACCCGACCAACATTCCAAAACAAAATAGCATGGCAGAAGCAAAGGCTTGGTTGGCAAATCTAAAAACTGGAGAGCAAGGACTGACCGACGGTTCCAAGGCTGGTGACTGGCGTTTGGCGACAGCCGCTAACTGGGATTTGGCTTCAGAGACGCGTACCAAATTGTACTCCAATTTTTCCATCGGATGGAAAAATCAAGAGCGCGCTATGGGCTACATGGGAATCGCTTCGCCTGATGATCGATGGGACGGACAATTTGACCTGATCACCTGGAGCAATGGTGGGCGAGATTCTACCTCCTGGCCAGCCTACATTTGGCCGGTACGTTCTAGTGGTGTAAATACTGAAAATGCGAATCATGGCACTCAGATGAAACTTCTTCCACGACTTATACGTTTATGAACCCGGTCGTATGGTCTTTTCGTTGGACAACCTCTCAATGAAAGTTCAGGATATGTGGCTTTCGGCAAAAGTATACCGCTCAAGGACTTTAGTATCGGTATTACGCTTAGCCTTCGGATCAATCGAACGAAAACTATTATTCGTTTGAGCTTGTTACGCCGGGAATGGACGGTTTAGATGAAGGTAGTATCGGAAATCGCTCGCCTATCTTTGGTTACTGCGATGATTGGAATTTTCACCGAAAAACTCAAACGATCTACGCCAATGGTGTTGGCCTTGAAGCTGCGATCACGATTTGCAAGCCAAGCTTAACGGTGCTGATGGGCGAGTTGAAGTTTCGGGCTCGGGTGACGCAATCGGCGGCAAAGCTATCGTTGCGTTTGAGGTGAAATAGTACTGACAGAAATTGATGGCAATGGAGTCGCCGTCCGATCGAATTCCTGATCGAATCGGCGCTACCTGTCCGGGGCGATCGCAAAGTGCTTGGTCGAAGTGTCATCTGGCAATGCGGAACAACTATGAAAGTCGCTTGAAGCGATTGAGGATTTCATTGAGGGACGTTGCACCAACGTCAAGGCAACGATGTTGATCGTTACCGCTAAGGCCCCCCCCCCAAAAGGCCCGGAAGGTTGGCCGTCTGAGAAGCATGGCCGATATTGCAGATTCAAAAGTAGAGCCTTGGCACTCAAATTTTTTGCTCCGATACATTTTAACAGCGGATGGCCTGAGATCTCCGGTAGGTCGTCATCGGTAGAAATCTTGATGATTGAGCTTGCAAATGCCTGTAAAGCCGGGCCGATTACGGGTTGAGAAAGACGCCTTCGAATTTTGCGGACATCCGCAGGGGCTGGAAAACTCAACTGGTGTCCAAATTAGAAGTAACGTTCCTGGGGAAAGTTTCGCCGTTCATTACCTGGGGTTTGCGCCGCATATTAACTCTTCTTCCTATTTGTTCGCTGGGGCGGCGGTTTTCGGGAATAGGGGAGTTTGGATCGCCGTTTCCAAGGCGGCGGTCAACGGATGCGATCAAGAGCGATAACGCTATCAACTTGCGGACGCAAGCTATTGCCCTTGTGATGGCCTTTTCACATCCAGTATCGTTCCGCCGTCAGATTTGCAATGGGCAAAGAAAAATATACTTCTCTCGAAAAAAGTAGTTGGTCAGTCGCTGACCGAACTCTTGATTTGTACTGTTTGATGAAAACTACCTGCTTAATTAATAACCATAATTACCAACGGCACGTTGGCGAAGCAGTAGAGAGTACGTTGGCTTCAAACGATTCCGTTCGGAAAAAATTGTCGTTGTTGATGACGGGTCGACGGATGGATCGGTCAAGTACCTGCGGACGAAATTTGGCAGTAGCCCTCGAGTCACAATCATTCAAAAACCACATGGTGGACAGCTGTCCTGCTTCAACTGCGGGATTCACGAAGTTGATACGGAGCTTGTTTTTTTTCTGGACGCGGATGATCGATATCGGCCCGACCATGTAGAAACGGCGGTCAATGAATATCGTCGTCGACCTGATGTTGGACTTCCTCAGCGTTTCTTCACTTGCATTTGGGGCGTTGGGAAAATACCAGGGCCAAAAAAAGGGCCGCACCCGCGATCTTGGTATTTCTGTAGTGGGTGCGATACTTGGCAACCAATGGGTCGGCGAGAAAACTTCGTGTCTGTCGATGCGAACGTCGGTTGCCCGAAAGGTGCTGCCATATCCCCATGAAAGCGAGTGGATCACGCGAGCTGATGATGTGCTCGTTTTTGGAAGCTCTGCCGTAGGTGCTTACAAACGTCATCTTGACCAAACCTTGGTCGACTATCGCGTTCACGAACACAATCATTTTACCAATCACAGCTATCGCGCGGCGGACAAACTCAAACGTTCCCTGGCAATCAACCGGTTGAACAGTTGGTTCGCCCGTAAAATGGGGTACGAAATCAGCCTGCTACCCAAGTGTCTGCATCGCGAGTTTCGTGTACCTGCCAAAAGCCAACGTTTAAGGAATGGCGGGCCTACCAGAAATTAGCCATGGGAACTTCTCAACCACTGACGACCATTTGCAAAAACATGGCGGCGATCAGTTGGCACTATGTCATGCAGAAGTTCGCCTCAATGCCTCAAGACATTGAGAGTGGAACTGAAGAAAATGAAACGCGATGTATTTCGGAGACTGAGAAAACGATGGCGGATGCTGCCTGATGATTATCTGTGTTGAATATGTATTGGGATTTGATCAAGTCCGCGTCTTGGAAACGGAGCAATAGTTAGTGCGAGAGCCTGAGTATCAATCGATGAGTTACTTTCTAAAGTTCGTCAAAGAAGGTACGCGCCATTGGCCAGCTTTGGTGGGAGCATTTGTTTGCTCCTTGGGTGTGGCGATGCTTTGGAGTGCCAACATTGCGGCCCTCTTTCCAGTTATCGAGACAACCCTAAGTGGTAAATCTCCTAGTGAATGGAATCTTGCCCGATTGCACGAAGCCGAGACTTCGCTGGCGAAACATCAGGCGGAGTTTGGCAAGCTAAACGAGCAAGTCTTGAACGCCGAGGGCGATGAACGTCGCCTACTTGATATTGAGCTCAAGACGGTCGACACGCGAATCAAAGTCGACGAGGCGTCAATTGCTTCGGCCAATTGGATGCAAACGTATGTCGTTTGTTGGTTGCCAACTGACCCGCTGAAAACCGTAATCTTTGTTGCGGTCTTTATTCTGGTGGGTACGGCGTTTCGCGTATTGTTTTTACTGATCAATGCGGTGCTTGTCTCGTGGGTTTCGCAGAGCATTGCTCGAGATGTTCGTGGCCGGATTTTCAGCAAGGCCCTCGAATTGGACACAGGGAACTTCGAAGCTCATTCTGTAAGCGGGGTTCAGGCCCACATCACTCATACGACCGAACTACTGACCCACGGAATCACAAGCGTATTTAGCGGAGCGGTTACTGAGCCGCTCAAAATCCTTGCCTGTATCATTGGTGCGATGTTCATCTCCTGGCAGTTGACATTACTTTCTCTGGTTTGTGTACCCGTCGCCGGTTTGCTCCTCTGGATGCTTAATCGTCGCGTGCGGGGACTGGCGACCCGGATGCTTGATCGCTCACTTGGATTTCACCATGTTACACTGGACGTGCTTGGCGCTCATCGTTCCGTTCAGGCCAACAACATGGAAGATTTTGAATACGACCGCTTTCAGGATTCGACACACGAAATGCGAAAGGTCGCGATCCTCACTCGATTTTATGAAGCGCTTGCTAGTCCACTCACTGAGATGTTGGGGATATGTATGCTCTGCGTGGGTATGATCGCTTCGGCCTATCTTGTGCTTAACCAATCAACATCGATTTGGGGGATTCCCATTTCGAGCCATCCGCTAAGTGTGACTTCGGTCACGGTATTTCTGGGGATGCTCATTGGTGCCACGGATCCGCTGCGGAAAATGGCACGTGTGGTAAGCGGAATCAACAATGGGATGGCTGCTGCCAATATGCTCCACCCGTTTTTGGGAATGGAATCGTCTCTCGAAGAGCCTGATGAACCATTGCAGCTTTCACAACCTGTTGATTCAGTCGAACTGAGAGGTGTTTGTTTCTCTTACGACGGAGTCAAACAAGTTCTCCAAAACACCAACCTGACCATCAACGCTCATGAGCGTGTTGCAATCGTCGGGGTTAACGGTTCTGGGAAGAGTACTTTGATCGGCCTCGTGTGCCGGTTTTATGACCCGCAGTTTGGAGAGGTTCTGATCAACGGACATCCGGCGACACAATATTCAAAATCGGACTTGAGATCTCGATTTGCCATTGTTTCGCAGCGAGCGGAACTTTTCAATGAATCAGTCATGCACAACATTCGCTACGGTCGCTGGGATGCCACCGACGACGAGGTGATTGCTGCGGCGAAACTGGCACGAGTCCATGACTTTATTTCGGAGACGCCCGAAGGCTACAAGACGGTCGTCGGCAGCAATGGGCATCGACTGAGTGGCGGGCAGCGGCAGCGCGTGGCGCTTGCCCGAGCATTTCTTCGGAATGCTGAAGTCCTGATTCTCGACGAGGCAACCAATCAGATTGATGCAGAAAGTGAACAACTCATCCATGATGCGTTAGAAGACTACGGTCACGACCGCATTATTATTTTTATTACTCACCGCGAAAGTTCGCTTTCGCTGGCGACGAGGGCTGTCCGAATGGAATCGGGAGCTGCAATTGAAGTGGACCATCAACCTAAGGCAGCCGCCTAGTAAAAAGGAAAGGATTCTTTATGAGTACTTCGACAACCGCCCCGGCAATTACTTCGACGGGGAAAATTATTCGGGAGTGTGTTCGTCCGTTTAAGCAACTCTCTCGGAAATTATCGGGTGAAAAACGACATCGGATGCCGTCAGTGGTTTCTACGTCGCACGTACCTGATACGGGCATCATGAATTTCGATCCGCTGGACTGTACCGTTGAACCCCAAGGGCTTCGGTTGATTCAGACATTGGTTCGGGAGTCCCAAGCCTATCGTGGACCGATCATTGAGGTCGGCACGCTGCTGGGGCTTACCACGACTGAAATGGCTCTTGTGAAAAAGAATGGCCAGCAAATTATCGCGGTTGATAATTTCTGTTGGAATCCGTGGGGACTGACTCCAGATGTTCATCACGCGCTTTGCAAGCAGCTATTGCACTATTTGATCGAGCAGGGAGATGTCGAGCTTTTGCGAGCCGACAAGAACGAGTTTTTCGCAACCTACGATGGTCCTGCTCCCTCAATGGTCTTCCTCGACGCGATGCATGACTACGAGGAAACGAAAAAGGACATTGAATGGGCCAAGCGAATTGGCGCCAAAATTATTTCGGGACACGACTACTGTGAAAAGTGGCCAGGTGTCATACAAATCGTTAATGAGTTCGGTGGACCTCGCCAACTGGCGGGTACCGTTTGGACTCTTTAATTCTGTGCCCAGGTTGGGCTCCGATGTTGAATTTGCGGCTGCTATTTTTTTGAAACTCTGTTGCCGACAGGGTTGTCTCGTGACCGCGACAAGATTGGTAAAAGGAGAATTTAGATGCAAACTTTGAAATTCTATAACCCGGAAATGCCTGGGCTGGTTTCTGTAATCATTCCTACGAAAAACGGCGAACGATTTATCGGGGCTGCGCTGGAGTCGATCGGGCGTCAGACCTACACGAATTGGGAAGTGATCATCATCGAAGATGGTTCCAAGGGACTTACAGAGACAATTGTACGTCGCTTTGCCAGTTTGCATCCGAATAACCATGTGCATTACCAACGCAGTCCGGTGTCGCAGGGTGCCGCTTTTACCCGGAACGCTGCGTTTACGCTCGCGTCAGGGGAATGGATCGCGTTTCTTGATTGTGATGATCGGTGGCTGCCTGATCACCTGGATGCCTGTGTTCATAAATTGAATGAGACCGGTGAGGATATCGCTTACTCCGCAGCGATCATGTGTGAAGATGGGACGGATCACGTGCTTTCTGCCTGGGGCCCAACTCATGGCGAAATTGTCGATTTTCCTCAGTCGCTGTTTGGACGTAGCTTCGTTACACCGTCGGCGACGGTTGTGAGACGGGATGTCATTGGTGACGTTGGGAATTGGAATACCAACTGTCGCTATTGTGAGGATGCCGAGTTCTTTCTACGCGCTGCACAAATTGGCAAAAAATTTCGATACATCGGAGGCGTTCATTGCCTTTACCGAAAAAACCATGAAGGTGCAACGACACAAGGCATCTCCGGTACGATTGAAGAATACGCAACCATTTCAAAATGGTTCATCGGAATTCCAAACACGCAAAAAAAGCGTAGTCGCAAGATGGTGGCCGTTTCCTTTTCGGTGGCAGCAAAAATGCACGCAAGGAACAATCAGACCGCCGACCCGTCTGCGACTCGATCACGTGCAGCAGGACTATATTTCAAAGCATGGCGACTCCATCCAAGGCGAATTCGCTACCTGTTTTATGGATGCTTTTTTGCCATGAAGTTTGGGTATACGGTAAACGACAAATTACCCAAGAAACAAGATTCGCCAGCACCGGAGTTTTCAGCGCCAGAGGTGCCGATTGCTCAAGAGCGTTCGATGGCAGCGTAAGCCGTTTTGCCCCGTTTAACTTTTCAAGACATTGTCCAATGAAGCCAGAAGTCTTCCCCGAAGTCGTTGCGGCAACTGCAGCAGATGAAAATTATGTCATTCCGTTGGCGGCGACCGTTCGTTCTGCGATCGACTCCCTTCATGCCGACAAGTTTCTGCGGCTGTTTGTGCTGGACGGTGGAATTTCAGCGGAAAGTCGGGGCCGACTAATGCAATCCTGGGTCGACCCTCGAGTAAGAATTGAGTGGATTGTGCCTGATGTCAATGTCGTGAAGCATCTACCCGTCAGCCACCACGTTAGCATCTCGTGTTATTTGCGATTGTTGCTTCCGGAACTCATTCCGTCAGATGTGGGGAAGCTGATCTATTTTGATTCTGATATGTTAGTTCGACGCGACCTTGGTGATCTCTATGCCGAGCCATTGGGTGAACATCAGGCTCTTGCCGTTCAGGAAATGGCAGCACCTTGGATGGATGCGGAACTGGCTGCCGAAGGATATTCTCGGCGCCGCAAGTATCTTGCTGCGACTCGACCCGTACCTAACTACCAATCACTTGGTATTCGACCGGATGCTCCGTATTTCAATTCAGGACTGCTTGTTTTTGATGCGGAGCAGTGGCGTGCGAACCAGACCGCAAAGAAGGTGTTGGAATGCTTGGAAACCCATCGTGAGCACGTACTTTGGTGGGATCAATATGCATTGAATGTAGTTCTCGCCGACCGATGGCGCCCCTTGGATGTGCGTTGGAATCAAACAGCTGCCGCCTTCGATTATCCTAATTGGCACTTAAGTCCATTGGGTGCTGAAGAGTTTCAGCAGATTCGGCATGATCCCTGGATCGTTCATTATTGCTCGCCAACAAAACCGTGGCACTATTTCTGTGATCACCCTTACCGCCAGGACTTCTTTGCTACGCTTGGACGTACTCAATGGTGTGATTGGCGTCCTGAGAAACCGTCTGATGCTGTCGCTGCCAGGTGGAGAAACCTGCGGTTGAAGTTTCGCAAGAAATTTCGATTCGTGAAAGCGAACGTGCGACAACGATTCGCCGCTTAGTTGAGCGATTGGAACGCTGGCAGATCAGATTACCGCCACACCGTATCAGGAGTTGTGGGGCGAGTTGCGGTTCGAACTCCGGTCGCGGTTCGACCTCCGGTCGCAGGTTGAATTGAGTTTGCGAGGTTCAGTTCCGCTAGATTTTTGGAGAGCTCTTCGACGGTGCTGCTCAACGCTTCATTTTGTTGGTTGCTGTTTTTCATCGACATCGACCAGCCAATCATCGTTGCCAGAAAGATTGCCGCGACGCTGCCAAGTGACATACCAACTTGCCTCCCTGTAAACTCGTAAGTACGGTTGGGTGGAGGATCCGTTGATGGAGCCAAGCGGTCGGTTGACGACTCTGCAACCATTGTCTTCAATTTTTGGATCTGCTTAGTGTTTCTGAGATGGCATTTTACCAATCGCATGACTTCGCGCTCGACCGAGGCATCACCTTCGACTGAGTTGCGTACAAACTCACGTTGTTCGGAGGGCGAAAGCGAAATTGCGATCGTCGCCAAGTCTTGAATTTGTCTGGATTCGATTTTTCTATCCATGGATCACCACTTGTCCGATATTGTCAGTCGTCTATTGAAAAGATCGGAATCGCAACCTGCGGAACTTAAGATGATGTGGTTGGCGGTTGGGCGCAAAACAGATCTGCTTGCGTCACGATGTGAAGATGCGTAGGGTGGCGGCTCTGGGCTGGACTGGATTGAGTTCTGGAAGTAAATGTATCTAAACCAAGAGGGTTCAGAAATTGGTTTTGTTGGTGTCCATTTTTTTGCCTCGTTCACGAAATTGGTAGATGGAGTTTCACAACTTGCCAGATTTCACTCTGATTTCCTTGCTTTAGGTGTGGATATCGCATGATTCGAACTGGCCATCAGTTCGCAATTTCTTCAAAAAGGCTACCCACTAAACCCCAACGAATGATTCCCGTAGCCCATTCCGCGTCACCATCGTTTCGGCCTGCGCAGCAGATTGATTCTGAAACATTGGGACCAAGAAATGGGCGGGCCATTCTGAAGTTCTGAAGAGCTAGAGCGAGGATGCAAACCTACCCGTATTCACCCACTCATTCCGTGGGCGAACCTTTAAATTGGATGTGGAATCACGGATGCCGTCGCTCCCGCGACTCTGGTTTTTGGGTGGGATGTTACCCCAGACTAAAAGTCTGGGGCTAAAAGAAATTGTCACTCTGTGACAAGTCCCGACAAGCATGAGGCACCCGAGTGAAGATGCGACAAGCATGAGGCACCCGAGTGAGGATGCGAAGCAACCACTTTTCACGCACTCATTCCGTCGGAGAGCCAAAAATTGGAGGTGGCGACATTAGCCGTTTTGGCGCTAGCCACGGTTTTTGTTTGTTCAACCGCGGCAAGAGCCGATACGGCTAATCCCAAGAGTAAGCTCAGACAGACCACTAATGATCAGACTTCTTCACCCATTGTTTGGCTTTACGCATTAGTTTCAAGAACGCCAATTTACGTGCGTCCGCAACCGGGTTGGAGCCAACGTCCGAAGGTTTTAACCCGACCTTTCGCATGTTTCGATTGAATCGATGAAGCGTTTGCCGATCAGATGAGTCTTCTGTTTGAAAAGTGATACTGAACGAAATGGAGACTTCTTGACCATTTTCAACGTAGTGAGGGGCAACGACTGGAAAATGGAGACCTTTGCCCGGCAACAAATCAAAGTCCTGGCCACGGCTTCGAAACTCTTCTTTGAAATCTAGGTTTCGATGCGCCCCGGCAAAGAATCCTTCGATTTGGCGTTCCGCCAGTACGTGTCGATCGTTCTGGCCAAACATCCAGACCTTTTTCGTTCCGCGAACCTGAAGCAGGAAGTTGTTTTCTGGGTCAATGTGAAATGGTGTGACGGAACCCGGCGACGAGATAAAGATGAAGCCTTGCTTGTGGGTCATTCCTTTCGAAGCCAATTCGGCAAAGGGTTGCACCTCAGCCAGGCAATCCTCAAGTAGTTTTTTGTAGCGAGGATCGTTTTCGACGTTTTTCAACACCATCCAGGAATTACAGTTCTCAATGCGTTCAATGGTCCGGGCGATGGACAGCCCATTTTGAGGCGTTTCGGATGGATCTTGAGTGACGGGTAAATCACCCGCATTGTATTCGACTTGATCCGCTGGCAATGCCTGAGAGAGTTCGATCAATGATTCCAGCGTGAATAGCGAGTTGCTGGAAAGATTGTGCTCAATTTTGAATGGACGTCGATTAAAGTTCTCCGTGAAGACTTGCTCGTCGAGGTTTTTCAAAAGAGTCGTTGGTTCTTTTGATTTGCAATGAGTTTCGCAAGTTCCACAACTGACTTCTGCAATTTCAAATGGACTGTTAAGGTTCTGGATCATTTGGTTCGCCTATTCTTCTGGAAGAGTTTTTTGGTTTGTTGGATTAGGGGCATCGACGACACGGCGAATTGAGACAGTTGACCACGCAAGGCGATTACCAAGCTTTGATAGGAGACGCGATCCTGCCAGACTCGATTGATCATTGAGTGGTTAGGATCGGCACAGGAATCAATAAATTTCATGTCGGTATTGTGAAGGCGTTTAACGGTGTCAAACTCCAGGATCAGTCCTGGAGAATAGTCTTGCAAAGACTCGTCGAAGGCGATTTTGAACTGGGCACCTTGAGCGTCGTGCTGGAAATCGCACAACATTGCGATGGGGCGATCGTCAAGCGATGTACGTGTGATGACCATGTTTCCCGAATCAAGCATCCGACGCGACATCTCATGAAAGAATTTACGAGTTGAGTCCTTGCATTTCAGTGCCGTCCCATCGTTACCTTTCCAGCCCGCCGCCTCGAGTGCCAGGAATTCGTCGATCAACTCAGGGGAATAGTTTGTCAGGAAATCGGTTTCCACCGCGCCTTGCTTTTCAAGCTTTCGACGTAGGCGTTGAGTTCCTTTGCGGGTGCTCTTGGCCACTTTCGTGTTGATAAAGGTCTCGGCACAATCCATCGGTTGAAAGCAAGCACGTGTGAATTGATCGCGGTAAAAAACGGTGCGGTGGTTTTGATGAAAGTTGTTGATTAGCAGTTTTGCCAGCGGGCCTTCGGCCAGCACCGTATCGAAACTAAGCAAGCTGGTTTTCAGTGCGTTTCCTACGAATTCAAGCATGAAATCCAGGGTCGCCTCGGCGCAGTCGCGACGGATCAATGGTGTACCGTCAAAACACAAATCGTGCTTCCAAACCTCCATGCACGACAATGGGAAACCGTAAATGTTTCTTCGAATCATCGGGACCAAGGCGCATAAAACTGGTGTTCCTTCTTTGTTCATGCGTTGAGGCGATTCAATGGCCAGGATGGAGACATTTTTGTCGCCCAGATGAGAAATTGCCGGGATTAGAAAATTCGGATGAAAGAATGGGTTTGCATGTATTGAGGTTTCGAGTAATCGATTCCAGGCTGGCATGAGGCGCTCGAGTTCCGAGACATCGTGGATGAGCCGACCCGAGAATTCGTTGGCAGGCAAATCGACTTCAGCTACTCGGTAGTGTTTCTGGGCATTTTTCTTGCTCGGTTTCTCAATGGGAGGGGGTGCAAGTTGTTGGATCATCAAGAATGACGCTCGTTCGGTGTTTGACTAACTGAAA
Organism: Mariniblastus sp.; assembly: GCA_965224765.1. Lineage (GTDB taxonomy): Bacteria > Planctomycetota > Planctomycetia > Pirellulales > Pirellulaceae > CAZDBA01. Next base: position 77,115 of record CBDDAC010000031.1, read on the forward strand.
CTTCAGTGCCTAACCAATAAGCGATTGGTGTGCCAAAGGATTTCGTGCTTCGTTTTCCCGAGTCTGAGAGCGAGCTGTGGTGAAAACTCATCGATGGGTGATGAGTTTATGCATCATTGATCCGGATTTGTCTCATGGGAAGGGCGTTTTCTGGACGCTGACGTGGAGAGGCGATTAGGTGAATGCAAAAAAAAGGCGTGTTCTGAAGAACACGCCTTTGAGAAATTTAGTTTTGCTTACGTCTTTAAAAGACGTGCATCCGAATTAACGGCAACGACGACGGCTAAAAAGTCCGCAACCGCGAAGAAGACGGCATCCACCACGACGGTGTCCCCATCCGCAACCAGTGTTGCAGCCAGTGTTAACAGGAGCAGCACATCCGCAACCAGTGTTGGCAGGAGCACCGCAACCGCCACAACCGTTGCTCATTACAGCACCACCGTTGTTCATCATCATTCCGCCCATTTGACCACCGCAGCAGTTGTTGGCAGGAACAGTGACAGGAACTTGGATCGTTTTTGCAACGCGACGGCAAACTTGTACTGGAACTTGCTCTGTGTAAGTTTCAGGAACTTGAACAGTGTAGTTCTGTGTACGAGTTTGTGGCTGACAAGTCATTGTTGTAACAGTACGTGTACGAGTTTGAGGCTCAGAACGCATAACTGTAACTGTACGTGTACGAGTCTGTGGAACCATAACTGTGTAAGGAACTTCGCGTGTGCGATTTTCAGTACGATTGCGGTTAACAGTAACCATACGTGTCTTAGTTTCAGTTGTGTAAGTCGTTACAGGCACCTGACGTGTGCGCTGCTCTTGACGACAACGTTGAACGTTAACTGTACGAGTGCGAGTCTCATTTTTCATGCGAGTGACAGGAACCATGCGTGTGCGTGTTTCTGTGCGGCATGAAGTGACCATGCGAGTACGTTGCTCTTGACGAGTCTTTGTTACAGGAACTGTACGAGTACGTGTTTGAGTCGTCATGGTTGTTTGAGGAACCATGCGTGTACGTGTTTCAGTACGCTGACGGGCAACAGGAACCATACGAGTACGAGTTTCACACTTCATACGAGTTACAGGAACTGTACGAGTACGAGCTTCAGAACGTTGACGAGTAACAGAAACCATACGAGTCTGTGTCTGGCACTGCATCTCAGTAACGTTAACTGTACGAGTCTGAGTTTGTGGATTGTTAACAGTCACGTTGTAGGTGTACTGTTGTGGAACTTGACGTTGACGAGTCACGTTGTAAGGAACCCGAACCATTTGACGGTTAGGAACATAAACTTGACGTGCAACAGTTTGTTGAGTTGGGCCACAGCCACAACCGTTATTAGAAGCAACAGCTCCGCCACAACCGTTTCCGCAACCACCACAGCTGCTTACGTTGCCGCATCCGCCGCAGTTTCCGCATGAGCTGGCACCGCCACCGAAAAGACCACAGCCACCGCCGCAACCACCGCGACGAAACAATCCGCCACCGTTGCCGCATCCACATCCACGATTGTTACCGTAAACAACTCCGCCACCGTTTCCGCAACCGCCGCCAACAGCAACAGTGTCGTAACGTGTCTGCCATGAACCAGCGTCACGGCAAACTGTGCGATAAGCAGTCTCGTTGTAAGTTTGGCAAACCATACGAGTCGCTGTGCGCTGCTGTGTGGTTGGAACCATAACTGTGTAGTTCTGAGTTACTTGACGAGTAACAGGAACCTGTACCTGGTAAGTTTGTGGAACTTGCTCAGTGTAAGGAACCATTACTGTGAAGTTTTGAGTAACGTTCTCAGTGTAAGGAACGTTAACGTTGTAAGACTGCTCTACCTGCTCAGTGTAAGGAACACATGCAGTGTAGTTTTGAGCAACTTGAGTCGTTACAGGAACTTGAACTGTGAAGTTCTGAGTAACGTTCTCAGTGTAAGGAACACATACAGTGTAAGCTTGCTCAGTTTGAACAGGAACTTGAACTGTGTAGTTCTGAGAAACGTTCTCAGTGTAAGGAACACATACATTGTATGACTGTTGAACAGCATCAGTGTAAGGAACGTTTACTGTGTAAGCTTCTTCACGCATTGAAGTCTGCGGAACAGTCACAGTGTAGTTCTGAGCAACTTGCTCTGTGTAAGGGACACAAACAGTGAAGTTTTCTGTACGAGTACGAGATTCAGAAACGTTTTCAGTGTACGTTTGCTCTTGAGTCGATGGGACTTGCACCATAACGGTGTAAGTCTGCTCTTGAGTTGTAGGAACCTGAACGTTAACTGTGTACTCACGTGTACGATTTTCAGCGCGGTAACGAGTGCGTGTAACGGTACGCATCTCTGTTGCAGTCTGATTTTCGTAAACTGTTCGTGTTTGGTACTGGATCGTAGAACCGCAGCAACCGTTATTCATACCGCCAACAATTTGGCCGCCCATCTGGCCGCCGTAAACGACGCCACCGGCATTGTAAGGATCTACGACAGATCCTCCGTAAACATCACCACATGGGCTGACCACCTGGCCACATCCACATGGTGTGTCGGCGTTAGCAAAAGGTGTCGCCAAAGCGAAACACGCTACTGCCAATACGCCTAAGATGCGTTGAGACATAAAAGTCCTCCTCGAAACGAGATTCAACATGTAACTAAACTTGCAAGTGATAGGTTTAAAACCTGTTAGACACAAAATTTACCAAGTGAAAATAGACACCCGAAACAGGGCAGATTCACTAGGTTGGTTATCTTAACTTCCGTTAACTTCCTGTCAATTGCTTAGAACGGCAAAAAAACCAGATTGTTGCGCACAATTTGCGCCGTTAAGAATCGAAGTAGATTGTAACCCGCGCAGAAATTCACGCAAACTAATCAAACAAAAAAACCGGTAAATTCTACGGGTTCGGTTTGGCTTGACCTTTTTACCCAGGCCATGCCATGTATTTGACCGGCCAAACGCACCAATCCGAAGAATCGCCAAACAAAAAGGGGGGCGTTTTACTAGAAAACGCGCCCCAAGCATTGCTCTGCTGAGTGACAACTGCGGTTTGTAAGAATCAACAGTCCAGTTTGTCCTGAACTCGTCGATGAACGATTTTCAGGACGTGTCAAACTGTCAAGTTAGCGGTCAGAGCCTTCATGTTCTGACATCTCAAGCAGCCAATTGAGTTCTTCGTCTTCAGCGACCGCGTCCAATGGAGTCTCTGGATCTTGGATGACTCGCAATGTCTTTGTTTGCGTATCACCATCGACCTTCAACGTAATCAAGTAGTTTCCTACGGAAAGAGCCCGTCCTCTGGATCTTCGGTTTCGATTGCCGCTCCTCGTATTCCATTCCAATGCGTGGACCCCTTGAGTCGTTGGAACGGATTCGAAAGTTTTTACAACATTGCCGTTGATATCGGAGACTTCCATGGAAACGCTTCTGGCCTTTCTGCCCAAGGCAAAAACGATCGACGGATTTCGTGGTGCCGCTTCGCCCACAAATCGGCGGGTTCCACTTTCACCCCGTGATTTTCCATTTTGCCATCGAATCACTTCCTTGGGTTGCATCAAAGTAAATTTGGCAGAAAGGTTCTTCTTGGTCATCTGACGAAGTGCTGAGACATCGGCGACCCAGAGCGATCGTCCGTGAGTTCCTGCAACGACTTCACCCATGGTTGGGTGCAAGGCAAATTCATGAACGGCGACGGTAGGAAGTCCACCACCGATGCGTGTCCATGATCTTCCTCGGTCGACTGATACCCAGGCAGAAAACTCGCAACCGAGATACAGCAAGTTTTCGTTCTCAAGGTCTTCACGAATCACGCGAGTGGTTCCCGCCGAAGTCGGAAGGTTAGCTCGAATTGATTTCCATGTTGTGCCATAGTCCTCTGTCATGAAGACATAAGGTTCGTCATCGTTGCTGCGATGCCCATCAAGTGTGATAAAGCAGCGTCCTTTTTCAAACCGACTCGCTTCCAGGCTGCTGACCCATCGTGGTCCAGGAACCTGAGATTCAAGCGAGGCTGCTTCTGAGTCGGTTTCCGTCTCAGGAGTCTCCTCGGACGGATTTGCCGCAGAACTTCGTTTGACTTCAAAATCCATTTGGAATCTTCCGCCACCAAAATCTGCTTCGCCCTTCATGACTCCTTCTTTGATTTTTCCAGTGAATTCCAGGTTCTCGGAAACGAGTGTGATGCTGTTTGTTTTTGCATCAAAGCTGCCTTCTGAGATTTCTTGATCGCCACGACTCGTTTCGTAGTTACCTGTGATGTTACCCTTTTTGTCAATTTTCAAGCTAAGCGTGAGATCGCTTGAACCCGAGGGCATTTGGTCAGAATTGAATTCACCTTCCCAGTCTCCCGAAACCAAGTCTTGATCTTTTTCCTCTTCCTGAGATTTTTCGTCATCCTTGTCCTGCTTCTTGGATGGGGAGACCTTTTTCTTTTCCGCTTTTTCTTTTTTCGGTTTCGTTTCTACCGTCGATTCAGCCGCTGCAGCTTTTTTCGTTCGTTTGACAGAAAACTCGACCATCATATCGCCGTTGACTTCAATGTTACCTGAGAGAGTTTTACCATCGAGGCTCCCTTGGACATCGATTTCAAAATCGCCAGATTGCCCTAGGAAATAGAGCGTTTTGGTTTCGGACTTATATTTCCCTTCAACGATTTCAATTTCTTCAACATCACCAGGCGCATCGGCAGCAATGACTGTTCCGCTGATCTCGCCTTTGCGATTCATTTTGAGATTGAAAGTAATCTCAACACCCCCGTCGGGAAGTTCATCGCCTTGGATGCTGCCTTCCCAGGTCCCCGAAATGGCGTCTTTGGCTGGTTTTCCTTTTGAATCGGACTCGCCTCCACCGGATTTCTTGCGTTCGTTCGGTTTCTTTGCCTTGGAGTTATCGTCTTTTGATTTCCCGTCCTTGTCTTTTTCATCCTTGGGTTCTTCTTTTCTGACAAAGATTGGTTTCCATTCTTCGCCGCCGTTTTGGGTCACCCAAACTGCACCATCGGTCGTGCCAACGTAAAGGACGCCTTGTTCAGCGGCCGATTCTGAAATCGCACTACCTGCTCCTTTTTCCGTGTTGGTGATCTCTGGCGAGATTCGAGACATTCCACTTCCCTTGTAGGCCGTTCGGAAAACGTAGTTTCCCGCGCTGTAGTGGACCTTACTGTTATGCGGGGAAAGGATGAACGGTGTTTTCCAGTTAAAGCGATAACGAATTTTGCTGCCACGTTCTCGACGTGGTTGCATGAACCCCCTCGCTCCGGTGCGAAAGTTAGTCGTGCCCATCGAGCCGTTCTGGCTTTCGTAATAGATTTGGTCCTTGTCATTGGGGTCAACCAATGTAATGAATCCGTCGCCGCCGCTGACTCGATACCAATCAGAGTTGACCAATTTGCCATCTTGAGCGCGAACGGGGGCTCCCCAGCTTCCGTTGTCCTGTAAACCACCGTAGACGTGGTAGTTTTTATTGGGTCCAACACCAACGTGATAGAACTGCCCGATCGCGACATGGCTTAGATGGTCCCAGTGATCCATGCGATCGTAGGTGACGTGGACGCCGCCATCGCAACCAAGAATCATATGTTTACCGTCGTTCGGGTCGATATAGATAGCATGGTGATCAACGTGGATGGAGTTTCTTGCAACGCCATTGTCATCGGTTCCGCCACCACCGCCGTCACTTTTCCAGGTTTTGCCGCCGTCGCTCGATCGATACAGTGAGGTACCGCAAACGTAAAGGAAATTGTTGTCGGAAGGATCGACGCGAATTTGGCTGTAGTACATGGGGCGTGGATTCAATGTGTTGATCCGTGACCAATTCTTGCCAAAGTCTTTGGACATATAGATGCCGCCAAAGTCACTGCCGTTTTTGCCTTGTTCGTCAGGATCGTGGGCACTTTGGCCGCCAAGTGTGCCTGAAAATGCCCCGCCACGACGGGATTTTTCCCCCGGGTTTTTGGTGTATTTCAATTCGATTTCTACCGTTTCGCCATCGCGTGCGACGATCCAGGTCACCTCGTCACCAGCCACATTCTTACGAATTGATGATTGCATTCCTCGATAAGAATGGACGAATTGATCGTTAATCTGTACGACGATATCGTTAACTTGCACTCCCGCAGCAGCAGCGGGACCCTCCTCAATGACCTTGGTGATTTTGGCGCCAAAATCCTCTGTGTCCTGCCCCTGGACTCCGGCGTAGGCGGCGTTCTCAGGTTCCTTGGCAATTTTCTCGGACTCGATAATCGCGTAGACGAACTTAGGGTCTTTTCGATAAATACTGAGTCCAACTCGTCCGAGTTTGACGGAGGGCAGTCCCTTTTTGCTTTTTGTAAACTTCTTACCGCCATTGGTGGTGTAGTAGATTGCCGTTCCATCACCGTACTTTCTCATGGGGTCGTTGCCGTCAAAGCCATCCCGCTGGCGTTCATACGTCGCCACCATGAGTTGATCAGGCTTTTTCATGTTCATTTGGACATCGATCACGCCTGTTACATCATTGACGTAAAGGATCTTTTCCCAGGTCTCTCCGCCGTCTGTCGTTTTGTACAAACCACGATCTTCGCTGGGACCCCAGAGACGTCCTAGCGCGCCGACGTAAACGATATCCGGATTTTTAGGGTGAATCGCGATTCGCCCAGTTTGGAAGATCTTTTTCAATCCCATGTTCTTCCAGGTTTTTCCTCCGTCAGTTGATTTGTAAACGCCGTCACCCCAGGAAACACTGTTTCGCGGATTGGCTTCACCGGTTCCAACCCAAACGATATTAGGATCTGACTGAGCTACTTGGACATCGCCGATCGAGACGGTGGATTGATCGTCAAATTGATGTTCGAAGGTCGTGCCATTGTTGGTTGTTTTCAGTAATCCACCCGAAGCCGTCGCCGCCCACCATGTGCTTGGGTCGGCTTCATAAACCGCCAAGGAGATAATTCGCCCGCCCATATTTGCCGGTCCGATGGATCGCCATTTGACGAGATCCATTTGTTCCGCACTCAGGGTTAGTTTGTCTTGTCCAAATGACGATTCGCCAATCAGAAGGTTCATCGCCGTGAAGCAAATTATTCCAAACAACAAACGATAAAAAGAAAGCTTCAGTGCCTTCATCGGTTTAATCTCCACGGTGACGTTGATGTATTAACAATGCTCTTCAAAAGTCCGCTTCTATAGTATCTTGGGATTTTTCCCACAGCAAACCTCCGATAAAAAATACACGCTGACTGTCATCTGGTTCGCAAATCTCGGGGTTCAGTCTGCTTTGAATCGATCTTTGAGACATTATGATGTAAGCGTGCAAACCATCTTCAACCAACTTCACGCAGAAAAGTTTCGGATGTCATTCAATCGCTGGTCCAGAAAGCTTCATCGATGGGGTGCGATCATTACTCTCATTCCTCTTGGGCTGGTTATTGCCACCGGTCTGTTATTACAGTTAAAGAAACAACTAGCATGGGTACAACCTTCAACCGTGCGGGGTTCCGCAAGTGAACCTTCCGTCAATTGGGAGCAATTGCTGAATGCGGTGAAATCCGCACCGGAGTCAGCGGTTGAATCGTGGAAGGACATTGATCGAATCGACGTTCGGCCTTTCAAGGGAGTTGCAAAGGTCCAGGCAAAGAATCGATGGGAAGTCCAAGTCGATTTGGCGTCCGGTCAAATCTTGGCCAGCAATTACCGACGAAGTGATCTGATTGAGAGTCTGCATGACGGTTCGTTTTTTGCAGACTGGGCCAAGATTTGGGTCTTTCTCCCGAACGGCTTGGTTTTGCTTGGGCTCTGGGTGAGTGGATTCTATCTTTGGTTATTGCCAATCAGAGCAAAAAGAAAAAAGAAGAAACGACTTTTGACCAAATCCGCGGTTGATGGTGATGCGGGGTGATGGTGACGATCAGCCATTGTTTAACCAAATACTTGTCATTGTTGTTTCTGGAAGACTCAGTATTCGGAAACCATGATAGAGCGATTCATGACAAAGGGGGTTCTCTTCCCCATCTCAACAGCGTTCATCGACTCCTGTCTGGAACGCTCTGACTTGCGATTGCGAATGGCTTAAGACATGCGAGCCATAAGTGGGGATTGGCGAGAAGCGAGAGGTTGTCCAATTGAGACAATGCGTTTTGAATCGCTGCGTTGCGAGAGCATTCTTTTAGTTTCAGCTGAGCCGACGTTTTCGATAATTGGGCAACGATCGGTGTTATTAAGTGTTGGGTGCCAGTTGGGGTTTTTTATGACGGGAAACTGTTTTGCAACATTCTACTGTTGGTGTTATGGCACAAGAATTGGTTTTTTTTTGGCTTTCTTAGGCTCATCTTGAGCAAATCTGATTCCGTATCGGGAAGAAATGCCGATCACCAACGAATACAGCCCGTGGTCCTACCAGCTGCGTAAACAGAAAGCCTCTAAGATTGGGCACTCTCGGTAAGACACTTTTGAAATCCGGACAACCCAAAGGAATCAAACTCCATGATCAACGTAAACTGTTCGACCTGCAAAAAGCCTTTCTCGTTAAGCGATTCACTTGCTGGGAAAACGGTTCGTTGCAAGGCCTGTGGTCAAGTCTTTCAAGTGCCATTTTCAGAATCAAATGAAATTGAAATCGTCGATGGGGCAGCGGCATCCAATTACTACCAAACCAAAGGCCGCATCGCCGACGAAATCGACTACGAAATTTATGGCAATGAGATGCAGTACGTTGAGATTACTCTTGATCCATCTGAAACGGTGATCGCCGAGGCCGGTGCTTTCATGTACATGGACGCGGGAATCAACATGGAAACAGTATTTGGAAATCCAAGCGGCGGAGAACAGGGTTTCTGGGGGAAACTTAAATCGGCAGGGAAACGGGTACTGACGGGCGAGTCGTTATTCATGACAACCTTCAGTAACATTGCACGACAACGGCAGAAGGTCGCGTTTGCAGCGCCTTACCCAGGAAAGATTATTCCTTTGCATCTGGATAAACTCGGTGGCGAAATTGTCTGTCAGAAAGATGCGTTTTTGTGTGGCGCCAAAGGCATCGAAATCGAAATTGCGTTTCGGAAAAATATCGGTGTCGGATTGTTCGGTGGTGAAGGATTCATCATGCAACGATTGCGCGGAGATGGGATTGCATGCTGCCACGCAGGCGGTTCCATTCTGGAACGCGAATTAAAACCCGGAGAGCAATTGAAAATTGATACGGGGTGTATCGTGGCGCTTGCTCCCAGCGTTCAGTACGATATTCAGTTCGTTGGTGGTTTTAAAAATACGTTGTTTGGTGGCGAAGGACTTTTCTTTGCGACTTTGACGGGTCCTGGGCATATCTGGTTACAGTCATTGCCATTCTCGCGGTTAGCCGGAAGGATGATTCAGGCGACTCGTACTTCTGGAAAGAAAGGGGAGGGGAGTTTGCTTGATTTGACTGGGCTAGGCGGAATGATGATGGGCGATTAGTGTTCGGTGGCGCTGAGTTGGCCTCTGGAATAGCGAACGATCATCGAGAGAGTAAATGCTTTCGTGAAACAGGATGACGTCGCACGCGACTTGATGGCTTTGAGTGCGATGGCGAGCGATTTTTTGAGGGCGACGGAAGAAAGACGAATGGATGGCGACTTTAATTACTGGAGCGACCGGGTTTGTTGGTCAATACCTTCTTGATTTGGTGGACAAACCGATCGTGACCAGTCGCATCCGCGAACGAGCTCTCAAAAAGCTGGGAGATCGGGTTTCTGATGTTATCCAATGGGATCCCTTGTTAGGACCGCTGTCCATCGATCCTGATACAGAAATTAACTGTGTGATTAATTTGATGGGTGAATCCATCGCCGAAGGGCGTTGGAACGCTGCAAAGAAGAAACGAATTCGCGATAGTCGAGTCAAGGGGACTCAAAACTTGATCTGCGGACTGCGAAATCTGGAGCGGTTGCCGAGCGCATTGATTTCTGCCTCAGCGGTTGGAATCTATGGAAACCAGGCAGATAAAGTGATCGACGAATCCAACACAGATGGTGATGGGTTCTTGGTCGATGTTTGCAAGGAATGGGAGGATGCAGCCAATGAATTTCGCAAGGACGGAGTTCGTGTGGCGCTCATTCGCATCGGAATTGTTTTGGGACGTGGCGGCGGTGCAATTGAGAAAATGCTCCCGATCTTTAAACTTGGCGTTGGTGGGACGTTGGGCAACGGCAGCCAGTACGTTCCCTGGATCCATGTCCGTGATGTGGCTGAGATGTTTTGTTGGGCGGCGAATTCAAAAATCTCTGGACCGATAAATTGTGCGGCCCCTCATCCGGTAACCAATCGCGAGATGACCAAGGCGTTGGGAAGGGCATTGAGGCGCCCCACATTTTTCCCGGCGCCAAAATTTGTCTTGAAGTTGGCGCTTGGTGAGTTTGCCAGCAGTCTGCTGTTCTCGCAGCGAGTCGTTCCCAAAGTCCCCTTGGATAACGGATTCAAGTTTGAATTCGAAACGATTGAACAAGCGATTAATGATTTGGTCTAGCGCAGGTTGCATGTTTCGATGCCAGATCTTCGTGTGGATATGAATCTATGAAGCGTGAGGTCGCGGCAGGTTCGTCCTCGCTGACGCGTCGGGTTTCCATGAAACGCCGTGCCTCAATTACTTTTGCCGCAGAGCGGTTATTTCCATTGGCCTCAGACTTTCACGACTTCCAGTCTGGGTAACATCCCAAACCCCAATTCCCCTCGCGGAGCACTGGGTGCCATGGCCTCGCTCGCGTGGCCATGTTCTTTTGAGATTGGCTAAGCTTCGAATTCAACTCAATCGATTCTCGTTAAGGTGTAGCCCGCGCGTTGCGAGGATCATGGCACCCAAGAATTCATCCTGTCATCAAGCTGCACGTCAATTAATGTAGTTTCATGCGATAAGTGATTTACAATCCAAGTCGCGACTTGATTACTTCTTTCACCGCAGTCGCATTCGCATCAACGTAGACAGGTGGGTTGGCGTGATTGGCTGCGATGTCTTTTAGTTTCGATTCGTGATAGTCAACTTTGAATTGAGTAAACTTCAAGCCATGAGCCGTACTAATTACAACGGTGCGGTCTTCCGGTTTGATGACTCCATTCTTGATGAGTTTTTTCAATACCCCCAACGCCACGCCGGTGTGTGGGCAGCAGTACATACCTGTCAAGTCAGCTTGTGCAGATGCTTCGGCCAATTCCGCTTCGGTGATTTGTTCCACGAATCCATTCGATTCCTGGACTGCTTGAACTGCCTTGGCGTAGCTGACCGGGTTTCCGATTCGAATCGCGTTAGCCAAGGTTTCACCTGCAGTGACCGAAACCTTTTCTTTGAATCCGTTCTTGAACGATTGATAGAAAGGATCTGCCTTTTCAGTTTGAGCGGCGACCAGTCGAGGCATGCGCTGGATGATGCCAAGGTCAATCAATAGCTGGAATCCTTTGTGCAACGCACTGATGTTTCCGAGATTGCCCACGGGTATGATGATCCAATCGGGAATCTCCCAATCGAATTGACGAACGATTTCCATGCCAACCGTTTTTTGGCCTTCAATGCGAAGACTGTTCATTGAGTTGGCAAGATAAATTGACTGGTCCTGTGTGACTTCTTTGACGATCTCCATGCAGCCGTCGAAATCGGTGTCCAGAGCAAGAACATGAGCCCCGTTGGAAACCGGCTGGATTAATTGTGCGGTACTCACTTTTCCCGCAGGCAAGAATATGATTGCCGGGATTCCTGCATAAGCTGCGTAGGCGGCCAGGGCGGCGCTGGTGTCACCCGTACTGGCACAAGCAACCGCTTTGACGGGACTTCCTTGTTGCATCATTTGTTTGACTGCACTGACAAGCACCGTCATGCCCAAATCCTTGAAGCTGCCAGTGTGGCTGTTGCCGCAAAGTTTGATCCAAAGGTCTGGAACATTGAGTTGCTTTCCCAACCGTTCAGCCCAAAACAGGTTGGTGTTCCCTTCGCACATACTGACGACGTTTTCGTCTGCAAGGTTGGGTAATACCCATTCCTTCATCGACCAGACCCCACTGCCATAAGGCCAAGTCGTCGTGCTGGCTCGGGAGTCGAAAAGCTGCTTCCATTTGTATTCACTCAACCGTTGTAGTGGAGCTCGCTCATGGTAGACCTCAAGCAATCCACCACATGTTGGGCAGGTGTAGATGACATCGAAAATCGAATGTTTGCCCGAACACCCAGCGAAACATCGGAAATAGGTGTTCGAGTCAATGTGGGTTGCATTGTCAGTTTCGACGGCCATCGGAGTGATCCAGTTAGGTTGAAAATTCTGACAGAATTGTAGCGACTCGCTCGGGAGCCTTGAAGGTGCGATCCCAAATTCCGATAGTGGATCGGTTTTTGAGAAAGGTTGTACCGATTTTTTCGGGCGCCCCGTCGTCTCTGATAGATTCACAACAGAAATCCACAGAGTCCGGGATCGGACAAGTCTGCCCTACCAAAACACGTCGTTGATTTCGGCGATCGTGCTGGGACAATTGCTGGGGATCACGGTTCCGAGTTTTCGTCCAGTTTTGCACAGCCAATCACAATTGCGCTCCAGATGATGACAACTGCCAATGCCATCGACGTCCACGCGGTGATCCAGTATCCGATGCTGATGCCATAAATCATTGGTTTAATCCGGAACGTTGGGACGAAAATCTTCGAATTCAAAAAACGCAAACGCAAAGTGAATGGTCAGCACGAGTAGGGTTGCCCATAGGATAGTGCGGGTGACCCCTTTGCTGACGTCGGTTGTAGAAAACTTTGGCGAGATTCCTTGGAAATAGGAAATCATGCCGATCGCCAAACCGCAGCAAAGCAGTTTTCCCATCAACCAAGGCGTCCCAAAATAGAATGTTTGCCCAAGCATCTCTAGCTGAGTATGGAAATGGTAGTCCCAGAAATTGGGACCATGTTCGGGGTGAGTCCAAACAAACGCCAACAAGCTAACGACTTTGGCGGTCCAAAAACTGATCAGGGTCAAAATCGGAGTGCCGACAAGAAACGAAAGCATGATCGGCGTCAACAGGTAGCTGCGTGGTTTAGCACCAAACGAATTCATGGCGTCAATTTGGTTGCCATACTGCCTGCCACCGACATCGGCGGTAACCGCGGCTCCACTTCGCGCAGCGACAAGCACCGTCGCCAGTACCGGAACAAAGATTCGATACATTGCGAATCCCATCGCTCCTAAAAGGTCCTCGATCAAAAGTGGTTCTGTATAGCTGGCGAAGGGCAGGAACTCAAAAGAAAAATAGGTTGTGACGAAACCGACAATAATTCCAGCGATGGCGAGGTAGATCATTGCCGTTGGCCCTGCGACCAGCCTGGCATAGTGAAGCAGGAATTTGAATCCCCATCGGATGTTGCGCCAGGTCGGCACTAAACTGATCGTTCCGATGAAAAAGGCTTCCAGGGCTTTGGTGGTTCCTTTGAAAAACTTTGCACTCAGACGAGAAGCTTTCTCACTCAATGATTCCGGTCGCGTGACGGCTTGATCTTTCACTGCAGCTGAGGACAGCGGTTCCAGCATCTTGCCCAATTCATTCCATTTTGACTGGTCAACTTCTTCGATTTTTCCCGCCAATGGATCGAACAAAAATACTCGGTCCGCAATCGGCAGCAGGGCAGGGTAGTCGTGAGTGACGATAACCGATGTCTTGTGATGCTGTTCGTGGGTATCCCTGATCAGGTTTGCGACCTGTGTACCTGTCGAGGGGTCCAGGCCGGAGGTCGGTTCGTCATACAGGATCGCGGGGGGATCGTAGGCCAGGGTTCGTGCGACTGCGAGTCTCTGCCTTTGTCCACCGCTCAATCGGGAAGTCGGTACGTTGACAGGGACTTTTAGTTGTTCCAGTAGATCTTCAAGTTCTTCGCGGGTCCGTCGAGTTTGTCCGCACGATTTGGCAAAATCCAGATTGCCATGTGGCGTCAATTCGTCAAAGAGCGCAAACGACTGAAAAACGACTCCGGTTTGACCGCTTTGAATCGGTTGATTGTCGCAAAGGATCTTGCCTTCGACCTCAATTCCCTCGGTGCCGGAATTGATGAGTCCGGCGATGATTTTCAGAAGTACAGATTTTCCGACACCGCTGGGCCCAACGATAATTGATATCTCACCGGCGCGAAAGTCGGCGCTGGCCCCTTGGAGCAGTTGTCTCGTTCCCGCTTTGACGCTGAGGTTTGAAATCGAAATAGTAGCGGCGTGATTATCGGCCATTGCGTGGTTGTGCAGGGATGTGGAACGGGTTGCTTTTGTTTTCTTCGCCTCGGATCACATTTAGAACTGGACTCGTGGTTTGAGGGGGAGCGTCAGGGTCATGGACGAGGACTAACCAGCGGGCGTCTTTTTGCATGATTCGAGAACGAAGCGCCCAGGAAAATTCGGGAGTAATCTGCTTGGTTGGATTCCCGAAAAGCGATTCACCGATTCGGGTGATCGTTGGTTCAAGCCGTTGATTGGTCAACGCCAATGCCGAGTTGGCTTCGTCACTGCTCCAGTTCTTTTCCCATATCTTTCGCAATCGCGGATTGGTGATCACTACCTCACGAAAAACCTCTCCGAAAATTTGCTGAACATCCGCGTCGTTGACGAACTCTCGAACACTTTCGGAAACCACTTTTTGGACTGTTGGGTTTTGGGAGACTTCACGCATGACCGTTCGTTGAAGCTCAAGGAAATCATCCACGTGGTTCTCAAGAATTGGGACTGCGGTTCGGTCGACAAAACGATCGAACTCTTTGCGGGTAAGGTCCTGTTGGGGGAGAGGTGAATAGTCGTAAAGATATCGCCAACCAAATCGCCAAACAGATGCTTCTGCCCAGATTTCCTGCCCCACCTGTTCGATGAGCGGTTCCGCCTGTCGTTTTATGACAGGCCAGATTTCGTCTTGGATCAAGGGGATAATGTTTTCATTTACCAGCTCGACCTGAAGCCGATTGCCCACGAGTTGAATCTCTTCTGAACGTGCGGCAAGTGCCAACCGAAGATCCTCTTGGATGATCAGAGCCGACTCTTCAATGGTTCGTTGAATGATCGGTTTGAGGGCAGCGGAAAGCTCATCTTGATGGGCTTGATAGGCGTCCGTAATGAGCCGAGTGATTTCGAGACGTTTCTCTGGAGGAAGCATGACTTGGAGGACCCAGGCAAGAGAATCGGGCGCCGAATGATAAGTCACAAAATCGTTCGAAGAAATTTTCGGGGCGTTCGGATACAGGTCGACATAGGCAGTAGACGAAAGCACCAATCCCATTTCATTTGAATTGGGCGTCTCGACACGAGTGATGATGCCAACCGGGCGCGCCGCTTCCGATTCCCATTGGAAAAGGATATCTCCAACCTTGAATACTTGATCAGGATTGAACTTTAATTCGGCAGTTTGAGTCGCGCCTAATAGGTAACTTGCGACCTGATCGGTCGCCGTTTTTGCGTTGCCTTTTCGTTGAACGAAAAAATAGCCGCAGGTGATAAGCAGGCAAATCCAAGTCGTGATGCCTATGATAAGTCGTTTCATATTTGATGTCCTCGCTTATTGTACGCGTTTCGCGTAGCGAGGTTTCGGCCAATCAGTCGATTATGCGAGAAAATCGCTAGTCACTTTTTTGATTTTCAAACGACAGAACACTTTCCCATGAGTGAAATGAACTGCGTTTGTCCTTGATAACCGAATAATTGCTGAGTCAATTTCTTTGAAACTACGAGTCGGACTTGTCGTCAGAAGGTTCGATGATGGATGAGTGGTCGTGAACAATTTTCCATCCACCTTCCAATTTTCGGAGTACCAAGGAAAAGTTTCCGTCCTTGTTTTCGGCGTCATACGTCAAATGCCATTGCCCCAGAACCAACGCGGCGTCCCCGCCTAGTAGGGTGATGTCGAGATGGTCAAAATGCAGCCGCCCCATGTTGCCGGCCGGATAACGCTCTTTGTAACCATCAAGTGTTGCCTGCCAACCTTTGGTCGTTTTACCACCTGAACTGAAAGTTAGTTCTTCGGAATTCCAGTAGGTTTGCATGAAGCCCTCGATGTCATCTTCGTTCCAACAATTCGCTTGTACCCTAAGAATTTTTGTGAGTTCTTCTTTGACGG
Source organism: Mariniblastus sp. (assembly GCA_965224765.1). GTDB lineage: Bacteria > Planctomycetota > Planctomycetia > Pirellulales > Pirellulaceae > CAZDBA01. The sequence goes on from CBDDAC010000031.1 coordinate 93,137, forward strand.
TTTCAGTGGGCTGCTCCTCCTGTGCGATCGCAATTGAAGATAAAAACAAAAGGACCAAAACGGTTTTGGGTAAGTGTGCGATGCGCATCTGGATTCCTTCAAAAAACGTGGTGTCTTTTTCCGTATTCTACAGGTGATGAATCATCCCTGAAATCGTAGGTGGGATTGTTTTTATGAGGGAACCGGGCAATCGCCGCGATCGGAATTTGGCAATCGTTAGGGATGACGAGACTCGGGCCGAGCCAGAAAGCGATGGGGATTTATCTCAAACCAAGCAAACGCTGATTTGTTTCGGCAGAGTCTCAACCTTCCATTTAGTTGGACTCGTGTCGATGGTGACTTGCTGGAGCGCACAGAATCGCACGTGAATGTTTTAAGAGCTTTCAAGATTCATCCGTGGAAACCCGACGCGTGAGCGAGGAACAGCCAGATTCGTCCTCGCTGACGCGTCGGGTTTCCATCACACGAAGTCTCGAAGTCGCGCGTTGTCCCGAAGTTGCGCAGATTTGATTTCGAATTCTAGCGACTTAGGGAGGCATCGCTTTCAGCATCAACGACCGTGGCAACTGCTTTTATTTTGCCTGAAGTCTGCGTGTCCAAATCGGTTACAAAAGTAAGTTCGGTCTCATAGTTTCCAGGAGTCTGACCGGTGTAAACGACTTCGACAAAATGTACTTTGCTGGATTTGCCGTCTGCCCGAACGGTGAAGTTCTGGTCTTCACAGGTAACGTCAACAAGCTTGAATTCTCGATCGGCTTTTAGAATCACTCTCTGGCTGGCTTTGCCACCTGGATTGATCGGCTTGAAGTTCAGAGTCTCCGGGTTGATGGTCAGTGGAGACGAGACGAGGCCTGTCATTGGAATGCGGATCTGCGAATCACTGAATCCATCCGTCGTGATCACGACCAGATCGGCCTGGATTCGGCCCGGCTCTGCAGACGGCTTGATGCTAGCGTGCAAGTCGTAAATGACCTTGTCTTGTCCACGGTATCGTTGAGCAAGTGAGACTCCTACATTTGGGTAGAGGCTACGAACATCTTTGATTCGCCAATTCGGGCTGGAAAAACGGGTCAAGGAGGTTGAAAGCTGTGGTGATTTTCCTGGACTGAACGTACCGAAATCCAGCTGGGCTGGTTCGATCAGCACATCGTTGCGAATCGTTCCGTTGACGGCAACTTGGACCTCTCCAACAAAGGGTTCAGCGAATCGGACGGTTATTGTCGCTTGTTTGAATCCAACTCCGACATTGGAGTTGAATTGGCAAATCAGCTTTCCGTTTTCTCCGGAGGCCAACTCCATATGGGATAGCGTTGCTGTCGTGCACCCGCAACTGGAGGTCACGCCCATAATGCGAATTTTTTCTTGGTACTTGTTGTGAATATTGAATTCGAAGACAGGGTTGGTTCCCATGGGGACAACACCAAATTCATGATCGAACTCCGTGAACATTTGCCTTGCCCAGTCTTGCCCTTGAGTTGGAGCAATGCAAACAAAAGTGAGAATCAAAGTTGAAAAAATCAGTGTTGATATTTTGTTCATGACAAATCAAGCGTGAGTGAAAAGAATAGTTGGTTTCTCAAGTCCGTACATTCTAAGAGTTTAGGTCATCAACATGCTAGGCGCGATTGCGGTTGGACGTTCAGATAGAGGTGATTTTGTTACAGTTTTTTAATCGTTCGACAGGCGCATGAATTCTAAACAATTGGATCAAGAGCACCTAGATGGCAATGACGGGAATGGCCCCAACTCAAAGTCAAACGGTTCTACTATTGGTTTCGGTCCGGGTTTGCTGGTTACTGCAGCCTTTATCGGGCCTGGAACCGTAACTACCGCCAGCATTGCCGGCGCAAATTACGGATTTTCGCTAGTTTGGGCAGTCGCCTTTGCCGTTATTGCGACCATCGTTCTTCAAGAGATGGCGGCTCGGCTGGGGATCGTTTCAGGTGGCGGGCTTGCGCAGGCGATCCGTGACTCGATCAAACAGCCAGTGGGCCGTGGAATCGCGTTAACGTTGGTCCTTGGCGCCATTCTTTTTGGAAATTCGGCTTATCAAACGGGGAACTTGGTTGGAGCTGCCTCTGGCTTGAGAGAAATCGCCAAAATTCAAACAGAAAAAAGTGCTGGCGAAGCAGACAGTAGCTTGCCGGCGAATACGGAACCGGATGAATCAGATTCAGATAAAGAGGCGGAGGTATGGGCAAAACGGCTGATTCGATATGGAGTTTTGTCATTTGCAGCAATTGCGGTCGTGGTGATTTGGATTGGACGACTGGAGTTGGTGAAGTGGTTAATGGCATTTTTGGTTGTTTTGATGAGCGCGATGTTTTTGTATAGCGCGATCAGTAGTGGCCCAGATTGGTCGGAAGTTTTTGCGGGGTTGATTCCCCGGATTCCGGCTGCGGAGGATCGGCCCAAAATGATTCTCTTTGTAATTGGTTTGATCGGGACGACTGTGGTTCCGTACAATCTTTTCCTTCATGCCAGTGGTGCTGCGGAGAAATGGCATGATGCTGACGCGGATGATTCGACTCGTCAAAACGTGCTTCGAATTTCCTTTTGGGATACGATGATTAGTGTCGCAATCGGAGGTGTCGTTACGGTGTCGATCTTGATTACGATGTCGGTGGCCTTTGCCGGCTCCGAGGTCAAGCTTACCGAACTTTCGCAGGTTGGAGCTCAGCTTGAAAACTCTCTTGGGGTTTCGGCGAGAGTTTTGTTTGCGATTGGGCTTTGTGCGGCGGGACTTTCCAGCGCCATTGCGGCACCGATCGCAGCTGCCTACGCCACTGCGGGATGTTTTCAGTGGCCTGCCAAGCTCTCCGATGTTCGCTTGAAGTGCGTCGCCACGTTTGTCGTTCTGGTAGGAGTTGGGTTCGGAGTTGGATCGACTAGCAGTCCAGAGGAGATCATCATTCTCGCTCAGGTTGCCAATGGTTTGTTGCTTCCCTTGGTGGCAATCTTCCTCTTGTGGGTTGCGAACCAGAAAAACCTTTTGGGGCAATTTCGAAATCGCTGGTACACCAATGTACTTGCTGCCGTGGTGATATTGATCACTTTGGCCTTGGCGTCTCAGAAATTTGTCAGCGTGTTCAACAAGTTGATGGCAAGGTTTACCGAATAACGCAGGGCATTTGAATTTCCCTCACAAAAGTCTTCGACTCAGCCTGCGTGGGGATATTGTTGGACTATAATCAACGCAAAACAAATTATTCACTGATATGAGAACCATGAATTCCAAACTACTCTCTGTTGTTTTGTTGGCATTGGCAATGTGCTGGTCCGTTTCTTCCTTCGCACAGGAGATTGAGGCGGAGACCATTGTTGAAGGTTTGAATCATCCTGGCAGCCTGGCATTTCATCCAGTGGATGGCACGATTTATGTTGCTGAATTTGGTGCACTCCGTGTTATCAAAATTGTCGACGCCAAGCCGATTGAGGTGATTACCGGTTTTGATGCTCACGCGTTCGATGGATTGGGGTCCGATGGCGGCCCAGTGGCTCTTGAATTTTTTGATGCCAATCGATTGTTGGTCGCTGCAACCAATGAAAAGGAAAGGCCCATTCAAGTTCATGGTTTCGATTTGACGGAACTCAAGGACGATCAACCATTGCTTGCCTCAGACGACCATTCGACTTTGGGAATCGGTCAGGACGATTCGGCGTTGCTTGGCCAGGTGAATCGAATGGTCTCTGGCTCGAACTCGATTATGTTGATCGGTCAGGATGATGACAAAAAAGCATTCGTTGCCAAAGTTGCCAAGACGGAAGAGTTGCCTTCGGAAATGGAGTTGTTGGTCCCCGAAAAAAGAGAGGACAAGAAATGGCTTGAGTCGACCATGGCGGTCACGCTAAGCAAGCCAGAAGGGTATTTGGCGTTGGTACAGAATATCGCGGGCGGTGCGACGTTGAGTTTTTACAACGAAGAAGGAGAAGACAACGGAAGTTTTAACACTGGGCTCAAGAAAGTGACCGCGATCGCCTATGGCCCTGAGCGAGGTCGGCTCTTTTTGGCCGATGCTGAAAATGGAGCGATTTACAAATTGATCGAGTCGGACAACGACGCGGGCTGTGAAAGTCTGGAAGTCTACAAGCTTGCAAACATCACGGACATGCGGTTCAATGCGGCAGGTGAATTGTTGGTAACCACTTTGGGTGATCAAGTTGGTGATGACTCTGGCAAGGTTATCAAATTGGTTGGTCTTGATTCCTCTAAATCAGAAGAGAAAAAAACAGGAGAGTAGACGGTGGTTCACTTCGTGAAAACAGGTGTGATGGGGTTGGTGGGGCGCTATCGGTCCGTTGATCACAGAACCTATTCCCGCAATCATCGAGTTATCTGTCGCACGGAGCGCGGGCTTGAGTATGGCGAAGTCATTTGTGAAGTTGAATCTCGGGTAGATGCTGCAGGAAATGGAGAGCTACTCCGTTCGGTCAGCAAAAACGACGATATGATTCTCGAGCGATTGCGTCGGCATCGTGATCGTGCTTTCCTGGCTTGCCAGAAGTTGATTGCCGAGCACGAGCTGCCGGGCGTGCTTGTAGATGTTGAGCATCTTTTTGATGGTCAGAGTTTGTTCTTCTACTTTCTTGGTGACGTCAGTTCCGACTTGGAGGCAATCACCGGGGAACTTGCCGAGGCCTACGAAGCCAAAGTTCGTTTTCGCAAATTCACTGAAACCCTGGCGAACGGATGTGGTCCCGACTGCGGCACCAAGGATAGTGGCTGTTCAAGTGGCGGATGTGGCAGCTGCAAGTTGGCTGGCAGCTGCGGCAAGTAACGATTCCTGGATTACTTCTTGAACAGTAATCCCTGCAATTGAGAAAGCAGCAATCGCTTGCCTTCTGCCGTGCGGATGTCTTTCGTCAAAACTGCTTGTCCAGAACGAACATCCAGCTTGTTTCGTCCCGCTAGGTTTTCCAGCGATCCGTTTTCCGCAATGAAGTTTCGGACGACTGCGATTTTTTGAGCGGTTGTTACTTCGGATTGTTGTGGAAGAGCATTGGACCAGACGATTTTGTCGCCGTATTTGGTCCAGAGTTCAAAGACATCCGATGCGCTGGGTTGCTTGCCAGGTTCCCAGTAGGACACGATGCGATAGATTTGGAATTCTTTCCAGACCTCTTGTAGTTCATCGCAAATTTTTGCGGCGGCTTGTATTCTCTCGTCTGGCCAAACTTCCCATGAGTTGAGTCCCTGGTTTTCAGGTTGATAAACCGAGATCCGCAAAAAATCATCCGGTGATTGCATTTGGTAAATTCGGCCGTCAAGCAGTATTGCCTGTTTATCAATTGCCACGGGAAGGTTGCCCGTTTGCTGAGTGCGTAGTTCTACAATTGCGACTGGCTGGCGAAACGATGCTCTGATGTTCAACCCGGAAACCGACTTTTTGACAAAGGCCGCTTGGACGTAGGGTTGCGACTCGGCAATCGCGGCAACATTTGAAACGAGCTGGAAATCCAATGTGTGGGCATTGGTTCCGGCCAGGCTGCTGACGATTTTATCTTTGAGTTGATTGGTCAAGTCGGCCCTCTCGCCTTCAACGACGATTCGATCGGGAGTCAGGTTGTATTTGTGCGAACTCAGGAACCGCTCGCTATTCTGCTCCCAGAGGCTGACGCTACCGACGACAACAAGAATCACGCAACCGACGAATAGTGTGGCCGGATGAAGCAGGATTTTCTTGATGGGAATCTCTGGCATGATTGATCCTGGGCTAGTTCCTGATACCGCACACAAGTGCGTTTTGACAAGGATTGGAGAAGCGTCCGATGGGATCGCAGTTTCCAGTTGGCATACGCAAAACGACTAGAGCGATTCCTGCCGGCCTGCGTATCGACTCGTGGGAACCTGTCCCATATTCCGATTGTGAACACAGAAAGAAAAACGCCTTAGCTGTAAGGGAAGTCACCGTTGGGCAAATACGCTGGTGGATCACGCAAAATCTGCGAGCCGATACAGCGATATTCCCTGCGTAATAGATATCGGAACAATCGAGCGGAAGTGAGAATTTCGCCTAGTGTGCCGGTAAAACCCGAGGCCTTGTTGTGAAGGTCGTAACGGTCAGTCGGATCGTTCGAAATTTGCCGCTGGATTACCAAGTTTGAATTGCTGATTCCAAGTCAATGCTCAGTTTGACTGCGACCTGGTCTTCAATGTGCTGGATCAGTTTCTTGACGTCGTTGGCAGTCGCTGATTCAGAGGCCACGATATAGTTTGAGTTGCGATCACTGAGGGCGACTGGACCCATTGAGGTTCCTTTTAGCCCTGCTCTTTCGATTACTTCAGCTGCCGACTCACCACCATGGTCTTTGAAAATGTATGCAACTCGCTCATCGGCAAAGGGCTGGCTGGCCCGCATTACAATCCACTTTTGCTGCATGTCTTTGGTCAACGCATCAGCTGCCGAGTTCTCCAGATCGAAGGTTGCTTCCAAGATGACCAATTCATTCAGGCTGCTTTCCCGGTGAGAGAAAACCAACGAATCTTTTTCACGAACGAGTAGTTCGCCTTCACGTGTGATGACTTTGACCTGGCTGACCAGAGAGCCAACGTCAAATCCATGGGTGCCTGCGTTGCCGTTGAGTGCACCGCCTACGGTTCCCGGAATTCCGATCAGGCGATGGAGGCCAGCGAGTCCTTCGCGAACCGAAGTCGCCACCAGGTGGGCCATCTTGGCTCCGCCACCCGCGACTACATTCGAGCCATCGACTTTGATTTGACCAAATGCCGGTGCGCTAAGGCTAATGACAAGTCCGTCGACACCTTCGTCGGGAATCAACAAATTGGAGCCGGCACCCAATAGGTGGATTGGTTTACCCGGGGCTGAGAATCGTTTGATCAGTTCCAGCAGTTCTTCGACGCTGGTGGGCTCTGCAAAAAACGCTGCGTTGCCGCCAAGTCGTAGTGAAGTAAATGGAGCCAGAGGCTCGTCGGCGCGAATGATATGTTCCAGGCCAGCGGTAAGCGACATGATTTTGAGCACTAAAGTTGAGTTTGTTTTCGAGCATTATCGTAACCGAACCGGCCTAGGCTTTAGAAGGGGAGATGGATTTTCACCCAATTTCGATGGGCTGGGGGGCCTGGCAATGACGATGCAGCTTGGAGCGACCTCACCCTATTTGCCCTGCCACGTTAAAAATACCTTCATGATTGTGTGTGAAAATCCTGCGTTTATCTTTGTCCACGTTTCAAAATGGCCGGGACCAGCATCAAACGTTCTCTACGGCGGTACGCAATGCCGGGTTGGCAGGAGCAGGCCAATCGCATTCTCAAACGAATTGGCATTCCCCAGTTCGGACCGCCAAGCAAATTGAATAAATTGAATTCAACGCACAAAACGATTTATCGTAAACACTATGATGATCAGACTGCTGAGTTGATTCGCCAGACCTACCTTTGTGATGTTCTTCGTTTCGGTTACTCGTTTGAGCCAGCAAAAGCGAACGCTTGGCTAGGGGGTCAACAAACCTGAACTGAAGGGTGCCATGCCTTGGGCTTGCGCAAGCATGCTTCACGCAAGCGTGAAGCATGGCACCCACTAGTCCAAGTTGGCCTTACCTATTGCGTCACTTCGCCGTTGTTTGAAAGGCAAAACGACGAAAATTCTGCCATACCTAAACTAAACGCGCTGTAGAACGGGTCAAATCAGGTTTGACTAACCACTAGAATTAAACGTTGAACAAGAAGTGGCATATGTCGCCGTCTTGCATGACATAGCTCTTTCCTTCAATACGCATTTTGCCGTTGTTTTTGATCTCGACTTCGCTTCCGTGGGTTTCGAGGTCATCCAGCGTGTAGATTTCGCATCGGATAAAGCCGCGTTCGAAGTCGCTATGAATGACGCCCGCCGCTTGAGGTGCGGTAACGCCGCGAGGGATTGTCCAAGCTCGTACTTCTTTCTCACCAGCGGTGAAATAGCTGTCCAGGCCAAGTGTTCGGTAGGATTCGCGTGCCAGAATTGAGAGCGCAGGTTCCGTTAGCCCAACCGCTTCCAGCATCTCGGGTCGATCGGCTTCATCGAGTTCCGCAATCTCCGATTCGATTTTTGCACAAACGGCAACGACACCCGCTCCGACTTTTTCCGCATGCTCGCGAACCTTGGCGACAAGCGGAGAGGTTCCATCAAGGTCATTTTCGTCGACGTTGGCGACATACAAAATGGGTTTGGCGGTCAGCAAGCCGAAACTGTTGATCGATGCCAATTCGAGTTCATTGAGTTCCAGGTTGCGAAGCGGCGTTTCTGTTTCCAAATGGGCCAGGCATTTTTCAACAACCGCGACGCGCAGTTTGGCATCCTTGTCACCAGAGCGGGCCGTTTTTTTGGCTTTTTGCAAGGCGCTTTCTAGCGTTTCAATGTCCGCAAACATTAGCTCTGTTTCAATCACCTCGATGTCACTGATTGGGTCAACGTTTCCGCTGACGTGCGTTACATCGGGATCTTCGAAGCAGCGAACGACCTGAAGGATCGCATCGACTTGACGAATGTGACTGAGAAATTTGTTTCCCAGGCCTTCTCCTTTGGAGGCCCCTTCGACGATTCCGGCAATGTCGACGAGTTTTAAAACGGCGGGAATGATTTTTTGCGGCACAATGTATTTGGTGATCCGGTCCAGTCTTCCATCTGGCACGGGAACCACGCCCTCATTGGGTTCGATGGTGCAGAACGGGTAGTTCTCGCTCGCCGCCGAGGAGCTACAGGTTAGTGCGTTAAAAAGAGTGCTCTTGCCAACGTTGGGCAGACCGACAATTCCAGCTTCCATAGTTTTCCGTCGAAGATTCTTGGCGAATCGTAGATATTGGTGCGGGGAAAATTCAAAGCCCGATATCGTACAAAGATGGATTGTTCTCGGAAACCGCTTTCAGCAAGTTGCTGAAAAAATCGTCCCCTTTGATGGCAGCAATGGCCAGGTCACAAAGGAGAACTTCTTCCGCCTTGAGTCAAATTCAGGCACCCATAAGCGTCCGAATCAGTACAAATCGTGCGACTTAGCTAAAAGGCTGCCTCGTATTACCCGTAAAAGCGGCTCCCAATGAGGGCAGGAGCGAATTTCAGTGTCAGTTTCCTCCGTAAAACGAATTCGAACTCCCGCAATATTAGGCCCCAAACTGCTCCTCTGTAAGAGTTTGCACATATCGCCCAGGTTGTGGAATTTGCCTGTAAGCCCTTTTAGTAGTCGCCGTCATGGCAGGATGAACTCTGTTTCCGCTCGAGGAGGTGGAGAATTATTCGGGGATTTATTGAGGAGGCTTTAACGTATGATGCGACGAATTACCTTGTTTTCCACGACTGTGGGTGTGTTTTTACTGTCTGTTGTGTTGAGTAGCTCAGCCGACGCTCAATCCTACTGTCCTGCGCAATCGAGTGGCTACAGCCAGGCCTATGCTCCTTCGCAAAGTTTCTCTACCTACCCAACGTATTCTTTCCAATCGTATCGCCCGTCGGGAAATATCTATGGGACGGCATTTAGCTCGGGGCAAGTTTCCAGTAGCTGTGGCAGTTTTCAGCAGAGCCATTATTACAATTCACCAGTGATGACTGGCCAGCCTATCGTCTATCGATCTGGCCCATTGCCGAGACCAGCCGCGGTTCGAGCCATTCCGTCTCAGGTGTCCAATTTCGTCTACCGCTCAGCGCCCTCAACTTACTATCTACCCGCCTCGCCGTATTGTTATGGAAGCAGCTGAGGGATGTAATCGAACTTGAGTTCAAGTTCCATCTGCTGGGCCGGCGACCCTTTCGCTTGGACCTACATTTATTCAACGCGGCATTTCGAGCTGAGCCGGTTTCGACCGGCTGTTCGTTTTGTCCGCAGGGCGTGCGTTATTTAAGCACATCTTTAACGGTCAATTTTTGCAACGTTTTACCTGCATCACGCAAGGTCCGGTTGATCGGCACTGAGCCATCGTATTGTTCGGCGAGTTCGACAATCGCCCCCTCCAGCCAAGGAGACTCAAGTGGCTTGCCGCGCTGCAGCGATTGCCAGGTAGAACCGCCGGGCCGTTTTTTTCCGTTGACCGGGAGCAGGTTAACACACCGTGTTCGTTCACGAAGTTCTTCAGCAGAAACGTGATTCCATCCTGCCAACTCAAGTATTTGAGTGCCTTCGATCTGGGCAGCTTTGGCGACTGAGTTCCAATCATCGGCAACTAATGCCTGAGCCGTATTGGCTAGGTTCGTGATCAGTTTGGCAAGTTTCCAACGCGAGATGTCTTTTCGATAACAAGAGTGGAAGCCGGCACGAGATAGATGATCACAAAGTTCTTCTGCAACAGACGCGGCCACGTGGTCCGCAGATTCGACTTCACCGCAGTCGAGAACGCCGGGATAGTCGCCGCCGTATATGTTCACTTCTCCAGGGATGAGATAGGTGGTTGGCATCCAGATCATCATCGAAATCACGTGTTGAAATCGTTCCTTTGCCCAGATTTCGCCGTGAATTCCATTGGTGGCACAAACGATCGGCAGCTCGGGTCCGGCGGACACAAGCAAATGGTCCAAGGCTTCTTGGGCGTCATTCAGTTTTGTTGACAAGACCGCGACGTCGCCTTCCTGCCAATTCACATCTTCAATCTGATGAAAGCACTCAGTCCGGACACTAAACGACTGATTTGGGCAGTGCAGGACCAAACCCGATTCTTTGATTGCTTGACCGTGCTCACCTCGAGCCACCAGTGCGACGGGAGAATGATTGCGAGCGAGCAAGCCTCCGATACTGCCTCCGACGGCTCCTGCCCCAACGATCACGATTCTTTTAGGCTTCATGGATTGACTCACTTGCGAGTTGCTCAGTGGCATGGATGGGTTGGCGTCTTACTAAGAGGTGGCCTGGGTTTGCGCAATTTTTTGACGAATGATGTCTGCGAGCAAAAGAGCGACCTCCGCCAAGGTGTTGTCATCAGTGATAACTTCCACTGCATCTGCGGCTTTGATCAGTCGACCGATGGGGCGATTGTAGTCCCGTTGGTCGCGTTCGTTTTGCATTTCGAGGATTTTTTCATAGTCGGCTTCGAGACCTTGTGCCACCAACTGGCTGACTCGTCGCTTTGCGCGTTCTTCGGGCGAGGCGACCAGAAAAATTTTGCAAGCCGCATTGGGAAACACGATGGAGCCTTGGTCGCGACCTTCGCAAATGTGGTTTCCGTCTTTGGCGATTTTTCGTTGAAGTTCGACCAGGCGTTCGCGTACTTTTGGATTGTCGGCAACTGGAGAAATCTTTTGCGTAACGTCGTCCTGACGAATCGCCAGTGTGACATCGTGCCGATCCACGAATACCCGATCATCTTGAAATCGAATCTGAATTTTGTGGGCGGCAGTGGCGGCGGCTTCTGGATCTTCGGGGGAAACACCCTGGCGAATGATTGACCAAGTGACTGCTCGGTACATGGCGCCAGTGTCGAGATAGTGAAATCCTAGTTCTTTGGCGAGCATCTTGGCGACTGAACTTTTTCCAACACCTGCCGGGCCGTCGATTGTAACAATCATGCTTTGGTTTTTTACCAGTGAATTCGAATGTCTAACATTTGGGACCCCAGAAAGTCCGTGATCACTTTGTTGTTCTCTGTTTTTAACATTTCTGTGGGAACGTCAAGCAGGTTAACAAGCTGAGCCTGTTTGACAGGGAAAGGGCAGTGAACGACAAGATCGCCTCGTCTTCCTTCTGTTTCTTGGAGTCGAAAATGGACGCCGATGTTGCTGTTGTTTTCATCAAGAATCGCCTTTGCAAGGACGACTATGATATTTTTGCTGCTGAAATGGAACAGCCAATTTGATGATTGTTCAGAGAGCTTTGTGTTTTCCAGTATCACAGGCGGCGTATTCCAATCGGCGACTGCCTGACTCGAATACTTTGCGTTGACTGCGACAGCAAAAGTGAACTTCCTCTCAGTTTCACCTGGGCAAACCAGGACCGTGTCGAGTTGCCGGGTGCCCGATCGTTGGTGATAGGGCATGCCTCCCGTGATCAGGGTTAATGGGGTTTCCAGGTCATCAATTTCGATGAAGTTGGGTGAACAGAGTCGTTTCTCGTTGGTCGAATACTTGGTGGAATGCAGCTCACGACGGATTTTTGCTGTTTCCTCAAGCCAGGCAATTCGACTGCAAAGGTAATTGTCCCATCCGTTGCCGTTTTTTTTGATGGGGCGGATGGAGTCGAACTCAACCTCAAAATCAATCAAGCGACTCCCTCGTTTGACCGAAATCGTTTGCTGGAATTCAGTGACGACTTGATCGTCGATGAGCAAGTGGCCGTGTGTGACCACCTTTCCTGCGAGGCCGGTTTGACTTGAGAAGTCGATTTTCTTGGCGACCATAGAGCTATATCTGGGGCGATCCAGGTTGGGATGTCCTGAAAATTCTCTCATCGCCAAATGCTGAGTCATTAAATTCACTCGGCGGTCATACACATTTAGACTTCGCAATCCGCCAGTTTGTTCATCGATTCGCAATCGAAAAAACTCATTCTGCAAAGTTCCATCATCGACCACCGATGGGCCAAGTTTCGTTTTCTTCGATTGTTCTGACGGGAGAAGTTCGCAATGTCCGAGTGGCGGACAGTTAACGACCCAGACAGAATGTTCGCCCGAGCTGTCGCGTAGATACACGTCGCCAGCGCGTGAGCTTGGCTTGCAGGCAGACTGAGTGGTGACGGACGATAGACGAGAAAAGTTGAGTGTGTTGATTGCGGTTAGATTTTCACCTGAACCAGAGAGAGCACCACGAACGGAGGCGAGAAGATCGGTGAGTTCCTCATCAAGATTTTCATCGGAGTTTGACAACACATCGTTGTCGACGCGTTTGGCGAGTTGTTCCAGTGCCGTAGAAAAGCTCACGCCGTTGGATGTGCTGTGGACGTTCGCGATCAGGATCAGATTTTCCACGGCGCGGATTCGCCAAGTCCGATTCCAATAGCGAGTGTAGCGTGAAATCGGATCGATTTGTTCACAGGCGACGGCCTGTTTTAGATAGGCGTTTCGATACTCGGGTGCAAGATGACATTCACCGTATCCAGGATCGTAGACGGATTCGAAGTGTTCAGACAAAGTGACGAAATTACCAAGCAATGGTCCATAGCGGTGCACTCTTAAGAGGTCTTCAAATACGGGGCTAACTTGGCCGGGCCAATGGACGAACAGGACCGTCGCCTGATGTTCCGAATCGATGGACTCGCCCACGCGAATCCCAAAATTCACAAAGGTCTCGGCGGCGTTTGCGTCAACCGGAGTTTGTGCCAGTGCAAGAACTGAATCACCTGAAGGAGCTTCCCACCTTACGTTGGCGGCCAATCCACTTGGGATGCGTCCTTCATCGAACGTCGTATGGAGGACGCCATGAAACGAGGATTTTTCGAGTACTTCGGGAAGTGCAGGGAAGAGGCCCGTGGTTCGTCTCGCGAACACCGTAGGGCGAACCCCCAAATTGGTTTCGAAGGTGCTTTGAGCTCGCTCCAGATTTCTGACGATCGAATTGATGGACATCAGTGGGTCGGGGAATTCGTCTTGGGTTCCGCCCACGACGTCGACGTGGGTTTCGGCGACCCCGTCCTTGATTTGGCTCAAAGTCTCGGGGTGCTGGGTTGCCATTTTTTTGCAAAGCGCGCCGGTGATCAGCAGGTTCTGTTTGAAGGGGCGAGCAAGTTGATTCTTCAATGATTTGCCGAGCGTCGAGTCCGCGATCAAAGTTAAATCGATGAGGTTGGCTTCAACAGGGTAGTAACGGGCCTTTTCTTCCAGCAGGAGGTCAAAGCAGGCCTGAAGTTTTTCCTGGACGGACTCCAGCGATTGATCCGACGAATTGGCTGCGGTGACGACAAGTTCTTCGAAACGGGCCTCGTCAAGGTTGCTGGAATACCTGAGCTGCCGAGTCATCAACTGGACTTGAAGATAGGCGTAGCCCAGCGCAAAAAAGTCGGCAGCGATATCTGGAGTGCAACGAGGAGTGGAATCGAGCCGTTCCATCGCGGCTGCAATTAGCGAATGGCGATCGACGAAGTCTTCCAAGAGCAGCGAATTCGATTTTTGGCAATCTTCAGCCAAAGTGTCTGAAACAACTTTTTGTGCAACCGATGGAACGACGATGAGTGCCTGTTCCAGGTCGGCGGGCGTTTCCTCGGCCTGATGCCACTTGAGTGTCGTACCTGTTGTGGAGATGAGTTCAGGGTGCCAAAGCGCCATCCAGCTTTCCAGTAGGCCCTTGGCATCGTCGCCGGTGTGGTGGACGGGAAAGTCCTCCAGGCTATGGCATGGGAGCAAGATATTGAGTGATTGGAAGGAATTCATGCAGAGAACTTCATTGTGTGGCTCGTTTGAGAAACGATCCGGTCGTAGATTTCGGGATAACCTAAGTCATCCTGGCGATTTTGACGACGGGCAACGTGGGTGACGGTACGTTGGCTACTTCAAACAAATGTAGGAATGATGTAAAAACGGCATGTGTCATTATCCGAATATTTGACACAAACCAATGAAAACCCCTACATTTTAGGTACAAGAGGACGGCTTTGGGAATATTCTTCCCTCACTTCCAGCCACGTTCAGAATCCAGCGAAATTCAATAACCGGTGAAATCGTAACAAAACCTTGGAAAAGGTCGACTTAAACCGTGACGGATTGCTGATTTTGGTCACTTCTTTGTACATAATTACTGGGAGATTCAAACTTTACTGGATGCGTAATTGGTTTGAAGCAACTTTCATCAACACTCTCGCCTGCGTTTGTCCCACGAATGTAGGCTATTGAGCAGAGGTAATTTACCACTATGGCAAAAAGTAATGCTGTTTGGGGCGTCGATATTGGACAATGTGCGATCAAGGCCCTTCGCTGCACATCCGGTGATGGTGACACCATTGTCGCGGACAAATACGACTACATCGAATATCCAAAGATTCTGAGCCATCCGGATGCCGACCCGGATGAGATGATACGTGAGGCATTGGAACAGTTTCTTTCTCGAAACGAAGTTCGTGGCGACATGGTTGCGATCAGCGTGCCTGGCCAGGCCGGGTTGAGTCGCTTCTTCAAGCCGCCACCCGTGGAAGCCAAAACGCTTCCTGATATTGTCAAATACGAAGTCAAGCAGCAGATTCCCTTTCCTATTGAAGATGTCATTTGGGATTGGCAACAACTGGGCGGTTCCGTCGTCGAAGGCCGAACGGTTGATGCGGAGATCGGATTGTTTGCGATGAAGCGTGATGCGGTTTATCGCGCCCTCAAGCCCTTTGACGATGCAGAAATCGACATCGATCTGGTACAGCTTTCGCCCTTGGCGATTTTTAACGTGGTAACTCACGACATTCTCAATGAGTTGCCCGATCCAACTGATATTGATCCCGAGAATCCCCCAGAGTCCATTGTGGTGATGTCGATGGGGACGGACACGACCGACTTGATTGTGACTAACGGGTTACGGCTATGGTTGAGAAACATTCCTATTGGTGGAAATCACTTTACGAAGCAACTTTCTCGTGAACTGAAATTGACCCAAGCCAAGGCGGAGCAACTCAAGCGAAACGCCGCCAAAGCAGAAGACCCCAAAGCGGTTTTCAAAGCGATGCGTCCGGTATTTAGCGATTTGATCAACGAAGTTCAACGGTCGCTGACGTTCTTCCAAAGTATGGACAAAACGGCCTCGGTGTCGCGAATTGTCTTGCTGGGCAACGCTGCGAAGCTCCCAGGTCTTCGTACATTCCTGAACAAGCAACTGGAAATCGACATTGCCAAGGTCGAGGGATTTGAAAAGTTGACCGGCAATGAAGTGATTGGTCAAAAGTCGTTTGCCAGCAATGTATTATCACTGGCGCCTTGCTACGGTCTTTGTCTTCAGGGGCTGAATCAGGCTCATTTGAAGACGGACTTATTGCCTCGGGAAATCAAGACTGAGCGGATCGTCGAAGCCAAAAAACCTTGGGTGTTAGCGTCGGTTGGCGCTATTATGCTTGGCTTGGTCTTGGGATTTTTCTTTAAGGAAAATGCCTGGTGGACCGTGCACGAAAACTTCGAAAAGAACGGAAAGAACTGGGCGACCGCGATTGACGAGGTGGAGGATCAAAAGCGTTTGAGTTCTGACCTTGTTGATGAGGACCAGAGGCAAAAAGTCAAGCTTGATCAACTGAATGCGATCAGCACCGAATTGACTTCGGCGTCGGACGGCAAAGCAACTTGGATCGAGATTCTCAAAGCCATCTCAGAAGCCCTGCCGGTGGATGAGCGGCTCGCCAAGTTGGATTCTGCGGATCCCAGCAAGATTCCCTTTGCCGATCGCGAAGAGATTTATATAGATCATATTGAAACTCAATACTTTACCGATCTAAGCGCTTGGTCGTCTGGGATTAAGCCAATTCACGACAACATGTTTGAAACCGAAGTCAACGTGGAGAGCATGGCCAAAATGGCCGCGTTGAAGAAACTCAAAGAAGATGCCAAAAAGTCTGCTGACAAGACCAAGGATGCCTTGGACAAGACAGCGGGGTGGGTGATTGAGTTGCAATGTCACCACTATCACAACGGCAAAGTCGAGGTGACTGATCGTGACAACGACAATTTTTACACAGGCGACTGGGGCAGGCCATACGTCCTGAGAACGTTGGTCTCCAATTTGATTGAGGGAACCGTAGAGTTTCCAATGCCTCTGGATGCAGAGGGAAATCCATTGCCTGGGTCAATCGGAAGCGGAGAATTCGAGTTTTCTGACTTCGGTATATCCTACCCAACCATCGTTAGGGTTTCGTCGGGTCGATACATTGACGTGTCAATTGGAGAGAAAGAGACCGAAGAAACGACGGGTGGCGATCGCGGTGACGGTGGCGGTGGAGGCCGCGGCGGCGGAAGTCGTGGTGGCGGTGGAGGAGACGACCGCGGAGGCGCAGGAGGCCGTGGCGGTCGAGGTGCTTCTGGTGCCTTACAAGACGATGAAAGCAAGGACGATAACAATGAAATTGAAAAGGCGTACCGCTACGACTTTACCATTCAAATGGCTTGGGTTCCTCGTTCACCCAAAGAACGGGTGGACGCGAAAGAAACGCGAGTGGAAGAAGAAGCAAAAGCTGCTCAAGCAGCAGCCAATGCGGAAGCAAATAAAGCAAATAAAGAATAGGCACATTTCTGACTGGGTCAGTTAACAAAACATGGCTCAGACTACCTGAGGATGTTGGAGTAAATACACATGGAACAAATCATTCCGATCATCAAGTTCTTGAAAAAGAATCGTTTTTGGATTACCTGTGGTGGCATTGCGCTGGCTGCGTTTGTTACCTGGTACCTGGCGGCGTCTTCGCTGTACACAGAACGCATCGCGCGCCAGAAAAAAATCGATGGGATGGTTACCAATGCCAATAACATCATCGGTACGGGTTCAACAGGGATCGAATTGCCAGTTAGACATCCCAACGAATCCACCAAAAAGGGAATGGTGGATGAGATTGACAAGGCCTCCGTCGCCCTTCTGAAGGCGTGGAAGATTCGCCGCGATGCTCAAGAACGAATCTTGAAGTGGCCTGATATTTCCAATCAAGATTTCTTGAAAACTTTTTCAGAATTGCAGCCTGCAGAAAAATACATCGACCAATTTATTGCCGTCAAATGGGAAGCGGCACTTGCCGTTTATCAAAAGGAAATTCCCAAGCGAATGGACGTTATCTGCGACATCATTGGAGCGAAATGGGAGTTTGGCGAAAACTCCAAGAAAACGGAAACTGCTCCAACGGGCGGGCTCAATGCAACGGACGTCAGGGGGCAGGAAACACAGGCGACTCCTAAGGTTTCCAAAGAACCAGCTATTGTGGAATGGGCCAGCGATAATCAAAAGCTTTGGCACGACAAACTTACCAAGTTTCGCGGGCGCGACGGGCAAATGAGCGTGAGCGACGCGCCGACGCCAATTCAAGTCATTGCCCTTCAACAAGATCTTTGGTTGTTGGAAGCAATCTGTGAAATCATCAAGGAGGTTAATGGTGATGCAAGTGCGAACGATCTGGCCGTCGTTAAGCGAATTGATCATGTTGTTGTTGGACGCGAAGCGCGAGGTCGTCTGGGGTCATTGACGGTTCCTGATCGCTTGTTGGCACCCGCTGGGGTTGAACTTCCGGCCACCAATGCCTTTGAGACGAATGCAGAAGTCGCGTTTGATCCATTCCCTGGTGAAGGTCTTGAAAAATACGGACCTTTTCATGGACGTTATGTGGACGCTGATTTCAAGCCAATTCCAGCCAAGACGCTTTACGACGTTTTGAACAGCATAGAGTTACCCAAAGAGAACTTGGAGTTGTTGGTTGCCAAACGGGTTCCGGTACGAATCGCAGTTAATATGGACAGCCAAAAGATTGATGATTTTATCGCTGCCTGTGGGAATTCAAATTTTGCATTTGAAGTTTGGCAAGTGCGAATTGAGCGTCCACGAGATCCAATTCAGTTAGCGGGAATTGAGTCTGACCTCAGTTCCGGTGGTGATGGTCGGTTGCTCGCTGCAGCAAGCGGTGACGGTGGTCGCGGCGGTCGCGGAGGCGGTGGTGCACGTGGTGGCGACGGCGGAGCAGAATCGACGAGTACCGCGATGGCAGACGGTCGACCGCAGGTTCACCTCAGAACGAATTCAGATGTTAATGTCGAGTTTTATGGAATTGTGAAAATTTACAATCCCGTTGATGAAGCCGTTATTACAGGCACCAAAAAAGACAGTGTCAATCCAAATCCGAATCCCTAGTTTGGATTCGGTTAGTACAAATATAATGATCAATCGATAATGACAAATCCTCACGTGGAATCCAGGCAAGCGGACCACGAGTGTAATTTGACTTAAGAGGCAGAAGATGAAAAAGCCAAGCGTTGGTATGAACTCGAATGGAATGAAGACATTTCTTCTTCATCATGTTGAAAAACTTGTTCTTGGAGGTGCCTTTTTGGCGCTGGCGTTCCTGGTTTGGAATGGCTGGAGTACTGAAAAGTACACCAAGAGTGAACCCGTTAAGCTCTACGATTTGGCCCTGAAGGCCAAGGAGCATATTACGGGACCCAATAACTGGAACGAAATCTCAGAGTTCCGAAAAGGGGACGACGAGGCGGATGATCGGATTGAGGTCGCCATTAGTAACGCACTCGACTCCGACCTCTATGCCGTTCCTCGAATGCTTGGGACTCCGACAGCAACGCTTGGACTTAGGACTGACCCGGCGTTGGTTCGTGCCACCGATATGAAAGCTAAACCTTACATTGGCACCGTTTTGCTGGCTCTCAAAAACAACAATTATGTCTCACCCGTTACAACGCTGGCGCTTGCTGGCAGTGGTGATGGTGGTGGAGCAGCAGGCCGTGGCGGTAGAGGCGGCGCCGATGCCGGTGGCCGCGGTGGTGATGGCGGACGCGGCGGCGGACGTGGAGATGACGATACCGAGAACAGTGAAATGGCTGGCGACTCAATCACGAATGTGATGTTGAATGAGCTTGTTGGTTATCGTCCCAGCGGATCTCAAGGCGGACAACCATTTGTTCTCGATGGAGTTGCCGTGACCGGCGTCGTCAACTTTGGTGAGCAATTCAGAAATTATGAAGGTGCGTTTCGCAACTCACTTGGCTATTACCCAAAACGTGATCGCCCAATCTATGTTTATCTCGAAGTCCAGCGACGTGTTTTTGATGAAAATCCGGCTGATGCCGATGCCTACGACAATGCCTGGGTTGATATTTCCGAACAGTTCTATGACGATCTTTATGCGATTGAGGGTGCTCCCGAAGTCGTTGATCCTATGAACTACGACAAGACAATCACGCGAAATATCCCGCCCTTGGTCAATCTTGATTATCGCGGTTTCTCCGTTCATCCGCTGGTCAGCATGCGTCCCTTGGTTCCAGGTGGGATGGACAACAGGAATTCCGAAGATTCAGCCGCTTCAGGCAACGTTCCGAATCCCTTGGGGGCTGACTTTCCCACACAAATCCCAGGTGTAGATGATGCCGCTACAGATGGTGAGTCGGGACGATGTCGAGGAAACAAGCGTTTCAGCCATGATGGGCAACAATCGCTCCGTATACGAGAAACTCAATCCGCTTTCGAAACCAAAAACAGATTACAAATTGGTTCGTTTCTTCGACTATCTGGCCAGCCCAGGTATCACTTATCAGTATCGAGTTCGTCTTTGGTTAAACGATCCAAACGATTTGAACTCCTACGAGAAAGGCGATGATGACAATGGTTCTGGCGACGGAGGACGTCTCGCGGAGGCTGGTCGAGGTGGCGGCGGCCGAGGCGGCGGTGGTGCTCGAGGCGGCGGTGGTACTCGAGGGGACAATGACGATGACGATACACCTTCTCTAGATGTTGAGGTTGAAGAAGATGAAGATTTGGCCAATGTCGTTTTTTCAGATTTGAGTATCGATCTGCAAGAGCCCGTTGTACGTAGTCGTGTTCGCAACAAGAACAATGACTTGCCACCCTTCCGTTTCAGAAAACTGACAAAAAAAGATCGTGATAACGCAGAGGACGTAGATGCGGAAGCTGCAAGAAGGAAAGCCTACAAGAAGCGGATGACCGAAGTTTTGTCCAAGGCTTGGGCGACCGAATGGAGTGATCCTACTGAGGCGGTAACTGTGGGCGGCGTTCCTGCCGAATACTTTGCCGGAAAGACGATTCCTGCGAGCGTTCAGAAATATGATGACGACATCGAAATTCCACGAAATGAGCCTTCGGCAAAATTGCTGACTTCATTTTGGTCGGCGAGTGCATACAGTGCCAAGGGCGATAAGGTCTACCAAACTGCAATCCCCTACCTGAAGACGGTTTTCCGAGGTGAAGTGTTGAATTTTGACGTGATGAAGGTTCACGTCCTAGATCCGTCGTCCAGCTTGGTCAAAAAGATCGAAAAGACCAAGATCAACACCAACGCAGTCGTCTTAGACATGATGGGAGGAGAAGAATTCTCGGACAAGGTCTTCAAATTACCTGTAGATCTTGATAGCGAAGTATTGGTGATGGACAAGTCTGGCCGTTTCCACCTTAGCAACAGTCGAGATGATCTGATCGGTTATCGCCATTCATTGTTCCTGGCCGATGAATCTAACGAGTTTGGCAAACGTCGAGGTGGCCAGACGACGAAGAAGGACAACAATGACCGCAGCGGTGACGGTGGTCGCGGTCGAGGCGAAGACGAAGATGACCTCCCCGACTTCGGTGCCGGTGGTCGAGGTCGATAGACTAAATTCCTGCTCAAACTTAATTCAACGGCTGCGAACCTTTGCTTCGCGGCCGTTTTTTTTGGTTTCGATTTATTGGCTCTACCTATATAAATTGCCTGGTCATGAGGATTGCAACGATTAGGGCTCGGTTGCAGGTTGGTAAATTTGAAAATACAAAACGGATTTTGTTTGTTGGGCAAACCATAGGCTAACTTTTCGTGGTTATTTTTACGATGCGTCAACGCACGCAGATATTTGACTCGAAGGGTTCACATGAGAACAGCAACGACCTATTTCCAACTCGATCCCAAAATTGTGGGCATTTTTGTTGGCGTAGTTATTGTGATCATTGGTTTGGCTGCTGTTGCCCAGGGCCAAGTGGAAGGGTTCACTGAGCCCTATCGTAGAGTTGATCTGTCCAGTGATGAGACGGGGACGATCTCCGTATTAAAAGTCGAGCAGGGTGATGCCGTCCAGGTTGGCGATTTAATTGCCAAACTTGATGACCGAGTTCAGGAACTACAGCTTGAGCTTGCCGAGCACATGGCTGACTCAAAAAGTTCTCTTTATGCCGCAGAAAAGACCTACGAAAAACGCGTCGCCATTTTGTCACGCATCAAGCAGTTGATTGACACCAAAAATGCCAGCGAAAGTGAATTGATTCGCGCCGAAATGGAATTGTCGATCGCAAAATCCAAGTTGCTGTCTGCCAAGGAAGAGTTAGCCACTCGTGAAATCGAAACACGTCGAGCTCAAGCTCAACTTGATCGCCGCTCGATCCGCGCACCATTTGATGGGATTGTAGACAGAATTCATCGTCGTGAAGGCGAATTTCTTTCTCCACTACGACCTGAGATCGTCACGTTGATTCAGATTGATCGGCTCTTTGCAACGTTCAATATCCCAGGTTCACAGTATGGTGCCTTCGAAGTTGGGCAGGAGTTCGAACTGGAAATGATGAACGGTATGAAAGTCATGGCAACGGTACATAGTATCGGTGTTCAAACGGATGCTGAAAGTGGAACCGTTGAAATTAAACTGGTCATCGATAATCCGTCTTTGGAAGTTCGCAGCGGTGAGATCTGCATTTTGAACATCTAAAGAGTGTAATCAACTCTGAATAGCGGATCGCAAGATCTATGCGATCGAACCGAGGCGGATGAGAAATTGGAAAATCAAACGGTTAACAGAAGCTCAGAGACGTCCAGACCTGCCCGTCCAGCAAAGTCGGCGAGTGACGCAGAGCCTTATTCGGTACATGACGTTGTTTTTCGGTCGGAACCGCTCAGCCAGGATCTAAATGCAGCGGTACTTTCTGCCGTTTCGTTTGAAAGCTTGCTTCAGCAGCTTTCTAAAATCGTCCTTCGAAACAGCGAATGTCTTGGGCTCTGGTACTCGGACGCGAAATTGGAACAGCATTCGATGCCTGTTCCGATTATTGACCGAGATGAAGACGTGCTTGGTCAATTGGAGTTGTCCAATATCCAGCAACTCGCGATTGCAGCAGTGAAGCAAAAAGAATTGGTTTTTCACCAATCTACC
Organism: Mariniblastus sp.; assembly: GCA_965224765.1. Taxonomy (GTDB): domain Bacteria; phylum Planctomycetota; class Planctomycetia; order Pirellulales; family Pirellulaceae; genus CAZDBA01. The sequence continues at coordinate 115,836 of CBDDAC010000031.1, forward strand.
GTTGTGGCCAACGTGCAGTTCGTCGCGGTACCGACACCTCCAGGACCGATACAAGGCGTGTTGACAGGCTGTTTTTCAACCGGGCAACAGGCCACCCTCCGCCACCATTGGTTGATGACTCTGGTTGGTCAATCCATCCAGAATTGGAGTCAATCTCGCGATCTGGTCCAGTCGCAGGTCAAGCTGAGCAGTTTGAACGACACGATGTTGTTGGTCAAATTACTTGATTCGACCGAAACGATTGGGGCTTCGGGGCGCGCCGTCGTCAATCACATGCGACGCCTAGCAGGCACCGAACAAGTTGCATTTGTCCACTTGGATCGTCAGAACAAGCATGGGCGATTGATAGCTGTCTCCGATGTCGAGCAGATCGATGAAACGTCGCCAGTCAATCAAGCCATCCTTTCCGTATGCCAGAGTGCGATTGCACAGAAGTCACCCGTTGTTTACCCCGTGCTGGGGGCCGACAAAGACATTCCAGATTCATTGGAGAATTACTGTCGAGTAAGTCGGCTCAACGCCTGTATCGGGTTGCCATTGGCAGACAATGATGGTGAGATCATTGGAGCGATATTGGTTGCCGGTGAACCCGAACGCCTTTGCCAACCCAAATTGGTTGAGTACCTTCAGTTGGTGGGTAGTTTAGTTGCCGGGCACCTAGGAATGGTGCTCAAGGCGAACCAGGGGATCGCAGAACGCGTGAAGAACACCGTGTTGCGGTCACTTAAAAAAGGCCTGGGGCGCAAAGTCGCGATTGTAGCGTGTATCGCAGGGCTGGCGCTGTTGGTTCCACTTCCCTACAACATTGGATGTGATTGCCAACTCGAGCCTGTCGTACGGCGGTTCGTTGCGGCGCCCTATGACGGAATCCTTGAAAAGACGTTCGCCAATACGGGCGAGGTCGTGCAGGCAAATCAACTGCTGGCTCGAATGGATGGTCGGACGCTTCGTATTGAATTGGCAGGCCTTCAAGCGGAATTTGAGGCGGCAAAGAAACGACGCGATTCAGCACTGGCCACCGGTGATATTGCAAAATCTCATATCGCACGCAGCGAAATGAAGCGTCATCAATCTCAAATTGAACTTCTCAATCGACGCCTGGAAAACCTGGAAGTCAAAAGTCCCATTGATGGCATTGTTGTCAGTGGTGATCTGGAAAAAGTAGAAGGGGCACCTCTGGAAACGGGGCAAACGTTATTCGAGGTCGGTCCGCTGGATCAAATGGTGGCAGAAATATTGGTTCCCGAATCTGAGATTCGATTTGTGGAAGCCGGACAGAGTGTGAGAATCAAGCTGAACGCCTATCCATTTCGAACCTTTTACGGGACGGTGAAGCACATTCATACGCGTTCAGAAGTGGTTTCGGACAAAAATGTTTTTGTCGCAGAAGTTGTTATGGAAAACGAGAACGGTTGTTTCAAACCCGGAATGGCGGGTACCGCCAAAATTAGTTCGGGAGTCTATCCGGTCGGTTGGAATCTGTTCCACAACGCCTGGGAAAAAGTTCGTTATTGGACGATATGGTAATCGATGATGGATCCATTTTCCCCAGAACAAGAAACTTCTTTTGACCACGCTTCTCAAGCTGGAGCCGGGCAATCGTGGCTGGATGTCGCGATTCGGGTTCGCCCCGAATTGAAGTTTGATGTGCGACAGCAGAACGGTCGCGAAGTACACATCATTGAGGATCCGGTGCGGGCCAAATTCTATCAAGTTGGCAAACCAGAATTTGAATTAATCAGTCACCTCGACGGAAACGAAAGCGTCGGAGAGACGCTGATCCGGCTAAATGATGGTCAGGACGAAGCGGATCAAATCACAGAGAAATCAGCCAATATCATTGCCGGGTGGCTCGTGCAATGCAATCTTGGCTATTCACCGACCGCAGATAGTTTTCAACGAATCGAAAAACAAGCCCAAGCAATTCACAACCAAAAAGTGCTTGGGTTGCTCAATCCAATCTCGATTAAATTCAAACTGTTTGATCCAACCAAGTTGCTGGACGCGACAGAAGCCAGTTCTCGCTGGCTGTTTTCAAAAGCGTTTCTTTGTCTTTGGTGCGTTTTTGCTGTGTTGGGGCTTTACTTTCTTTTTAGCCATTGGAGCGAACTCTCGGCAAGCTCGGTTGGGATTTTGGCGGAAGGTCGCTGGATCTGGATGCTGTTGATTTGGATTGCATTGAAAGCGATTCACGAATGGGCGCACGGAATTGCTTGTCGAAGGTATGGCGGTAACGTGCCCGAGGCGGGCATGCTACTGCTCCTGTTTACGCCAATGCCCTATGTCAATGTTACTTCTTCTTGGCGATTCAAGAATCGTTGGCATCGATTCAATGTCGCCGCAGCGGGGATGTATGTTGAATTGTTCATTTCGTTTATTGCGATGATTGTCTGGGCTAACAGTTCCCATGAGTTTACCCGTGATATCTGTTTCAATATATTCTTTTTGAGTAGCGTGACGACGGTGTTGTTTAACGCCAACCCATTGATGCGATTTGATGGCTACTACATGTTGACGGACCTTTTGGATATCCCCAACTTGTACACGAAAAGTTTGAAGTGGTTCGGTGATCGGCTCAAATGGGGGTTGTTTGGTACGCCTCGAACTCAGGATATATGCCCTCAATCAGAAATGGTCTTCGTGCGAATCTATGGTGTTCTTGCGTTTTGCTGGAAAGTCTTGATTAGTTTCAGTTTGTTGATTGCTGCGAGTGTAATGTTCTACGGTCTGGGTCTTTTGATGGCGGTTGCTGCCGGAATTCTATGGCTAGCGATGCCCGTTTTTCGATTTTTCAAATCAACTTTTGCTTCACCTACTCCAAATTATCGCAAAGAGAGAGTTGTTTTCTCAAGCGTTTGTGTCGCGGGATTGTTGGTTTCGGTTTTTACCATTTTGCACAGTCCGGCAACGAAATCAGCACCAGCGATCGTTCAGTTCGGAAACGAGCAAATAGTTAGGGCCAATGGAGATGGGTTTATCCAGAACATTTTGGTCGTGGATGGTCAGTTTGTTCGTAAGGGAGATGTGCTGGTTCGTTTGCTGAACGATGAACTCAGAACCGAGGTCGGTAACTTGAAACGTAAGGTTCGGGAATCTGAAATCAAATCACGGATACATACTCAAGCCGCTGAATTGACTGAGACCCAGGTGGAGATGAAAAATCGAGAAAGTCTTTTGAAGAAACTTGTTGAGAAAGAACAGCAGTTGGCGAATCTCGCAATCATTTCGCCGATGGATGGTTTTGTGTTTCAAAGGAAACTTTCTAATCGGGTTGGTGAGTTTTTGAAGCACGGTGATGAGATATTGACGGTCGCACAGACCGATGACAGAAAGATTCTGGTTTCCATTGGCCAAGAGGATCTTGAATCGATTCAAAGTGAAGCGTTGAGTTCGATGAGGATCGTCTTGCCTGGCCAAAGTGTTTTTCGGGCTACAATGGATGCCGTCAATGCAAGAGCCACCGACAAGCCAACGGTGCCTGCTTTTTGTGCCAGCTATGGAGGTCCGCTTGCCGTTGAACCCGCAATGGACTCAGAGGCCCAAAGTGACACGAGTCGGTATCGATTTTTGACACCGAGATTCGATGTTGAATTGTCCGTCGATGCGGATGTGGGCCTATCGCTACGTTGTGGACAGGTAGGACGTGCGTTTTTCGACACTCGGCAACAATCGCTTGGTGCGTATCTGTTCATTGAGACCCAAAATTGGTTTTCCGGGCAGATCGAACAAGCCATGATGGGACGCTAAAATTCCCGTTCCCACACCACAGGTTTGCGATCCATTTCCTCCCGGGAATTTTCCATGCTTCGTAAACATCACAAACTCATAGCTGTCGAAAACCTTGTTGCTGGTAGCCTTTCCAAGGCAATGGGAAAGTTCTTTTGTTGCAATCGCTGTTTTCATACTGATAACGTTAGATGGATTTTACCAAGTTGAATTGTTTCGGCAGGAGCCTCAACCTCCCATCAAAGCAATGATGCTAGGGCGGTTCAATTTTTTGAAATCCTTCATTCAATAAAAAAAGGGCATTGGCTATTTAGCCAATGCCCAGGTATATCCCCGGACACTGAGATGGCAGAACCAAATCAGTGCCCGGTAAAGCTCAGCCGTGAGCACCTGTCGAAAATGGTCGACCCAGAGACCATCAACTCGACAAGATATTTCGCTCTTACCCAGGAGGGAGGGTTTGATGCTTGGGTTCCCGCTTCCAAACACCAGTCAGGCTGAACTATCTAACGTGTTGTTGAGAAAGGTTTGAACGGTGGGGAAACCAATTCGCTCCTTTCGTGAGAAGATCAATACGTGACACGCCGGAGCTAGTCCATACGAATTTGAAACAAATGCCCATTTTTGAAATATCTACATGCAACTGCATGCAATGTCATGGAATTTGAACGTTTGTGAGAGGCCATTCATCGAAAGGGGAATCTCCCAGTTCTCCCAAACTGCCCGATTGTGGCTTGGTGAACGAAAAGAAAAGCTGCTGTTCCGATTTCAGTTGGTTGGGTTGCGACTAATGTCCGATTGCCGCGGATCCGCTAGTTCCAAGAACAAATGGAAACGTCGTATTGGGTGTGAATGGTCAAGCCACCAACCTTGCTCAAAGAGAATGGCATCAAGGTTGGACTGCTTGGAGCAAATCCTCGAACGATTTGATCGGGCCCTTATTCTTCTTCGATGCAATAAAGAGAGCTTTTGCCACGCAGGAATATCTGATTTCCCACAAGTGCGGGAGTGGCATCAATCAGGTCATCCAATTTGTTGGTTGCTAGAACCTGAAATTCATCCCCATCTTCTAGAACGACGGTGGTTCCCCCCCGTCCTACGAAAAACACCTTGCCGTTGGCGGCGACCGGAGATGCGTAGATGCTACGAACATTGGGTAAACGCCTTTTTCTGAACAAAGGCTCTCCAGTCCTGGCACGCGTGCCCTGTACCATATTGCTGTTGCCCACGGCATAGAAAAGCCGCTCTCCTGAAAGTAGAAGCGATGAAACATCTGGAGCCGCATTGGTTTGAGTCCAGGCAACGCCCTTGCCTTTTTTAAGAGTGCCAGTCTCGGCATATTCTAAGGCACCGAGGTAGTCTCCCTGACGATTACTGGCTACGAATACCAGATTCTCAAGAACGACTGGCGAAGCGATTGGGCGAGACGTGGTTCCACTCGATCGCCATCTTTCTGTTCCTGTTTCTAGATCGTATCCGCGGGTGAAATTTTCCCCGACCGAAACCACCAAGGGCTTGTCATCAATTTCAACGACGCGAGGCGACGACCAATTCGAAGGTTCATCACGCTCGACTCTCCACTTGGTCTTACCAGATTCGCGATCCAAGGCGATCAGTGACGATGGGCCTTCATGGTCCCAGGGAACCAGAATAGTGTCCTTGTAGAGTGTGGGGGTACTGCCTTCGCCGAACCCGCCGCGAGTGCGCATCTTTCCAAAATTATCGCGTTTCCATTGCAGATTCCCATCCATGTCATAGCAATACAATCCGCGAGAGCCAAAATGGGCGAACAAGAATTGACCGTCGGTAAAAGGTGACGCTGATGCGTAACCATGATCTTGGTGATGCCCTTCGTGCGGAGTCGTTTCTACGGCAACCTGCTCCCAAATGGTTTCGCCCGTTTCACGATCGAGACATAGCACGATAAACTTGGTCGGTTTGGCCGCAGGTCGCGAACGACGGTCCGAATTCCGCTCCTCGCCTCCCGCTACAACCGCACTCAATACGAACACTTTGTTTCCCCAAATAACAGGAGACGAAGTATTGCCTGGGCCTGGCAGTTTGACTTTCCATTTTATGTTTTTGGTTTCACTCCATTCAATCGGTGGAGTTGCTGTCTCGGAAGTACCGTTCAAGGTTGGTCCACGGAAATTTGGCCATTGCTCCGCCGTGTTTTCTTCTTGAGCGAATCCTGTTGCTGGAAGCAGAAGCAAAACAAACGACAACGTAAACAGGAAGCACTTTTGCATTACAAACCTTTCGGAGAGGGGCGGAGTGAACGGCTGGCACGGAAGCCGAACGATTCGCCATCGTAACACAAGCCGCCGTGCCTGAGTGCGTTTATGAAGCGTCTAACACTTGTTCGTTGACGATCAGTGATAGGTGGCAATTTCCACCAAGGGCTTTTTGGTAATGTTTGGCACTTTGGCATCGTCTGCAGGATAACCTACCACCAGGACGAGAAACGGTCGCTCATTTTTCGGCCGTTCAAGAATCTGATTGAGAAACTTCATCGGGCTGGGAGTATGTGTCAGCGTCGCCAGACCACTCATATGAAGTGCAGTAATCAACATCCCGGTCGCAATGCCAGTCGACTCGGTACTGTAATAATGTTTTACGACCTTTCCATCGTCTCGTATTTCGTGGGCCTTTGAGAATACGACGATCAGATAAGGAGCTTTCTCCAGAAACGGCTTGTTCTCATCAGTCCCCAAGTGTGCAAGCGCATCAATCCATTCTTGAGGAGCTTTGCCATTGTAAAACTCCTGCTCTTCCTTCTCAGCGGCGAGCCGAATCTGCTTTTTGATTTCAGGACTTTGAACGACCGCGAAATGCCACGGTTGAAGATTGGCTCCGTTGGGAGCTGTGCCGCCTGCCAGTAGGCATTGTTCAATGATTTCCTTGGGAACGGGGCGGTCTGCAAAATCCCGAATGGTTCGTCGTCGCTTGATGTCGTGGTAAAAGGATTTCGCACGTTCGAGCATGTCCTCTTCTGAGTAAGACTGGAAATCTGGCAGGTCAATAAATTCGGGTTTCATATTAATTAGCAAGTGCAATATTGTTGGATAACTTCGAGCGTGTATTCTGCATTAAATGCCAGAGTTCTTTAAGTGGTTCTAGCTCTTCCTCGCGAATTTTTCTTTTGCCAAAAAGATACTTGCAGATCAGATTGGACAGTCCCGTCGCTGATTTCCCGACATTTGCATCCAAACGATTCAGGGTGGCGGCGAACTCGTGTGGAGTTTGGTCTTGAGATCGTGATACGCCTTGCTCGAATGCCCACGACTCCAAGGCTCGAAATGTATACTCGACCACCTTTTCCGGAGGCATTTGCGCCGCGTTTGACTCAAATGGATTGCGAAATTTTGAAAATGGCATTGGCGGGGGCGGAGCAGTCGTCGAAATGCTTGAGCTCACTGCGTCATTTTTTGCCGCTTCTTCCTTTCGAAACAAGCCGTGGAAAAACGCAGCAATTTCTTTTCGAAACAACACCAAGAGCACGATGATTGCGATTGCTGCAATTGCATAAGTAATCAGGCTCGCAAAACGTGAAAGTCCTTGCATTGAGTGTTGCGAACGCATCGACTGGTTAGCGCTCCGTTTCTGGGCCGAGCTATCATCTTGTTTGCCTGTTTTTTGTTTTCCGTTTTTGTCATTCGCCGATTTCTCGCCATTGTTCCCGCCTTTGCCAGATTGTTGTTTGCCGGATTTCTTTCCGCCTTTGGATTCGTTGGACTTGCCGCCTTTGCCCTTTCCGTCTTTGCCGCCACTTTCGGTTTTCTCGGCGTCTTTTTGGTTTCCAGAGGTGGTTTGGGTGTTTGCGTCAGGAGAAGATTTTTTGCCGTCCTCAGAACTCTTTTGGTTGTTGGCCGAATCGTTTTCGTCCTGACCATCTTTTCCTACCGCCATATCGGACGATCCACGCGTTGGACTGGTAAACCAACTCAAGCCCTGTTCCAGCGCGGCTGAAGCATTGGGGCGAGGGAATATCAATACGATTCCAAATACCATCACGGCGATCACCGCTCCAATTGCCAACCAGGTTCTGGCAATCTCTGGAGGCATTTGGGTCTCGCGTTTTCGCAAATATCGCTGAAGGCCAAGTAAACTGGTCGTCATCATCAGCGCGAGCCCCGCTGCCAGATAAACCCCAAACAGAAAAACGACCCAGCCATAACCTCCATTGCTTCCGGGTGTCACAAACCATTGACCCATTCCAAAAATCGGAATGGCGGCCATGGAAAAATAGAACACCCAAATGCCGGGCGTATTTTTTCGCTCACCGCGAGACTTGAATAACGCTCGAATCAGGTTTCCCGCTTGAGCATCTGACGCTTCGGTGCGTTCTCCTTCGGGCAGACGTGATCCTGCACCCGATTCATCGTTACTTGCTTGGAATCTGCGCCTTACCAATTCAGTAATCCCAGTGGCCGATGAATCTCTACTCTGGTCGATTACCGTACAGTCCCAAGTCAACTTGCTCGCGGACCACATTACGACACCGATGAAGAGGATCAGGAAAATCGGTTCCAAAACCTCCGCGAAGGGACCTTCAAATTCAACGAGCGTGAATGAAGTCGCAAAGGCTGCCCCTCCCAAGGCAAGTCCATAAAGCATTCCGCGTTCTTTGCCGGATTCAATCGAAACGCGACTTACCAATACGCTGGCAAAGGTGAATAAACCAAAGACCCAACAAAGCCTTGCCGTGTGAGGGCCACGATAGAGTATTTCGATCAGAAAAAAGACAAGGCTGCCGACCATCAACATGATCAACGCGGGACCGATCACCTCAAGCAAGACCGAGCTCATCGATTGTTCGGAATCTCGAATTTCTTGACGCGTTGACATCGGATGTACCTTTTGAAAGATAACGTTATTGTATCATTGATCCGAGGCTGTTTCCTACTTGCATTCGATCAAAGAGGTGGCTGGCAGTCGAAAAATACGTCCAACTATCCATTCAGCTAGGGAGTGTTCATCTACACCGTCAACAATAAGATGATCGGAATTTGCATCCACGTAGAGAGCAATCCGATTTGGAGGTCTGGCCTGCAATTTCGCAGCAGGCTCAATTCAGGGATCGAGCGAATATTACTTGCCGAACCTTGCTAACGACCGAATCCTTCGCTTCGACGAAGGTACTCGTTCTGTTCCTTTTTTCCCAATTTCTCGGTGATGGAATTCCATTCTCCGACCACGATTTCAAGGGCCTCTTGTTTTGACTCTTCACCTTTGGCAAAAGCGATAACTGCCTGATCCAGCGAGCGAAGGTACTCGGCCTGACCCGGAATGCGGGGGAAAAGAAACGCAATGTTCGATTCACTAACATCACGTAAGACTTGGGCAAATTGATCGGCCGCAGCGGGGGAAATCTTGTCCCCCGTCCATTTCATCGGTTGGCCTAAATGAGTCGCCCGGAATAGGGAAACCTGAGGACATTCAACTGATACTCGCGTACTGGTCGATTTGCTACAAATCCAAGACGCGAATTCAATTGCCAAGGCTGCATCCGCTCCACCGTTGTTGACCGATGCAACAAGTCCGCTGCATCCCATCAACTCCATTCGGGTAGAAACGTCTTCATAGCGTTGTCCCCAATTTGATTCCTGGGGGTCGAACCAATCGGCGGATCCTGGCATTCGAGCAATTGAGAGGTCTTCATTCATTGGATCCTGCTCACTTCCAAAGTGTTTTGAAGGCCAAGTCAGTCCCATTGCCGCTTTGCCATTCAAGAGGTTGGAAAACACATCCGCTGGCGAAAGTGTTGTATCAATTGAATTCCCTAACGCAGTTTTTAGTTCATCCATCGCACGTTCAAAGGGTGCCGAATTGATCAGCGGTTGAGTGGTTTTGATATCCAAAACCGTCGAAACATTCCCTCGTGTGCGCACATATGCAGCCGCCCGATTGAGCAGCAAGCGACTTGCCCACCCTTCAGCAAAAGGCTCTTGCACCTGATGCCCGGCCTCCCTCAACTTGGCAGCGACGTTGGCGTATTCTGCCCACGTCTCTGGAACCGAGAGGTCAAGTTCCTCAAAAATCTTTTGGTTGTACACTAACGTCAAATAGACATCGCCCAAGGGAAGGGTATAGACCTCTGACCCATAATAAAGCAAATACTTTTGTTGATGCGGCAATAGTTCTTTGCGATTCGCCAGCTCTCCGTCCAGATACCGCTTGGGAATCGGCACTAGCTGCGACCGCGACACGAGATCAGCCATCACCTCGGCAGGGTAGATGATGACGTCAACATCCGGCGAAAGTTGAAAATCTGCGTCAGCCAAATCTTTCAGCGTCATTTGGGAAAATTCGGTTTCCCCCAAGCCTTCGGCAGCCCAGCGTCGACCCGCGGTTCCCGCAATCGAGGGTGCGTCGATCAACAAGACCTGCAGCGTTACATTTTCCTTTTTGGTTTTGCCGCCGTCTGAAGTTCCCGTACTCTTGGGTCCGCCACATCCTGCCACCGCAAGAACGCCGACGGCAAACAGGCCCACCCAACACGACCATTCGAAAAACTTCATGCTCAAAACCTAACTGGCAAATTGACATCGATCCCCTGGAGACCTTGGGGCGATTGTACATGACGATTCGCTGGGCACGAAACGCGCGACTTGGACCGGAGATGGAAGGGAGTGGAGTCCGAAAATAATCTTTTGGGGCACGGGATTGAATTGACTCAAGCTCTGAATGAGCGGAGTTTGAACTGCCCACATAGGTGAGATTCTTCAGAGATTTTTGGTTCGGGATGATAGAAGTCATCCTTGCCGTCTCGCAATCAAGAGTCCGACAACATCAAAAAAGCGGAGAGCACGAGATTCGAACTCGCAACCGGAAAACCGGCAATTCCTTTCCAAGGAACCCGCTAACCATTCGCTTACTCTCCAGAAAACCCGTCAAAATACAGACTGTTTCTACGACAAAACGTTCGCGAAAACACAATCGAACCGACAAGTTTTTGCTCCATGAATCTTACAATCTCGAAAGCTTTGTTGTAATCCCAACAAAGGTCTGAAAACTAATTTTTCGCAGAAGTTCCATTTAAAGAATGACTTGGTGCCGGTTCTGGGTTCGGTATACACTTTAAGTATGAATCGCCAGAGAATGCCGACGAACCCACATTGCTACGACTTTGACATGAGTCGAGCCTCATCGTCCCTTTCTTTGGCATACCTGTTTCATATTCTCACAGGCTGTGCTCTTTTTCTGGCGTGCTTCCGTCTGTCTCCGCTTTTGGCAATGTCGCTGACTTTGATCCTTTCGCCCACGATCATTCGCACTCATTTCGCTGCGGAGATTCACCGACAAAATCAATTGAAGTTTACTTCCAATTTGAGGCTGAAGTATTTTGCCAGTTCTTTGGGCGTTGTATTGCTAACGCTCCTCCTCGCCTGTTTGGCCTTTGTTTCCGTCAGCATGGCGTTTGGGTTGTTTGCTTTAGTGTTGAGCAGCCTCATGGGAATGGGGGACCTGTGGGTCGATTCAGCGATTCTGGGTACTGCTGGGGGGATGGTTTGGGGGATTGCAGCGGCAGCTTTCGCGATTTGCTATGCCGCTTGCCAGATCTGGAAACCGGTAGTGCTCCGTAATTCAGCCAAAGACTGTGGGTGAAATTGTCGAATCGACATAAGTTGATCCAGCGAACTGCGATCGGTTGCTGGTTTTGGCCAAGTCTCGGCGACACCAACTTGCTGCCGTTTTACGACTCAATAAAAAAGCTCGAAGCAAAAAATACTTCGAGCTTTTGAAATTGATCTGTTTTTGCCAAGCCAAATTTATTCGGCCATCATCTTGCCGCTGATTAGCTGAATAAACTCTGCATTCGTTTTGAATCGAGTTAGCTGTTTCGTCAGCTGTTCCATTGCATCAATGTGATGCATGGACGTCAGCGTTCTACGCAACATGGTGATTGCATGCAACGCGTCGGGGTCAAGCAGCAACTCTTCGCGGCGTGTGCCGGATTGGGTAATGTCAATCGCGGGCCAGATTCTTCGATCGGCAAGTTTCCGGTCCAGGACCATTTCCATGTTTCCGGTGCCTTTGAACTCTTGAAAAATCAATTCGTCCATTCGACTTCCGGTGTCGATAAGAGCCGTTCCAACAATGGTTAGGGAACCGCCTTCTTCAAAGCAGCGTGCCGTGGCAAAGAGTTTTTTCGGAATGTCCATCGCTTTGATGTCAACACCGCCAGACATTGTACGGCCTGTGTTTCCAACCCATTTGTTGAAAGCTCGCGCCAAACGCGTAATGGAGTCCATCAGCAAGAAGACGTCTTGTCCCATCTCTGCGAGTCGACGACACCTCTCAATAACGAGTTGCGAAAGGCGGACGTGACTTTCAACGTCCTCATCCAGAGAGCTGGCAATGACTTCGCCGTTCTTGATGTTACGTTTCATGTCGGTGACTTCTTCAGGTCGCTCGTCGATCAGCAGGACCATCAATGTCACATCAGGGTGATTCTCGGCAATTCCGCCCGCAATGTGTTGCAACATTATCGTTTTGCCACTTCTTGGTGGAGCAACGAGAAGAGCTCGCTGGCCTTTTCCAAGAGGAGTCAGTAAGTCCATGACTCTTGTGGTGAGCGGTTCAGGCTTGGTTTCAAGGTGGAACCAGAACTCCGGGTTGATGGGAGTCTTTTGGTCGAATTTGGGGACTTCAGCGTATTCATCTGGAGCAATGCCATCGACGTCCGTGATTTCTCGCAGTCGCGGTCCCTGTTGGCGGCGAGCTGGTTGGACCTTTCCCGTGATCATCACCCCAGGTCGAAGACCAAATTTATCAATCATCGTGCCGGGAACAAAAGGATCAGATCGCTCTCGACTGTAGTTGTTGGCTGGGCTGCGTAGGAATCCGTAGCCATTGGGATGCAGCTCCAACAGCCCTTTGCCTTCTGTCAATTCTGATTCGTCAACATCAGTTGGATCGTATTTATCTTCGGTGTTGCGATTGCGATTACGGTTGTTGCTATTGTTGCTGTTATTGTTGCTGTTATTGTTGCTATAGCCACCGCCGCCACCCCCTCCGCCGCTGCTGCCTCCGCCGCTGCCACCCCCTCCGCCGCTGCTGCCTCCGCCGCTGCCGCCTCGGCCGCGGTTGCTGCTATTTCGGCGACGTCGGTTTCCACCGCCACCGCCACCACCACCACTGGAGCCGGAGTTTCCGCCAGAGCCTCCGCCTGGTCGGTTTCCACCTCCGCCTCCGTTGCCACTACCACTATCACCAGATGACCGGCGATATCGTTTCTTTGCCATAAAATTCACCAAAAAGAATGTGAAGGTGCGTTGTTGTGAATTGATAGAAACCAGTCAACGACTCGTTCAATCTGAAACTACGCAGAGATTTAGCAATTCCTTGCTTACAAGTTTATTGAAAAAAGATGCATTCCGATCCATCACTGAATTGACTAGAAGATCATTCAGTTTGGACAAGGAACGCGAACAATTTCGAACACTTCCTGACCCACAGGTCCTTGCAAAATTTCACTCAACTCGAGCATTCGAATCGAGAAATTTACCGAGTTCCAACTCGTTTCAGCAATAAACTCTGGCCACCCTAGAGACAATAAATATTGATTGAATCACAGGACGCAAAGTAAATGCTTAAATCGAAAGATGTCTGATTCCATCAGACGGGAAGGGATTCGGTAATCCCTTTTGCAAGCTGACAATAAGTTGGTTGCCAGCAGAAGCTTGAACTAAGCGAAGTGTTATCAATTCTATCGCCAATGTCAAGTTAAATGGATCAGTGATTTCGAAAGTTTACCTCAAGTTTGCTCCCAAGTGCCGTTATTTTCGTGCTTTCCGTACCCTAAATCCCAATCCATATTTGAAACGTATTTTCTCGTTTCTGGACGGAAATTGTCAAACTTTAACGTCTGTAACGTCGATAACGATTAAAGTCCATTTCCGCGCATCAAGCCTCCGGCCGACGCAAATGTGACTTAAAAGCCCACAAATTGTGAGAAAACGGACGTTTCGATGCTTTGCAAATTCCCATTCAGCGCTTTCATGTTGATTACGTTGCTGTTAGCCACCACAATCGCCCATGGTCAATCTGTCGATTGGCAACATGACGTCGAGCAAGCCAAACTGAAAGCCAATCAGGACGGAAAGTTGGTTCTTTTTGCACTTTTATGCCGATTGGTGTGCACCCTGCCAACAGCTAGACAGTTTCGTGTTTAACAGCGAATCCGTCGCTCGCAACATCTCAGAGAGCTTTGTCCCGGTAAAAATTGATATCGATGTTCATCCTGACCTCGTCGCCGAGTTCAACATCAAGAGCATTCCCTTTGATGTGGCAATTACTCCTAACGGAAACATTGTACATCGTCAGAAAAGTCCCAAGTCCAGCGATAACTACCTGACGATGGTCAAACGCCTGAGCAGTATGAATTCTCGTATGGGTGAGACTACTGCATTGGATGCACAAATGTTCGCTCCTCAAATTGCCGAGAAACAAGTGGTCAATCCATTGGAGGATCGGGATTCAATGCAATTCAATTCAAGTTCCGTTGACTTTCGTCCATCCCGTCAAACCGCCAAAAAAGAGCTTTCAGGTTTTCGTCCGCGAAGCCAGTTCTCAAAGCAAGCAGAATCGATTGATTTCGTTCGCAACCCAAAAACGGTGGGAACCCAGTATTGAAGGTACTTTCCAGCCACGCGCCACGCAGCAAGGTCTCCAACCCCTTCGCAATGAAACGATGCAATCGACCAAACCACAACGAGTCGTCAATGAAATGCTGGCAAGTAACCAAAACCAGACGACGCCTTCGAATCCTGTGTTTTCACCGAACAGCATACGAACCATGTCTGCAGATGTTCATGCAAAGATCCTGACCGAACCCCAGCAACAAGAAATCAAACAACCGCTCGCTCCACTGCGCGTCGCCAATAAGCAAATCAATGAACCTGCTCCCCGCAGCTCGTTTGCCCTCAGCGGCAATTGCCCCGTGAGCCTGCTTACAATCAGCAAGTGGGTTCCTGGCAACGAGAAATTCGGTTGCGTCCACCGTGGAAAGACTTATCTGTTCGCCAGTAGCGCACACATGGATACGTTCTTGCCAGTCCCGACCAATATAGCCCTGTGCTTGCAGGCTTTGATCCAGTGGCATTTTCTGAAAACGGCGAGTTCAACACGGGCAAGGAATCATTAGGCGTTTTCATGTCCAAGGGGGGCCAACCAAAGATCGTCCTTTTTGATTCTGTCGAAAACCGGGCGAAATTCCAGCAGGATCCAAAGAGATACCTGGAAGCCGTTCGCGTCGCGACCGAGCAAATCGATCAGGGCGCTACCCTCCAACGATAGTTGGCCGGGTGATTTTACGCGTCGACTTTCAGAGAGAACGTCGACGCAAAACGGTTTGCGGACAGCGGGCACAACCAATACTTCATAGCCTCATACGCCGCTTTTCACGCCGCTTTTCACGTCGACTGACTTGTAGACGACTTTGGTTCTTTCGAATCCCAGCCGCTCGTAGAGCTGAATCGCTCTAGTATTGTGAGCCGTGACTTCCAGGGGTCGCGAATTTCAACCCGACGGATTGAAAACCAATCAGCGAGTGATACACCAAGACGCTGCCGAGTCCCTGGCCGCGAAACTCGGGAACAATTCCAATGTTTTGGATGGCGCCTACTTCGACCCTGTTCGCGAATTCCCTGAATGGTCCCGCAAGAGATTGGGCGAGGAGGCTGCGCATCGTCACGAACGATCAGCCAAGTTGCCTCGGGAACAAAGCCTTGGCGGCAACTGATGTCGCGCATCAATCGGTGGCAACCGTATGAGTCGCCCAGGCAGGGAAAAACATTTGCATCCAGCTCATTTTTGAAACTTTGAAACTTGGCGTCGGCATGTTTCGTCAGTATCTCTTTGGACCATTCCAGAATACGGTAACCCTGAGGGAGTTCGGGTTGTTCAAACAACTCGATCCTCAAGTCGACGTGCATTCGGTATCGTTTGAAATAGGTTACAGTCATCCTGGAGCGTGAATTATCTTTGGTGTATCGGGAGTTTCGTTGTGGTTACTGAATCGTGTTCACGCAGGCCATGAATCGCGTGGAAACGTGCGGCTTGCGCTCTATTCTATACTGAGGTGTGACACACATTCTTGCTTAACTATTTCCTCTTCCGCTAACGGGCTTTTTTTCAGCTCGAATGTAAACGTCGCCATCGACAATTTGAGTCGAGGTCACTTGGAATTCGGTTCCGCGTGCAATCTCGTCTACCCCTTGTCCGGTCACGGGCGAAAGCGATTGAGTTCCTCCGATCATTATCGCCCCGATAAAGATGTGCAATTCATCGAGCTGTCCACAATCTCGCAGGCTTCCCAACAAGTGACCGCCGCCTTCAACGAGTAAGTTGGTTGCGTCATACTGATCAACTTGTCGTTTGAGAAACTTGAACATTCGCGTGGTTGGGTCGGCTTCGTCAAACCAGGTGACCTCGACTCCGAAACCGCGAAGTTCCTCGGCACGCTTCAAATCGGATTCAGGGCCGCAGCAAATTTCAACGGGCGAGTCGTTGGCCGTTTGGGCCAACTGAGAATTGGGTTGAATTCTCAAACGAGAATCCAAAACCAGGCGTCGAGGAATTCTCGCACCGGCTGGTCTGGCCGTTAACAAGGGGGTCATCCACGCAAGCGGTATTTGCGCCAACCAGGATTCCATCAACGATTCCTCGAAGCCTGTGAGTTATCGCGCGCGAAGACTCATTGGAAATCCATTTGCTGTCTCCAGTGCCCGTGGCAATTTTGCCGTCCAGCGTCATCGCATACTTACCAATGATCCAAGGCAAACCAGTTTGTATTCGTTTCAGGTAGGGCGCATTCAGTCGTTTTGGCGTCCGCCTCCAAGAGTCCGACATGGACTTCGATTCCCGCATCACGCAGTTGCTGAATTCCTTGCCCAGAGACTTTGGGAAATGGATCCGTTTGGGCCACAAAGACCTTGGTTATTCCCGCATCGATCAATGCCAAACTGCAGGGGGGAGTCTTGCCCTGATGCGAACAGGGTTCCAAGGTCACATAGGCGGTGGCTCCGCTCGTATCCCCATTCACCGATCCAATCGCATTGACTTCGGCATGACGTCCCGCCAAAACGTTGGTGCCAACCCTCGCCAATTTTCTGCCCCTCCCGCACGAGTACGCAGCCAACCATCGGGTTGGGTTCAACGTAACCTATTCCCTGCCTTGCAAGTTCAATGGCGTGATGCATCCAGTGGGCATCTTCATTCGGAAACGGTTTGGCCGATTCGTCCAGTAAGGTGCTTTCCGACATGCTATCCGTCAAGTCTTTCCAGAGTTCCATCGCTATCGCCAAAGGAATCGACGCCTGCATCCATTCGATTCAACATCGAGCGATACAGGTTCGTCAGTGGCGTCCCCCGTTTGTAGTTGATGTGGCGGCCCGTTTGAATCGTTCCGCCGCCACCGCCTGCAAGTACGATTGGTAGTTGACTATGAGCGTGTGAATTTCCGTCGGCGATTCCGCTCCCGTACATGATCATGCAGTTATCGAGCAGCGTTCCGTCTCCTTCTGGAATTCCCTCGAGTCGTTTCAATAGGTGAGAAAACAGGCTCGCGTGATAAACGTTGATTTTGGAAATCTGTTCCTGTTTGTTTCTCGAATTCCCCGTGATGTGACAAGTTATGATGTCCCTCACGAATTCCCAGATTGCGATAGCTACGGTTGCTTCCCGCATTGGCATACATGAGTGTTGATATCCGTGTGGTGTCTGTTTGGAATGCCAGAACCATCATGTCAAACAGCAGTTTCAAATGTGCTTCGTACTTTCTTGGGACACCCTCAGGACGTGGATAGTCTGGCACTTCCTGTTCAGCTTGGTCCAGCAGTTCTGTGGAATTCAATCTTCGTTCAATGTCACGAACGGCAAACAGATACTCATCCAATTTCCTTCGGTCTGCAGTACCCAGGTTCTGATGAAGCAATTTTGCTTCTTGATTTACATAATCAAGGATACTCTTGCGACGCCGGGTACGGTCGTCGATCGTTTTCTGGGTTTGCGTTCGATCATCATTCCCAAACATCCGCTCGAAAATCGCACGAGGATTAATTTCTTTGGCGATGGGAGAGGTCTCATTTCGCCATGAAATGTTCGATGTGTAGAGGCAGCTGTAACCTGAATCGCATCGCCCGGCTGGTGCACTGGACTCAGTGCCCATTTCAAGCGAGGCAAATTTGGTTAAATGTCCGACTTTTGAGGCGGCAATCTGATCGACGGAGGGTCCGTTCTTGATGTTGGCTCCGTCAGTCTTCCTGGGATGGGCACCTGTCAAAAACGAAGCGACACTTCGCGCGTGATCGCCTCCTCCATCTCCATGGGCATAGCCACCGTCCAAAGCCAAGCCACTCAGGACATTGATTTTGGATTGGAAGTCTCCCAACGGCTTGAGGATGGGGAGCAACTCAAAGTTGTTACCCACTTCTGCTGGGGTCCAATCCGGCATATGCATTCCATTGGGTACGTAGAGAAACGCCATTCTCAATGGAGCCGCATTAGAAGCAGTACCTGCGATTGTGTTCGCAGCCGCTGCGGGTGCAGGCAGCATGCATTCCAACCAAGGCAAGGCGACCGCTGCACCCACTCCACGCAAAATCGTTCGTCTGGAAATGCTCTTGTTCATTGGTTCTTCCTGATACTGCGTTTCATAAACGGCTCGCTTTCGGCGACCGCAATAATAAACTCAGAGATTCGGTAGTCATTGCGTCCAGCATGTTCAATTATGTCGTCAACTGCACATTGATCCGAGTAGGTTAACCCTCGACCGAGTGCATAGATCAACATTTTTTCGGTCAGACATGTCAAAAACTCCTTCTGTAACTTTCCTGACAACGTCTTTTGGAGCTCACTGGCACCATTGAATTTCAGACCATCAGGCAACTCGCCCGAGGAATCCACTAGAAAATCACCGTCCTTTTCACGCCAGCGGCCAACCGCATCAAAGTTTTCCAATGCGAAACCTAGCTGATCCATCTTTTGGTGACACGAGGCACAATTGGGATCTTTGCGATGCATTTCCATGCGTTCCCGCAAGGTACCCCCCAATTCCGCGAGGTTCTCCAAGGGAGCCGCCTCAGGAAGGGGCGGAGGAGGTTCTTCGCCCAGCAAGTTTTCCATAATCCATTTTCCGCGTTTGACTGGCGAAGTTCGATCTGGATTAGAAGTCAGCGTCAGAATGCTGCCATGAGTCAGGATTCCGCCGCGGCCATTTTCTGCCATTGATACTTTTTGGAACTTATTGCCGCGGATGCCCGGGATGCCATAGTGTTTCGCCAAGCGTCCGTTGAGAAACGTGAAGTCGGCGTCAAGCATTTCGAGAACACTGGCGTCGCGTTGAAGCAAATCGGCAAACATCAATTTGGTTTCAGTCGCCATGTCCGCGAGCAACTGTTCGTCACAACCCGGGAACAGATCGGGATCGGGTTGCATTTCGCGAAGGACTCGCAATTGTAGCCATTGTTCTGCAAAATTCTCGACAAGTGAATTGGCTCGTGGGTCATTCAGTAGGCGGCGAATTTGGTTTCGATACTCGGCAGGATCGGAAAGCCGCCGCTCTGCCGCAACGCGAAACAGCTTGTCATCGGGCATGCTGCTCCACAGATAGTAGGACAGCGAGGTTGCCAACTCAAAAGTCCCTAATGGATGCGATTGCCCGTCGGAGGGTGGCGGGGATTCAACCTTGAACAGAAAGTTGGGTGACACCAAGACTCCTTGCAGGGCATACTTGAGTGCCTGTTCATAGCTGTCGCCTTCTTCGATAGCCATGTCATAGAGTGCTTTGATTTTGGCGATGTCATCTTCAGCCACTTTTCGACGAAAGGCTCGTGATGCAAAACTGTAGATCACGCGAGATGCTGCCTGATCGGCAGTCAGGTCCTTGCCTGGTGTTGAGGAAATAACCTTTTCGTGAGTCGCCGGAAGTTCGAGTCGTTGATTTTTCGGACCGACCATTGCGATTTCGCCAATATACAGATTGCGGTCTCTCGCTGATTTTAAGGGAAAGTCGGCATCGTAGTAGTCATTCGTAAATGAAAGTTCAAGTCTGCGCTCCCCTGGCTCACGAATTTGAAGCGTAAACGAATGGGTCGATGGACGATTGCTCCTGGCTTCTACTTTTTCCGTTTGAGTTTGCTTGCTATCCAAACTCAAGACCAGATTTGGGAACTCATCACCGGCATGATCTCCGTAGGCTTCGAGAGTGATCTCATAGGTGCCCTTGGCAGGAAACCGAATTCGTTTTCCCAATGTTCCGTTCATGGTCAACAAATGAAAGTCATCACCCATGTGATGGGAACCTTCCACCTTACTGAAATCGGAACCGTAAATTTTGGTGTTGAGCGATAGCTGGCTAACATTCACGATCGCCTCGTCCAAGATGGTTTCCGCTGCGTCGAGGTACTTCTCCATGAGAATTGGAGGCAGGGAAAGCACATCACCAATGTTGTCGAATCCGTAGCCAATATCGTCGCCTGGGAAATCTTTTGCGGGAGCGAAATCCACACCCGTGAGATCACGAATTGTATTTCGGTATTCCGTAGCATTTAAACGTCGAATGGTAATTCGGCCGGGGGAGGTGCTGCTGCAATCGAGGTTGTTAATGAGTTGATCGACCCATTCAATCAGCTGTTCACGTTCGGCGTCTTCGAGCGGCGTGGAACCCTGAGGTGGCATTTGCTTCTTGGAGACTCGCTTAAGAATTTTTTGCCATTCGGTACGGTCGTTGAGAATTTGTTGAACGTTTTCGACGGGTTCCAAGTTGAGGCCTGCATCGGAGTCATCGCCAAAATGACAGTCGCCACAGGCTTTATCGAGAATGGGGCGAATGGTGCTGGTGTAAGTTTTCTGTGAAAGTCGCAGCGCTTCGGTTTGCGTATCTTGCCCGCTGCATAGCTGATAATTGGCACCGAAAACAATCGCCGCAATCAGACATCCCATTCGAACAGAAAGGAATTGCGATCCAACGATTTGGCGTGGCACCGAAACGAACTGCATACTGATTGACTTTCAAAATCACTCATTGATTGGTTTTTCGATTATACTCAATTCAGGCGATTTTCAGCTGGCTGACCCTAGGGAAAGCTCTCCTGGAACGAGGGGAACTATCGAGCTAACCCGCAAAATCTCAACGTTTTTTTGCCGTTTCAGAGTCAAAATGTAGCTTTTTGCGAAGAAAATGCGGTTTTAAGGGTATTTTTGCGGGCCAAACCGCTTGTATTTTCAGGCGTAAGAATTCTAATTTCCGCGTTCCTTCGAAGGAATGCTCATTTTTTACGTGTTTTTAGAACCAACCCATCCTGCAGTGAGGAATTGTCGAAATGGCAAAAAAGACTGGCCCAAAGCCACCTACAAAATCTGAGATCTTGAACAATCTCGCAGAAGCAACTGGCTTGACTAAAAAAGACATTGCTGGCGTTTTCGAAGCTCTTACAGCTGAAATTGAGAAAAACATTGCGAAGAAAGGCAGCGCTGGCCAGTTCACGATTCCTGGTCTATGCAAAGTTGTCGTTAAAGATCGCCCCGCACTTCCCAAGCGTGAAGTCCGTAACCCTGGTACTGGTGAGATGGTCTGGGCTAAGCCCCGTCCTGCAAGCCGCCAGGTAAAAGTTCGCCCGCTCAAAGGTCTTAAGGACATGGTTCTTTAAAACCGAAATCGAGTGAACTTCGAATCAAATCCGCTAACCGCTTCTTTCGGTTAGCGGCTTTTTTTATGCGCAAGTCTAATGTGACGATGGATGATTTTTCGCAAGCCAAAAGAAACGTATATTCCACCCAGAGTAGAAGGCTTCCTCATTATCGGCGTCCTCTACGGGATTGGGTTTGGGCATCTCGTCGCATGCTTTGCGCTTACAGGATTCTCGCGTCGAGGTTGTGAATTTTTCATTCGGACATGAAGCGAAAACTTAGAAGCAGTGGTTTGTGGAAACCCGACGCGTCAGCGAGGACGAACCTGACACGTCCCAACAAACGTGGCTCGGCAACAAACGTGATTCGTCGCGATGTATTTGCCGCGGAGCGGCTACATCCATTAGCCCCAGACTGGAAAGTCTTGGGTAACATCCCTCAATCGCCTGGGATCGAATCTCAAAACTCAATTCGCCAACGGTTTTTCGTTGGGCACGTTTGTCCGGTCTGCAAGAAAATGATGCTTCGGATACTGTACCTTCAGTAATTGCAATAACGTCGTGGCTGGAGTAAAAATGCTGCATAAGAAAGGTGGGCTTGCGCAGATTCTGGAAATAAATGAGGCGTTTGCCTGAGTAAAGTGATTTACGCACTGGCCGACATATCAACTAGTTATCCGCTTGAGTTTCCGTAGGACCTATTCGCAATGAGCGGTACTTCTGCCCCTAATCCGAAATCAAACGCACAACTAACGCTTACTTCTGTACTTCTTGGCATTACTGTCCTTTCAATTTGGCTTGCCTTTTGTGTCGCATTTGAGACCCCTCCGACGGGAATTGTTCTTCTGACCACGTTGCTGGCTTTACGAATCTTGATTGTGTTTCGAGCTCGCCCAGTTTTGTTTTCGTTGCCAATACTTCTACTCGTTCTCGCAATGCCAATCTTTACAGAATGGGGCTTGATCCGGAGCGCTTGGTTCAGCACGAGACGCCCCGATCCACCATCCGACTGGATTTCATGGTTCTTTATTTATCCCATTCTTCCTGTTGCCACTTGGTTCGTCGACATCAGAATGAATTACGATTCCGTGCAGATAAAAATTATCAGGCTCGTCATCGAATTGATTGTCTTTTACTTATGGATCGCCATATTTGTTGGTATCCTGATAGATATGGGCAGTAGCCACTCGTAGGATCGCGGGATAACATCTATATGGCCTTTGGGGTCAAGTAGTCCGCACCGGTCTCGCGGTAAAAATCATTGTTTTTTTTCACTGGTGTTTCTGCGATTGATTGATCTTCCCTTGGGTGAATTTCGGTCTGGCTCTGGTGCAGGGGTTGGCTTGCGATTTCTTTCAACTGAACTCCAACTCGTCGGGTCGCGATTCACCCAAGGGAACTTTTCTGTTTGCTCCCGGTATGAATTGCGTTTTGCCTGGTGGCTTATTGACCCGTCGGTTGCTTCAAACATCTATCAACGCTCTGCCGATCATCAGACCCGACCAAGTGTCGGTGCCCAAAGATCAGTGCTTCGCCAGCGAACGGGGTTCTGAAGAACCAAGTGTTTGACTGTGGTGCGAAGCGGCGGTAGAAACTCATTTTGACCGACGCCGATCCATTCAATGCGTTTGGCTGACTGCGTGATTGACGAGCAAGTCCCGTCTGTAGCCTCCAGTTATTCTACGGTTTTCGGCGCGGTGCAACTTACAACAGGAACCAGAACACCTCGCATACACGCGCGTTCTGAATCTCGACAAAGCTTCAACCTCGATTCATGATTTAAATTGTCTCATCTCTGGTCGGTGCCAGAAGTAAAAACGCGCGTGCCGCCAATCAATGTGTCTGAACCTGATCAATCGCCAATGAAAGCTGTCGCACCGTTGAGAACCCTCTCTTCTGGTCCCGGTGCGGCTAGATGCTCGACGCTTGCACTCAGTCAGGCGCCCGCTCCAAATTAGTTTTTTCAGCTCTCTTAAGTTTGGCTTGATCCCGGTACGTGACCGGTCGGGTCAGTTATCCGTGCGGCTGACACACGAGTTGTTTCGTCTCCTGGGTTTGAATCAATGTTTCTCTCCGTCTTCCCCGGCTATCCCTTGTCCAGTTGCTCCTCAGCAGAGCTGAACTCCGTTTCGCCGGTTGTAATCAATGTTTCTAATCGGACTCTCATGCCTTAAAAAACCTTCCGCATGTGCTGTCCTGTATTTCTATCGTAGCATTCGATCGAGCTCGAACGCTTCGCCTCGCTTGAGCATGTAGTACACCGCGCGGCCGAGCTTCACCGCCAGGTAGCTGAACGCTCTGGCTTTGCCTCGCTTCTTTTCGATCCGGTCCACGAACGCACGGGCCTCCGGGCTACAGCGTTTGAGCAGTGGCACCGCTTCACTGAACGCCCACTTCAAATGAGCGTTGCCGATCTTCTTGCCGGGGCTGCCGTAGGATTTACCCGCCGAAGTGTGACTGCCTTTAACCAGCCGGCAGTAAGAAAGAAACTGACCGACCGTCGGAAAGCGTTTGATGTCGTGAATCTCGTAAAGCATCGTCATCGCCAGGATCCTGCCAACGCCGGGAATGGTTTGCAAGCGAAACAACGATTGTGGATCGTCGACTTTTGCCGACTGTTCGATATGCAGTTCCAGCTTGCGAATTTCTTCGTGCAGAAAGTCGGCTAGGCGTACGTCGAGCCCCACCGAAGCTTTGACGCTCGGTTCGTCGAAGAGACCTGCCAGTCCGATTCGGTTAGACTTGTAAGTGATCTTTTTTTCGAATGGATCGAAGTTGTGTTGGTGGTTAACGATCTGCAAGTGCGTGAGTGTCTGTGCTTTGAGCCGAACGAAGTGCGTGCGTCTGCGGAGCAAGTCGCGGGTGGCTCGAAGTTCTTTGGGGTAAGCGTAGGCAGTGGCGAAGTTACCACCTCGCAGCAGTAGCGCAAGTTTTTCAGAGTCGAGTTTGTCGTTTTTGACTTTGCCGCCGTGGATGGCTTTGAGGTACAGCGCGTGATCCAGCACAAACGGAATGTTTCGCTCACCGCAGGCATCGGCGAGCCAGTACCAGTTGAAGGTGCTTTCGCATCCAATCGCGACATTGTTACCGAAGGGTTCAATTTGCGCGAAGAATTTATCGGCTTGTCGTGTCTTGAAGTTCCGGTGTAACAGTTTCTTGCCGTGGGAATCGATGACGCAGACGTACATTTGGTTCGCGTGAAGATCGATTCCGCAGTAGAATGGATGTTGAGTTTGATACAGATTCATCTTGTGTCTCCTTGGGTTGGTAAAGTACTTAGCCAGATTTGACGCACCTCGGTGACGTCTTTCGCACCCGCTGCTGATGGCAGCGGATGACGAATTTTACAGCTCGACTGTAATGGAAAGACTTTTTCTGACCCAAGGAGGCCATGATGAGTATCAATGTGATGCACGCGGAGCCGGACTTGCGTGCGGCCTTGGCATGAATGACTGGTAGGCCCATGGGTGTTGGGTGCCATGGTCTCGCTCGCCGTGGCCATGTTTCCGGGAATTGCCCGATGAATTATTTACGGAAAGTGCGATCAAATTGAGACTCAATCAAGCATGCTCACGCAAGCGTGAAGCATGGCACCCAAGCTATCTACCAACGGCTCTAAGAAACTTTTGAGACAGGATGAACATGATTTAAATGATAAAGACATCCTCCCATCCTGTTCATCATGTAAATCCTGTCAAAAAATTCTTTCTGAAACGAGGCCGGCACTGTTCTGCCCTCTGCGTCTCTGGTGCGAGGTATTGCTGACTGTTTTTTGATCGCGCAGAGACGCCAAGACGCAGAAGGGGAACAAAGGGTCCAGGAGCCGCATTGGCTGTTCGGTTATCCTGACCGTTATCTGGCTCTGCATTTGACCAACAGGCCCCCTGCTCAATGAACCATGAACCGGAATCGCTTGGGCCGCTCTTAATGCCAACGTCAAACTCCCCTCGGAAACCGAGCCGAAGTATGACAGCATTATTTACCGCTTTGAAGATTCGCGGCTTCGATACGAAATGCATATACACCCCAACACTGGAGCAGCTTTTCTTGCGATGGATCCGACGGAACCAATGCAGAGTTGCCCGATGCTCGAATTTAGCTTTCGCTGCACGGAAATACGGATCGGAAAGAGTGCTTATGATGTCGACGGAAATGAGATTGCTGTTCGATTCTACGAGGACGAGAATTCACCCGACGGACAGCGGCTTATTATGACTTGGATACCAGAGGGTTACTGGTATATTTGGGCTAACGCGAATACTAATCCGTTCCTCGAAAACGGCGGATAACAAATTAATGCACGCGAAGCCGGTGCAAATCGCGAGTTCGCTTCGCTCATCAACATCAAAATTCGGCTCGGTTAACTCTGCTGTTATCCGACTGATATCACCTTATCGACAATCCTCATGTCTGCCCCCTGGCGTAACCTCAAAGACACAGAAATCTCGATGCTTGCGAAGCGTCAGCGCGGAATAGACATCTCAGAATCCGAATGGCGACAACTTCGCGACTTATTCGATCGATGCCAGCTTGACGACGATGCTGAAGAAGTACTTTGTTTCCATGGCGTGGCCGCGCTGTTGGCTGAACATCAGGGTGACTATGAAATTGCGTTGCATCACCGTGTGATCGAGATTGACAAGATTGTGTGGCTGCAAGAAGAAGAAATTCGCAACCCGACCAACGGATTCCAGACACAGGACTACGAACGTGACGACCTAGCATTCCGGCATCAGATTGTACGTGAGATCCAAGATCAGCTATAACTTGTTGGATAACAAACGGATGAATCGGAGCCGCCACAACTGCGCGTGGTGCTGATACCGTATAATGATTTGGGACTTATTGTCGACCCGGTGATCACTGCCGTTATTTCGCTATCGTTAGGACGGATCCAATATGATGCTTTTCATGCTGCTCGCAATTGCGATCATTTCCACGCAGGATTCTGTCGAACAGCCATCAGTTGGCCGTAGTGCTGCGGAGATCGTTCGCGACGCACGGGTTGTGCACCTTAGCGATGCACTGAAGCTGAAAAACGAAAAATCGGAATTGGTCAAACTTTCGTGCGTATATGTCGAACATGCCGCCGTAACCGACACCAGTAACGGCAAATCCAATCTCAGCGACGATAGCGCGCCACGTTTGATTGCATATACACATGCAATTACTCTTGATCGCGACCGTGACGGTAAACGGCCTGTCTTAACATTGATGGCAAAAGACTTCGATTCAAAAACCGGCCGAATAGCAAAGCCGCTAGGAACTTCCTTTTCGGCCGCTACGGTTCATTTAGGGCAATTCCCTTCGGCTAGGATTGTCAAGAACTATTCCACAATTGAGGAGCTTGAGAATACATTCGGAGCCGATCGAGGATGGACTTCAGGTTGGGAATCTGGAGATACCGAGAACTGCACAAACTCCTGGCTCGTTTTTCAGCTGAATTCCGATGGAAATATTGCAACGATGTCAGTGTTTGCACGGCTTTCACGAAGCATGTCAACCGGTAGAATATCGGTTAAGTCAATTGGTGTTACCGAAAAAACCTTTTGCCCTTTTCCTGAATCGCGACCGAGCTCGCCCGACGAGAACGCGAAATAACAATCCGTATCTGAAACAGTTATCAAGAAGTTTTTGTATTCCATTTGAGAAAGCTCGCAATTTGAGCGCAGCTTGTCATTTTGTTTGTTTTGGATTTGGCTTTGTTCAACGTGGCTGTTGGTTTTGTCCTGGATTGCGAACTTCAGTCTTTGGCGGGATTGTGCATCGATCTTTACTTTGAGAGTGCTCCCAAAACATTTCTTCGTGGGTCCGGCAACCAGATAAATCATGGCAGCCGTCTGAATCATGGAGTTTCAGACACCGTGTAGGATTACGACTTCCCTGCGTCCCGAGGGTGCACACTCCCGTTTACCAGTGGCTCTAAGAAAACTCTTGAGACAGGATGAACATGATTCAAATGATAAGAACATCCTCCCATCCTGTTCATCATGTAAATCCTGTCCGAAATTCTTCCCGAAACGAGGCCGACCACTGTTCTGCCCTCTGCGTCTCCGGATCTGCGCGAGGAATTGCTGACCGTTTTTTGATCGGCAAAGACGCAGTGCCGCAGAGTTGTTGTTTGGACAGGCAGGTGGAGTGAAACCCCAATTCAGGGAATGACAAAACTTCCGAGTAGTGCTGGGTCCCGCCAGTCTTGGCATGAATGACTGGTAGCCCCACGGGTGTTGGGTGCCATGGCCTCGCTCGCCGTGGCCATGTTTCCGGGAATTGCCCGATGAATTACTTACGGAAAGTGCGATCAATTTGAGACTCAATCAAGCATGCTCACGCAAGCGTGAAGCATGGCACCCAAGCTATCTACCAACGGCTCTAAGAAACTTTTGAGACAGGATGAACATGATTTAAATGATAAGAACATCCTCCCATCCTTTTCATCATGTAAATCCTGTCAAAATATTCTTCCTGAAAGGAGGCCGACCACTGTTCTGCCCTCTGCGTCTTAGCGGCTCTGTGCGAGGTATTGCTGATTGTTTTTTGATCGCGCAGAGACGCCAAGACGCAGAATTGGCTGCACTTCAAAAAAACAAAATGAACTGGAGGCAAAATTATGGAGGCCCCATTTGTGCCTGCCGCTGAGCGAGTGCCATGAACGAGTTCAAAAAGTGCCAGGTATCACCAGGAAAGTAAAAAGTCCAAGAGTTGCTTCACTGGAAGGTCAATGGTTTTGTCGTTGGCAATTCCGCCGAAAGGTTTTTATCTGATCAGCAATCTGCTCTATGTTTCTTGGAAAATCGATTTGTAGTAGTCGATCGATTTGGCCAGTCCCTCTTCCAGTGTGACTTTTGGCTGATACCCAAGTTCACGGACCGCCAAGGTGATGTCGGCCATACTGTCCCGAATATCACCTACGCGCGGCGGTTGGAAATTTGGTTGGATATCTACATCTAACAGGCGAGAGAGAGTAGAGATCAGCGTAAGCAAGGTCGTCGCCCTGCCATTGGCCATGTTGAAACTCTTTCCCGAAACGCCGGGAGTCGAGATCGCCTTCAGGTTTCCCTGTACGACATTCTCAATATAGGTAAAGTCACGCGATTGATTCCCGTCGCCGTACACGATGGGTTGAGTCCCTGACAGCATCCACGTAATGAACAGCGGAATGACGGCAGAGTAGTGGCTGTTCGGATCTTGCCTAGGCCCGAATACATTGAAGTATCTTAAACAAACGGTTTCCATCTCGTAGCTGTGATGAAACGCATGACAATAATATTCGCCTGCTAGTTTCGCCACTGCGTAGGGCGAGAGCGTCATCGGACTGTCGGATTCACGATTGGCGGAAAACGGACGATCGCCATAGCAACTACTGGAACCCGCATAGACGACTCGTTTGACACCCGCCTTTCTGGCTTCGTTCAATACAGTGAGAGTGCCCGTCACGCAGGCCTGATTCACCAACAGCGGTTGCTCCACACTAAGCGGAACGCTGGCCAAGGCAGCTTCATGAATCACATAATCAGCACCTGAGAAAACTTCTGCCAAAGTCTCTGCTTCGGTTACGTCAGCCTGAACAAAACGAATACGCGAAACGGCGTCGCTCAAATTCTCCATGTTCCCTGTGACCAGGCTATCGACAACACGTACCTCATCGTCTTGGGCAAGCAATGCGTCTACGATATGCGAGCCAATGAATCCCGCTCCCCCCGTGACTACAACAACACTCATCGAACGGTCCTTTTCTAAAATGAGATTGGTTAATCGACTGGCCAAGAGACTAGAAAAAGAACGAACTCAACGCAGGAGTTTTCGGCTACGCTGCCGCATTCGTTACAACGCATCCCATCAAGCGAGCGCCATACTGTTGCAATCGAACCACGCCTGATTTGGCGACCATTTGATTTGAGGTTCCCAATTCAATCGCCATATAGGAGGCGTCGCAATGGGGTGCCCACATTCCTGTCGACCGATGAAAGACATTACCGACGGCTACGATGACAAACTGATACTCATCTTTCAAGGCACGAATGTTGTCAGCGATCCAAGTGGAATTCGGGTCGCGTCTCTTGCACATTCGCTCAGTTCCTACTGGAAGTACATCGAGATTGGGAAGTTCAGATTTGCAAAGGGTTTCCACTACCGTTTCCCCTGTGAATAATAAGTCAGCCAAGCCCGACTCGCCACCCAATAAGAGTTGGTCAGTAAGCTCTCGGTTTTCAAAATGAGAATCGATTACCAGCACTCGGCCGATTTTTCGGTCGGCAAGCTGAGACGCCAATTGATAAGCGACGGTATGCCCTGAGGAACGACCGTCCACATCGGCGACCATTAGGACTGAGCAAGATCCCACGGGAAAGTGCTCCAGTACTTGGTCGGTAAGATCGCTAAAGGCCTGTTTGGGAGCATTTAGCGGTTGGGCCTGTTTATTGGATCGGTTTTCATCCGCATCACGATCTGGCAGCCAGTCATCGGGCCGTTCAGAGATGTCCGCCTTGGTGACGTCGGGGACACGTACTTTCGAACCCTTATAAAGAACGTTGGGAACGGTTGGAGTGCTGGGTTGATCCACCAGGGATGTCTCAGCAGCCGATACGCCACTGGCCTCAATAAAGGGCACTGAGTGGACCTTCTGTGGCAAGCGTTGCAATCGCTCTTCGAGTTGTTCTACGGGCGCCAGCGGAGTTGTGGGAGCTGTGGTGGGGATCGTGGGCACCGAAACGACAATGAATTCTCGATTGGACTCTGGAGTCGTTCTTGGATCCTTTGTTTGCTTTGCGATCACCCCTGATGACGTTTGCTCTTCCGCTTGCCCGCCCGCCGAACTGATTGCTGCTGGCTGCAGCAACTGGGGACTTTGAAAACGCATTGGCTGAAGTTTCTCTGGCTGTTGCAAAGAAAATTCAATTTGTTCCAGAGTCAAGTTGCTGGAGGCAATGTGAACGTTACAGTTAACTTTGGAGGACATGATTGTTCTCTATTCGGTTCCACGCGTTTATTCGGCAGCACGAAGTTGCTTGAAAAGTTGACTGTATTCCATGCGGATCGCTCGCCCCTTGGAGACGGGAGTCTCGTCATCAGTGGCGTCATCTTGATCGGTTGATGCTTGATGGTTGTCAGGCTTGGTTCTGGTGATCACCAGGATGTCCCGGTCATCATCGTTGACGGATTCCAGTTGCGTCTCGAACTTGGCCGCAATTTCTACTGGTTCTTCTACAGGCTGCTGGGAATCATTGATTCGACTCAGGAAGCTTGGGTTCGATTTACGTTCATCGGCCTGAACGGCACCGGTACCTGCGAGGTCCTGCTTGAGTTGGAATATCTGGTCGGCGATTTCGTCTTGCTGTTTTTGGATGGTGTCCAATAATTCTTGTTCGTCAATTTCGCCTGTGTCGACCTGTGGCTCGGCACCCTTCTCGTATTCCTTCAGGGCGGGATGATCTTTCTGTTCTAACTCAGCCGCTTCGTCTTCGAACTCTTGTTCCAGAACCTCTGACTGGATTTCGTTTTCTGCGACCAGTTGTGCTTCAGACTCGGCGGAAGGTTCGATCGTTTCAAAATCATTTTCTTGGGACTCAAGCTGAAACTCTTCTTCCAGAATCGCCAGCTGATCACGGCTAATGGAAAGCGAGCTGGTGTTTTGCTTGACAACCAAAGCGGTGTAGGGATCGTAAACCAACTCTTCCTGTTCAAACGGTTCGGCGAAAAGGTCTTGCCAAGGCTGTTGTGTCAAATCCGTTTTCAAGTCGGTTTCGTCATCGCTTTGGAAAACCCTGATCTCGGTTGTATCGTCTCGCATCAACTCGTTCAGTTGTGCGTCGAGATCTGTTTCATCGAGATTGACTTCCGCGGATTCTGGCTCAATGCTGGCTTCTTGTTGTCCCTGTTTTTGCGACTGAGTCAACTCGTCTTGAATGGCAAGTTGATCTTGCAGCGCCAAATTGTCTTCTTCGCCCTTTTTGAATTGCGCGGGCTCTACATTTCCGCCTTGGGCTAGGAACTGAGCCAAATCTTTGAATCGAACATCAACGAAGTCAGTCGATTGACCCGCTTGGACTTCATCTTCGGTGACTTCTTCGTTGATAATCGGGAAACTGTTTAGAGAGTTACGTTCTTCAAGGAGCGGTTCCGCAGGCGCAAGCTGATATTCTTCTAGGGGTTCGTGGTTCTGAACTGATGCTGGCGGATTGGGTTCGGTGATTTGCCCAAACTCATAGGTCACTTCGGGGCCTGTGCTGGGAGTCGCATCGTAACTTGGCAACGACTTGAGTTGCTCGGATTCATCCTCATCGAGTTGACCGAACTCAATTTCATTCCAATCAGAATCAACTTCAGCGTTGATTTCTGAAGGAGTGGCGATTACTGGTTCTGGAACGATCAGCTCTTCTTGGGGCTCGGCGTCAGTTTCTTGGAAAGAATCATCATCCAGACTCCCAAATTCGATGGGGCTTGATACCAATTCCGCTTGCTCACTAGCCGCTTGCGAAGCGACTTCGGCCCATGTGTTTGGTAGATGCTGTACGTCTGACCACGCTTCGTGAATGCATGCTGCATCAATGGTTGTCTGGGCGGCACTCGCGGCAAGGATCATCGCGTGGTCGCAGACTTGATTGATCAAGCGAGGGCAACCCTCGGTAACTTCGTGAACGGCTTCCATTGAGTCATCGGTGAAAATTTGGTTTTCTGACCCACCGGCTCTAGCGACAGCCGCGACGATATACCCTTCGGTTTCCGACCGATTGAAATTGGAAAGGTAGCAACGGGCAGCAACTCTCTGATTGAAGGATTCAAGCTTGCCATCCATCAAATTTTCTTCCAATTTCATATTGCCGGCAAGCACCAGTTGAGCTCGTGGCTTTCCGTTGCGAACCAAATTCGTCAGCAGTCGAATTTCGTCCAGCAAATCTGGCTTCAGAAGATGAGCTTCATCGACCAGTAAGAGAATTCCATTTGGGCACTCGACATGGGGTTTTAAATAGTCGATCAACGCCAACCTCAGCTCTCCTTCGGACATGTCCAAATAGGGCTGGTTCAATTCGAACAATATGTTCTGAAGCAAGTCTTGACGTTCTTCCAATCGAGCGCAGGCAAGATTCACAACGCGGTAAACCGATTGGAACTGCTCTTGAATCATGTTCAAGAAAAGCGTCTTACCAGAGCCGGTTGGTCCTATGATGAGCACGGTGCCGCTGGCGCGATCAATGCTGCTGCAGGCTTTCGAAAGCGCGTGATGGATGGCGCGTGCCGAATAGAACCGCTCCACATCGGGAGTCGAAACAAAAGGTCGCGAGGCCAGTTGGAAGACCTTTTCGTACATGGGGATTTCCTTTTCGGGTTCGGATGCAACCGCGGGCTATGATTTCCTGAAATGCCAGATAATTCGGGCAAATCCATCCAAGGGATCTTCAAGCATCGCCGTTCGAATATCTGGGCCAAGCAAACATGAGATTGCGACCACTGCAACGACAGTCAATGCGACGACTTCACATATTTTTGTCAGCCTCACCGCCATCGAGACTTGATTTTCGATTTTGCGTTGGGACTGTAGCTGAAATTGACTAACGACGGGAACCCCTAAAGTCTTTTCCAGCGAAGAGACGTCGGGAAATCCACGATCAATATCCTTAGGGTTCAATTGCCAAACAACAAACGACCCAAAGGCAACTGATAAAAAGGCAAGCAGAAAGATTTGCGTTCCAACCGGCTTGCCACCAATCGACTTCGTCCCAATCGTTCCTGGTTCAAGGAGGGCAACTTTTGGAATGTCTGATCCATGACTTGGTAAGCTGGCAGTTACTTTTTCCAAAAACTCAATGGGTGCGCTAAGATCTCCGCGGCGGTGCCCGTCAATTTGATCGATCGTCGATATTAAACTGGCGGTTTGAATCGATCCGATCTCACCGGAAAGTTCCGAGAGAAGTTTTATCTCCGCCGAAGCTCCCTGACTGAACGTGTCGTTTGTGGAGAATGAAGCATTTTGAAACTTAGGGTTCTGCGAAAACCCGGGAACGCTGGTGCTGTTTTGAAGTTTTTGAATATCGGAGGTTAGCTGTTCAATTCGGTTGTTCAGCCGTTGAATCTCATTTTTGTCCGCTGTTGGTGCCAAGAACAACTCATCTTGCCACGTTTTCAAACGTTCGAGATCCGCTCGGTAGGACTGGAGCATGGAATCAGCGATCGTCGTAGTTGTTGGGGCCAGTGTGCCCTGCCAAACGTTCCGCATCCGCGAATCAACCAAGGACAATTTGTTCTCAACCTCATGGACCATCGATTTCAGGGAACTGGAAAAACGATCGTGGTTGGCAACATGCTCTTTCAAATGCGAAGTCACATCGGAAATCGCACCCCCCATTTCGGAAAGGTTGTTGGCTGGACGAAGAAACGTCAAAATGTCTTCGCTTAGTTGCTTGACAAATCGACGCTCGCCTTCGCTACCGTATCCAAAAAAGGAAATCTTGACTTTCGCCACATTGGTGTCTGGGCTGACTTTGGTGAATACCTGAATCTTGGAACGAATGGTATCCAAATCCGTTTTGGAAAGATGAGGACTGTCCAGTTTTTTTGCGTCGCGAAGACCCGAGATTCGTTCTACGAGGTGAGAATCCGAGGTCATTGCATGCATGGCCTCAAGCAACGAACTCTTGAACTTGGCAACATTGGACTCGCTGGAATCTTCCAAGCGAAATCGCATATCGTTGTCTACGCGAATCGCGCGGACGTGAAAGGACCAGGAAAGAATGAGAATCATGAACAGAGCAAAGGTCGTCACAACAAACGTGTGGGCCCTTCGCTTCATCCAGACAATCTCAAGATCACCCGTATTTATCTTACTAGATGGCAACAATTGATTTTGATTCATCGCAGAATGTATCGTTTCGGACAGATTTGGGCGCAACACGTGCGCTACGAGTCCCCGATTTTTATCGACCCTCACAAGTTGACGGCTTGAGTGAAGATTGACGATTGTGCCGTTTGAAACGATAAGATTTTGCTAGCAGTGACGATACTGGGACGCAAATCGAGAGTTTGTGATCGGTCGAGAGACTGGTGACCATTGGTAAATGAAGCGGATTGGGCAGCGACGCTTTGCATCTCCAATGGCGAGTTGTCCGCATTCCTTCATGACGATACTGAAGGAATCTGAGCATGAATGGGAGGTGGGGAGCAGAGGAGGTCTGTACCAAGTTAGACTCAAAAACTGCAACTCGCATTAATTTGGTCGAGTCGCGACGGCGACGCAACTGGAATTACGGCAGTCGCAAATGGCCGTTGAGGTTCGTTAAGGGCCTCAAACGCTAAATAGATGACGATAGTCGCGGCGTTCGTTGACATTGATCAGGCCCAATTTTAAAATCCGGCCACTGAAATGAAGCTAATGCCGGAGAATACGATGTCAGAAAATGCGACGGGTCAAATCGACAATGTGATGAGAGAAGACCGCCTGTTCCCACCGAGCGAGCACTTTTCGTCACGAGCAAGCATCCGATCGATGGAACAATATGATCAGTTGTACGCAGCGGCAAAAAATGATCCGGACAAATTCTGGGGTGAGATCGCCAAAGAAGAGTTGCATTGGTTCAAGCCCTTTGAAACCGTCCATCAAATGAACGGCAATGTCGCGGAGTGGTTTTTGGGTGGGCAAACCAATGTGTCTTATAATTGTCTTGACGCTAATATCGCCGCAGGCAATGGAGATCGCAAAGCAATTATCTGGGAAGGCGAGCCCGGTGACATTCGCGAGCTGACCTATAAAGAAGTTCACGCCGAGGTTTGCCGCTTCGCAAACGTCTTAAAAACGTTGGGTTGTGAGAAAGGTGATGTGGTCTCAATCTATATGCCAATGACCCCCGAGCTTGCCATTGCCATGCTGGCTTGCACAAGGATTGGGGCGATCCACTCGGTGATTTTTGCGGGGTTTTCTGCAGAAGCAATCGCAGACAGAAACAACGACGCCAAAGCCAAAATTCAACTGACCAGCGACGGACTTCCGCGCCGTGGAAAAACTCTTCCTTTGAAGACGACGGTCGACCAGGCACTTGAGAAATCACCCACGGTCCAAAAATGTGTTGTCCTCCAGCGTACCAACAACGAAGTCGAAATGACGGAGGGGCGAGATCACTGGTGGCATGAACTCATTGAGTCTGCTTCGGTCGATTGCCCGGCGACTCCGTTAGACAGCGAAGCGGACATGTTCATCCTCTACACCAGCGGTTCAACAGGTAAACCCAAGGGCATTCGCCATACCACCGCCGGATACAATCTTTGGGCCAAAAAGACATTCCAATGGGTGTTCGATTGGAAACCCGATGACATTTACTGGTGCACCGCCGACTGCGGCTGGATTACCGGGCACAGCTACATCGTTTACGGTCCGATGTCCAATGGCGCGACTGTTTTGATGTACGAAGGTGCGCCGAATCATCCTGCTCCTGATCGATTCTGGGATATCGTTGAAAGACACAAGGTCTCGATTCTCTATACCGCTCCGACCGCCATTCGAGCCTTTGTAAAATGGGGCAACGAGCATGTGGAGAAGCACGATTTAAGTTCACTTCGATTGTTGGGAACGGTTGGAGAAGGCATCAATCCAGAAACCTGGATCTGGTATCACGAGAAAATTGGTGGCGAACGATGCCCGATTGTCGATACCTGGTGGCAAACCGAGACGGGCGGCATCATGATGAGCCCGCTACCTGGCGCTACCGTGACCAAGCCAGGGAGCTGTACCAAGCCATTGCCGGGGATTGTACCGGTTATTGTGGACGAAGCCCTTCAACCCGTGGGTGAAAATCATGGAGGCATGTTATGCATCGCCAAGCCTTGGCCCGGCATGCTGCGTGGAATTTGGGGGGACGATGAGCGTTTTGAACAACAGTATTGGTCGACCTATCCAGGCAATTATTTGACGGGCGACAACGCTCGTGTCGACAGTGATGGCTATTACTGGATCATGGGCCGAATCGATGATGTGATCAATGTTTCCGGGCATCGTTTGAGTACGATTGAAGTCGAAAGTGCCATGGTTTCCCACGACTCAGTTGCCGAGTGCGCTGCAGTAGGTCGTCCCGACGAAATCAAAGGTCAGGCAATCGCCGTTTTCGTAACGGTCACAGGAGTCGAGCCAGACGAGGAATTGCGGAAAGAATTAAAGCTACACGTGCGCAAGGAAATTGGGGCCTTGGCCGTTCCGGACGACATCCGTTTCTGTGAAGCGGTCCCCAAAACTCGCAGTGGAAAAATCATGCGACGTCTACTTCGCGATATCGCCGCAGGTAAAGAGGCGTCAGGTGACACAAGCACACTCGAAGATTTCAGTGTTCTCGCTAAACTGCGCGAAAACGACGAAGGTTAAACTTCGCGAAATCGAAGTTAAAACAAAATTCTGGATGACGCAAAGATCAGGCCAACTAGAAGACAAGCTCAATCCATTGGAGACTGCCATTAGTGAACCGAATCCATTCGAAGCACCACAAAAATTTATTCGTGAGGCTTTGAAAACAGACCGATTGTTGTTGAGGGGCTTTTTGACCGTGGCTGCCTCTGCCTTCTTCTTTGGGCTGTTTGGCGGCATCGCGGGGCTACTAATCGGTATGTTCCTTCCGGATTTCTTCCTATCGATTTTTCGTAGCGTGGATTTCGATCGAATAGAACCTTGGAAAATGGGGATGGGGTTGGGCGTGACTCAGGGCCTTGTCGCGGGCGCGGTCGTTGGCTGCGTCGTGCTGCTTTCGACCGCCTGGTACAAATCACGAATGAACAATTCGATGGTTCAAATGATGGCACAGATTCAGGCACTGCAGGCAACCTCCCCTGAAGTTGAACTCCAAGATGAAGTCGATCTGACGAAGCTGACAAAAACCAAAAGTAATTGAAGCATTGCCAACGATTCAAAAATTGCTGGAGAATGACCTGAATTCAGCTCACGCCCGATCGGAATCCCCGCTCCCCCTGTGCTTGCGAACCCTTAAGTCGTTTCAGGGTCAGCAAGGAAGTCAACCAAGGTGACGCGTTTTCTCGGGCCGTTTCTGGAAGCGGGTTGGGTCAAATTGCTTCCCCTTCAACATGACCTTTTTTGCAAATGAAAGTGAAAGCATTCTTTGCCTAAACGGTGAGATTCCCGTTGAATTGCGAATTACTTTGTGCGATCCAGAACCGATCTTTAGGCAAAATCACTAACTTGGTTGTTAGGCAGGCTGGTACTCGCTTAAAATCTTAGACGAAGCCATTTCCACTTCCTTTGGTCTCGTCGCTCATGAAATTTTCAATTCGTCACTTACTCAGATTGACTTTTGTTGTTGCTCTTGTGGTGGGTGCAAGTGTAAATCACTCGCCTTCGATTCCCGCTCATCTTACTGTAGAGACTCAGCCTGACATCCGGAACGCCCTGTTGGTTTCCTATGATGATTTGCGAGAAATTGAACTCAAAACCGATACTCATTCCTTTCCCGTGCGATTGAGTGGTTGGGACATTTCTGCAATCGACCAGGATGGGCCTGGCGATTAGCCGATCGATAGTGGGCGATTCAATTGTCCCAATTGATCTGCTTCGCCCAGCCTTGTACCGCGTCCCAGATTAAGTCGTATATTGGGTCCTTGATATCGTAGTAGGCATCAAAGTCGTTTGGGTGATAGCGAGCCAACTCGCGTTTGATTAGCTCAATCGTTTGAGATGAGTTCGGATGGGCTCGCAAGTAGTCACGAAAAAGAATCGCGTATCGCTGGTTCGGATTGCCAAGTTTGCGGATATGGATGTTGGCTCGGCGATCTCCTGATTTTTCGGTGACCAATCGCTTGCACCAAAGTTTTGGATTCGCATCCATACCTTTGGGGACATGATCCCTGTCGTGCAGGTTGGGTTGATAGCCAGCCTCAAGTAGGCGGCCATACATGTGATCATTGAGGCGGTAAGCGGAAACGCGCAAGCCAGAGCATCAATTTGTGCTCCGGCCATCCTTTTCGTAACCCAATTATCGGGTGGAGGTTGGCTCCGGCGTGTACTCGTCTGTTGTACCGTCAATGGTCATTTTGTTTTCAATGGAGGGCATGTCTGTTTGATAGGGCGAGAAGTTGCCAGGAAGATGGCTCCATCCCACCTGCAGCCAACCGTCGCGGCTGACAAATTGAACAAGTTTCATGTTCTTCAATATGTCGTCGTGATCATCGATTCCCAAGTCATCGACAGGAATCAAGTTGGCAGGCAAGTCAAGTTTCAATTCATTTGCGCCAGTTTCGTTCAGCTTCCCGGCCAAGAAGTTTTTGAATGCAACGACTTTGGCCGTCCTTTTTACTCCTTCACCGTAATCGATGGTCGACTCGCCGTCTTTTTCAAAGAACAGTTTGCCGTTTTCTCGAACGATTTTGAATTTTAGCGAGATGATCAATCTGGCGTTGATTTTGCGACCGCCTTGGGCAAAACGCCTTCCGTAGATTGAAACGGCAAGCCGGTCACCGTCCAAATTCAACTTGATGGGTTGGATGGTAGCGAACGTGATGCTGAACTTATCATTTTCGTTTTCGGGTTCCAAACCCTCTGGCGGAGTTCCGCCAAACGAATAGATTCGATCCGCCATGTCCTGATTGCTCATCGTTTTTCCAGAGAAGAACGGAGTCAGGTAGTTGGTGATAAACGTTTCGTGCAACTGGAATTTCAAGTCGGTGGGAACTGCCGAAGCCACTGGCATCTCATTGGCACCCAGATCAAACTGGTTTGCTTTGAGAGAGGTTACATTCAAACGTGATTGCATGGTTGACAGGTAAGTTTCCGGCATCAATTTGGATAGCGGTTCGACTCGGTCCACCAACTTAGCGAATCGGATGTTTCCGTCGGAAACGACGGTGTCGGTTTCTTTCGTGAATTGCTCGATAATTTGACGCTCTGCCCGTGCTGATGCGATTCCTTCTGCGCGCACTTTGTCTTTCAAGTAAGCTTTGTAAGCGATCTTTTCGATGATTTTCAACTTTTTGTTGACTCCGAGGAACTCAGAAGTCAAATTTGCGGCCCCGTACGGCTCGACGGCATAGAACCCGGAAAGATTCGCGAGCAGGCTTCTGCGAGCTTCCAGTTCGCCGCTTGATGACGTGCAAGCCACAATGGATCCTTGTCCACCATGGGTGTCGGAGTCCACGTTGGCATACAAATGAACGCTAATATGTGCCTGATAGGGATCATCGATTAGATCCATCGTTACGGCACCCGAAGTGGAAGCCACACCACGGATCAAACGTCCCAGCACCATCTCGTTCACATGCTGATGTTGAAGTACGGGTCGAGAGGCAATCTGGTTAATGAGGTTAGAAGACACGGACGCGTAAAGATTGGGATGTGAGTGTCTTGCTCTAACTGCCGATACCAATTGTGGCAATTGATTCGCGCTTTGCATCCATCCCAGGCTATGGCCGACGATCGCGTGTTGGGCTCGAGCCGATGGGTCATTCAGACTGTCGATATTATCCAACAGTTTTTTGTGTTCTCGAATGTATGTTTTTTCGGTATTGGCGTCCGTCGCAAAAAAGAAAATTCGGATCAGGCGATCCACTGCCATTTGAGTCGAAGCAAAATACGGATCATTGATCTCCAGATTTTTTTCGTTCAACGCTAGGCTGATTTCACGCAGTCCGTCCAACCATTCCTTGCGTTTCAGTTTCCGTGTTTCCTCATCGTCCTTTTGTCCGTTGTCGGGTCGAGGTCCGTCAACGATCGGCTCAATGATGATTTCCAACTCGGTTTCAGGCATCAGGACTTCCATGTCGATGGACGACAGGACTTCCATGGCTCGGTCGATCTTCAATTCGTAGAACCGCATCGCCCGTTCGCGACTGGGCATCTTGATGCGGTAGTAACTAACGAGAACTTCATATTCGTATTTGGCGAGATCTCGGTACTTTTCAACTGCTTTGCGTGAGATGGGTTCATATTTAGCCGCCTCGAGAGTTGACTTGAAATCCATCTGGCGATTGACGGAGCCCAGGAAATTAATGTGTCGTTGCAGCCCCTCTTTTACTTCGACAAACGCTGCATGTTCCAGGCCATCAACTTCTTGTTCGAATCGGTCCAGAATCAACTGAAGTTGCATGATATCGGCGCGATCACCCAGCGCAGTCTGAGTGTCGAGATTATTCAGCAGCAGAAAATGGCGCCATTGCGAGGCCTTTTCTCCGGTACCAAGCCAAAACGCCATTCGGTGGACTGATGCCTGCAAACGTGTTGCAGAATCAGAACCCTCTAAATTTCCGGCAGATAGGGTCACTAAAAAGCAACTGAGGGCGAGGCCAACTCTGAAAATCAAATTCATCTTTTTTGTTGTTCAATGGAGTAAAATCAAGGCTGTACTTAGGACCACCTAGTATAGGTCCGAAAACCCGAAAAACACATCGGATAAGCCAATTTGTCACCTAAAAGATACCTGCAAGTTAATTGGGTGGGCTCCCCTACAACAAGATGCCTGCATTGAATAGCATAAACGCGTCCCAGTTATCGGGTAAGCAACGATTTTGCTTGTGAAACTGGGTGCGATTTTTTGGAAACAATGGGAGTCTTCTCGATGAGTGATTCGCTGCACGACCGTGGCAAAGCGATGGAAAACAGTTTTTTTCGCCAGCAGGATCAAGAACTGCTGCAAAAACTCCGTGATGAAATGGCCGCATCCGACAAACGTGAGGCCCTTTCCAGAGCCAGTGGAATGGTGGATGAGGTGGCCTTGGATGCGTTGATTAGCAATAACGTCTCGCCCGAAAGTGTTACCGCTTTGGCTTTGGTTCCCCTGGTCGCTATCGCTTGGGCTGACAAAAAGATGGAATCTGCCGAAGTCGACGCGATCCTCAAAGCTGCCTCAGAAGCTGGCATCACTGAGGGCAGCGCAAGCTATCAGGTGCTCCAAAACTGGCTCAAAGAACAACCTGGTGACGAGTTGTTGCAAGCCTGGAAGGGCTACGTCAACGCACTCAAGAGCTCACTTGAGTCCGCGGCCTTTTCGCAACTGGGAAACTCCATTATGCTCCGAGCAGAAACGGTCGCCAACGCTGCCGGTGGTTTCTTGGGGCTTGGCAAAACCAGCGATGTCGAACGACAAATCCTAGAAGACTTGAACAAGGTTTTCTCATAGAGAAGCCCGCCAACAATTGACGACGGAATTCGACATCAGCTAGAGCAACCTTTTGCTCCGAAGCCGTCGATTTTCGTCGCCAGAATGGGGCGCGATGGTCGGGTATCGTAGTGTTCTCTCGCAATTCATTGAATCTTGTTCAACTTCTGATACTTCAGCAACTAGTGGTCTGTCAAAGCTTAGTTTTAGGACTAGCCGTTTCGGCGCTAGCCGCGGTTGAACAAACAAAAACCGTGGCTAGCGCCAAAACGGCTAATGTCGGCAGCTCCAATTTTTAGCTTTGACAAACCACTAGTTCTTGAAGAGTCCACTGTGATTCGGTTGACCTGTTAGCAGGAATTGTCGACCGCCATTGGATTGATCACCATTCAGTCCATTAACGGAATGTTGCCACGTAGGTTTCCACATTGGGGCGGTTCAAGTAAAAACGACCCAAAGATAGAAACCGACAAGTAACAGCGCCCAAAATACGGAAAACGCCACTCCAACGTAAATGGCTCCTGTCATAAATCCTTCGGCGGCTTGAGCCTCTCCTTGCATCGCTGCTTTCATCGGCCCCAACATTTGAAATTGCATGTAAACACCGACTGCTGTCTTGCCGATCATGAAGATGGCCGCCAAGGGTAAGCCAAATTTAAGCAGTTTTATTCCAATGTGTTTTCGCATCACGGTAGTGATCCCACCGAACAAAAGTAGCGGTGCCACCACAAAATTGACCAAGATAGTGACAACGTTCGGTATGAAAAATTTGTTTTGGAGGTCTCCGAGCTGCTTTTGCATTTTCTGTTGAGATTTGTCACCCACATTCTGCTGCAAATCTTGAATCT